>DASTTB010000007.1:0-15159 GCA_035760365.1 Pyrinomonadaceae bacterium
ATGATGTTGGTCAGGTTCACGACGACTGAGCGGCCGAGGTTCTTACTGGTGAGCTTGCCGGGAAGTTCGTAGTTCGAAGAATCCCACCACAAGCCACGCGGGAAGCCCTGCTCTTCATACTCACGAGCAAAACGGACATACGGTTTCGTCTTGTCGCTGATCGCGTAGTCAAAACGCGTGGTGAGCTGGTTTCTGTCGTTGGGCCGCAACACGCTGTACACGTAGTTGGGCTGGCCCGGCGCCGCCTGTAGGTTCGGCAACGGGAACAGGTTCAAAAGCGCTTTACCAAACGGATGCGCGCAGGGAGCAAGATTGCCACCCGGCGCGAGGTCGTTGTTGTTGTTGTTGTTGCCGACCACGCCGCCCGACGTACAACCGGCAGGAACCGTTACGTTCGTGAACTCGCTGAAGTCGCCCTGGCGTTGCTTCAGAGTCGGAACGGTGAAGCGATTGGAACCTTCGTCAACCTGCTGGTAGTAGCGCTCGTAGCCGACGAAGAAGAAGAGCTTGTCGCGATTCTTGTTGATGCCCGTTCCCGGGATAATGATTGGACCACCAACGTTACCGCCGGGATAGTTGTACTTGCTCTGCGGGCGCACCACGTTATTGATACTGTTCGAGCGATCGTTCGCCTGGAACTTGTAGTGGCGCATGTAGTCGTAGAGAGAGCCATGAAACTCGTTGCTGCCACCCTTCGTCGTCGCGCTGATCTGCACCGCGCTGGTTCCGTGCTCGGCGGCGTAATTACTGGTCTGAACTTTGACTTCCTGGACCATGTCCGGGTTCGCGGTGATAACGGTTCCGTTGTTTGAACCGATGTCGATCATGCGCGAGCCGTCGATGGTTACGTTGTTCTGCTCACCGCGCAAACCGTTGACGTGATACTGCGAGTTCGCGTTCGCGCCGCCGCCGAAAGCGATACTTTCGAGCGAGGTGTTGTCGGGAGCAACAACGCCGGGAAGGATGCGCAGCAGCTCGAGCGAACTGCGGCTAACGATCGAGAGGTTATCGATCGTCTTGGAATTGATCGTGTTCTCGCGAGCGCCCGTTTCGGTTTGTAGTTGCTCAGGGCCGGCGGTGACGGTAACCGTTTCCGTCGGCGCGCCGACCTCGAGAACGAGGTCGATGCCCTGCGTGCCGCTCGTCTCGATCGCGACATTGTTCTGCACGGAGGTCTTGAAGCCCTGAAGCTCGGCTTTCAGCGTATAGGTGCCGGGCGAGAGTGCAGGGAACGTGTATGTTCCATCCTCACTGGTCTTTGCCTGGCGCTCTTCCTGGGTGCGCTCATTGATGAGCGTGATAGCGGCGCCACTGACGACGGCTCCCTGTCGATCTTTGACGGTGCCGCGCAACGTCGCGCTACCGGTATTCTGTGCAGCTACCGGAACAACACTCGTCAGGATGGTAAGGGAACAAACAAAGATGGAAGCGATTAGCGTTGCGTATAGCCTGCGCTTGCTTGGTCGAGTCATACTCTCCTCCGAACGGAGCGAAGATTTTCGTACTTACTCAGGCTTGAACAGTCACGTCCCAGCTATCTGGTTTGAAAACCAAAAGTGCTACTTGACTTACTAAAAGCAAAACGTCGCAAGTGATCCGGGACCACCTGCAAGAACGGCAGGGATATCAAACCAAAATCCAGCTGACTTCAATGGCTAACGGTTTGTTGCATGACCGGGCAGAAGCCTTAGTACTACCACGCGAAATCTTTGTCAAGAGATTTTCTAATAAAAACCCAAGTTTTCTTTAAAGCATTCCGCGCGAACCGCACGGGTTGGCAGTTCGGATTTTCGATAAGCAACAGTGATGCCGCTATAACTTCTGCCGCATGACCGGGCAAAAGCCTCAGAAACCCAAGTAAAACTAAGGTTGGAGATGGCCGTCAACCTGGGTGGTGATCGGATCGTGATTGGAATTTTTGGGAGCCGTCCGAAAATCTGAATTCTAGGCCGGGACAACTGAAGAAAATTTTCTCGCGAGGACGAGACTCAACGCACCCATCAGCCGCGTGTGATCGCCAAGTGTTGACGCAAAGACCGGAGTCGACGGCAGACCGCTGCAAATACTGCTCGCCGCCAGTGTCCGCCGCAACTCGCTGGATATGAGCGGCCAGGCGCGCGCGATGTCACCCGCGAGGATCACCGCTTCGGGACTCAGCCCCTTGGTCAAGTTCGATATTCCCAAACCAAGATAATGCGCTGTTTCGATCAACGCTTCCTTCGCATCTTCGTCGTCAGCGAAAGCGTTCTCGATCAAGTCTCGAAATGAAATATCAGCACCGGCGAGATC
Organism: Pyrinomonadaceae bacterium; assembly: GCA_035760365.1. Taxonomy (GTDB): domain Bacteria; phylum Acidobacteriota; class Blastocatellia; order Pyrinomonadales; family Pyrinomonadaceae; genus PSRF01. Next base: position 2,290 of record DASTTB010000007.1, read on the forward strand.
TGTTCGACGCAGTTTGTAACGCGCCAGCGCCGCGCGTTCCGATGCGAACGCTTCCCAACACTCTTCACTGCCGGCCGCGCACGCGACCGGCGCGCCTTTGCCGATCGTCATGTGACCAAACTCACCCGCTCCACCAGCGACTCCCTGATAAACCTGTCCATCGAAGATGATCCCCGTTCCGAGTCCTTCTTCGACCAGCACGAGAATAAAGTCGCGCACGTCGCGAATCTCGGGACGGCCCATCCACAACTCCGCGAGTGCCGCCGCATTCGCGTCGTTGTCCACCGTAACAGGCAATCCGGTGATCTTGTTGAGTTCGGAAGCGAGCGGCCAGTTGCGCCACTTGAAATGCGGAATAAAGATCACCGTCTCAGTGTCGGGATCGACAAGACCCGGAACGCAAACGCCGATGCCTTCGATGTTCGTGTGAGTCTTCACGAACCGCTGCACGACGGAAACAATCTTGCGCAGCGTTGTCGTCATGTCCGGGTCAGTGTCGAATGTTTCTTTATCGACAACGCGACCGACGAGATCCGCAACAGCCATCGTCGTGTGCGTCGTAGCGACGTCAATGCCGATCGCCATGCACGCACCGGCGCGCAGGCGGAGCAGAGTCGGCGGACGTCCACCAGTCGATTCACCTTCGACCTCGTAAATCAGGCCGCGCGTTTTTAGTTCATCGACGATTAGCGAAACTGTCGAACGCTGGAGAGCGGTCTCATGCGAGATCTCCGCGCGCGAGATCGGTTCTTTCTCACGCACGTAGTTGAGCACGATTTGACGATTGATATAGCGGATGGTGTCCGCGCGGGCCACATTCGCTTTTTTGAGGTTTATGCGTCGCACCGGTTTAGTCCACAGCCAATACTATCGAATCAACGAGCATTAATCACAACCGAGGCGGCCGGAAGATTGTCTGAAACAGCTTTCAAAACGATTCGACCCGGGCTTTTTTTAGCCGGAAGGTGTTTCGACTGAATGATCGCGAGCGCCATTCCGTTGTACGCCTTGCGTTGTTTGCCCTTGAACGATTCGTGACTGGCCTGATAACCGTTGTCCACGCCCGCGATCGTCGCGTCGCCCGTCAACTCGAACTTGATCAGGTTGTTCGCTGTCGGAACAAGCGTTCCGTTCTTATCGACGACTCTCACGGTCACAAACGAGAGGTCCGTGCCGTCAGCCTTGATCGTTTTGCGATCGGGAATCAACTCGATCCGCGCCGGTGCTTCCGCCGTTCTTATCTCGCGTGTCAGCACGACGCGGCCATTCTTCCGCGACACTGCTTTCAACACACCCGGTTCGTACGGAACTTTCCATAGCACCTGCACTTCGTCGCCCTGTTTTCTCCTCGTTCCCTGCGAACGCCCGTTCAAAAACAACTCGACTTCATCCGCGTTGAAATAAGCGACGACGTCGATCTGCTCGCCTTGTTTCCAGTTCCAGTGTGGAAAGACGTGCAGGACGGCCGTGTCGGTCCATTCGCTCTGGTACATGTAGAACGTGTTCTTCGGAAAACCGGCGAGATCGATGATGCCGAAATACGAAGTCACCGACGGCCATGGATACGGCGTGGGCTCGCCGATGTAATCCCATCCGGTCCAGATAAACATGCCGGAGAAGAAGTCGTGCTTCTTGACGATCTTCCACGTTTCTTCGTGCGTCGATCCCCACGGCGCGCTGCAATTGTCGTAAGACGAACAGGTGAAGTCCGCGTTTCCGTCTTTCAACGGTTCGTCCCATTTTTGCGGCCAGCGACGGATCTTCTCCGCCGGCATGTCGTAACTGCCGCGAGTCGCGAGCGCTGAAGTTGTCTCCGTGCCGATAATCGGTTTACCGGGAAACATCTTTTGCAGTTGGGGGATCTTCTTGTGATCGTAATTCGTGCCGACGAGATCGAGATCGCCGTCGGTTAGCAACGAGTTCTGCTCGCGAACGCTATTGCACGCAGCGGTGATCGGCCGCGTCTTGTCGAGATTCTTGACGATGGCGACGAGTTGTTTGCTGATCCTGCCCGCCTCCGGACCATCGATCCATTGCTCGGCGACTTCGTTACCGATGCTCCAGATGATCACGCTCGGATGATTTCGATCGCGCAACACCATGTCTTCGAGATCGCGTTTGTGCCACTCGTCCCAGTCAAGGTGGTAGTCAAACTTCGTCTTCTCTTTTTTCCACACGTCGAAAGCTTCATCCATCACGATGAAACCCATGCGGTCCGTAAGCTCGAGCAACTCAGGCGCGGGAGGATTGTGCGACGTGCGAATCGCATTGACGCCCATCGCCTTGAGCATTTCCAACTGTCGCTCGATCGCGCGCGTGTTGACCGCCGCTCCGAGCGATCCGAGATCGTGATGATTGCAAACGCCGCGAACCTTTACAGGCTTGCCGTTCAGGAAAAATCCTTTGTCGACGTCGAAGCGGAACGTGCGAATCCCGAGCGGCGTCTCGTAGCGATCGACGATCTTTCCGCCCTGTTCTAACTGCGAAACTATTCGATAAAGGTACGGTCGCTCGTCTGACCAAAGCTGTGGCGACGGAACTTTCAACGTCTGACTGACTTCAGCGTTAGCGCCTTGCACCGCGATGCCGTTCTCAGTAACGCGAACGATGTCTCGCCCGTTTGCGTCTTCTATTATCGTCGTCAGGTTTACTGGCGCAGCACTTGTCGAACCGTTCTTCACTTTCGTTTTAAGGACGACTGTGGCCGACTGACTGTTAACCTCCGGCGTCGTCCAGTACGTGCCCCAATGATCGACGTGAACGGGATCGACTGTCGTCAACCAAACGTTGCGATAGATACCGGAACCTGAGTACCACCGTGAATTTGGCTGTTGTGAGTTATCGACTTTGACCGCCATCACGTTCGGCTTCGTGCCGTAGACGAGGTGCGGCGTCAGTTCGTATTGAAACGAGCTGTAGCCGTAGGGACGCTTTCCGAGATACTGGCCGTTGATCCAGACTTCGCTGTTTCGATAGACACCGTCAAACTCGATAAAGATCTGTCTGCCGCGCGTGGTCAGTGGAAGCGTGAACGTCTTGCGATACCACGCGATGCCGCCCGGCAACGCGCCGCCGCCCGTTCCCGCAGGATGCTTTTCACTAAACTCGCCTTCGACGCTCCAATCGTGCGGCAGATCGAGTTGCCGCCACTGCGCATCGTTGAGACTCGCATCCTGGCCGTTAGTTACGTCGCCGAGTTGAAAACGCCAGTCGGCGTTGAATGTGACGCGTTTTCCGGGACGCGAGTTAGCGAGACTCACTTTTGCCGCAAAAAGGCACAAAAGGCACAAGAGGCACAAAACAGGAATACGGAATGACCGTGTCTCAAAAAAACCGAAAAGCGGGACTACCCTCAGTCCAACTTCTTGTACCTTTTGTGCTTTTTGTTCCTCTTTGTGGTTCATAGTTTTTTCAGTTAGCCAATCCGAGTGCTTTTAACAAATCCGTGTTTCTCTGAGCCTGGCCGTTGGCCTTCTCGACCACGGCGAAGCCGCCCGCATAGTCCCACATGGTCCATCCGATACCATGTTTCTCCAGCGCGGTTCGCATATCGTGCGTCCACACCGTTCGATCCAGCGGCTTTGAGTAACGACGAAAAGTTCCAAACTCGTTACACGTAATGAAGACGCGATGTTTCGCCGCCCACGCGGCCGCCATGCCGAGTTCGCGATCGATTCGTCCGGCGTTCCAGTTGTCTTCGCCGTAACGAAGCAGGTTGTACTTCGCCGGCTCGTCAGGAACCGTGTCGAGCACGAGTTTCACTGCGTCGGGCGATGACGGATACGGAATGTTTTTGTAGTACGACAGGTGTGGACCAGCCCACGTTGCGCCCTGATGCGTGAAGGCGAACGGCTCGTAAAAATGGAAGTTGTAAATGATGTTTGCATCCGCATAAGGCTCGAGCGCGAGCATTTCGCCGAGCCCCGACCAGCGATGACCGGCGGCGATGATCGTGTGTTGGGGAGCGCCCGCGCGGATCGCGGAGATCAGTTTCGCCTGTATGCCGTACCAGCGATAGCCATCCTCGACCATCGGTTCGTTGATGACTTCGAGAAACACCGAATCGGGATCTCGCTTCGACAAGTGCGACGCGAAAGTGCGCCAGAATTTTGCAAACGCTTCGACTCCACGTTCATCCCGATTCATTCTCAGTTTGAACTCGTCACTGGGATGAATGTCGACGATCACGGCCAAACCGTTGCTCAAAATCATGTCGAGCGCGCGATCGACCTGCGCCAGGTACGCAGCGTTAAGAATCGACGGATCGGGAGTATCGGCGAGCAACGGCGCGGGCTCGAGCGGAAAGCGAACGTGATCGAAACCCATCGACTTGATCAGCGCGATGTCCTGCGCGGTGGTATGAGTTTCGAGATGCGTCTTGGAGTAATTGGCAGCTTGCGAGAACCAGTGGCTTAGATTGATGCCGCGGCGAATTCGTCGAAAGCGCGCGGCCAGGTCGAGTGGTTTTTGTTCTTGGACCGCCGTCTGTGTAATGCTTAGACTCTTTGCTTCTGTCGTAAGATTTGACAGATGAGGCAAAATAGCGACGGCCAATAGCAGCGTGATCAGTCGTCCGGTTCGCTTCAGCACGCGCATCTTTTATCAGGCGCGAATTCAGAAAGCAAAATATTATTTTTCGGAGAGTTCACTCTTGAGCACAAAACTCCACTGGTGGCTTTGCCCGATCCTGATCCTTCTTCCACTCGTTACTGTGAGCGGTCAAACGGCACGAAACACCGCGCGCAACGGTAAAACAGTAATGCCGCTTCATGCGGGCTGGCAGTTCCGCGAAGCCGGAAAAACTGATTGGCACAACGCCACTGTTCCAGGCTGCGTTCATACCGATCTGCTTGCAAACAAGTTGATCGAAGATCCGTTTTATCGCGACAACGAGAAGAGCCAGCAGTGGATCGGAAAGACGAATTGGGAATACCAGACGACGTTCAAAGTCACGCCGCAGACGATCGCACGCGAAAACATCGAACTCGTCTTCGAAGGCCTCGACACTTACGCGCAGGTGTTTCTGAACGATCAGGTCGTGTTGAACGCCGACAATATGTTTCGCACGTGGCGTGTTAATGCCAAACCGGCGTTGAAAGCAGGCGACAACGTTCTGCGGATCGTTTTTCGTTCGCCGATCAACGAGATCCTGCCGTTGATGGCGAAGATGAGTTATCAACTTCCGGCGTCAAACGATCAGGGAGAAAAGACGTCGCCGCACACGCGCAAAGCTCCGTACCATTACGGTTGGGATTGGGGTCCGCGGTTCGTCACGAGCGGCGTCTGGCGGCCGGTTTCCTTGCAGGCGTGGGACGACGCGCGAATCAGCGATCTGCAAATCGTCGCCAATAAGATCTCCACCGATGTGGCGCAGATGACGGCGAACGTCGAGATCGAAGCGAACGACGCCGGTACGGCAACAGTCGAACTCGAGAACGTCACGAACAAAGCCGTCGCGGGCAAACAGGAAGTCAAACTCAACAAGGGAACGAACAAAGTCACATTCAACTTCACCGTCGCGCGGCCTTCGTTGTGGTGGCCCAACGGACTCGGCGCTCAGCCACTCTACACCTTCCGCGCGCGCAGCACGGTCAACGGAAAACTCACCGACGAAGCGACCACGCGCACGGGTCTGCGAACATTGGAGCTGCGCCGCGAACGCGATAACGCAGGCGAGAGTTTCATGTTTGTAATCAACGGCGTTCCGGTGTTTGCCAAAGGTGGAAACTGGATTCCGTCCGACAGTTTCCCGACGCGAATCACGACCGAAAAGTATCGCTACATGCTCGAATCCGTACGCGACAGCAACATGAACATGCTGCGCATCTGGGGCGGCGGCATTTACGAAACCGACGAGTTTTACGAGATGGCCGACGAGCTGGGCATCCTCATCTGGCAGGATTTCATGTTCGCTTGCAGCATGTATCCGGGCGACCAGCCGTTTCTCGACAACGTGCGCGCGGAAGCGATCGACAATGTGAAGCGGTTGCGAAATCATCCGAGCATCGTCATCTGGGCCGGCAACAACGAAGTCGAAACTGCGTGGAGAAACTGGGGCTGGCGCCAACAGCTACCAGCGTCGATCTGGGATGACTACGTCAAGATCTTTCACGGCGTGTTGCAGGAAGTTTGTGACGCTTACGATCCGTCGCGTCCTTATTGGCCCAGCTCGCCGCACGGCGGGCTCAAAGACGATCCCGATTCGAAGCGCAGCGGCGACGTGCATTACTGGGAAGTCTGGCACGCCGAGAAGCCATTCAGCGAGTATGAAAAACAACGGACGCGATTCATGAGCGAGTACGGGTTTCAGTCGTTTCCGAATATCGAGACGGTCAAATACTACACGCTTCCAAACGAGCGCGACATCGAGTCGCCGGTCATGCTGGCGCATCAACGTCACCCGCGCGGCAACCAGCTGATTCGTGAGTACATGTTGCGCGAGTATCCCAAGCCGAAGGATTTCGAATCGTTCCTGTACATGAGCCAGGTCCTGCAAGCTGAGGGAATCGCGCTCGGCACGGAACACCTGCGACGCATCATGCCGCATAACATGGGCGCGCTTTACTGGCAGATCAACGATTGCTGGCCGGTCGCTTCGTGGTCCAGCATCGACTATTTCGGACGCTGGAAAGCGTTGCAGTACTACGCGCGCCGCTTTTACAACGACCTGCTCATCAGCCCGACGATGCAGGACGGAACTCTGCACATGTATGTCGTCTCGGATCGCGTCAACGCGGTTCCGGCGAAGATCAAAGTGAGGCTGATGGGTTTTGACGGCGCTGTGCTGAAGACGATCGATCGCGACGTAAGCATCGCCGGGTTAACGAGCCGTTCGTATGTCGATCTGAAAGTGTCGGAGCTACTCGAAGGAACCGATAAGAAGAAGGCGTTTGTTTACGCGGAGTTGCTGGTGAACGGAAAAGCTGCTTCCAGTCACGATTTTTTCTTCGCGCCGTACAAAGATCTCGCTTTGTCGAAGCCTGCGATCACGCCGGAGATAGTCGCTGCGAAGGAGCGCGGAAAGTTTGTCGTGAAAGTTTCGGCGGATAAGTTCGCGAAAGCCGTCTATCTTGCTGTGCCGGATCATGACGGGCACTTTTCGGACAACTTCTTCAACCTCGCGCCTGGACGCGAGATGACAGTGCAGTATCGTTCGACGAAGCCGATTTCGTTGGAAGAATTTCGCAAACGGCTTCAGGTACGTTCGGTTTACGACGCTTTTTGAGCCACGAAAAGGCACAAGAATCACAAAAAAGTTTTTTGAAGTCTTTTAGCGTTCTTGTTGTTCCTCTTTGTGCCTCTTGTGCTTTTTGTGCCTCTTTGTGGCTAACGATGATCGATAGAGTACGTTGGGGAATCTTAGGAACTGCAAAGATCGCACTCGCGAGGGTGATACCTGCGATGCAGCGCAGTCCGTGGTGTGAGATCACGGCTATCGCTTCACGCGATCACGCGCGAGCGAAAGAAGCAGCCGCGGAGTTGAACATCGCAAACGCGTACGGCAGTTATGAAGAACTGCTCGCGGACCCAGGCGTCGAAGTAATTTACAATCCGCTGCCGAACCACTTGCACGTTCCATGGACTATCCGCGCTGCCGAGGCCGGCAAACACGTGCTCTGCGAAAAGCCGATCGCGTTGAACGCCGGCGAAGCGCGGGCGCTGATCGAAGTTCGCGATCGCACCGGGGTAAGGATCCAGGAAGCGTTCATGGTGCGCACGCACCCGCAATGGCTCGAAACGCGCCGGCTGATCCGTTCCGGCAGGATAGGTGAGTTGAGATCGATCGGAGGTTTCTTTTCTTACTTCAATCCCGATCCGGATAACATTCGCAACAAGCTCGAGTTTGGCGGCGGTGCTTTGATGGACATCGGTTGTTATCCGATCACGATCTCTCGTTTCATGTACGACGCGGAGCCGCGGCGTGTGCTCGGAATGATCGAGCGCGATCCGGTGTTTGGCACGGATTCTTTGACGACGGCAGTTCTCGATTTCGCGCAAGGTCACTCGACGTTCACGTGCAGCACTCAGCTCGCGCCGTATCAACGAATGTTTTTTCTCGGCACCGAAGGACGGCTCGAGGTCGTGATTCCGTTCAACGCGCCGAACGATCGTCCGACGCAGATCGTGTTCGATACCGGCAACGATCTGACCGGCAAGAGTGCTGAAACAATCGAAATCCCGACGTGCGATCAGTATGAGATCCAGGGAACGCTGTTCTCACAAGCGATTCGCGAGAACCGCGAACAGCCGATCCCGCTTGAAGACGCAATCCACAACATGACGGTGATAGACGCGGTATTTCGTTCCGCAACAACAGGAAATTGGGAGGAAATCGAATCATGAAACTCGTCACCTTGTTCATGATTGCCTTGCTTTCAGTGTCGGTCATTGCCTACGGCGCTTCGCTCGCGCAGGACGGCGACAAGTTTGGCGACAAGTTTGGCGACAAGTTTGTCTACGCGGATTTCGAGAAGGCGGAAAACGGACGCGCGGTCGCGAACGGCGGCGGGTTGGTCCAGATCTTCACGGGCCACGAATCTACGCCAGTCAAATTCAAAGGACTCGCGAATGCGTCACCCGGCGCGCCCGAGTTGATCGTACTCAAGGAGAATCCACAGAACCACCTCGCTGCATTTGACTACAATCTTTATGGTCCAAACGGATGGGCCAACGTGACGCTCGAGATCCAGGGGCGGCCGATGAAAGACGGAAAACCCGTCGCGGACGACGTCAGCGGTTACAAGCAACTATCGCTTCAACTCTACGCGACAGGCACGGACTCGCTGCGTGTCGAATTCATCAGCCACGGACAAGGAATCAATCTCACCGCCGGCTTTCCGCAACTGCCCATCCGCCTCAAACCCGGACTCAACACTTACCTGATTCCTTTGAAAGGGTTGGCGCAACCGACGTGGGTGCAGCCCGACGATCGCGTTGACACCAAGAACGTGCTGAAGAAATTAACCGCCGTGAGTATCAGTGCCTACTGTAATCAATGCACCCCGTCGCAAGGCATGGTCCTGGTAGACAATCTCGTGTTTCAAAAATGAAGAGAAACATTCTCGCGGCGCTGTTGTTATTGCCGCTATTCGCCGCGCTTGCGTTCGCGCAGGAGCAACAGTTTGCAAACATCGGCGATCTCAAACTTCAGAATGGCGGCGTGATTCGTCAGTGCCGCATCGGTTATCGAACCTTCGGGACGCTCGCGCCGGACAAATCAAACGTCATCCTTTTTCCAACGTGGGCGGGCGGCACCACTGAACAACTCAAAGGAAGCGTTGGACCAGGGAAGCTGATCGACAGCACGCGTTATTACGTCGTCGCCATCGACGCGCTCGGCAACGGTGTGTCTTCGTCGCCGTCGAACAGTCGTCTTCAGCCGCGGATGCGTTTTCCGAAGTTCTCCTTGCGCGACACGGTCGAATCGCAACACGAGTTGTTGACGAAAGTGCTGCATATCGATCGTGTGAAGGCTGTGGTCGGAATTTCGATGGGAGGAATGCAGGCGTTTCAGTGGATGGTGTCGTATCCGAACTTCATGGACCAGGCGATTCCGATTGTTGGCTCGCCTCGTTTAGCCCCTTACGATCTAATGCACTGGCACGCGCAGATCGAGGCGCTGATGCGCGATCGAGATTGGAAAGGTGGTAACTACACCGTCAATCCGTCTCGCGATCTCGACTTCGCGTTTGGAGAGTTACTGCTCACGACGCCCACCGATTACAACCGCCGCAAGACGCGCGAACAGGTGTTTGCGGATCTCGCGAAGGCGCGCGCGGATGCGCAGCGGTTCGACGCAAACAACAAGATTCGCCAGGTGCAGGCGATGATGCAACTCGATGTATCTCAAGAGTTTGGCGGATCTTTAGAACGCGCGGCAAAGGCGGTGAAGGCAAAGGTTTTTGTCGTCGTCGCGAAACAGGACCACGTCGTAACTCCCGAGCCCGCGGTGCAATTCGCTTCGTTGCTCGGAGCGAAACTACTCGACCTCGAAGGCGACTGTGGTCATCTCGCTAATGGATGTGAGTCTCAGCGTTTGAATGCGGCTATAGCGGAGTTTTTGAAAGACTGAGCGTGACTGCCTTAGTCTCGCCGCGTTTGATTGGGAGCTGAATAACGTGGTCGCGGTAGCGTATGTGACACGGATTTCCATTCATGCTGCGCACGACAACGCGATCGGCTGTTCCGTTCTTCCACGACAAATCGATCTCGAATCCGCCACGCGCTCGCAGTCCCGTGACTGATCCGTTGGGCCATGCTGACGGCAACGCCGGTAACAACTCGATCTCGCCCGTGTGACTCTGCAACAACATCTCAGTGATACCCGACGTCGCGCCGAAATTTCCGTCGATCTGAAACGGCGGATGCGCGTCGAAGAGGTTGCGATAGACGCCACCGCCGCCCTGGAACTCTTTTGCGTAAACAGGACTCAGCGCTTTTTGCAATAACACATACGCGCGATCGCCGTCGCGCAACCTGGCCCAGAAGTTGATCTTCCACGCGAGGCTCCAACCCGTTCCCACGTCGCCACGCAACTCGAGCGTCTTTCGCGCCGCCGCGAAGAGATCGGGCGTGCGACGCGCGGTGATCTGGTTGCTCGGGAACAGAGCGTAAAGATGAGAGACGTGACGATGTTGTCGCTCAGGCGCTTCGAGATCCCAGTCGTCGAGCCATTCCTGAAGTTGGCCGGCTTTGCCGATCTGCATCGGCGGTAGACGCCGTTCTGTTTCTTTCAAACGCGCGACGAAGTCTTTATCGAGGTTCAGAATTTCAGCCGCGCGCACGCATTGACTGAACAGATCGCGAATGATCTGAGTGTCCATTGCTGGTCCGGCGCAGATCGCGACGTCACTCGGATGTTTATTCTCGGGTGAGATCGACGGGCAGGTGACGAGCCACTTGTGTTTCGGTTCCGCGACGAGAGTGTCGAGGAAAAACTCCGCCGCGCCTTTCATCACCGGATACGCGCGCGCCAGGAACGCTTTGTCGCCGGTGAATTCATAGTGATCCCAGAGATGCGTGCAAAGCCACGCGCCGCCGGTGGGCCAGAAGCCCCAGAGTGGACCATCGATCGGCGCGGTCTGTCGCCACAGATCGGTGTTGTGATGACACACCCAGCCGCGAGCGCCGTACTGAACACGCGCGGTGCGCGAGCCGTTCTCCACGAGTTCCGAAACCATTCGCAGCAGCGGCTCGTGGCACTCGGACAGGTTCGTCGTTTCCGCGGGCCAGTAGTTCATCTCCGTGTTGATGTTGATCGTGTACTTGCTTTCCCACGGCGGGGTCATCAGGTGGTTCCAGATGCCTTGCAAGTTCGCGGGCTGCGAGCCGGGACGCGAGGACGAGATCAGGAGATAACGGCCGTACTGGAAATAGAGCGTCGCGAGATGCGGATCCAGACCTTTGAGAAACTGCGACGGGCGTTGGTCTGTTGGCAGATCGGCGGCGGGCGTTTTTCCGAGATCGAGTTTGACGCGATGAAACAGTCGCTGGTGTTCGCGAATGTGCATCGTTCGCATTGTCCGCAACGGCTTTGATCGCGCGAACCGCAGATAGCTGGTCGTCAACGTGCGCGGATCTTCGTTGATGTTTTTATAGTTTTGATAACTGGTGGCCGCCGCGATCAAGAGCACGACTGAATCCGCGTTACTGACGACGATGCGATCTTTTTCGGCTTTTGTCTCGCCGCCGCGAGCGAGTACGTGGGCGCGGGCCTCGAATTTGAGTCCGCCTTTGATGCCGAAGGCGTCGCCGTTTTGGCCGCTCAAGACGAGGGTTTGCGAAGTGTCAGTTGAGACAGTCGCTTTCTGTGGCGTTTCGAAGACGGCGGTGAAGTTCAACTGCGCGGGCTGGTCCGCGGTGAGATGGACCACGACGATCTGGTCCACCGGCGAGACAAACATCTCGCGCGTGAAAGTCGTTGGACCGACGGTGTAAGAGACGCTGGCGATTGCGGTGTTGAGGTCGAGTTGGCGTCTGTAGTTTGTGGGGTTCTGGTGTTGCGGAAAGAGCAGTTTGAGGTCGCCGACCGGTTCGTAAGGCATCTGCTTGATCGGGTGAGCCATCATCTTGGCGCCGACCAGATCGTGCGCTTCTTTGTACTTGCCTTCGAAGATGAGGCGCCGCGCTTCGGGCAGGGCGGCGAGGGCGGCCGGATTGTTCGGATCGTAAGGCGATCCGGCGTAAAGCGTGTCTTCGTTTAGCTGGAGTTGTTCGACGGCGGTGCCGCCAAAGATCATCGCGCCGAGCCGGCCGTTTCCGATTGGCAGCGCTTCGGTCCATTCCTGCGCCGGCTTGTCGTACCACAACAGGAGTTCTTCATCGGCAGCAGTGAAAGCACTCGCGTGCAACAAAGAAGCGGCGAGGGGGAGACTCGCGGCGGTCGCGCCGGCATCCACCAGAAACTTCCGCCGCGTTATTTTCCGTTTCATCTGAGTTTGCGACGAGGGCAGAGCCCGAACCGGGGGCACAGCCCCATCTCAAAATTCATCGAACGGCGGGGCCTAGCCCCGCCTCACATCCGGCGGCATAGCCGCATCGCACCAATCGCCGGAGCATTTTTTTCTCAATTAAGTTGCGACATCAGCCAAATTAGCTTGCGACACGAGCCATATTAGCTTGCGACACGAGCCATATTAGCTTGCGACATGAGCCATATGGCTTGCGACATGATCCACATTAGCTTGCGACACGAGCTATTAGCTTGCGACATGAGCCATATGGCTTGCGACATGAGCCATCCCACTGCTCCGCAACTACTTATGCGTGACGTTCTGCGAGCCCCTGGCTATGCCCCCGGTTCGGGCTGTGCCCTGATTGGCTATGCCCTGGTTGGCCCCCCGGGCGAGTCTGCCAGCGGCTATGCCGCCG
>DASTTB010000008.1:0-11626 GCA_035760365.1 Pyrinomonadaceae bacterium
AGTTACGACGGGGCAAATTACGAAAGCCAATTACTTGATTCGATCGACAGTATTGGGAACGGTTCTAACGAAGCTCGATGCCTCGGGGAATCAAGACATCACCTACGTTCCGGCGAACGGTTTAGCTTTCCCGATGCAGACGAAAGACAGCAATGGCAATCCGATTGTTAGCGAAGTGCGGCGAGATGTTACAGGTTTGCAGGAAGACGGCAAAGCTGTCGATCCATTTGGCGCGGTGATTCAGAACGTTCAACCGCCAACAAGTGGACCACCACCGAACATACCTTTCTTCGGAGCAACCTATGGCGGCGTGAGTTGGAACTCATTTACGAACGCTAATAATCTTGCGACAGGTTGCAGCTTGGATGGAGTTCGAACCAATTGTAGCAAGGTTTTTGGTGCCGTTAGCACCGGAATGGTCGGAAACCTACTGCTCTCAACCACTGGACTAGAGAGCAGTTTCGCGAACATTGGAATCTTCATGACGAAGAGTCCCGTTCCGTCTTCGACTTCCACAACACCTCCAACACTTCGACAGTTCACTCGGAATCCGCAGCCTGGGAACCAGAATCCCTTTGGTATTGGAGCGAATGAAATACAATATCTTACTCGAATCAGCTTTAACCTGACGCCGTTCGACGAGATCGATTCGGAGGATCCTAACACCTTCAACGAGGCAGGCATTTCTAAGGTTGCGGACGCTATTCTCAGCGAGCCAGATTGCATTAAGTTCGCTGAGACAATTCTCAACCAACTTTCAAAAGGGAAAGGCGGGAGTTTAATGGATACTTTGAATCAGTTCTTTGATCAGCCCAAGAAGCATGATCTGTTTACGAGGAATCCCCCGCCCTGGAGTCGTGGTGAGGCGAGTGCATGGGGCAACATCAAGGACTCGACAGCAGCGGTGTTTCTCCGGAGAGGTGATCAGCAAATTTTCTTGGACGCAAATAACCTTGTACAGGAACTGTTCCACCTCGCTGGTAGTGGATACTCCGACGAGCAACTGGCAAGGGCTCTTAAAAAGACGTCATATGCAGCAGACGCTATCAAGGTTTTTCCGGACGGGAGTGCAAACATTTTCGATCCCAATTATTTTCCAGGGTCCGGAAGGGGTAAATGGTCTAAAGCTGATGGTTACAGCACCTACTTTCATGCCATTGCAAACCTTCATTGTGGGTTCCGGCCACTGAATCAGTATCGCAACAAAAGGTGAGGCGCTTATGAAATTAAAGCTGTTTGCAGTTATTGGATTGCTCCTGCTACCGAACGACTCAATTGCCAAGGGCTGGCGGGGGATCATTCCGTTGAAATCCACACGTGCTGATGTTGAGCGCCGTTTCGGAAAACCAGACAAATGGGGAGATTACGAACTCAACGATGAACGGGTCAGTTTTGATTTCCGCGATGGATCATGCAAGGGCCTTTACGTGACATTAGGAAAGGATAATTGCAAATGTTTGGCTGATGAAAACATTGTCATGTCAATCTTCGTCGAGCCAACCGCCAAGCGAAAAGTCTCCGATCTAAAGATCGACATGACAAACTTCCGGAGGACTCCCATCAGCCCATTTCCCAACACATTCGAATACGACAACGCTAAGGAAGGGATAACGTACACGGTTGACGAACTCAATGATGAGATTAAGCATGTTACTTATTATCCTTCTCCGGCCGATTGCGAAGACATTATCAGCAGTCGAGGCTCTGCTCGCAGGAAGTCCTGGCGCGGTCTGGTACCGTTGCAATCTAATCGAAAGGATGTAGAGGCGTTGCTAGGGCCCGCTCGGCGTGAATTACGAACTGTAACGTATGAAACTACCCATGAGCGAGTTGTCGCGCAATATGCGGACGGGAGGTGTGATGCATCAAGCTCAGGATGGAATGTCCCTGAGGACACTCTAATCGAACTAATAGTCAATCCAACTCCTGGTTTTCTTTTGCAAGAACTTGAGTTAGATACCCCAAAATACGAGCGACGCGAAATTTTTCCTTTCCCTGAGATTGAAAACCCGCCACACGTTTGGCTTTACTTCGACAACCTACACGGGATAACTATCCGAACCCAATCGAGTCGCGGTGATGGAGGTGAGGAAGTAGTAGTGAGCATTACGTACGGGCCCGCCAGAAAGGATGAGAAGGTACGCTGCAAAAATAACCCTCGGGCTGCGACTGCTAAACCATGATTACAAAACTGTAGAAAATCCCGCCGTCTCCGCAGGATACTGATGAACTAAAGTATGTCTGTTCCTCACCGAAAGCTACGACTTTCGATAGACGTAATAAATCACGCCGGAATAGTCGTCAGTCAGCAGAAACGCATCCTTACCGAAACTAAAAATATCCGCGGGGCGGCCGTTGATCTTTGTGCCGTCGAAGAAGCCGTTGATGAAGTCTTCGACTGCGCCGCTTTTCGATTCTTCTATGCGCACTACTCTGTAACCGCGTCGCAGTGTTCGCTTAGTCGAGCCGTGGAGGGCGACGAGGAAGGAGTTGGCGAGAGATGGATCGCTCGTCGAGTCGAAATATTCGAGACCGAGGGGCGAACTGTGGGCGGGAAATGGCGTGTGCGCCGCGGGAACTTGCCGGCAATCGAGTTTCTTACTCCCGAGATTGAATTTCGGATCGGAGAAAACACGAGCGCCGGCTTGAAAGCAATACGGCCAGCCGTAATTCTTTCCACCCTCAATCGAGTAGAAAGTGTCAGCCGGACGGTTGTCGCCAAGATGATCCGATCCCATGTTCGTGGCCCACAAGCGTCCATCAATCCAGCGAAGCCCGACGGCGTTGCGTAAACCCCGCGCGTAGTAACGCTGGTTCTTTCCGTCAGCATCCATCTCGACGATCGTCGCCCGCACCTCTTCCTTCTCTTCACACGCGTTACAACTGCTGCCGACCGACACGTAAATCTTTCCGTTGTCGCCGACGACGATCGTGCGCGTCAGGTGCCAGCCGCCATACTTGTATCCCAACCCATAATCAGGAAACTTCGCCAGCACTTCCGGCTCACCAGACGGCGCGACGCTGCCTGCCTCATACCGATACCGGACCAGTCGATCCGTCAAAGCGAGATAGAACCAGTTCGTGCCCGCCGCGTCCGTGTAAAAAGCGACGCTGTTCGGATTGCGCAAGCCGGTGAGAAACTTCGTCACCTTCTTGAACTCACGCTTCACCGGATCAAAGTCGTCAAGAATGTAGACGACCCCACGCTTGTTATCGGTGAGGTTATACATGTCCGTGACGAAGATTCGATTGTCCACGCTGCGCGCCATGAAACGCACGCGCTTCAATCCCTGCGCGGCGACAGCGATGCCGAAACCTTCGGGAAGGTTAAGATCGAACTCCTTCCCGTTGGCCAGGGTGATGTGATGCGGAACAAGTTTCGGAAAAGCCGTAGTTGTTACGGCATGAATAAAGAAGACGGCGACCAGCAGGGAAACACGGATCACTCCGAGAAAATATCACAGCACGCGCATGAACGCGACGAGATCTTTTTTCTCCTGCGCGTTGAGTTTCAACTCGAGCACGAGATTGAAAAACTCAACCGTGTCTTCGAGCGTGAGCAAACGTCCGTCGTGCAAGTACGGCGGCGACTCCTTGATGCCGCGCAACGGAAACGTCTTGATCGCGCCTTGCGCAGTGATCAACATGCCGCCTTCCATACGCGGTTTGTAGAAACGTTCGACCGCGAGATCGTGCATCAGGTTGTCGGTATAAAACGGCGCCTGGTGACACTGGCTGCACTGCGCTTTGCCGAAGAAAAGATCCTCGCCACGAATCTCGCTCTGCGACGCTTGCGCGCGATTCAAGCGGCCGAGCACATTCAGCTTTGGCGCCGGCGGGAAGTCGAGCAACGCCTGGAACTCTGACATGAAATGCACCTGCGAACCGCGCTCCAACACGTTCACTCCTTTCTTCGTTGCGGTGAGCGGGTCGCCGTCGAAATACGCCGCGCGTTGTTCAAACTCGGTGAAGTCCTCGATACTCTTTAGCGCGCGTTGTGAACCAAAAAGCCGTTGAATATTCACGCCACGCAGCGACGGCGTCTCGATCCGGCGTCGATTCTCCTGCGGGCGAATATCGCCGACGAGGTGAAACGCTGCCGACGTGTGACCGTTGACGTGACAGTCGAAACAAGCAACGCCGAGCATTCCGTCAGCACGTTCAGTCTTGCGATCGGCGGTCGCATTGAACTGCTGTTGCGGAAACTGCGTGACCAGCAGTCGCAGACCTTCGAGTTGTTTCGGATTCAGAATGCCGTTGAACAGTTCGTAGAAGTTGTTCGTCGTGATCAGTTGGCCCTTGGAAACGTCGCCGAGATCTTTTCGCGTCGTCAAAAACACGGCGGGCGGAAACTCCGGCAGAAAGTGCTCGGGCAGATCGAAATCCATGTCGAAACGTTCGACACGCGGCAACTGTTTGATCTCCATCTGCGGAAAAACCATCCCGCCGACCGGATGATTGACGTGCGGCAGCGGCAGGTAAGGGAAGACGTCCTGTTCGCGGATCTGCGCCGGTGTCATTTGTCCTATCCGATCCCACGTCAGGCCGCCTTTAAGTTTCGCAGTCGGCCCGACGGGAATCGGCTTGCCTCGCGTCATACGCACGTTTTCGTCGACGCGCCGGCCAAGGTCGTAACGTTCTTCAAGCAGCCGCTGGTGGGCGGCTGCAACGCTGGTTTTCGCGGCTTTGTCGCGGGCTCGCACAACATCAAATGGTTCCTCGATCACAGGCGTGAACGACGACGGGCGCTGTTGCTGTGCGCGAGCCGCTTCGGTCACTACCAAAATCGCGGCCGTTGAAAGCAGAAAAATCGCTATCAGAAGCACTTTCATTCTTTTCGGGTTATTCATGTTCGGAATAACACGCGACCCGCCGATTTATTCCCGGGAATTTTTCAACGACTTAAGTGTTAATCTAGAATGGCTTCTCGAATTTGACGCCGAGCGATGGACGGTCCAATCAGCAATTCAGCTCTTCAAACCCTGGAGCACATCGATGGGCTCTATGGTTACGCTATGACTCTGACTCGCGACGCGACCGAAGCGGAAGACCTGGTCCAGGAAACTTACCTGCGAGCCACGAGCGCGGCCAACCAGCCGCAGCCAAACAGCAATCTGAAAGCGTGGTTGTTTGTCATCATGCGAAATGCGTGGCGCAACCAGTTGCGCCATAACCAGAGTGGACCACGGTTCGTCGAGTTGGAGACGAACGAGGCAGAGGACGCTGCCGGGAATCCGCACGTTGTTTATTTAAGGAAGTTGGAACGAGAACAGGTGCGGGCGGCGATCGAGAAACTTCCGCAAGCGTACCGAGAGATTGTTGTGTTGCGTGATATTGAGGGATTCACGTATCAGGAGATCGCGATGGTGCTGGACTGTCCGGCAGGCACGGTGATGTCGCGTTTGGGCCGTGCTCGTGCAAAACTTCGTGACTCGCTTGCGGGTTGGCAGCCGCGCAGCCGAGTGCGCGCCGTCTGAGTTTATACATGAAGAATTGTGAAGACATTTGTAGACGTTTGAACCTGTATCTCGACAACGAGTTGCAAGGTGATGAACGGGTTGCTGTCGAAACGCATTTGGGCGAGTGTGAGTCGTGCGCGGCGATCTTTGAGCGTGAGCTTTCGTTTATCAACGCGATCCGCGAAAGTGGACCACTGCATGTCGCGCCGCCGGAGTTGCGGGCGAAAGTTCAGGAGACGTTGAACGGAGCCTCGCTGCCCGTGGTTCAGCGCTCGCGTTTGCGATGGGGACTCGCGATTGCCGCGGCGTTGCTCGTTTTGATCCTTCCGATCGTGATCTGGCGCGGCATGAGTCATCCGGAGCGTCGGGAGCCTTCGAGTTTTGCGTTGATGGCCGCGGAGACGCACCTGCGCCGCACGCGCGGACAGTTGCCACTGGAAGTGGAAACAGCCGCGCCTCAGCGTATTTCGGAATGGTTCGCGAACAAGGTGAACTTCAGCGTCAAACTGCCGAACTACCAGGAGTTGTCGGGACAGGAAAAGCTCTACACACTCGAAGGCGCGCGGCTCGTTGGTTATAAAGAAGACTACGCCGCTTATGTTGCGTATCGCATGAAGGCGCGGCCGATCAGTCTCGTGATCACGTCTGATGCGGTGGCGAGGCCGTCAGGTGGTGAGGCGATCGCGGCGAAAGGATTGACGTTTCATTACAATGCGATTCACGGGTTGAAAGTGATCACGTGGTCCGATCGCGGCCTGACTTACGCACTCGTCTCGGATCTCGAAGAACGCGGGCAGGAATCCTGCATCGTCTGTCACCAGGGCACGAAGGACCAGGACTTCATCGCGCCGCTGAAGCCTTGATAGTTAGCCACAAAGAGGCACAAGCAAACACAAAAGAGAGCCAACTTTAGAGACTGGTTTCCCTTTTGTGTTTTCTTGTGCCTCTTTGTGGCTAACTCTGGCGCGAGTACATTTTGATCACGTGCTCGATCGCGAGACGGCAGACGCGGCAGAACTTATCGCTACGCGAGAACATGATGCAGTCGATCTCCGGGCGATAATAGCCACGCGCTTCGTAGTTCGCTCCTTCAAACGCGCCAACCTGTCCCGCGTGCTTCTCGGCCGCAAACATCTTCTGCTCGTGCGCCAACTCCTCGCGAAACAGCGCTTCCATCTCTTCTTCCGGTCGCTTGTCTTTGCGCAACTGCGCGCGCCGCTTTTGGATCTCGCGTGAGTACGCTTCGAATGCTTCCTTGTTCCACGGCGTCGGAATCGGAGTCACGTTCGCAAACGGCGAGACAAGCGCCCGCCACTTCAGAGTTGTGACGTCGAGCAGCGCTGTGACGTTCGGTTCCCATGGTTCGACGCGATTAGTCGCCGGCGCATAAGCAACGGACGACGTGTAGTACTCGTCGGCGAGCGCCGCGAAGTGATGACCAAACTCGTGTACGAACACGTAGTTCGCAAACGCGTTATCCGAAGCGACCGTGCTGTAGAGATTGAAAATCCCGCCGCCGCCGTACGTGCGATTGTTGACCAGCACTTCAATAAACTCGTACGGCGCAAACTCCGCAGTCTCCCGCAGCGAGCGATTATCAAACGTCAAAACGTATCTCTCGGAACCGAACGCGTCGTACGTCGCTCCGATCGGCGAGTCGCGATAGACGCCGGTCGATGGTCTCGACACGCCTGACTCAGGGGCCGGCGGCGACATGGCCCACACGTTGAAATGCCTGCGTTGCTCTTTAAACGGCGACGTGGAGAACAAAACCTCGGTAAGCCGCCGCGCATCCGCCTCGAACTTCTTCGCCTCAGCCGCGGTGTAACCGTCGCCGAGAATCAGGAAGTCGACCTTTGTTTCCGGGTCACCTGCTTTTTGGATCGTGATCACGGGCGCGGGCGCCACGCGCTTCGAACGATCGATAAACTGGTCGGCGGGATCGACTGTCGTCGTCCAAATCTCCTGGAAATTGTTTTTGGCGTCCCGTTTCTTCAATACGATGCTGACGGGCGCTGCCGGCGCAGGAAAACGCAGCGATTCCTGAAACGTGCGCTTGATCGATTTCGCCTCGTCCGTCGTCTCCCATTCGCCGTAAATCGACGCAAAACCGCGCGAATAGAGCACTTGTTTCGTCTTTTGATCCCGGACTTCGAAGAAATACTTGCCGAGGTTCGACGTGTCGATCGACTGTTTCAAGTCGCCCGGCCACGGCAGTGGCTCAATCACCACGCGATCGATGCTGAACACTTCCATAGTTGCGTCGCCGGTGTGGTAATAGTCGACGCGCATCGTCTGCGTGGCGGCGCTGGCCGTGGCGAGAAACAGGAAAACAAAAGCAAAGGCGATTAGGAGTCTGGTCATACGCGGATAATACAGATGAAGACAGATGCGTGTCATCCGCGTTAAACTGTGTCACTTATGGCTAGTGTGCTCGAGATCATCCCGCTCGGCGGTATCGGCGAGTTTGGAATGAATTGCATGGCTTTGCGCTACGGCGACGAGATGTTGATTCTCGACGCCGGAATGGGTTTTCCTGAAGAAACGGCGTACGGCGTCGACGTTTCGATCCCGAACTTCGCCTTTCTCGACGAATATAAAGACGACATCACCGCCATCGTCCTCACGCACGGCCACGAAGATCATCTCGGCGCGCTGCCTTACCTGCTGAAGAAGTTTAACGTTCCGGTTTACTGTTCACATTTCACCGCCGGCCTCGCGGAAAGCAAACTCGAAGAGCACGATCTGCTCGGCGACGTGTTGATCCATCGCGTCGAGCCGCGCGACGTGGTCGAGATCGGATCGTTCGCGGTCGAGTTCATACGCGTTTCGCATTCGCTTGTCG
Organism: Pyrinomonadaceae bacterium; assembly: GCA_035760365.1. Lineage (GTDB taxonomy): Bacteria > Acidobacteriota > Blastocatellia > Pyrinomonadales > Pyrinomonadaceae > PSRF01. Next base: position 8,305 of record DASTTB010000008.1, read on the forward strand.
ATTGTTTCTCACTCGGAATCAAGACGCCGGTCGGAACGATCATTCACACGGGCGATTACAAGGTCGACGAAACGCCGGTCATCGGCGAACCGATCGATCTTCGTTCGTTCCGTCGTTACGGACAGGACGGCGTGCTGGCGTTGCTCTCCGATTCGACGAACGCCACCGTTCCTGGTCGCACGCCTTCCGAACGCGCAGTTATTCCCGCCTTCGAAGAGATCTTCTCCGAAGCACCCGGCCGCATCATCGTCGCGGCGTTTGCGTCGTCGATTCATCGTTTGCAGATCGTGTTGGACGTGGCCCAACAGTTCAATCGTCACGTTTGCGTGCTCGGGCGATCGATGCAGAAGAACGTCGAGGTTGCGGAACGACTCGGTTATCTCGACATTCCCGACGGCTTGCTGGTCTCGCTAAACCAGACGAAGTTGATGAGCGATAACGAGATCGTGTTCTTAGTGACGGGATCGCAGGGCGAGTCGCGTGCGGCGCTTTCGCAGATGGCGATGCAGAGTTACAAGGGACTGATGGTCGAGGAAGGCGATACGGTCGTACTTTCAGCGCGCATCATTCCCGGCAACGAACGACTCATCTCGCGAATGATCGGCTTCATCTACAAGCGCGGCGCGAACATCATCGAAGAAAAGCGGCGGCTGGTCCATGTCAGCGGTCATGCGTCGCAGGAAGACATTCGCATCATGACGGAAGCGGTGCGGCCGAAGTTTGTCGTGCCGATTCACGGCGAGTATCGAATGCTTTTCCGGCACAAGGAGTTTGTCAAAAACCATCTCGGCTACGCGGAAGAGAACATCATCCTGATCGAAAACGGCGACGTGCTGGAACTCGACGGCGAGCGCGCCGCGGTCATCAACAAGAAAGAGATCGGGCGCACGTTTATCGACGAGAGCGGGTTTGAAGAGATCGACAGTGAGACTGTGCGCGAACGCAAGCAGTTGGCGTACGAAGGAACGATCACGGTCGTGTTGACGATCGACGACGAGACCGGCCAGTTGCAAGGCGAGCCGCGGATCGTCGCGCGCGGCGTGCGCGGGCTGGGCGGCGCGAATGGATTCAACCCGAGTTCGTCGTCGGGAAATTACCTGATGAACGATGCGAAACGAGTGGTTACGGCGGCTGTCGCCGGCGCCTCACGGCAGACGCTTGGTGATGAGTCGCTTTTGAAAGAGCACGTGCGTGTTGAGTTGAAGCGCTTCATTCAAAAACAGACCGGATCGCGACCGGTGATCATGCCGGTGATCGTGATGGTCTGATCTTCTTCGATGGGATTCTGGACAGACAAAGTGGTGATGATAACCGGCGCCTCTTCCGGAATCGGGAAAGGTTTGGCGCTGGATCTGGTTGCGCGTGGCGCACGGCTTGGGTTGTTGGCGCGCCGAGAGAATCTGCTCGAGGAGATCGTAAACGCAACGCGGCTGCGCGGAGGCAAAGCTCTTGCCGTCGCGGCTGATGTTCGCGACGCGGACGCGATGAGATCCGCGGCCGATCGTGTCAAAGCGCAGCTTGGGCCAATCGACATCTTGATTGCTAACGCGGGCGTGGGAACGTCGAACCACATTTCTCAACTCGATCCGATTCACGCCGCCAACGTTATCAGCATCAACGTGCTGGGCGCGGCAAACAGTGTCGCTGCCGTCGTGCCGCAGATGATCGAACGTGGCACGGGACAGCTCGTGGCGATTTCGAGTCTCGCGGCGTATCGCGGGTTACCGAAGTCGGCGGCGTATTGCGCGAGCAAGGCGGCGATGTCTGCGTACTTCGAAAGCGTTCGCATCGATCTGCGTGGCACTGGAGTTCGCGTCACCATCATTCATCCCGGTTTTATCAAGACGCCGCTGACTGCGGGTCGCGACGCGAAGATGCCTTATTTGATGGAGCTCGACGACGCGATCCCGAAGATCGTCTCCGCGATCGAAAAGGGAAAGAAGAGCGTCGCGTTTCCGTGGCAACTTGCGACCGTCGTGCGCGCCGGGATGTTGATGCCGACGTTTATGTACGACTGGATTGCCTCGCGCAATTCGTTCCGCGAATAAAATCTGATAATCATTGATAACTAGATGACCATTCTTCAAGCGATCCTTCTCGGCCTGGTCCAGGGTCTGACAGAGTTCATTCCGGTTAGTTCAACAGCACATCTCGTTTTCGCAGCCCGCGTCGTCAATCTTTACGGCGACGTCGCGGATAAGACGTTGCAGGCTGAGCAGACGACGGCCACGATCGCGGTGATTCAACTCGGCACTTTGCTCGCCGTGCTCATCTACTTCGCACGCGACATCGTCAATATCACCCGCGCGTTTGTGGGCGATCATGTCGCGTTATTGAAAGATCGATCGAGTTCGAAGTTGTCGCAGGATGCGTGGCTTGGGTGGTTAGTCATTATCGGATCGATACCCGTTGGTATCGTCGGTCTGTTGTTCAAGAAACAGATCGAAGGACCGTTTACGAAGAACTTGTGGGTGATCGCGACGATGATGATCGTGGTTGGCGGGTTGTTGACGATCGCTGAGTTCGTCGGCAAACGAGATCACGGCATGGACAAACTCGGCGTTCGCGACGCGCTGGCAGTTGGTTGTGCGCAGGTGTTGGCGTTGATTCCGGGTTCGAGTCGATCGGGATCGACGATCATGGGCGGACTGTTTGCCGGTCAGACGCGTGAGACTGCGGCGCGGTTTTCGTTTTTACTTTCAATCCCCGCAATTGCCGCCAGCGGTCTTCTCGAATTGAAGGAAGCGATCGAAAAACTCCCCACCGATACTTACGGCGCATTAATCGTTGCGACGATCGTTTCCGGCGCCGTCGGCTACGCCTCAATTTGGTTCCTCCTGCGCTTTCTCCGGACGCACTCGACCGGAGTGTTCATCGTCTATCGCGTGATTGTCGGCGCGGCCATCCTGATTGCGCTAGCAGCGGGATACATCTCCGCCAGCATTTAAACCACGAAAGTAGCAGGGCGAATAGCGTTAACGCGATCCAATCGACAGTCATTCCAGGTTCTTTTGTCCTAGTTTGAAATTCGTTCCTATCCGGCTTCCCTATGAGCGCTGCTTTAACTGATGTTACGCCCACAGGAAGAACACGGATTAAAAGATCATAGTCAGATTAGGACATCTATGAAGGGTCGTTCGGAGTCAAGAACTTTTTTGGACAGACTCCAACAATGACGCTAAAGCGCCGTTACTATAAGTCGCTAGATTGCTCTTTGACATGAGACTGTTAGCTTTTTCTTCTACCGTAGTTAGCGGTCCTCAACTGATCAAGGCTGACGAGCCACGATCAATCATCTATGCGGTCATCTTCCATGAGGTTT
>DASTTB010000009.1:0-79956 GCA_035760365.1 Pyrinomonadaceae bacterium
GTAGTGCCTCAGTTTGAAGTTTTCTCTGATGTGATCTCTGCGTACTACTCTGTTCTCTGCGTTGAATATGCTCCAAGAATACCGTTTACGCAGAGACCACAGAGGACACAGAGATCGGAGAATTCAAACTGAGGCACTACCTAACGCCGTGATCGCTGGCCGCCGCTCGTGAGTTTCAGTAACGTAGACGGCATGAGTGGAGAAACGAATAGCGCGTCGCATGTTAGAACCACGCTTTTGCCGTCCGGACGACTTATACCCGTTCTTGGTCAGGGAACGTGGCGCATGGGTGAGGATCGATCGCGGCGACAGCAGGAGGTCGCCGCGCTTCGACTCGGCATCGATCTCGGCATGACGCTGATCGACACGGCGGAGATGTACGGCGAAGGCGGCGCCGAGGAGGTTATCGCGGAGGCGATTGCCGGCCGTCGCGAGGAGGTCTTTCTAGTCAGCAAGGTCTATCCTCACAACGCATCGCGCCGCGGCGCGATTGCGGCGTGCGAGAGAAGTTTGCGACGTCTCAAGACCGACTACATCGATCTCTATCTGCTTCATTGGCGCGGGAATATTGCGCTTTCCGAAACTCTCGACGCGTTTCAGCAACTCAAGCAAGACGGAAAGATTCTCGATCACGGCGTCAGCAACTTCGACGTCAGCGACATGGAAGAAGCGTACGCGCTACGCGGCGGCGACGAGATTGCGACGAATCAAGTGCTGTACAACCTTGCGCATCGTGGGATCGAATGGGATCTGCTGCCGTCGTGTCGAGAGCGAAGTATTCCGGTCATGGCCTACTCTCCGCTCGGCAGCGATCGCGCCGAACTGAAGCGCATCCTGGAACAGCCAGCGCTCACGTCTGTTGCCTCGCGACACAACGCGACCCCCGCGCAGATCGCGCTTGCCTGGTTGTTGCGGGACCCTGGTCTGATCGTCATTCCCAAAGCGAGTGAGCCTGAGCACATTCGCGATAACCGCGCTGCGCACGATATTCAACTTACCAAGCATGATCTGAAAGACTTGGACCAGGCATTCCCTCCACCCACGCGAAAGATCCCGCTGGAGATGGTTTAATAAAAACGATTGCCGCCCTCTATGACATCGGCGTAAGGATCAGCGTACCTATAACAGTAGAAATCAAACGAGAATCAAATGAGATTAAGATGACCTGCGACGGCTGCGCCAAGCCAGTGTTGTCACGTGAGGTCTTAGAGCGTAAGATGTGGTCTCGATTTTCGAAGAGCGGGTTCCGATCACTGCGTTAGGACCTCAACCCAGATATTAGAGGTGTTGATCCTCTAATCAGTTGGGATGCCGCCTGGTATTAGTTTGAAGCAATCGCTTTTTTTAACTACGAGAGTGAGCGGATGGGCCTGTAGTCTCTGCTTGCTCGTAAAACAAACACCTCAACGCGCTGAGGGCTCCGGGAAGAGCGGTGCAAATCCGCCACTGCCGTCGCAACTGTGATGGACCATACAATAAGTTACTTGTAGCCGCGTACGCGACCTCAAGAACTTTTTCGTGGTCATAAGTCAGGAACCAACCTTCAGGGCGTCTTCCAATCACTCTCCGAACGGGAGGGTAAGGAGACCCTGTGAGACTCAAAAGAAGTCTGTCCGCGCTTGTTATTCTTATTTACGCAAACCTGGTTTTCGCACAAACAACAACGAACATCAAAGGCGCCGTGGTCGACCCCAAAGGAGCGAAGGTCGCAGGCGCAATCATAACGCTCTACAGTCGCGATAACAGGCTGTTGATTACGACCAGTGATGCAAACGGCTCATATCGTTTCGACGGAGTGTCGCCCGGGGAATATGTCGTGACTGTGGATGCACAGGGTTTTTCGCGCAACGCACGTGCTTTGCGCGCACAATCCAACGGAGATACAGTCGATTTCAATCTGGAACTCGCTGCCATTAATAGTGAAGTCGTCGTTACTGCCGAAGGCACACCGCAGACTATTGACGAGACCTCGAAAGCAATCAGCGTAATAAACGCCGATCAGATCGAGCGCCGTAACGAGAATTCTCTGGTTGATGCATTACGGCTGACGCCAGGCGTGCGCGTGGAGCAACTCGGTGGTCCAGGCGGGTTCTCCAAGATCCTGATTCGAGGCTTGAGAGTTGTAGATACTTCGATCCTCCTCGATGGACTGCGAGTGAGGGATGCCGCGGACTTCCGAGGCGGGCTAAATCCGTTCATGGAAGACATCCTGGTCAACAACTTCGATCGTGTTGAGGTGCTGCGCGGCTCTGGTAGCTCGCTCTACGGCAGCAATGCCGTCGGCGGTGTAGTCAACATCGTCTCGCTTGAAGGCGCTGGAGCCCCCAAGTTCAATTTAGGTTTCGAAGGCGGCAGCCTCGGTCTTTTTCGTGAACGATTCCAAGTGAGCGGAGGCGTCGGACAACGATTTGGATACAGCTTCTCGGCAACTCGTCTTGACGTGAACCACGGCGTTCATGATGGTGAGATTTACCGTAACACCAGCCTCGGCGGACATGCTCGTTACGCTTTTAATCCAAAGATCAGCTTGCGCGGAACAATTTCTTATACGAGAGGTTTCAGCCGCGTCGACGATTCTCCGTTTCCAATTGGTCCGGACAGCAACCCCTTTGGCTTTGGCATCGGCACTGGACCAGTCGTAGGGTTTTTGGAGAACGATCCAGATCCAGACAACTTCAGAAAAGCTTATCTCTTTGTAGGTTCGCTGACGTTCTTACATCAGGTGAATAGCGTGTACAGCTATTCAGCAGCATTCCAATCGGTCGCCACCAGTAAGCGCTTCGACAGTGGTCCCGATCAGAGTGAAACAGCCAAGAGACTTGGACTGTTTGCGGATGTCTCGGTTTTTCAAAACACGGGCCGCATACAGACCTTTAACTTTATTAATACAATTCGGGTTGACCGGCATAACCTGATTACGGCCGGCGTGGAAGGGGAATATGAGAAGTTCTCGCAGATTTTTACGTCGCCTTTCTTCTCCACGCCTCAAACGACTGACCGGCAGCGTTCACTAGCCTTCTTCGCGCAAGACCAACTGACATTTCTCGATGGACGCTTGCAGTTTTCCGCGGCGTTTCGAACACAGGGTTTTACTATCAAGAATCCTGAAAGTGTGCCGGAAGTACAGAACATAGACGTCAAGCGCGCGATGACTGGTGATGGATCAATCGCCTATTTGTTCCCACAGTCCAACACCAAATTGCGAGCACACGTTGGTAATAGTTTCCGCGCGCCGAGCCTGAGTGAGCGCTTCGTGACTTTCCGGGGCCAACGTATCGGGAATCCATTTCTAAGGCCTGAACGAGGTCTCAGCGTCGATGGAGGCATTGACCAGACGGCATGGAACAATCAGCTTCGTGCGAGCGCTACTTATTTCTATAGCAAATTGCAGGAGGTAATCGTTTCGACAGCCTTCATGCGTGAAACAAACGCCCCGGGAGCTTTAGCGCGCGGCGTTGAATTGAGCTTAGCCGTGTCTCCGCATAACTGGATCGATGTTGTCGCCGATTACACCTTTACGAATTCTACCCAAGTGCAAGCGACGCCTATTCTACGGGCCGATAATGTCAGGCTTCCGGCGGGTGCGAACATTCAAGCACTCAGCATCCCGCGCCACATGTTTGGTTTAGAAGTCAACAAGTCGTTTGAGAACGGGCTGAACATCAATTTCAATCTGCACTCGGTGAGCGAGCATAATTTCCCGCTGTTCGATCCCGTCTTTTTTTCGCAGGTTCTCTTTCCTTTCGAAGGTCATACAAAGGCAGACCTCAACGTTAGTTACCTGAAACGGTTGACCGAGTCGCGCGCAATGCGTTTTTACGGAAAGTTCGGCAACATCTTTGGCAGCGATTACGTTGAAGAAGGTTTTCGGGCTCCTGGGCGCACCGGGCTGGCTGGCATTGTGTTCACTTTCTAAACCGACTCCGCGAAAAATGATGCGAGATAACAAATCAAGAGTCTGCTGGTTTTCGGCGGTTGCGTTCGCCTTGGTTTTGCTCTCCAACTGTACGAACTCACCGCCGAAAATGGAGCCCCAACAAACCCAGCCCACAAGAATCGTGTCGATTTCTCCAAGCGTTACCGAAATTCTTTATGCAATTGGTTCGTGGCCGGATGTGGTTGCTGTATCGGAGTATTGTACTTATCCAGCGGACGTCGTTAACAAACCACGAGTCAGTGGCTGGGGTTCAACGAATCTCGAGCAAATAACCGCGCTGAAACCTGACATCGTGATCGGTGTGGATGCTCAGGAAGCTTTTCTACGCGATAAGCTAAACGCCATAGGTGTGCATTCAATATTCGTCAAGAGTCAGACTTTGGCGGACATCTACGAGGCGATAGAGCAGATCGGAAAAACCGTGGGCCATGCCGCGGAAGCTGCTGAACTTGCTGCTCACACTCGAAATGAAGTTGAGCAGGTAAGGGCGGCGCTCGCAGATCGTCCGCGACGCCGCGTACTTTGCGTCGTTGATCGCGTCCCCGGCACTCTCCGCGACATTTACGTAGCAACACGCGGCAGCTTCCTTGATGAAATGGTCGCCATCGCAGGTGGGGAGCCAATTGCTCCGACGGCAAACTCCGGCTACGGGAAGATCACCAAAGAAGCGGTACTCAGTCTCGATCCCGAAGTTATCGTTGACATGGTGCAAACCCCGAAGGGAAGGCTTGCGGAGAATCCTATGCAGGTTTGGCGTGAACTCAGTGAAGTTTCAGCTGTGCAAACAGGCCGCGTTTTCTCGATGGGCCACGATACGGCCATTCATCCGAGTCAGTTTGTAGCGCCTACGACGCGGCGGTTTGCACATTACATCCATCCAGAGGTCTTTCCGACTCTGCCCGACTAGCTACGTTGTGAATCAAACTGTGACTAACGAGAATCAGAAGCAGCCGGGCTCGGCGGAGCAACTCATTGAAGCAACGGACGTCACGTTCTCCTATTCCACTGTACCTGTTTTAAATTCTGCTTCACTATCACTGCCCAAAGGTTCAATGGGTGGAATGATTGGAGCTAATGGCTCGGGCAAGTCAACGTTCCTTCGTGTTCTTGCGGGACTAATTGAGCCTGATAGTGGCGAAGTTGCCTTTCGAGGTATGCCTCTGTCAAAGTTGGAGCCGCGACGGCGAGCAAGACATATAGCTTATGTTCCGCAAGCATCGTCTACGATCTTTCCGTTTACGGCACTCGAGGTTGTACTGACTGGCCGGAACCCCTATTCCGGGCGGTTCCGATTCGAGAGTGGTGCGGATGAGGAGATCGCGCTCGGTGCTCTTGAAGCACTCGATGCCGGGCATCTGGCGATGCGGCCGGTGACTGAACTTTCCGGTGGTGAGCAGCAACTGGTAACAGTCGCACGCGCGTTAGCTCAGGAACCAGAGGTTATGTTCCTGGATGAACCAGCAAGCGCGCTCGACCTGAAACATCGAGCGCAACTAGCTCGCTCTCTGCTGCGCCTTAGAGATGACCGGGGCATAACAGTGCTGACCGTCACGCACGATTTGATGTCGCTCAATCAAACATTTGACGTTCTCTTTGCGATGAAATGTGGACGAGTCGTTGCCAGCGGTCCGCCTGAGACCGTTCTTAAGGACTCACTCCTTGGCGAGATTTACGATACCCCGGTGCGAACTCTGCGTGCTGAAGACCGAACATTCGTCTGGTCGGAACAGTAATGCCAACAATCTCGCATCCCGAATTTGAGAACGTGGAAAGGCCAATCAAGTCGACTGGCGAGTTGACTGAGGCGATGGCCAGGCAAGAGCGCGGCTCGAGAAATCAGAGTCAGCTCAAAGGTCCAGGTGCATCGCGCCGGTTGCGTTACGCAATTCCTCTTTTGTTGCTCGTCTTGCTCATTACTTGTTGTGTCGGTCTTTATGTCGGTTATCAGAAACTGGATTTCGCATTGCTTCAACACGACGCGATCGCACGCAACGTTTTCTTTCGAGTGCGGCTTCCGCGGGTAATCATGGCGGCGCTCGTGGGAGCTTCTCTAGCTAGTGTTGGGGCAGCGCTTCAATCACTTTTTCGAAATCCGCTTGCCGAACCGTTCACACTCGGCGTCTCAGGAGGGGCTGCTTTAGGAGCAGGAATCGCCATTGTGCTCGGCTTGGGAATCAGGGTAGCGGGTATTCCGATTATTTTCATCGCGGCCTTCGCCGGATCGCTCCTGGCTGTCTTCGTAGTCTATCGCCTTGCGCGCACGGGAGCCGTAGTATTGCCGGGAGCACTCTTGTTATCGGGTGTTGTGATGAATTTTTGCGCTTCGGCTGGGGTCCTTTTACTTCAATATATTGCCAGCTCCAGCCAATCCTTGCAGATTCTACGTTGGCTTATGGGCAGTTTGGATGTAGTCGGATTCGATTTGATTTGGAGAGTATTGATATTCCTGATTCCGGCCTGGCTCGTGTTAATAGCTCATGCGAATGATCTGCACTTACTTGCAATCGGCGAGGAGTCGGCGGCCAGCCTCGGGGTTAACGTGCGTCGAACGGAACGAATAGTCTACGTGGTTAGCTCACTCATTGTTGGTGTCACGGTTTCGATTGGCGGCACAATCGGTTTCGTCGGTTTGATTGTGCCGCACATAGCGCGGTTACTTTTCGGCCAGGACGTTCGAGTTTTGCTTACTACATCGTTCTTGTTGGGCGCTGCGTTTCTAGTACTTGCCGACAGCCTTGCACGTGTTGTTGTTTCACCGAGCGAGCTACCTGTTGGTGTAGTCACTGCCTTGGCGGGCGGGCCGGTTTTTCTTTGGCTGCTCCGCAATCGCCGTCGTTACTCGGCCATCTAATAAGGGTGAGACAGAATTAAGCTAGGAATAAGGTTAAGAATAGGATGAGAGCAAAGGCATTAATGGTTTTGGGGACGGGTTCTCATGTAGGCAAATCCCTGATCTCGGCCGCACTTTGTAGAATCTTCTCGCAGGAAGGGTTTCGCGTGGCTCCGTTCAAGGCCCAGAATATGGCCTTAAATTCGGCCGCAACTCCTGACGGGTTTGAGATCGGACGCGCTCAGGCCATGCAAGCTGAGGCCGCGCGAGTTGCGGCCACTGCCGATATGAATCCGATTTTAATCAAACCGTCTTCGGATACCGCCTCACAAGTGATCGTCAAAGGGCGTGTATGGAGACAGGTAACGGCGACCGACTATCATAAACATCGCGTGGAAGAACTTTTTCCCACGGTTTTAGAGTGCTACGAAAGACTTGCCTCGCAATATGAAGTCATCGTTCTGGAAGGTGCAGGGTCGCCAGCCGAAATCAATTTAAAAGCACATGACATCGTAAATATGCGTATGGCTGAGGCTGCCGATGCTTCCTGCCTATTAATCGGAGATATTGATCGTGGTGGAGTATTCGCTTCGCTCTTCGGAACGCTGGAACTGCTGGAACCAGACGAACGAAAACGGGTGCGTGGTTATCTCATTAACAAGTTCAGGGGCGATGTGTCGCTGCTGAAGCCCGGTCTCGAGATGATTAAACCCCGCATTGATATTCCTTGCCTCGGAGTTATCCCTTACCTGCGGGATGTTGGATTGGACGAGGAAGATGGCGTAGCAATGGAGGACCAGAAAACAGTCGCAAGAGTGTGGCGCGATGACGATGACTCGGCTAGTCGTCGTCTGCGTGTCGGCGTAATTGCGCTTCCGCACATGTCAAACTTCACCGACTTCGATGCCCTGGCCGCCGAACCTTCCGTGGCGCTGGCTTATCTGTCTCGGGCTCGTGACGCTAAAGACGCCGACATAATTATCATTCCGGGAACTAAACAGACAATCAATGATCTTAGATGGCTTCAAGCTGAAGGATTCGACAAAGCCATTCAAGCACAGGTGACACGGGGCTACACCGTGGGAGTTTGCGGAGGAATGCAAATATTAGGTATGGATATACGCGATCCCGCGGGTCTGGAAGGCGGCGGAGAAGTGCAAGGACTCGGACTGCTTCCCATTAGTACTACCCTGGAGGCGGAAAAAATAACACGTCCGGCGAATGTGGAATTATTGAGCGATGAGATCTTCGGCCAGGTCATGGCATGTGGCACTGCAACCGGTTACGAAATTCATCTGGGCGCCACTGAATATAAGTCGGAGGCCAAACCACTTTTTGAATTGACACGTAAAGGTGATGCCCATTCAATCTTAGACGGCGTCGCGAGTGGAGATCGCCGCATCATCGGCACCTACCTTCATGGTTTGTTCGATGATGATAAATTTCGTCACGCTTTCGTTAGAGCCGCACGTGCAGCTTGTCATCTGAATCCGGCCACCGCTTTCGCGAACGTAAAAGCCGAACGTGAAGCACGTTTCGATGGGCTGGCAAAGCATGTTCGCGAGTCGATTGACCTGAACGAGATTTTAGGATGGCTCAAAATGCAGCGCGCAACCACCCAGGGCACGCCTTAGCGAACGCAGGTGATTCATAAACGCACTTGAAACGGTGCGGTTTCAGCAGCAAAAAACTTCTTGCTAAGGTTTTATCAGGAGTGTAGTATCCGGGCACTGACTGTAGTTGGTGGCGGTCCCAGTCCACCGTCATCTGGTTTGACACTCATAAAGGAAGTTGTAATGTCAGCCTCCTCCTCTCAAGCTGGGCAATTCCTAATCCTCGACGTAATCCGCCAGGGACTTCGAAGCACGTTCAACTGCGTGAGGGGCTAAGTGGGCTCCATTAAGTACTCGACTAATGGCGCCTACCGTACTCGGCGATAACGCGATCGACCGGGTCTAAGGTAGTGCGCCGTCATCTATGAATTTCTGAATACCTCAATGCAAACCGCACAACCCATCCCAGTCTTACTCACCGAATCTCCCGCGCCGCCGAGCTCAGTCAAGCTACCGGTTAAAGATATAGGCACAACTTACTCGATGGCCCAAGCCGTTCGATGGCTCGACGAACAGACCTTCGCTATTGGGCGGTGGGACGGAACCCTGACGGTCTTTCATCGAGGGAATGGACTGACACGCGCTCCGATCATTTCGGCAGCCCTAACCGTTCCTTCATTCTCCGGCATCGAGATGATCGCCAAAATCAAACAATCAGTGTTCGTTTCATCAAATGAGGCGAGCTCAATGATTGTGTGGCAAGGGGGCAGCTCGGTTGACGGTGGGCTGTGTGTGCAAACGATGCTTTGCTACGACCCGGCGATTGGGGTTGCGAATGATGGGACCACTAGTGAATGTGACGGTCGTCTGTACTTTATCTCGGTGCATGCAAACGGCTTTTTGCTCGTATGGCACGTTGGAGACGATGCTGAAAGTTTCAGGCTATGCCACACAATCGATCTGCGTTCGCCGGACCCGATTCAGAGTCCATATCCATTGAAGAACATTCGAGGCGTTGAGAGATGGAAGCCGGGTTTCGTGGTTACAGGCTCTGAAGATGGAGACATCTGTCTCGTCGATGTTGTTGAAGGCTCTCTTATGGCTCGAATGCGTTACAACGACTCCGCACAACGCGGGATCAATGACATTGATAGTTGTGGAGACTACCTGCTGTTATCAAACTGTTCAGTTGGCCCAGACGATAAGAACCTCTGGCTTTATCGAATCAACGAAGCTGGATTCGACTTGCTCGATACCGTAAACCTCGTAGTGGATTCGAAACGAGATCAGGTTTTCAACTTCTGCATTGATCAAGCCGTTATTGGCGACAAGCAATATTTCTTTTCCGCGACTCAGGAAGGCGTCGTATGGATAGGTTTTGTGGAAAATGATCGTTTGGTCACGCTCGGGAACCATGAAGTTTCCACGCGTATAGGAGCAGCCCTTGCGTACGAACCGATCTCACGTCTGCTGGCAGTCGCCGGGGATAACATTCACCTCTTCGAATTGCAGTGATGGTGCATAACCGCAAAGCTGGTGTGGAAAACTTGTCTGGTGATCTCCGTCGGATTGAGAATTATTCGGGCGTGCAGTCAGCGGAACTCGATGCATGTATAATCGAAGGGACCATGTTGTAAAAAAAGATCCTTCTCACGGCTTGCTCGACCTTCATTTAAAATTGGGACCGCGACGAGTAAGCGTTTCTGCCGACGCCAACGATCTAATCGACGCACAGAGAGTGAGGGTTCAAGCGGGGATAAATACTTCAGTGTGTTTTGCACGACGCCCTGGGGCGACTTTGAACGGTTTTCCCCCTGGTCGGTAACGCGAATTCTGACGCGAATCGATGGGGTCATGAGCGGGCGAAAAATCCTGAAAGACCTTTCAAATGAAAGACTAACACTCTCAGAGTTCGAACTAACTCGAATACTAGCTGAATTAGCTTACGCGCAACTCGTTTCCTTTTCGGAAACGGCTTGAAACAAGTTGCTCATGCCACAGGAGTCATTCATGGATGAAAGCATGTTGATGTACTGGAGCGGCGGTAAAGATAGTGTCATGGCGCTTTATGAGGCTAAAACAAATCAACTGTACCGCGATTATCAGGTGACTTCTCTGTTGACGACGCTGACTGAAGGTTACGACCGGATCAGCGGACATGGAGTGCGGCGGTTGCTGCTGGAATATCAGGCTGAGTGTTTAGGTTTGAATCTTCACAAGACCTATATTCCCAAGGGCGCGGCTATGAGCCAATATGAAGCAGTAATTGAGGAAGCACTTTTGCGGCAAAAGACGGAAGGGACTACCGTAGCTGCTACGGGAGACATTTTTATCGAAAAACGCAGAATGGCCACCTTCAAGAGAACAGGCGTCAAGGGCTGCTTCCCGTTAATGCGGAAGAATTCCTACGAGCATATATCCAGGATTATCGATATGGGCTTTAAGGCTTACGTCGTGTGCGTCGATGGATCGGTGCTTGATCAGTCGTATGTCGGCAGGATAATCGATCGCGAGTTTCTTAATGACTTGCCCTCGGGCGTTGATCTCTGTGGCGAGAACGGCGAGTACCATAGTTTTGTTTTCGATGGGCCAATGTTCCAGAAACCAGTTAAATGCAAGTTAGGTGAGGTTGTCTTCAGAGAGTCCTTTTATTTTTGTGACCTGCTGCTCGACAATTAATCTCAATAGCAAGGAGACCTAAAATGAGTACTTCTCAAATGAAAATCGCCCAACTGGACCGGCTGCGCCAGAGTCGGATAAGTGAGCTGGAAAAAGAATTGAACGTTCAGGTTCTGGCGTTGCATCCGGAAACGCAACAAGCGCAATTGTCGAAGGAACAAATGTCGCGTTTGCAGTCGATGGAAAGGGAGTTGGGTGTGACGTTGGTGGCTTATGAAGCAACTGCACCACTAAGGCTTGCCAATCCGACGCCGCAGCAGCTCAAGCAGGTTACCGAACTGGAGAAAAAACTCGGTTTGGTTTTTGTAGCTTATGAACTCAATCGTCAGGAACTGACCGAGCCACATGTCGTGTCAGAAAACGAAGCGTTACCGGCGAAGCTGTCAGACAAACAGTATAAAAGACTCCAGGCGGTCGAAGCCGAGGTTGGGTTAACGCTGATGGCTTACCAGCGCGCAAAGTAAACACAGACTGAACGCCTCGATCACCTCGCAATTCCTTTGAGTTCAATTTACTCGTGTGCAACCTCCGGCAACGCGTGGACGGGCACGAGCAGGGAATTCTCACTCTCTCTTCGAAAGGCACGGCCTGAAACTGGAGGTAAACAATCATGAAAATGGGTTCTTTATTATCGGTTATTTTGTTGGTTTGCAGTTTGGCATTAGGGCAGAATCCCGATTGCCGTCAATCATGGATGCCACCGGACACGCCTGCGTTTTGCGCCTGGGAAACCGAGCCATCACTTCCTGAAGCACGAACTTATCATTCGGTAGTGAGGTCCGATAGATATGTGTATGTGCTCGGCGGTTTTCGCTTTGACGCGGCGACCAGCAAAGTCATTTATTACGACAGCGTTGTGCGATCCACGATCGGCGGCCATGGACACTTGAGCGCGTGGGCAGCCGAACCATCGTTAAAGAACGGGCGCGGTGGAGCTGGTGCTGCGGCAATCGGTAAATGCCTATTTGTAAGCGGTGGGAGTTCGTCGGGCCCCACATCGGTTAATTATTATGACGATATTCAGTATGCGCGTATTGAGGGCGGTGGACGTCTTTCAAGCTGGACCACCAGTCCGAACCGTCTGAAAACTCCACGCTCCAATCATTCCCTCGTCGCCGTCAAGTCGGATCGAGGAAACTTTCTCCACGTCGTCGCCGGTGTTACACAAATCGGACCAGATACAGTTCACCTAGACACAATTGAATTTGCCAGCGTGAGAGATGACTGTTCGGTAGGCGAATGGACGGTTGCGAATTTTCATCTTAAAGGAGGCCGCAGCTCCCCGCAGGCTTTGGTCGTTAGAAATAATGTTGTGGTCATCGGCGGATGGGGCGATCTCGATTTGATCGATGTCTTTAGTGATGTCCAGACGGCTGCGCCTCGGTCTAATGGTTCACCCGCGCCATGGCGAACCGCGCTTGGTGGGTTGATCACGGGAATCTACGGTCACGCGACGGTGTTTGCTGAGTTAACACCTCCAAAATCATCGCTGCTGTTGAGCACTGGCGGACAACCGGGCACAGGCGCTTATTCAAATTGGACGAGCTATGCATATGTATTGCCAGGCGCTCCGATTCCTGATGGAATCGGCCAGTGGCGAATCTCGCCGAATGGAAAGCTACCAACAGGACGCGCTGGGCTTGGTACGCTTGAGTTCGGCGCACGCCTGTATGTCATTGGTGGCAGTGATGCGAGCGGACAGTATTACCGCGACGTTCTCTCGTCACGGTTCGATTTTGGCCAGCCTTAGACAATCAGTCGGACCACGCCCGAGACGCGCGTCGCGGCGATCCCAGGCGTTGGTCCAGATGGCCTGCCTAAACTAGTTGCATACATGTGTCTCTTCGTAGATCACGGACGGATCCGGGCTGAAGAAACTGAATAGGTCGAGCGCTCCCAACGTGCAGCGCGCGTGTGAAAAAGAAACCTCGTAGAACGTGAAGTCCCCATCGTTCGGGTCCCCGTCAGCCGGATCGAACTTGCGCACAATCTGGCCCGTGTCGACGTCCACTTCCGCGATGTACCCGGAGTCACCGTTCGTGAAGTTCGCGCCGCCAACGAAGAGCTTTCCGTTCGATGAGAAAGCGAAAGAGCCCGCGTTGAGCACCTTCGCAATAAGCCCGCCGTCATCAAAGTCGACGAACCCCTGTCCGGCCAGCGCTGCGTCCACGACAGTGTCATCGAACCGGCGGATCTCACCGCTGCGGTTACCGTCCTGACCCGAGCCGAGACCGACGTACAGGTTGCCTTGATTATCAAAGTCAACGCCTCCGGGATCGCCGGGGATGTTGCCGACGATGTGGGTCGTGACCCCAGTGTTGACGTTGAGAGCCTCGACCGAGCCGGTGAAAAGCCCAAACGTCTCACCCTGGCCGAAGACGAACGTGTTGTTGGTGAGCCAGGTTCCGATGATCTCCCACATATAGCGACCGACCAACGTGGCCTCGCCTCCGCTTGAAGGCATCTTGAAGATGTTTCCGTTGAAATCCGGGTCGGGAAACTTGGCCCCCCCGGCGCCGGCGCCCAGGAGGAGCGTCTGACCGTTGGGCGACACGGAGATGAACGCGGGATCGGTTCCACCACGGTACAGCTCGGGGAGCGTTCCGATCGGCGTCAGCGTTGCGGTTTGCTGGCTCTGCTGGGCGTAAATGGTAAAGCCGTCAAAGGCGACGACTCGCCCATCATGGGTGTAATCGTAGACACTAAAGAACGATCCCGGTTCAGGCTCGGGAAGAGTGACCTGCGGATGAGTCGGTGGTTCGGCCGTGACCCGGGCGGGGCCGACGACAACTGGGAGCAGGATTGCTATGCAAGCGATCAGTGTGCGTACTGCCGCCGTGCGGCGATGGTTTGAGTGATGGACCATGAGTGGTGATTCCTTTCTGTCGGAAAAACTCCCCTCGAGGATGGGGTCGCGAGTAAATGCTCTTATGAGAGGTGCGTACACTACACCCGCTTTGGACGCTAAGTCAATAAAAGATTTCGAGGTCGTGTGAGTGACTGGAGTGGGGGAAATTGCCTCACCTTTTGGAGGCAATGTGCTCAGGTCAAATGGTTATCTCCTGATACATAACAATCACACAATGGACTCTATCGGGGTCCTGCCACCACCAAAGGTTTCGCCAAAGAGTCGCTGCTCAACTTGACACCAATTCAAATCTAAAATAAAAATACGGACGTTCGTTTTTAAAGCGAATGCCCAAGCTAAGTCCCAGCGCAATTGAAAAAAACAAAAGCCGCATCGAAGACGCGGCCAAAAAACTCTTCATCAAACAGGGTTTTCACGCCACTTCGATGCGCAATATCGCCGCGAAGGCGGGGACTTCGCTCGGTAACGTTTACAATTATTACCGGACGAAAGAGGAGATTCTCGGTTCGATCATCGGCAAGTACCAGACGACCATCGACGGCCGCCTGCGTGCCATCTTCGACGAGATCGACGAACCTCTCAAACCCGAGTCGCTGATTCGCTTCGGCGGCCAGATCAAGAAGATGGTGAACGATCACCACGACTTCTGGCTGCTCATGTACATCGACGTGCTCGAGTTCGAGAATCGCCACTTTCGCAAGATGTTTGAAGGACTGGTTCACAACCTGCGGCGCCGCTTCGCCACGCAGTTCGACGAGTTGCAGATGTGTGGCGCGGTCCATTGCGACGTCGATCCCGCGGTCGGTTTCACCGCCGTCTACATGCAGTTTTTCAACTACTTCCTGGTGGAGAAACTGTTCGGCGGCAACCATCACTTCGGGCTTACGGACGAGCAGGTGATTCAGCAGTTGACGGACATGTACTGTCGCGGTTTGTTGCAGGACCACAACGGTGGTTCGCAGCCACAAAAAAGCACAAAAGTCACCAAGAGAGCGAGAATCAAAAACTAATCACGCGTAGAGATCATTAGTTGTGGTTCACGAGCTTTTCTGTGGCTAAAGAAAAACGAACGTTCGTTGTTTTTCGTAGGAGGAAGATTATGTTTCACTCGACTCGTGTAGCACTAAGTTTCCTGTGTATCGTGCTCTGCTGCGTGGCCACCGTGCTGGCCCAGGGCGGCACCGGACAGTTGAGCGGCAATGTCGTCGACGCCAACGGCGCCGTCGTCCCCGGCGCCACCATCAAGCTCACCAGCGGCATCAACGCGCAGGAACGCGAAGCCGTTACCAACGACGCCGGAGACTTCGTCTTTACTCTCTTGCCCGCCGGCACATACAAACTCGAAATCAGCGCGAATGGCTTTCGCAGCGTCGTAGTCGACGAAGTGAAGATCAACGTCACACAGACCACGACCCTGCCGATTCGTTTGGACGCGGCGACAGTCTCCGGCATGGTGACGATCAAGGCCGAAGCTCCCCTGGTCCAACAGGAGACTTCACAGGTCGGCCGCACGATCGAAGAGCAAACGATTCGACAGCTTCCGTTGCCGACACGAAACTTCCAACAACTCCTGACGCTTTCGCCCGGCACTTCGTCGTCCGTCGCCAACAACACCGAGCTCGGACGCGGCGACGCGATCATCACCGTCAACGGCCAGCGCACGACGAGCAATAACGTGCGCATCAACGGTATCGACGCCAACTCGATCGGCACAAATTCGACTCCGAACATCGCCGTGCCGGCGACGGATTCGCTTCAGGAGTTCATCGTGCAAACGAGTCTGTACGATGCGTCACAGGGCCGGAATGCCGGTGGCAACGTCGAAGCGATTACGAAGTCAGGCGGTAACGCTTATCACGGCAACGCTTACTACTTCCTGCGTAACGACGCGTTGAACGCCAACGACTTCTTTCTCAACGCGGCCGGGCGTCCGCGACCGGAACTCAGCCGTCACCAGTTTGGCGGCACGCTTGGTGGTCCAATCGTCAGCGATCGTCTCTTCTTCTTCGGTTCATACCAGGGAACGCGCGAACGCAACGGCGCTTCGTTGAACAACAGTTTGATGTTTCCGTTTATTCCGCCGCAATTGCGTGACGACAATCGCACCGCCGCGGGTTTGGCTGCTGCGTTCAATCTGCCTGTTGCTGCGATCAATCCGGTGATGGTTTCGGTGTTGAATGCGAAACTGCCGAACGGCCAGTTTGCGATTCCCTCGGCGGCGACACCTTCGGGCCTGACTCCGATTTCCGGCCTGTCGCGTTTCACCGAGAACCAGTTCAACGCAAATCTCGACTGGCGTATAAACGATCGGCACACGATCAGCTCGAAGAACTTCTACGCCAGCAACCCGACGTTCCAGGCCAACTACAACTTCGCCGGTCTCGGCAATGGCGTCACTCAATTGCCGGGCACGGGTGGTTCGCTCGACATCATTCAGGATCTCAATTCGCTGACGCACACGTGGGTCGTCTCGCCGAACGTCGTTAACCAGGCGCGTTTTGGTTTCAGTCGCTTGCGTGTGACTTCGCAGGCGGAAGAGCCGTTCACGGCGCAACAGTTTGGCATCAACACTCCGCTCAGAAACCTGTTTCCGGGAATGCCGACGTTCACTGTAACGGGATTGTTCACACTCGGATCGTCGCCGTTCGCGGATCAGTCGTCGCGCATTAACGCGTTCACTTACGGCGACACGTTGTCGGTCGTGAGGGGTAATCACCGTTTGCGCTTTGGCGGCGAATATCGTCGCTCGCAGGTCAATTTCTATTTCAACGCTTTCTCGCGCGGGCAGATCATCTACTCGAGCTTCAACAACTTCCTGATCGGTAACGGCGTTTCGATTATCGGTTCGGGCGTGTTTGATCGCGCGCTGCGCGTGAACGACTGGAGTGGATTTGCGCAGGACGACTGGAAGGTTAACTCGCGACTGACGTTGAATCTCGGCGTTCGTTACGACTACTACGGCTATCCAGTTGATACTCGCGGACGGCTCGTCAACTTCCTGCCCGACCAGTTTCGCCAGGGCACGACGGCGTCGCCTGCCGGTGCGCCGAATGGTTTTGTGCAGGCGGGTAACGGCACGCTCGCGGGTGTTCCGACAGTGGAAGACACGCTCGTTCCAACAGACAAGAACAACTTCGCGCCGCGCGTCGGTTTTGCTTATCGCTTGAACGATTCGGGCTCGCTCGTCGCGCGTGGTGGATACGGCATTTACTACGATCGATTCTCGACTCGTTACGCGAACACGCAGTTACTCAACTATCCGTATCTCGCGTTAGCGGTTGGTCTGCCCGGCATACTGCGGACGATGTCTGATCCGTTTATACCCGTGCCGCAACCGGGACAGTTTCCGGTTAATCCGACGATTCCTTCGCCGCTGTCGCCGTTGTCGCCCATCGTAGGCGTGCCGATCAGCGGCATCTTTATCGATCCGGAGTTGCGCACCCCTTACGTTCATCAATACAACGCGAATCTGCAATGGGAGTTTGCCAATGACTTCCTGCTCGAAGCCGGTTACGTCGGTTCGAAAGGAACCAAACTGTTGCAGGTAATCACGCTGAACCAGCCCGTTTACAATCGCGCCGCGAACGTGTTTACGGCGCCATTCGGCACTGCGCTCTCAACGCAGAAGAACGTTGCGGGCGGTATTCAGCAGGTTCAGTCGAGCTCGAATTCGGAGTACAACTCGCTGCAACTCAGCGTGACGAAGCGTTTCAGTCGCGGCTTGCAGTTCCTGAGTGCGTACACGTATGGCAAGTCGACGGATTACTATTCGGGTGGGACCATCAACGAGTTGTTTGCCGTAGCCGGCGATCAGTTTAACTGGCGCACGAACTATGGTCCATCCGATTTCGATCGACGCCATCGTTTTGTTACCAGCTTCGTTTACGACTTGCCGAGTCTTGTTTCCGAATCAAATTCGGCGCGGGTGCTACTCAACAACTGGCAACTCAACGGCATTCTGACGCTGCAAACCGGAACGCCGTTTTCAATCGTCGACATCGTCGGCAACAACATCATTCAGCGTGCGAACTTCGCGCCCGGATTCAGCGGCAGCGTGGAGACGAGTGGCAGCACGCAGGAGCGACTCGGCGGCTTTTTCAACACGGCCGCGTTTGTAGCTTCGCGTCCGATCATCGCCGGCGGCAACCTGGGCGTGCCAAACAACCCGACGTTCGATCCGAATAACCCGTTTGGCAATACGTCGCGGAATTTCCTGTATGGACCAGGACAGAAGAACATGGACTTCTCGGTGGTCAAGTTTATTCCGATCACCGAGTCGGTACGCGGGGAGTTTCGCACGGAGTTCTTCAACATTTTCAACTGGGCCAACTTCGCGAATCCGAACAACAACGTCGCGGTTCCCGTGACTTTCGGCCGGATAACGGCGACGAGTGCTGGTCCACGAGTGATCCAGTTTGCGTTCAAGGTGAACTTTTAAATAATCGGCAATTCGTAATTCGATGCCTGTAACATCGGTCAAGGGGCTGAAGCTTTACTACGAGATCGAAGGCGGCGGCGAGCCGCTCGTTCTGATTCCGGGTTTTGCGGCGGGTCGATGGATCTGGTTCAAGCAAACGGAAGCGCTGGCGAAAAACTTTCGCGTCATCACTTTCGATCCGCGTGGTGTGGCGGCTTCGGAAAAGCCGGAAGGTTCGCAGACGATCGCGTTGCTGGCTGACGACCTGGCCCAACTGCTACAGACCATCGGCATCGACAACGCGCACATCGTCGGCGCATCGTTTGGAGGTTTTGTCGCGCAGGAGTTTGCGCTCAAGTATCCATCGATGACGCGCAAGCTGGTGCTTTGCTGCACGAGTTTTGGTGGTCCAAACCACATCGTACCCGCGCCGGAAACGTTGCAGGCGCTGGCGTCGACGAAGGGACTCAACAGCGAGGAACGCATGAGGGCAAACCTGCTGCTGGCATTCTCGCCTGAGTTTGTGCGGACGCGAGTGAGCGAAGTCGATCAGATTGTGCGATTACGCGCGTCGAACGAAGTGCCCGAGCATGTTTACCTGGGCCAGTTGCAGGCGGCGATGAACTTCAACGCGGAAGAGCGATTGGAAGGGATCAGGTGTCCGACGCTTGTGTTGAGCGGCGACGCGGATGTGATCGTGCCGGTCCAGAATTCTCGCAATCTCGCGGGGAGGATTTCCGGCGCGACGTTGTGTGTGATCGAGGGCGCGAGTCACACGTTTTTCATCGAACAGGCGCGGGAGTTTAATCGCATCGTGACGGAGTTTCTTTTGAAGGGTGTTTCAGCTTGTCGTTCGCAAAAATAATCGGCACCGGCATTTACGTTCCTGAAAAGATCGTTACGAATGACGATCTGAGCCGGATTTTGGGCGAGGACGTCAACGAGTTTGTCACCACCGTCCTCGGAATTCACGAACGGCATGTTTGTGCTGACGATGAGAGCACCGCTGACCTCGCGACCAACGCCGGCCGCGCTGCGCTCGCAGCCGCGCGACTCGATGCTCGCGAGTTGGATCTGATTGTTCTCGCCACTGACACGCCGGAACAGCTTTCACCCGCGACGTCGGTTGTGGTCCAACACCGGCTGGGAGCTTTGAATGCGGGAACGTTCGACGTCAACTCCGCGTGCGCCGGTTTTGTGACGGCTTTGGACACGGCGTCGAAGTTCATCATCGCCGATTCGGCTTATCGCAATGTGCTTGTCGTCGGCGCGTATGCGATGAGCAAGTATCTCGATTTGCACGACAAGAAGACGGCGACGATCTTTGCCGACGGCGCGGGGGCGGTCGTGCTTCAGGCCGCGGAAGATGGACCGGGTTTTCTTGCCGGAAAGCTGCGTGCCGACGGTAGTTTTCACGATCACATGGGCATCTACGCGGGCGGAACACACATGCCGATCACGCGCGAGGTGATCGACGAAGGTGTTTGGACCAAGGTGCGGTTCGCGAAGAAGTATCCGGCGGAAGTGAATACTGAAGGTTGGCCCGCGATCGTTCAGCAGGTGCTCGACAAAGCGATGCTCACGGTGAGTGACGTCAAGCTGTTTCTGTTTACGCAGGTGAATCTGAGCACGATCAAGGAAGTGATGGCGGGGCTCGATCTGCCCATGGAACGCACGCACACGATCATGCATAAGTGGGGCTACACCGGTTCGGCGTGCATTCCGATGGTCCTGCACGACGCCGTCGCCGCCGGCAAACTCTCACGGGGCGATAACGTCGTGATGTGCGCGTCAGGTGGTGGTCTGAACATGGCGTGCGTCGCGTTTCGCTGGTGAGCCAGGAAAGAGAGCCACAAAGAGGCACAAAAGGCACAAAAGGCACAAAAGGCACAAGAGGGACAAGAGGGGACAAGAGGGACAGGAGGACAGGAGGGGACAAAAGACAAAGGCACAAAAGAATAATCAGACAGCTTTCAAAATCTGTTTGGTGCCTCTTGTGCTTCTTGTGCCTTTTTGTGGTTAACGAACCATGAACTATCCGACGGTCTATTCCTTATTCACGGATCGCGTCAAAAGATATCCGCCGGATAGCGAGGTTTTCTATTTCCGATCGGCGAACGAGTGGCGCGGCATTTCGTGGCAGCGTTTTGAGCAGGAGACGTTCGACTTTGCCACCGCGCTGCTGTCGTACGATCTGAAACGCGGCGGCTCGGTCTGCATCCTGATGGGAAACGTGCCCGAGTGGCCCATCAGCGACATCGGAACGATCCTCGCCGGCGGTGTCGGCGTCGGCCTTTATCCGACGAGCTCGGCGGAACAGATCGCCTACATCATCAACCATTCCGATGCTGAGTTTGTGCTCGTCGATTCACGCGAGCAGCTTGCGAAGGTGCTCAGCATTCGCCATCTGCTTCCGAAAGTCCGGCACATCATCGCGCTCGAAGCGTCGAATGATGTCATGAGTTATCAGGACTTCATTGCGCGCGGACATGCGGAACGTTCGCGACTCGCATCCTTGTTGAACGAGCGCGCCACGAGTGCGAAGCCCGACGACATTGCGATCATGGTCTACACGTCGGGCACGACAGGCGCGCCAAAAGGCGCGTGTCTGAGTCATCGTTACATCATCAACAGCGTCGAGTCGTTGCGCCAAACGATTCCGATTTACGACACGGACGTCTCTTTCTCATATCTTCCGTTCTGCCATGTCGCGGAGCGAATCTCAGGTCTTTACAACCGTCTGTATGCAGGCGCATCGGCTTACTTCGTCGACGATCTGGCGCGACTCGGCGAGTACATGCTCGAGGTCAAACCCACAGTCTTCGCCAGTTTACCGCGGTTTTTCGAGAAGATTTACGCGCGGGCGGTTGCTGACGGCGCGACACAGATCAAAGACTATTTCGGCGGCCGTATTCGACTCGCGACTTCGGGAGGCGCTCCGCTGCCGTTGGAAGTCGCGAACTTTTTCGCTGCCGCCGGGCTGCCGATACTCCAGGCTTATGGTCTGACGGAGAACGTGTGCGTCGCGTTTAATCGTCCCGACAATTACAAGTTCGGCACGGTTGGACCACCGATGCCCGGCTGTGAGGTTCGCCTCGCGGAAGACAACGAGATTCTGGTTCGCAGCGAGATGATGTTCAGCGGTTATTACAAACAACCCGAAGAGACGGCGAAAGTTTTTGACAACGGCTGGCTGCTTACGGGCGACCTCGGCGAGATCGACGACGAGGGCTTTCTCAAAATTATCGGCCGCAAGAAGGAGTTGATCGTTACTTCGACCGGCAAGAAAGTCGCTCCCGCACTGTTGGAAAACATGTTGAAGGAACATCACCAGTTCAGCCAGGCGATGGTCTATGGCGAGGGACGTAGTTATCTCGTTGCTTTGATCACGTTGAATGAATCTCTGTCGCGCGAGGCGGTGCAGGAAATTGTCGACAGCGTGAATCGACGTGTTTCGTCCACTGAATCGATTAAGCGTTTTGCGATTCTGGACCGTGATTTCGAGATCGAGCGCGAGGAGCTCACGCCGACAGGCAAGTTGAAACGCGACGTTATTACCAATCGTTTTCGAAAGGTGATCGATGAACTCTATTCTTAATCTGAAGCGACTCGCGACGGTTGCGTTGATGCTCGTCGTGGTGAGCGTGACGGCCTCTGCGCAGGCGCCGGTTGCGAAGGAAACCACCGTGTTCGGTCAGAAGATTCACTACGTCGAAGCGGGTTCTGGTCCAACCGTGATCCTGTTGCACGGTCTTGGCGGCTCGTCGCAGGCGTGGCAATTCAATATCGGTGCGCTGGCGGAGAAGTTTCACGTCGTCGTACCCGATCAGCTTGGGTTTGGTAAATCTGATAAGCCGCTCGTCAACTACCGCATCCGCACGTACGTCGATTTTCTCGACCAGTTTTGCAAGCAACTGAAGATCGAACGCGCCTCGCTCGTGGGAAACTCGATGGGCGGATGGATCGCGGCGATTTATGCGGCAAGCTATCCGGATCGAGTGGACAAGCTAGTGCTCGTCGACGCCGGCGGTTATGCACCGGCGAAGGACTTCGACACGCGAGCGTTTTACGGTCTCAATCCGACGACGCGCGAAGGTATGAAACTCCTCGTCGCCAAGGTCTTCTACAGCAAACTATTCCAAACAGACGCCGCGATCGATCAGGCGATCGCCGCTCGTCTCGCGGCCGGCGACGGTTACACGATCGACAGCATCACCGAGTCGATCATCCGCGGCGAAGATCTGTTTGACGACGTCGTCAAAACCATCAAGCGGCCGACGTTGATCGTCTGGGGACGCCAGGACGGCCTCGTTCCGTTGTCTGACGGCGAACGACTCAACAAAGACATCGCGGGATCAAAACTGGTCGTGATCGACCAATGCGGTCACGTGCCCAACTTCGAAAAAGCCGCGGAGTTCAACGCCGCTGCCCTCAAATTCCTGACAGAACAATGAAGCTCAACGTTGGCGACACCGCCGAAATCACAAGAACGATCGCGGAAAGCGACATCGACGCATTTGCCGACGTGACCGGCGATCGCAATCCCGTTCACCTCGACGATGAGTTTGCGAAGAACACGCGTTTCGGACGGCGCATTGCGCATGGCATGTTGACGGCGTCGCTGATCTCGTCGGTGCTCGCGAACCAGTTGCCGGGCGAGGGAAGTGTCTATCTCGGACAGACGCTTCAATTTGTCATGCCTGTGTTTCCGGGTGATGAGGTGACTGCTCGCGTCACCGTTATCGAGGTCCGTGAGAATCGTCCGATTGTGAAACTCGAGACGCTGTGTGTGAACCAGCGTGGCGAGACTGTCATTCGCGGTGAAGCCACCGTGCTGGTGAGCGACGTGAAATGAGTTCAGCCGCCGAAACATCGATGCAAGACGCCGCCGCCGTTGTTAAAGACGACGTTCGTGCTTACTCATGGTACGCGCTCGGACTGCTGACGCTGGTCTACGTCTTCAACTATTTCGACCGCACGATCATCTACATCCTGCTTCCGCTGATCAAAAGAGAGATGGCGTTTTCCGACTTGCAACTCGCAATGCTCGGCAGCATGTCGTTCGTCATCTTCTTCACGGTCCTTGGCATTCCGTTCGGACGCCTCGCCGACCGCGCGGTGCGGAAAAACATGATCGCCGTGGGGCTTGCTGTGTGGAGCCTGTTTTCCGGGCTAACAGGATTTGCGACCGGGTTCTGGTCCATCCTCATTTGCCGCATGATGGTGGGCGTCGGAGAGGCGACGCTTGGACCAGCGGCGTTATCGTTGTTGAGCGACTATTTCCCGCCGCGCGTGCGAGCGACGGTCCAGGCGATTTACTCGTCGGGTATCGCGCTTGGCGCCGGACTCGCTTTCTTCTTCGGTGGTTGGCTGGGCCAATACTACGGCTGGCGGGTCGCGTTTTATGCCCTCGGTTTTCCGGGCATGGTCATCGCCGTGCTGGTCTATCTCTTGCGCGAGCAGCCGCGCGGCAAAACTGAAACCGCCACTCCAAAACACACGGCCAGCGATTGGAAGATTCTCTTCAGATCCGTGCCGCTGCGTTATCACTATCTCGGTTACGGATTGTTTGGTCTCGCCGCGAACAACCTGTCGTTTTGGGGACCCACGTTTGTCACGCGCGTTTACAAACTCGATTTGTTGACGATCGGTTTTTACGGTGGAGTGTTGACGTTGATCGCGGGTGTGCCCGGAACGATTCTCGGTGGTTATCTGGCGGACAAGTTTCTTCGGTATGGACGCGGTGGCCGCATGTTGTTTGGCGCGCTGGCGGCGGCGATTGCCGTTCCGTTCTGGCTGTTGTTTATCTTCTCGGGGAATCTTTTGTTGTTGCTGATCGCGAATCTCGTGTTGCTGGCGCTCTCACTCGTGTGGCTTGGTCCAGCCGCCGCGGATGTTCACGATATCGCTGGTCCGGCACTGCGCGGGCTCGGAATCGGCGTCTACTTCTTCGCCGTCATCCTCGCTTACGGGATTGGTTCACTCGTGATAGGCCAACTCAGCGACTGGCTCGGCGCGGCTACCACACCGCTCAACATGCGCTTCTCGATGTTGCTTTGTCCGATTGCGTGTTTGTTTGCGGCTTTGAGTCTCTGGCGCGGCTATCGCTCAGCAAGCCGCGCCTAGAGACTCGGCAGCTTTTACGCTGCGCGTCGAACGACAGGCTCCTGAATACTCGGCTTAGGTGACAAGACCGGCTTCTTCGATCCCGACACAGCCGCGCAGATCTCTCGCCAGTGGATGGCAACGTCGCCGAGTACCACTGAAAACACCAGGCACGACCAGATCACCGCTTGCACGATCTCGACTCCGAGAGTCTCCCAGCCGGTAATTCCCAGGACCAACCGGCCGGCGATAAACACCAGCGCCACTGCGTAACTTCTTATGGCCCACTGCCGGTGCAACGCGATCTTGCGTCTGACGGCGAATAGAAGAGCCAGCGCCGTAGTGCCCATTAACAACACTGCGTCAACACCACCCAGGATCGTGAAAGACCGCGGAGCTCCGAGTCGCTCCTGAAAGTATTGGATGTAAGCACCGGTCGGCGCGAGAACAAGCACGCCGAGGACGTACAGCCGGCCCATGATGCGGTGGGCCTTTGGAAACCGCTGCCGCAGCCGATCGGAAAATTGAAAGGGGGCAGAAAGAAGGGTGATTGAACCGAAAATGGCGTGGGGCAGTAACACCCACTTAAACGCCTCGTACCGCTGCCAAACCGGATGCTCCGGTTCGATTACAAATCGTTCGTTATGATTGAGCACATAGAGGGTCGCGAGACCGATTAATAGGAAGACTACGTGCTTCGCCTTGAGTTTCATCGAGGGACTCCTTCTGGTTTAGCTCGCTGGCTAACCTGCTTACTAACGCGAAGTTCGCCTCGATTTTGGTTCACATATAAAAATTTTTTGTCTACGCGTCGCCGACCAATCCGTCCCACGACCACTTCGGGATGTGCAAACCGTCTGGCACATCGTCGGCAGAGTCGTGATAACGCGCCATCGTGGTGGTGGTTGCCCACGCGAAGTAATCGTGCAGCGCGCGTCTCAGCCGTTCGTCGGCGTCAAGTCCGACATCGTGCAAAGCCTGGTCGAAACAGGCGATGGCACGCTGGTCCATCTCCTCGTGCAGCCCGTTACCGCTGTGAATCCGCACGACCGACGTCTCATCGCCATACCGGTCGGAGTACATTGTTGGCCCACCAAAAGCCTCCGCCCAGTACGCCGCCAGACGCTCGGTGTGCTGCGGGTGAAATCCGTGGCTGAACGCATGGCTAACCACCTCATCCTCCATCACCCGCACATGCCACGCATGTGCCAGCTTCAGCACACCGTCAAAACCACCGACGGCTTCATAGATCGTTTGCATGGTTGACCTTCCCTGACATTAGTGATCTCAGTTCAGTCCGAAGCCTGAGTATGAATTTGCCGGGCTATCTGAAATCACTAATTAGAACCACGTCGCTTAGCTGAGTGCCTCGCGCCACGGCCAGTTGTTTGCCGTCACGCGACCAATCAAACCAGAAGATGCTATCTGTGGTGAAGTTGGTTAATTGTTTGGCCGGCCCCCCCGTGCTCGGTAAGGCCCAGATTTGACCAGGACCATTGCTGTTATCGATGTAGGCGACGGCCTTTCCATCTGGTGTCCAACGAAACGCCTGACTAAATCGGAACGGCGGCTTCGCAACATCAGTAATAGTTCCGCCGTCCAACGAGACTTGGCCGATCATCGATCCGCCTTCAGGTTTCGTGTATTGAAAGGTAACTTGTTGACTGTCGGGTGATGCGGCGGGAAACTCCTCCCAGTATTCCTCATTCAAAATAACTGGTTGGCCGCCATCGATCGCAAGTTTCCACAGTATTGGCATTCCTTTAGGGCCGGCTCCTGAGTAAATGATCCACTTCCCATCGCCTGAAGAAGTGAATCGCTGGATCGCGCCAGACACAAGTTGCGTTGCATTTGTTCCGTCAAGGTCCATCCGCCATATACCCAACGCTTCGCTCCGATCGGAAAGAAACAGGATGTAGCGACCGTCAGGCGTTACCTGTGGATAATAGTTCTGTCGCGCATTGGAGGTGAGTTGTTTTTTCGTTCCCTTGTTAACGTCGAGCGACCATATGTCGCGGTTTCCGCTGGCTGTCGATGCGTAGATGATCTTTCCATCGGGAGTCCAGCTTAGGCCGACCGCGCCGTCTGACTTTGCCGTTCCGGTTGTTAACGCGCGTGCCTCACTCGGCTTCGCGGCCGGCACGAGCCATATGTCACTTTCGCGTGATGTGGGGACGACAACCATCATGTTGCCGTCGGCGTTCATGCTGAGACCGCGGTAATCATTAAGATCATTCGTAACGCGATGCGACTCACCGGATGGATACGCGACGTGCCATATCTGCAAGAGCGGCGAAGATGGGTCACGGCCGGTTACCATTAGACCGCTGCCGTCCGGCAGCCAGGCGATGCTGTCAATAGTCGACCAACGCCCGTTTCCAATCACTTTGTCGGCACCGCTGCTTACGGAAATAGTTAGTAAGGCAACGCTTCCGCTGATTCCTCCAAGGACACACGCCAGCATCGTTCCATCAGGTGACCACGCGGGTGCTGTTGGTCTACTCGGGGTTGCGAAGAGTTCAACGCCGGGGCGGTTCAGCAGGATTCGTTCTGCCGTACCGTCTGCGTTCGCTATCATGAGATTGCTGTTGCCGCCGATAGGAAAACCGTTCCGGACAAACGCTACATACTTTCCATCCCGCGAAAAACCGAGTGGACTATACGAATCCCTGATCACCTTTTCAGGGTCGCCACCCAGGATAGACACGCGGTACACCCAGCTCGCCTCGCCGGGAACTTGTGTGCGGTAATAAACATAATTGCCGTCGCGAGAGAATGTGAGCCCTCGATAGATAAAGAAGCCGGGTTCGACGATCATGACGTCTCGCCCAGTGGCAATTTGTCTGAGCCATATACTGCCGGTCCCTCGAAGTCCGAAGTCTGAGCCTTGCTGACCCGGAGCCGATCCCCCGCTTTCGAGTTGGAGGTAGGCTACGTACTTGCCGTCAGGAGAGATAGCTGCGTCGAGCGCTTTCCCGGAAGTTGTGAGTCTTGTGTGTTTCATTCGCTCGAACGAGATTGGTCGAACATCGGCTTGCCGTATGAAATAACCCTGACGTGCGAGATAGAGGAGAAGTCCAGCGGCGGCGAGAACAAACGCCGCTGCGATGATCAGCACGCCTGTGCGATGCCGTTTGATCTCTGTAAGCAAATACTCGGCACTGCTTGTAGGACGAGACTCAGCTTGCGTGGTCGACGCTGAAGTTTGTGTATTTCTGTTCTGGAC
The DNA here is from genome assembly GCA_035760365.1 of Pyrinomonadaceae bacterium. Taxonomy (GTDB): domain Bacteria; phylum Acidobacteriota; class Blastocatellia; order Pyrinomonadales; family Pyrinomonadaceae; genus PSRF01. The sequence goes on from DASTTB010000009.1 coordinate 27,617, forward strand.
TGCGGACGCGGAAGTCGTGTGCGGCTTTAACGCTTGCTGCAACTCCTCCAGTTCAATCGCTACGTCCTTGATTGATTGGTAGCGCTTGTCTGGGTCCTTCGCGAGACAGCGCCGCACGATCCGATCAAGATCGTCACTAACATTGCCGTTGAAGTCTTTGATCGAAGGTGTGGGTAAATGAATGATGTTGTGAAGTGAATCGATCAGATCAGAACCTTCGAATGGCTTCCGACCTGTGGCTGTTTCAAAAAGGATGCAGCCGAAAGAAAAGATATCGGAACGATGGTCTATCGCCGCGGATTTACCCTGCGCCTGTTCCGGTGACATATAGCCAACTGTTCCCATCACTATTCCCGGTATCGATGGCGGCGTCATCAAGGCTGTTGCGACTTCGCTTGCCTCGCCAACGTGAGGCTTCGTTCGTTGCTCGAGCAGTTTCGCGAGGCCAAAGTCGAGGATCTTCGCGTAACCATCGCTTGTGATCATGATGTTGTCAGGCTTCAGATCACGATGAACGATTCCGTTTGCGTGCGCCTTGGTGAGTCCTTCAGCGACCTGTTGCAGATATTTCAATAGTTTGGTCAGTGGAGTCTTCTGGTCATAGATATGCGCGCGAAGTGTTTCGCCTTCGACGTACTCCATCGCGATGTAATAGCGATCGCCAAGCTGGCCGATTTCATGAATGGTGATGATATTCGGATGGTTAAGCGCTGACGCAGCGCGAGCTTCCTTTGTGAATAGGCGCGTTCGCTGCGTGTTGCCGGCTAGATATAGGGGCAGTAGCTTCAGCGCGACTTTGCGGCCGAGCTTTGTGTCGAGCGCGAGATATACATCGCCCATCCCGCCTGATCCGAGCAACGACAACACCTGATAATGAGCGATTGTTTGTCCGATTAACGACGCGCCGTCGCTGCTTTGCTTGCCGGCAACATTGATCGCGGGCTCTTCAATGAAACGACTCGCCTGATCGTGAGACGCGAGCATAGCGTCCACCTCGCGTTGCAACGAATCATCGTTCCCGCATCTTTCGCTTACGAAGGCTGCACGATCACTCCTTGGTTGTTGTAGTGCGGCCTGGAAGATCGCGGTGATTTGTTGCCAGCGTTCAGGCTTCATGTTTCGATCGATCGACGACTCGCTTCTACTTCTGATTCAACCCGCTACGATTCAGCAGATCAGTAAAGCGCGGATCTGACCGTAGTTTGTCCCACCCTTTAGCCGTCGCCAGATTACGCATGAGAGGGGTCCGGTCGGCTAAGCCCTTTTCCAGGTATTCGAACGCCAGGTCCTTCTCATCCAAGGCGACGTAGATGAATGCGAACGTGATTGGCGCGACGTACTGCTGTTTCGATCTCTCCTTCATCTCCGCGATGACTTTCAGCGCTTCGTCGCGCCTACCTGTTGCCGCATACATTCGCGCGCGTTGAACATAGCCAGGAACGCCTACTTGTTGAATCTCCTGGATTGCCTCGTTCCACATTCCTTTCTCTGCATAACAGTTGCTGAGCAAGAAATGGGCGCGTGGCCAATCTGGCGCCAGCTCGATTGTTTTCTTAAGTTGTTCAATTCCCTGATCGGGCATTCCCAGGGGGCCGCAATAGAAACTTCCCAGATCGGCATTGATCGGAAGTGACGCTGGATCCAATTCCAAAGCACGCTTGAGTTCGCGCAAGCCCTCGTCTTTTCGCCCGGATGTAAGGAGGAAGACGCCGTAGCGTTGATGAGCTGTTGCGTAGTCAGGATTAAGTTCGAGCGCACGCTTGTACTCACGCTCGGCGCCAGCGAGATCCCATTCGAGCCACTCCAATCCCTGCCCGAGGGAAGTGTGCACTTCTGCCAATTCGGGATCTAAATCAACTGCACGCCTCGCGGCTGCGCCCCATTTTGTTCTCACTTCCGCGATTGGCATTGGCGGTCGATTGGTTGGCGCAAATGGTCCGCCTAAAACCATGGCGACATAAGAATCGGCAAGTCCCGACCACGCCAGCGCAAAGTTCGGATCCAGTTGAATCGCGCGCTGGAAGTTATCGATGCCTTTCCAGAGATCGTCAATTGCGCGGCGGTTCCAATGATAGCGGCCCTTTAAATAGAGCTGGTAGGCCTCTGTATTCTCGGAGTAACGTTTAGTAGCGCGCTTCTCCTCCTCTCCAGTTAGACGCAGTCGCAGCTTGTTCAAAACCTCGCGCGAAATCTCGTTCTGCACGGCGAGAAGATCTGAGAGCTTACGATCGTAACGCCTGCCCCAGATTCGACTGTTATCTCGGACATCCACCATCTCGACGCTGACTACGAGACCGTCGTCACGTTGCATCATTCTTCCAGTGACGACCGCGTCAACGCCGAGCTCACGCCCGACGGCTTGTGCATCAGTCTCGCGGCCCTTGTAACGCATCACCGAATTCAGTGACTTCACCTGGAGGTCTGGGAGTTGTGTGAGATTGTCAATCAAACTCTCGGTGAGTCCTTCCGAGAGATAGTCAGTGTTTGGATCACCTGTCGAATTCGCCACCGGCAGTACTGCCAGAGACTTGATTTGGCGCGAACCGAGAGTGCTGTAGAGATAAATTCCCGCTGCGGCCAACACGATAGCAACAACGCTTATCAAGAAGGCGCCCTTATGTCGCTTAACTTCGCCGACGATGTACTCGGCACTCGAAGGAGCGTGTGTGGCCGTTGTTGCTGTTCCTTGAGGTGTCTCTGCTACGGTAGTGTGCTGCTGATTCGCTGTGATTATGGTCCCGTCGTCAGGTTGAACGGTGCGTGCCAACTCCGCCTTGAGATCCAAACGTCGCCGCAATGCTTGTAAATCGATAAGTAGATCTTTAATCGTTTGATAACGACCATCACGATCCTTCGAGAGCGACTTAGTAACAATGCGTTGCAGTTCTTCCGGGGCATCTGGTGCGTAGCGTGCGACAGGCAGCGGCTCTTTTTGCAGGATCCGGGAAAAGACCTCTGCTGGCGTGTCGCCTTCAAACGGGACACGACCGGTCAGCATCTCGTAAAGAATCACACCCAGGCTCCAGATGTCGGTCCGTCCATCGACTTCTGCTCCACGCGCTTGCTCAGGCGACATGTAATTTGCCGTACCCATCACGACGCCTGGTTCAGTATTGACCAGGCGATTCGTGGGCGCCCCTGTTGCGTCGGACCCTTCCGCGAGTTTCGCAAGTCCGAAGTCGAGCACTTTCACGAGCCGATCACGGCGAATCATGATGTTGTCGGGTTTGATATCCCGGTGGACTACACCGACATCGTGCGCGGCGGCAAGTGCCGACGCTACTTGAGTGGCGACGTCGAGAGCGGTACTGAGTTCAATTGCTTTCTTCGAAACATACTGGCGTAACGATTGGCCGTCGACAAATTCGGTAGTCATGAAATGGACTGAGTCCGCTTCGCCGATTTCGTGAATGGTGACGATGTTGGGATGACTGAGTGCGGAAGCCGTGCGCGCCTCCTGACGGAAACGTGCTAAACGTTGTGCGTCGCCCGCGAATTCATCGGGCAGGAGTTTTAAAGCTACCTTTCGGCCCAACCGCGTATCTTCAGCCAGATAGACTTCGCCCATTCCGCCTCTGCCCAAGAGTGAGAGCACCTTGTAATGGGCGAGGGTCTGGCCGATTAGAGAATCGCTTGTTGTGTTTGTAACGAGACGTGCTGCGACCGCTACTGCCGGTTCTTCGATGAATCTGCTGGCCTGATAGTGAGACGCGAGCATGGCCTCGACTTCGCCACGCAGTTCTCGATCGTCGCCACAGGCTTCGATGACGTAAGCGCTGCGAGCGTGCGCGTCGTGCTGAAGCGCCGCTTCGAAGATTGCTGTAACTCTTTGCCAGCGTTCAGGAGTCATTGGGTTTTGAATCGTGAAGCGTGAATCCCACCATATGGAACACGATTTCACTATTCGCGATTCAGCGTCATATGCAACCACGCTTTCGCAATCGTCCAATCTCGTTCGATTGTCGTTGTCGACACGTTCAAGACCTCGGCGGTCTCTTCAATCGATAGTCCACCAAAGAACCGCAATTCAACAACTTTGCTACGCCGTTCGTCCATCTTCGCCAAACTCAGTAGCGCTTCGTCGAGCGCAACCAGATCCGGACCGCGTTCATTGACGAGTTCGGCCGCCTCACTGAGTGTTACTTGAACCCCTCCGTCGCCTCGCTTCTGAGATTGGCGGCGACGCGCGTAGTCAACCAGGATGCGCCTCATCATTTCTGACGCAATCGCCAGGAAGTGCGCTCGGTTCTGCCAGTGTACTTGTTTTTGATCGACCAGCCGCAGATACGCCTCATTGATCAACGCCGTGGTCTGTAACGTGTGGCCCTTTCGCTCACCGCGCATGTAGTTCCGTGCAATCCGGCGCAACTCTGCGTGAACTAAAGGCATAAGTTCGTCCAGCGCAGTGCGGTCCCCTTCGCTCCAGGCGACCAGCAACTGAGTGATGCTCTTTGGCGTTGCTGCTGTCATTCACCCTTCCCCCAGGCTTTCACACCCATTGTTGTACCAAAAAATCTGTTGGAGGTGATGGGGAGTTTCGTCACGGCTTTTCGCGTAAACAAGTGAAGGCGCCAAACGGATAGTGGCTGGCGCGGAAAAACGAGGAGACGAGATTCTAGACCGGCCGCATCCGTAAGCGCAAAAAATTTGCTCGGAAGCGCAGGGAAATTGCCATGAAACACGCAAAAAATCCGCGGAGCGTAGAAACATTGTGATGAAACCGAAGTTAGGGAGGACACCGATCATGTTAGTCGCGCATTCGATTTTCAAGAGATTCGTTTTGCCGATCACGGTGGTCGGTGGAGTACTGACGGCAGCGAGCGTAGTTCAACCACCTGCGAAGGCGGTTCGAGCTTTTCCAGCCTCCTGGCCCTGCTGCGCCGTTAGCACAAAGGCAATCGAAATCGCACAAGGCCAGACTGCGCGTTTTGCATTGAAGAACACGGGTGACGAGTCGCTCGATGTGCATCTTCAGCTCGTCGACAAAGAAGGCACAGCGCTTCAACAAGCGGATGCCACCATCAAGCCGTGGAAGGATTCAAAAACTTCCAGCCAGCCGAATCGCGTCCAATCACTGAGCCTCATTAACGCCCGCCACTCCCATTGGAGGTAATCATGCAAACGAGAAACATCGCAAAGTGCCTTGGAATGCTGCTGCTTTGTGCAGCCACAGCGCTGGGGCAAGACGAGAAAAAGATCAAAGAACAGCCCACTACTAAGCTACCGAATGTCTCGAATCAATCCGATGCAGGCCGCTTTCGTGTGACGCTGTTGGGGTTTGTAGTTAATCACGAAACGCGCGACACACTGCTTGAGACTGACGGCAAGCGCGACGAAGTGTTTCAGGTGCCGGTAGTTCTTTCATTCGATCGCGATCGCGGACTCGAGCCACTTTCGTTCAGCGTATTCGGTCCGGTGTTCGGCGATACAAACAATCATCCGACTTACACGCGCGCTGGTTCAGCCAGCGATCGCGGTGGACTGCAAACCGGTGATGGATTTCCCGACCCAAGACCGTGGGAACGCCGCACGCCGCCGGGTCCGGGCTTTGGTTTCCCTGCGGTGCTCTTCGAAGGTGAGCTTCGTCCGATTCACAACGCCGCCGTGATCATTCCATCGCTCTGGGAGTGGGATGGTAACCAGGAACTGTTCAATAGCTACATGAACAAGATCCAGGGCGCACTGCCGGCAATCAGAACGAATGTCGGGCACATTCTGGCGGTCGATGATCGCTATGAATTTCGTCCGCGGGCGGCGACGGAATTCGGCCTCGAAGGGGCTGTAATGATGGACCAACGGCTCATGGACATGCGAAACCGCCCGATCGGAATGAAGAGTTCTGGACAGGGCCAGTTTAGTTTCCAGCCGCAAGTGTTGGTGCTGACGTATGAAGGCGCGCGCAACATCGTGAACCGGGACGTTGGTCTGGGGCCCGGCGTGATTGAAGTGCGTTACGACGAGTCGCGCGAACTGGAAGGTAGTTACTCGCTTTACCTAAAGGTGGAACGCATTCCGTAACTGAGTGTTCCCCGAACTTAGAGTGGAGGTAGTTATGAAGATTATGACTAAAGCAATGTGCGGCGGGGCGCTGCTTCTGATGTGCGCTTTCTCGGTTGCCGGACAGATCGAGAAGAAGTTGGAACTTATCAACGACCCGAAGGCGATCAAGCGCGCCTTGCATCGAGATGCCGGTCGCTTTCGCGTCACGCTTACGGGCTTCACGGTCAATAAACAGAGCAGCGACAACATTCTCGAATCAGACGGCAAGGGAGACGAGGTTTATTTCGTAGTCGATTCCGCTCGCTACGATGGCTACTCGGATCGTGGCGGGCCCGTTTTAGTTTTTGCCTCGGTGAATGGTCGGGAGACGTTGCGCGCGAACGGCAACCTAACGGAAAGAAAGAGCCTGCAAAGCGTCGTCCTGGGCGATGTCAATTTTCAGAATAACCCACCACGCATTCGTGCTGGTTCTGCGAGCCAGGTCGGTGGATTGCGTACGGGTGATCGTTATCCCACGAACGAGCCCTGGAATGTCTCCGGTGCACTTCGTACAGATCGGTTGCCGATGTTGCTCTGGGAAGGGGAATTAACAGCGGAACGGGACCTGGTTGTTCTAATTCCCACGATCTGGGAGTGGGACGGTGGGAACCCAGAGATGCGAGCGCTCTATACGAACGATATCAATCGTTATCTAACAACATCTGATGCATCGATCTGGGATCATCTACGCGGTCAGGATCTGTTTGGCGCCGGCGATCGTCCGATTGGTCTCGTCAAAAATTATAATGGCTGGGTGCCCGCCGGCCTGTTTCTTACCTACGCCACGGCCCAGCATGCAGCTACAACTTCTCCGAGTCGTTACGGAACCGGAGTTGTTGAGCTTCGTTACGGACACCCGGAAAACGAAGATTACTCAATCTACCTGAAGATCGAGCGGCTGCCTTAGCTCGATTCCTTTCAATCCCAATCAACATTAAATGTCTTCCAGAAGGAGTTGATCATGCGATCCGTGTTTTGTGCCGCAACCGTGTTCACGCTTTTACTGATCTGTTCCATCACCGCGTCTGTAGCCCCAGGTGTCAGCCAGGAATTTAAAGTGACTGAGGTTTTCCTGAAAGCGGACGACGGACGACCAACTGGTCCGTGTCCTTTACGAGTCACATTCAGAGGCTACATCACAGCCGACGGTCCGGGCACCATCAAATACACCTTCACCCGCAGCGATGGAGCAACTGGTCCCGTTTACATCATGGAGTTTAAGCGAGCCGGTACGCAGGCAGTGGTGACCGATTGGACCCTTGGTGACCCGAAAGTTCTGTCGCGGTATGCAGGTTGGCAAGCCGTGAAAGTATTAAGTCCGGTGGAGATTGAATCAAGTCGCGAAACCGGCTCGTTTGAAATTAACTGTGGCGGTACGACCAGTATTCAAACGAACCCGAATCAACAGGGAGAATTCGGAGGAAACCCGAAAGGATCTCACGCCGCTCCGGGAAACTCCGACCGACAACTTGGACCACCAGTCGTCCAGCCGGAAGCGCCGCGAAGGAGCGGAGCGGATTTAACCGCAGTGTACGAGAGCATGCTCCCGCGGATTACAGTTTCCAATTTGGACCGATTCAAAAGCGACTTCCACAAACTTAAGTCTCTAAATGACGATCTGGCGTCGAGACTCGACCGCGTGCCGAAATCTGCCAACTTCGACAAGCAAAAGTTGCAGGAAGAATTGCAAACGATCCTGAAACAAAAAGATCTCTTCAAACTCGAACAGCGTATCGGTGAGTTTCGCGATCGATACGAGCCGCGGTTCATCGAGCAACTGACTGCTGCAGGTATAAACGTCGGCGCCGAACGTCAACGTGCGGCTTCGTTGCTTGGGTTGGAGCAGCAACAGGTTACGCCGGCGGCATATCTCAACGCTGGGATGGTGGCTATCGGCACCGTGCTGGAGTTCGTAGACGATCGTCCGCCAGTCGAAGCTGCACCTCTGTTTTATGAGGATGCATTAGCGGCGCCATTTATTTCAGCGGGAACTCGCGGGGCAGGTTCCGCGGACGGACGCAACGGAAACCTGGCGAGTTACGCGCATTCACCTGTGAACGCGGGATCACGTCCGCAGCAAAACGTGGCGTTTGTGGGTCAGAACTTTTCAGCACGGCCCGGCGCACGACGTCTTTACGTATCGGTTTCCATAAACGATCTCAAGTTGTACATGGCAGTGACTGCAATTTTCGGAGACGCGGCGGCTGAGTCTGCAATCAATCTTCGTGTGTTTGACGGTGAAAGAGAGGTTGCCAGCCGGAAAGTGACCCTCGGGCGGTTGGCGGCAACAGTCTTAGGAATCAACAGTTTCAATAGACGCTTTCCTCCCATGACGCTCGGCTGTGAGTTCGAACGCAGCTCGACGTCAGGTTCAGGGAATTACTTGATCGTTGTGGAGTTCGAAACGCTTGCGGGATCGAATTGGTTCGGAGACGCGAGGAGCAACGCATCTGGAAGAGTTGGACCGTTCACCGTCCGCACCTACTAGTTAATCGAGACTCCGGAAAGGAATTGAATATCATGTCACGTTCGAAAATACTTCTCATTTTGGTGGTCGCGTTGATAACGGCGCTAGCCATCTTAGTTCCGTCGGATTCAACGCAGGCGTTCGGCACTGGCAGTGAAGGTCAAGACAGTCAGAAACCCAACGCCGGCTCCGAAGCGTACAAAAAGATATTGCCTGAACTCGCGGCGGCTCACAGAAAGAAACTTGATCAGCAGCTTGCGCAACTGAAGCAACAAGCGGACGAGCTATCGCCGCGAATATCAGCAGCTCAGAAGAAGATAGGGTTTGATCTCGACTCGGTTGCAAAAGAGATGCGAAGCGCCGCATCGGTTGGTGATACGAACCAAACCGCTCAAGCACAATCGAAGATCTTCAGCACTTACAACCCACAGTTGGCGAAGCTTCTCCAGGTTGCAGCCATAGACCCCCAGCGTGAGATCGAACGCCTGATGACCGTGGTAAATTTGCGCGACGCACGCCGGGTGGATTCAAGCTTTATCGCCGCGGGCGGAATGGATGAAAGCAAACGTGAGGAACCGCCAGCCAGCACGCCCCCGCCGGACGTGAAGCTCGTAACCTTCACCGCGCCATTTACCTCAGAAGGTCATGTTGGCGACGACGTCGTATCGCAAGCATTTACTGGCCGACTTGCGTTGGCAAATGAGATTCACGTGGCGGGCTCCAGTCAAAAACTGGCCTTCATCACTCAAGACTTATTCGTGGAGCGCGGCATGCGACGAATTCGCGTCTTCGCCAGGTTTGATCCGGCGACCTTCGGCACCTTCGCGAATGCGCTTCTTGGCTATTCATCCGCCGAAGCGATCGTCAACTTGCGTTTGCTCGATGGTTCGACGGTCGTCGCGAGTGATCGACTCAGTCTGTCGCGATCAGTCGTGCTCGTGATTGGAAGCAATCGCACCGAAGGTGCTCGTCCCGTTACCCTTCAATTCGATTACACACGCCCTGCTCCTGACGACGAAACGACGTACACATTGGTGGCTGAGATTGAAGGCTGGGCTGGTGCGGGAGGATTGAGTGACGCGATGATGTATGCCAACGCAACAGTCAGGCAGTTTCAGGTTTACCTGCATCGCACAACTACTTGATCCGTGTCTTTCTTTGGCGACAGGATTCGAGGCTTGATATCTATCGGTACGGGATTCAAATCGTACGCCGGTGAGAGGCGCCGGCCACGTTTGCCCGTATCGTACAAAAAGCCATGATTCCGCAAGGATGCGAGTGATGTGTACCGGATCAATAGTCAGTCATTCCCAGGACAAACATCACGGTGCCGATCACCCCGATCGAGACGCCTGGCTCACCCTTTTCAACCGGGTCTCAGAACGTTCAGTATCGCCTACACTACAGCGCTTAATGCACAGAATGCTGAACGTTAAGGCAAGGAAATCGGTGGCGGATCACGTCCAGCCGCGGAAGCGGGCGTAGTCGACGATCTCGGCGCGGCTTTTGAGGTCGAGTTTCTGCATTGAATTTGCTTTGTGCGTCTCCACCGTCTTTACACTGATCGCCAGTTCGTTCGCGATCTCCTTATTCGTGTAGCCATGCGCTACGAGTGAGAGGATCTGGATCTCGCGCTGCGACAGCGGTTTGCCCTGCGGTTCGCCTTTGTAGGCTCGATTGTTGAGCGGTGAGTTGATGAGCGAGTCGCGGGTGGCGCGATCGATGTAGTTGCCCCCCTTCGCGACGATCTGTATCGCTTCGATGAGTTCATCAACCGCCGCTTGCTTGAGGACGTAACCGGACGCGCCTGCTTTCAGCACCTCGTTCAAATACGCGCTGGCGCGATGGCCGGTCAACGCAACGATCTTCACATTCGGACACAGTTCTTTGATCTTGATCGTCGCTTCAGCGCCGTTCAGACGCGGCATCGTGATGTCCATCAACACGATGTCGGGCTCGAGTTCCTTCGCCTTCTGCCACGCTGTTATGCCGTTGTCAGCTTCGCCGACGACTTCCATGTTGGGCTGCTCGTCGATCAAACGCTTCAGCCCTTCGCGCAGGATGCGATGATCCTCAGCCAGAAGGATTTTCAGTTTTTCCATTGCGTCGACCTCGCTCATTTAGTTTCAGAGAGAGGAATGGTCACGACTATGGTCGTCCCGGAGCCTGACTCGAGCTTGAATTTTCCACCAACCAACTGAATACGTTCCTGCATACCGATCAATCCCAGCCTGCGATTCTCAACCGGACTGCTCATGAACTTCTCGACGTCAAAACCAACACCATCGTCTTCAACAATCACTCGCACCTGATCGTTGTCGCCTTCGAGAATCACGCTGACGACCTGCGCGTTTGAATGTCGCGACGCATTGGTCAACGCTTCCTGCACGACACGATAAATCGCGACGCCGATATCGAATGAAAGACGCTCTTTGGGCGTCTTGAAACCAGAACTGTTGAACTCGAGCCTGATGCGCTTATCGTGTCGCTTGGCCCACGCACGCGCGAGCGTCGACAGCGCAGCTTCAAGCCCGAGATCGTCGAGCGTCGTCGGACGCAACTCCAGCGCGACTCTATGCAGGTCCAACTCAAACTGCTTCGTCGTCTCTTTCAAGTAGGACAGTTCAGTCAACGCTGCGGGCGGAAGTTGCGGAACGCGGGCGACTGATTCGAGTCCCAACAGTAACGCAGAAAGATATTGTCCGATGTTGTCGTGCAACTCGCGCGACAGATGGCGTCGTTCATCTTCGTGAACCGTCATCAAGCGCTGCAACAGTCGCTGTCGCTCTTCTTCCGCGCGTTTTCGTTCCGTCACGTCCTGGCCGATACTCACGCTGGCTCCGTCCGAAAGACGCGCCACGGCCCACGTCGTATCAAGCAAACGTCCGTCACGCGCTTTGGCCTTGAAGTCGACCCATTCGGCGTTTGCCGCCGCGATAAAATCGCGGGCTCGGCGACGAGAGTCCGGATCCGGATAGACTTCGGTGAGGATGTCTGCGTTGCGTTGCTGGAGTTCCGTTAGCGACCAGCCGAAAGTACGTTCCCATTCACGATTGACGAGTTTCATGTGCCCGTCGGAGTCGCGGAAGGTCACCATCACGGGAAGATGATCGAAGATCTTTTCGAGGATCTCTGACTTCGTGCGCAGTTCGGCTTCAGCCTGTTTGCGCTTCGTAATGTCAAGCATGATGCCGCGCAGATACACGCGGCCACTCGTCTCAGATTTGACGGAGACGATGTCGTGTAACCAGACTACGCTACCGTCAGCCGCGATCATGCGGTACTCGAATTCGTGGTCCTCGTGTCGCTTGGTGCAGTCGACACAGTAAGCGGAGCACCAGTCAGCGTCGTCCGGGTGAGTGTGATCGCGCCAGAAGTTTGGTTCGAGCCATTGTTTGAGTGGATAGCCGAGAATTCTTTCGGCCTTCGGGGTGACGAAGGTGAACTGAAAAGTCTCGGCGTCGGCTTCCCAGACGATCCCGTCAAGCGAGTTCACCAGCTTTGAATAGAGTGTTGGGCTTTCTCGCATAAGCGTTTGCTCTGAGATCGGGGCGGTTTGCGAATTATACTATCTAACGTTCGAATTGAACCTCGCGAGTAAGGGAAAACCCTGATTTCGGGACAAATGACTCATAAATAAAATGCGGCGAGAGGTGCGAGATTACTGGCTCGTCGATGCAAGCCGCGCGCGGGCTAAGTGATTTTGGTTCGTCACCCACTAGAGTGAGCGAAGCACTCCGTTTCGCGTGGGGTGAAGGCACGTGAACCATGGGGCGGGGACAGTGGGAGGTCCTCGCCCCTCTCGCACATTACGGCCGCTAAATCGACTTTATGCTCCGAAATGCACCACTGTAATTTTACTCACACCTCCTGTTGACTTCTCGTCGCGTTAATACTAAAAGGTACACGGTTTAAACGAAGACAAGCGTTAGGCTTGCAGGTGCCGCGGTTTACATCAGGCCAATCCCAAGGCTTGCCTGCCGTTCATTACCCAAGTCACCAGGGTAAAAGAAAAGACTTCTCCCCACGAGTTAGTCGGCCCGTTAGTGTAAGAAAAAATATGTCTTTTACTCACTACTCCCGCTTCCATCGCGTTGTATTCGTGATGGTCATTATTACTCTGGTCACTGCTTTCACCAGCCTGATCTTCGTTGCCGCCAGCAATGACAATCAGCCCGCAACGGAAAGTTCCAACACCGCCACAGAGGCAGACTCGACACTCAAAGCGAAGATCTCGCAGAACTTCGGCCGGTTGCCGTTGAGTTTTGAGCCTAACGAAGGACAGGTCGAGCAACCCGTCAAGTTTCGCTCGCGCGGAAACGGCTACGATCTGTTTCTCACGAGCACCGAGGCTGTTCTTTCACTTCGAAAGCCGCGCGAGTTACAGAAAGAGCCCGGTCAGCCTAAACCGGGCGGCGAACTGCACGAAGGTTCCGTGCTGCGACTCAAAATGATCGGCGCGAACCCGGCCGCCCACATCGAAGGCCGTGATGAGTTACCCGGCAAGGTCAATTATCTCTCCGGCAGCGACCCAGCGAAGTGGCATCGCAACATCCCAACGTATCGCAAGGTCTACTACAAAGACGTCTATCCCGGAATCGATATCGTTTATTACGGCAATCAGCGTGAACTCGAGTACGACTTCGTAATTGCGCCCGGCGCGGATCCGAAACTCATCAAGTTTCGCATCGAAGGCGCGAACAAGCTGAGTCTCGACGAAAAGACCGGCAGCCTGTTGCTCGCTCTGCCGCACGGTGAAGTTCGTTTGAACAAGCCGTTCATTTACCAGCACGCCGAGCAGGGCAACAAGAGCGAAATCAAAGGAACGTATGCGATCAAAGGCAACGAGGTCCGTTTCAAAGTTCGTGGCTTTGACGCACGCAAACCGCTCGTCATCGATCCGGTGCTTTCTTACTCGACGTACTTAGGATCGCCGAGTAGCGAAGCCGCGCTCGGTATCGCCGTCGATTCGCAGGGCAGCGCTTACGTTACGGGTAACACCAATTCGATTGCCTTTCCAACAACAGCGGGCGCGTTCAAAACAACGAGCAATTTCGGCGGCGCATTTGTTACCAAGCTCGATCCGACCGGCAGCAGTCTCGTCTACTCCACTTATCTCAACGACAGCAGCAGCGGCAGCACTTCCGGCCAGGGAATCGCCGTCGACGCGTCGGGCAACGCATACGTCACGGGCTTTACAACCTCTCCTGATTTTCCTCTCGTGAACCCTTTGAAGACTTTCGGAAACTTCTTCAGGACGACTAACAGCGGCGCGAACTGGAGCAACGTCGTCACCGGTCTTACGGGCGACGTGCGCGCTATCGGCGTAACGCCAGCCGCGGTTCAAATCGTCTACGCCGGAACTTCCACCGGCCCGCATCGCAGCTCTGACGCCGGCGCGACATGGACCAAGTTGCCGACGACAGGCGCGCCTGCTTTTCCTTTTACGGTTGCAATCGCCGCCCATCCGTCAAACTCGGCCGTCGTCTACGCCGGATTCATCAACGGCGGTTTATACAGATCGCTTGACGGCGGTACGACGTGGGGCCAGGTCACTCTCCCCTTTTCAAATCCGGTGGTGACTACGATCGTTTTCGATCCAGCGACGCCCTCGACGATGTTTGTTGCTTCCGGCAACGGTACATTCAAGAGCACCGACAGCGGAGCCACATGGACCACGTTGAACTTTGGCACGCCTGCCCAGCCAAATGTCCGTTCAATCGCGATCAATCCGACAACGACGTCGACGATCTACGCCGGCACCTTCGGCCAGGGGATTCTGAAGAGCACGAACGGCGGCTCGACCTGGACTCCGATCAATAACAACATGACGAGCTTCGAGTCGACTTTCGTTAGCTCGGTCGTGATCGATCCGTTCAATGTCTCGACAATCTACCTGGGCCAGGGTTCTTCGGGCAGCGCGGCCCTGGTGAGCAAGAGCACGAACGGCGGCGACTCCTGGACCACCGTCAGCACCGGGCTGCCGACGTCCCAACTCACCGCGCTCGTAGCGGATCGCACGACCGCTAATACCCTTTACGCTGCAACTGCCGGCGGCGGCGTTTGGAAGACGACCAACGGCGGAACTAATTGGACCAGCGTCAACAGCGGTCTCTGGAATGGAAACGTCACCACGCTCGTCCCTCATGCTTCCAATTCGGCGATCTTGTTTGCGGGAGCGACCGGAGTCGGATCGCAGGACGCCTTCGTTACCAAGTTGAATGCGAATGGTTCCGGATTGTTGTTTTCGAGTTATCTCGGCGGTAGTGTGACTGAAAGTGGTAACGCGATCGCCGTCGACGGCGCAGGCAATATTTACGTCGGTGGGCTGACTACGTCCGCAAACTTCCCGGCGGTGAGTGCGATTCAATCCGCGCCGAGCGGGACGGAGAACTGCAACAACGGATTCGTCACGAAGATCAATCCGGCGGTTCCGTCATTTGTATTCTCGACTTATCTCGGCGGCAATCGTTGCGACAGTGTTCAGTCGATCGCGGTCGATAGTTCGGCGAATGCGTACGTCACGGGTAACACGGCTTCGAGCGATTTTCCCGTCGCCAATGCTTTCCAAACGAACATCGCGGAGCTGTCGGGTGATGCGTTCGTGACGAAGTTCACCCCCGCGGGAACTCTCGCTTACTCAACGTATCTCGGCGGCGACAACACTGATGTCGGCCGCGGAATCGCCGTTGACTCCTCGGGCCAGGCATACGTTACGGGAAGCACCTCGTCGTCGAACTTCCCGACTGTCAATCCGATCTTTGGACGCAACGGTTTTGGCGAAGACGTCTTTGTCACTAAGTTCAACAGCTCGGGTTCGGCGCTCGTTTACTCGACCTACGTCGGCGGCGAGAGTTCCGACTTCGTGCGCGGCATCGCCGTTGACGCGAGTGGAAATGCGTATGTCGCCGGCTTTACGCAGTCGCTGCATTTCCCGCTGGTCGCCGGGGCGTTGCGCACGGAGAGTGTCTATTTCAAGAGCGTCGACGGCGGCGCTAGTTGGTCCAACGATAATTACGGCCTGGTTCTCGACGTAAACGCCAGCGTCAACAGTCTTGTGGTCCATCCGACATTGCCGTCGACGATCTATGCCGGTACGGGAGCGGGTGTCTTCAAGAGCACCAACGGCGGCCGAACCTGGACCAGGATGAACAGCGGTCTGCTCGACACGAGAGTCTCTACGCTGGTGATCGATCCGGTGACTCCTACGACGCTTTATGTCGTGACGACAAATTTCGGTAACGCGAACCAGGGGATTTATAAGAGCACCGACGGCGGCAGTAGTTGGAACCTGCGGAAGAATGGCATCACGTCGCAGGCGATTAGTTTAGCCATCGATCCTGTCTCGCCGAACATTCTGTATGCGGGCGCGAACAATTTTGGTAGCGACGGAAAGGTTTTCAAGACGACGGACGGCGGCGATAGCTGGGTGCCAGCCGGTGTGCCTCCCGCTACTTCTTCGTTCGGTTCGATCGCGGTCGATCCGCACAACCATACGAGAATCTTCGCCGCAGGCGCAGCGAATAACGGCGCGTTGTTCAGGAGCGTCGACTCGGGCGCGACCTGGAACCCGATCGGTTTTGCTCAAACTGGTCCGTTCGGCAACTTCATCGGTGTGAGTCCCGTGACGGCGAACCTGTTGTGCGCTCAAGTGGGAATAGGGTTGTTCAAGAGTGTAGACGGCGGCGACAACTGGTCACTGGTAGCGAACAATCGATTCGGAACCGTAGTTTTCGATCCCGTCACTTCGTCCACCATCTACTCGGTGTCACAAAACGAAGGACTGTTGCGGAGCACTGACGGCGGCCAGACGTTCAAGTCGCTCAACAAAGGTCTGAATCAACCGCTTGTTCTCGCGATGGCAGTCGATCCACTTAAACCGTCAACGCTTCACGTCGCGGGCAGGTCGATGAGTGGTGACGATGGGTTCGTCTTCAAGATCAACGCGGCGGGAAGCGCGTTACTGTATTCAACCCTGATTGGCGCCAATCCCACGGTCCAGGATTTTTTCAACGCCAGCACGCAGGCATTTGCGATAGCAGTCGACACCGCCGGCAACGCGTATATCACGGGTTTGACCAGTTCGCCGGTCTTCCCGACGACGCCGAATAGCTATCAGCCGATTTTTCGCAATTCCACTGATGCGTTTATCTCGAAACTGACGATGTCGCACATCATCAGCGGCAGCGTTAAGGACGGCAGTAACGCGCCCGTCAGCGGCGTTGACGTCGTCTTAAATGATGGAACTTCGCTCACGCAGGTCGTGACCGAAACCGATGGTTCTTACGAGTTCTCACGTTTGCGTGAAGGCGGGAACTACACCGTCAGCGCATCAAAGCCGCACTTCACGATGGCGCCGCCCAGTCAGACGTTCAACAATCTGACGAGCAACCAGACGTTGAACTTCACGGCGACGGCGAGCGCCGGCGCGTTCCACACTATCAGCGGACAGATAACACTGAACGGCACCGGCTTAGCGGGTGTAACCGTGACGCTGAGTGGCTCGCAGTCAGGCTTACGGACCACCGATTCAAACGGAAACTATTCGTTCGAGCTCGCGGCCGGCGGTAATTACACCGTCACGCCTGCGTTACTCGGTTTCACTTTCAGCCCAGTCAATCGCACCTTTAACAACCTGAGTGCAAACCAGCCGGCGAACTTCGCCGCCACGCGACAGAATTTCGTCGTCACAAACACTAACAATCACGGAACCGGATCGCTTCGCGAGGCGATCATCAACGCGAATGCCACAGCCGGCACAGACACGATCAGTTTCAACATTCCCGGGCCGGGCGTAAAAGTCATCAGCCTCGTGAATACTCTGCCCGACATCATCGATCCGGTCGTGATCGACGGCACGACGCAACCCGGATACGCGGGCAGTCCGCTGATCGAGATCGACGGAAGTAACGCGGCCGGTGGTGCACACGGATTTACCGTCATCGCGGGCGGCACCACGATTCGCGGTCTCGCGATCGGACGTTTCAGTTTCGGCATCGCCATCTTCCTGCGCGATTGCAACAACAACACGATCCAGGCTAACCATCTCGGCATCGACGCCGCCGGAACCACCGTGCGCGCAAACCGAAATGGAATACTGCTGTCCAACTCGTCTAACAACCTGATTGGCGGAACGACGGCTGCCGCGCGCAACGTCGTTTCCGGCAACAGTTTCGACGGCATCGAAGTCGGCGGCAGTAACAACACGATTCAAGGCAACTACATCGGCACGAATGCGGCGGGTACTGCCGCGCTTGGCAACAGCGGCAGTGGCATACTCATTCAGCAACCGACGTTCGTCAACAACCTGATCGGCGGTACGTCAGCAGGCGCGGGTAATCTGATCTCCGGGAATCAGCGAGGCATCACCACCAACGGCGTGGGCACTACGATCCAGGGCAACCTGATCGGCACGAACGCCGCGGGCGCCTTGCCGATCGCCAACAATGGCGACGGCATCAGGGTCGATGCCGCTGATGTGCTGGTTGGTGGTCTAACTCCGGCGGCGCGAAACATCATCTCCGGCAACCTCGGTTACGGCGTCTTTCTGACCGGGTCGGGCAGCAAGCTGCAAGGCAACTTCATCGGAACCGACGTCACCGGCACGCTTCAACTCGGTAACGCTGCCGCTGGTGTAAGCGGAGGCCTCAACGTCCTCATCGGAGGGACCACTCCCGAGGCGCGCAATGTGATTGCCGGAAACTTCGGCGCCGGAAATATCGCGCTCGGCGACAACAGCTCCGGCTCGCCGGCAACCGTGCAGGGTAATTACATCGGCACGGACGTCACCGGAACGAAAGCGATCGGAAGTTCCCGATTCGGTATCGCGATTTTCAATAGCAACAACATCATCGGCGGCACCGCCGCGGGCGCCGGAAACGTCATCTCCGGCAACTTAATCGGCATTCAGATCAGCGTGTTTAATTCGGGCGGGAACGGCAATGTGATTCAGGGAAATCTCATCGGCCTCAACGCGCAAGGCACGGGAGCGTTGCCGAACCGAGAGCAGGGCATTCTGATTTCAGACGCGAACAACAACATCATCGGCGGTATGCAACCCGGCGCCGGAAACAAGATCGCTTTCAGTGGCGCTGGTCCAGGCGTCCTTGTCTCATTCGGCAGCGGCAATTCGATTCGCGGCAATTCCATCTTTTCCAACAACGGACTCGGAATCGATCTCGGCACAGCCGGAGTCACTCCAAACGACGGCACCGATGCCGACACTGGTCCAAACCAACTACAAAACTTCCCCGTCATCACGACCGTTTCGCGGGGCGCGAGCAGTACGACGATCCAGGGAACTTTGACGTCGATCCCGAACACGACGTTCCAGATCGATTTCTACACCAACGCCGCCGTCGATCCATCCGGAAACGGCGAAGGCGCGCTCTTCTTCCACACAGCGGCAGTTACTACAAACGGCAGCGGCAACGCGACGATCAACGTCGTCGTTCCGACCGTCTTGCCCGCTGGACGAGTGATCACCGCGACCGCAACCGATCCGAATGGCAACACTTCCGAGTTTTCAGCCGGCGACGTCAGTGAGGCGACCGGCAGCGTGCAGTTCAACTCCAGCACGTTTGCCGTAATCGAAGACGTCGGACTCGCGACGATAACGGTCCAACGTGTCGGCGGCAGCTCGGGTACTTTGACCGTCGACTATGCGACGTCAAACGGCACGGCGATCGCCGGGCAGGATTACACCGCGACGCCAGGCACGCTCACGTTCGCGAACGGCGAAACGAGCAAGAACATTCAGATTCCCATTCTCGAAGACGCTCCGACTGAACCGGATGAGACCTTCACCCTTGAGCTGAAGAACGCTTCGAACTTCGAATCGTTGGGCCCGCCAAGCTCGATGGTCATCACGATCCAGGATCGCATCACCGTTCCTTCTCTCGCAGTCTTCAACGGTTCAGTTACGGAAGGCGCGCCGGGTACGACGGTCGACATGCTGTTCCAAGTCCGCCTCTCGGCGGCGACGAGCCGTACGATCCGCGTCAACTACGCAACTGCGGCAAACGGTGTCGCGACCGGCGGCGCTGCGTGCGGCACTCCGGGCGTTGACTTTGAAATGACATCAGGATTGTTGACGTTCCAACCGGGCAATACATCAGTTACGACATCGGTGAAGGTTTGCGGCGATTCGAGCGCAGAGTCGAACGAGACTTTCGCGCTCAATCTCTCGAATCCTTTCAATGCGACGCTCTTCGACGCTTTCGGTAACGGAACGATCGTCAACGACGACGTGATTGAACTGGTGCTCGAAGAGTCGAGCCCGATCGTCAACCAGGCGGCGGCGCTCGATGCGTTGCTTCAGGTCCGGGATCCGTTCCGCATCGTGACTGTTCCCGAACTGTTTGCTAACGGAATCGATCGGAACACGCGCGTGGTCCTGTTCGTCAGGAACCTGCAATTGAATCCGGGTGAGACACCGGCTTTCGTTATCGTGAGACTGGTCGGCAGTAACAATCAGATCTTCAACGTCCAGGCCGAAGACTTCCGCGCGGTCCCGAACACCGACTTGATGCAGGTGGTCTTCAGGTTGCCGAATACGCTTCCGGCAGGCACGACGACCGTGGTCGTGATCTCGCACGGCCGCAACAGCAACATGGGCACGATCAGGATCGTGCCCTAGCTGGTTTCGATAGCCGCTAGATTATGTGAGATCGTACGCAGCGCGGGATATAGAGATTGGTATTGTTTGTACATCTCCGCGTACCGCGAGACGTTTTTGGCATCTGGTGAGATGCGATCGGTGACGCGGATCGTTTCAGCACAAGCGGCGTCGACGTTGGACCATGCGCCTGCGGCGACACCGGCCAACAACGCCGCGCCATAAGCTGCGCCTTCCGTCGTGTTGACCGTGACCATTTCCGTTCCGAGCACTTCCGCGAGAATCTGTCGCCACACGGCACTCTTCGCTCCGCCTCCGGAGACGCGCACCTGATCGACGTCTCCCGCGCCTGCTTCCTGCATCAGCGAGAGCATGTCCTTGAAACCGAACGCGACGCCTTCGAGCACCGCGCGTGTGAGATGTGCGCGTGTGTGACGCAACGTCAATCCTACCCAGGCGCCGCGCGCCAACGGATCCGGATGCGGCGTGCGCTCGCCACACAAGTATGGCAGAAAGAGCAGTCCGTCACTGCCGGCAGAAACGCCACCCGCTGCGCCAACGAGTTCATCAAAACTCACGTCACACGCCAGCGCGTCGCGATACCACTGAAGACTGCCGGCGGCGCTCAACATCACACCCATCAAGTGCCAGCGTCCCGGAACTGCGTGACAAAACGCGTGCAATCTTCCCGCAGGCTCGATCAACGGCGACTCCGTCGCGGCGAACACAACGCCCGACGTTCCCATCGTGACCGCAAGTACTCCAGGCCGAACAGCGCCGACGCCGACTGCCCCTGCCGCCTGATCTCCACCGCCTGCGACAACGGGTGTTCCTTCGCGCAATCCGGTAGCTTCAGCGGCCTCGCGTGTCACTCGTCCGGTGACTTCCGGACCTTCGAAAGTCTTCGGAAACCAGTCGCTCGGAATGTCTGCGGCCGCGAGTATCTCGTTGGACCAATGACGTCTCTCGAGATCGAACAGCAACGTGCCCGAGCCGTCCGCTTTGTCCATCGCGTACTCGTGCGTCAGTTTGTAGCGCAAATAGTCTTTCGGCAGCAGCACGTGACGAGCGCGATCGTAGACGTCGCGTTCATGCTGTCGCACCCAGAGAATCTTGGGGGCGGTGAAGCCCGTGAGCGCATCGTTTCCCGAGATCCGGATCAGCCGTTCTTTACCGAGACGCGTCCGCATCTCGTCGCATTGATCTCCGCAACGTTGATCGTTCCAGAGGATCGCCGGGCGGAGAACCTCGCCCTGTTCGTCGAGCAGGACCAGGCCGTGCATCTGGCCGGTCAGTCCGATAGCGGCGATGTCGTTTGCGTCCGTCTCAAGGAGAACTTGCCGGATGCTGTTGACCGCAGCGTCCCACCAATCTCGCGGGTGCTGTTCGGACCAGAGCGGTTTTGGAGTTGATAGTTGGAGTGGTGTGGTGGCGCTGGCGACGATCTCCCCTTTGTCGTCGATCAGCAGTGCTTTAACGCCGGTTGTGGAAACGTCGATTCCGAGCAGTGTCATCTCGACATAATCTACAACGAAACGGTCTGTTCGGCCCAGAACTGAAATTCGCGATGCTTGTGCTCTTCGGCTTTGGCTTGATGTCCGCTGGCGACCTCGACGATGCGATCGAACACGCGTTGGCCTACTTCGTCGATCGTCTCAGTGCCGTCGATGACGCTGCCCGCGGAGAGATCGAGATCGTTCGACATTCTTTCGAAGATGGGGGTGTTTGAAGCGAGCTTGATAACTGGAGCGATAGCGTTGCCGATCGTGGTGCCGCGTCCGGTCGTAAACACGACGACGGTGGCGCCTGCGCCGACGAGTCCCGGAGTCGACTCCTGATCGTAGCCCGGTCCCTGCATCAGGTTCAGACCGCGTGACTTCGGAGTCTCAGCGTATTCGATCACGCCTTCTACGCGCGTGGTGCCCGCTTTGGCGATCGCGCCGAGAGATTTGATCGTGATGTTCAGCAGTCCGCCGGCGACATTGCCGGGACTCGGATTGTTGTTGAGTACGGCGCCAAACTTCGACGCATATTCCTTGTACCAGTCGACGAGCCGATAAACTGCGCGACCGGTTTCGACGTCTTTCGCGCGCGTGGCGAGCAGATGTTCCGCGCCGCAAAACTCAGGCACTTCGGTAATCAAAACCGTGCCGCCGGAGCGAACGATGAGATCCGCCGCGCGTCCGAGTGAGGGATTTGCCGAGATCCCGGAAAAACCATCGGAGCCGCCGCACTTCACGCCCAGCACGATCTCAGACACGGGACATTCCTCGCGGCTGATCTCGTTGACGAGCGGCAGCATCTGTTCGACTTCCTTCAGCCCGCGTTGAATCGCCGCCTGCGTGCCGCCGACTTCCTGAATACCGATCTTCGCCACCGGCTTGTCGAACGCCTTCACGCGTTTCAGCAAATATCGCTCGACCTCCGACAGGTTCGTCTTTTCACAACCAAGATCGATCAGGATCACGCCGCCGACATTCGGATGGTCCGCATAGTTTGACAGCGTGCGCAGCATCACATCGAGGGTCGAACCTTCCTGGCAGCCGCAACCCTTGTTGTGCGGAATCGCCACGACGCCGTCGACGTTCGGATACTTTTCGCGATCGTAAAGCGTGAACTCCGCGATCGTCGAAATCTGCATCGCTTCGTGACTGGCGCACATACTCGTCGGCACGATTAGAACGTAGTTACGCGTGCCGACGCGCCCGTCTGGACGGCGAAAGCCCATGAACGTTCCGCGCTCGTCGACAGAGAAGTAGTCGGGCTCGGGCGTGTGCAGGTTGTCCGGAAGGTCACGCACGATCGGTACGTCGTCCGTCATGTTGTCGTGCGAGATCTGCTGGCCTTGTTTGATTCCGAGTGACGTGCCGATTGGCTGTCCAAACTGAAGTACGAAGTCGCCGGCGTCGATATCGCGTGTCGCGAAGCGATGGCCCGGTGGAACAGCGGCGTGAATCTCGATCAGCGAGTCGTCCGGCAGCAACAGTTCGAGACCGGGCGTCGTCGCTTTCTTGACGACGGCGACGTTGTCCTTCGGATCGACGATGATCGCGAACTCACTCAGGGCTGGAGGCGTTTGGACGCTCGACATGATTCAGTTTTCGAGGACGTTCTCTTCTCGGCTTCGTTTTCTGCGGTAAACGATTGTGCACCGGCCTTAAACTTCTTGATATGATGCCCCAGAATCGAATCGGAGAGCGGAATCATTCGGCCGACCGCTGGGCGCGATGTTACACAGTATGCGCACAATCTGAAAGTGGTCTAACCTTTTCCAATTCGCACGAACGATAGGCACCCCGTCTGATCCTGTTCAGGGATTGACGCGTGGAAAAAGTCCAAACCTATGACTTATTCACCTTTGGATCTCAAAGGCAAGGTCGCCGTGGTTATTGGCGGCACTTCCGGTATCGGACGCGCCATCGCACACGGCTTTGCTCAGGCCGGCGCCGACGTCGTCCCAACTTCGCGACGCACAGAACAGGTCGAAGCTGCCGCGGGGGAAATCGAACAACTTGGCCAGCGTTCGCTGCGCATTGCCTCTGACGTCTCCGATCGCGCTTCGTTGGAGCGCGTCTTGAGCGAAACGGTTCACGCGTTCGGCCACGTCGATATCCTCGTCAACTCCGCCGGCCGCACGAAACGCGCGCCCACCATCGACTATCCGGAAGACGAGTGGAACGCGATCATCGACACGAACCTCACCGGAACGCTGCGCGCCTGCCAGGTGTTTGGCAAACACATGCTCGAACGCGAGTCGGGAAGCATCATCAACATCGCCTCGCTTTCGACTTTCGTCGCGTTGCATGAAGTCGCGGCGTACTCGGCGAGCAAGGCCGCGGTTGGTTCGCTGACGAAGTCGCTCGCGGTTGAGTGGTCCATTCGTGGCGTTCGCGTCAACGCGATCGCTCCCGGAGTTTTTCGCACCCCGCTCAATACAAAGCTTCTCGACGAGACTGAACGTGGACGCGAGTTTCTGCTGCGCACGCCGATGCGTCGTTTTGGAAAGGTCGAAGAGCTGGCGGGCGCCGCGATATTCCTCGCCTCGGACGCCGCGAGTTTTGTTACCGGCGAGATCATTGCGGTCGATGGTGGTTTCCTCGCAAGCGGCGTTAATCAATAAAGTCGGAGGAGTCGAGACATGGACGAGACTGCGGCGTTACCCAAAACCGCGCCCGAGTTGCAGGACCAGACGGCGGCCGCTGCTCCGGCGTTAGCGGGCGAGACGGCGGGGGAGCGAATCGGCCGTTATCGTTGGGTGATTTGCGCGCTGCTGTTCTTCGCGACGACGGTCAACTACGTGGACCGACAGGTGCTCGGCATTCTCGCTAAAGATCTGAAGCTCGAGATCGGCTGGACTGAAGTCGATTACGGAAACATCGTCGCCGCTTTCAATGCCGCGTACGCGTTTGGTTTGTTGCTGGCTGGTCGCTTGATGGACACGATTGGCACGCGCATCGGTTACGCGTTGTCAATCATCTGGTGGAGTTTGGCGGCGATGGCCCATGCGCTCGCGCGTACGCCGTTTGGTTTCGGCGTCGCCCGTGCGGGTCTCGGAATCGGCGAAGCCGGAAACTTTCCCGCCGCCATCAAAACGACTGCCGAGTGGTTTCCGAAAAAAGAGCGTGCGCTCGCGACCGGGCTTTTCAACGCGGGTTCGAATGTCGGCGCGATCGTCGCGCCCTTGACCGTGCCGTGGATTGCCACGAACTACGGCTGGCGCATGGCGTTTATCGCTACCGGCGCGATCGGGTTTGTGTGGTTGTTGTTCTGGTTGCCGACCTACAGGCGTCCGGAAGAGCATCCGAAAGTGTCGCGCGCGGAGCTGGACCACATCCAAAGCGATCCGCCGGATCCACCGGCAGCGAAGATCCCCTGGGTGCGACTGATTCCGCACCGCCAAACATCGGCTTTCGCGATCGGCAAATACCTGACAGATCCGATCTGGTGGTTTTATCTTTACTGGATCCCAAACTTCTTCCGCGACCAATACCAGCTCGATCTGCTTTCCGTTGGTCCACCTTTGATCGTGATCTACTTGATCGCCGACGTCGGCAGCATCGGCGGCGGCTGGTTGTCGTCGACGTTTATCAAACGTGGTTGGACCATCAACCGCGCGCGCAAGACGGCGATGCTGATCTGCGCGTTGGCGGTTACGCCGATCATCTTCGCTTCTCAGGTAAAAAACATCTGGGGCGCGGCTCTGCTGATCGGACTCGCAGCCGCGGCGCATCAGGGTTGGTCCTGCAATCTGTTCACGACGACGTCAGATATGTTTCCACGACGCGCGGTCGGATCGATCGTCGGCATCGGCGGCATGGCCGGCGCGCTGGGCGGTGCGACGATGGCGGTCGCAACAGGCGTCATCTTGCAAAGCACCGGACAGAATTACTCGATCGTGTTCATGATTGCCGGAACCGCGTATCTCGTAGCCCTCGCCGTGATTCACGTGCTGTCGCCGCAACTCGAACCGGTCGAAGACGTCGAGCGAGTGCCGCAGATGTTCTCAGCCGGCACGCTCGTTGGTTTTGGTTTCACCGGTCTCGTGTTTGGATCGTTTGTCGGTTGGTGCGTGGGATTGATCTCGCGCGTCGCCGGGCAGACGCTGTTTAAATACATGGTAATCGCGGGCGTGATCGGTATCGGCGCCGGTATCATTGCCGCGCTTTTGTTTAGCCACAAAGAGGCACAAAAGCCACAGAGCGCATGACGACTGAGTTGAAGATCAAGGACAAATCCGAATGTCGCTGGGACGTCGTTTCGCTCGGCGAGGTGATGCTGCGGCTCGATCCCGGCGAGGGACGGGTTCACACGACGCGCAGTTTTCAGGTATGGGAAGGCGGCGGCGAATACAACGTCGCGCGTGGCCTGAAACGCTGTTTCGGAATGGACGCGGCCGTTGTCACCGCGTTCGCGGACAATGCAGTGGGCCGGTTGGTCCAGGATCTGATTTACCAGGGCGGGGTGGACCAGTCGCACGTGAAGTGGGTGAAGTTTGACGGCGTCGGGCGCACGGTGCGCAACGGTCTGAACTTCACCGAACGCGGGTTTGGCGTGCGCGCTGCCGCAGGTTGTTCCGATCGTGGACACACGGCGGTGTCGCAGTTGAAACCCGGCGACATCGATTGGAACAACATTTTCGCCCATGAAGGCGCGCGATGGTTTCACACGGGCGGCATTTTTTGTGCGCTTTCGGAGACGACGCCGGCGGTGGCGCGCGAGGCGATGGAGGTCGCGAAGAAGCACGGCACGATCGTCTCTTACGATCTCAACTATCGTGACTCATTGTGGCGCTCGATTGGCGGTCGCGAGAAGGCGGTGGAGGTGAATCGCGAACTGGCGCCCCTCGTTGACGTGATGATCGGCAACGAAGAAGACTTCACGGCCGCGCTCGGTTTCGAAGTCGAAGGCCTCGACGAACATCATTCGAAACTCGACGTCGCGAAGTTTCAACGCATGATCGAAAAGGCTGTCGCCGAGTTTCCAAATTTCAAGATTGTCGCGACGACGTTGCGCAACGCGAAGACGGCGACGATCAACGACTGGGGCGCGGTCTGTTACGCCGATGGCGAACTCTACCAGGCGCCGGTGCGCGAGAACCTCGAGATCATGGACCGGGTCGGCGGCGGCGATTCGTTTGCTTCGGGACTGATTTACGGTTTGCTCACTGGGCGTGGTCCACAGTGGGCGGTTGAATGCGGCGCGGCGCACGGCGCGCTGGCGATGACGACGCCGGGTGACACGACGATGACGACGCTGGCTGAAGTCGAGCGCGTGATGAAACGCGGCACGGCGCGGGTCGATCGATAAACATGACAAAAGCAGCAGTTCTAAAAACCATAAGAGAGATCGGAATCATTCCCGTCGTGCGCGCGCAGTCGGCGGACGAAGCGATGAAGGCCATCGACGCGATTCGTGAGGGCGGCATCTCGATTCTCGAGATCACGATGACTGTGCCGGGCGCGATCGGTGTGATCGAACAGGTTTGTGCGCGATATGGTTCGGAAGCGGTGGTCGGCGCCGGGACGGTGCTCGACGGTGAAACGGCGCGCGCGTGTATTCTCGCTGGCGCGCGCTTCGTCGTCAGTCCTTCGTTGAATCTCGAAACGATCGAAGTCTGCCGCCGTTACGGTGTCGCCGTGATGCCGGGGGCATTGACGCCGACGGAAGTGGTCCAGGCATGGACCGCGGGTGCTGATTTCGTGAAAGTGTTTCCCGCGGGTGCCGTTGGAGGCGCGAGTTATATCAAGTCGTTGAAAGCGCCGTTGCCGCAGATCGAGCTCGTTCCGACTGGTGGCGTTTCGTTGAAGACGGCGGCGGATTTTATCAAGGCCGGGGCGAGCGCGTTGGGTGTTGGTGCGGATCTGGTCGACGTGAAAGCGATTCGCGAGGGGCAGGCGAGTGTGATTACCGAGCGAGCGCGCGAGTTTGTGCGGATCGTTCAAGAGGCGCGAACCTGAACCATTAACCACAAAGAGGCACAAAAGGCACAAAAAGATTTTAGCTGGGTGAGGAGACATTTTCTGTTTCTGTTGTTGTGCCTTTTGTGCTTTTTGTGCCTTTTTGTGGCTAACTTTCTTCTTCCTGTTCCTGTGCTTTCTGCGCACGCACGAGGTGGTCGCGCATCGCGTCGCGCGCGGCTTCTGGGTTGCGATCGCGGATGGCGCGATAGATCGCGCGATGCATCTCGGCGGACTCCTTCAAATCGCGCGCTCGTTTAACTGTCTTGCTGCGGACTTCGAGCAGTATCGCGGCGACCATGTTCATTAACGCCGTCAAAATCCGATTACCCGACGCAGCCGCGACCGTCTGGTGAAACCGCATGTCGTGAACGAGAAACTGCTCCGGCTCGTCGAGCGACGCAAACATGCCGGTGATCTCCTCCGACATCTGGGCCATCTCTTCACCCGTCGCGCGTTCAGCCGCGAGTGCCGCGATCGCCATCTCCAGCGAACGCCGCGCTTCGAACATCTCCGCCGGCGTGAATCGTTGCAGCGACGCCATCAAACGCAGCGGACTGCTGTCGAGCGCCGGTGGACCTTCGGCTTCGACGACGAACGTTCCCGCGCCACGACGCGGTTGCAACACGCCAACCGCCGCCAGCGAACTAATGCCGGCGCGCAACGTTGGCCGGCTGACGCCCAACAGCTTCGCTAGGTTCCTTTCCGGCGGCAGCCGATCGCCCGGCCGCAACTCGCCTTTATGAATCATTTCGCGGAGCTGCGACACGACTTCTTCGAACGTCGTTCCGCGCCGCTCCGCATCGATGGTCTTGAACATGTTGGCGTTTGATTCGCTCATCTAGCTGCTCTCATTGTAAGGCCGATCCGTGTTTCAAACCACGTTGTCGACGAGCTTTCCGTTGATCAGCGGGCTAAGGAAATTGTCGACACTCGATCTTAGTTTCACTGCCCTAACAGATTCAGTGCTCACAGACTTACAACACTTATCTTCGTTGACGACGCTGTGTCTCAACCAAAATAACGGGCCAGCATTTGGATCGACTTTGACGGTCTATTTTTAACCTTCTCGGACGTCTTCAAATTGCAATATCACCATAATCTGCTTGTCATTGACCGCTTCGTTTGTTCAATCTAGACTGCCAACGCTTCAGCAATCATTCTTTTCGCAATACACCACTCCCACTTAAGCGGTTCGCAGTTGCTTTCCAGGAAGTAATCGCGGATTTTTCTCCCACAGTACGCCCGACGATTGTTAGCGCATCTTCCTTAAAGCGTAAGGGGGCGTTATGACTGATGGAAATGATTGGTGCAAACATCACTTAAGAGGCCGCGTCAGCTATGTCCACTCGGCGGTGGTGGACGTTTCGGACAACACCGAACGATGGGAGGAACAGAAACCCCGCCCCATCTGTACCATCGCGTTTAATGAGCACGGGTATCTGATAAAGGAACTGCTCTACAACCTTAACGGGCGCGTCTCGCAGATCGGCTCGACGCTCTTCGACGCCCACGGAAATAGAAAGGAACTGCGGTTTCAGAACCCCGAGGGAGGACTGCTTAATTCGTTAAAGTGCGAATACGACAGCGCGGGGAAACTTCTCGAGTGCGTGTCCATCAAAGCGAACGGTTCAATCAGCACGCAACGATGCAGGCCGCGTTACAACCACGTAGGCAACAAAGTCGAGGAATTGTGGTTTGACGACGGAGGAACACTCAGCCGCAGGTACGTGTACAAGCACAACCCGATCGGACAAACTGCCGAGCAGGTGCTGTACAGTTACGACGAGCATGGTTTGCTCGACGAAAAGTGGACCACGATCTACGACGCGGACGGAAACGTAGTCGAACGGTCATGCTTCGATCAGCAGGGCAGGACCATCGCCGGCCCAATCAGGTACAAATACAACCGCGACGGCGATCAGATCGAAGCAGCCACCTTTAACCTGCAAGGCAATCTTTACAGCACCTCTTGTTATTCGTACGAGCTCGACGCGCAGCGAAACTGGATCAAGCGACTCGAAAATTACAGAGCCGCGAAGAGCGGATTCGAAACTCACGTGGTCACTTACCGGACGCTCGAATACTATTAACGCTGACCCGAACTCACGCTCGCCGGTTCGTCGATGTATTTCTTCAGCCAGCCGTGGACTTCCTGGTACCAGTAACGGCTGTTTTCACCCTTCAAAATCCAGTGATTTTCGTCGGGCCACACGAGCAATCGGCTCGGAATGCGCAGCCGTTGCAGGACGCTCCAGTTTTCGAGTGTTTGATTGAGCGGAACGCGGAAGTCGTTCTCGCCGACTGACAGCATGATCGGCGTGCGGAACTTCGCGGCGAAGCGAATCGGATTCTGTTCACGCCACACCGGGCCTTGTTCCCAAACCGGCCCGCCGTTATTCAACTCGCGCGAGTAGATCGTGTCGCTCGTGCCCCACTGCGATTCGAGATTGATCAAACCCGCGTGACTGATCAGCGTCTTGTAGCGCCTGGTCGTAGCCTGCATCCAGTTTGCGAGGTGACCGCCGTAACTGGCGCCGGCCGCTGCCTGTCGTGAGCCGTCTACAAACGGATAAAGCCGGATCGCTTCATCCGCGCCTTCGTTGATCTCGTTAGCCGGTCCTTTGAACGGATCGCCCTGAATGCTCTGCGCGAAGGCTTCGCCGAAGCCTGTCGAACCGGAGTAGTTGGTCATGAGAACGACGTAGCCGGGGCGCGCGAGCAGGAAGTAGTTCCAACGAAGTCCCCAGTTGTCGCGCCACATGCTGTGTGGACCACCGTGCAGCAGCACGAGCAACGGATACTTCTTGCGCTCGTCGAAGTTTGGCGGCAACGCGATCATGTTGTGAATGCGTTTGCCGGCTTTGCTGGTGAACCAGAAGTGACGCACCGGCTGCCAGTCGATCTTTGCGACCGGTTCGGCATTGAACGACGTGATCGGCTGTTGTGTCTTGGAAGCGAGATCGAGCCGGAACAATTCAGGCGGGTTGATGGCGCTTTCCCAGGTTGCGAACAGCATCGTCGCGGAGGCTTTCGCCGGGATGCGCAGGTTTGTGTAGACGCCGCGCGTCATGTCCATCGCCAGCGTCACGTCGCCGCCGTCCGCCGGAAGCGTGAAGAGCTTCTCGTTTCCGGCTTCTTCCGCGGTCAGATAGATCGAACGGCTGTCGGGTGTGAATGCGAAGCTGCCGACGGAACGATCGAACTTCGCCGTTATCACTGTAGGTTGACCCGGATTGGGCCACGAGAACTTCGCGAGTCGATCGAGATGATAGACCTTTGAATCGCTTTCTACTTCGACACCCGCGTAAAGAGCTTTTCCATCCGGTCGAAACGCCGGTCGACTGAAACTGTCGCTGCTGGTCGTCAGACGAACCGGCTCGCCGCCGTGGGCCGCGATTTTGAATAGCGACGTGTTTGTTTGTGCGTACGCAGCTTGATCGCGGTTCGTACTCGCGATGAAGACGATCGCGTCGCCTTCCGGCGTCCAGACGGGATCGAGTTCATCGGCGGAGTCGCTGCTGCGTCCGGCAAACCCGCGTTCGCTGACGAGTTTTGTTCCGGCGAGTAGATCTTTCGCTTTCGCGCCGGGCTGCAATTCCTGGACGAAGAGATGGACTTGCGTGTCTTCAAGCCAGCGGTCCCAGTTGCGGATGGGAAACTTGTCGTAAACGCGGACGCGATACTTTTGCGCCTTCCTTTCGGCGGCGATCTTTTTATTTGCGTCGTCGTCAGCCGCGCCGGGATAAACCGTGCTGACAAAGGCGAGCGCCTTGCCGTCCGGGCGCCATTGCGGTCCGCGCGCGCCGGTCGAAAGCGAAGTCACTCGTACTGCTTCGCCGCCGTTTGCGATGTCCAATATATAGATCTGACTTGCTTCGTCGCCCTCGCGTCTTGCTGAGAAAGCGATCTGGCGGCTGTCGGGACTCCACGCGACGCCGCTTTCGCCGCCTTTCGTAAACGTCAGTCGTCTCGGTTTCGCGCCCGTTTCAGTCGAGACGATCCACAGATCGGAGACCTGGTCCTTTTCGTCGTAGGCCGGTTCGACGAGTGAAAACACAATCCACTTCCCGTCAGGGCTCGGCACGGGAGCGCCGACGCGCTTCATCATCCACATCGATTCGTGCGTGAGCGGGACTTTGTTCGCCGCCGTCTGTGCGCTAGCGGACAATGACGCGTGGGACATTAACGCTAGAAGAAGGAGCAGCCATGCGGATCGATTGAAACGCTGGGTAAACATTGTTTGAGCCTCCTGCGCAGGAATTAGTAGCAGAACACTAATTTCATTTTCTTATGAGCGGATCGAATTGAATCACGAGTATAACGCGATGGTGGACAAGGGGGTAGCGAATGGCGGAGGCAACTGAACGTCGCACGACCTACAGGCGGACTGACGACGCGAGCTACTTTCCGGTGCCGGAGGATGGTCTGGCAGTGATACTGAGCCTGGCGTTTCAACAGCCGGCCGAGCAGGGAGAGTGTTGAGGCAGCGGTTGTGAGAACCTCATTCAAGCAGGCTTAGTCAGCATCGGATCGCGGGTGCATCGCCCGTCTCATTATTTGCCACGCAACGAAGATAACTATCGCGAAAACAAGGGTGTTTATTGAAATAGAAACAAACTGTTCAATGGTCGTCACCCGATCGAAGAACAAAGATGAAGGTGCAAGTAACTGCCACCGTCCGCTGTCGTATATCCGAGATCCGAAAAGAAAAGGGAAGACCCGAGTCAGAAGGAACCCCCCAACAAGCGACAACAAAACCCAATATCAACTTATTACGTTCTAGCATAGTGGCACCTTATGGCTTCGGTCGAAGAATTCCAGACTTATTGACGCGTCCACCAAATACACAGTCCTCAAAGGCTGTGCCTGCATCGATCGCCATCATATCTTTCAGCAGCGTCGGGTGATACCGTGGGAGCGATCCGGGTTATATAGCGGCTTTAACGGTACCTTTGGAGATCTCAGCGTAGAAGGAATAGGTGTGGCAGGTTCGCATTCGACGTTCGATTCATTCTGCGTATCTTCCAAATTCGGGAAGACACCTTCAGGCTTGCCGGGCTTGGGCCGGCCTTGTCGCTTCGCAGCGTCGTTCTGGACCACCAGTGAGCGCGGACACGAATGCGCATGAATGCCTCCAGTGAGTAACGGGGCCAGTCATTTAAATTGGTGGGCTAACCGAGCGACAGTTTCGTTTGACGCGAGGGCGCGCGCGAGTATGTCACAGACCACTGGACCATGTAAATAACATGAGAACGGCGGTGGCGTCCTAATTTAACTCTGCGCTCCTCTGCGTCTCCGCGGTTATGCTTACTTCACCGCGGACTCACCGCAGAAACGCAGAGGGACGCAGAGAAAATTCTTTCAGATTAGGACACGACCGAGAACGGCAGGAGGTTCTTGTTGCTCGTCGGCGCCTTGCTTCCAGCAGCTCTTTGAAATGAAGACCTCCTTGCCACAACCTAAACCTCCATCAGATCTTTCCCGACCACAACGCGGCCTTTGAAGTGCTTGCGGATGCCGGTGGACCATTGGTCGTCTGTGATCGAGGCGTCGTCGCCGGGGACGAAGTGGGATAAAACAAGGGTTTTGACGCGCGCTTGCGCCGCGATCTTGCCGACGTCCTCGGGTAGCGTGTGGGAGGCGAGCAGGTGTTCGCGGAGGCGCTTGGCGTTCGGAAGCCGTGCGATCAGCGCTTCGATACCCGGCAGGTACATCACTTCGTGGACCAACACGTCCGCATCTCGCGCAAACTCCACCAACTCCGGCGCGTACGCCGTGTCGCCTGAAATCACCACCGATCGATCGCGCGCGTCAAAACGATATGCGTACGCATCTTTGATCGGCGGATGACGCACCAAACACGCACTCACTTTCACGTCGTCATTCGTCATCACCACGCCCGGCTTAACGACGTCGTGACTGGCAATCAACTTGTGCGGATCCGTCCGGCCCTCATCAGCGATCCGCGTGTCGATGTCAAACTTCAGATAGTGGAAGAAATCACGCGCCATCTGGTCCAGTCCCGGTGGACCATACGCGTCGACCTGCACCGGTTGTCCAGTGATCCACGCGTTGTACAGCAACGGTCCGAAATCGAGATTGTGATCCGAATGATGATGCGTGATGAAGATGTAGCGCAGGCGATTGAGCGCCACGCCGGCAGTGATCAACTGCTTTGACGTCCCATAACCGCAGTCGACGAGATACGGAACGTCGTTGATCATGATCAGCGTCGAAGGGTTAGTGCGTCCTGCTTCGCCGAGTCGTGGTCCACCTTTCGTCCCCAGCAAAATGACGCGCGTCGGTTTCTTAGCCTGGCCCAGGGCGGCGAACCTTGGCAGTAAAGCGTAGGACGCGGCGAAGCTTGCCGCAGCGAGAAACTGTCGTCGGGAAGTTTTCATTGTTCAGGTCTCAGCGAATACGTGTAATCTGTGGAGCGCGTTGGATCACCCCGAAGGAGATCGTATGAAACGAGTCTATATCTTGATTCTTGTCCTACTGGCAACAGGTTTCGTGCGCAGCGACGCGAGCACCGCGCAGGACCCGGTGAAAGTGAACGCGAAACACATAACGGTGAAAGTCGACAACCCGCGCGTGCGTGTTTTCGAAGCAGTGCTCAAACCGGGAGAGAAGGAGAACGTTCACACGCATCCCGCGACAGTTGTTTATGTCGTCGAGGGCGGCAAGCTGCGCAACTACGCTTCGGATGGGGCCACGAGTGAAGTGGAGTTGAAGGCTGGTGACACGCTATATCGCGATCCACTGACACACTCAGCCGAAAACATCGGCAACACAACGCTTCGCCTGGTCGTGGTGGAACTGAAGAATCAATAACGGTTCAGCGCAAACTTCCGGAGCCGCTCGGCGAGAGAAGACGTGCGATGAGCTGGAACATACGATCGAAATCAAGCGGTTTGGTTAAATACCCGGCGACGCCGACGTCGTAAGCGGCTCGTTGAAATCCTTCGGTTCCGAACGCCGTAATCGCAACGACAGGCACGTCTCGCAACGCTTCCGTATCGCGAATCCTGCGCGTTGCGCCGAGACCATCCAACGTCGGCAAGTTGATGTCCATCAAAATGAGGTTCGGCAGCGTTTGCCCCGCGACTGTCACCGCGTCTTCGCCATTGTTCGCTGTGACGACCCGGTAACCCTGATGCTGGAGCGCGAGGCTGATCACGGCGAGGTTATCGGCCGAATCATCGACGACGAGGATCAAAAACTTCGGCTCGATAGGTTGACCCTCTCGCGGAACCTCGTTTCGTTTGAATGTCGGAAGTCCCGAGGTGGCTAACGGGTCTTTGTTGCTCATAGTATGACGATTATCGGTGCTGGCTGTGGTTTGGTCAAAACGAGCGGTAGTGTCCTAATCTGAAATTCGTTTTATCCGTGTTCCCTATGAGCGCTGCCTTAGCTGATGTTACGCCCACAGGAAGAACACGAGCGGGTCGCTCGCCAAGTTGAAACGTTTCGGGTAGTCTACATAACTTTGGTTAGTCCAGCTTTTTTGGAGTTGTGTGTATCAATGAAGTTGATGTTCCCTCCCGGAATTACCTCTACACTTTTCATCCTCCTAGTCGCGGCCGCACCGGCCATTGGCCAGCAACATCCGGCGCTCGTAAGCATCAACGCTGCCGGGACCGCAAGTGGTAACAACATTTCCGGCGACTTCAATCGTTATAGCATCACGCCGAACGGGCGTTACGTCGTCTTTTGGAGCCAGGCCAACGATCTCGTTTCTCCGTCAAACGGCGGCTCCGACATCTTCGTTCGCGATCTGCAAACCGGCACGACGAAGCTGGTGAGTGTCAAACTTCCGAATACATTTTCCGGTGGCGTGTCGAACTTCGGTTTGAGCAGCGACAACGGGCGCTACGTGGCGTTCACGAGTTTCGCGCCGAATATCGTCGCCAACGACACCAATTCTTCACCCGACGTTTTCATTCGCGACATGGACCAGGGCGTGACGCGCCTCGTGAGCGTCAACGCCGCGGGTACAGCGAGCGGAGCGCTTGGCGGTTCTAACTTGATCGACATGACGCCTGATGGCCGCTTCGTAGTTTTCTCGAGCCAGGCGACTGACTTGACGGCCCAAACCGACGCGAACGGATTCGGACAAGACATCTACGTTCGCGACACCGTCAATAACGTGACGAAACTGGTGTCGATAAATACGGCGGGAACGACGACGGGAAACGGCACGTCGGGCGGCGGCTCGATCACGAGCGACGGGCGATACGTCGCGTTCACGAGCGAGGCGAGCAACCTCATCGCAAACGACAACGCGATTCGCGACGTCTTCCTGCGTGATCTACAGGCCGGGACGACGATTCGTCTCAGCACCAACGCCGCGGGCACGGCGGGCGGCGACGACGGATCGGATACCGCGCTCATACATCGCGGCGGGCGCTTCGTCGTTTTTGACACGCGCGCCACAAACCTGGCGCCAGTGCCAGACGTCAACAGTTTGTCCGATATTTTCCTCTACGATCTGCAAACCGGAACTAAACGGCTCCTGACGATGAATGCCGCGGGCAATGCGACGGGCGGTGGTATCAGCATCGCGTTTTCGAATACGGGTGTGCAGTACAACATCAGCGCCGATGGCCGCTTCGTCGTGTTTACGAGCCAGTCGCCCGACCTCGTTGGGAATGACGGCAACGGTGGACACTCCGACGTCTTTCGTTACGACGTCGCCGCCCAAACGAAGACACTGGTCAGTGTGAATCTGACGGGAGGCGGCGCGGTGTCTGGCTCGTTCAGCCCGTCGGTTTCTGCCAACGGACGATTCGTCGCCTTTCATAG
The DNA here is from genome assembly GCA_035760365.1 of Pyrinomonadaceae bacterium. Taxonomy (GTDB): domain Bacteria; phylum Acidobacteriota; class Blastocatellia; order Pyrinomonadales; family Pyrinomonadaceae; genus PSRF01. The sequence continues at coordinate 64,005 of DASTTB010000009.1, forward strand.
CCTCGCCAACAATCTGGTCAGCTTCCCTGACGAGCCGGCGGGTTTTACTAACGACATTTTTGTGCGCGACATGCAGTCGGGACAGACGACGGTTGTGAGCATCAACGCCGCGGGAACCCGAACCGCGGATGGTTTTTCGTTTCAGCCTGTGATCAGCGCTGATGGGAGTCGACTCGTGTTTTTCAGCCGCGCCACCGATATCGTTACCAACGATACGAACGGCTTTCGCGAAGACGTTTTCGTGTATACGCAAACAAGCGTTAATAACGGACCGTCGCTGCTGCTTGACGACGACGGGCTGCACGCATTGGCGCTGGAGTCTGTGACGCAGGTGCGTGGTCCATTCACATTGGCGCCGCAGGTTGAGTATGGAACGGATGGCCGTACGCGCATCTCGCTGTTTGTGTCGAAGTTGAACTTGCAGCCCGGCGATAATGCGTCGTCGTTGATCGTGACGGCGGAAGACCATCAGGGAACGGTCCATCCGGTGACGGTCGAACATGTGGCGGCGCTGGCTGGGGCGGACGATATAACGCAGGTCATCCTGAAACTGCCGCAGGTTACCGCACCGTCGGAGTTGATGTTTAAGATCACTTTGAGAACCGCGACGACGAACACTGGCTGGATCAAAGTCACGACGCCTTAAGCATGCGTGATTCCGATTTACGAGAGGGTGTTATGGACGCAGTGTTTCATCGGGCTTATAAAGGCGAAACTATGAAGAAGAACTTTCCACGACACTTATTTGTCTCTACAGCCCTTGTCCTGCTCACTCTCCAAACAGCGCTTGCGCAGGATCACGCGGCGAAGATCCAACAAGTTCTCGCGACCGCGCACAAGTATCAGCAGTTCAACGGAGCGGCGCTGGTCGCGGAGAATGGGAAGGTCGTTTACAAGGGCGGGTTCGGGATGGCGAACATGGAGTGGAACATTCCCAACACTCCCGACACGAAGTTTCGACTCGGCTCGATCACGAAGCAGTTTACGGCGATGCTCACGCTTCAGCTCGTCGAGCAGGGAAAGATCAAGCTCGATGGAAAGCTATCCGACTATCTTCCCGATTACCGCAAAGACATCGGCGAGAAGGTGACGGTCCATCACCTGCTGACGCACACGTCAGGCATTCCGAGTTACACCGGCCAGCCCGGTTTCTTCCAGAACGTCAGCCGCAATCCTTACAAAGTCGACGAGTTTGTGAAGAAGTATGCGAGCGGCAATCTCGAGTTCGAGCCCGGAACGAAGTACGCCTACAACAACTCCGGTTACTTTCTGCTAGGCGCGATCATCGAGCGCGTCACCGGTAAGAGTTACGAACAGGCGCTCAAAGAGATGATCTTCGATCCGATCGGCATGAAGAACACCGGCTACGATCATCACGACACGCTGATCCCGAAACGCGCGACCGGTTACGCGTTGACGCAGAAGGGTTATGTCAACGCCGCGTATCTCGACATGTCGATTCCGTACGCTGCCGGTTCGTTGTACTCGACCGTCGAAGATCTCTATCTCTGGGACCAGGCGCTCTACACTGACAAACTCATCACGGCCCAATCGAAAGAACTGATGTACAAGCCGTTTCTTCAGGAGTATGCGTACGGTTGGGTCATCACGAATGCGGCGTTTAAAGTGAACGGGCAATCGGTGCCGGTGATCACGCACGGCGGCGGCATCAACGGTTTCACGACGATGATCGTTCGTTATCCGAAAGAGAAGAACCTGATCGTGATCCTCGACAACACCGGCAGTCAAAGCCTCGATCGGCTCAGCAACACGATCGCCCGCATCATTTACAATCAGCCGTTCGAGTTGCCCAAACAGTCGATCGCTTCCATTCTCGAAAAGACGATCAACGAGAAGGGCATTGACGCCGCGGTCGCTGAGTATCGCGCGTTGAAAGCGAAGCCCGACTCGACTTACGACTTTGCCGAACCGGAGTTAAACACGCTCGGTTACCGGCTGATGGGCGCGGGCAAGTTGAAAGAGGCGGTCGAGATCTTCAAGCTCAATGTCGAGGCGTATCCGCAGGGGTTCAACACGTACGACAGTCTCGCCGAAGCTTACATGAACATGAACGAGCGCGAGCTGGCGATTCGCAATTTCAAGAAGTCGCTCGAACTGAATCCGCAGAACACGAACGCCGTCGAGATGTTGAAGAAACTCGAAAAACCGTAGTCGTTTACGTCTCGTAAAAACATGAAACAACTTGCAGGTTTCTCATGATCGAGAATCCCGAGTAACAAAAAACAATCGAAGCGAAGATGCGAACTTAGACACCGTCAGTCACTCGTTGTTTCTCCAGAATACGAATCTAGTTGGCTTTCTTCATCTCCGCCACCGCCTTGCGAAAATCCGCGATCGTCGTGACTGGACCATGCACCGGGATCGTCGCATCGACGGCGAGTTTCTGCGAATCGATCCAGTTCAGAAAATGGACCGACGTGTCATTCGCGATCGGTTCGTCGCCAGTCGCGGGCCGGTTGAGCAGGTCGCCCTGGTAGATCAACTTGTGCGCGGGGAAATAGGCGACGAGCATCTGTTCCGTGTGTGGACCAGCGCCGATGTCGTAGAGTTCGACCGTCGTCGCTCCGTCCGTCAGGACACGCTTTCCGCCTTTTAACGGTTCAAACACAGGTTCGCGAGGACTGCGCGTCAACGTATCCGGTTCGGCTTTGAAACGATATGCGCTCACCTTCCTGAAAAACGCCTCTTCGCTCGGCGCGATAATCAACGTCGCGCCCTCAGCCATGTACGCGCGAATGCCGCCGGCGTGATCGTCATGATGATGCGTGACCGCCGCGTACTTGATCGGCTTGCCGGGTATCGTCTTCTTGATCTGTTCGATCGCCTGTGCCGTGGTGCGATCGTTTCCCGGAGCTTCCATCACGAAGATGTAATCGTTGAAGTCGACAAACAGCACGTTATAACCACCGGCATTCGTCGTGTAGATCTTCTCGGCGTGTTTCGTAACAGGCGTCGGAGTCGGGAAGGTGATCGCACGAAATCCCTCGGGCACTTTGAACATATCGGCACGCAACTCCGAGTTGAACGTGACGTCGGCGAAGCGAAAGTCATTCATCACATCGCCATTTAGCACGTTGATGCGACCCGCGGGAACGATGTAGTTGCCGACTTTGCGCTGTCCCGGAAAGCGCGTCTCGTAAACGGCATCCCCGGCATAAGGATCGGTGATCATGATCTCAAACTTCGAAAGCAGTCCCGTCTGCTCGTCGATGTAGAGAGCGAGCCGGGAGTTGTCGGGCGTGACGTAGTCGATCACGTCATGCGGCCGCTTCTCGTATTCCGTTTTGCCGAGATAACGCAACGTGGTCGGTCTTTCAAAAACGGTGAGCAGCACGAGTTGCGGCAGCCAACGCATGTTTCCGCGAACCGCGCCGGGCGTGATCGGGTTCGGCGGGTTCGACGTCTTGCGAATGAGATCAAACCCGGTGCGATTGCCGGCGTCGATCACGAAACCGTTTTGCCAGTTGAAGCCGCCGGGATAGTGACCCTTTTGCGTCTGCATGATGCGAGAGTTTTTCACGTCGATCACGAGTTCGGCGGTGTAGTTCGTTCGATCCATGTCTCCAGGACGCCGGCTCTGGTTGCGATGCACTGACTCGCCGTTGATGCGAAACGAGACGTTCGCAATCGAGTTCAACGCATCACGCCCGCCGTAAGCGGCAACGGAGCGGTCAAGCGCGGCCTTCGCTTTGTTGAATGAGTCGAGGGTGAAACTCTGTGGCAGGGCTAACGTCGCAGCCGCCAATATCGTGAGCAATATCGCAACGGGCTTCTTCATACATCTCCTCCGTCCTGGGATTTAGTACAGGATTTTACGCTCTGTAACTGTGAAACACCGCTGCGTGGAGGAATGTGTCAATAGGAGGCGTAAGATCCGCGTTCTTAAAAACACGGATCTTACGTGCATGAAATCAGTGATGAGCGTGATTGGATTTTGCAGCCGGCGCCGCTGGTGCCGCGCCAGCCACTTCGATGACCGTGCGCATCCACGGGTGAATGCAGCACTGAAAACGCGTGAGTCCTACCGGAAGATCGGAGGTGCCCGCCGTTGGGCCTTCTTCCGTCGCGCCCGCGGGAATGAAAACGAGTGCCGGGATATTCAAGCACTCCGGCGCGGGAACCGGGTTACCGGAAATGCCGTTGAGGTCGGGAATAAAGCCGCCGCCAAATTGCGCGACGGGCGTGAACGTGTGTACCTCGCCGCCGCGGTTCTCAATGATCGTCGGACGGCCGACGTTGAGATGCATCTGGCTCGGTTGGTTGCGCCACTTGTGCGCGTCCTGGGTCTCTGCGAGTTCCGCGATGAACTCGTCAAACGTTGTATGACCGTTGCCGATGCACGCGCCGTCGCCCAGCACAGCGTTGAAGCTGGTGGGTTCACAATCGTCGTACATGCGGATCTTCTTGTCGCCTTGAACGGCGCCTGCGCCGATTGTCAGGCTCAGCAGAGCAACAGCCGCAAACGCCGCAAACACAATGGCGCGGAAGCTAAACCTTCGTTTCATCGGATCAAACCTCCTTGACTGCACCGCCTCGCCATGTGAAGGCGAGACGGGAATTGAACTGGGTGTGAGAAAGCCCGGAAGGTATACAGCGCCCGTTGCGTGTTGTCAATTAATAATAGTGTGTCTAACGATAGTGTTTCTTCGAGGGATGCGTCAGCGGCTCGCGCGATTGGCGTCGGCGAGCGGCAGGCGAAAGGCGGCCATCTCCTCGGCGTTGCGCACGAGTAACATGTCGCCGACAAGAACCGGATGGTTCCACGTCTTTCCCTGTATCGCCGGGACTTTCGCGAGTTCCGTAAACTGATCCGGCGTGGCCTGAACGAGGGCCAACTCGCCTTCTTCCGACAACACGAGCAACAGATCCTGATCGGGTAACAGGACAAGCTGTCCGTTGCCGTAACGTCCGCCTTTCCACTTGCGCTGTCCGTCGTTCAGATCGACGCACGAAAGAATTCGTCCATCGAATCCAAACGCGTGTCCTTTATGAATGACGAAGTCGTTGAAGTAAGGCTTGAGACCGTTCGAGGTCCAGCGTTCCTGGATGGTCCACGCGCCGGAGTTTTGCGCGAGCGCGAGACGGCGGATGCCTGCATCCTGGCTCGTCACGACCACGCCATCGGCAATCACCGCCGGTTGCACGATCGTGTTCGCCGCCCACTCGTGCTGCCACAGTTGTTTTCCATCAGCGATACCGACACTCGTCAAACGTCCATTACTCGTCAACAACACCTGCGTCACGCCATTAATCGTAACGAGTTGCGGTGAGCTGTAACTGCCGCCGCCGGCTGGACCAATCCACCGTTGCTTCCCTGTAGCCGCTTCGTAAGCGACGAGTCGTCCGCTTGCGGCGACGATCACGAGGTCGTTGATCACGACGGGCGAACTCGAAAAACCCCAGAAAGGCACTTCGGTATTCGTCTCCGCCGCGACGTTCCGCGACCACGCAACCGTTCCGTTACGCGCATCGAGTACGTTCAGAATGCCGGTCGCGCCGAATGTGTAAACGCGGCCGTTACTGAGCGTCGGCGTCGCGCGTGGGCCCGCGCCCGCATTCGACTCGAAGAAGCGAGCTTTGTCGGTATGCGTCCAGACAGGTTGGCCGTTCGTCGCTTTGTAACAAGCTACGACTTCGTTGTCACCGCGTTGCTCTTGCGTGTAGACGAGATTGCCGTCGACGGCGAACGACGACCAGCCTGGTCCAACCGGACGTTTCCAAAGTTGCACCGGCGGCGACGCAGCCCAGTCAGTCTTGATCTTCACGCCCCGAACGACACCGTTGCGTCCTGGTCCACGAAAGCCCGGCCACTCGGCGACGTGTGTTTCCGCCGTTGCGGTCTTCGGCGTTTCTGTGGGTGATGGTTGTGCGGCGGTAACGGCGGGGACTGAAGGCGCCGGTTCAGGTGTCGCGGTCGAAGCGGGAGGCGGCTCGTTTGCGCTTTCAGCGAGCAGTCGTTCTTCAGCACTCGCTGACCAGCGCCAGCCGAACGTCGCGTTGTGATCGCCGTTGATGCCGTCTTGTCTGAGCAACAACCACGCGCCGCACGCGAGCACGATCGTCGCCACCATCGTTGCCTGCCTGACGTTCTCGGGAAGCCGCCGCGTCGCAACCGCCCATCCGACAAACGCGAGACTCAAAACCGGCACGGCGTATGCGAACAGCCACGGAAGCGACATCGACTCGTGCTTCAGAAACCAGATCGCGGCCGTAGAAACACCGATGACGGCGAGACCAATGAACCGTTCGCGCCAACGCGCGCGGCTGAGGAACGTCCACCAGAGAAGAATGACGACGAAGAAAACGAGTGAGCCGATGACGGCGTAGCCGAAGCCCTGTATTCCCGGAAAGACCTCTTTGACACCGAAGCGGAAGATCCATTGCAGCACGACGGCGACGACGCCCGGCCACACTCTAAGCAGCTTCTGGGGAGCTGCTTCCCCGGTCTGAGCGGTGGTCATGCGGGTCTATACTTACGCACCGCCCGGATTGTTCCATCCTTGTTCTTACAGACTGGGCGCGCTAAACGTGTCGCCCTGGCGCATGTCGCCCGTGTCGTAACCTTTCTTGAACCAGCGCAGTCGCTGCTCGGAGCTGCCGTGAGTGAAAGAATCGGGGACAACATAGCCCGTCGTCTGGCGTTGAATCTTGTCATCGCCGATCGCGCTCGCGGCGGTGAGTGCTTCTTCGATGTCGCCGGGCTCGAGCACTCCCTGGTCCTTCACATAACGCGCAAACACGCCCGCGAAGAAATCGGCCTGCAATTCCAGCCGCACCGATAACTGATTCGCTTCGACCTCGCTCACTCTGCGCTGCATCGCATCCACGCGACCCGAGATGCCGAGCAGGTTTTGCACGTGATGGCCCACCTCATGCGCGATCACGTAAGCCTGCGCAAAGTCTCCCGGCGCCTGGAATCGCCGGCGCAACTCTTCATAGAACGACAGATCGATGTAGACCTTCTCATCGCCGGGACAGTAGAACGGTCCAACAGCCGCGCCCGCCATGCCACACGCCGACTGCACGCGATCGCTAAACAACACGAGCGTCGGCTCGCGATACTGTCGTCCGTTTTGACTGAACACGTTGGTCCAAACGTCTTCCGATTTGGCGAGGACCACCGACACGAACTGTTTCAGCTCTTCTTCCTCGGGATTAACCGGACGCGAAACCTGACCGCCGGACGACGGATCTGTCGGTACTTGTTCCAGCAGTTGCCGCGGATCGGCCCCCAGCAGCAACGCGATTATCAGTATGACAATCGAACCAAGACCGCCGCCAACCGCGACTTTACCTGCCGACATTCCGCGCCGATCTTCGATGTTCGTGCTCTGGCGCTCGCCTCTCCAACGCATAACTCTGTCCTCCTATTTTTGTAAACGGAGATTTCCAGTGCTGTGTGTCGTCCAAACGATCCTTTAGTTATTTTTTCGTCACATGAAGGAGAGCGCGGCTTAGTTGGACGCGGTTTGCAAGGGCAGGCGCAGCAACTGACCTTTATAGACCACATAGATCTTCGCGGCGCTTGCGTCGATCCACATGTTCGTGCTGTCGAAGGCGATGTGAGGGATTTCCATAACCGGTTTGAATGAGAAGTCTTTCATGTTGTAACGGCCCACGCGTGTTTTGTTCTTTTCGTTATCGGATAAAGCGACCCAGAATTCGTCCGGCTTCTCGGTGCGTTGCAGCGGGCGAATGCTCTTTCGCTGCAACGGCGCAAACTCGCCGCTTACCAATCGCGTTTCGCCGGTCGCGGGATCGACTAAGTAGTATTCGGGACGTTCTGGTCCAACGGGCTTGTTGCCCATCGAGATGAAGGCGGCTCTGGCGCGGCGAAGCAGGACCTTGTTGTGAGAAGCGACGAACGCCACGGGTTCGAAATCGTCAGCGGGTTCCAGGTTCACGCGATACTCACGTCCGGTTTGCAGGTTGAATCGCACGATATAGTTTGGCACGGCCCAGTTGTCGTCACTGCTTGCGAGAACCACCCACTTTCGATCGCCAGTTACGATTGGACGCGTGAAGAGGCCTTCGTGAATCCGCACCGGTCTGCCGCCCGCGACCTGTTTCCATAAGCCACCGAAGTCTTGCGTGAGGAGTATGGAATCGGGAGTCAGAACCTGGACGTTTTCGGCAGTGGGATCGACGATGTACCGGTCTTCTTCTTCGTCAGTGATAAACCTCGTCCCGTCGAACACGGGATAGAATTCAGGCTGAGACGTCACGCCGCCGAGTTGATTATTCGCGAAGACGCGCCATGAGTAACGGGCTTTTTGTCGTTCGGCTTCGAGGCGGCGGCGTTCGAGTCGCGCCGCAGGCTCCTCGTCTTCTTCCTGGTCTTCCCCGGAGATAAGCTCCGCTTCTTCTCGCTCGAGTTCTTCTTCTGTTGGCGCTCGCTCGACGAGCACACGTACTTCATTGCCTTGCAGCGCAACGTCGTTCAGGATGAACTCATCAGTTGCATACAAGACCTCGAGCCCTTTGATCTCTTTCTCCAGTGTGTAATGTGTTTTGACGCCTTCACGCTCGCCGATCTGCGCGAACTTGTCCCACAGTTCTTTAAAATTAAACCCGGACTGACTGAAAACACGGCGGCCTTTCTCTTTCGTGAGTGACAGGAATTCGGTTGAAATACATCCGTCATGGCACCAATCAAGCGATGGACCACGATCGAGGGTATTGTTCGTCGTGAGAAAGTCTTTGAGCGCCGCGACTTCGGCTTTCGGAACGGTCCGCTCGCGATAACGTGACGAATCTTCGTACTGGGTGTAGACGGCTTTGTCACGGTAGATGCGCACAACGGTGGCCTGGTGATCCTCGTTCGGTATCATCGCGAGGATTTCAACTGGTCCATTCGCTTCGAGCAACTCGGCACGCAACTGTGCTTCGGTCTTACGGATGGAAGCGTAGAACTCCAGAGGATAGTTGAGCGTCTCGAGCCAGCCGGTAATGAACGCTTCGTCCGGATGACGTTGCCACAACAGGTCGCGTGCCTCACGGCTGTCCTCGGCCAGCAGGTAACTTTCAGCAGCGAGCGCGAGCAATGGGTCTTTGCTTTCGAGCAGTGGACCAACGAGTGCTAACGGCAAAGGCATCTGCACCATGCGTGCAGACGCGAGTAGCCCGATCTTTGCCGTCTTATCTTTTCCATTGAGAATCCCGTCGGCGAGCAGGGCGTCGTCGAGTAGCACGGCGCCCACGCCTTGCGATGCGCCGCTTACGGCAGCCAGCCCCTGTACTTCCAAGCGCAGCCCTTCGTCGAATTTCGATTTCCGCGACAGAATCTTCTCGATGATCTTTGCATCGGCTGAACCGTTCGCGATGCGTCTGATCATGTCGCGATCGATCTGGCTGCCCTGCCAGTCATGAGCGATCTCGAGCAGTTTCTTCGAAACCGGCGGATTCTCGGCTGACAAGCTCTCCGCCCGAATCAGCACGGTATCCACCAGTGACGCGGGCACGTCTTTGATTGTCGAGAGATATTTGCCGAGACTCAACTGTAGCGGTAGCGGTTCTTCGTTGGGTGCGCGAGGTCGCACTACTTCATCGCGGCCTTCGGTCGTTAGTTTGCTCGCGTAAGCTTCGACCGCCTGAAGTTGTTCGGTTTTCGACAGGCCGTCACAGCCGAGTAAGCCTTCGAAAATAAAAGAACGCAGGTTCTCCTCTTTCTCTCTGGCGAGTGCCTTTTTAAGAACGGGAACAGCGCGTGGATCCTTGTATCTTGCCAACGCTTTTGCGGCGTAGGCCTGTTCCCACGCGTCATCCGATTGCTCGACGTCGACTACTGCAATCAAACCAGGGACGCTCTCAGGAAGATCGCGCTCAGCGAGCGTTTGAATCAAACGCAGTCGTTGATTTGCCATGTTCGTGAGCCACGCGCTGTTCGACAGCCACGGCAACAACGAAAGCAGCGCTTCCTTCCTCGCATCGTTCGCCGGATAGGTCATCAGGCAGCCGGCGGCGGCGCTTCTGACGTTAATGTCATCGCTTTTCAGCAACCGCGTCATGACGGGAATCCACTTGTCGAGATCGGAGTAGTAAAGTGCAGTCAGAGGAGAATAAACAGCGGTCCCTTCCGGGTCCGTCAGATTCACCAGAGTCGGGTCTTGAAAGAGAGCGATATACCACTCGTCACGGCCGGACCATTCAGACCTGCCGAGGGCCGTGATCGCGGTTGTGCGTGCGTACGCGGGCAAAGCGCGATTCACGGCAATTGTCTGAAGATCGCGGCGGTAACGTTCTTCGCCGGTGAGGTCTTTTTCGCGGACGGCATGATCGTAGAACAACGAAAGCGCAAGCACGCCGGCGCGTTGTTGCCCTGTCGCCATCAAGCCGCGCAACAGTGGTTCAGCGGCGGACCAATTGAGTTTCGCGAGGGCCGTGATCTCGTCTGCATGTCTGACGTTGCCCTCCCTCTCGTTCTCTTTGACTTTCTGGGCCAACGCGAGCAGTTCGTCGAGATAGTAAGTCGAGTTCCTGACCAGCCAGTCTCTAACTACGAGGCGCCACTCCTCGTCGAGTTTTTGGTCATTTGACGATTTATCGTAAAGCTCCTTTACTTTGGCTCGGACAGTGTCGGTTTCCGGCAGTAAAGGGAGAAAATACGATAGCCATTGCGGTTCGGAGAGACAAAAATCCAGCAGTCTTTGCCTGACCGTGTCGGTGATGCGACGGCTTTCGCGGTCGTGAACTGAACGGGCCCAGTATGCGACGATGTCTTCGATCGGCGCATCATCTGCGGGCGCATTTGCCCTTTCGAAAAACACGGGTGGACGCTCTGTGACTTCCGGCTCCGGCGTTCCTGCGTGACGTGGAGCTGGCGCAGGTCTTGCGAGCAGTCCTTTCAGGACTTCAGGCGAATCAGTGCGACGCGTTTGCGCGACCGCAACCGGCGATGGGCCAGAGCAGAAAAGACCGATGAGAATGGCGAGTATTATTCGGCACACGGCTTGTTACAATCCTGCTCGGCGAGCGTTTGTTACGGCATTTGTTCGACGCCGTGCGGAGGAAAAAGTCCCAGACTTTGCGAGTAATGGACCAGATGCTAATGAAAAATGACAAACGTCGGATGCGTGCTGCGTTCGTACAGGTTGTTTCGCTCGTCATTGTCTCGTGTTCTGCTGCGCAGGTCCAGGCTCAGGATCGCGAGCTCGTTTTCGAGGCGAAACATCGCGTCAGTGCTCACGCCTGTGAATTCAACGGATTGGTCATGAGCGCGGATGCTCAGCGGCTTTTCGTCGCGACGGAGAAGGGACAGACGATCGTTTGGAACATAGCTGCGGATCGGATCGAGCAAACACTCAGTCAGCCCGGACCCGTTCACTTCATCGCCGCGCTTGCGGGCCCGCAGGAGTTTGTCGTCGCGGGCTCAGTTCATTATGAACCGCGCAACGCCGTCGTTCGCAAGTGGGATGCGAAAACAGCATCGTATATCGATCTGGAGGGAGTCGATAAAAACGCTTTTCCGATAACGTTAGTCACTGAGCCGAAGCTGGGCTTGATCGCTGTCACGACAGTCGCCGGCGCGATTCACGTCTGGGACGCAACGACGAACAAACAGCTCGCGACCTGGAACGTGAAAGACGTTCCGGCAAACGCCGCGATCGTTGGCCGAAGTCTTTACGTGTTGACTCTCGATCGGAAGTCGGCGACCTCTGACGAGCCACCGTCGGAAACTACGGTCATCAAGTTCAACATCGACGAGCCGCAGGCTGGACCGGTTGAGTTTCTTCGCAGTCCGGATCGAAGACTGATGGATCTCGAAGCCACGCCCGACTACCGCGCGCTGATCGTGACCTACGACCGATCAGCGGAAGAAGACATAAAGACCGTCGTCATCGATCCTGTTTCCAAAGCTGAGACTGCAAATCTGCCGCGCGGCAACCTCGCCTGGATTGACTCGACAAAGGCCATAGTTTTTGACTGGAAAGAGCCTGAGCAGATCGCGCGGATTCAAAGTGACGGCATAGTCGCAACCGAAAAACTCGAACGCATCGAGAGAAGCAGGGAGGAGAGTCTTCTCGGATTGAGCGGGCGTGTTGCAAACGCGGCCGGCACGCGCGTTTGGGCCACCTATTCGAAAGCCGGCGGCCTCGTTGAGTTTGACCTCGCGGCGAAGAAATTTAGATCGCTTGTTTCAGAACGTCCCGGTGCTTACTCGGCCTCCGTCGATTCCGCGGACGGTGAAGAAGGACTGCTGTTGACAGGCGGCGCCGATGGTTACGTTCGGTTGTGGAAGCTGTCGGACATCTCATTGATTAAGGAGTATCGGCCACTTGGACCGGGACATTTCATTCGCGATGCGATCCTGCTTCCGGGCGCGGGGCAGGCTGTAGTCGGCGCGATGAAAGTTCCCAAAAACCGGGAGGAGGCATTTCAGACGCCGGTTCAGGTGCTGTTGTTGGATCTGGAAAGTGGTCAGCACAAGAAGCTCGACGAAGCGTACTTGTGGCAATCTCACATGGCCGTCGTCGGCAATCAGATCGTTTTACCCGAAGGCGACCGTATCAGATTTGTCGCGATCAATACCGGGGAAGTCACTCGCGAACTGCGCCTGGAAAGTCCGATTCTTAAATCAGACGTTTCCGCGAACGGACGCTGGCTCGCGGCGGTCGACGACGCGAAGAAGTTGACGGTTATCAATCTCACCACGTTCAAGAAGAAGCGAGTGGCATTCAAACCTGAGGACGCGGGTCCGGTCGCGGTCACAAACGACGGCCGATACTTTTCTCTCGTCGCGCATGGCGGCAGGTTCCTCACGTTCGACATGAAGACCTCGAAGTTGACGGAGACTGTTTTGAAGGAGATCCGCGACGCGAGCTCAAACGTCGACTACATGACGCTCGCGAACGACGACAAATGGATCGTCGTGACCGGCAATCACAGCGAGCTCGCTATCTTCGATCGAAAAACCATGCGTCTGGTCGCTTACACGCGCACGTCAGCGGCGGCGGTCTATGTTGAAACAGTCTGGATCCGCGGCGACCGCGTCATCTTCACCACCGACACGGGCGTCGTCTTCGATGGCCGGTTAAGATAAGCGCTATTCGTTTTTCGCGCGCTCCTCAAACCATTCGAGCCCGGCGGGCAAGTCAGCGGCTGAGTATTCGAGGTGTAGTACGCGGCGGTGTCGGGGATTTGCCGCAGATTGCGACGAGTGGACCAGCAGCGGTTTCATTGCCATCAGTCCTCCCCTTTTCACTGCACAGACAACTATCGGCTGGTTCTGTTTCCATTTGTCAATATCTGAAGCTGTGAGTCGACCGTGAGCGTGTGAGCCTGCGAATACGCGCAAGGCGCCGTTTCTCTCGTCTGTGTCGTCGAGATGCAATCGCAGCGAAAGCATTTTATGTAGTACCGAAACGGGTGGCTGCACGTGTTGGATGCCAGCCTTGATCGACCATGGGCCATAACCGTCGACGTCGATGCGTTCGCGCACGGCGATCGTGACATCCTGATGCCAGAGCACCTTCCAATTTGCGTCCTTATGCTTGTTGAAATAGATGCCACGCACCACGCGCGCTTCGACGCCGAGCACCTGGCGAACCATCGAGCGAAACTGATCGCTGTTGGCGAGTACGCGGATTGAAGGGACGACGTTGAGGAGATTTCGGATGCCGGCTCTGTGACTAGAGACATTCTCGACGCTCGCGATCTGCTGAAGCAGTTCGTCAATCCGTTCAGGTTCGAGTACCTGTTCGAGAATGGCGAAGCCGTCTTTCTGAATTTTGGTTGTGAAATTCACTTGAGTTGCGCGTCAACAATATCCTAACAAACATCCGGTTGTGCGCTTAAATGAGTGAACGTAAACTGAGCCAGTCGATCCGCGTTTATAAACAGGAGAGTGGCAGCTAAATGAAACTCGTCTTCGTCGTGTTGGCATTCGTAAGTCTGATCACCTCACCTTATCCAGCACAAAATCAATTAACGATAACCGCTGTCAATAAACTCAAGATCGCGCGTCAGTCTGAAACGATTGAGGTGCGCGCCGAGGAACTCGCGTCGTTAGGTGAGAAAGATTTAAACAAACTGCACGTGTTCGATGGTTCCGGCAAGGAAGTGCTCAGCCAGTCTGTCGACACGGATGGGGACGAATATCGCAAGCCTGACATTTTGATCTTTCAAACGGATTTCGCGCCGGGTGAGACGAAGAAGTTCACGATCAGAGCAGGCAGTAAGCGTGAGTACAAGCGAGAAGACTTTCGCGCGTATGGACGCTTCGTGCGCGAGCGTTTTGACGACTTCGCGTGGGAGAACGATCGCATCGCGCATCGCACGTACGGCAAAGCGCTAATGACGTGGAAAGGTGAACCGCTCACCAGCAGCGCGATCGACATCTGGTCCAAACGCACTTCGAAGCTCGTCATCAATGATTGGTACATGGTCGACAACTACCACGCTGATTCGGGCGACGGTGTGGACGCGTATTCGGCTGGTCCGACGCGCGGCTGTGGCGGCAGCGGCATCTGGTCCAATAATCAGCTTTTCATTCCGACGAACTTCGTGGATTCGAGAGTGCTGGCGAATGGACCAATTCGCGTGATGTTTGATCTGTTCTACGAGCCAATTGATGTGAATGGCGTCAAGGTTTCCGAGGTGGTGCGTGTGTCGTTGGACGCGGGCAGCCAGTTGAACCAGTACCGCACCACTTACACCTCGACTGAGCCGCACGCGGTTGCCGTTGGTCTGAAGAAAGTCAAAGACGAGCAAAGAGAATTCAATGCCGCGCGCGGCTGGTTGATCAGTTGGCAACCGATGGAGAAGAACCTCGGGATGCAGGGACTCGCGATCGTCGCGAATCCTCGTGCGATAGACAAACTGGCCGAAGACGCGCGCAACAACCTGGTTGTGTTCCGTCCCGAAGCGACTTTTCAGGAGTTTTACTGGGCCGGTTTCGCCTGGGATCGCGCCGGGCGAATCACGTCCGCCGAAGCGTGGAAAAAATACGTCGACGAGTTTGCGGAACGATTGAACTCAGCAATTGAAGTCAACGTCAAATAAAACCCTAATTCTGATCGTCGAGGTGCCAGCCGACGTTCACTAATTCCTCACCGCGCCAGACGAACATTTCCGTTCCGCGTCCGCTCGTCGTCGTGCGTTTGCCGTCCTTTTCGATGTCGTAGCTGTACGTCGTGTAGATGAGCACGACGTTGCCATAGTTCTGGATCATAGTTTTTGGAAAATCCAGTCTGACGAGTTTTGCTCCGCTGTCGACGAAGTCTTTCGCGCTCGCGAGAATGGCCTCGCGATTGGACCACTCGGTCGTGCCGCTGTTCATCGCGATTGCTTCCGGGGGAATCAGTTTCTCCAACGTCGCGCGATCGTTTGTGAACCACGCTTTCCAAACTGCATCACGTTTCGCGAGGATTTCGTTACGCCGCTCTGGTCCCATGAACTGCGGCTTCGACATTTGCTGCGCGCGCCACTCGGGATCGATGGCTGTGTGCGACGCGACCTGAATCCAGTTTCCTTTGCGTTTCGCGTAGATGTCCATGATGCGAAAGCGGCGCAGTATCTCGCCGTCCTGGCGATTGAACTCGCCGATGAAGTTCGCGATCGCGAGTTCGGGAGTGTAGAAATGAACGTCGAAGTCGTTCATCCGATAACCCGTCCCGGGCGGAAAGTAAGGATGCGACTTGGGCGCGTTCGCAGGCTTGGGCCAGTCGATGCCGTTGGCGCGCATGTATTCGTCGATGCCTTTGATCGGGGTTGGCGTGCCTTCGAGCAGACCGCGCCAGTCTTCGGAATGCGTGTCGTAGATCTTTTGTTCATCGCCGTCGATGAACGCCTGAAAGATGCTTCCGATGTGTGCGCGAATGGCGGCGGCGTCGGCGGCACGATCGGGTTGAGAAACACTGGCGAAACATACGGCGCCGAGTGCGAACGACGCGATCGATAAAAGAAGCGGTTTCATTTGTGGTCCTCTCCTTCT
>DASTTB010000010.1:0-174488 GCA_035760365.1 Pyrinomonadaceae bacterium
GGCGACGGATTCGCTATGACCGACGTCGCACGTGGTGTCATGTTCGATCTCAACGGAAACGGAACACGTGATCCGTTATCGTGGACCGCAGCAGGCGCGGACGACGCATGGCTGGCGCTTGATCGAAACAATAACGGCACCATCGACAACGGACAGGAATTGTTTGGAGATCTCACCCCACAGCCACCCTCACCGGGAAAGAACGGCTTTCTGGCTTTGGCTGAATTCAACAAACCGCAAAATGGTGGGAACGCAGACGCCGTCATCGACAAAAACGATGCCGTCTTTGAGCAACTGCGACTCTGGCAAGATCGAAATCACAATGGCGTCTCCGAACCCGGCGAACTGCAACATCTTCAGAGTGTCGGGCTAAGCGTGATCGAGCTCGAGTACAAATTGTCGAAGCAGATCGATAGTTACGGAAATGAATTCAAATACAGAGCCAAGATTAAGGATTCAAACAAAGCGAAGGTTGCTCGTTGGGCGTGGGACGTTTTCTTGCAAAGCGTTGGACTGTGAATAAGATAAACAAACTCTACACTCTTCGCACCGTTTTCACATAACCTGACAGCACGTGCGGAGAATGAGGTGCCGCGCTATGAGCTTAGGGCGCAGTTGTCCTTGCTTTCGCGCACTGCAAATCAGCGGCGGAGTGAGTTTCAGATTTTCACCTAAGCGAAATTATTCAGTAGCAGCGAATCAGTCGCTAGCAGCCGTTGCGCATTCGCTGTTGGAAAGTAGATCGTGAACGGCGGAGATCAAACCTTCGATATTTGGCTTCGCTACGTAGGCGGCGGCTCCGGCTTCAAACGCCTCGCGACGGTGGATCTCGTAAGCATCGCCGGTGTAGAAGATGCACGGCACGCCGGGAGTGATCTCGTTCAACCTGCCACAGAGTTCCAATCCCGTTCCATCCGGTAAGCGCTTGTCGAGAACGTAAAGATCAAACTGCTTCGTTTCGGCCATCTGACACGCCTCTTCCATCGTCGCCGCTGTCTCAACCTGGTAGTCTTCTTCGGACAACAAGAGCTGGAGCATTTCCGACGTATCACGATGGTCGTCGACGCAGAGCACGCTACATTTGGAACTGGACATCTTTGGGGAAGCCTCCTTGAACTTGGGTCAGTTTTTAGCTCTGGGTAGCTCCAGAGCCACGAATGGGAGAGTGGGATTATAAACTCAAGCGCATGTCTAAGCTACTGGTCACGCGTGTTTTGTCGCAGGCTCTGGAAGGGCGCTCAGATTCGCACTTTCACTAAGTAACTACGTAGACGGATCGTTCACCTTTCTTGCGATCCAATACTAGACCAGGTGGGCAGCCCTCCTGCCCACCGCCAACAATCCTTTAACCCTTTAACTATTTATTTCCAAACGGCGAGCCGCTCTTCATCGCTTTCAGAAGCTGATTGAGCACTTCGAGATCTTCGTCTTCCGGCTCCAGCTCCCGATACTTCTCGAGCGTCGTCGACGCCGCTTCGAGATCGCCGAGCTTGTGATAGACGAGCGACAGATTGAAGTAGACGAGCGCGAAGCCCGGTTCGATACGCGCGGCGGCTTCGTAATGAAGTTTGGCGAGTTGCAGATCGCCGGCGTCGTAGTAAAGGTTGGCGAGATTGTAGTGCGCCTCGACGTGCCGGGGATCGTTCTTCAGCGAGAGCGTGAAGTTGTCGAGCGCCTGCGAGGTCTGACCTTTTTCGAGATTGAGAATGCCGAGGTTGCAATAAGCTTCGGCGACGTTATCGCCTTCGCTGATCGCTTCCTGGTAATGTTCGGCGGCCTTTGTGTCGCCCTGTTCGTGCAGCAGGAGTGCTTCTTCAAACGGCGTGAGCAAACGAGCCAGACGCGGCGTCTCGACGCGAAACAGATTGAGTTGACCCTGAAGTTCCGCTTCGATCTGGCGAATGCTGTGTCCCTGCGCACGCAACTCGCGCACACGCCGAAACTGCGTCAACGCATTGAAGTCGTAAACAAAATCCGGCGCCTGTGAAGTCGCCGACGCCTGGATAATTCCTTGTTCGGTCCAACGACGCAGAGTCTTCTCACTCAGACCAAAGAGTTGCTTGATCTCTTTGATCGAGTAGGAAGATTTGACACGTTGGTAATCTGCCTTTGAAGGGACAGGTGAGGGGAACGAGATTACCTTAGGGCGCGGATCTTTCATTTACTACAAACGCTCAGCCGACTTTGCGTTTCTTCGCGACACGCGGTTTCACCAACTCGATTTGCGGCTTCTTCTTCGCAGCCGCAGGCGCAGCCGGTGCTTTGACCATCGGTTTGCGACTCGAAGCCTGCAAACTCTTCTTGAGCGCGCTCATAATATCAAGTCTCGGAACTTCTTCAACTTCGTACTCGGCGACCTGTTTGCCTTTGATCTTCGAGTCGATGAGCGTGCGGAGTGCGTCGTAATAGTTGTCAGCAGTATCGATTTCGGAAAGCGTGGTCGCCATCTCCTGGACCAGGGTCGTGGCGAGTTTCAGTTCGTTCTTGTTCAACTTCGTGGCGTCGAGCTTTTGCACGTTCTCGAGATCGGGAACGTCTTCCATCTTGCGCAGCTCGTGAGGGTAATGAAGCTTCTGCAAAACGAGTCCGTCTTCATGTGGAAACACGGCGACGAGATCTTCGCGATCGCGCAACACGACTTTGCCGACGCCGATCTTGCCGGTCTGTTTCATCACTTCGCGCAGCAACGCGTAAGGCTTCTCTGACACAGCGCCGTCAGGGCCGGCGAAATATGGTGCGTCGTAAAAAGTAGTGGGAATCTCTTCGCGATTGACAAAGCCGACGATATCGACGGCGCGTGTAGTCTTGATCTTGATCTTCGCGATGTCTTCCGGTTCGACGATGGCCCATCGTTCCGGCTCGTACTGATAGCCCTTCGTGATCTGATCGTTGGTGACGATCTCGCCGCACTTTTTGCAGCGCTTGTCATAACCGATTGGACCAAAATCCTCGCGGTGCAACTGGTTAAACTGAATCTTCTCGCTGGTTTCGATGGCGTTATAGATGCGGACGGGGATGGCAACCAGCAAAAATCGTATGTGGCCTTTCCAAATCGATCTCATAAAAGGGGCTCTCCTTCCGCGAAATTATGAGGGCGAAAACGGTTCAAGTAAAGGATTATTTACCACAGATGAAACGGGATTTAGGCCGCGTACTGGAGGGCGTTGCGCATCGCGCCAGCTGTTTGCCAACGCTGTGCAGGGTCCTTTGCAAGGGCGCGGTCGATGATTTCGCAGACGCGGGCGGGAATGTGCGGCGCCCGTTGGCGAAGCGGCACCGCGGGTTGTTCGAAAATCGCGCGAATCGTGTCGTTGACGCTCCCTTTACTGTTCAGATTAAGCGCCATTGAGCCGGAGAGCAGGCTGTACGCCGTCATGCCAACGGCGTAAATGTCTGATTGAGGTTTCACGTCGCGAAAATTGCGGAGCTGTTCCGGCGGCATGTACGCCAGCGTACCCGCCATCTCGCCCGCCATCGTCACGCCGCTCATTCCGGACTGGCTGAAACTCTTCGCGAGTCCGAAGTCAGTCAACTTGGCGACGAGATGCGGCGAGTGACCGGAGACGAGGATGTTCTGGTCTTTGAAGTCGCGATGTATGTAACCCTCGGCGTGGGCGAACGACAGCGCGTCGAGAGCCTGCGAGATGATCGCGATGCCGTCTTCGTAAGAGAGACAGCCGCCGTTTAGTTCCGCGAGTCTGGAGGCGTCGGCGCCGTCAACAAACTCCGTCACGAGATAAACGACGCCGTTGTGCGTGCCGCGATCGATGAACTCGACTATGTTCTTGTGTTTGAGCGCGGCGGCGACATCGATCTCGCGCATGAAACGCCGCATCGCTTTGTCGCTGACGGCGAACTCGGGCAACAGCGTTTTGATGGCGACTGCGCGGCCGGTGCTTTGTTCGCGCGCCAACATCACGCATCCCATGCCGCCGCGTCCCAGTAACTTAACCGTGTCGTAACCGGGGATCGCTTGCGGCGAACGTCTAAGTTCGATGCGACAGTCTTCACACAGAAACGTCATGTGTTCTTCCGGACTCGACGCCTGCGCTTGTTCGCGGCGGCCGCAGTTCAAACACTCAACCATCACGAGCACCGGACGTTGTGGCAGTGCTTCCTGCGTCGTCTCCGAAAGATCACGCGACGGCGCAGTGCTCACTTCAACCAGCAAAATAGTCTCGCCACACTGAATGCGATCGCCGCTCTTCAGAAACGCATTCGCGACCCGTTGACCGTTGACGAACGTTCCGTTAGTCGAACGCAGATCGCGAACGTGAGAATGCGGCGGGTTGATCTCGAGCAGGCAGTGGTTACGCGAAAAGAAACGATCGTCAGGCAGACAAAGATGCGCGTCAGGATTGCGACCGATCAGAAAGCTGTCGTGTTGAGTAAACGAAAAGATGCGGCCCCTGTATGGACCAGCCGTGACTTTTAGATTGACCTGCATGAGCCACACGAACGAGCCACAAAGAAGCACAAAAGGCACAAAAGGCACAAAAGGCACAAGAAAGACTACACCAACAGAAACCGAAGCTTAGCCCAGGCCAAAAAACTCTTTTGTGCCTCTTGTGCCTTTTGTGTCTCTTTGCGGCTACCTACTTCTCAATTTGAAGATTGTCAAAAGCGACTTCATGTACGTCGCTGGTATAGAACCCGACGCGGCCGCGTCGATAATTTTCACGGTCGTTAACCGTCGTCAGCACTTTTCCATTCGCGTAGAAGACCATCTGTGTGCCGTTGATCTTGACCTGCAATTCGTTGGGCGCGGAACCAGACTTGATCGCATCCGACTTCGTGCGCTCGACGAGCGTCGACTGGGTACCCTGCTTGTGCATGATCACTTCGTACTCGGGTTCTTCCGACGGAAAGATCAGCAGCGCGTAGTCTTCGAGCTGTCCCGAACGCGACTGCACGCAATGGACCATCAGTCCGAAACCCGCAGACGGCACGCCGCCGTCGACGCTGCGGGCGGTGACTTTCACTGTTGCATTTTCGCTGTTGTAGTCGTTTGTGGGAGCGTACATGACGACGAACGTTCGCTCCTTCGAACTCATGTGATACTCGCCGTCCGTATACCAGATCCGGCCGTACTGCGACGTGCCCGTGCCCCACTTCTGCTGGCTGAAGTCGTCCACCAATGGACCAACGCGCGTCGTGTTTGAATTGATGTTTGTGTTCGCGACGTTTGTGTTCGTGTTTACGTTGGCGTTGCGATTGGTGTTGGTGTTGGTGATGTTGGTATTCGACGTCGATCCCAGACTCGCAAGAGCGATGATCATGACGACGAGTCCGACGCCGATTATGACGATCGCTGCGAATCCGCCGAGTATCCACCAGATCGCATTCGAACGTTTCTGCGGAACGACCGGAGTCGGCGTCCACTGCGGTTCTGGCTGCGGCGGTGGTGGTGGCGGCGGAGTTGTCGGCCGCGGCGGTGGCGGCGTGGTTGGGCGGGGTGTCACTTCCGGCGTCGGCCGATAGATCTCGGTCGGCGGCGGCTCAGACGTGTCTCGCGTGTCTCGCGTGTTTCCTGGGGGGGACGACGGATAACGGATCGTCGCGTCGAGATCGGTCGTTGTTCCGGCGTCGCTGGTTAGCGGCGTGCCGTCGTCCAAACAAAAGTTCAGGGAGAGATCGGCGTATGTACGATTGCAAGTGGGGCAGCGCTTCATTATGTGTCTGGGACCGGGGAAGCCGAGCCGAGTCCGATTCGGGACAGATTAAAGGAAAGTTCTGACTCGCTCAAGAGCGAATTGGCTTGCCACAGTGGCCGCAGAACTTTGTTCCGGCAGGATAGCTTCTGCCGCAGCTCAGGCAGAACACCTCGACGGGCCTTGGCGGGCGCCAGTCGAGGGCTGAAGTTCCGATGGGAATACCGCACCGGCCGCAGAATTTTATGCCCGTTGCATAGGTGTGTCCGCAACGCGGGCAGGTGATTCCACTCGCTGGAGGTGCCGGCGACGGTGTGGGCGCGGGTGCCCGCGCAGGCGGCGTGGATGGCGTTGCGGGCAGTTCGCCGGTGACGGGTTGAAACGTCGTATTTCCGCAACGTCCGCAAAACTTCACTCCTTCGGCGAATCGCGAGTGACACTTCGTACACATCACCACGACCAGCGTCGTCGAGTTCAGACCGTGATGACTATCGAGACTGCCGCCGCGCGACGGCGTCAATTGATTATTCGAAACTCCGATCTTGAGTTGCGCCTCGATGATCTGTTCGGCGATGTCGCTGCGGATTTCGATCACGCGCTCGTCGTCAGGTTCGCCTGACTTTGAGACTCGAAGTACGTGTTTACCCGGCGCGATCGACGTCAGTATCACGCGTCCCGATCGGCCCACACTGCCGTATCGTTCGTCGTCTACGTAAACTTCCGCGCCTGACGGCGCCATGATCACGAGCCGCGAATCGCCGCGTCTTGGTTCCGGTCCGGAGTCTGAAGCAACTGCCGCCTCAAAACTCTCAAACCACTCGGTCGCACTCGCCGGACGATCTTTCGGTTCCAGCGCGAGCGCTCTCATGATCGTCGTTTCCAGTTCTTCGCTGACGTCTGAACGCAAACTCGATAACGGCGGCGGCGTTTGCGTTAACTTCTGCGCGATCAGTTGCGTGATGTTTCCGGTGAACGGCGGACGTCCGCCCAGCATGTGATACGCGATCGTTCCGAGCGCATAAATATCGGCGCGTGCGTCGAGTGCGACGCCGGGCTGCATCTGCTCGGGCGCCATGTACTCAGGCGTGCCGATGATTCCGCGCGATGCTGGTCCACTGGCGGAAGTCACGTCCGATCGATCGGCGTTGACGATCTTAGCGAGACCGAAGTCGCCGACTTTGACGAAACCGTCCTCGCCGCCCGTCTTCCGTTTCTGCTGCATGAGAAAGATGTTCGCGGGTTTCAGATCGCGATGCAGGATTCCCTCGTCGTGCGCGGCCTCAACACCCGCGACGACCTGACGCATGATCGTGGCGGCTCGTTGCGGATTCACGGTCCCTTCGCGACGGAGCAGGTGATAAAGCGATTCGCCTTCGACGTATTCCATCACGAGGAAAAACACGCCGTCCGGACTCTGGCCGAAATCTGTTACGTCGACGACGTTTGGATGACGAATCGACGCAGCCGATCGCGCCTCGCGTTCGAAACGCGCGATCGCTTCGCCTTCCTGGAGATCTTCGTCGTTGAGAATGTCAGGGCGAACGGTCTTAACCGCGACACGCCGCGTGATGAGATTTTGATCGCGCGCGAGATAGACCTGGCCCATCGCGCCGCGGCCGAGTCGCTTCTCGAGCAGATAGCGTGAGGCGAGTAGACGTCCGCCCGGCAGCGTCTGCTTCGTGCCCGCCTCGTCCTGCGGGCACGTCGTCACCTCATCTTCGTAGCAGACCTCGCAACGGGGGCACTCGCGCATCGTTCTTCTTTAAACTTCGGACGTACAAGCTGAACAACGTTTCGCGGCGAGCGGAATCGCAGTCAGGCAATAGGGACAATCTTTGGTGTTTGGTGGTGGTGGCGGCGCGGCTCGAAGCCGGTTTACGGCCTTAATGACCAGGAAGATCACGAAGGCGACGATCAGAAAGTTGACGATGTCGTTGATGAATCGCCCGTAAGCGATGACGGGCAGCGCCTTCGCTTGCGCCTCCGCAAGTGATACTGGTCTTTGTCCGGAAAGATCGATGAACAGGTTTGAGAAGTCGGCTTTGCCGAGCAGCAGGCCGATTGGCGGCATGATGACGCCGTCGACGAGTGAAGTAATGATCTTTCCGAAGGCTGCACCGATAACTACCGCAACCGCCAGGTCGACAACGTTTCCGCGAGCGATGAATTCTTTGAATTCCTTGAACATGTTGTCTCCTTACTTGTGATTGCCGTTATGCGTTACTGAAAGTTCAGTGGCAGGTTTTTGCGAGTTTGAATCCGGCCTTTTCCGCTTCATCCGAGGTTTTGAAAGTGATCTTGTTCGCTTCGGGAATCTCCTTTTCAGGCCGGCATGTAGCCAGGTAGTAAGACTTTGTTTGCTTGTCGGCAATGATCTCGGGTGGTGTTTCGCCGTTCTCAACCGCTTCTTCAGCCATCGCGTCCTGCTCTTCTTTCGTTTGGCGTCGTTGGGCCACCGTCTCTTCGGCGGCGACGTTGAGCAAGCGTAAACTCGGAGCACGAGCGACGATCGTCACGATCAACTGAAAGTCGGCGCAGCGTAGTTGCTCGCCGCGCGAGCGCCACGAACTCCAAGTCGCCGGCACTTGCAACGATTGCGAGATCAACTTCACGAAGTCTTCGATCGTCTTCGCCTTGAACGTCTCTTCGTAACCGATCCACAGCGACGTCAGTTTGTCGTCGAGAATATCCAGCGAAATACTGCGGACGTCGGGGAACTTCGTCTTGTCGATCTTCGGATCGAAATACGGATTGATCGTGGTTTTAGAGACTCCGAAAGAATCGGTGCGTCCGAAGGCTGTTTGCGGGACGTGAGCTTTGATTTCGTCCTTCGTCATGCCCAGACGGAAACCGAATAACTCCGGCGCCGCGGGAAGTTCGGCAAGTTTCTTGGTGCACTGGGCTGAGGCTGTTGCGGCGGTCGCCAGGATAACGGCGAACGACACCGCGAAGATCAGTCGCAAAAATCGCATGACTCGGAAATTAAGGCCAAAGCTCGCGTGGTGTCAATGTAATCGGAGTTAACGGTTGAAGGTGATCGGCGATGCCGGTGTGGTCTCATCTCCGATTGCATGTTAAGAACAGGTGTGTACATAAATACAAAGTTCGTTTCTATCCGAGTGGTTTATGTCTCTGTCTAAAATAATTAGCCGGCGTTGCGGGCGAGTATTTCGTTGCGGCCGAGTTGTCGCGGCGCGGGTGGATCGCGTCAGTTTCTCTGCGCAACACGCGCGGCATCGACCTTCTTGTTACCAATTCCTCGGGCTTACGTTCCGTTACGATTCAATGCAAGACTACGCAGGGAAGAGAGAAGGTGTGGATGCTTAACGAGCGATCCGCGGCGTTTTGTTCGAGGGATCATTATTACGTGTTTGTCGTGCTTGGCGAACTTGGGGCACTTCCGATTTACCACGTCGTGCCGAGTGAGGTCGTCGCTGACCACGTTCAATACTTTCACCAGCAATGGCTAAACACACCGGGGCGACAAGGTCAGGCTCATGTAGATAATCCGATGCGCAAATTCTCCGACCCGGAAAATGTTTATCTCGAACGATGGGACGTGCTTGGTTTGTAGAGATTTAGAGGTTGATGGTACCCGCGGCAGGGGTCGAACCTGCGACCTTTCGCTCCGGAGGCGAACGCTCTAATCCACTGAGCTACGCGGGCCTAAACAAATGGCGTGGTTCAAAGAGATGAACCAAGGGCGTCCCCTTTTTAACCGTTTTTGTACTCCTCGTCAAATATCGTGCCGCCTTGGTATCGAGCCAGGATTAAACGCGATTAACGGACCGCTTTAGCAAAGGAAAGAATCTGAAAAGCTGGTACTTTGGTTATTACGATTTCTGTGGGTTTTGATTCGTCGATCAAATATAGCCGCTGAAATGAGGAAGGTCACCAAAGCGGATTCGAGATTTGAAGGACTTACTGTTCGAACTCTCGGAGGCGTAGGCGCTTCGACGCTTCATCGATGCGTCGTACCCAACTGCTCTTCTAACGATCGCAAAAACTCTTCCGCAACCGGCATGCTAAGTATCTCATCCTGCACCTGCCGTGCGTTCTCCGAAAAACGCGGCTCACTCAGCAACCGATCCACCGCGGTGCGGATGTTCTCTTTAGTCACATCCGCGGGGCGGAGAACGATCGCCGCGCCGGCACGTTCACAAGCCGCTGCGGTCGTGAACTGATCCGCACCGCGCGGCAAGAGCAATAACGGCAGACCATGCGACAACGCCGCGAAAACCGATCCGTTTCCCGCATGGTTAATGACGACACTACACCGCGGCAGCAAGAGAGCGTGCGGCACGAAGCGTTCCACGATCACGTTAGATAACTGGCTCTCGATCACCTGCGGATCCAAATCAGGTCCGACTGTCAAAACCACGATACGACTTATGCCTCGCAGGCCATCAAGCACCGCTCCGAAAACGTCGATCGACTTGTTGACCACCGTTCCTAACGTCACATGGATAAACTTCTCGTCAGACGTATCCGGGATCCGAGACGGAAGACTCTCCTCATCAGCACCGGCGAAGGCTCCCGGTCGCAAAGGCTGTATACGTTTCCAGAGTGACGGCCCGTCGGATTGAAGACTCGGAGGACAGATGTCCAGGTATGTCGATTCAGAACTCGTCAAGAGATCTGGCAGTCCCCAATCCGCATACATCCGATTCAGACCGGGACCAAGAAAATCGTACATCAGCCGCGGAATCTTAGGTCCCAGCGCGTGGACCAGGTGCACCGCTCCCGTGCGGGCTGCGGCAATCGGCGCGGCGAAATCAAGCGGCTCGTGAACTATCACGTCCGGCTTCCAACTCTCAGCCCGACTGACTAATTCCGGAGCACGCCGGCGGGCAGATTCGTCCGCAGGCAGTCCAGGAATAAACTGCTGAGCACCCAGAGTTGTTGGACTTCCTTGATCCTCGACTCGCCACACAGCAAAGCCGTAGCGCTCGACACTCGCAATCACGTCGCCGCCTGACGCGACCACGACTTCATGTCCGGCGGATCGCGCCGCAGCCGCAAGCGGTAGCATGGGAAGCAAGTGCCCGAAAAGAGGATAGCTGCTGAACAGGAATTTCATTCAAAACACGCGGCGAGTAAGTTGAGTAAACGAGGCGCCTAAACTACATTTTGAGCGTCGCACTTGTCAATGTGATTCACATGGTGTAAATGCACAGTAGCCATATTACTCAGATGAAAGGCCTGTGATCTCACTTCGATGACAGTACCTCAAGAAATCATTTGTCCCGGTTGCGGACTGAGCATGCCTCCCCGCAAGACGAACACCGCTGACTGTTATTACAACACGAGTACCGAGTGCTGGGATTTGTACACCGAGGTGCTCGGCACTGAGTACAGTAACGCCTTCCTTTTCGGCCAGGTCCACCAGATGACGGTTGATGCGTACGCCGTGCAACATGCGGGAGGACCACACCCCGACAAGTCGCTTGACGTTCACCTTTACGGACTGTACCTGGCGCTGGAAAAGGGCATCAAGTCGCCTTATATACCGCCGTTACTTCAGCAGATAGTCCCTTCGATCGGCGGCGCCTGGCCACATTACGATCCGCCAACCAAACGAGCGGCGATAACGGTCTTCGATGTGGCTATTTGCGATTCAACTGAATGCCACATCAAGACTGTGCGCGAGTGGGCACAGGCAGTTTGGGACTCCTGGTCGGATTATCACGCTGAAGTGGCTCAACTCATATCTCACCACCTCAAGGCGGTCTAAACGCTATGCACTTTCCAGACTACGTATCCATTCCTGACATATTTCCTGGCTGGGAAAACAAACGCGACGCAGAGGACCTCAAAGATGGTCGGAAAACGTTTCCCGACTTGATCGAACCGGAGTTCAATCAAGTTTACGAGAACTGGAAGTCCACCACTCTGTTATCCACTGACCGCGCTTACAACTTGTTTCAGGTCGCTGGTTATGTCGCAGCAAACAGGTTACCGGGAGATTTTGTCGAGTGTGGAGTGCTGTTTGGCGGCGCGTCGATCATGTTGGCGATCTTCGCCGAGCATTTCGGTCTGAAGGATCGGAAGCATTACCTGTTCGACACTTTTTGCGGATCGCTTCAGCCCACCGTCGAGACCGACTACGCCGACCGAAAGATACCGTTCGGAAAGTGGCCCACGTTCAGGCCCGTCGTCGAAAGAAACATTGCGCGCTGCGGCATCGACCCATCGCACTTTGTTATCGTTGAAGGTTCCGTACACGATACGCTGCCGGCAAAAGAATTAACTGCTCTTTCTGTCTTGCGGCTGGATACTGACGATTACGAATCCACGCTTCACGAACTTCGCACTCTGTATCCTCTACTCGTGCCTTTCGGCGTGCTTATCATCGACGATTACGGACATTACAAAGGCGCACGCAGGGCAGTCGACGAGTACTTCGCATCGATTGACGAATTTCCACTGCTTCAACGCATCGACTACAGCGGCCGGTGCGCGCTGAAAGTGCCGTCGCCGCGATCGTCCGCCTGACAACTAGGGAATCGGTTGAGGTTTGAATCCGGCGAGATCACAAACGACGTGGTGTGCGAGGTACGCTAAGTAAGCTTCCTGCGCAGGCATGACACCGAGCCGATTGTTGTGGGTGTGAAGATAGTTGAACCAGACGAACTCTCGACGTTGCGCAGTCGTGAGATTTGGCCCGGCCATCGTTACGTTCGGCAGGATCTCATCCGCCTTCGATTCCAACGCCTGCGTCGCGTTTCGGATTATCTCGCGCCAACGAGCCAGGGCGGCGCCGGTCGGAGATTCGGTCGGTAGCCGGTCGAGCAAAATAGCCGCCGCGCTCGCCGAGAGTTTTCTCTTACGTTCATCAAAGTCGGCTTGCCAATCGACGTTCACAAGCTGGGATGAATAACGAGACCAGAAACGACTATAGGTAGCCAGAAAATCAGCGATTCCGGCTTCGTTCAACCCCGCCCCCCGCAGACCATTCAGCATCATGTTGAAACTCACGGCGAATCGTTGACCTGGTTTACCGTGAATCAACGAGAGCAGGTCCAAAGTAAGTTCGCTGCTGCGTTCGAAAAGATCTTCGGCTAACGCGACGCCGATCTCACCGCCGTACTTCTCATACTCCGGTTCGTATCGATCGAACCGCAGCGTGTTGTCAGGAAGAAGCTCCTGCGTTTGCGGTTGTCCACCCTCAAGGCCGGCGATTGTTTCCAGGATCTCCTTGAGTCGCGCGTCAGGCGGTGCGTTCGTGCTGGGATGAATGGCGAGATATTCGCGGAGCGTGGTCTGTGCAGTGTGCAGGAAGCCGTCAGCGGTTGAGTCGTCAAGAAACAGCCGAAGCCTGATATGCGGGCCTTGTTTCCAGTAACGCAGAAAGAACCAACGAGACGGACACGGCCCACGTTCTGAGTGCACCAATGGAGCGATGGCGTCAACCAGTAAGGCGTCCTGAGGATCGTAATAGTGAATATGAAGACTATGCCATCTCGCCATAGTTACTGTGCGACGCGTTTTCAGCACGCAGTTTCATCTCGATTACAAACTCCTCGGCGCTTTTCAGGGAACTGTGATCAGAGTAGATTTGCGTCGGCGGCAGAGTCTCCTGGAAAAGGACTCTGCCGTTGCCGATGCTCGCAGCTTGCTTCAACAACAAGCGCACCAGGAATGGATTACGAAAATCCACGTATTGGCCTTTGCGACGAGCAGTCCGAGCATTGAGCGCCCAACGGCGTGTGGCATCCAGCCAATTACCAGGCTCCGTCTCTTCAACGATTTCGTGAATCTGGAAGAAGCACTCTCGAGGCAAATTGTGACGTTGAACCCATTCATGGATGACTAACAGCGAACTCAGAGTTTCGACGTTAGAGCCGTCGCCCAGTTCCTTGATCTCCGCCAGCGGCAAGAACCAACAACGTCTTTCCAACACCAAATCACCAAGCATGAGCCGTGGCAGGTGAGATATCTCGCGGCGACTCCATGGCTGTAGACGATCCCACAATCCACTGCGGTACGAGTGAAGCGGAGCCAGCGCGCACAGAAACCGGTAAAGCCGGGGCGCAGCCGCCGGGAACAAGAAATTCATAGGAGTCAGTTCAACCGGCCGGCCATCGTGTCGATTGAAAAGCCGGAGCGTATGGTGGTCCGGGTCGGCCTTGATACTTAAATCCCGCACGGTGAGGACGTCTTTGCTACCGCTCGCGACGGAGCCGGGATAGACGATCTCCTGGGGAGTCAGGCGCGGGTGCAGGTTCACGTTTAGCGCCAGCACCGTTGTGAGATCACCCTGGTTGGGATGGTCGCTAGCGATTCGATCACTGATGACGTCGCGCAAGGACCAACGTCCTGTTTCAGCCGGCTCGACCAGATCGCAGAAACGGGAGAAGAAAATGCCGTGGCCTGCCATTGCGTCGTTCAGAACCACGAGACCGGAACTGTCGGAATTTCCGGGTACGATTTGGAGTCGAAATGCTGCTTCGCCCCAGGGTCGGAGAACGTCGCTCACAAACATTGCGATCTCGTCCAGACAACTCGCGTCAAGTTTTAAAGTCGGGACATCACCGGCTTCCTGCACTGCGCGGTCGAGACGTTCAAGGATCGTCCGCTCGAGCGAGCGACACCGCTCAGCGTGCGGATCGTGAATGGCTTGCATGATCGCGGAAATATCCGCGTCCGACTGCTCGGAAAACTCTCCATAGAATGCAAGCAGATCGTCGTAGTGACCACTCTCGCCAAAACGCGAGGTGAACCAGTGATAAAGTCCGAGCCTCTCATAAGTCGCGTCATCAAAGAGTGGAAGCAGTCGCAGCAATCGTGAGAAATGATCACTGTTTCGTTTGAGTATTTCCGGATGCCAACTGCGCGCGGAGTCCTGGGCGGCGACGTCTTCGAAGACAAACGAGCGGCTGACAACGGGTGGCGGTGGCACGCCGCAGATCTCCGAAAAGCGGTTGACCTGGACCATGAGTTCATCGAGCAGTTCTTCGCGATGTTCGGCGGTGGCCAGCGCCAGTTCGGTTTCGATCTCTTGCAGTCGTTCAAAGACACTCGCGCATAGAGCGGCGGGTTCCGTCGGAACTTTGCGGAGCCGCGTCGCCACCTCACCGGCAAACGAAGTGACCTGATCCGGCAACGCCAGATCCTGGTGGCAGACTCCCGCTTTTATCAGGCCATCGATAAACGTCAGAGCCTGGTTTGCAGATAGGCCTCGTTCAACAAACTCGTTGACTACTTCGGACTTCAACCGCGGGCCCGCGGCGAGCGTCTTGATAAGCAGCGCGACTGGTCCGATGTTCTTCACTTTAACGAAACTTTCACCCCAGTAGGCATTCGATCCGCCGTCCATGCCGCGAGTAAAAGCTTCGAACTGGTCGTCGATACGCTGGAGGGTATTGTTGAGGCGGAGCATAAGTAACTGCTCACTGCCTTCAAGGTTACGTAGCTCGTAAACCATCCAGGTCAGTAGTCCGCGACTCAGCGTAATTACGTGTCTCCGCTCGCCTGAGCTCGTGGTTGACGAAGGAAGCCATGGCTGAGCGCCGATTTCGGTGAAACAACCGAACGGGGAGGTTCGCAAAGACATCCGGTACGCGTATCGAGTAACCGTGTTCTCAGTCTGGCGAAGCTTTTTTATAGACGGACGCGCCTCGGGTTGTTCTCTATTTATATAGGACCGGACGTCGCGATAGAGGTTACTGCCGGACAACTGAATGCCGCGCAGGAAGTACTCCGTGCTTGCGACGTCCTTTAACTGCTTGCGCGCGGTTTGCAGATCCGAAACCAGTTGATCCGTCGCGGCCTTGAGCAGCTGTTCGTCAGCGAGGCGTGATTGTCGCCATTGGTCAACAAGTTGGCGTCCTGAGTCATCGAGTTTAGCGTCGAGGATTTTGAGCGCGGTATCCTGAGGCAGCCGATCGTTATGCAAGTCGCGCCGAAGTTTCAGCAGAAGACGTCGCTCGTCCGGGACGAGGCGTGGAATGATCTCGAAGAGACGATCGGCGAGTTTGTCAGCCAGTTCGAGACGGCATTCCCGCCCTTTTGCGGATTGGTCAAGCAACTGCCATGTGCCTTCGGGAACCAGCGCGCGCAAATCGACGAACGGCAACATGCCGCGACGCCATAACACGTAAGGGTTGAATCGAACTGAGCTTCGACTCGACAAAGTGGCTGGGCCAACTGGATAAGTTTCAGTCATGCGATCACAGATCCTTCAAGCGCTCCCGACCAACGGGCTTTTCCGATTGAAACCTGGGCTTGCACGCCAAACGGGTTGCCGATCAATCCATACTGACCGTCGACTCGACGCGCGTCGAAACCGTGAAGTGGGTGACTGCCGATTCCCATTGCGGCGCTCCAGCGAGTCGCAGCCTCGATTGCAGCTCCAACCAGAAGTTGCTGCACGCGGTATGCGCGCACACCGCGCGGGTCGGCTCGAAAATCAATCACCGTCGCAACGTGCAACGAAAAAGCGCTGCGCTCGACATCAACGGTCGCGGCGTACAAAGCTGCCTGCAATTCGGCTGCGGGCGAAACCGTCCGGCCCGCTCCAACCAAAGCCAAAGCATGCTTGCCAGGAAGATAGCGATACCATCCCGGATCGATTTGAGCGACACGCTCGACGCTGCAGTAAAGTCTCACAACGGGCAGACCTCGATCGCGGGATGCGATCTTTAATGTCGTAATCGCTTCATGAGTGCGGCGTAGCACAGTCGCAAGCACGTCGGGCTCAAGCGTCTCTCCTGTAAACCATGAACCATTCGACGTGCGACAAAAGAGCGCTTTGTTATCGACGTGCAGATCTTCTCGATCCTGCGGCAAGTACGTTAGATCGGTCTGCGAGGGTAAGTTCTCGTCCAGCGTTTCCTCGGCTTCCGGATCGACGAGTTTTCCATCGAGACGCTGGCGCCGGCACGCTGCGGTATGCATTGCGGCGAAGAGCGATGAAGGCTTCGGGGGAATGCCGCGGTCCAACATCCGCGGCAGCGGCGGCGTGCAACACTGCCCATCAACGGGCGTGACGGGCTGTGGCTCACCGAGAAGGATAACGGCATACGCGCTCTCGTCGAGACCGTTGATACGACACAGATCGTTCAAGATCGCATCATCGAAGTCGACGTGGACCTTGACGCCGTTGAACCCTTCGCTGCTGCAAGCTACGAAACGTCCCAACACCACTCCTACATCCACCGCTCCAAGACGATAGGCAAAATTTCTGTACTTGTGCAGGTTCTTACCGAAACGATGAGTAAGGACCAGCGCGAATGGACTCAGCGGCGCGTCGTCGGCCATACCCAGCGCTGAGCGCAATGAAGTTGCCACGCGCGGTTGGACCAGGTTCGTCAATTCATGCCGCGCCGGGTCATAGTGGTAGACCGTTGGACCAGCCGGTGTTGAAAGCGGCGCGGCTACGTAAACTTCCGTAGGGTACATTGCGCCGCCCGAAGGAACAGGACGACGTACGCTCAACTGTGACCTGGGCCAAACCAGCTCGGGATGCTGCGGACTGCTGAGCACCGTTCCACCGGCTTGCCAGCGCACGCGGCTGCATCCCACCGACTTAAACAACAATGCGCCGAGTCGCGCCATCAGGTCAGTGGATTGTTCGGTTTGCGATTGCAACCACCAGGGACCAGCACCCGTTAACGTTACCCGATCGCCACCCTCGTAGACCTTGACCGGCCCGGTCGCATCCGATCGTTCGATCGGTTCGCTCGGATCGTTCATGCCCATCGGGTCTGCGCGGAGTTTGCACGCAAACTCGAAAGCATCGTCAACACTCAATCCAGGTTGCTGTGCCGTTAACATGGCTCCTACAGTGTCACCTAATGGAACGGATGTGGGTTTTGTCCTAACATTGCACCTTCCGGTAGCGCACTCCTGTACGGACCAGTTGCTCCCTTAAGTCGGGGAAGGTTTTCTGTGCGACGGTTGATGTGGCCGAACGTCATCGGCAGCAGGCCCGGCACGATCACCTTCACACATACGAGCCCGCTTTGTGCCAACTCCGGCATCGTCTGGTCCACCGCAATCACATCCATCCCGGCGTCGAGCAACCCGCGTACTGCAAGCGCCAGGTCAGCGCGCAAGTCGTTGCTCGTGAGACAAGTAGAGGAGGGAATCGAAGCGAGCGAGACTGGGTCGGTCTTCCGATCGAGCAGGAACGAGAAGCGACCACGAGCTTCGGGTAAACAATTCACCAAAGGATGATGTTCCAGCTTCTGCACGAGGAACGGATCGTCAAGCATTTCCAGTCCCTCTGCTCGGCGTTCACTGTAATAGTGCTTGATGGCAAGCGCGAGTTTCGTTAATTCAGAGATACCGCCGAGCGTTGCTTCACGCGGATCGGGATGCGCTCCTGCGCCCGCCAGTACGGCTGGACCATTCGGATCCTGTCCTTCGGCGACAATCCATGTGCTTGGCATCCCGTACTCCATCGTGGAGACAAAGGCACGGAACCGGAAGCCCGTGAACAATTCCGACTTGCCGAGCATGGCCCGAAACTCCGGATCGACGTCGTTGCGCAGATCGATTTCGGGCAATTCGAGTTGCCGGTACCACGTCATCAGGAAAGAGTCTCGCTCGATAAGTTCACGCAAGCCGTGCAGTATGGCTTCCTCCATAGAACTTCCTAGTGCGCAGCCGTTGGAAGTTTCGTAGAGAAATGCGATCTCGCCATCAATACGCGGTCCCCAGAACGCAACGCGCTCCGGCACGAGTGTCGGACCTTCCCGAGCGAACGAGTGGCCCTCGACCCAGTCAATGACGACGTCGTTCGCAAACTCTCGAAAGGGAAAATACTCCGACTTAAAAGACTCCGGCGGATGAGTACCTAACGACGGCGGGTAGATTGCATGGTCGGCAACTTCAGCAAACGACGCGCGTATCCTCGTGCGGTTGCCGCCACAATGCATTCCGCAGTAACGCTCGAGTCCTTCGAGAATCGCGATCGCGCGACTATCACGGTAAGTCACAGCTCGTCCCATCGCCGGTTCGATCGGACGACCTTTCGTCGCCGGTACTTCAATAGAACTGGCGCCGAATGGACTCTGCAGATCAATTTTCAGGTTGCGAAAGAGGCCGAGTGGCGCAGTATATAACTTGAGTTCGTCAGCCTTGATTGGATTGAGACGCAAGGCGTCAGGTGTTGGTTTGAGCAACGGCTGACTAGCCGGTGTTAGTTGCGGGAGCGTGGAGCGCGCCTGGTCTCCACATGTGCGGCACGTCGAATCCGGTATGAGAGAGTACCTCGCGATCTCGCCCGTCTGACTGTTGTATATCGTTACTTCCGAAAGTTCACTCGATGAAGTCTCTTGCGTTTCTGCCAGCATCGTCTCAACGAGCGTGGCGGCGATGTGTGATACAGCAGGCCCAGTTCCTGCCGGCGTGAGATCGAGTCCTTCGAAGTAAACTAACTCACGTCCTTGTTGTTCTGGTCCATTGGGCGAATCCGTGACGCGCGTCAATAGACAACGCGGGCAGCCGCGTCTTCCCGCGCGCCAAAACGGACCGATATAGATCAACGATCGCCAGAGACCGACGAAAAGCACTGCATCAGATTCGCCGGCAGTGACCAGTTGTTCGAACTCTTCAGTCTGGTCCACGCCCGTCACGAGAATGACGACGGGATCAGATCTACCGGCGCCGTTTTCACGGAACTCACGTGCAGCGAGCCGCCGCGTAAGAATCGACGCCAGCAATCCTCGCCCGCGCACGGCCACGGGTGAAGCAGCAATCATGCGGCTGCTCCTCCTTCCGCCGGCTCGTCCGCTGCCAACCCGACAATCCAGGCGCGGCCCGCGAGAAATGGCAGCAAATCTCTGATCTCGAGCACGGAGTAACGTTCGGTCGCACGATCGTTGATGCGCGACAAGACGTCGCGCCAACTATACAGAGCCGGAGCTGGATATGATGTACCGAGAAGATCACACGTGGAAGAAACGCTGACTTTGGAGACGGCATCCATCAGCGCATGGTCGGCCGCATGTAGTTCATCGACGCCTACACCGCTGCCGATCGTCTGGCCGTTTGCGATAACGCTGGCGCCGGTGAGGCCGGTTGCCAAGTTTCTAAGTTGCATTTCGATCGAACCGCGAGCGTGCTCTGCTAAACGGTCCAGCAAAAACGTACGCGCCGGTGTCGGCGGCAATTCAGTAGCTGCAAGACGATCTGACTCGATGCCGCTTTGGAAGCGTTCGAGTGAAGCCGTGGCCCAGGCGCGATAGGTTGCTTCAGCAGCCGACCATCCAGCGCCGATCGCCACCAATCGCGCGTGCTCCGCACGTCGTTTTGCAACAGCACGTGCTAACCATTCGAGTGCCAAAAGGACGACTTGATTGCGCGCCTCGCGTGGCGCGAGCGCGCGGCACTCGAAAGACTTGATCTCCATGGAGCCGGGTAGATTGTTTGGACCGCGGAGCCGGCACAGGCTCGCCGAAAGCGGAAGCTGCGTGAGGTCTTCTTCGCCGATCGATAAGAAAGGTCCGGTGACGCGGTCAGTCAACTCATTTGAACATTCGACGATACGATCCTGCGCGGCGACCAACGCGTCAGGGTCATGAGATGCAGGTACGTCCGGCCGGATAGGCGCCTGTTCGGCTTCGATCGCATCGAGCGTGACGGCGTGTAACGTCGCGGAGGCATGTTTCGGACACGCTTCATGCTGTCGCGGCTGATGCGCCTGTACGGACAGCGTGCGGCAATCGACCGTCGTGTAATAACGATCTTCCGGCACTGGCGGCCCGGCGAACCTGCAGAAAAGGCGTTGCACAACCTGAAACGCCGCGAGGGCCGCAGGTGCAGGCGCCGGAGTAACGGATTGACCACTGACGACTGAACGGTGCATGCACTTCCAACACGAGTCGTCGTTTCTCATAATCGGCGACGCCAGTAAAAACTCACCGACACTGGCGACAACGGCGACAGTAGCGTCGCTTCGCATCAGCTTCGCAACCGTCGTGTCAATCGCTTCGTGGTCCGTACTGTCGGTCGCCACGATGATTCCCGCCGCCGGCAACATCGCTGCTGACGCACTTACCAGTTGATCGAGCGCAGTGTTTGCGCGGTGCAAGTCAAGATTCCACTCAGCGTCTTCGTCCCCGCGCGTGACGCCTTCAAACACATTCTGGAGCACGCCGGAATCGTCCTCAGTCGCCGACACCTGTACGCGCGAAAAACCCAACTCAGCTAGCGCGACCGTCACCGCCCGCAGGAGAATGCCTGACCCGAGACACAAGACCGGTTGTGAACGCACCTTCAGGAGTCGTTCGACGGGTTGGTCAACATACTGTTCAAGAAACGCAAGATGTTCCTGATAGCGCGATTCGATCCAGGCCGGAACAGGTGATGATGGCGGGCGGAACTCGTAGATGAAGCCGCTGCTCATGAGCGGTTTCAATAACCTCTCGAACAGTGCTGCACGTTTTTCCGCAACCATACCCGCGAAGATGTCGTCGACCGTTCGCGTGCCGTCGAGCTTTAACAGCAGTGAGCGCACCAACTCGTAAGATCCACGTCCCTTAACAAAGAATGACCCTACGTTGTTGCGTAGCCACACACCATCCTCGCTGCGCACGAAAAACACATCGGGACGCACCTTCAAGGTCGTTGAACCAAGGTTCTCCAGCATTAACTTTTCACCTTGTAGGTTGAGTCAGCAAGTTATAGCTCTGCGGCCCTCCGCGTTACTCTGCGAGCTCCGCGTTACTCTGCGGCCCTCCGCGTTACTCTGCGAGCTCCGCGGTGACAATGACCTTAACCGCAGAGAACGCCGAGATACGCAGAGAACTCCGAGAACGCAGAGGACGTTACGCGCGCCGTTAGTTACTGGTTCGAGACACGTCTGCAAGCCAACGATTTCACTGTCACTAAATGACCTTCGCGCACTGTGCCGGGTTCAGCTTCGACTGAGACAGGCACAAGTGGTGGTTGCTGCGCGAGCAACGTGCGCAGTACGATTCGCGTTTGCAAACGCGCCAGCGCCGCTCCGGGGCAACGATGCGGCCCATGACCAAACGACAAGTCGAGTTTGTCTTTTCGGCCCGGCACAAACTGGTCAGGGTCGACGAATGCAGCCGGATCGCGGTTCGCCGCGCGCAGATCAATCAAGACATGTGCTCCGGGTTCAAGCACCACACCGTGACACTCGCATCTCTGTTGCACCCACCGGTGCAGAAAAGGAAAAGGCGGGTGCAGTCGCAAAACCTCATCGACGATGTCCGAAGGATCTGCGTCGCCATTCTTCACATCGTTGCGAAGGCCGGGTTCGGCGTGCAGAGTGCGCCACGTCATTGCTACTCCCGTAATCGTTGGTTGCAGGCCGGCTGTCAGCAATTGTGCGAGAGCTGAAACGGCAGACCACATCCCGCCGACTTGTTGATCCTCACTCAATTCGCGTAACGCGTTCACAACCGGAGGCGGCGATTCCAGTCGGAAAAGAGTTTCGACCAGGGCGCGCAGATAGCGAAGGCAGTTGTGAGTAACTCGTGTCGCGTTGTCATCCAACTGCGGTCGTTCGAGTATAGCGCTGAGTGCTGCAACGACCTTGGCGAGATTCTCGTGCTGATCTTCAGGAACGGCGAGCATGTGCGCCGTACTGCGAATCCAAAATGGCTTCAGGAAGTCGTTGATCAGATCACATTCGTTGGAAAGCGCGGTCGCACAATCGTTGGCGACTTCCTCAAACGTTTGCTCTAACGGTGCGATCGATTGCTCGTGATACGGTTTGATCAAATGACGCTTGACGGCGCGATGACGTTCACGAGGACTCCGCGAGAACCACGATCCCAGAAATTCCATCGCGGAGGGAACGTAGTCGTCAGGCAGTTTTACGTCGGCAGGCACATCGCGAACGACGTCAAGGTGGTCGTCAATCAGCGCGGTGTGCGCGGCGGCTTGTCCCTGCACGCGCCACAAGCTGGACGTCTCATCCCACACGACCCCTCGCGTCGCGGACGCCGGCGACGAGTCATGAGTAACAAATGACTTTTGAAAAGCATCAGCCGGTGACATCTTTTAACCGGTGGGAGACTGGATAATCGATCTCGATCTCGCGTGCTAGGCCTGGCGCGCAGCACGTCCCGCAGCGAAGAACCGCGCAAGATTTCGGATGATAGAAGTGGCCTCGACGTTATAAAGATCCTCACAGGAACGACTGATCGCGTGACACAGGAAGACGCGATCCACGAGCCGCAGTCCGAGATTATTGATTACGAGATAAAGGCCGCTCATCATTGTCCGCGCCGCA
Organism: Pyrinomonadaceae bacterium; assembly: GCA_035760365.1. Classification (GTDB taxonomy): domain Bacteria; phylum Acidobacteriota; class Blastocatellia; order Pyrinomonadales; family Pyrinomonadaceae; genus PSRF01. Next base: position 22,867 of record DASTTB010000010.1, read on the forward strand.
AGATAGCCAGGATCAAGACTCAGAAACGAGCGAAGTCCCGGCGCGCGTTGCACGATGCGGTGAAACAGGCTGCCCGCCAGACTGTGCGAATCGCCCAGATAGCCCGTGTCCCATTTCACTTTGAGCGCACCGCTGCGCACTGCATCATCGGCCCGCAATAAGTACTTGCCCGCGAGTTCGTTCCACTGGTTGCCGACTTCCGAAACTACTTGTCCGCCTTTGAACTGTGACGACACGGTGGTGATCCGCTCGTGAAGTGCTGCGCGTCTGCTCTCGTACTGGGCATCGAATTGCGCTCGTGTCTGCGCCGCGTCCTTGCTCAGCACGAAGAAACCGTCCGCGTGTGAACGGTAGACTGGAAAAGCAGTCGGAAACTCGGCGTCCTTTTTGGCGTAGGGATAGCGATCGGGAAAGATGCGCGCAATGTCGATCGCGGGAAGATGCGCGATCATGATGTCCAGTGCGACGGCCATCCGGCTCGCTCGCTTGTCGGCTATTGCCTCGAGCTGGTCCAGGAGCAATGGTGTCGCGTCGCTGAGTAGTTCAGTGAAGAACGAAGTCGCTGCTGTCCCGCTGAACGAATCTTGATCGAAGTGGGGTGAGACTCCGGCGACGATGATTATCTCGCCGGGCATTCCGTTCCGAAGCGCAGTCGCCTTAGCGGCACGAAGAAGATCGTCCAGTTCGTTCTGATCCGGGTGATCTATCCAGACACGCAAGCGAGGTGTTTGATTGGTCTTATCGCGCAGGAAGACGACGGAGCGTGAGTTTCCGCTACTCTGTTTGGAGCGCACGAAAGGAGCGATCACGTTGATAAGCAATCGATCCTGTTGCGCAGTGTCGGCTGTGATCGAAAGCTCGGTCCAGGTTGACGCCTCCGCGATCGGCAGTACTGCTTCGGAAACCGTCTCGGCAGGTGCCTTCCGGCGGCGGAACCAATTAGCCACATTTGCGAACAGCGGTTGATCAGTATGAGCCCTGACTGGCACGGATTTCATGCCTTTCCCCGCCGGAACCGAGCGATAGACAACGGCATGAACACAGCGGTAATGCCGAGTGACCACGCGAGCGAGATCCAGATCGCACTCGTCGCAGGCTGTCCATTGAACAAGATTCGCAACGTATCGACCATGGAAGTGATCGGACTGTGTTGCGCATAGACCTGCAACCACCCGGGCATCGTGGACGTGGGCACAAACGCCGAACTCACAAAGGTGAACGGGAAAAGCCACATGATGCCCGCGCTCTGCGCCGCTTCAGCGGAACCGGACGCGAGACCGATCAATGCCGCTACCCAGGAGAACGCAAATCCGAAAAACAACAGCAGGCCCATTCCCAGCAGCACATTGGGCAAGCTTCCCTGAAAGCGGAACCCGACGATTAACGAAACCACCACCAGCACAACGATCAACAGGACGTTACGCAGAATCTCCGAGAACTGCCGTCCCATCAACACCGAAGAGCTGCTGATCGGCAGAGACAGGAAACGATCCATGATGCCTCGCTGCATGTCGAGCGCGACGCCAATCGCCGTTGCCGCCACTGAACCGAAGACGACCGTCTGAACGAAGATGCCCGGGAATAAGAACTGTTTGTAGTTCATATTTGGAATCTGCTGCATTGCGCCGCCAAACACGTATACAAACAGCAGGATGAAAACTACGGGCTGAAGCACCGCATAGAAAACTAAATCCGGCGAACGCAACATGCGCCGGACATTACGCTGCGCCATCAGCGTCACGTCGTTAAGCCACCATCGCAAGCTGTTGGATGATTCGCCTTTTACATTCAAAGGTTGACTGACATTGAGTGAATCGGATACCGGTTGCATTTCAACTCCTGCATTTCATGCGACGCCGCGCCGCGCCGGTTTGTAACGTTGATCTTCCGCTTTGTGTCCGGTCAAAGCGAGGAACGCATCGTCGAGCGTGGGCCGGCGAACAGCAAGATCGGCAACTTCGATCTTCGCTTCGTCGAGGGCACGAACGAGGCGAGGTAAGACGCCGACGTAACTGGTCACAGGCGCGACCAGTTGCAATGCGTCCGCGTCGGTAGTGACAGCCCCGCTGCTGTGTTGGCCCAACACCTGTTCGGCTTGTTGTAAATCCGCTCCCGAACCAAGAGTGATCTCGACGCGATCGCCGCTGGCCAGGGCCTTGAGTTCATCAGGCGTTCCATCGGCTATGGTCTTGCCGCGATCGATGACGGTTACCTGATCGGCGAGACGATCCGCTTCCTCGAGGTATTGCGTAGTGAGAACCACAGTGACGCCCGCCTCGCGCGCGAATCGATCAATGTGTTTCCAGATCACGTGACGGGAATGTGGATCGAGGTTAATGGTCGGCTCGTCCAGGAATAAAACTCGCGGCTGGGTGACGAGACTCATCGCGAGATCCAAACGGCGTTGCATACCTCCGGAGTAGGTTTGCACGGGCCGATTAGCGGCCTGTTCAAGTTCAAAATCGGCAAGCAGTTCAGTCGCTCGTCGCTGAGCCGCGCTGCGATCGAGGCGACGCAACCGCGCGATCAGTTCGAGGTTTTCACGGCCTGTGAGCGTGCCGTCGGTCGCGACGTTTTGTCCCGTCAGCGCGATCCAGTCTCTGATCTTATGCGGCGCCGTGGTTATGTTTACGCCGTACATCGTGGCTTGGCCGCCGTTAGGCCGGAGAAGTGTCGTCAAAATTCGAACTAAAGTTGTCTTGCCGGATCCATTAGGGCCAAGCAAGGCATGGACTGCTCCGTCGCGTACGGTAAGGTTTAGCCCGTCAAGAGCTTTGACATTCCCGTAGCTCTTTTGAAGATCTTGAACAACGATGGCGTCTGGCATGACGTTTTATGATTGTATTTCCAGTGGATGAGAAACCGTGTCGGGAATCGGTTGGGTTTTAGGTTTCGCGATTTTGACTGGGGGCGGCGCTGTCATCTGGCCCAACAGTCGAAAATTCATGTCGATCAGAATATTGCCAACCTGATCTGGCGGAAGCCGCATGCCTCTTCTGTCTTCCTCGAGTCCGCGGCCACGGAGGTATTCGATCAGCGGCGCAACAGACGGTCGAGTAAGTACATCATCGAGTTCCGTACCGGTTGAGTCTCGCCATTGATCTCGCAGCACGCCGTCGAAATATGACAGGCCGGCTCGCAGGCTGGAGATGACAACGGGATCCGCCGCGGCAGGCAACTCTACGTCGTAACGAGTTGGCTGCTCAATGTACTCCTCGAGTTTTCCTTTTGTATGGGTGCGGAAGTGACCATCAAAGAGCGACATTGCTCCCGAACCGAAGCCGATCAACTCCGCCGTCATTTGGAAGTACATCACCGCAAACAGGGAAGGGCGTCCGAAGTAACCGGAAGCGTACTCGGCATAACCGGCGCTCGTGATCATCTTTCGTCCCTGATTAAAAGAGATCTTTTGGTTAGCGAGATAGAGATCTTTGTTATCGCGATCGATCGATCCCCGCAGAGTTGTGCCCGGAGTGGGACGGAAGGAATACAGCGAGAGATGATCCGGTTTGACGTTCAGTGCTTCTGAGACTGTATGTCGCACCTCATCGAGCGTTTCATCAGGGAAGCCGCACATGATATCGATGTTCACGTTGTCGAAACCGGCGGCGCGGGCCCATTGCACGGCGCGACGACCTTCTTCAGCGGTGTGACGACGTCCTAACGTGCGGAGACGCTCATCGTCGAATGACTGCACTCCGGTTGAAAATCTGTCGAAGCCAAGGCTGCGAAATAAGTCGAGCTTCTCGGGATCGATTGTGTCCGGGCTGCATTCAATCGACGCTTCAGCAACGCTGCTCAAGTCAAAAGACTCGTTCAGCGCCTGCATAACTGCTTTGATTTCATTATGTTCAAGGATGCTCGCGGTGCCGCCTCCCCAATAGACCACATAGGGAAGCTTGCCTTTCAGTGCCTTGCCGGCGTCGCGTATCTCTTCACACAATGCGCGAATGTAACGCTGCCGGGTGGCATCCTGGGCCGTGAGCAACAAGTCAGCAACCGGAATGGGCTGAACGTAATCGCAAAAGACGCACTTTGAACGACAAAACGGAATGTTGACGTAGAGCATAAGCAATCGTCGATCGTCGGCTTGCTCGATCGACGGACTCCGCCCGCTATCCGCTTGCGTGGATGCGTTGCCGCGATCCGGCTGAACTGTGGACATGAATACCCCTTTGGAAAGAGGAGAGCGAGAGCAAAGCTACTTCCGCAACGTCGAGACGAAATCCCTTGGTGAAGGATTCCGCTGTTTGTTCCTTGGTCTACTTTACTTTCGCTCTCGTACTACGTTGGTACAGATCGACAGTAAAGTGCGACTGCGGTTTTAAGGCTGTGTTTCACACCAGCGAGGAAAAACCGTGATACTGAAAACAGCAAGCTCAAGAAATCGGGCGTGCAGTAACAGTATTCGGATCTTCCGAGCCTATCTACTGTTATCTGCTGCCGTCAGTAGTTGGGCTAGCTACGAGCACAGTCGAAACGCTACAGCAACACTCACACGTCGTGCAGGATGCAGCCATAACATTTGAGATTTCTTCTGCGCTCGAGAGTTTCTTTTCGTCAAGGAAGTCGGATATTTCGAGAGACTCGAGATCCAATTCATTGAGGTTAAAGTCTAGGTTATTGGTGAGAGCCATTGAGTCCTCCAAGGTTGAGTTGTGGGATTTGGCCTGCGCCCTAATTGTCATCGCGATAATGACACTTGAGTTTTGCGCGGGCGCATACTATCATGCGCCCCGACCATCGTCAATTCTGTTTTGAAAACTCGTAGCCTCAAACTTCAGATACAGTACTGAGACCATCGTTGCAGAGTTGACTATGGACCTGCGAGCTAGTACAGACGGTTCGAATTAGATCACTTCACCTACTGCGGATGGCTGCATCGAACTACGCTCATCCAGGTGAGATGACGCGAAGCAACCCTCCACGGTACTCAACAGATCGGAGTCCTCAGCCATGCCTTTGTCATCCATAAGCGCCCTCAATGAGGTTAACGTCGACAACCTTTTGTTCCCGGACATAACTACTCTCGAGCAGCAAGCGAAGTTGGTTGACACGCGAGCTGTGCTCAATCTCCAGACCGATGAGGACCTTCATCCCGCAGCCGTAGCTCTTGCGCTGTTAAGGGATCAGACGATTTCAACGAGCGAGATCCGTGCTGCCGCAAAAGATCGAATCGCCGCTCGCGTGCCGCAACTGCACACCTTTGTGCCGCTTTACACAACCAATCACTGCGACTCTGAATGCAAGATGTGCGCGATGCGCGCGAGCAACACCGCACTCATCCGCAAATTCGCCGGCAAAAAAGCCATAGAAGAGCAGTTACACATCCTCTACGAAAACGAACATGTTCGCGGCGTCGGCTTTCTGACCGGCGAATACAGCGACGAATACACTCGACTCGCAAACGCGTTCCGCATCGGCTGGGCGATCCGAACAGCGTTCGACATCGGTTTCGAACGCATCTATTTCAACATCGGCAGTATGGTTCCTGAAGAGATAGAAGTGCTGGGCGAGTGGATCGATAAAGACGAACCGGTCACGATGTGCGTCTTCCAGGAAACTTACGATCGCGGTTCTTACGCGCGCTTCATGGGGAACGATCCTCGTTTTCCAAAGGCCGATTACGATCGCCGCATCCGCTCGTTCGATCACTGGCTCGACGCGGGATTTCGCTATGTCAATCCGGGTACTCTGGTTGGTTTGCATCAGGACACGGAGGCCGAGGTCATCAACCTCGTCTCTCACGTGACGCATCTTGCAAATCGTGGCGCTGTGGTTGACGTGTCATTGCCGCGACTCCGCCCGGCGCAAGGTCTCAAGAATGTTTCGGGCGTTGACGACGATGCGTACTTGAGAATGATCGCAACCGTGGCTCTGGTCTGTCCTGAGCATCGGCTCGTTCTTACCACCAGGGAAGACGAAGCGTTTCAAAAACAGGCGATCGATCTCTGTGGCGTGTTCAGCCCGGGCAGCCCGGACGTCGCACCGTACAAACGCGACGACCACGCTCGCAATGAGATCAAGACATCACAATTCATCGTCGCCGATCTACGCCGCCCGCGCGACATCCTGGCCAAGCTGGAGTCGGAGGGAAGAGCAATCGACTATTTCGCCGGCTCCGCGGCGGCAGCGACGACATGATTGCCTGAATAGTTCGTTTCAACGTGGGTTTCTCGTCACTACGGACTGACATCCGTATCGTGCATTGATCCAATGACGGGCAACGGCCGACAGATAGTCTACTTTCTGCACGGTCTCCTTGCGACCGCACATCATCACTTTGCTCCGCAGTTGCGAGCATGGAAAGAAGAACTGGCGGTCGTGCCGATCGACTTGCCGGGACACGGGCGATGTCCGCTCGATGCAAATCCACGCTACACAGCGACCGCGGTTGATTACACGATCGCGATCATGAGCCGTTTCGGACCAGGTCATGTCATCGCCGCCTCGTATCTTGGAGGACCGGTCGCATTGCAGGCAGCACTGCAACGTCCCGACCTCGTTCGCTCGTTAGTGCTCACCGGCTTTGTGCCTGACGTGCCACGGGAAATCTTCGCTTTATGGCTAGACGGATTCAGTCGTCTCGCAACTGAGAAGCCCGAGTTAACGCAGTGGTACGAAGAGACGCACGGCTCGCGGTGGCCCGATACGTTGGCTGCATATAACGCAGATGTGCGAGAACGTTATGACGAAGTATGCGTGACGAGTCCGATGCTCAACGAGCTTCACCCTCCGGCTTTGATTGCAAACGGCGCCGAGAAGTCGAACGAGCGTGCCGCGGCCACCGACACCGCCAGGTTTGGCCCGCGCGTTCGCGGCCATGTAATCCAGGGCGCAGGACACATCCCCGGCTGTGACAACCCCGACGAATTCAATCGCGTTGTTCGAGCATTTTGGGAGGAAACCACAGACAATGGCTGCGCTACCACCCAGTGATGAGTTGCTGACGGGACTGCAAACGGCATTACAGGAGACAGACCCGCTACGGCAACTCGATTCGATCGAGATCGTGGCAGTGCAGGCTTATCTATCGAGATGGGGAGTGAAGTTTCCGAACGGAGGCGCCTTCCCGCAAACGATCAAAGGATGGGTGGAATGGGCCGGCCACTATTCAACGGATTCCTAACAGCAGTCAGTGACCGAAGTCCTGGACGAGAGCGGGGACTACACTTCGACGGTGAGTTCGCTTCATGGGACTCACTACTCGCACGCGGGCGTAAGCGTGCTTCCGAGGTGCGGCCGCAACAAGCTTATCTCATCGATGCCACGCGCGGGTTTGAAGCATTTGTTTCGTTCTTTGCCGTGGCATCGGTAGCCGATACTCTCCTTTTGTGGGCCAGGGCCGCTCCCGAACTCGGCACTCTTCACGAATTGGCTCCGGCGCTTTACCGGATCGATGGCGTGCTTCAAGAGCCGATTCACCGGCCTCTCTGGGGGATACTTACTTCAGGCAGCACCGGCGCGCCGAAGGTTCCTGTCGGCTATGCCGATACACTGGAACTGGTCGCGCTTCATTATGACGCCGCAGTCTTCAGCCCAACCTTTGCAGACGTCACTCGCGTAGAAACGTTGGCGACGTGCTTGCCTCTGCAATTCTCAGCGGCGTTCTTCATGGCAATTCTGCCGGCTGTTTTCCTACGGCGCGATCTGCTTGTCTTTGCTCCGCATGATTGGCGTCCGCTTTGGGAAGTTGCGCAACGAGAGCATGTCATTTGCCAGAGTGTGCCGAGCGTCACCGCGGCCGGTAGCCTTAGCGCGCCTGAACCTATGGACATGAGTCGTGCGGGATTACTGCTCGGCGCCGGATACATCACGCACGAACGAGTTCGCACGATCCGCAACCGTTTTCGCGATGTTGTTATCGCGAACATCTACGGCACCGCCGAAACCGGCGCGATCTCGCTCGACCGCGAACCCGGTCACAGCACACATATCGGTTATCCGATTCCCGGCAAGCCAGTTTGGTTAGAGGAAACCAATGCGGAAGGCATCGGCGTGATCGCGACGACGGGTGTTGACTGTCGCAATTTCTACTGGCAGCCAGGTGGACCACTGCAACCTACCGGCGACGTCGTGGCAAGCACCGACTATGGCCACTTCGATGAGCAAGGTCACATCTATCTCGACGGGCGTGTTGACGCAGGTGAAAAACTGCACGGTATCACCATTTATCCGCGCATCATCGAACGGCACCTCCTGCAACTGGACGGAGTTATCGATGCACGGGTGCTGATAACGCATCAAGCCAATGGCCGCGAGCAGCTAACTGCGCGAGTAGTGGGTCGCGTCAGCGAAGCGGATGTCCGCGAGCATTGCAGCGTCCTGGAAGAGATTCAGCGACCAACAAATGTGGAATGTATTTCCGAGAGTGCCTCGGAGAGCGCCTACACGGCGCATGGAAAACTCTAATAACTGCGTCTCCCGCGTCACATGTAACGCAAAGTTCCTGAATGGCCCATCAGTTCAAAAGGTCTGTTATGAACTCTTCACAAGTTTCGCCTCGCGTTCTTTTCATCGTGATGCCGTGGGCAGACGTGCATTGCGGCAGCCTGGGGGTGAGTACACTGAAAGCAGTGTTAGCCCAGGCCGGAATACCGAGTGACATTCGTCACTTCAATCTGCAATTTGCCGAACAACTCGGCGTGGAAACTTACAGTCTCATCAGCCAGCTCGGCGGTGGTGGATATCGCGGCGAAATCTTCTTCACACCGCATTACTTCGACATTCCGCTGGATAAATTTTTGCAGCATGAGATCCCCGACTACTCTCGAGGACTGTTTGCGTTTTTGCAGCAGACATCGACTGACGAACGCTACGGCAATCGGGAGGAGTTTCTGAGTCGCTGTGTAGAGATCGCGGAGAAGGCAGTACCGAAGTTTCTCTCGACCTGCCTCGAGCAGGTGAATTGGGAAGATTACGACATCGTTGGATTCTCGTTGATGTTTGATCAGACTATCCCCTCACTCTGCCTCGCGCGCGCAATCAAACAGTTGTACCCACACATCTCTGTCTTGTTTGGAGGCGCTGCCTGCGACGGCGATATGGGCGCCGAGATGGCCCGCAGCTTCGACTGTATCGACGTTGTCGTACGCGGTGAAGCCGATCCCATCATCGTCAAACTCGTCGAGTCGATCAGGGCGCAGGCCGATCTTCAAAGCTGCCCCGGAATAGTTTTCCGGCGCGATGGCGAGTTGGTAGAGACTGAACCGTCGTCGCCGGTTAACGACATGGATTCTCTGCCAAACCCGGACTATCGCGATTACGTTACGCAAGCCCGAAAGATCGACTCGTTGAAACCGGTGCTCTATTTTGAATCGTCGAGAGGATGCTGGTGGGGGCAAAAGCATCTCTGTTCCTTCTGTGGTTTAAACGCGAGCGGCCTGACTTTTCGTCGTAAGTCGTCGGAACGTGTGTTGGATGAGATCCTGGCCCAGGAGCGGCGTTACGGTATTTCCACTTTCATCGCCGCCGACAACATCATCGACATGAGTTACTTCAAGAGCTTGTTGCCGCTGGTCGCGGAGATCAACAGCGAGCGCCCACCCGAGCAGCAGTTGTCGATTTTCTATGAGACGAAGTCCAACTTGAAAAAATGGCAGATGACTTTGCTTAAGGACGCCGGTGTGAAATCACTCCAGCCGGGCATTGAAAGCTTTAGCGATCACGTTCTGGAACTCATGAAAAAGGGATGTACGGGCATTCAACAGGTGCAGTTTCTGAAGTGGGGAACTGAACTCGACCTCCACCTGATCTATGGAGTGTTGTATGGCAATCCCGGTGAGACTCAGACGGATTACGAAGACATGCTCAGGACGATTCGTGCGGTGCGTCACCTGCATCCGCCAGTTTACGTGATCCCGATGTCATTGGACAGATTTAGTCCCTATTTCAATGACCCGCAGGCTTATGGAATCCGAAACGTTCGCGCGCACGAATCTTACAAACGAATGTTTCCGTCGGAGCACATCAATCACGAGCGGTTGGCCTACAAGTTTTCATTTGACCATGACGACGCGTCTGACGAAGGCCTCAACAAGGCAATTTCCGCTTGTCTCGATGAACTGACCAAATGGCGACAGGACTTTCAACCTGACAGGCTCATTTACACGAAGGAGCACAACACCATTCGCATTCTGGATCGACGTACGTCGAAGCCTGTCGTGGCGACGCTTAAAGGAGCACAAGCAGCCATCTGTGAATACTGTGACGAATATCGATCTTTGCAGGGTATTTGTGCCGTACTTCCGAATTTCGAGCCGGAAAAGATTCGGCGTTTTTTACAGCTTCTGATCGATCGCGAATGGATGTATTGCGATCCACGTGAGCGCTACATTTTTCTCCCCGTTTTTCGACCTTCTGCCTTTCAGGAAACCGAGAGGGAAAACGTTTTAGAGATGGCCCACGCTTGATTCACGACTAATCGCACGGACACAGCAATCAACCTCATGGCAGATCAGGAACAAGTCTCTTTCGCATTGCCAATCGTCTTTGTTGGCCCGTCGATTCCGCTATCCGAGGCACGCCAGATTGTGGATGCAGAGTTTCGCGCGCCGTGCAAAAGAGGCGACCTCGCGCAATTGGATTCGGGAACAGTAGTCGGACTAATCGACGGCGTGTTTCATCAAAACGACGCAGTCAGTCCGCGTGAGATTCTCTATGCGCTGCAACGTGGCGTGACTATCTTCGGCAGTTCGAGCATGGGAGCCCTGCGCGCCGCGGAGGTTCCCGGCATCCAGGGCGTCGGACACGTTTACGAAATGTACCAGCGCGGAACGATCGACAGCGATGACGAGGTGGCGCTGGTATTCGACCCTGAGCGGCTGGTGCCGCTGACGATCCCACTCGTGAATGTGCGTTACGCCGTCGATCGACTGACGCAATCGGGCACGATCACGTCCGCAGTCGGCCAGCGTATTCTCTCGGCCGCAAAGCAACTTCATTACACCGCGCGAACCTATCCACGGATCCTCAAAGAAGCTGGTTTGAGTGAGAAGGAGGACGCAGTCGATCTTCTCAATCTGTTGAATAGCTTCGATCTCAAGCGAGATGATGCGAGGTTATTACTTGAGCGAATCGCCAACACTTCGCATCGTCCAATCAAAACTTCGAGCGGCGATCGCGAAAAACCCGTCGAAACCCGTCCGGACTATGGACCGGCTGACGGCTTCGGGCGCGTTAGAGTGGCGAACCAGACAGGCGCAGAAGCTCCGGTTCTGATCTGGGAGATGGGCGACGCCGTTCCGTTTCCGGAACTGGTCTTGTTTCTGAAGTTGACGGGAAGTTTCGACGTTCACGCACGCAATGTTTTGACTCGGCTTCGCATGCGGCAGGAACTGAGTTCGGTCAACACCGCGCAGGGATCACAACTTGAAGAGTTGAAGAACGACTTTCACCGCTTGTGTCGCACCTGGGGATGGAAGACTGAAGAAGAAGTACACGTGACGATGACGGATCTCGGCTTGGGCTTCAGAGACGTCATCAAGCAACTGCACGACGAAGCGCTTGTCGCGCGAACTGTCTCGCAATTGGCGCTCAATGCGGACGAGTCTTTTCTGGACGCTTTGCGGAGCGAACTGTTCTTCAACGATCTGGCGCTGAAGCGCGAGGCGATGAGATGCGCCAGTTTGAAGTCACTGGGCGCCGGTGAAAGCGTCATGGACCAGCACGGCGAAACACTGGTACGGCAAATACTCGGCCGGCTGCATAACATCGCCGGTTGGGAACGATTGCGCGCACACCTGGGCGACCTCGGCGTCGAAGATTCTGAAGTGAAACAGTTTTCAGAGATGCTGGTCAGGGCGAGGCGACGGGCCCAGACGATTCAGTCTCCGACTTCAACGCCGCAGTCGCATGATGCGGTTGATGCAGAGTTTGGACTGTGTCCTGCGCCCAAATCCCAGGGGGAACAACGTTTTTCGCTCCCCATCGCGCAATCATACGAGCATGCGCAGAGGCTGAGATCGCTCGTTAATGTCACTCGCATCGGAATGATCGATCGCTTGACCGAACTGGATGGAATTCATGTTAGCCAGGTGGCTCGTCCCGATGGAGTGTGGTCCAGCAGCTACGGCTCGGGCAAAAGTGAATCGAAAGAGGGAGCAATTGTCGGCGGCGTAATGGAAGAGACCGAGAAGTGGGCGCAGGAACGATTTACGGGCGAACCGTTGGTCAGTTCTTACGCGGCGCTGCGCAAAAGCGAGAATGCTCTCGATCCGAAACAGTTGGACTTGCCGTACGACTCAATCTACGAAGAGAACCTTGAGTTTGCGTGGCACAAGTGTGCCGACTTGATCCATGGTCGTCCAATTTGGGTTCCGCTCGCAGCACTCGCGTGTTCGTTTAACGCTGGAAAGAACAACATCTACTACAGTGCGCGTGGCGCGCGCGTTACGTTCTCGACCAATGGACTGGCGTCGGGTTTTACGCTGGCCGAAGCGTTGGTTCATGCGGCTTGCGAATACATTGAGCGACATGCAGCGCGAATGAGCGAGTTGAGGGTCGAGAATCCCGGACTTAACGATCGCCGCGGCTGGCCTCGAAGAGTTGACTTGAACACTTTGCCGCAGCCCGCTCGTTCACTAGTCGAACGGCTCGAGAAGGCCGGCTGTCGTGTTGGGCTATGGAGTATCAGCGATGAGATACGTGTCCCGACATTTCTGGCGCGGGTCGATCAGGATCTGGCGGTGGCGCGCGGGACTGCCGCACATCCGAATCCCGGCATCGCTGCACAGATGGCGCTGCTCGAAGCAGCGCAAACCATTGTCGCCGCGGTCGCGGCGGGTCGTGAAGATCTCACAGTGCAGGCACGGAGTCTCGGTCGCCATGAGCGATCGAGCCCGTTACGGGCGGCGGCGAATTTCTTCTGGCAAGACGAGAGCGAGCGGCGTTTGCACTTCAACGAACTCGAAGGGCTGGTTACAAACGACTGCTATACGGAATTTAAGTGGGTGCGCGAGAAGCTTATCGCCGCCGGTGTTAAGCACTTGATCGCTGTCGATCTCACGCGCGAAGAGATGAAGCCCGCGCGTGCGGTGCGAGTGATTCTGCCTGGATTGGAGTCGAACAATCCCTACTATTGCGGGCCGCGCGCAAGACTCGCGCTGGTCTCGGATATGGTTTCCTGCGAAATGTGAGCGAGCAGTGTGAGCCGAACTATGAGGCTTGACTCGTTTCAATCACGATGCAAACCTGATCGTTTGGAAGATAGCTTTCGACAATTCTACGTCTTTCGCAGATCTGCTTCTGGTCCACATGCGCATCAGCACCTGGCTCTTGGGCAAATCGCCGACATATAAATCGACGTTGTAATACAGTCTGTTCCTGCTATCAATCTCCTGCCAAACGAATAAAAACGACTTCTTGCCGTCTATTAGCAGTTCTGTTTCCTGGAAATTCTTTCCCATCGCCTTTTCTCGCCGGTCGTACGCCAGATGGTCGAACGGCTTATAGTCATAGCTCAGATGCAGCCGGCGATTCGAGAATTCACCGTGGAGGTTTTCAATGCCCACGATGCCTGTGTTTCGCATACCAGCCGGCAGGTTGAAGGTGAACTTTCCGTAAGCATCGATCTTTTGCCAACCTGAAGGCATTGGATCCTGTGCGTCAGGATGGTTACTCAATGACGTCGACGGCTTTTCCTCGCGAGAAACCCGTTCCGGGAGAGTGTTGGTCGGAACGGCAAACAGGTTGGTCCAAAGAACGAAGACGATACTAGCGATTGCGGTGTTGCGTAAGGATACTTGCATGATGGCGATATTATTTACGTTTCGAACACCCAGTCAAGTTTGTTTTTTTTTTTCAGCGCGTACAAAAATCTGCACAAAAAATTTTCTTGACATCTTCCTGGGGATCAGATAAAAGGCCGCCGTCACCAGTCAAGTCATTGACTCACGTCAATCACGTCCTTGGCCCAGCCCACGGATGTCACCACTAGGAAATTAAGTCTCAACAACGTTAACCGTTTCTCCTCGGGTTAACCTTCACCGGGAGCTATATCTATGAAATCGCCTAAGATTATTCTGATCTCTATCCCTTTACTTACTCTGATCGCCGTCTTTGCATTGGCGAAACCCGCTTCACCTCCGGCGCCTCAGGGAATGCAGGGCGCCCAACCGGGCTCTATCGACGAGTTGGTGATGCGGGCGCTCGCCAACGGTGAGAGCCATGTAAGCACCGGGGTCGTCGGAGAGACCGCCGAGGTCGCGACGTTCGACGAAGCAAAAACGTACTACAGCGTATTTGTCGCCCGCGCTGATTCAAAGCAAAGTCTGATTACCGATCCGTTCGTTATCTCGACGTGGTGGCGATTCACGGTAACCGAAACTCTGTCAACAGTTGCACCGCATCTCTGCGTAGGCAGTGACTGTGCTCCGCCGGCGGGTGTGGCCGCCGCGAGCGGAACCCAATTACTGCTCCCACTAGCAGGCGGCTCCGTTGTCAAAGACGGAGTACTTGTGAATTACGTACTTCAAGACTTCCCAGACTTCACCATTGGACAAAGCTATCTGTTATTCGTTGATTACGATTCCGCGAGAAGAGTCGGCGCGCCCGCGCTTGGACCACTTGGCGTTTTCGCTATCAACAGTGATGGAACTGTAACGGCAATTGTCGGCACCAGTGATCTCAAAGACGACATTGCGACCCGCTTCGGGAACTCACTAAGCCAAATCAGGACTGCCCTTGGTTCTGGTGGTGGTACCAATCCGCCACCGTCAGGTTGCGACCCGACTGCTGAGCAGTACTGCTACAGCAGGCTTGGCGAGTGGGATAGCAGCACCTGTAGTTGTTACCTCGACCCTTGCCTCCGGAAACCCTGGCTGTGCGAATGAGGGTTGGTTGTATGACTGCTACCTAAGCAACAGGCTCCTGATTTTTTCCTCAAAGGAATCTTAATTATGAGAAAGAGACTCACTATTGCATTAGTTGCCGTGATTTTGGGAATTCTCGGAGCGACGGTTTTTAGTTCCGCGCAATGTCCTAAGTGTTACATCAACGTCGCGCGCCTAAGTGGCGCCGGACAAAGATCGGACGGGCGTGTAAACGTCACTGTGCAGATTGCTGGTTCCTGGAGAGATCCTGCAACCAACACTCCGAACAGCGCCATCCAGACAGCCACGGAGGGCGCAAATAGACTGTGGAATGAACAAACTACAACGGGACAACCAGGGGGACAAACGAGTGACTATTTCCTCAACATGGACCAGAATGCGACGCAGACAAACGTTGATATCCGGATTGTACAGGGGCAACCTCCTCCCGGGAAATTCGCTATAGCGATAGGTACGCGAAATGAGGGAGGATTTTACGGCTCGCCGTGGACCATTATCTTGCCGCCAGGGGCGAAGGACTGGCCGCCGAACACTCTGCGAGCGGTCATTGCTCACGAAATCGGACACGCGATGGGGCTCACTCACTCGGATAGTTTCAATCGATGTCAACACACGATCATGAACCTGGCTGGTGGGACGACCACCGATAAACCGCCCGTAGCTGTCACCGGTTCAGTACAGCCGAAAGACGTTGAGAAGCAGAGAAGCCAGCTTCGGGGCACCGACTGCACGGTACAATACACCCCGCTCGGAGATGGTTTCGGCCCTCCCACGCCTACGCCGACTCCTACGCCGTTCCCGACTCCGACACCTGGTTGTACTGATCAGGACCACGACGGCGTCTGCTTCTTTGACGATTGCGACGACAACAATCCGGCGGTCGCATTTGATTCGGATGGCGATCACTACTGCTATCCCTACGACTGTGACGACTACGACTCGAGGGTTTACCCCGGTGCGCCGCTGAATTTCAATACAGAAGGTGGCGAGGACCGCGACTGCAACGGAGTTGATGACTATGTTCAACAGTTTGGCGGAGGGGGCGGAGGAGGAGGCGCCTTCTGCACGCACTACTTCTGGGTCTACTACGAATCAATCGATGGCGGAGAGACATGGTACGTAGTTGACATTGAGTACGCTGGATGTTGGTAAGCGACAGGCCGATTAAGGCTACAAAAGAAAGGCAATAACGATGAAAAAATCAAAGTCTACAACTCTCGCTTTGACTGTGGTCATTCTGGTCGGCTCAGGGATCGCGATTTCGGTCGCGGCTTTGTCGCAACGTCCACCACTAGCGCCGCCCAAAGCAAGTTTGAAGGATCCACGGACGCTTGAAGAAAAGGCCAAACGCGGTCGCGGAAGGCTTGTCTCCAATCTGGATTTCAATCGGTCATCGCAAAAATCGAGCTTGAAAGACATGGTGTCGTCGAGCACGTTAATCGTGATCGCCTCCACTGAAAGCAACGTTTGCAGGATGTCCGAAGATGGCAAAACCGTTCGCACGTTCTACAAGTCCCAAGTCGAAGAGGTACTGAAGGGGCAGCGGCAAGCTGGCCAAAAGATTACCGTGAGTCTTCCAGGTGGCATGGTTGGTTTCCCGGGCGGTGTCACGGCCGAGGTCCAAACACCGTGGTTCAAGAAGATGCTCAACAACAGGCGCTATCTCTTGTTCCTAAATGGGAAGGTAAACGGTGATACGTTTTCTCCGACTGGCGGGCCTCAGGGAGTATTCGAAATTCCCGCTGATGGAACGGGCGTGCTTAGTCATAGCGGCCTGACAAAGGACGTGATGCAGCAGTACGCGGGCAAGAATCGCCAAACCTTTGTGCAGGAAATCAAAGACGCGATTCGTGCTGAAGCGAACCAGTAGTGGATTTAGAAAAGGAGCCGGTTGAAGTGTAGATCGACAACCGCATTTTTCTTCACCGCGACCGCGCTTGACTACTGATGCGTCTCACCAATCCAGTAGACAAGCGCGGTTGTGTTCCTGGTGCGCTGGAGTACGAGCGCAACGAGAATTTCTCGACGCGCCGGAAACTTTTTGACTGAATTTCGTGTCTCTGACTCGTCAACAGATTCAGCCTTGGAGGGCTTCTTTCGTGGTCCATTTTTTATAATTCTTTTCGTTGAGAGGCGAAAAGGATTGTTTTTAGTCGCAAAGAAATACGCTCACGCGCCCGGCGCCCATGCTTCCGGACATTGGCTGGGATCCAGAAGTTACGTAGACGTTTCAGTTTGCCCACTCATGGATCGCGTACACGATCCAGAACGACACGGCGGCGACGAATGCGGCGGCGGGAATGGTGAGTATCCACGCCCAGACGATGCGTCCCGCGACTCCCCATTTCACCGCTGACAACCTGCGAGTCGCGCCGACGCCGACGATCGAGCCGGTTATCGTGTGAGTCGTAGAAACAGGCGTGCCGGTTATGGTGACGTACGCGAGTGTGAGCGCGGCGGCAGTCTCGGCGCAGAAGCCGCCGACAGGTTTCAGTTTCGTAATGCGCGATCCCATCGTGTGGACGATGCGCCAACCGCCCGACAAAGTCCCTAACGCAATCGCAGCGTGCGCGGCCAAAACGACAGACGTCGGAATCGGCGGCAACGTGCCGTTTGGTCCATAAGCGAGTCCCCACACACCGCCCGCCGTCAACACTGCCGTGATGATGCCCATCGTCTTCTGCGCGTCGTTACCGCCATGGCCCAACGAGAACGCCGCTGCCGAGAAAAGCTGTCCACGTCGAAAGATCTTGTCAACTTTCGTCGCCGACGAACGCCTGAAGATCCAAAACACCAGAACCATCAGCGTAAAACCGAGCAGCATTCCGAGCATCGGCGACAACACGATGAACTTCAGCGTGCGAACCCAAACTTCCGTTTTCAGTAACCCACTGACACCGCCATGCGCGGCGATGCCGGCGCCGGCGTAACCGCCGAGCAGCGCGTGCGAGCTCGAAGTCGGCAGACCGAGATACCACGTGATCAGGTTCCAGACAATGGCGCCTAACAACGCCGCCAGCAACACGTACAAACGAAGTTCAGGCTCGATGACGTCCATGCGCACG
Organism: Pyrinomonadaceae bacterium; assembly: GCA_035760365.1. Taxonomy (GTDB): domain Bacteria; phylum Acidobacteriota; class Blastocatellia; order Pyrinomonadales; family Pyrinomonadaceae; genus PSRF01. The sequence goes on from DASTTB010000010.1 coordinate 40,763, forward strand.
CCGTCGCCGATCGCTTTCGCGACGCGCGTTCCGAACACGGCAAATGCGATGAAGTTAAAGAACGCGGCCCAGATCACGGCCATGCCCGGCGACAGCACGCGCGTCGAGACAACCGTCGCGATTGAATTGGCCGCGTCGTGAAATCCGTTGATGTAATCGAAAACGAGTGCGAGAAGAACGAGGATGATGATAAAGGCCAGCGTTGCGGTCATAGGGAGTCGTTTTAGCCCGACAAAACCACAAATCAGGTATGTTTAATGATCACGCTTTCGATGATGTTCGCCACGTTCTCGCAGCGATCCACCGCCGCTTCCAGTTTTTCGTAAATCTCTTTCCACTTAAGGACCGTCAACGTGTCGGGTGGATCGTGAAACAGTTCAGCGATCGCGGCGTGATAAAGATCGTCGCCTTCGTTTTCCAGACGGTGAATTTCGACCAGTCGCTGCGTCACGTTTTTCGGACGCTGCAAGGTCGAGACGATCTCCTTCAACTGCTCCGCCATGCGCTCGATCACGTCGGAGAAATCACGCGCGTACTCGGTAATCTCTTTGACGTTAAAAATAATGATCGCACGCGCGGCATCGTCGATCAGGTCGACGATATCGTCGAGCGCGCTCGACATCATGTAAATGTCTTCGCGGTCGAACGGCGTGATGAACGACTTATTCAGCCTTGTTGAAATCGTGTGGGTCAGTTCGTCGCAGGCGTGTTCGAGGCCCTTGATGCGTTGCGCATACTCGCCGTAGTCGCCGTGTTTGTCGGCCAGCATCTCCTTCAGCTCACGGGCAGCCGCGGAAATGTAAAGCGTCATCTGCGTGAATAAGTCGAAATACTGCTCTTCCTTGGGAAGCAGATTTAGCAGGCCCATTGTTCTCTCAGGATCCGGTCTGAACTTAATCTGAACAAGGCCGGGACTATAACTTACGAGTGCTCGACTTGCCAAATGGAAGCCGAGTCGTATATCAAAGGCCGCAAATGACGAACAACCACCTGTCCGACGTCCAGGACCTGCTGCGAATCGAATCGAACGCCATTGCCCAAACGGCGACGCGTCTCGAAGCCGGCCAGGTTCAACGCGTTGTCGACTTGATCGCCGAGTGTAAAGGCAAGGTCGTGATTCTTGGCGTAGGGAAGTCGGGAATTATCGGACAGAAGATCGCCGCCACGATGACGAGCACGGGAACAACCGCCCTCTACTTGCATCCGTCGGACGCGCTTCACGGTGGACTCGGAATCGTTCAACCCGACGACGTCGTGATCGTTCTGAGCAACAGCGGCGAGACTGACGAGATCGTCGGCATGTTGCCGCATCTGAAGAATCGCGACGTTGCGATCGTCGCGATCGTCGGCAATCTCAATTCGACACTCGCGCGAAACGCTGACGCCGTGCTCGACGCTTCAGTCGATCAGGAAGCGTGTCCGTTGAATCTCGCGCCGACGACCAGCACGACAGTGGCACTCGCGATCGGCGATGCGCTCGCGATGACGGTGATGAAAGTCAAAGGACTGACTTCCGACGACTTCGCCGTGAATCACCCGGCCGGCCGCTTAGGAAAACGACTTACGTTGCGCGTGGCCGATCTGATGCACACAAACGGTGAGAATCCGACGATCGCTTGCGGATCTTCATGGGTCGAAGTCGTGCGTGCAATTAGTAAAGGCGGGCTCGGCGCTGTGTGCGTCGTCGATTCGGACGGCCATCTCGCCGGAATCATCACGGACGGCGACCTGCGTCGCGCAATCGAGCACACCAGTCACGACTCACTCGCGAAACTCACCTGCGACGACTTCATGACGCGACAACCCACTGTCGCGCAGCCACAATTGTTAGCCTTCGATGCGCTGCGTTTGATGGAAGATCGAGCTTCACAGATCTCGGTTTTACCCGTTGTCGATGAAAACACGATCTGCGTCGGGTTGATCAGGTTGCACGATATTGTGCGGAGCGGGTTGTAGGCATATCGACGATGTCCCACGCTGAGCGGATGCGCAGGAGTTTCGACATCAAACCGGCGTGCATGATGTGACCGCTGCGTTCGGCGACGACCTTGCCCATGATCGGCATTCCCAACAACGCGAGGTCGCCGATGATGTCGAGGATCTTGTGACGCACAAACTCATCGCGAAACCGCAAGCCTGTCTGGTTCAACATTCCCTCCGGCGTCAGCACGATCGCGTTGTCGAGTGAACCACCGCGAATGAGGTTCGCGCGACGCAGCGTCTCGATCTCGTCAGTGAAACCAAACGTGCGCGCCGCGGCGATGTCGCGACTGAAAGCGCCATCGCTCAATTCCACCGACAAACTCTGCACGCCAATCAACGGATGAGCGAAGTCGATCAGGCACTCGATCTGATACGTGTCGGCAGGCTCGATGCTGATGCGTCGATTGCCTTGTTCAAACGCGACTTTTTCGCGCACGAGTAACGCACGCCGCGCCAAAGGCTGTTCGACGATGCCGGCTTGTTCGATGATCTCGGCGAAGTCTTCCGCCGAACCGTCCATGATCGGGATCTCGAGGTTGTCGACTTCGATGAAGGCGTTATCGACACCGAGCCCGCGCAATGCGGCGAGGAGATGTTCGACGGTCGACAGCATCACGCCGGTGCGCATGAGCGTCGTTGCGTAACCGCAGTGCGCGACAGATTCGACTGTTGCCGGAATCTCGAAGCCGCCGAGATCGGTGCGGCGAAAGACGTAACCCGTGTCAGGCGGCGCCGGCACTAAGCGAATCTGAACGGGAACGGCGGTGTGCAGTCCGATGCCGTGGGTTTCGACTGGAGAGCCGAGAGTGGTCTGTTTAATCAAAAGTCGGGCGCCCTTATATGCCAGAAAGATCGATGTTGAACTGAATTATGGGAGCAACCACCGTGCCGATTTGAAATAAAGAGAATCGCGATCGTAATGTGGCAGTGAAGCCACATATCAGAGATTTCCTGATGTCCTTGCGCAACAAATTGTTTGAATAGAACGGTTTGCTGGAGTACACTCGCGCCAATTAAACCCGTCGGGACGCCTAGCTTTTCGGCGTAGTGTTTGAGAAACAGCGCTTTCGCTCCACAACTCGGTGGTTGAAAGAAACGCGACGCCAGCGCTCCGAAGAGCAAAGAGAGTGGAACAACCTCGATTCCACCCTCATGGAGATACCGCGATGCCAGACCTCGAAATCACGTGTTCGGAGTGCAGTACTCCCTTCACATTTACGGAACGCGAACAGGAGTATTACAGGGAACGGAATTTAACTCATCCAAAACGTTGCAAGCCCTGCCGGGACGCGCGGCGAGCCAACTTCGGTGGCTCAAGAGGCCCAGCAGGAGACCGCCAGCGATTTGATATTACGTGCGATCAGTGCGGCAAAAACGATTCCGTGCCATTTAAGCCTTCAAGTGGACGCCCCGTTTTATGCAGCGACTGCTTTAGTGCAAATCGCGCGGCGCAACGGAATTAATCGTCGGTTGATGCCGGGCCGTCCCAGAAAGCGGCATCGACTTAAGAAAAACTGGGAAGTAACTTTTAAGGGCGCGGGGACCATTTAACGCGAACAGGAGTAGCACACTCTAAAATTGGGCCAAATGAGTTCAGAAACCATTCAACTCGAGATGCGCGGTCAGGTTTGCGTTCTGACACTGAACCGACCTGACAGGCTCAACGCGCTGACAGTCGAGACCGCGAACGACTTCAAAGCTGCCGTCAGTGAAGCGCTCGAACGCGGTGCGCGCGCGATCGTGCTGACTGGTTCCGGTCGCGCCTTCTGCGCCGGTGGCGATCTACGCGCGATGCAGGAGATCGCGACCAAAGAGGGAAGGCTCGAAGCGTTTTTTGACGAGCCGTTACGGATTTTGAACGAAGCGATCCTGTTAATCCGCCAAGCCCCGGTTCCATTTATCGCCGCCGTGAACGGCGTCGCTTCGGGCGGTGGATGTAATCTCGCCCTCGCGTGCGATCTCGTTATCGCGGCGGAGAGTGCGAAATTCAACCAGGCGTTTATCAAGATCGGGCTCGTGCCCGATTGCGGTGGAACATTCATCCTGCCGCGACTCGTAGGATGGAAACGGGCAGCGGAGTTGATGTTCACCGGCGACATGATCACGGCACAGCAGGCGGCGGAGATGGGGATGATCAACTCGGTCGTCGCCGACGCCGAGCTGATGGGCCAGGCGATGTCGCTGGCCGAACGGTTGGCGCAGTCGCCGACAGCCGCCATCGCGCAGATCAAACGTTTGTTGGACGCGAGCGCGGTGAACGATTACGGTGGTCAACTCGATCGCGAACGTGAGGCGCAGATCGAGGCGGGTAAGACGAAGGATTTTATAGAAGGCGTCTCGTCATTTTTGGAGAAACGGCCGGCGCGATTTGTTGGTAGTTGAGGTTCGAAAGAACGAAACAGATCGCGAGGCCGCCCGGATAGTTTGGGCGGCCCTTTTATTTGGTTCTTGGTGCTTTGCACTTTGTACTTTGTTCTCATACGAACCGGTCACGGTTTAGCGCTCGTTGAGCAAGCGAACAAAGTACAAAGAGCAAAGAACAAAGTACTAAGCACAAGGCAGCACCATGGATTCGCTAACGTACATGCAGCTCCTGCGACGCAACCAGTCTTTTCGAAGACTGTGGATCGGGCAGGTGATTTCGGAGCTCGGCAACTGGTTCAACTTCATTGCCGCGTTGGGATTGGTGCGTAATGTTTCGCACGCGGCTCCTGAAGTAACGACGCTGATTCTGATCTTTCGACTCGTGCCGTTCACGTTGTTCTCGCCACTCGCGGGGGCGTTTGTCGATCGCTGGTCCCGACGAACGGTGATGATCGCGACGGACGTCCTGCGTGTGTTCGTGGCGCTCGGATTCTTGTTGGTGAAGCGGCCGGAAGATCTCTGGATCGCATATCTCTGCACGGCGTTACTCGCGTTCTTCGGCGCGTTCTTCGAAGCGGCGAAGAATGCCGCGGTGCCGAACATCACCGGCGAACGCGATCTACTCGCGGGCAACGCGTTGATGTTCTCGTCGCGGTTTCTGCTGATGTCGTTGGGTGCGGCGCTCGGAGGTTGGACGTCGTCGAAGATCGGTTACCAGTGGGCGTTCATGATCAACGCGGTGTCGTTTCTGTTGTCGGCGTACTCCGTGTGGCTGGTTCCCGATGAGGAAACACGAGCGCGGCCCGACGCTGCGACCGGGCACAAACAGAAGCGAGGTCTTTACGGCAGCTATTGGAGCGACATTCGCGAAGGTTGGTCCTACATCGTCACGCACGGACCCGTCGCTGCGATTCTCATTGTGAACATCGTTTGGGCGGTGGGCGGCGGCGCGATCAACCTGATCCTCGATCGTCTCGGCGCGTTTGTCTTCCAGGGCGAGCGCGGGCTCGACGCCGATTCAGCGATCGGACTGCTGTACTTCGCCAACGGTCTCGGCCTCTTCGTCGGGATGATGATCGCGCGTCGTGTCGGCGCGTACTTCGAGTTGAAGGGCCGGACGATCGCTTACATCGGATGGAGCCTGTTCATTCAGGGCTTCTTCGTCGCGTTAATGGGCGTGATGCCGACGCTCGTTTGGGCTTCGCTCATGCTGTTTATCTCGCGCGTGTTGTTGGGCGCTGAGTTTGCCGTGCAGGAAACGCTATTGATGCGTTTAGTGCCGGATAAACTAAGAGGACGCGTATCGACGACGGATCGTGCGGCGGAGATGATGATCTGGAGTTTGTCGACCGCGGTTGCGGGCTGGTCGCTTCACTTGATCACGCCGATGGCGTTGACGGTCGTCTCCGGACTACTGTCCGGCGTCGCGGGTTTGTTATGGCTGGTACTGTTCGCTACACGCACCGTGCGGTTACCTCGTCGCCTCTCAGGTGTGCAGACGGTCCAGGAATCACACGTATCGTGATGGAACTTGGTACAATCGCTGAGAATGCGCGTTAGATCCCGTCGCCGCAAATCCGTCGTTTTCTTTATCACGCTGGGCGTGTGCCTCGTGACGCTGGCGATCGCCCTGCAAGTCGGTTGGATACTGCTCAATCCGACCGAGATCGTCCTGCTTGTCCTCGGCATCATCTTTTTCCTGGTGCTCATCTTTGGGCTCATTCTGAACACGACATTCCTGATCCGCGAGATCAGACGCAACGAACAGCACGACGCTTTTATCAACGCCGTCACACATGAACTAAAGACTCCGATCGCCTCGATCCGGCTTTACCTGGAAACATTGAAGACGCGGGAAGTCGACGAAGAACAGCGACGCGAGTTCTACAACATCATGCTCGCCGATAGCGATCGGCTGTTGCAGACGGTCGAGCAGGTGCTGCGCGCCGGACGTACGGGCCATCGTCGCCGGCGCATCGCAAATTCAGTCATCAACGTGGACGAGATGGTGCGCGAATGTTTGGAACTCACGCGTGTTCGTTATGGACTCAGCGACGCGCACATCGCGTACGTTGAATCGCTCGACGCGAAAGGCGCGCGTGTCTCGGGTGACCCGGATGAGTTGCGCGCGGCGTTCTCAAATCTCTTGGACAACGCGGTGAAGTATTCAGATGACGAAGTGCGCGTTTCCGTGTCGGTGTCGGCGCTAGACGAGAAGCGCGTGGCAGTGCGTGTGGCCGACAAAGGCATCGGCATTCCGAGTGCGCAACTGAAACGGATCTTCAAGCGTTTCTATCGTGTGCCCGGTCGATTCATGGCGCGCGTTAAAGGAACCGGACTGGGCTTGTTCATCGTGCACTCAGTGGTGCGAAAACACGGTGGGCGCGTGTTTGCCGAAAGCCGTGGTTTGGGCCATGGCAGCACATTCACCATTCAGCTTCCCCGAATCAGCTAATGAGCGCAGTTTTGATTGTCGAAGACGAGAAACACCTTGCGAACGGGTTGCGCTACAACCTGACAGCGGAAGGTTATGCCGTCGATATCGCGGGCACCGGCGAAGAGGCTGCGCAACTGCTGCTCGAACGTCGCAAAGCTTACGACGTGGTCGTGCTCGATGTGATGTTGCCGGGCATGGACGGTTTCACGCTCGCTTCGAAGCTGCGTGAAAAGGGACAGTTTGTGCCCATCCTGATGTTGACAGCGCGCGGGCGTCCGGAAGATGTGCTGCGCGGGTTTGAAGCAGGCGCGGATGATTACTTGCCGAAGCCTTTCGATCTGACGGTGTTAATCGCGCGTATTCACGCGTTGCTGCGACGGCGCGAGTGGTTTCGCCAGGATGGCAGGGATCGCAGCGCTCCACCTCAGTCAGACGGCGGCGTCTTTCGTTTCGGAAACAGAACGATCGATTTCGACGCGCTCGAGCTTCGCACGGGCGATCAAACAGTCAATCTCACGTTGATGGAAGCCGAGTTACTTCGTTACCTGATCAACCACGACGGCCGCATCGTTTCACGCAGCGCGATCCTCGAAGACGTGTGGGGCTTGCGCGAAGACACCGACACACGCGCGATCGACAATTTCATCGTTCGTTTGCGGAAGTACATCGAGGACGAACCTTCACGCCCGCGTCATCTGCTGACGGTGAGAGGCGTGGGTTACAAGTTTGTTTCGGAAACTGCGGCCGCCGAGGATAGTTAGCTCGACGCGACGATCAACGAAGCGCGGACGCCCAGCATGTCGGAGAAGTCTTTCGAATAGATCATGGAGACTTTTCTCACCCGGCTGACTTTCTCGACCAACTCTTCATTCGAAATGAATCCGTTCTCAGTGTGAGCGATGGCCCAGATCGGGATGTGCGAAGCCGTGCGCAATAAGTCTTCGACGAAGCCGAGATACTGCTGTTTGCTTTGGACGCGCGATCCGAGTCGTGCTTTTTTCGTGCGTTCGAGATCGACCCAGAAGTCGTCGCTGCCGCGTAACCATTCTTCACGCCAGGTCAGAATCGGATCTCGCGCGGTCGTGGTTTGCGTCACCGGAATCGGCAGACGCAGAAACAAGAGATCGGTGTGATGTCGCTCGGCGACGAAGTTTCGCACGTCCTGGTTCGACGTCTTGTTGCGCATCGAGTTGTCATGCGGTTTAGGCAGACACGCGAGCATTCGTCGAAATGTATCGGAGAGTGCAAACGGTTCGCGCAACGTGCGAGTTTGTTCGTTGAAAGAGAGCACGTAGTCGCCCACCATCATCGCGGCGGTTAACGCGAGCGCGCGTTTGAACGGTTCGAACTGTTCGGCGTTGAAGCGAACGTTGTCGAACCACCATGCGTCAGTCTCGTTAAACCACTTCAGCAGGGAAAGATTGGAAAGCGTCTCACGCGGGATGTAAGCGTCGTCGAGCAGTATGTCGAGATCGGTTTCGTTGAGTCTTTCGGTGTTGTTTTCGACGAGGGCAAACGCTTTTGTGTACGACCAGATCATCGGATCGTTGGCGGCGATACGACAGCGCCAATTTTTCAGTTGAACGACGAGATCCGGTTCGCCGGTAAAGGGCAGCGCTACTGACGCAAACTTCAGCCGTCGCAACACGCCGAGTTCGAAAGCCAACCATCCGTTATGAAACTGCATAGTCATCCGTGTACATTCAACGAGAGAAAGACACTCACAACTCCCGGATCAAATTCTATCCCGGCGCGATTCATGATCTCGCGCTTTGCGCCTTCGGTCGAAAACGCGCGACGAAACGGTCGATTGTCCGTGAGCGCCGCATAAGAATCAGCCACTCGCAAAATCCGCGCGGCGAGTGGAATCTCTTCACGCCGCAACGCGTCCGGATAGCCGGCGCCGTTCCACCATTCGTGATGCCAGCGCACGAGGAGTTGCGCTGCGCGATCGGCGCCCACTCTCGAGGCCTCGCGTTCGCCGATCACCGGATGCCGCCACAAGTCGATTCGCTCTTCCGGATCGAGTGGGCGACTGAGCTGAATGTACTCGCGTTCCATCGCCACTTCCCCGAGATCGTGCAGCAACGCAGCGGCGTACAGCGAACCACGATCGTGACGCGCAAGGTGAAACGCGTGCGCGATCTCGTCCGCGATCGAAGCGACACGTTGCGCGTGTGGGTTCTCGTAGCGTTCGAAGCGATCGGTAGTTTTCGCGAGCTGCGTGAAGGCATCGCCTCTCGCCTTGTCGATCAGTTCCAGAGTTTCGACTGCCGCCATCGCGCCTATCTTAATCTCCTTTTAGCTCGCGCAACAGGTCGCGCGCCTTCCGATTGTTGGGATCGGCGGCCACGGCGCGTTCCGCTTCGCCGCGGGCACGAATCGCAAATCCGAGATCGCGAAACAACTGCGCCAACATTAACCGATATTCCGCGTTTTGCGGATCGAGTTTTATCGCCGCTTGAAGTTCGGTTTCGGCGGCGCGTCGTGTTTGTTCGTCCGCGGCCAGCATCTGGCCGTAGTAAGCACGATAACGCGGTTCGTTCGGAACGAGACGCGCGGCTGATGCGAAGAGGCCGGTTGCGAGTTTGCGCTGGCCTTGTTCAAGCGCCGCGTAACCTTCCTTGAAGTCGTTCTCGGCGCGCTGTGCCAACGAGATTGGCGCTTCATCCGGTGTCGTAGTTGAGGGAGTTGCCGTTGTCGGTAACGGTGTCGTTGGTTTCGGAGCAGAGTCGGCGAGTTTTTGCGCTTTCTTTCGCGCCTGGAGTTTTAAGTTGTAACTGTCGCGCAGACCTTCGTCACGCAAGGTGTCGTAGGCCTGTGTAATTCGCGCAAACGCCGACTCGAGCCGCGCGAGCAGCGCCGGTTCGACTTTACGAAAACGGTCCGGATGATAACGACGCGCGAGGTCGTAGTACGCCGATTTCAGCGAATCGGACGAGACGGTGGTTTCGACCCCGAGCACGTCGTAATAAGACTCCGCGACGCGCAGTCGATCCAGAAAACTATGGACGTTTTCGGTTTCAGACTCTGCGGCAGGCTTCCACGCCATGCGTTGTTCGGCTTCCAGCAATAATTCGTAGACGTCGATGTTCAGATTGATCGTTTCGTTGAGATGAGCGCGCTCGTCGAAGTCCCACGCGCCGGCTGCCCAAAAGGACGCGAGGCGAAGAATGTCGGATACTTGTTTCGTTTGAACTTGTTGTAGCACTTCGGGCGTCAGCACGTCCCAGCCGATGAGTTTATCGGCGAGTTGTAAGTCGGAAGCGCGTTCGTCGAAGCGAGCGAGTTGTTGTTCGGACACAGCGCCGGATTTCTGCAGATACTCGCGCAGCCGAAACGAGCGGACGTTACACGCCGCGTAGATGAACTTTCCTTTATCAAAATAGGCCGCGATTTTGATGCGGTCGTGCTCGACACTCAGCCTGCCGCTGAGGGATTTCCCCGCGATTTCTCTTATGATTTCGGCAAGCGGTCGCTCGCTCAGTTGGCCGTTCATCCGGCGCGGAATCATAGCGCAGGCCGCAAATCCGTCAAAATCCGGTTATTTTGCCTCCAAGGGTAGACACGCGCGAAGCCTAATCCTATATTTATGCCACACAACATTGTGGCGTGCCCCCAGGCTCATGAACTTCAAGCAGGGTGTGATCTATATGGACGACACAGCGCGCGAGAGTGTCCATGAAATTCGTGACACCGACACCGGCGGCAGTGCGGCTGCGCTCAACTCTCAGGAGCGCGTCGATCTGCTGATTAGGGAACTGAGAAAGCGGACGGCGGAGCTGGAAGAGGCGAATCGTGAACTAAGGCGAGTTTCACACTATCGATCGTTGTTTCTCGCCCGCATGTCTCATGAACTGCGTACGCCGCTCACTTCAATACTCGGGTTCAGCGAGATCCTGCTCGATCAGGAGGAACTGACCGAGTCGCAGCGACGCTTTTGCCAGAAAGTCCAGGATTCTGGCTTTCAACTGCAAGCCAGTTTGAATCAGCTCGTCGATCTTTCGCGGATCGAAGCGGGGCAGACTGAAGTGTTTCTGCAGGAGTTTTCACTGCGGGAGACTGTGCGGGAGTCGTGTGCGGCAGCGGCCCGCATGGCGCAGAAGCAGCAGGTGAAGATCGACTACGAGGTCGCGCCGCAGATCACGACGGTTGTTTCCGACCAGGGCAAACTGCGACAGACGATCTTCAACTTCATTGCGTGGGCGGTGAGTCGAAGTCCCGCGGGTGAATCCGTGAAGGTGTCTGTCGACATCGACCAGGCGGGGATGCTGTCGATCCGAGTCAAAGACAATGGCGAGGTGCGTTTCGACACGGCGAGCGCATTCGATCCCGATCACGGGTCGATGGGACACGAACCGAACATCAATGAGCTTGGTATTATCATCGGCCGGAAGTTGCTCGAATTAATGGGAGGGAATGTCGTGCTGGAGAACTGCGTGCCGAGCGGTTTGCAGGCGACGATCTGCATGCCCGCCCGGCCGGCCAAAGGGTAACGAGGGGACGCGTGCGCGCGTAAAGCGATTAAATTCAATTTAAAAGGTAATGGATGGAAGAGATCATAGTTCGTGAATGCACAACGATCGAAGAGTTTGATAGTTGTATTGCCCTCCAACGCGAAGCCTTCGGGCTGCCGGACCTGGAGATCTCACCACGCCGCCATTTCATAGTTTCCCGACAAGCCGGAGGCTGGACGCTGGGCGCCTTTGCAGGCGATCGCATGGTCGGCTTCGTTCATCATCTCACCGGCGTGCGGCCTGACAATGAGATCTTCGGCTATTCACACGTGATGGCGGTCGCGCGTGATTACCAGAACAAAGGCGTCGGCGCGCGGTTGAAGTGGGCGCAACGAGAGAAGGCGATTCGCGAAGGCCGAAATTTCATTAAGTGGACGTGGGATCCGATGCAGTCGCGCAACGCGCATTTCAATCTCAACCGTCTCGGCGTGACCGTTCATTATTACGCTGACAACTTTTACGGTCTCGATTACAACGATCAAGCGAAACCTGAGTCGGAACGTCCCGGGCTCGACAGCGATCGACTCTTTGCGAGTTGGCCTTTGAACTCGCAGCGCGTCGCCGATCTTGCCGCCGGTCGTCCAAACACGATCGAGGCGGAACCCGCGAAGTCGATCGCGATCCCCGCCGAGTGGAACGCCTTTGTCAAAAACAACGGCGCGCAGGCAGCGCGTGACGAGCAGGCGCGCGTGCGAGCTGATTTTCACAGTGCATTCGCCGAACAACTCGTCTGCGCCGGATTGAAACGAGGCGCTGACGTGTCGCACTACCTGCTGTATCGACCGGACGAGCTGAAATGACGACGACGTTTACAAAGTTCGATCGTTACGTTGAGCGTCACGCGCGGAGTTTTACCGAGCGCTTGCAGAACCTGTGTCGTATGCCGTCGGTAGCGGCGCGCGGCACGGGAATGCGCGCGATCGCGGAGACCGTCGAACAGTCGATGCAGCGCGTCGGCATGGGCACGCGCACGTTTCGCGTCGGCAGCGGTTATCCGATCATCTACGGCGAGTGCGGCAGTGGACCAAAGACGTTCGTCGTCTACGGTCATTACGACGTGCAGCCGGTGGGCCATCTGACGGATTGGACGTACGGTCCATTCGCGGCGACGATTCAGGATGGGAAGTTGTACGCACGCGGCGCGGCGAACAGTAAAGGTGATCTGATCGCGCGTCTCGCAGCCGTCGAAGCGTATCAAAAGACGTTTGGAAAACTGCCTTGCACGTTGCGATTCATTGTTGAAGGCGAAGACGGTCTCGGCAGTCCGAGTCTTTATCGGTTTACCAACGATCATGCTGGCTTGTTGCAGGCTGACGGTTGTTTGTGGGACGAAGGCTCGCGCGACACGAAAGAGAACCCGATCGTCAGTCTCGGTTTTAAGGGCATCACTTTTCTCGAGTTGCGATCGTTTGGCGCGCGTTCGGATCTGCACTCGAAGTGGGGGGCGATCGTTCCGAATCCGGCGTGGCGGCTGGTCCAGGCTTTGTCCACGATCACGTCGCCAAAGGGTGTGATCACGATCGATGGGTTTTCGTCACACATCGCGCCGATCAGTGACGAAGACACGGAAGTCCTGAAGCAGATCGAACTCGACGAAGCGGGATTGAAGAAGGAGTTTCGCATCGGCGGGTGGGTGCGGGCGATGAAGGGCGCGACGCTCGTCAAGGAACATATCTTCGGCGCGACGTGTACGATCTGCGGTATTCACACCGGCCACACTGAGGCGGGCGCGAAGACGGTGTTACCGAGCATGGCGATGGCGCGTCTCGATTTCCGGCTCGTGCCTGATTTGACCGCGCAGATCGTCGTCGACCTATTGCGTGCGCATCTCGACGTGCGCGGGTTCAAAGACATCGAGATCATCGAACTCGGCAGTGCTCCGCTCGCGAAGTCGTCGGCTAAATCGCGGGTGGCGCGCGCCGTGATCGACTCGATATCGGAGGTTTACGACCGGCAGGCGCTCGTGTATCCGATGGATCCGTCGAGTGGACCAGTCGGCGCGGTCTGCGGCGTCTCGCAGCCGGCAACGCCAGTCGCCTCGTTCGGAACGAGTTACGCCGGATCGAATCCTCATGGACCAGACGAAAACATCCGGGTGGAAGACTTTCTGCAAAGCATCAAGCTCATCGGACGCGTGATTCATAAACTCGCGGCTTCGCGATCGAAACCGACAGCCGAAGTGCACGAAGACACGAGGCCGACTGCGCCGCTACCCAAGTTGAAACATGCTGAAAAGTAAGGGGGGGTTAGCCACAAAGAGGCACAAAAAGGCACAAAAGGCACAAAAGGTGGAAAAGGTGGGAAGGTAGAAAAAGTAAAAAGTAAAAAGTAGAAACTGGAAAGTAGAAATTAGAGGTAGACAGAATTAAAGGGTTAACTGAAGCGGTAGCTTCATAAAATAGAGCGCCATACAACTACCTAAACCTTCTTGTGCCTTTTGTGCTTGTTGCGCCTCTTTGCGGCTAAGGAGTGACATTTGTCCGTCGCCCACGAAATCGAAAAACTCAGGGATGAGATTCGCCATCACGACGATCTCTACTACGTGAACGACTCACCCGAGATCTCCGATCGCGAATACGATCTCCTGCTCGAAAAACTCAAGCAGCTCGAAGAACAACATCCCGAACTAATCACGCCTGACAGTCCGACACAGCGAGTCGGCGGCCGTCCTGCCGAAGGTTTTCCGGAAGTGGTCCATACGCGGCCGATGATGTCGTTGGACAACAGTTACAACATCGACGAGCTACGTGCGTTTGACGAACGTTGCCGGCGTCTTGCCGAAGGACGTCCGCTCGAATACGTCGCGGAATTAAAGATTGATGGCTTGTCACTTTCGTTGCAGTACGACGATGGCCTGCTGGTTCGTGGCGTCACACGCGGCGACGGCCGCATCGGCGAAGACGTGACTCAGAACGCGCGCACGATTCGCAGCGTGCCGTTGCGTCTCAAGCCGGAAGCGAAACGTATCGATTCGCCGTTGGAAGTTCGGGGCGAGGTTTTTATCCCGCTCGAAGTGTTTCGCAGGACCAACGCCGAAAGGGAAGAGCAGGGGGAGCCGCGTTTTATGAATCCCCGCAATGCGGCAGCGGGCGCGATTCGACAGCTTGATTCGCGTCTTGTCGCACGCCGCAAGCTCGACATGTTTGTCTACGATCTGCTCGTCGGTGGACGCAAACCGTTTCCGTCGCATTGGGAGGCGTTGGCGTGGCTGGAAAAGGCGGGCTTTCGCGTCAATCCGCACAAGAAGCTTTGCGAGTCGATCGACGAAGTGATCGACTTCGCGAACGAGGAAGAAGCTTTGCGTGACGATCTGGGTTACGAGATCGACGGCCTCGTCGTTAAAGTCAATTCGACCGCGTTGCAGGACGAGTTTGGCGCGACGTCGAAAGCGCCGCGTTGGGCCATCGCGTACAAGTACCCGGCGCGACAGGCGTCCACCAAAGTGCTCAAGATCGAAGTGCAGGTGGGCCGAACCGGAGCGATCACGCCCGTTGCGAATCTTGAACCGGTGTTTCTCGCGGGAACTACGGTCTCGCGCGCGACGCTGCACAATTACGACGAGATTGAACGACTCGACATACGCGAAGGCGACTGGGTGATGATCGAAAAGAGCGGCGAGATCATCCCGAAAGTCCTCAGCGTCGTTAAATCAAAACGTACAGGAAGACTAAAGAAATTCGAGCCTCCGACGAATTGCCCGGTCTGTAACGGACTGATCTCGCGTCCTGAAGGCGAGGTCGTGGCGCGTTGCGTCGCCGCCGATTGTCGCGCACAAATAGTTGGACGATTGCTTCACTTCGCATCCCGTCGCGCGATGCGTATCGAAGGTCTCGGCGACGTGCTCGCGATCCAGATGGTCGAAGCAGAACTCGTGAAAGACGTCGGCGATCTTTATTCACTGACACTCGAACAGGTTGCCGGCTTGCCACGCATGGCGAAGAAGTCGGCCACGAACCTGCTCGAACAGATCGAAGCCAGCAAGTCTCGCGAACTGACAAACCTCATTTACGCGCTCGGCATTCGCCACGTCGGCGAACGAACCGCCGGGATACTCGCGCACGAAATGGGCTCGCTCGATCGTCTCACCGAAGCGTCGGTTGAAGAGCTGGATGCGATACCCGAAATCGGTTTGACCGTCGCGGAGAGTGTTCGCGACTGGTTTGACGATGAAGGAAATCGAGCGCTTTGTGATAGGCTGCGCGCCGCCGGAGTTAATACCGAGTCGAGTCGGAAGAGCAGCGCGTCGCTCGACGAGCGATTCGCGGGCAAGCAATTCGTGTTGACTGGAACGCTCTCGAGTTTTACGCGCGACGAAGCGAAGGCGATGATCGAAGCCAGGGGCGGACGCGTGAATTCATCCGTGAGTAAGAAGACCGATTACGTCGTCGCCGGCGAAGCCGCCGGTTCAAAACTCGACAAAGCCGAATCACTCGGCGTAACCGTGATTAACGAAGACGCTTTCAAAACCATGCTGGAGTAGACCATGAATCCCGAACCTACAAAGAACCTGCAACTGCTTTACACATTATTCTGCGACGACGTTCGCCTCGAAGCCGGTAACAAGCTGTCGTTCATGGGCGTCTTCCAGAACATGATGGTCCAACAGCTACCCGTCTCGTTGATCAAGTTTGCCGTCGTCAACCACTGGCAAGGCACGGGAAGTTATCTCTCCGAAGTGCGCATACTGACTCCGGACAGACAACAACCGATCGTCATGTCGCAGCCGACGCGATTCGAGATCGCGGCGGGCGGCTACGCCGACAACATCAGCTTCTTTGTTAATGTGACTTTTCCGACGGCGGGGCGCTACGTCGTGCAGACCTTGATCGACTCTACTCTTTTTCAAGAGCAGGTGTTGACGGTCTCCGACGTCACCGAAGCTGAAATGCTCGGCGCGTCGGAGGCGGTCAACTGAAAGATTGAATGATGGCTGGTCGGCCCTAGCCAACTTCGATGTTAAAGAGCTTGATTTTGGAGTTCAGAGTGGTGGCTTTAATGCCCAGAAGTCTCGCTGCCTTGGCCTGATTGCCTCCGGTCTCAGACAGCGCCATTTTAATCAGGTGAGTCTCGAAGCGCTGCACCTCGTCGTAGAAATTGATTCCTCCAAGTATATCCAAGGGCTTAAGCCTGGTTGCTTCATCCGTGAACGCCTTGTCACGTGCGAGTGTTTCTGCTTCGCTCAAGAGAGCATCCGCCAGATCGACGACCCGTTGAATGCGGTCGCGGTCCGGTCGCTCGGCAAGTTTTAGACGTACAGTTCGGTCAGGCGTCATGCCTGCGTGTCGCAAATTGTCCGTTTCCAACAGAGCTGCTTGATCGACGTTCATTAAGTACTTCCCCTTTCGGAACTGACCTCTTAATACGAAAACACCAACATCCGAAAATCCGTGGCAACTATTTTTTAGATGCAATTTGTGAGGAGAAAGGGGCTTCCGAGCTAGTTATTGGTGCGGATGAGAGGACTTGAACCTCCACGATGTCACCATCACAGGCTTCTGAGACCTGCGCGTCTGCCAGTTCCGCCACATCCGCATGAGACGAATGCTCATTATGCGAATGCATCTGAGGTGTGTCAAGAATGGTGACTACTCGGTAGTGTGTAATTTCCTCTCCGCGTTGCTCCGCGTCTCTGCGGTTATCTGTTCTTGCGGTCTTTTACCGCAGAGTCGCGAAGGAACGCAGAGAATGCTCAACAAACTAAGACATCACCGACTGCTCGCCGTCGAATCCGTATTTATACGGGCTGGGTTATTATGATTGCGATGACTGAAGGACAATTGGGAGCCCGACTCGCGCAGGTCCGTGCACAGATCGATGCGGCAGCCATAAAATGCGGACGTTCGCCCCATGAGGTCACTTTGATCGCCATCAGCAAGACCCATCCTGCTTCGCTCGTGAGAGAAGCCATCGAACTCGGCGCGACCGACATCGGCGAAAATCGAGTCCAGGAAGCTGAACAGAAAATCAACGAAGTCGGCCGCAGGGCAGCGCGCTGGCATCTCGTCGGACATCTTCAGGCCAACAAAGCACGCCGCGCCGTGCAGCTCTTCGACGTCATCCATTCGCTTGATTCTGTCGAACTGGCACGACGTCTGGATCGTTTGTGCGACAAAGAGAGCACAGATTTGTCGGTGCTAATCCAGGTTGATCTCGGTCATGAGGAGACGAAATCGGGCATTGACGAAACCGAGCTGCCGCAGTTGATCGAAGGATTGAGCGAGCTCAAGCATCTAAGACTCGCGGGATTGATGACACTGCCGCCATTCTTTGACGACCCGGAACAGGCGCGTCCGTTCTTTCGTCGACTGCGTGAGTTGCGCGATGATCTCGCCGCGCGCGGGGCTTTTGGCGATCAAAAGGGCGAGCTGTCGATGGGTATGACAAACGATTTCGAAGTGGCCATCGAAGAAGGCGCTACGATGGTTCGGGTTGGAACTGCCATTTTTGGTAACCGTTAAAACAGATGCTCGTAATCGCACGAACCTTCTGGTTTATTGAATCAATCTTCATCGCGTTTATCGCCGGCTTAATACTATTGATGATCGTACGAATGATCGTCGATAAAGCCGATCTCAATCCGTTTGGTTTCACTCATCGAACGGTTCGCAGGATGAGCGACCCGTTCGTCTTTCCCGTCCGCGGCACGTTGCGCGACTTCCGCGCCGATCCGAAGTTTGCACCCCTCGTGGTGATCTTCATCGTGGTCATCTTCGGGTTTGTCGGCCTCCAGTTCGTAGGGATCTTCGAACGGATGGTTACCGGTTTGTTTCTGAGTCTGGCGGCAGGCGACATCGCCGCGATTCTGGGCGTGATCCTTTACGGATTGATATCGCTGTACATCCTGCTCATGTTCCTGCGTGTGATCTTCTCGCTTGCTCGCGTCAGTTACACGAACCGCGTCATGCGCTTCCTGGTTGATATAACTGAGCCGCTGCTTGGGCCATTGAGACGCGCGATACCTCCGGTAGGCATGATGGACATCTCTCCCATCGTTGCGTTCATCATTCTCTGGGTAATTCAGGCAGCCATCGCGGGAACGTTGTTGAAAGGCATGAGACTTTGAACGGCTCCGAAATTTCGCATTACCGGATTTTGGAAAAAATCGGCGCGGGCGGAATGGGCGAGGTCTACCTTGCCGAAGACATGAAGCTCGGCCGCAAGGTCGCAATCAAGATCCTCAGCGAGGAATACACCACAAATAAGGATCGTCTCCATCGTTTCGAACAGGAAGCGGCCGCGGCCTCGAATCTCAATCACCCAAACATCCTGACGATTCACGAAGTCGGCGCCGATACCGGGCGTCACTTCATCGCGACCGAGTACATCGACGGTGTGACGTTGCGACGAAAAGCAGCCGAAGCGCCTTTGGACATACGCACGATCCTCGACATCGCGATCCAGGTTGCGAGCGCGCTCGAAGAAGCTCACTCGGCCGGCATCGTCCATCGCGACATCAAGCCCGACAACATCATGGTCCGGCGGAACGGTTACGTGAAGGTCCTGGATTTCGGTCTCGCGAAGTTAACTGAAACCGTCGATCGCAGCCCACTCGATCCGGATGCAGCGACGAGGGTCCTCGTCCAAACCGATGCCGGCGTGGTGCTGGGTACGTCGCATTACATGTCGCCGGAGCAGGCGCGAGGCAAACCGGTTGACGCGCGCAGCGATATCTGGAGTCTTGGCGTCGTGATCTACGAGATGGTCGCGGGGCGCACGCCTTTCACGGGCGAGACCTCGACCGACGTCATCGTTGCGATTACTCAGAAAGAACCTCCGCCACTCGCGCGTTTCGCGCCGGACGTGCCCGCCGAACTCGACTGGATCGTCAACAAAGCACTCCGCAAAGATCGCGACGAACGTTATCAAACGATCCGCGAACTGCTGACGGATCTGCGTCGGTTGAAGCAGCGGCTGGAGTTTGAACAGGAGTTCGAACGATCGTCGTCACCCGACGTCATTACGAAGTCGACTGTCAGCACGGTCGCCACGCCGACGATACAGGACCGAGTCGCGCCGACTGTCGAGAAAACAGTCACGCATGTTTCGAGCGCCGAATACATCGCGACCGGAATCAAGCGTCACAAGATCGCGACAGCCGTAATCGCGCTGGTGTTCATCCTCGCGCTGGCCGGCGGTTTTTACGTCTATAGCAATCGCGCCCAACCGCTCGTCGAGCGCGACACGGTGTTGCTGACTGATTTCGTCAACACAACCGGCGAGCCTGTGTTTGACGGCACACTCAAACAGGCGCTCGCGGTTCACCTGGGCCAGACACCTTTCCTAAACCTGTTTCCCGAAGAACGCGTGCGCGAGACGTTGCGCTTCATGGGCCGGTCGCCTGAAGAGCGAATCACGCGCGACATCGGCCGCGAGATCTGCGAACGACAGGGCATCAAGGCGATGTTGGGTGGAACGATTGCGCGGATCGGCAGCAACTACGTGATCACGCTCGAAGCGATCAACCCGCGTTCCGGCAATCCATTCGCAAGCGAACAAGTCGAAGCGGACAGTAAAGAAAAAGTGCTGTCCGCGCTTGGCGCGGCGGCTTCGAACTTGCGGCAAAAGTTGGGAGAATCGCTCAGTTCGATTCAGAAGTACGACGTCAATATCGAACAGGCGACGACGTCGTCGCTCGAAGCATTGAAAGCATTTGCGATGGGCGACGACGAGCGTTCAAAAGGACGTGCGCGCGAGTCTCTCGTCTTTTACAGACGCGCGGTCGAACTCGATCCCAACTTCGCGATGGCCTACGCGCGCATCGGCGTGCATTACTTCAACCAGCGACAAGTTGAGACGTGCAAGGAATACATTCAAAAAGCTTACGAACTTCGCGACCGCGTCAGCGAACGCGAACGGCTCTACATCGCCGAGAAGTATTACAACTACGTCAGCGGTGAGGTTGAAAAGGCTGTCGAGACCCTGCAAACGTGGACCAAGCTTTATCCCGACGACTTCGTGCCACACAACAATCTCTCGATCAACTACAAGATCCTGGGACGGCATGAGGATGCGTTGCGAGAGTCGCTCGAGGCGATGCGTTTGAGTCCGAACAATACGAGCGCTCGGGCAAACGTGATGGCCAGCTTCATCTCGCTCGGCCGGTTTGACGAAGCAGATCAGGCCCGTCAGGACGCGAATCGAATCAACGCCGACCAACTTCCCGTGCATCTGACCGGCTTCATTATCGCGTTCATTCGTGGCGATCAGGCGGCGATGGACCGCGAGGTACAGTGGGCCACCGGGAAACCGGAAGAGGCCGACTTCATGGCGCTGCTTGCCGCACGCACGCTCTACCAGGGCAAGCTGAAACAAACGGAAGAACTGGCGCGTCGATCGGTCGAACTGTTCAAGCAGCAGAACCGATACGAGAATGCCGCGAATGTGTTGCTGATCTTCGCCGCCAACCAGATGATCCTCGGGCAATGTAAGCAGGCCAGAGACAACGCAACGACTGCGTTGGAATTGTTTCGTGGAGGCTTGAGTCCTGCGGGCGCCGCTTCAGTCTATGCGGGGTGCGGTGATGCGGGTCGTGCGACAGCCATGATCGAACAGATGCGCGCCGCGGCGCCGCAGAATACGATCCTGAACTCGATTGTGATTCCGAGTTTGCGCGGCGAAATCGAAAAGAGCCGCGGCAACAACGCGGAGGCGCTTCAGTTACTGGAATCAGTGCGGAATTATGACGGCGGTGACGCAGCCCGTTTGGACAACGCTTATTCGCGCGGAGAGTTGTATCTCCGGCAGCGCCGCGGTCCTGAAGCGGCGGCAGAGTTTAAGAAGATCATCGAGAGCCGGGGCATCGACCCGTTTTCTCCGACCCACGTGCTCGCGCACGTCGGACTGGCCCGTGCGGCAGTAATTAATGGCGACACTGGCGCTGCCCGTAAGTCGTATCAGGATTTCTTTGCGCTTTGGCGGGACGCCGACCCGGACCTTCCGGTCCTTGTCCAGGCGCGCAAGGAATACGAGCAACTGAAATAGCTTGCCTGATGTGATATATTTTCTCGCCTTAAACACCCGCATTAATTCTTCAGAAGGATCGGAAAATGTCAGGACATTCCAAGTGGCATAGTATTAAACACAAGAAAGGCGCGCTCGATGCCAAGCGCGGAAAACTGTTCACGAAGTTTATTAAAGAGATTACGGTCGCTGCGCGTTCGGGCGGCGGCGATCCGGAAGGCAACGCGCGGCTGCGCAAAGCCATTCTCGACGCCAAGGGCGGCAATATGCCCAACGACACGATCGAGCGCGCGATTCGTCGCGGCACCGGCGAGGAAGAAGGCGTCAACTACGAAGAGATCACTTACGAGGGTTATGGTCCGGGCGGCGTCGCTTTGCTGATACAGTCCATGACCGACAACCGCAATCGCACCGTCGCGGAGATCCGTCACCTATTCTCAAAGAACGGCGGGAACCTTGGCGAGAGTGGTTCGGTCGGTTGGATGTTTGATAAGAAGGGTTACATCGTCGTCGATAAGTCCGCCAAGTCGGAAGAGGAGTTGTTTGAACTCGCGATCGAAGCGGGCGCCGACGACCTGCGCGATGACGAAGGCACTTTCGAGATCCTCACTTCGCCCGATGCCTTCGAAGGCGTGTTGACGGCGATCAAAGCCGCGGGAATCGAACCGCAGGCTGCCGAAGTCGAGATGATTCCGCAGAACTACATCAAGCTCGAAGGCGCGGACGCGCGGCAGATGTTGAAGTTGATGGAAGCACTCGAAGACCACGACGACGTGCAGAAAGTCTCTGCAAACTTCGACATCAGCGAAGCCGACATGGCCGCGGCGTAAATTTCGAAGTTCGAAATTCGAAATTCGAAATTCGAATTGTTAAGCCTGAGCTTGTTCTGCCTGCTGCTTGGGTTCTTCAGTTTTGACAGGCTCGCCCATAGTTATCAGCACATTGTGAGTCTTCTCGTCGTCCGTGAGGTCGATGGCCAGGTCCGGCTGGACCACGCCGTCGACTTCCACGCTGACGACGCCGCGGTTCACGCCCAGTGGATTCTCGACTCTGATCCGGTAAACAGCGCGTCCGCGTCGATACGTGATCTCGAAATCACGCCACCAACGCGGCACACACGGATCGATCTGCAAGCGTGTGTTCGCGAGTTTGAAACCGAGTATGTTCTCGAGACCGGCGCGATACATCCAACCGGCCGATCCCGTGTACCACGTCCAACCACCACGACCGGTGTGCGGCGGAACGGCGTAAACGTCGGCGACTGCGACGTAAGGTTCGACTTTGTATTTGTGCAAACCCGCGCGCGTTGAAGAGTGGTTGATCGGGTTCAGCAGCGCGAAGAGTTCGCCTGCGCGTTCGCCGTCGCCGAGTAACGAATACGCGATCAAGGTCCAGATCGCGGCGTGAGTGTATTGTCCTCCGTTCTCACGCACACCCGGAACGTATCCTTTGATGTAACCGGGATCGAGATTGCCTTTATCAAACGGCGGCGTGAACAGGATCACGAGGCCGTCGCCACGTCTGATCAAATACTCTTCCACCGCCGCCATCGCGCGTCCCATTCGATAAGGATCGGACGCGCCGGAAATCACGGACCACGACTGCGCGATCGAGTCAATGCGGCACTCTTCGTTACGCGCGGATCCGAGCGGCGTGCCGTCGTCGAAATATGCGCGGCGGTACCAGTCGCCGTCCCACGCCTTTTCTTCGAGCGCCTTGCGCAGGTTTTCGAGATGCTTGCGGTAACGGTTCAAGCGTGCGCGTTGTTTGTGCGACTCGACGTGCGGGATGAAAGCGGCGAGCGTCGTGTAGAGAAACCAACCCAGCCACACGCTCTCGCCTTTGCCGCCCTGACCGACGCGATTCATGCCGTCGTTCCAATCGCCGCCGCCCATCAACGGCAGTCCGTGTTTGCCGACTGCGAGACTGCGATCGAGTGCCCGCGCGCAGTGTTCGTAGATCGACGCCGACTCCTGGGAAACTGACGACTGCATGTAGATTTCATGCTGGTCGGGTTCAAGCAACGGTTGTTCGAGGAAGGGAGTCACTTCGTCCAGCACGGACACGTCGCCGGTCACGCTGATGTAAAACGCGGTGACGAACGGCAGGAACACGAGATCGTCGGAGATGCGTGTGCGGACGCCGCGTCCACTCGGCGGATGCCACCAGTGTTGCACGTCGCCTTCTTTGAATTGATGTTCACTGGCGAGCACAATCTGGCGTCGCGCGATCTCCGGGCTGCTGTAGACCAGCGCCATCACGTCCTGCAATTGATCGCGAAAACCATACGCGCCGCCCGATTGATAAAACGCCGTCCGCGCCCAGATTCGACAGGACAGTGTTTGATACAACAGCCAGCGATTGAGCATCGTGTCGAGTGCCGGATCGGGCGTTCGCACTTCGACGGTGCCGAGTATCTCGTCCCAATGGCCCAACACTTTTTCAAACGCCGCGTTGACGTTGCCGAACTGTCGAAACCGTGTGACGAGCGCCTGCGCGGCTTCTTTCGATTCTGCTTCGCCGAGTAAGAAGATAACCTCGCGAGCTGTTTGCGGCGGCAGTTCGACGCTGACGTGAATCGCCGCGCAGGGATCGAAACCCGCGCCGTCTCTGCCGGCCAGTCCGGCGCGTTTGAGCGCGGCGGGTGATTCGGGCGAACGATTGCGTCCGATAAACTCCTTCCGATCGCACGTCGCGCTGGTCATCTCTTCACTCGTCGCCGCGAAAGCAATGCGTTCGGCGAATTCGTTGTTGAAAGGATTGCGCGCGAAGATCGTGGCGTCGTTCTGGTCGATCTCGGTGATGATGTAAGGCGCGGACGACGCGCGCGAAACACCGAGAACGAGTTCGTTGAACTGAATAACCGAAATGCGTCTCTTTCGTGGCGTGCGGTTGCGCAGCCGGAGCAGGAAGACTTTCACGGACGCGTCGAGCGGCGCAAACAGCAGCAGTTCCTGGCTGATGCCGTGACTCGTGTGCTCGAAGACGCTGTAACCCTGGCCGTGGCGAATGATGTACGGCTCGCGTTCGCGAATCGGCAATGGCGTGGCGGACCAAACCGTTCCCGAGTCTTCATCGCGCAAGTAGATCACTTCGCCGGGCGGATCGCTGACCGCGTCGTTGCACCATGGCGTCAGACGATTCTCGCGGCTGTTGACCGACCACGTGTAACCGCCGCCGGTTTCAGTCACCTGAAAACCAAAGTCGACGGCATTTCCGATAACGTTGGACCATGGCGCGGGCGTCCATTGTTCGGCGCCGAGGGTGGTGACGTATTCGCGTCCGCCCTGGTGAAAGCCTCCGAGTCCATTGAAGAAACTCAGTTCAGGCGGCGCGACCGGAAACTCGGGATAGACCTGCGAAGCCGCGCGCGGCACGAGCAACGGCGGCAACGGCTCTTCGATGTGCTTCCGTTCAATCTGATCTTCAAAAATCCCGCGATCCGCCACGATCACCACGCGCGCCACGGCGTGCAACAGAATGCGATCGTGCTCGGGCATCTGGTCCGAACGTCGCAAATAAACTCCGCCCGGCTTGTCCTGTAGACCTTGCAGACCACTCGTACGCACGATCGTTTCGAGTTCACCGTGAAGCACCTGCAAGTAGTCGGTCGGCGTGTCGTTGAGGATGACGAGATCGATCTTCAGTCCTTTGTAGTGCAGGTACTCGTGACAACGCACCACTTTCCTCACCGTGCGCATGTCGTCGGCCTTGTTGATACGGACCACGGCGATGGGCAAGTCGCCGCTGATTCCGTACGCCCAAAGGCTCGACTGCGCTTTCGTGTTGAGCGCGAGCACGTGCGCGCGCGGGCGTAAAGACGGATCGGAAAAGACGATGCGCGCCGCGAGACGTTGAAACAGGTGCGCCTCTTCCGAGTCGATGTTGAGGTGACTCATCTCGACCTGCGCCTTGGTCCATGCGAGACGAAGTTCGCGTTCGAAGATGTTCGGATCGTGATACTTGTCGGCCAGCGCGAGTGCTTCTTCACGCGAATGAGCCACGACGAGGCTGAACGAACAACTCACCGTCTGGCCCGCCTGGATTCGCACGCGGCGACGCAAGCTGAACACCGGATCGAGAACCGCGCCCGTCGTGTTTGAAAGCGGACGATCTTCCATGACCGCGATCGGATTACTCGGCGTGCGTCCGCGTCCTAAAAACCTGCCGCGATCCGTTTCGTATTGGACCGCGCCGACTGTCTCGCCTTCGACAACGACGACGTGAATTCCCCAGATCGGCCGATCCTCGCTGGAACGCAGGCGTCGATGGGCCAGGATCGCGTTCTCGCCGGGAACAAACTCCGTTTCGATGAAGAGATTGCTGAAGGCCTGGTGCGCATTGTCCGCCGAAGGGCTCGCCAGAACGACTTCGCTATAGCTGGTCAACTCGATCTCACGCACGCGCGTCGAGTTGTTAGTGAGTGAAACACGGCGCACCTCGGCGTTGTCTTCGGCTGAGACAACGATCTCCATGCGTGTGGTGATGCCGGAATCGATGCGCCGGAAGTCAGCCTTTTCTTCGGAGAAAGCGACCTGATAAGCATGAGGCTTGCTGCGCACCGGTTGATGTCCGGCGGACCAGACAGCGCCGCTCCGCACGTCGCGCAGGTAGATAAAGGCGCCCCAGTTGTCGCGCGTCACGTCTTCGCGCCAGCGTGTGACGGCGTTGCCTTCGCAGTACGAATAACCCGCGCCGGCCGTTGTGACCATCACGTTGTAAACGCCGTTCGAGAGCAGTTGCGTACGCGGCGTGTCGAGGTTCGCGCTGTCGTAAACACGCGTGATCATTCCCGGCAGCGTTTGGACCACGCGTCCTGTCAGCACCTCTTCCGCGCGTGGATGAGCTGCGGGGACTCCGACCGGGATGCGTTCCTGTAACAGCAACTCGGTCGCCTGCACTGTCGGATCAGCATGAAAGCGACGCACGATGAGCGCATCCTGAAGCACGTTGGCGAGCGCGACGAGACTCATGCCCTGGTGATGGGCCATGACCGCGCGAATCAAGACTGACGTCTGACCCTCGGGTAAACGCTCGGATGTGTAGTCGATCGACTCGTAATAACCATACGGGCCGAAAGCGCCTTCGCTTTGTAACCGGCGCAGGTTCTTCATCGCCGCGTTTGGATCGATCATCGCCGCCAGCATCGTCGCGTAAGGAGCGACGACGAGGTTTTCGATCAGTCCGCGTTTCAAACCGAGACCGGGAACGCCGAATGGTCCATATTGATAGTTGAGATTCAGATCGCGCACGTTATACGCCGCTTCCGAGATGCCCCACGGCACGCCGCGCTCCTGGCCGTATTCGATCTGCCGATCGACGACGGTGCGATACGTTTCGAACAACAGCGTCGCCGGATAGTTACGCATCGCGAGCAGCGGCATCAGGTATTCGAACATCGTGCCGGTCCACGAGATCAACGCGCGGCCGCCATCGGTTTTCGTCAGCGCACGTCCCATGCGGAACCAGTGTTGTTGCGGCACGTCGCCCTTCGCGATGCCGACAAAACTGGCAACCCGCGCTTCCGAGGCGAGGAGATCGTAGTACGACTCGTCTGGACGTGAAGCGGTGACGTTGTAGCCGATCGTGAAAAGTTTTCGTTCGACGTCGAAAAGCGTCGAGAAGTCCATATCGTCGATGATTTGAGCGCAGCTACGCGCCATGCGGTTGAGTCGCGACAGGAGATCCGATGAGGCGCTCGCTGATTGTTCGAGCGCTTTAGTTAACGCAGCCGCGGATGGCGGCGGAGCTTCGAGAGCGGCGAGTTGGACCAGGATACGATCGCAGAGTTGCGGCACCTCCGCTAACGTCGGAACGTCTTCGAGCGCTTTAACAATCGAGGGCCAATCGTTGTTGCTTGTTTCCGAGCGGAGCGCAGGCAGCAAACGACCCCAGCTCGCAAACGCGTCGGCGTCGCGGCGGTGCGACTCTGCCTGGTGTTTCAACGCGCCGACCCACCAGCGCAACTCTTTGAAAATCACGTCACCATGCTCGTGCGCGAGTGCGTTCACGATATCTTCGATCTCTTCGGTGCGGCGCGCGAAGGAGTTCAGCAGCACAAGCCACGATTCGAGATTGCCGTCACTGTCAAACTCGAGCAGTTTGCGACACGCGGCGATCTCGTTTTCGAGATGACGCACCGTGACGACGTCGGTTCGTTGTCGAAAACTGCCGAGCGCCGCTACTTCGATGGCAAACGCGTTGACCGTGTCTGAAAGTCCTGCGATGACGCGTGCGTCGAACAACGGCGTTTCCGGAAACTCGATGCACGCCTGTTTGACGGCGATGAGATGTCCGGCGAGATTGCCGCTATCGACCGTCGAAATGTATTGCGGGAGCAGCGGTTCGAGTGTCTCCGTGTCGTACCAGTTGAAGAAGTGACCGTTGAGTCGCGCCAGGCGGCCCATCGTTGAGAAGGTCAGTTCTTCACGCTCGACAAATTCGAGTGACCCGACGTAACCGAGATCGCGCGCTGATGAGGTCGCGAGTAACAGCAGACCCATGTTCGTCGGCGACGTGCGATGGGCCACGACGGGCGCGGGATCTTCCTGGTAATTGTCCGGCGGCAGCCAGTTGTCCTCGTTGCCGACAAAAACCTCGAAGAAACGCCACGTTCGTCGCGCGATCAGCCGCGCAAATTCGGTGTCTACGGCGTTCAGCACGATCTGTTGGACCAGTCGCGGTTTACTGACGAGGTACGCAACCACCGGCGACAGCAGCCACACGGCCGAAAGCACGCCGATGACGGGTAACGCCGCGGGTCGCAACGCGAGCGTCAAACCCAGTGCAACTAAAGTGAGGATCTCGGCCGCCAGCATGAAGGCGAGAAACGAATGGAAGTCGCCGCGTGTCGTTCTTTCAGTCTCAGCCGCCGAAACCCACTCGAGCAGCTTCTTTCGCGAGATCAGTTTTCGATAAATCGTGCGGATGATGGCGTCGCACATCACGTAGGCCTGGTGGGGCAGAAAGACAAACGAGAGCGCGATCTGCGACGTGTTGGTGCGGAAGTCGCCCCACAGGCTCCAGAAATGGCTGGTCCATGGAATGCCTCGCGGGTGGATCAACAGCCCCGTAGTGACGTGTAGATAGACGGGAAACGCGATCACGAGAAAGACAAAGAGACTCCACACCAGCGGTGAGCCCGGAAAGATCGTGCACGAAGCGACGAGCCACAGAAACAGCGACGGCGCGACGAGGCTGCGACGCAGGTTGTCGAGGATCTTCCAACGTGAAATGAGCGGCAGCACGTTGCGTGATTTGCGCCGCGCGTCGTCAGGCACTTTCGGCAAGATCCAGCGCGCGATCTGCCAGTCGCCGCGTGTCCAGCGATGCGAACGTTTCGCGTAGACTTCATACGAGGCGGGATAATCGTCGAGCAGTTCGATGTCGGTCGTCAGTGCGCAACGCGCGAATAGTCCTTCAAACAGATCGTGACTGAGCAGCGAATTCTCCGGCACGCGATGTTCGAGTGTGCGTTGAAATGCGTCGACGTCGTAGAGACCTTTTCCGGTGAAATTACCCTCGCCGAAGAAATCCTGGTAGACGTCAGACACGGCGGTCGTGTAGGGATCGATACCGGTGTAGCCGGAGAAGATCTGGACAAACTTGGAGCGCGACGCGCTTGCGAGCGAGATGCTGACGCGCGGCTGAAGTATTCCGTAACCGCGCGTGACGCGATTCTCGGAGGTGTTGATGCGCGCGCGATTGAGTGGATGAATCGCGGCGCCGACGAGTTTACGCGCGACATCGCGCGGGAGTTGAGTGTCAGAGTCGAGAGTTATGACGTAGCGAATGGAATTGAGCAGCGCATCGTCGGCGGTGCGAACGACGAAGCTCGTGTCAGTCGCGCCGCGCAAGAGGCTATTAAACTCTTCGAGCTTTCCGCGCTTTCGTTCCCAGCCCATCCACTTGTCCTCGCCCGGGTTCCACAGGCGTTTGCGATGGAACAGATGAAAGCGAGCTTCGCCATGATTGTGATTCAGCGCTTCGATGCCGCTTTGGGCCACGGCCAGTAAAGCAGCATCAGTCGGAAGCTCTTCCGATTTCGCGTCCGCATAATCGCCGAGCAGGGCGAAGTAAACGTTTGCATCCTGGTTGGCGAGAAAGTGGACTTCGAGACGCTCGACGAGTTGTTGGACCTGCGCTTCGCTCGAGAAGATCGTCGGCACGACGACGAAGGTTCGCGCATCGTCGGGAATGCCGGTCGCGGTGTCCATGCGCGGGAGCAGACGTGGTGGAAAGAAGTGCGTCAGGTCCCAGTTCAAAACTGTCAGCGCGAGATCGCTTGCGGGGATCAGCGCCAGCACGGCGGTGATTAGCAGGAACAGCCACTGAATTTCGTACTGATACATCGCGACGATGATCAGTGTTATTACGAGCAATGTTAGAAACGTGAGTGTGCCCAGATACGACGCTGTTGCATGTCGTAACAGAAAACGGCGCAGACGTTCGATTGTGTTTGGCTTGTATCTGAAGTGAGTTTCGAGTTGGTCCAGCCCGTTGTCGATCAGGTAATAGCCGACGTGTGCTTCCGCTGCCCCTTCTTCGCCGTGGCCGGCAAACTCGACCGCCGCCTTCGCGATATCAAGCTCACTCGACTGCGTGCGCTTGCTAATCCTTTCGATCACGTGTCGATAGCGATCGCGTGAAGCAAACTCCATCCGCGAATAGGCGCCTGCCGGATCCGTTCCCAGCAACGGCTCGATCAAACTGACTTTTTCGAAGAAGTCGTTCCAGTCGAGCGTCGAGAGCAGACGCATACTGGTGATGATGTTTCCGACGGTCACCTGTGCGGCTGCCTGGCGCTGATGCTCGGCGTGAATTACCTGT
This sequence comes from Pyrinomonadaceae bacterium, assembly GCA_035760365.1. Lineage (GTDB taxonomy): Bacteria > Acidobacteriota > Blastocatellia > Pyrinomonadales > Pyrinomonadaceae > PSRF01. The sequence goes on from DASTTB010000010.1 coordinate 70,853, forward strand.
TCGATACTGAAGCCGTCCTGCGAGATTCGCTTTTCGAGCCAGACCATCACCGGCATCACTGAAGGATGCTGTTCGCGCAACCGTTGTACGAGTTGGACCATGAACGTCTGCGGCAGTTCTTCTCGCTTGGCGAGTTCGCTGACGACGGTCATGACGTTGCCTGGTTGGAGCGAGGCGAGTTCGAGGAGGCGGTCGGCGAGTTTGTCTGCTTCGTCGCGTTCCCGGCGCGCGCGGGTGATCGTAAACGCGAGACGTCGCAGGTTTTCGACGAGAGCGAGTCGCAGCGTAATCGCGACCGCCCACAGTTCGCCAATCGAGAGCGGCGCCTTGATCTGGTAGGCGGCGATGAATCTTCGCAGCGTGTTTGTGTCGAGACGCGAATCGGTGTGCGCTATCAGGGCGAGCGCGACGGCGTAGATGCGCGGGTAACCTTCGAGTTCGCCGGAAGCGAGTTTCGGAAGCTCGTGATAGTAACTCTTCGGGAGATCCTGGCGAATCTCGCGCAATTGCTCTTCTACGATGTGATAGTTGTCGACGAGCCATTCAGCGGCAGGCGAGATCGGGCGGCCGTTGCGAATTGCTTCGACGAGGGCTTTGTAGATTGCTTCGAGTTTGCGGCCGTTGTCTTCGAGTCGCGGGAAGAGTTCGGCGCGGCCTTTTTTGGTGACGGTCTTGTGTTCTTCGGCGAGTGTTTGGGCGAACTGCTCGAGGCGTTCGACGCTGAAAAATTCCGCGTAAAAGGGTTTTTCGTTCTCGTCACCCTTCTGGTTACTAAAGACAGATGCGATCGATTCGATTAGCGCAGACATTTCGACAAGAGGGATATTGATTTACTCGGGGGAACGCAGGGAACGGTTTCAGAATAACATTTTGTGCTTGGTGCTTGGTACTTAGTGCTTTGTTTTTGCAAAGTACTAAGCACTAAGTACAAAGTTCCTTTGTAGTATACTCTCGCGCGATGCGTGTACTGGGAATCGATCCGGGCAGTCAAACAATGGGTTGGGGCGTGGTCGAAGGCGACAGCCGTCGCTACTCGCTGGTTGCGTTTGGATCTGTGCGTGCGCCGTCGAGTTTGCGATTTTCAGCGCGGTTGTTGCGGATGTGTACCGGGCTCGAGGAAGTGATTGCCGAACATCGTCCGGACGTGTGCGTGCTCGAAGATTCTTTTCTCGCGACGAACGTGAAGGTCAGCATGAAACTCGGGCAGGTGCGTGGCGTGGTCCTGTTGGTGGCTGAGCGAGCGGGACTCGAGATTAGCGAGTATTCGCCGCGTTCGATCAAGCAGACGATCGTTGGTTATGGAAACGCTGAGAAGCATCAGGTGCAGGAGATGGTGCGATTGTTGTTGAAGCTTCGCGCCGTGCCGTCGCCGCATGATGCGGCGGATGCGTTGGCGGCGGCGATCTGTCATTTCCATCACGCGCAGTTTAAGCAGCGGATCGTTGCGGCGATTCGGTAATTTTTACCTCACATTAGGAGAAACAAAATGTATCCTCACCGACTCACACTATCAGTTTGTCTCGTCTTATTTCTTTTTCACATCGAGGCGTTAGGACAACGGAAGCCGCCTGCGGGTGGTCGGATCGCCGTTGTTGTTGACGAACGTCTTTCAGCTTTGCGTTCGACTCCATCGCTCACGGGTGATCTCGTGCGACGTTTGGGTCGCGGACGACTGGTGGCCATTCGATCCGTTAAAACGAATTCTGACGGCCTCACATTTTTCTTTGTTAATGTCACCACTCGAACCCGCGGCTGGATTCAACGTGAATCCGTGGTCGCTGCGTCACGCGCCGGCGACGATCAGCGCCTTTTTAAATTAATTCAGACTTCGCGAGGCTTCGATCGCATCTCTCGCGCACGGATCTTTCTCGATCACTTCCGCCGCTCACCCCTCCGTCCCACCGTCCTTTTATTACTAGGCGACACCGCCGAACAACTCGCTCTGAAACTCACCCAATCTACCTCCCGAAAACTTAACGCCGATTCGTTCCAAGCCCCCGACTTCTCCTACTACCTCAACCACCCATCCCTCGATCGCTACAACCGCCAAAACATCCACTTCGTCTTCGATCCCATCGCCAAACGCCTTCAGTACGACGGCGCCGCCTACCGCCTCCTCCTACGCCACCACCCCCATTCGCCCGAAGCCACCCTCGCCCGCCAGCGCCTCGCCGCGTTAGCAAGACTCTCGCCATAACCCTTCACAATTCACCCGCCCCTTCTCTAATATTCAACATTTACCGCAGCCGGACGCCCAAAACGGCGCAATTTGTACCGCCCACGGTGTTAATAATTCCCAAAACTGCCCGTCTATCAGGGTGGATGGAGGAGATAACACCTTGCAGGCAGCTCTTAAACCTTTGCATTTAGTGGATAAACAAACTGTCGGCGTGAGTAGGGTCGACGTGAATACTGAACCGATCGCCGAGCTCGAAACGCTCTTCCAAGCCCATCATGGGCGCGTCTTTCGCACTGCCCAACGTATCACCGGCAGCGCCGCCGACGCCGAAGACGTACTCCAAACCGTCTTCCTGCGACTCGTCAAAGGCCAGGAAGACTACGATCTGTCTCGAAATCCGGAAGCCTACCTGTCACGCGCCGCCATCAACGCTTCGCTCGACCTGCTCCGCAGCCGCACGCGATCCAAAATGGTGGCGCTCGACGACGTCAACACTGAGTCGTTCGCCAGTGGCTTCCGCAATCCCGAACTCGCCCACGCCGATAGCGAACTGCAAGCGCTCGTTCGCCAGGCAGTCGCGAGGCTCGGCAAGACAGCCGGCGAGATGTTTGTCCTGCGTTATTACGAAGGTTTTGACAACAAGGAAATTGCCGGTCTGATGAACACCTCGCCGCTTGTGGTGGGCGTGGTCCTTCACCGCGCTCGCACAAAACTGAGAAAAGAAATTGGGCACTATCTGGAGAAGCATCATGAAAAGGAATAGTGAAGACAAGATCCTCGACCAAGTCACTGCTGATATCCGCAACGAGCAAGTGGACCCGGCGAAGGTATCAGCCGCGGCAGACCGTGTTTGGGCGCGCGTCTCCGCAGCGGCAGGCGAGACTGAGTTTCAGGTTCCCGCAGTCGATCATATCGAAGGGTGCGCTGACTTTCAGTCGCTGATCCCTGCGTACCTCGCCGGCAAACTTTCCGAAGCGCGTTCGTTATTGCTCGTCGATCACACGCATGAGTGCATTCCGTGCCGCCGAGCGATGAACGAAGCACGCCGTCCGGCGACTCGCATCGCGACAGCGAAATCGAGTCGTTTCACACCCCGGCCAGCCGTAATGCGTTGGGCCATCGCCGCCGCTCTAGTCATCGGAATCGGCTTGTTAGCCATTCCGTTCGCTCAGCGTTTCTGGCCGTTCGGCAATATCGAAGCGACGGTCCAGGCCGCTGAAGGACAGGTGTATCAGATTGCCGATACGCAAACGGCAGCAGTCGCCGCCGGCGCGAAACTTCAGAACGGCGAAACGGTGCGCACCGCTAAAGACGCGCGCGCAGTTGTTCGTCTCGAAGATGGTTCGCTGATCGAAATGCGCGATCGTTCCGAGTTGTATCTGACGAAGAACGGCAACGGCACGACGATTCACTTGAGCCGCGGCAGCATCTTCGTCGAAGCCGCGAAGCAACGCACGGGCAAACTGTTCGTCGAAAGCGGTGATTCGCTCGTGTCCGTGACTGGCACAGTGTTTTCCGTCAACAACGGCACGAAAGGTTCGCGTGTCTCGGTCGTCGAAGGCGAAGTAAACGTGAATCACGCGGGCACCGATCGCGTGTTGAAAGCGGGCGATCAGGTAACGACGAACCCCGCAATCTCGATGATTCCGGTTAAAGACGAAGTCGCGTGGAGCCGCAACGCCGCTCAATACGCGGAAGTGCTCTCGGCGCTGGCTTCAGTAAATACGGACCTGCGAAACGTCGAACAGCCTGAAGTTCGTCACTCGACGCACCTGCTCGACCTGATGCCTGAGCAGACAGTCGTCTACGCCGCGTTACCAAACATGGCGAACTCGATCGCCGAATCGCATCGCATTATTCAGGAGCGAATGAGCCAGAACGAAGCGCTGCGTACGTGGTGGGAAAAAGAGCAGGCAGGACGCGGCCAGAACATGGACCAGGTTGTCGAAACGATCCGCCAGTTTGGCTCCTATCTCGGCGACGAGATCGCGGTCTCAGTATCGATCGACGAGAAAGCCGAACCCGGCGAACCGCTTGTGTTGGCCGAGTTGAAGAACTCCGCCGGCTTCCGCGAATTTCTCGAGCAGGAGATCGCGAAGTACGCCGGTGGCCAGAAGGGCAAACCGGAGTTGCGTTTCGTCGAAAGCCCGAAGACCGCTGTCGCGGAAACCGAAAGCAATGATCGGCTTTACGTGTGGATTCAGGACAACCTGTTTGCCGCGAGTCCGAAGTTGCAGCAACTGCAAACTCTCGAAAACGTGATTGCGGGTGGCGGTCAGAGCAGTTTCACTGCGACTCCGTTCCGCAGCCGTATCGCGCAGGTTTACCAGGAAGGCGCCGGACTCGTGGTCGCGGCAAATCTCGAAAGAGTTGTCGACCAGACCAAAGCCGAACGCATGAAGGATAAAGATGCCGCGAAGAATGAGAGCGCGCTGAAGCAGTTGGGCCTACTGAGCATGAAGTACTTCGTGTTCGATCAGAAAGACTTCAACGGTAAGACGAGCACGCAGGCTTCAATCTCGTTCAGCGACACACAACGCGGAATTCCGGCGTGGCTGGCTGCTCCTGGTCCAATGGGATCGCTGGAGTACATCTCACCGGAAGCGAGCGTCGTCGCAGGTTTCGTAGTCAAGAACCCGGCGTCGATGGTCGACGATCTGCTCGGAGTGCTGGAAACGGTTTCTCCGGATCTGCGCAAGACGTTGGACCAGCAACAAACGGCTCACGGTCTGAATATTCGCCAGGATATCGCGGTGCCGTTGGGTGGTGAGTTTGCTTTCGCAATCGACGGCCCGATCCTGCCGACTCCTTCGTGGAAGCTCGTGTTCGAGGTCAACGACCCCGCGCACTTGCAACAGACACTCGAGCAGGTAGTTGGCGAAGTGAACAAGGAAGTCGCGAAGTTTGGCCGCAAAGGTTTGGACTGGGAACAGTCAGACATCGGCGGTCGCAAGTACTACACGCTGAAGTCTTCCGACTTCGGTCTGGTCGAAGTGAACTACACGTTCGTCAATGGTTACATGATCGTCGCGGCGAGCCGCGCACTGGTCGAACGTGCCTTGACGACGCACGACAGCGGTTTGTCGCTGCTTCGTTCGGCGAAGTTCACGGCCGGTTTACCGGCTGACGGTAACGCGAACTTCTCGGCCATTTTCTATCACAACATCGGCGCCCTCGTTCCGGCCGGGTTGGCGAACAGTGCTGCCGAGAAACTTCCGAGTGGACCACAACAGGCAATGAAGGCGATCGCCGCCGACATGCCGCCGACGTTGGCTTATGCGTACGCGCAAGGTGACAGCATCACCTTCAGAGCAAACACCGACGGCGGACCGTTTGGTCTCAGTCCCGCAACGCTGTTGGGAATGCCGAACGCACTCGAGATGCACAGCATCATCGAACGCGGGATGGGTAGTAAGAAGTAGTCTTCGGTCTTTGGGCTTGGGTCTTTGTGCTTGGTGCTTGATACAACAAGACCAAGACCCAAGACCCAAGACGCAAGACCAAAGTACAAAGTTCTAAGTACAAAGCTCTAAGCAGTACATGAAGTTGCTCTCAATTTCACTGGGGTCATGGTTGCTTGGACTGCTGTTGCTCCTGACAACTCTTTCTCTCACTGGAGCACACGGTCTCAGCTCTACTGAACTGAACGGCGCCACGATCGTTTCGATGATCGTGGCGGCGCTCTTGTTTTCACTCGCCTATGCGCCGTCGCTCTTCTGGTTGCGACAGCGTCTCGGTGGTTGTCGTCCTGCGCTCCTTTTTCCTCTTGCCTCAGCAGTCGTACTCAACCTTCCTGTTTTTCTGATCGGAATTCTCGCGATAGGCAGAACTTTAGCGCCCGCCGAAGCGTTAGGATGCAGCGGCGCATTTCTGCTGATGGGCACTGTCTTTGGACTCGGTTTCGTTTGGAATTATCAGGACGCGGCGCTATAAGAATGAGCATGACACTCACCGCTACGGTTCACGAACAGGGAATCAACAAACAGACGACGAACGAGGACCCAGCCGTTATCGATCTGCACGGCCTCAGCGTCACGTTTGGCAATCGCCCGATCCTGAAAAACCTGCGCGGCGATCTGCGCGGGAAGGCGATCGGTTTGTTGGGGCCGAACGGCGCGGGCAAGACGACTCTCATTCACACGCTGCTCGGTTTTCATCATCCGTCAGCGGGCACCGCGCAGATCTTCGGACACGACATCGTCGACGACGCTAAGAAGATCAAATCGCTGATCGGCTACATGCCGGAACGTGATTCGTTCATCGCGAAGATGAGCGCCGTTCATTTCGTGCGTCTGATGGCGGAACTCTCGGGTCTGCCTTCCGAAGCCGCACTCGAACGCGCGCATGAAGCGCTCTTCTACGTCGGTCTTGGCGAAGCTCGTTATCGCAAACTCGAAACTTATTCGCTTGGCATGAAGCAACTCGCGAAGCTTGCGCAGGCGATCGTTCACGGTCCGCGGCTGATCTTCCTTGACGAACCGACGAATGGTCTCGATCCGCCGGCGCGTCTGCGCATGATCAAACTGATTCGCGAGATTCGCGACAGCGGTCAGGCGCAGATCGTCCTGTCGTCACACCTGCTGCTCGACGTCGAAGAGTGTTGCGACGAGATCCTGATCCTGCGCGACGGCAAAATCGCCGTCTACTGCAATCTCGAAGAAGAACGGAAGTCGAATCGCAAGTTCCTCATGCTCGAAACGCGCGGCGACCAGAAACGCTTCGTCGACGCACTGTCGAAGCTCGGTTGTGAATACGCGATTACAAATCCGACGCGAATCAAGGTCGTGTTGCAGGACGGCGTCGAGGTGCGCGACTTGTATCGTCTCGCGGCGGAGGAGCAGGTGCAGCTTCGTCGTTTAAGTTACAAGCGCGACTCACTGGAAGACATTTTCCTCAAAGCAATGGAGAACGGTCATGGCGGTCTATGAACAGACTTATAAGCGCTACGCCGGCGCGTTGACACCCGAGTGGAGCCGCTTTCTGATCATTCCGCGCCATGCCTATCGCGCGGTGTTCAATTCCAAGCTCTTCACCGCGTTCTTCGCCATCTGCTTCATTCCGCTCCTGGTCGAAGCGATTCTCATCTACCTGCGTCATAACGTCAGCGCGCTCGCGGCGTTAGCGATCGACGTCCAATCGTATCTTGTAATCGACAACACGTTCTTCGAAACGTTCGTCAACGTCCAGAACAGTTTCGCGTTTCTGCTGGCGCTCCTAATCGGTCCGCCGCTCGTCTCACGAGATCTGCGCAACAATGCGTTGCCGTTGTATCTCTGCCGTCCGTTTTCGCGCACTGAATACGTGGTCGGAAAGATGTCGGTGTTGGTGATCCTGCTGTCGCTGGTCACGTGGATTCCGCAGTTGTTGCTGTTTTTCTTTCAGGCATATCTGGAAGGCTTCACCTGGTTTCGCGCGAACGCATGGATCGCCAGCTCGATCGTCATCGCGAGTCTGCTTTGGATCCTTCTGCTGGCGCTGCTCTCGCAGACGATCTCGTCGCTTGTTAAATGGCGTGTCGTAGCGAGTGGCGCGATGGTGGCTTTATTCCTGATTCCGTTGGCGTTTGGCGCGTTTATCAACGAAGTTTTTCGCACGACGTGGGGAAATGTTCTGAGTCTCGGCCCGTTGATGCGCAACGTGACCTCGGGGCTGTTCGGCACGTTCCAAAGCGTGGCTGACGTGCGGATAATTCGCGACGTCGAAGGACAGGTGGTTCGCGAAGTCACGCTGCTTGAACCGCCGCTCTGGATCTCATGGACCATGCTGTTTCTGGTGTGTGCTGTCTGTCTGGCGCTGCTGTCGTGGCGGGTTAAAGCGTACGAGGTGGTGAAGTAAAAGAATTTCGAATTTCGAAATGCGAATTTCGAATTTTGCGCAGACGAGAGGTAACGTGTTTAAGCTGGTGATCCTATAACAAGAAATTCGCAATCCGAAATTCGAAATTCGAAATTTTCTTATGGCAAATCAACTCATCATCTTCGACAACGTCTCCAAGTTCTACGGCGAGATACTCGGCGTCAATCGCATTAATATTCAGATCGCGCCCGGCATCACCAGTCTCGTTGGTCCAAACGGAGCAGGGAAGTCGACGTTGATGAACCTGATGACGGGACTGTTACGGCCGACGCGCGGATCGATCACGTTGTTGGGCATTCCTACCGATCAGCCCGAGCGGTTGTTTCGCAAGGTTGGTTACTGCACGCAGTTTGATTCGTTTCCGCGAGGCGTAACGGGCCGCGAGTTTGTTAAATCCTACCTGGCGGTTCACGGTTTCAGTCAGAAACGAGTGGACGAGTTGGCTCAGGTCGCGCTCGAACGCGTCAGCCTTGTCGAAGCCGGCGATCGAAAAGTCGCGGCGTACAGCAAGGGTATGCGGCAGCGCATTCGGCTTGCGCAGTCGATCGCGCATCAACCGTCGGTGCTGATTCTCGACGAACCTTTGAACGGACTCGACCCGATGGTCCGTGCCGAAACGATCTCGCTCTTTCGCACGCTCGCGGAAGAAGGACTGCACCTGATCATCTCGTCGCACATCCTGCACGAAGTCGACGAGATGTCTGATCGCGTCGTGCTTTTGAACAACGGCTACATCGTCGCCGAAGGCAACGTACACGGCGTGCGCGATGAGATGGAAGAGCACCCGATGCAGATTCTCATCCGCTGCGACGACCCGGCGAAACTGGCGGCTTATGTTTTCAAACAGGATCACGTGGTGGAAGCGAGGCTGCACGAGGATCGTGGCGGGCTTTTCGTGAAGACACGCGACGCGGACCGTTTCTATCTGTTGTTGAATCGCGCGGTGAGCGAGGGCGAGGTCAACGTGGAGTCGGTGGCGCCGGTTGATGACGACCTGAGTGCCGTTTACCAATATCTGATCGGCACGTCAGGCGGGAGTGCGTAGGAGTCTACTTGAATGAGTTCTGCAACTGAGGTCATCGACACAACCGCAAATAGCTCGCCGCCGTGGGGACTTTGGCTGCGACAGATTCGCGCCATCGTAGGTTTGGAGCTACACAAGAACTTTTTCAGCCGGCGCTCGATATTGATCTACCTGATCGCGATGCTGCCGCTGTTTCCTTTGACTGTGCTGGCGATTTTTCAGCCGCCCGATAGCGAATGGCAGGACTTCAACTTCATGGCGAAGATTTACGCCGTTCTTTATCACGGCTTGATCGTGCGGACAGTGGTGTTTTTCGGCTGCGCGTGGATCTTCATGAACCTGTTTCGTGGTGAGCTCGTCGATCGGAGTCTGCATTACTACTTCCTCACGGCCGTGAGAAGAGAAGTGCTGGTCGTCGGCAAGTATCTCTCGGGATTGGTCACGTCGATCGTTCTGTTTACCGCTACGACAGTGGTGTCGATGTTGCTGCTCTACTTCCCGCACTTCTATTCACAAAGTCTTCGTTACTTCACCGAGGGACGCGGCGCGGGCCAGCTTCTTACTTACGCCGGGATCACGATGCTGGCTTGTGTCGGTTACGGCGCGTTCTTCCTCGTCGTGGGATTGTTTATTCGCAATCCGATCATTCCGGCGTTGCTGCTTTACGGTTGGGAGTGGCTGAACTTCCTGCTACCGCCGTTACTGAAGAAGATCAGCGTCATTCACTATCTCAACTCGATGATGCCGTTGCCGCTCTCGAGCGTGATCAAGGAAGGCCCGCTGGCCGTTGTCGCGGAGCCCACGCCGGCGTGGATCTCGATACCGAGCATGTTGCTTGTGACGGTGCTGGTCCTCGTGCTCGCCGCTTATCGCACGCGACACATGGAGATTCGCTACGGCAGCGACTGATCATTTTCCTTTTGTCATTGCTCGTTTGTCATTTGTCATTTCAAAGGCTGATGCCAGTTCGTGGCTCGACGACAGCAGAGCACTTGAGGTTGAACCAAATGACAAATGACAAACGAGCAATGACAAACGGAAAATACTCACCTCCGGCTGACGTAGCTGTTATTCCTGATCCAGAAGCGCCACGGCTTCTCGATCCATTCTTCAGCGTAATCGATACCGATCCGCGGGCCTTTGGCGATCTTCGCCGGCGAGACTTGTTGAAACTCTTCCAACCAAACACGGTCGCCCAACAAGTCAGCCTTATCTAACTCGCGATCGATCCCCATGGCGATGCAGAGTTTACCCGGTCCGTTCGTGAGGTTGTGATCCGGATGTAAATGGCGTCGCTCACGCATGATGTCGATGCCTTCGACGGGCTCGAGTGCGCGGACCAGAATCGCGTGCGGAACGTCAGCGACGTTGCTCACGACGTTGAACTGGTAATACATCCCGTAAACAAAATAGACGTACGCGATGCCTCCGTGCTGGTACATCGTCTCGGTACGTTTGGTCCGTCGCCCGCCGTACGCGTGTGAAGCGCGATCTTCAGGTCCACGATAAGCCTCGACTTCGATGATCATGCCCGCCACGCGTTGACCATCCGGCGCAGGCACAACGAGAAGCTTGCCGAGCAGATCGCGAGCGACGGTGAGGACGTTGGAACGGGTGTAAAACTCGCGCGGCAGTTTCAACGGTAACGCAGCCTCCACAACATCACCGCGAAAATCACCAGACCGATGACGATGATGCCTCGACGTACCCACTTCTGACCGACGCGCACCGCCATACTCGCTCCGAAATATCCGCCGATTAGCGCGCCGCACGCCATCACCAGCGCATCCTGCCAGACGACGAGTCCGGCGAGTGCGAAACTGACGACGGCGATGCTGTTGATGCAGATGCCGAGGAAGTTTTTGATGCCGTTCGCGCGATGCAGTTCGTTTAGTCCCAGGAGTCCGAGCGCGGCGAGCATCAGGATTCCGTTGCCCGCTCCGAAGTAACCGCCGTACATCGCGGAAAAGAACTGGAAAATGATTGCGCCGGTCCACCACAGACCGGTGGGATTGGCTTCGAGTGAACCGAGACGGAGACGTTTGTTGATCTCGCCGTGCGCCATGAAAAGGATCGTGGCGAAGAGGATCAAAAAGGGAACGAGATCGGAGAAGACAGGCGACGGCGTCAGGATCAACAGCCACGCGCCGACAGCGCCGCCAATGACGCTCGTCAAACCAAGTCGAATGAGAATCGTCGAACTGTGTTCCAGCTCGCGTCGATAGCCGAAGAGCCCGCCAAACAGGCCGGGCCAGAGTGCGACGGTGCTGGTTCCGTTCGCGACCTTCGCGTCGAGACCGAGCCAGATGAGCACGGGAAACGTGATCAGCGTTCCGCCGCCCGCAATGGAGTTGATCGCGCCCGCAGAGAACGCGGCGCAGAACATGGCAAGCCAGGGGAGAAGACGCATTTTGGTTGAGCTTTGAGCTTAGTCCTTGGAGCTTTGTACTTTCGTCTTAGGTCTTCAAGTTTACTGTCAAGCAAAGTACAAAGTACCAGGCTCTAAGCACAAAATACTTCATGTTAAGATGCGAGTCACAATTATGCCAACACGGATCTCACGAATAGCGTTCCTGGTCCTCGCGATTGCCGTTCTCTGGCCGGCGCCCGCACGCGCCAAGCGAACGCTTCGCGTAATGACCTACAACATTCACGTGGGCGTAGGCATGGACAAGAAACTCGATCTGCAACGTATCGCTGACGTCATCAACGCTGCCCGCCCCGATCTAGTCGGTTTGCAGGAAGTGGACCGTGGAGTCAAACGGACCGAAGGCAAAGACGAGATCGTCGAGCTGGCGGCGATGACGAAGATGGAGTACGCGTTCGCGCCGAACCTTGATTACCAGGGTGGGAAATACGGCGTCGCGATTCTCTCGCGGTTCCCGATCAAGAACACCGAGCATCGCATGTTCGAGAACAAACGCGAATCGGAACGCCGCGGCATGTTGCGCGTGGAAGTCGAGGTCGAAGGCAAGACGCTGCACTTCATCACCACGCATCTCGACTATCAGTTCGAGGACGGCCGCTTGTTCGAGACTGAGCAATTGCTTAAGTTTCTCGAAGGCGTGAAAGGACCGGCGATCGTGGTTGCGGACCTGAACGATATTCCGGCAGGCAGCGCTTACAAACTTATGCGCACCAAATTCGACGATGCGTGGATGACGAGCCGTGCCGCAGGCGACGGTTTCAGCTTTCCGGCCGATAAGCCCGTCAAGCGGATCGACCATATTTTTTATCGTACCGGCGCTAAAATAAGCGCGAAGAAATCATGGGTGATCGAGACGCTGGCTTCCGATCACATTCCCGTAATGGCTGAGTTGGAAATCAAATGACAGAAAAGACTACGCCAAAAGATGCACACGAGATGACCGAGAACGAGATTCGGTCGCGCATTGTCACGCTTGGATTCGGTGGAGACGAGCGTCTCTTCATCGCGTTCTATCGCAAGTTGCAGCAGGGACTGCCTGAGGGAACGGGCATCGTTCTGCGCGGCAGCGTTGTCACCAACAAACGTCACGAAGACGGCAATCCGTTTGACTCACAGGGAAAGTCGACCAGCGATCTCGACGTGACTTTGGTCGGCAGTAAAGTCATGCAAGCGTGGTCTTCCGATGCTTATTACATTCCCGGGCTGCACACCAAGCCGCTCTCCGATAAAGATCCCGACTTCGCTCCGAGTCTGAATCCGCTGCGCGAATCTTTGCAGAAACTCGTTGGACGCCCCGTTAATTTCCAGGCCACGTCGAGCCTCGTTCTTTATGGCCGCGATGTTCTATTCGGCGAACCGTACTTCGTGGTCGTCGAGCCCGGGGCGGATGCGTGACGCTGCGGTTACTCAGTTACAACATCAGATTTGGTGGAGTGGGCCGCGAGGAAGCACTCGCCGAAACTATCAAAGCCGCCGATCCCGATCTCGTAGTTTTTCAGGAAGCAACGCGGCCGGACGTTATCGAACGCGTCGCTTCAGCCGCTGGATTTCCGTTCTGGGCCGCGCGTCGAAATCATTCGATCGGATACTTGAGTCGCCAGGAGGTGGCGTATCACGAGTGGCACTATCCGGCTGGTGCGCGTCATTCGTTTCTGGAGATCGTTCCCGCGGGAACCGAAGCGCGTGTGTTTGGTTTGCACCTGAGCGCGAGGTTTTCGCGCTGGGATGAACGCCGGCGCGCACGCGAGATTCGATCGTTGTTGGAAGGAATCAAGCGACATCAGAACGGACTTCACGTTCTCGTCGGCGACTTCAACACGCTCGCGCCGGGCGAGATCCTCGAAATGGACAAGTTGCCCGGGTGGATCAGAGCGTTGATCTGGATCAGCGGACGCAAACTGCAACGCGAGACGATCCAGTTCATGCTCGACGCCGGTTACTCGGATGGTTATCGGATGTTGCACCCGGACGATAAGGGATACACGTTTCCGACTTGGGATCCGCACGTGCGATTGGATTACGTGTTTGTGCCGAAGTCTTTTAAGGAGCGGTTGGTTGAGTGCCAGGTGATTACGGAGCCGCTGGACCGAATCAAGGCTGCTTCGGATCACTGCCCACTGGTTGCACGGTTAGAAGTTGATTAGCCGTTAGCATGTGCGGCAGTTCGATTGGACTGGCGCTGTGGATGACGAACTCAGTCGTTGGACCAAGCGTCATCTGGCGTTGCCATAACGTACCAATCGGCTCGACCCGCAAATAAAAATCCGTGTAAGTCATCCCGTCGGGTTTCGACAGCCACAAGGCGTAATTTGTCTCGCCGATTTCGCCGCTGCGCAACCGGTATAGACCCGCCGTTCCGCCTGCTGCTTCACGTGCTACGAGATTGTGAGGCGCTTCGCATGGACCGGAAACGGCAGCGTCGTTGATTCGATCCAACGCTGCCGAATCGTCGATCAGGTACCAGTCTTCAAAAGCGTCGCCTTTCGTCTCCAGCCAACTCGCACCGCGAAACCTAAGCACTCGCGAACCTTGAAATCCAACCGGCTTGTTCGCGTTCAGTGTGCGATGAAAATCAACGAGGTGTTCGACGTAAGTGTTCGTGTCGACACCCGGCTGCGGCCAGTGCCAAAAGACGTACGCAAGCATGGTTCACATTGACGTTTGCCGATTGCCAACTGCCAATTCTCGGCGTTCTCTGCCGTCTCCGTGCCCTCCGCGCTAAATATTTCTCAGACTATGGTTAACGCGGAGGACTCAGAGACGGCAGAGATCGCCGAGATTGGCAATCAGCAGTTGGCAACGGTCAAGAATCAGGCAGTCGCTGCATTCGACTGCATCGCTTTGATGTCGTCCAAAAGCACCTGCTCGTGACCTTCGGGATTCACCTTTTGATAGATCTTGCGCAGGTTTCCTTCCGGGTCGATCACGAAGCTGGTCCGGTTCCAGTACATCGTTCCCTTGTACTCACTCTGGCCCACGCCCGCGGCTTCCAACAATTCATGTTGCGGATCCGCCAGCAGGTCGATCGTGAAGCCAAACTTGTTGCAGAAGCTCTTGTGTGACGCGACGTCGTCTTCACTCACGCCGACGACCGAGATGTTCGCATCGTCAAAATCCTGTTTGCTCGCCGTGAACGACTTGCCCTGGATCGTGCAGCCAGGCGTGTCGTCTTTCGGATAGACATAGACCACGAGCCATTTGCCCTTGAAGTCGTCGAGCGTGACTGTCTCGCCGTCCTGGTTCTGAAGTTTGAAATCGATAAAGCGCTTACCTTCTTCAACTGCCATCAGTCTGTTCCCCCCTAGTGAAATTTGATTACTGAGTTGTTTCCGCGAGGTTCGATTTGTATTTCGTATTGGTTCGCCGATCGGTGAGCTCGATGTACACCCAGCTCGGCGGGACTGCGTCACCGCTCAACTCAAACCACAGCTTGCCGAGATCGTCCGGCTTGGTGAGCGCGCAGAAGCCATGCAGACGCTGGCCGCGCTGATCGTAGATGTCCACCCACGTCCGCGAAGATTTTTTATTCTCGCCGCACGCCGGTAGATCGGGCGCGGGGGCAAACATGTCCGCCGAATACTTGTCCTTATTAACAACCTCGAACTTGTACCGGATCATTTGTTTGCCTTCTTTTTCGACGTGCTCCTGCGCGACAAAATTGAGCACGGGATTCGGAAGTTGCTGCACCGCGAACGTGCTGTGAATTGCGATAGCGAACGTGAACGCAACCGCACACAGGATCGTCCTCTTTCTCGTGAAGCTCATCATTTTTGGGGGACTCCTTTGAGAATTAACTTTCCTACCACGCAACAGCGTAACGACTGCGCCGCGGATCCGCGCCCGCGGCTGCCACTCCCGTCTTCGGATCGTAAACAATCACCGTCGGGGCCGACAGCGTGCCCCATTCGGACTGCACTTTGACTTTGTGTCCTTTCTCCGACAACTGCTGAATCGTCTTCAGACTAACGCGCGATTCAACGTTCAACGAACCAGGCAGAAACTCGTGATCGTCAAATGAGCTGACATAGTGTTGCGTGTCGAAGCGTGCGGCCTCGACTGCTTCCTGCGGATTCATTCCAAACTCGACGATGTTCAGCAGCACCTGCAAAAGCGCCTGGTCCTGGTTGTCGCCGCCCGGCGTACTGAGCACCATAAACGGCTCGCCGCCTTTCAGCACGAGGGTCGGCGTCAACGTGATGCGCGGACGTTTTCCGGGAGCGACGACGTTCGGGCTGTTCGCATCCGTCAGCGCCGATTGCAGTCGTTGGCCCATCAGGACGCCGGTGTCACCCGCGACGACGGCCGGCAACCATGCGCCGCTCGGCGTTGCGCTAAACAGGTTACCGTCTTTGTCGACGACGTTTACACACGTCGTATCGTTTGCTCGTTCTTCAACCGGAACTTGTGTCGCACGTCCGATCGTCTGCACGGCGCTCGCGAGCACGGCTTTCATGTTCGACGGATCGCCGGGTTGTTGGGCGAGGGAAGCGCGTTGCTGATCGATCAATGGACGGCGCAGTGCGGCGTAGTTTTTCGACAGCAACTCCGCCATCGGGATTTTCACGAAGTCGGGATCGCCGTAGTAACGATCGCGATCGGCCATCGCGAGCTTGAGCGCTTCGGCGAGCGTGTGGATGTAGTCGACGGAGTTGTGGCCCATCTTCTTCAAGTCGAAACCTTCGAGCATGTTCAAGGTTTCGACGAGAGCCGGGCCTTGTGTCCAGAAGCCGGCTTTGTAGACCTGGTAACCGCGATAGTCTGTTTCGACTGGCTGTCCGACCTTGGCGGCGAAGCGGGCGAAGTCTCCGGCCGCGATCAATCCGCCGTTGGCTTGCATGTAGTCGCCGATGCGCTTGGCGATCGGTCCTTTGTAGAAGTAGTCGCGGGCGGCCATCAGTCCCGCGTGGCGGTTGGTCTTCATGCCGCGGCTCGCGACTTTCTCGGCGCGAACGATCTCGCGCAACGTCCGCGCGAGATCCGCCTGAACGAAGATGTCTCCCACTTTCGGGATCTCACCGCCGGGAAGAAAGACGCGTTTCGCGTCCGGCCATTGTGAAAAAACTGACGAACGAGTCCTGATGTAATTCACGCGCAACTCGTCGATCGGAAATCCGTCGGCGAGTTGAATCGCCGGTTCCATGACTTCAGCCAGCGTTTTCGTACCGAATTTATCGAGCGCCGTGACGCAGGCGTCGAGGATGGCGGGAACTGTGGCTGACAATGGACCAGTCGACGGAATCAATCCGCTTCTTCGTGAACCCGGCATCGTGGTCAAACCGGGAGCGCTTTCCTCCTTCGCACGATCGACGAAGAACTCGCGCGTCGCTTTCATCGGCGCCTGGCCCATGCCTTCGATGACCACCACTTTGTCGCCCTTGAGTTTGATCAGTATCGGCACTTCGCCGCCGAACGAGAAATGCGAAAACTCGATCACCGAAGCCGCAAGAATCGTTGCCACACCGGCGTCAACGGCATTGCCGCCTTGCTGGAGAATGCGCAGCCCGGCTTCAACCGACAACGGTTGACCACCCGCTACAACGCCACGTTTACCGCGAACAACGGGCCGAAACGTATCAGCGCGCGATTGTTGCGGAACTCCCGCGATCAGGAAGCAAGTAATCAGACAACAGACGAAGAGCCGTTTTGATAGCAACATTGACATGGTGGTGGGCGACCTCTCTGTGGTTTTAGACTGGCGAATTGTCAACCGGATTTATGCCACAGTCAACCTGGATTAAAAGGTGGTGTCCTCAATTTACTCTCCGCGTAGCTCCGCGTCTCCGCCGTTTATATGTTCTGGCGGGGTTTTTACCGCAGAGTCGCAGAGGTACGCGCGAATACTAAACAAACAAAGACACTCCTTTTAAACGGATGGACACTAATTGTGAGAGTTGCTGTAAGATGAGGCGCGCGCCCGCGCGAACAAAAAGAGAGGGCACTGACCTCCCCCAAGACCAGTGCCCTTGCCTTTATCTCAGTTCTCCCATGGAGAATTAACGACGCGGTGATAGTACTTGTGTCAAGCCGCACGTAGGTTGCATAAGTCTTGTAAAGCTTTTGCGAGGTTGTCACAAGAGTTTTTCAAAGTTACCCGGCGACACTAGCGCCGGTAGAATTCGTTAGCGAGGAAACGCGTTGCCAAATTCACCGAAGATCGCGCCGTTCGGCTCATGGAAATCGCCCATCACCGCAGACTTGATAGTAGGTGGCTCCGTCGGTCTTAGTCAGCCTCAACTCGACGGATCCGACATCTACTGGATGGAACTGCGCCCCACCGAAGGCGGTCGCAATGTGATCGTTAAGTCTTCCGGCACCCGTATTTCTACGGATGTTACGCCGCCTCCTTTCAACGCTCGCACGCGCGTTCATGAGTACGGCGGCGGCGATTACGTCGTCACGAACGGAACCGTTTACTTTTCAAACTTCGCGGACCAACGCGTCTACAAGCAGCTTGGACCAGGCGAAACGCCGCAGGCAATCACGCCCGCGGCTGACGTTCGCTACGCCGATCCGTTTGTGGACCATGCGCGCGGCCGGCTGGTTTGCGTCCGGGAGGACCACAGGGTCCAGGGCGCCGAAGCGGTGAACACGATCGTCAGTCTCAGCGTCGATGCGAATGATGACTGCGGGCTGGTTCTAACCGAAGGCAATGATTTCTATTCCTCGCCGCGAGTCAGTCCGGACGGAACTCAGTTGGCGTGGCTGACATGGAACCATCCGAACATGCCGTGGGATGGTTGTGAACTCTGGGTCGGCGAGTTTGGACCAGACGGTACGTTGACTTCGACACGCTGGATCGCCGGCGGTGTCGCCGAGTCGATTTTCCAGCCCGAATGGTCGCCCGACGGCGTTCTGTACTTCGCGTCCGACCGAAACGGCTGGTGGAACTTGCAGCGTCTCTCCGCGGAAGGCGAGATTGAAAGCGTTACGAAGTCAAAAGCCGAACTCGGAATGCCGCAGTGGCTGTTCGGCATGTCGTCATACGCTTTCGCGTCCGCCGATGTGATTGTGTGCAGTCACGTCGAGCAGGGCGTTTCGCGTCTCGAAACGATCGACACGCAAACCGGAAAGTTGACGGTCGTCGATTCGCCGTTCACGGACATTCAGTTTCTGCGAGCTGCAAATGGACAGGCAGTGTTTCGCGCCGGTTCGCCGACGGAAGTCGCGTCGATCACGAGATTTGACGTCACGACCGGACAGTTTGAAACACTGCGACGGGCCAACGAGCGGGAAGTCTATCCGCAGTACTTTTCAGTGCCGCGCGCGATCGAGTTTCCAACGGAGGCGGGGCTGACGGCCCATGGCTTTTTCTATCCACCACAGAACCCGGACTTTCGCGCGCCTGACGGCGAGAAGCCGCCGCTCATCGTGAAGAGTCATGGTGGTCCAACCGCCGCGGCTTCGACGGCGTTGAGTCTGTCGATACAGTTTTGGACCAGCAGGGGATTCGCCGTTCTCGACGTCAACTACGGCGGCAGCACTGGCTACGGACGACAATATCGCGAACGTCTGAACAAGAAGTGGGGCATCGTGGACGTCGACGACTGCGTGAACGGTGCGCGTTACCTCGTGGACCGCGGCGAAGTTGACGGAAAGCGATTGATCATCACGGGCGGAAGCGCGGGCGGATACACGACGCTTTGCGCGTTAACGTTTCGCAACGCGTTCAAAGCCGGCGCGAGTCACTTCGGCGTCAGCGATGCGGAAGCCCTGGCGCGCGACACGCACAAGTTTGAGTCACAGTATCTAACCGGCTTACTGGGAAAATATCCCGATCGCAAGGACATCTATTTCGATCGTTCGCCGATCAATTTTCCCGAACGTCTTTCCTGTCCGGTGATCTTCTTTCAGGGACTTGAAGACAAAGTCGTCCCACCGAACCAGGCTGAGAAGATGGTCGAAGCGATACGAGCGAAGGGAATTCCGGTGGCGTACGCTGCGTTCGAAGGCGAGCAACACGGATTCCGCCAGGCGCAAAACATCAAGCGCGCACTCGAAGGCGAGCTTTACTTTTACTCGCGAGTGTTTGGCTTTGAACTCGCCGAACCCGTTCAACCTCTACTGATTGAAAACCTCAGAAGAAGGGGTTAGGGTGAATCCGGTTTCGTCGTCGTCGGTGCCGGCGGCGGAGTCGCTGGATCCGGCTCCGGATTAGTCATGCCTCCCGCGGCCGCGGCAATCAAGAGCAGCACGAGGTTCTTCGGCAAGTGCAGCTCGTGCATTGGACCAAACCCTTCATTTGACAGCGAGTAAGTCACTGGTTGCGGCACGATGCTGAAGCGAGTGAGAAACGCTCGCGTCTGATCGTCGATCTGCGACGTCGGTTGTTGCGCCCACTTCCTGTAACTCTCCATCAGCACCGGTGACAGATAGATCTGGCCCAGCGACTGTCGTGGCTGCCAGCGCGTGTAGTTCTTGAAGTGTGGATCGCCGGCAAGTGTTTGATGGTTCAGGTAAGAATCGACGACGTGCCGCGTGGTGGCCGCGTCGGGAGAAATGACGAGATAGTTTCCGATAAAGGCGTACGCGAGTAGGTTCATGTAGGAAACCAACTCTGTATCCTCTCGACGCTCGGTTTGCGCAAACGAATTGGCGCCTTTGAAAGCAACTGATTCGACAAGCTTCGGCAGCAACGTTCGCAGGGCTTCTTTGTCTTTCACCGAGATCACGACGACGGGTGCTTGGTTTGTTTTCGTCTCGTCCTTCGTGGGTTCCACTGCATTCGGCGTTGGCGACGCGTTTGGTGAAGGCGAAGGCGAAGCGGACGGCGACTCCGATGGTGGCGGTTGTATCCAGCCGAAGTTCGTAAGCGGCAAGCCGACTACGACTTCTGAGCCGAGCAAAGGCAGAAGTTCGTCTTTGATATTGATCTTCAGTCGCTTCTCAACTTCGGCGATCATCGTTGGTTGAAATTCTGCTTTTTCCGGTTGCGGTCCACTGGTCGGGACGCCCTGGATCTCGCGTGGCGTTGCTAACACCGAATAGATCTGAGGCAGATCGAGTGAAAACGAGACGAGCATCTCGGTGTCAGCGGGCAGAATGTTGGGTGCTTCCGAGATGACTGGTGGTCCAGGTGCAAGCAACGGGAAGAACGGAATCGGATCGCTCTTTTCACCCGGCTTGCTGACCAGCAACGCGCGCACGTCGAATGACTCGCTTTCCAGAGAAATCGCCACACCGATCGCGTCAGGCCATTTCGATTCGGTGATGGATCCCGCGGATAACATCATTCCCAAAGCCAGGTAGATCGGCGGCGGCGATGGTGCGGCCTCGAATACCTTTTGTTGATCAGGCGGCGTTTGCTCCGGTGTAGCCGGCATTTCTTCGAGCTCGTCGATCTCAATCGGCTCATCCGGCTCGACCTTCGCCATCTCCTTTTCAAGTTCCCGCTTTGCTTTTTCGATGGCTTCCTGGTTCTCCGGCGTGTTGGCCGCGGCGATTGCCTGCTTGCGCTGTTCCTCAAATTTCTTCTGCTGCTCTTCCTCCTCCTTTTGTATCTCACTGGAGTTTACGAACAGGAAGATCGATTCGGAGTTAAAGCGATTGCGCACGGTGCGGAAGTTGGCGTCTTCAGAGAGCAACTTGCTTCCCGCCGGTCGCAGCTTGTTGAGTTTTAGCGGTCGTGGAGTGATCAGGATCAAAGAACCGGCCTGTTGTATGTGATAAGGCGGTCCTGATGGTTGTTCAACTTCTGGCGGCGCCGAAGGCGTGACCTTGAGCTTTACCGAATACTGTTCGTCTTTTTGCGACTCCATTAGACCGACGATGTTCGGAGAACTCTCCGGAGTTGGAGAAGGCGTTGGGGGCAACACCTTTTTGAGAAAGTCGTTGAGCTTCTGTTGGAACTTCGCGGCTTCTTCGGCTGACGCAAATTCGATCGCGACCACAGCTTCGGGCACTTCGGTTCCCGCGGCAGCCCAGGTCGCGACGAGCATACGCGACGTCATCACTTCGTCGGCGTGCGCGTTGAGCCAGTTGATGATGGTCTTGAACTCTTTTGGCGGCGCGGCCAGCTTCATGATCGGCTCGAGTATTTCGTTCACCGAGTCGGAACGAATCAACTGGCCGACGGATCTGATTTCCGCGTAAACGCGATACGTGTTTGCGCTGAGTAACGTGTCGAATGTCGGTGGCGGCGGCGTTGGTACAGGCGTTGGTTTGGCTGCGGGAGCGGCCGGAGGCTTCGCGGGCGTCTGTCGTTTCTGTTGAGCGATGGCGGACGCTGTTGGAGCGAAAGTAAAGATTAAAGAAAGAGCAATCGATATCGGGAGTTTGAGGCTCATTGCAGGAGTCACCTTAACACAGAAGACACGGAATAGTTTCGCTGCGCCAGTCGGTTCCAAACCCTCTTTTCGCCTTCGACGGCCACGAGTTGGCGGACGGCGTCATAGGCGGCGACATAAGCCGTTTGCATCTCGGCCTGGGTTCGAACTGAGGCGAGTTTCTGTTCGAGGATTTCGGGCGTCATCGATCTGTTCTCACCCCGGCGCGGCAACAGCGTTCCTTCATTTGCGAGGTAAAGCGCGAGACCTTCGGTGAGCCAACGAGGTGTTTGGCTTCCGCCGACGGCTTCGACGACTACATGTACGAGTTCGTGGCGCAACGTTGTTTCCAGAATCCGTCGCTTTTTCAAAAGGGACAAAGGTTGAAGTTCGATGCGATTGTTGCGTGTCGCGGCAGCGGCCCAGGGTGGCAGGCCGGTGCGGCCGACGAAATCGCCGGTCGTTTCGTTAAAGATGACGTTGAGTTGCGGGAGATCGTTAACTCCAGCACGCCGCAAGAGTTGCGAGCGAGTAGCTTCGAGTAGCGCGAGAACCGGCTGGATTTCTTTCGCCTCGACGTTTCGCGGAAATGTGATCTGAAAGTGTTCACTTTGAAGGGAGCCCTTCTGCGTCGTTCTTGTTGTTCGTGGTCCCAAACTCGTGCCGGGAAAATACTTAGCCAAAATCTGGCTGTACGTGAATCCGCGCTGGGCCATCACGTGCGCGCCCTCCTGGCACAAGCCGAGCCCGTGCCCGAAGCCACTGCCGCGGAATACAAACGCCGATCCGGACCGCGAGATCGTGAATCGCGAACTCTTCAAAACATTCCATCCGAGCGCTCGACCGACAATTAGCTTGAATTCCCAGCCGTTAATCGTCCGTCGCTGGTCGCCCGAAATAGACACCAGTTCGGCGCGGCCGGTTCCGTCTTGTTTGACGACGGAGATCTCGCGGATGGTTTCGCCGACGTTTGTCCGGGGATCACTGCGCAGTGCTTTCAGCATTTGATCCGTTTCGATCGTGTCGACCCAGCGGCTGTGAGGTTCTGAATGACAGAAGTCATCGCGGACGCCTTGCAGGTACGCTGGCGCGTTTGCGCCCCACAGAGTCTTCACGTTGGCAGTCATGCCGCCGCACGAAGCGCCGAAATACGAATCGGCGACCTCGCCTTGCGCGTCGCGCAGGACGATGCCGGTTGTCGCGTTTACTGCGGCCGTGACCGCAGGACGGATGTCCGAGATCTCGAAACGCTGGCAGTGCGTGGTGCTGCAAAAGTCGAAACCTTCTTCCGCATGACGTTTCAGGTTTTTGAACGCGTACGTGCGCGCGGCGATCGCGAGTGCTTTCAGTGCTTCGGGTTGATCTTCGACGCTGCCTTCGGTTGCGACGACGCGCTCGATGTAATCGTCGAGCGACATGCGTTGCGTTACGTTTTCGCTGACCTGACGAACTGTGATCTGCGTAGTGTCACGATTTGCGGGCGCTTTGTCGGGCGAAAACGCTTCGAAGATCGGACGCGCAATCTCCGCAGCTTCCGCACCGTGCGCGTTTTTCAAAAACACGACGACGCCGAGTTGTGCGTTCGACGCATCGGCATTCGTGTTCGGCGCAAACGAGACTCCGACAAACCAGCCGTTGAAACGAAAACCCTGAAGCGGTCGCGACGTGCCGGTCTTGCCGACGACGTAAGCGGGCAGGGAATCGAGATCCGCTTTTTCGGCAGTGCCGTAACGAATCGCGCCACGCATTCCTTCAACGATGATCTCTCGGTCTGCGTCGTTTAACTTCAACTCAGATCGCACACGCGAAGTCTCATCGGTACCGATCGACGGTTGTAGCAGTCGACCGCCGTTCACGAGCGCCGCGTATGCCGTCAACAGTTGAATCGGTGTGACCTGTAGAGTCCGGCCTTCGCCGATCGCGTTCGCCGGGCTCCAGTCGTTCCGCAACAACGTTCCCGCCGACTCTTCAGGATTGTTGATGCCGGTCGGGCGTCCGAAACCAAACTCCTCAAGGGTGCGGATCAGATCGTTTTGGTCGAGGCGTTCGCCGACGGTGGCGAAGTAGTAGTTACACGAATACGCGATCGCTTCAGTCGGGTTTAGCGGCTTCAGGTTTCGTTGGTGTGAACACACCGCGGTGACGTCTTCATGTTTGTAATGTTCGCGGCAAAGCGTGCGGGAGTTTGCGTCGATAACTCCCGCATGCAAGGCAGCCAGCGCGGTGAACGGTTTGATAGTCGATCCGGGTGGAAACGCCGTTTGCAAAGCCATCCGGGGATTGACGACCGCCCGCACGCGACCGGTCTGCACCTCCATGACCACGACCGTGCCGTCTCGTGGTCCCAAAGCTGATTCCGCGATCTGCTGAAGCTCGTCTTGTTTGGGCGCGGGTGTCGCCGGAACTTTATTCGCAACCGGTTCCGCGACCAGCGCACGCGAAACAGCGATCACTACAAGACAAAGCGTGATACCGATGCCAATGACGATCTTCATTTTTCGACCTGACTCGTGTTGAGAATCGAGATCGCGCCGACGGTCGTTACCCAGCCGAGCAGAACCAACAGCGCGCTGATCACAACACGCGCAGTCAGCACTGAAACTTCCAGCCACGCCCGCTCGATCGACATCGTTTGGACCAGCAGGAAGTAGGGAAGCACCGCGAAGAACAGAAAGCCGCACGCGAAGATGAAGACTGCCGGCGGTGCAAATGCCTTAGCTACTGTTTCGCGCAGGTTGCGGATCATCTCGCGCAGCCCGCGTGTGCTGGTCGCGATCCACAACTGGATCGTCACCAACGGCGCCACGACTCCGATCAGCAGGTAACGAAGCACGATCAGCGCCGTCATGACATTCGGCGACGACGGTTGCGACGTCTCAGGATCGACCGCGAGCCCGCCCTGGAGTTTGCCGACGAGATACACAACGCCAAACGTCACCGCAATCACCGGCAAACTGACCGCGATCAACTTCACGCAGTCGTAGAGCGTTTTGCGAAGCAGCCCGGATGAGTTCGTCGCGTAGTTGACGCTCGCCGCCTGCAACATGAAGAACAGCAACGGCGCCGCAAGCATCACTGAGAACGTCACGATCAACTGCGCGATCGTCGCTTCACGCGTGCTGATGAAAAGGTAGAGTGCCAACAAGAGCGCCGCGTAAACGGCGATCATCAGCGGCAGTGTGGTCCAACTTCTGAAAAGCATTCTCACTGCCGAAAGAACTGCATTCGCTGATTTGCGATACATTAGTTTCACCTCCACTGAATCCATTACTGTTTGGCTGCCTTTCGGTCGAGAAATGAGAACTTCGCGTTCGCCGTATTTGCATTGATTTCCGGGCGATACATCAGCTCCGCGCGCGCCGGGGCCACGACGAAATCTCCCGGCACCTGGATTCGCATCGCGTATTGGAACGTCGTGTCTCCGTCGAACGAATCAAGGAAGAACACCGTGCGCCGATCGCGAAACTCTCGCGAGCTGTACCAGTCGCTCCAGTCGTGCTCGTTGTAGTCGAGATTCAGATTGCCGACACTGACGAGTTGCTCGGCGCCTGCCGGAATCGGATCCTCGAGCATCAGGTGACGGCCAGGCTTACCGGTCAGGCGTAGTTTCACGACGATCAAGTCGCCGGAGTTGATCTCACCCGTCAGCGGCGAGACCGACCACTTCAACTGGTAATTCTCTTCCTTAACGCTGAGCCGGTAGTACTCGCGCGTCACGTTCAAGTCCGCGGAACCACGCGCGCTAATCTGCTCGTCGCCCGTGTAGTATTCGAGCGCCGACGAGAAGTACAGGCTGCCTTTGCCACGCTTGACGATGCGAACGTGGTTGGTTGGACCAACAGCCGAGCCTTTTCGATTGATAATGAAACTCTGCGTTGCGGCAGCGTCGGTCACGCGTTGGGCCAACACTGTTTCGCCGTTCACGTAAACTTCCAGGTCATACGACGGCGCCAGTTCCTGGCTTACTTTTAGATAGTCAATCAGGCCGTAGATGGCGAACGCCGTGTCTTTCGTGGAGTTCCAGTAGTAACTGTTCGTCCTGTCAGACACGAGCCAGCGAGCCACGAGCGGCAGGAGTTGGCTATCAGGCTTGATGCGCGACAACGCTTTCAGCGACATCGCCGTGCCTTCAGTTTGATCTTCCTCCGCGAAGTCGAGCCGTTTTTCGCGGGCCGAATGCCAGTACGCGGTGGGGTTGTCAGTGCGCGCGGTGCGTTCGATCTCGGTCGCGACGTCCCACGCGCGTTTGTCTTTTTGCATCGACAGCGTCAACGCCAACAACGCGCGCCCGTAAGGTTGCAGGTTCAGTCGATCGGCGAAGAGCTTGTCGACGTGAGTGTTTTCGACGCCGCCGGTTTCCGCGAGGGCGTAGATCATGAACGCTTGCGTATCCGGATCGATCTTCATGCCGGAGTCGGTTGTGCCGGCCGCGAGCATCGCGATCAGTTTTTCCCGACCGCGAACGATGCGATCGTCGTCGATTTCGTAGCCGGCGTGTTTGGCGAGCGTCAGGCCGTCGATAACGTAGGCAGTCATGAACGGATCGCTCTTGTCGTCTTTCCACCATCCCCAGCCGCCGTCCTCGTGTTGGAACGAATAGAGACGATTGCGTCCGCGCTCGGCTTTCTTCTTCAGATCGTTTCCGCGTACGGACGCTGTTTTGAATTCCTTCAGCGTCTGCGAAACGATGATGTTCGGCAGGAAGCTCGACATCGTTTGCTCCGTGCAGCCGTAGGGATAGCTGGTGAGATAGTCGAGCGCGCCGATCAACGTGCCCGCGATCGAAGGGGCAACTTCAACGCGCAGCTTTCGTGAATTCAGATCTGCATTCGCCGGCAACTCGAGTGTGAATTGTTGCTCGGCGGCTTCATCCGTTGTGTTCCATCTCTCAACTTTCGTTTCGCGCACGCCGCGTGGTACGACGTCGAGCGTTAACTCGACCGCGTCGGATTCCGTGTTCGTCAACGCCTTCGCCAGTAACTGAATCTGGCCCGTTTGCGGCGCCGAGATCTGCCAGTCGACGCGATGTTCACCCTGCTTGTCAATCGTTACCGTTTGTTGCGCTGGACCAATCAAACGCGCGCCGGCAACGGAGATCGAGATCTGCGTTGACTTCGGTTGTTTGAGATAGTTATGGACCACACCCGAGAGCGTGACCGTATCGCCCTGCGTCAGGAAGCGTGGAATCTCCAAACGCATGATGACGTCCTTGCGAGCGATCACCTTCGAAGTCGTCGAGCCAACCATCGTGTCGCTCGTGACGCCGCGTGCTGTAGCTCGCCACGTCGTCAGGTTGTCAGGCAGACGAACCTTCACCGTCGCTTTTCCGTCAGATCCCGTAATCACGTTTGGTTGCCAAAACGCGGTATCGCGGAAGTCTTTCCTGATCATCGGTTGCGCCTGGTCGCCCTGGTTCTTGAAGTCAGCTAACTGATAGGACGGTTTGTTGACCGCGAGATTGATCGGCTTGTCGCCCGCATACCCGACGAATGAATAGGAGACTGAGAGATGCGTGGTGACGGCGTTGTAACGCATCCCGTAAAAGTTCTTGCGAATGTTGGCGGTGTAATCTGGCGAGATGCTGTAGATGGCTTCGTCGACCACGCCGAGACTAACTTCCGCATTGCGCACCGGCGCGCCATCGGCGTCACGCGCGAGTATCGTGTACGACGCAGTCTCACGCGGTTTGTATTCACTCTTATTCGGGATCACTTCGAGATTCAGCATCTTGTTGCGCGCCGGTACGACGAGACGTTGAGTGCCGGTGTACATGTCGCCTTCGTTGACGTAGGTGACGCCCACAAACATGTTCGGCGCGTACGTCGATTCGATCGGAATGTCGAGGACCACTGTCTGGCCCGCGGCTTTCACGAATCGTGCTGACGTGACGGTCTCGAGTTCAGTCGTGACGAACAGGTTTGCTCCCGGGTGCGGCAGGATAGCGAGCACGCGCGCTGTTTCACCAACGCGGTACGACTTCTTATCGGGAACCAGTTTGATCGAGCCGTAGTTGGATTGGAAATAGCCGCTGTCGGCCCATTGGTTATCGGCGCTGGTCACATAGATGAAACCGCCGACCGACACATACTGTTTGTCGTTCTCCTGGACCACTGTCTTGATGACGAGACTGCCGGGGCTCGTGATCGAATAAGCGTAACTGGCGCGGCCCTGCTTGTCCGTCTTGAGTTCGAACGAAGCGAGTTCTTCCTCCTGCATCTTGTAATCGGAGTCGTATTCGTTGACCTTTTTTTCGACCTTGACCCACGTGCGGCGAATAGTTTTCACCAACAGGTTTGCCGACACCGGACGGCCTTCGTAATCGCTTGTCGTAACATTCAGGTTGGCGGTATCGCCATAGCGATAGACGTAGCGATCGGCGCGTGCGCGTGCGATGACGGAGCCGCGCGTCGCGACGACGCTCGAACTCGCGTTGATCGTGCGGCGGGAAGCGTCTGTGACCTGCGCTTCTATCTGATACTCAAAGTCCCAGACGTCGTCCTGCGATGCTTGGGGAACGTCGAACTCGACCGCGAGATGACCCGATGCGTCCAGCTTACCCTCGCCCTGCGAGACCATGTCGCCGTAGTAGTTTCCGTATTCGGCGTACTCGTCGCTGTCATCGTCGACTTCCTCTTCTTCGTTGCCAAAGTAGGAGGCGTAGTATCGAGAACGATAGATGTAGTACTTGACTTCGGCATTCGCGACGGGCGCGCCGAAGAAATAGCGAGCACTGACGTCGAAGTTCGCTTTGCTTCCGGCAGGAATGAATCTCTGCGCGGCTTTGACGTCGACTTTGTATTCGGGCTTCTTGTATTCCGCGACTTCGAATGTTCCGCTGGAGCTACCTTCGTCAGTCACGGCTTCGATGTTGTAAGTTCCGAGTGGCGCTTCTTCGTTGAGCAGCAGCTCGCCGGAGAAAGTGCCGTTCGGAGTCAGACGTAGTTCCTGTTCGGTCACGCGCGCATCATTCGGATCTTTGATCGTGACAGTGACGGCCGGCGCTTTGACCGCGCGCAGCTGGCCTTGCTCGTCAACTGCGCGCAGGATGCCTTTGAAGAAGACTTTGTGATTGGGACGATAAATCGGCCGGTCGGTGTAGATGTAGCCGTTGATGTTCTCCGCCGACTCGTCGTCGCCCATGGTGAAGTAGTAAGACTCGAGATCCGAGATCGCGAAGTTTTCGCGGTGCGACGCGAGGACGATGAAATCGTCGTTATCAACGGCGGTGTTCACTTCCGGATCGTCCGGGACCTCATCCGCATTTTCCGGCCGTAGAATTCGCGCGCGAAAGACTCCTTCACCGTTTGTCGTTCCACTCGCGACAGTGTTGCGCGCCTTCACCACAGCAACACGCGTATCGGCCTGCGGTTCGCCCGTGATGCGGTTCACGGCGAAAACAACCAACTCGCCATTCGGAGACGACTTTTCAACCATCGCGAGGTCAGTCACCACGACGACTGTGTAAGCGCGCAGATCCTGGGCCACTGCTTCGACCAGATAAACGCCCGGTTCACGTTTGCCGAGCGGGATCATGCGGCGATCGTATTCGTGTTCGAGCGCCGTGAGTGGCTCGCGCCAACTGGTCACCAACTGGTTCGGATTGAGTAACGGAACGCGCGCATAGTCGGCGACGTTGAGCGGCGTGCGTCGCGCCGTCTCATCCGCGCGAAACTTGTGATTGAGCGCGCGTCGTGTGTCCGACTTGATCTGCGAACAAAGGTAGTCACGCAGCCCCGAGTAGGCCCAGGTCTTGATGCTGCGCAGTCGTTCGAGCAGCGACGGCTTACGATCGATGTTTGTCGAGATCTCTTCCTGCTCGTACTCACCCATCTGGTGTGGGTTTGTGAGTTGCGTGAAGAAGCGTTGTGGATCGTTTACACGATAGACGCGGAAGTCGAGCTTGTCGACGTTGCGATAATCAACCCACAGCTTCGGGTTTTCGCCGGTGGCGAACGTGCGATTGCTGGTGAGTGAAAAGAAGGGCTTGGTCTCGGCCGTCGTCGTGACCGGCGCGGGAATGTAGGGCACAGGCTCACTGGCCGCGCTGCTCACTCGCGAATGGGCCAGGGCGAAAGCCGCCGAGATAACGACCAGATAGATCAGTAATGACGACGGTTGCAGTGATTTCAACTTAGAGCGGAACACGTTCATTCCTCCGATATGACTTGTTGGTTGAGGATTTTCAGCCGGTAGAAACCGAGAAAATTAGGATTGTTGATTACGGGACGCCAGCGTTTGTTCGGGTGCTGGTCCAAGACTGCCAACCGCACCTTCTTGACTTCGCCGGCGTCTTGAGGCGAGGCGCCTGTGTGATACACGACCCAGTCGTGCGCGCCTTCGCTGGCGAAACGCGGTTCGCCAAGAAAGATCATGACGTGAAAGGGATATTTCTGTACCCAGGGTTGATGAAAGATAAGCAGATCGCCGGGCTGCGCTTGTTGCCGATCGCGGCCGACGAAAGTTGCATTGAACGTTCGCAGTGTCTGCGCGTCGGCGAATTCGGAAAACTTACCCTCCGCGACGTCGCCGGCTGAATAACTTCCGGTTGCGGTGCGAAAGAGTTTTTCGCCTAGCGGTTCTGAATTGAGACTAAGCGAGACGTCGGCGGCGATCGGGTCGTAGCTTTCGCCCATTCGCTGATACCAGGCGCGGTCGTGCGTTCGAAGCGATTCACGCCAGGCGAATCGCACCAGTCCGGCACAGTCGCGCTGGTCTTCGTTCCACTCGTCGCTCAGTTTGTAGAACTGCATCTCGGCGATCCATGTGAACCAGCGCCGAAAGTTTTCGCGATCGTTGAAGCTGCGCAATTCTGCGATGTCGGGAATACCGTCGTGGTCCAGATCGGCCTCCGGGTTGGGTTCAGATCGTTTTAAGCGTGCGTTCTCGGATCTGCGTGGCGTGGTTGGCGTTAATGAACCGAAGCGAAAACCGGTTATCAGGAAAAGCACGGGCAGTAGGACCAAAGGAAAGATGAACAGCAGGAGCATCCGACGTCGCGATGATTTAGTGAGTCCCAACATGGCCGGACATTATACTGACGGCGGTACTTCGTGACAGGAGATTGGTATCGGTGACGGGTCCGGTTAGCCCTGTATTTACTGTGGTTCGCCACGGTGTGTAGGAATGTGGAAACCCACAGTCTGAATTCCTTGCAACGTCGTGAGAGCAACGGGCGGAAGTCAGTGGAAATTAGCGAAGTTGATCACCAAAAGCTTTGCAAAAGAAACAAAATCTCACTGCCTTTGTGACACCCAACTTGGACCACGGAGAGTTGTAAAAAAGAAGGTTGCAAATTCCAGCGCTCGCGGGTAGATTGATTTGGTTGCTTACAAGGTAGTGGTGCTTTCCCGACTATGGGCGTAACCATGCCTTCACTTAAAAATGCGGGGGAGGATGAAACAGGTGCCGACCGGAACTTGCCCTGAATGTGATGCTGATGTCCATGTTGATTTGGACACGGATAAGGGCGAAATAGTGTCATGTGAAGAATGTGGGACGGAGTTGGAAGTTGTGGGACTCGATCCTGTAGAACTGGATATCGTTGAAGAGGAAAGTTACGACGAGGACGAGGACGAAGACGAGTATTGATCGGCGGCACTGACGATTTCTAAATCGGCAACGCTATTTACTCGCAGCGCGATACTCTGAACGGCTTTGACGAAGCGTCAAACCACGCGGCCCCTCGACCCGGATCGTGTGGACCTGACCGTCACGTCGTTTTTCCTCCGGCGGATAAAACGCCAGAACATAAGCCGAGCTGACCTCTTCCGCCAAGGCTCGAAACAACGGGGCATAATCCCGTTCGTTAGCGTAAACATTTCTCCCACCCGTAAGCTCTGCCAGGCCGCTCACGTCCAGCGGCGTGGGCAACGGCGTTTGTGTTGACGAAGCCATCACACGCGAATACGACGGCAGTGTGACCGCAAAAACGCTCACGTCTGCTGCGTTCGCGCGTTCGATCACCGTCTCGGGCTTGACTGTATCGCCTACCGGAAAACCGTCCGTCACCACCAGCACCGCACGCTTCATCAAACGCTTTTCGCGCGTGCGCGGCGCATTGCGGACCAACAACCTGATCGCATCGTCAACTGCGTCGTAAGTATGTGTCGATAATCCACTCGGCATGTCGCGCGCGATGCGCTCCACTGCTTCCTCGAGCTTGCGCGGGTCAGCGGTGAATTTCTGTACCGTTCTCACATGCATCCCAAACGTCATGACCGCGTAGACCACGGGATGATTCGCAAGGTGGTTCGAAAACGACTGTAACGCCGCTCGCAACCGCAGGATCTCGTCCGCCGTCATGCTTCCTGACACGTCGAGGGCAAACACGATCGCGAGTGGACGCAGTTCGCCAGCTCGTTTCTCCAGTTGAAAGAACGAGATCTGTTGCTCGACTCCGTCAGAGTAGATCTTGAAGTCTTCCGGTTTCAGCGTCTTGACCGGACGGCCCATCGAATCCATTGCGGTCACATCGACTGAAACGAGATCCGTATCGATGCGCAGCACGTCTTCCGCCTCTTGTTCGTTGGGAAAGACTTTGCGCGGCCGCTGTTGATTTTGCGACGAAGGATCGGGCGGATTCTGCGGCGGAGGATTCTGTGGGACGCCGGGCGTAGCAAGGGCCATCAACAGAAGGAAGAGCAGTGACAACTGCGCTGCAAAAGCCGCTGGTTTCTTTGACATCAATCCTCTTTCTTGACGACGCGCGGACGATTATACGGGGGCGACCCGAGGAAGCAAACGGTGTTATGATTCGATGCATCAATCCCGGGAGCTTTCGATTAGTACGTGGAGGACTGATGGTGAGATTCAACAAAACTGTTTTGACCCTGCTGGTGACGCTCTTTGCCGCCGGCATCGTGGTTGGGCAAGACAAGTCGCTCGGCAGTATCAAGGGAAAAGTTCGCGTTGAGACTGGAGCTCCGAGCGGCGTGACGGTCGTCGTCCGACGTGGCGACGCGGAAGTTGCGCGTACCGAAACCCAGAAGAACGGCGACTTTACAGTCTCGCGGTTGAGTCCTGGAAAATATGGTCTGACATTCCGGAAAACCGGATTGAGTATCGGAACGATTGAAGACGTGGAAGTCAAAGCAGGGAAGACGCGCTCACTCGGAGATCGTCTCATTCTCACGATCGATGAAGGTTCAATCGCGTTTCTCAGCGGCTCGGTCTTTAGTCCAAACGGACGAAGCGTGCCGAATGCGAAGGTCGAGTTGTTTCGGATCGAGGCGGATGGCGTTACCAAAAAGATCGATTCGCGAATAACGACCGAAACGGGTTCGTTCAAGTTTCGGCTTTCTCCCGATGCCGCGAAATATCGCGTCAGCGTGAAGAGCGATGGCGCTGAACCTGTGACGAAAGACGTCGATATTGATGGCGCTGCTGTTTATCGCGTGGCGCTTAACCTCCCACCCAAACAATGACTACGGAGTCAAAAGAAGAGAAACGCGAAGAGTTTTTGACGGCGAAACAGCTTGCAAAGTATTTGCAAGTGAGCGAGTCGACTGTGCGCCGCCTGGCAGCGAAACGACGAATACCGTCAGTCCGTCTGACCCCGCGACTCATTCGGTTTCATCTCGATGCGGTGCGTGAGGCGCTGGAAGTTCCGCGTCATCGCATTCGGCATGGTGAGTACACCGAACGTATCGACGATGCGCAACTGTCGTTTGACGATCTTCTGTTGTTGAGTTAATCAGGCCTTACGGCGCGCCGGGCGCGGCGCGTTGAACTCCACCCACTTATCGTTCTGCTTGACGTAAATCCGCGGCTCGCGGATCTTGAAGCCTTTTCCGAAGTTGGGATTCGACGCGAGAAACTTCTTCACTGTCGACTGGTCGCCCGTAGCCACCCGCCACTTGCCGTCTTCACGAATCAGGTACTGCTGCGCGACGATCTTTCCTTCGGCCTGGATCGGAGCGACGACGCGTCCGTAGAGCACGGTGTCGACGACGGCGAGGTTACCCGAGACTTTGATCGCGCCGACGTCCATGCGATCGAGTTGATAAAAACCCTGTGCGCGTTCGAGCGCGCTCACGAATCGTTCGCGTGACATTCGGGTGCGCGCGGAACCTGGCAGCACGTCGTAAAGCGCGCCGTAGTTGTGCGCTTTCAGTTGTTCGAAGACGTTTTGTACGGTGCTCCGCACTTCCGCTTGTTCCGAGCCGAAGCCCATCACCGGCACGAGCAACAGCAACGCAATCAGTCCTAAAAAACTAAGATTCTTCTTCGTCATCTTTCATTCCATGTTTCAACTGTGTTCGGTAATTCAGGAACCACGCAACTGCGCCCAACGCTGCGAGTACAAAAGCCGTGTCCTGTTTACCAAACGTAAAAAACGCTACAGCCGTTACACCGCACAGTATCGAAACGATCAGCCAAATCCTGTTCACTTGATGCTCACCGGTAAACTCAAATCGATCGAGCCTGGAGCGTAACAGACTTCATCGTCACATGCCTGGACGCGCAATTTGGCCGAAAGGTTGTGTACACCCGCCGTCGCCGAAGCTGCGGCGGTAAGCTTTGCTTTCACCTCGACCTCGCCTTCGTAAACGGCGAGCGGCTGTTCGGCAAACGAAAACTTCTTTGTCAGTGCTTGCGGATAGGTAATCGAACCCGCCGTGATGCCGTCCGCGGGAGTGATCTGTAATTCCGTCGGGATCAGGTAAGCGAAGCTCGGCGGATTCGCGTTCACGTGATAGCCGTGGTCGATCTTGAGGCGCACAACAGCCTCGCCTGACTGGCCTTTCGTGATCGTTGTTTCCAACGGCGTCACTTTCACAACGCCTGTCGAAGTGACCTGCGGTTTCGGATCCACGCTTAAAGGTGGTTGGGTCTTGCCGCACCCAACCGCCAGCAAGCAAAAAAGAAGAATCGTTAGTTTATGCACTTGATGGTTTACTCCGCGACTATGCGTGTTCTTCCTGTGTGCGTAACATCAGCTAAGGCAGCGCTCGTAGGGAACACGGACAAAACGAATTTCAAATTAGGAAGTTGTGAACGTCCACAATGGAACGTTCGCGAGGCCTGCACTTCTCCCTGCTCGTGCTATTCGTTATTCGCTGTCCTCCCCGTCGGGTCGCTTGATGCCGAACTTCTCCAGACGATATTGAAGCGTCCTGAAAGTCAGACCAAGGAGCTTGGCGGCCTTGGTGATATTGTAGTCCGTTTGCTCCATCGCCTGCGTGATGAGGTTGCGCTCGACGTCCTCGAAATTTATTCCTTCCGCCGGTAGCTTGAACGCGCCTTCCGCCGCTGGTCCAACGTCCTGACGCACTTCCGAAGGCAGGTCTTCCAACGTGATCTGATCGTTTTCCGCCAGCAGGATCGCGCGTTCGATGGCCGACTCCAACTGCCTCACGTTTCCGGGCCAACTGTAGTCCATCATCACTTTGCGTGTTTCCGCGGTTAGACCCGTGATCAGGCGCGACGTGTTGCGCGTGTGCTTCTTGAGGAAATACTCGATGAGCACCGGAATGTCTTCGCGACGTTCGCGCAACGGCGGAACGTCGATCGACAGCACGTTGATGCGGTAATACAGGTCGTCGCGAAAGCGCCCGTCGCCGACCATCGCGCGCAAGTCGCGATTTGTCGCCGCGATGACGCGAACGTCAACGCTGATCTCGTGCGTGCCACCGACGCGGCGGATCTTTCGTTCCTGAAGCGCGCGCAGGAGTTTCGCCTGGATGCCGACGTCGAGTTCGGCGATCTCGTCGAGAAACAACGTGCCGCGATCCGCGATCTCAAACAGACCTTTCTTCTCAGCGTGCGCGCCGGTGAAAGATCCTTTTTCGTGTCCGAACAGTTCCGACTCGAGCAGGTTCTCGTTGATGGCGGCGCAGTTTACGGCCTGAAACATCTCGTCCGAACGGGGCGACTGATTGTGAACGGCGCGCGCGATCAATTCCTTGCCCGTTCCGGATTCGCCGCGAATCAAAACCGTCGAGTTGGACCGCGCGACTTTCAGGACCATTTTCTTGACAGTCTCCATCTTCGGCGACGCGGAAATGATCTCGATGTCGATCGCGTCAAGACGATCGAGTGCGCGATTGATCGTCGCAAGCAGCGCGTCCTTGTCGTACGGCTTTTCGAGATAGTCGAAAGCGCCGCGGCGCAGTGCTTCTTTGGCCGACTCGATCGAGCCATGGGCCGTGAGCAGGATGACGATGATCGACGAATCGTACGCGAGCAGGTGCTGGAGCAGTTCGATGCCGTCCATGCCCGTCATCTTCAGATCGGTCAACGCCAGATCAAATCTTCGATCCTTGGCAAACTTGAGCGCCGCTTCGCCTGAGGCCGCGGTGGTTACGTCGTAACCTTCGCCCGAGAGAATCATCTCGAGGATCTCGCGCTGTGATTTTTCGTCGTCTACAACCAGTATGTTCTTTCGTGACATGTTTAAGTCTCTTTAGCCGGTAGAATTATCGTGAACGTCGTGCCGCTGCCTTCTTTGGAGGCGACGCTGATCGTACCGCCGTGATCGTCAACTGCCTTTTTTACAATCGCCAGACCGAGGCCGGTTCCGGTTTCCTTCGTTGAAAAGTACGGCTCGAACACTTTCGCAATATCCTGTGGGGCGATGCCGCAACCACTGTCGCTGATCTCAACTTTAACTGAATGGGGCTCGGTGTTTGATAACTTGATCGACACGCTGCCGCCCTCGCCGTCGATCGCCTCGACCGCGTTGATAACGAGATTTGTAAACACGGACCGCAGCGATTCGCGATCGGCCATGACTTTCGGCAACGCGCCGTCCTGAACGATCTTCGTTTCGATGCCGCACTCTTCCGCGCGTCCTTCGACGAGGCGCAGCGCGTCTTCTGCTTCAACTCGAATATCGACGTCCTGTAGTTCGAGTTTCGAAGGACGTGAATACTTCAAGAAGTCGGTGATGTGGCGATTGATACGTGCGACTTCCGCCTTGAGTTGATTCGTAAGTTGAACAAACGTCTCTTTCTTCTCGGGATCGGCAGGCGCGAACGACGAGCGAAGATGATCGAGTGTGAGGTTGATGTAGTTAAGGGGGTTGCGAATCTCGTGGGCGATCGCGGCTGCGAGACGTCCGACGACGGCGCCTTTTTCGGCCTGGTGCAATTGCATTTCGAGTTCGCGTGCGCGGCCGAGCTTCGCCGTCATCTCATTGAACGCAGACGCGAGCGTGCCCATTTCGTCGCGCCGGTTGGTCTGGACTTGCACGTCGAAGTTTCCGCTCGCGACGTTTCGCGCCGCGATCGAGAGATCTTTAATAGGACGCGTGAAACGCCAGACGAAGAATCCCGTCACGAGTGTGGTCACAAACAACACCGCGAGCGTTAACAGAGCTGAGCGCGACGCTTGTCGCTCAAACAGGTTCGTCAGGATGTTTGCCGAATCGAGCACGACGATGATGAAGCGACGTCCCTCGGTGGTGTCGACAGGGAAGTAGAACGCTCCGGCTTCGCCGAAGTCAGCGTTGGTTGTCGGCGGAATCCAGGCCGGCAATGGTTCCCCTTCAGCCGTGATTGGGACCACGCTGCGCAACGGGAGGATCTGGATGTCTTTGAACTGAACGTAGCGCGGCGATTTGTCTTCGTTTTCTGCCGGATTGAACTCCGGGTTCAAGCTGTCTCTGATGTTGCCGGCGTCGTCGACGACGAGGATGTTTCTGACGCGGACTCTTTCGTTGTTCAGCAACTGGTCGCGCAGGTTACCGATGATCTGGTCGAGATACTTGTCGCTCTGGAGACTCTGCACGCCGAGGGCGAAGCCGGTCATGATGGCTTGTTCCTGTTCGATGATCATACGGGCGTTGGCTTTGACGGCTTTCAGGTTGAAATAATACTGAAGGCCGAGGGTAAGGCCGAGCATGAGAGCGAGCAGCAGCAGGAGCCGAGCGCGAAAGCTTTCTACTAGGGCGGGAATTCTCATCGTGAACTAAGAGCCGTTGAACGCGTTTAGTGGTTGTCAGCTATTTAATAGCTGTGAACTGGAAGTACAAGCAACTTACGGGCACCTATGGAGCGTCTCGGTTCCAGTGAATTATGTATAATCGATTACTTTTTTATTGCTCACAACTGCCGCCTGATGTTATATTTGCGGCGGTCTCAAATCAATGTCCCCAGAGACCGTCGTTAGGGAAACTCTTCCCACCCTCAAAGTTGCAGTAGAACGTTTGACTTGTGCGGTACGAGGAGAGGCGTTTTTGAAAAAGCTCAGAACTGCAAAGCTTGGTTATTTGAGGGAAGAGTCGTCGTACTCGGCAGCCGGAAGTCCAGCTCCATTTGCCGTCTTTAGTAAGTAATCCCAAGAAGAAAGGTGTTTAGGCCTGATGAACGAGCATTTCCAATCCCCTAAACCAACCCGGCTGGTTTTTGTTGCACTTATTGTATTTTTGCTTGTTTTTTCCGGAACAGTTTACGGGAAGAAGAAATCCTCCTCGGGCCGCAGCGCCCGTTCAACCAAGAGTAAGAAAGCCACCGCAAAGAGTCGCTCGAGTAAACGAGGCGGCCGCCAGGTGGCGAGAAGTTCGAGACGCAGTCGCGGTGGTCGGATGTCAGCTCGTGAGGTTCGTCGCCAACGCGCACTCGTCGCCCGCGAGCAATCCAATTCATTGAAAGCGTTGCAACGCCGCCTTGGCCGTCCGCTCACGAAGCGTGAGCGTAATGCTGAGTTGCGTCGTGTCGCTTCGCGTAATCGACGTTCGCTTTTGGAAGCGCGTCGTCGTGCTGAAGCCGCTCGTCGCGCAGCGATCGCTCGTCAACGGGCAATCGACAATGCGCTGCGAAACGAAGTGCAGGCATTCATAGCGAAGGACGACATCACTGGTGAGGATCCGGAAGTTCGCCGCGTTGCGGTGAATGCATTGGGCAATCACGCAGGCACCGTAGTCGTGATGGATCCGATGACGGGACGTGTTTACTCAGTTGTGAATCAGGAGTGGGCATTACGTCGTGGCTTCAAGCCGTGTTCGACGATCAAGTTAGTTACGGGTGTTGCTGGCCTGTCTGAAAGTGCGATTCCGTTGGTCGATACGGTTGGCGATGGTTACAGAATCGACTTAACGTCGGCGCTGGCCCATTCAGATAATCCATTCTTCCAACAGGTCGGAGTCAAGATCGGTTCCGACAAGATGGTGAATTACGCGCGCGCGCTTGGGCTTGGCGAGAAGACGGGACTCAACGTGCCGTTCGAGTTTCCGGGCCGTTTGCCGGAAGTGAAGCCTGGCCTGATCGAGAGACGAATGTTCTCGCACGCGGATGGCTTTGAAGTTACCCCGTTGCAGTTGGGAACTCTGGTGTCGGCGATGGCCAACGGTGGCCGCTTGCTCCAGCCGCAGATTCCACACTCGGCAAAAGAGATCAACAAGATGGCGCCGAAGGTTCGTCGCCAGTTGAGCATCACGCCGGAAGTTTGGCAGCGCATGGTCCCGGGTATGGTTGGCGCCGTCAACTATGGCTCAGGCCGCAAGGCTTACGATCCGACGCAAACCGTAGCCGGTAAGACGGGAACGTGTATCGGCGACGGCGGTTGGGTCGGCTTGTTCACTTCTTATGCGCCGCTTGCCAATCCGCGTCTCGCCGTGGTCGTGATCGCGCAGGGAACCGACGCGCGCCGTCACTTCCCGGCAGCAGTCGCGGGCGAGATTTACCGTCAACTCAATCATCGCTTCGGCACCGCGATCAATCTCCAGGTTGCTTCAACTCTCGACGACGAAGAGAAAGAAGTCGCCGACGCTGAAGAAGCTGCCGAACAGACTGCGGACTCGATGGCTGGTGAGGCGCCGGAAACTTCCGTGGCGCCGGCAAACGGAACTACTAACGGTCAAACCGACAAGAGCACTGCTGCTCCAACTCTCAATCGCCCAACGACGGCTCCAGCCGCGACCCAGGAACTCAAGAATCCTGTGAAACGCGTCCTGATGCCGCTCGAAAAGAAGCCTGAGACTCAGAAGAGCACCACGCCGTCAACCACCACGAAGCCCGCGACCACCGGAGCCGCACAGGAACAGCGGCCGCGTCGCGCGAATCCATAACCAATTATTTGAGCTCAAACGTTCGATTTTTACTTGCGCCGGAACTTAAAACTCCGGCGCAAATTTTTTTGAAGGTTTTTCGATAGTAAGCACGCAACTCCTTGACACACTTAGTAAGTTGCAGGAATATTGCGGGCGTTCTATCCAAGGTTTCTAAATCATAAGAATGAACGCACCCCGCGCGGGTGCAAAACGGCAACCGGTTTCCCTCCCGCTCGCATCCTAAGTTTCCTGTGCGGCGTTTGAATAACTGGAGCCCTCTGCGCGACTGTTGAAAAGATTTTTTGGAGGTTTCGACAACTAATGAAAAAGATAATGATGGTTTTAACAATCGGGGCAGCAGTCGCAATGCTCGCTCTGCCGGTCTCAGCGTCGACTTTCAGCGCTGAAACCCAGGATGCGTGCACGGATGCAGCTAAAGCCGAGAACTACAAAGTATTTCGAGAAACTTTAAAAACCGACCAGCCCAAGGCCTATGAAGCCGCGAAGAAATATCTCGCTTGCCCAGCGCCGGCTACACCTACCGAAAGCGATACTAAGATCATCGAGTATTTGCAGCGATTTACTAAGGCTTACGAAGAGGTCAAGCGTAAGAACGATTTAACCGACGCTCTGTATAACAAAAAGGATTACGAAACAGCCTTCAAAATTGGACGTGAGATTTTGGCTGCCGAGCCGGAATACGTTAAGGGTCTCGTCGATCTCGGCGCCAACGGTTACCTCGTAGTGCCGCTCAAGAACGAGCAGGTCACCGGCGAGGCTATTCAGTACGCACGCAAGGCGCTGCAACTGCTCGAGTCAGGCAAGACGCTCGAGGATTGGGGACCACTCCAGAACAAAGACGTCGCGACTGCCTATTTGAACTACACGATCGGCTCGTTGACCGTCGAGAAAGATCCTTCGGCCGCGCTCAAGAACCTGCTGAAGGCGGCGCAGTTTGAGACGCCACTCAAGAAGGCGGCTGTCACCTACGCGTTGATCGCCGGCGCGTATGAAACAGGTCCTTACGCGAAGCAATCAGAAGAATACAAGCGCATCCACCTGAACAAAGATGAAACGCCTGAGAGCAAACTCGCTTTGGCGAACATCAACCAGTTGGTCGATCGCATGATCGATGCTTACGCGCGTGCCGTGGCACTTGCGGGTAGCGATACCAAGCTTGCGGCGCAAAAGACTGCGTGGAACGAGAGCCTGGTCCAGTGGTACAAGTTCCGCAACAACAATTCAGACGCCGGCATGAATGAAATGGTCGCGGGGATTCTTTCGAAGCCGCTGCCGCCCGAGCCGACTCCGTTGACTTCGCTGCCGGCAACTCCGGCCACGACACCGGCGGGAACTTCCGGTGGCGCGACACCGACTAACGGTACTGGAAACGGTGCGGGAAATGGCACAGGCAACGGCGCTGCGT
Source organism: Pyrinomonadaceae bacterium (assembly GCA_035760365.1). Taxonomy (GTDB): domain Bacteria; phylum Acidobacteriota; class Blastocatellia; order Pyrinomonadales; family Pyrinomonadaceae; genus PSRF01. The sequence goes on from DASTTB010000010.1 coordinate 112,017, forward strand.
CAACTGCACCGGCAACCAAGCCTGCTGCAACTACGACACCGGCCACGGCCAACACGAAACCGGCGAACGACAAGCCGAACAGGCCACGCCAGTAAAACAAAGCAATTCTTCTCTTCTTTCCACGCCGGAAGCGCGTCTAGTTTTTAGACAGCTTCCGGCGTTTGTTATAATCCTGCCCGTTTTGAAACATCCCGAAACGATTCCGGATCTAGACCTCCTCGAAACGGTCCTGGGTTACAAGTTCAAAGAACGTGCGTTGCTCGAACGAGCTATCACCCATCGTTCGTGGGCGCACGAAAAAGTCGCGCCCGGCGATGACCTCCAGGCTCGCAAATTACATAACGAGTCGCTTGAATTTCTCGGCGATTCAGTGCTCGGACTGATCGTCGCTAATTATCTGTGTGGCTCCTATCCCGGCGGAACCGAGGGTGAGTTGTCACGCATGAAGCACCGCCTGGTCAGCGCGCCGACGCTGGCGAAGGCGTCGCAGGCCTTGAAACTCGGTGAGTTTCTTCGGTTCGGGCGTGGTGAAGAGAAGAGTGGCGGACGGCAGAAGAACGCGCTGCTGGCAGACGTCTTCGAGGCGGTTACCGGCGCGATCTTTCAGGATGGCGGATTGGAAGGAGCGACTCGTTTCGTCTGTCATGCATTGAAAGACGAATTGGCGGCCGCTGACCCGCTGGCGGCGGCGAAGGCGGATTACAAGACGATGTTGCAGGAAAAACTCCAGGCCGAGCGCCGTCCTGCGCCTCGTTACGCCGTGATTGAAACACTCGGCCCGCCGCATCAACGTATTTTTCACGTCGAAGTCTCCTGGGACACTGGCAGCATCCAAGGAGAGGGCCACTCGATTAAGGCCGCCGAAGCAGCCGCCGCGCGCGCCGCACTCGAAGGCATGAGGGTGCAGGAGTCCGACGGTGAAACGGAAACGGCGTAAGGAATAACTATCAGTTAAAGCGAATTTTGAGTTAGGACTACCAGTGTTGGCCAGAAACTTGACCGGCAACAGGAACGTATCTAGGATGTTTTTTCAATGGCGACTAATCCAACCACCGACAAAGTAACGAGAGACGATCCGGAGACGACGACCGGACCAAAGCCTCTCTCCTTCTCGCGGTTCTTCAATCGCAATGGCCACGACCGGCAGGAAGTCCCGCCCGTTAAACCACAGGGACCGCCGAAGACGTGGATGCGCGAGTACTTCGAGTCGGCTGTGGTTACGGTCATCATGGCGCTGTTTGGCATGACGTTCATCGTCCAGGCCGTTAAAGTTCCGACCGGATCGATGCAGAACACGATCAAGATCGGCGACCATCTGCTGGTGAACAAGTTCATCTTCGCGCCCGGTGACTCGTTGCCCTTTTTGCCACAGAGAGAGATTCGACGCGGCGACATCATCGTCTTCAAGTATCCCGGCAATCCGTACAATCCGGCGCGCGATAACCGTCCTGATAACCGCCCGATTCTGACGAACTACGTGAAGCGCGTGATCGGTCTACCCGGAGATCGCATCCGCATTGAAGGACAGAACGTCGTCGTCAACGGCGAAGTCATTCCGGAACACAGGATCGACGCGCTCGAAGGCAACGAGAAAGATCCGCTGACGATCGTCAACGATCCGGAGCGTAAACCCGAGGAACGTTACAACGTTTATTACAAGCCGGGCGAAGAGATGAGTGTCGGCGAAGTGTTTGACGGCAAGGAAGAGATCTCAGTGCCCGCGGATAGTTACTTCGTCATGGGCGACAATCGCAACAACAGCGAAGACAGTCGTTACTGGGGATACGTTCCTCGCGATCTCGTGATTGGCCGCGCGATGTTTGTCTACTGGTCGTACGACGAAGGCGCTCCTTCGAGCAACAACATCCTGTTGGATTTCTTCCGCAATACCCGTTGGAGCCGCACCGGCACGCTGGTCAAGTAGTAGAGTAGTTGACTGTGAGATATGTAGTTACTCGTATTCGATTCGCGCTACTGGCGTGTCTGATCGTCGTCGGCCTCGCTCAACCCTCCGTTTTGGCCCAACGTAAAAGCAAGAAGAAACCGGAGCCGCCGAAGGCTGCCGAGCCCGCTCCCGACATCGTAAAGCTGCGTGAAGAATTCGTTCGCCTGACGAATGAAACCAAAGCCGGCAACGCGAAGTTGCTGGTCATCTACGAAGGCGAAGTGACTAAAGCGGAAGAGCAGTTGCGCGTCTATAAGAAACTACACGACGAAGGTCTCATCGCACGTGTGCAGGTTGAAGATAAGGAAAGAACCGTCGCGGACGCGCGCGCGAAAGTCGCCGCGACGAAGAAACAGATGGAAGACGCCGACACGCAGATTGCCGCGATGCTGACGGAAACGGAAGCCGAGAAGACGATCGCCAGGAACCTGCGACTCGCGAGAAAACGCCTGGTTCGAACGACAGCGTTCATTCGCTACACCGGCACGTCCGGCTGGAACCTCGGTGAAGCGTGGAAAGTCCAACGCTTCTTCTCGGACACGTTCAAGAAAGAACTGCCGATCGCCGTCTTCGGCCAGGGGGTAATTCACGAACGCTGGCGGTTGGACCATCGCAATTCGATGGACATCTCGCTTCATCCCGAAAGCGCGGAAGGTCAGGCGCTGCTCGGGTTTCTGCAAAAGAATGGGATTCCGTACCTGGCTTTTCGAGCGGCCATCCCGGGAACCGCGACCGGGCCGCACATTCATATCGGCCGGCCGTCACATCGTTATTGATCAACCGATGAAACCGATCCTCCTCTTACTCGCACTGCTGGCACCAACCGCCGCTGTGGCATCCCAAATGAACGACGCGAAGTCTTTGACCGATAAACAAGCATCGCACTTCGCGGCGCTCGCGTTGAAATGTGTCGCTCGCGAGTATCCCAATAAGCCCGAGCACGTCATCAACAACGCCAGCGAAGTTCAGAGTCCGAAACTTTTGCACCCCGCATTTTACGGTTGTTACGACTGGCACTCCTCCGTTCACGGTCACTGGATGCTGATTCGTTTGTTAAAGACGTTTCCGAACTTGCCGGAGTCCGACAAGATTCGCAGTGCCCTTGACGCGAACCTCACCGCCGAGAACATCGCGTCTGAAGTCGCTTACATGAAACAGCCAAACCGGCAGTCGTTCGAACGAACTTACGGTTGGGCCTGGGCTTTGAAACTGGCGGAGGAGTTGCACACGTGGAACGACGCGGACGGAAAACGCTGGTCCAGGAATCTTCAGCCGCTCGCCGAACTGCTTGCCAAGTCGTATCGCTCGTTTCTGCCAAAGCAGACTTATCCGATTCGCACCGGCGTCCATCCGAACACCGCGTTTGGTCTCGCGTTCGCGCTCGACTATGCAAAGACCACGGGCGATCGCGAGTTGGAAGCGGTTTTGAACGAGCGGAGCCGTACTTACTTCGCAAAAGACGTGAACTATCCCGGCGCGTGGGAACCCGGCGGCGAAGACTTCTTTTCCGCCGCGTTGATGGAAGCGGATCTGATGCGACGCGTGATGCCGGCGCGAGAGTTCGCGACGTGGTTTCATCGCTTTCTGCCGGGAGTCGCAAAAGGGAATCCGGCCGCGTTACTGAATCCTGCGACAGTCACCGATCGAAGTGATCCGAAACTGGTGCATCTCGATGGTCTGAATCTGAGTCGCGCGTGGTGTATGCGAAGCATCGCGTTGGCTTTGCCCGCAAACAATTCGGCTCGCGCTGTTCTCAAGTCCGCGTCTGAGAAACACGCGTCGGCGGCCCTCGCTCATGTTGCGAGTGGCGACTACGCAGGCGAACACTGGCTTGCCTCATTTGCCGTCTACCTGCTTTCCAGCGAAGGTCCGTGAGGCAACTGCCGCTGGACCGAAATCATCTGCTGTTCACGTAATACCCGCGCAAGTCTCTCCGCGTTCTTCGTTCAGTTATCGGAAGTACTGGCTGAAATTCGATTCTGAAATCAGTGTGACCCGGCTATGAAAACAATCATCTTCTCCGTTGCTCTGTTCGTCTTCCTTCTGTTCCAGGCTGCTGCTCAACAAGCCGACTATTCTCAACTAAGAGCAGCCGCTGAGACCGAGTATTCGCAAAAGTCTTATGCGCGCGCGCACGAGATCTACAGCCGCGTTGATAAAGCAAAACTCAGCGCGGCTGAACTGCGTTGGGTCGAGTTCAGAATTGCCGACACCTTGTGGCGCGCACAGGCGGCGACGCAGACTGCCGACGACACGAAGTTCGAACAAGCAAAGAAACAACTCGAAGAGCTGATCCGCGTTGCCGACAAAGACGTCGATCGCGATCTCGTTTGGGCCGAAGCGCACGAGTCGCTGGCGGACTTCTTCTGGGCGCGTGGCGGATCGATGGATTGGGGCTCGGCGTGGCCCCACTACCAGAAGGCGTTGGACTGGTGGGCGGGTCAACGCGAGATCGATCGTGCCCGCGGTCGTTACCTCGCGATCGTTTTCAAAGCAGCATCGCCGGCGGTGAGCGACAACTATTACTATTACACGTACTACGGCAATTACATTCCGATCGAAGTCCTGCAAAACGCACTTAAGATCAGCACGTCCGCCGACGAACGGTCGCATCTGAATTTCCTGATCGCGATGACGCTGCGACAACGAATCCCGGGTGGTGACCTGGAAGCGATCGAGCGCGTCGTCGATCATTTTGAAGAAGCGCTGAAAGCAGGAAAGCAGTCGTCGTGGTATGACGACGCGCTCTTTCATTACGCCGAATGGATGAACACGGCTGGCGGCGCCGTCGAGATTCCGGAAGGTCAGTGGCAGTACCGCGCCGATCACGTAAAGGCGCTCGAACTCTATCGCCGCCTGACAACCGAGTTCACCGCGGGCCAGACGCGCTATTTCGAACAAGCCACGCGGCAGATCATCGACATCACGACGCCGCATCTCAGCATCGGCGTAGCAAACGTCTTTCTTCCCGACTCCGAGATCCAGTTTGCCGTGAACGCACGCAACGTTAAGCGTGTGGACTTCGCGCTCTACAAGATCGACATGACGAGCGACATCGCTTACGGAAGATCCGCCGAACAATCTGAAGGTATAGGCGAGACTGGCGATTGGATGAACTCGAGATCGACCGGAGGACGCGAACCCGTCAAGCGTTGGACCAGCAACCTCAACACGTCCGACTACAGGCCTTACAGCGAACAATCGCGCATCGCCGGAAAAGTCCCGGTCGGAGCGTACTTGCTCGAAGCAAAAGGCGATAACTCGACTACAGCGCGCGATATGCTGCTCGTTTCGGATGCAACGCTCGTGTTGAAGTGTTCAGGCAAACAGGCGCTCGTGTTTTTCTCGAATGCGTTGAGCGGCGCGCCGATCGCAAACGCGAACGTTACATTATGGGAGAGTTATTACGACAACGTGTGGCGCTGGCGCCGTGTGCGACAAACGACCAACGCCGATGGACTGGCGCAGTTTTCACTTCAGAACGTCGGCGGATCGCGGCACGTGTTTGCGACCGCGGCGAGTAACGACCGCCAGGCCTTTGCGGCTGGTCAGAGTTCTCGCGCACCACGAGAGGACGGCTGGCGCGTCTACGCCTTCACCGATCGTTCTGCTTATCGTCCGAGAGAGACGCTGCAATGGAAGATTATCGCGCGTCGATCGAACGACGGTGCTTATTCTACGCCTGCGAACCAGACCATCGAGTATCAGATCAACGATCAGCGTGGCGTAAAGGCGATGGAAGGCAAGGCGACGCTCAACGCATTCGGCAGCGCGTGGGGTTCGATTGAGCTCGGCGAACAGTTGCCGTTGGGTTATTACGAAATTCAGTTTTGGACCGAAGGCCGCGCGAGTCACATCGGCAGCGCGATGCTGTTTCGACTCGAAGAGTACAAGCTGCCCGAGTTCAAAGTCGAAGTAAAAACTCCTGAGCAGGATGGGAAGAAAAAGGCTTTCAGGCTCGGTGAAAACGTCGAAGTCGACATTCAGGCCGATTACTATTTCGGTGGACCAGTGAGCAACGCGTCGGTCGAAGTCGTCGTTTATCAAAAGCCGTTTTATCACTGGTGGTTTCCGCGTCGTGATTATCCGTGGTACTACGAAGACGCCGAACGAATGCGTGGTTACTACGGCGGCGGCGCCGGACAAGTCGTCAAACGCGAAACACTCAAGACCGATGCGACGGGTAAAGCAAAGCTGACGTTTGACACACCGCACCCGAACTACAATCAGGATTACGAGTATCGCATCGAAGCGCGCGTCGTCGATGCTTCGCGCCGCGAGATCATCTCGGCGGACACCGTGCGCGTCACGCGCCAGCGTTACTACGTTTATCCGCGCCCGCAACGAAACATCTATCGCCCGCAGGACAACGTTACGGTCGATATCAAAGCCATCGACGCCAACGAGCAACCGGTTCAGACCGAAGGAACGGTCAAGGTCACGCGTGACTACTGGTGGGAGATTTGGACCGATCCGACCGGACGCGAAGTGCAGGGCGAAGAGTTGCGCCGTTTGCGAGCGGCTGCCGTATTTCCGCCGCGCACGACGCAAGGTGAGTGGAAACTAAAGTTCCGCGGTTACCAGCACGAGGACATTCTCACCACGACAGTGAAGACCGACGCTGACGGCGTGGGCCAACTCAAGTTCACGCCCACGCGCGATGGTTACTATCGCGTCGCCTGGCAAAGCCGTCAGGGCGTCGATCTCAGGCGCGATCGATTTCTGCCGCCGATTAAAACCGAGACCTACGTTTTCGTTGCAACCAACGCCACGACGGAACTGGGCTATCGCAAGGGCGGGCTCGAGATCGTCGTCGATAAAGACACCGTGCGCGCGGGCCAGACGGCGCCGGTAATGATCTCCGTTCCCGCTACCGATCGTTACGTGTTGTTCAGCGTCGAAGGCGACGACCTGTACAGCTATCAGTTGGTCCATATCACTGGAACGGCAAAGCTCATCGAATTACCGATCGAGGAGAAGTACATACCGAACGTCTTTTTCAGTGCGGTTACGGTTGCGGATGCGGCCTGGTTTATTGATACAAAGCAGGTCGTGGTGCCGCCGGTCGAGCAGTTTCTCAACGTGGCTGTGAAGGCCGATCGCGAGCAGTATCAGCCGCGTGAAGAAGGAACGCTGTCGATCTCGGCGAAGGACGTCAATGGCCGGCCTGTTTCAGCCGAAATCGCGCTGGGGTTGGTTGACGAGTCAGTGAAATACATCGAACGCGATTACGCAGGCGATCCACGCCAGTTTTATTATGGTCGCAAACGCTGGAATAACGTTCAGACAAGCAGCACGTTGAATCAGAAACCTTATGCGCGGCTGGTTGAAATCGACGGCGCATTGCGGGATCGAAGAGAGTACGCTGCCAAAGACAAAGAGCAGTATGCGAATCGTGATGATGCCGGCGGCGCGGACGTGATTCGCGCCGGCGGCCGTCCCGCGAAGTCCGAAGCCAGGCTTCTGGCCGGCGACGGGAGTGTCAACGCGGCACGTTCATCCGTCTCATACGAGCCGGCGGCGCTCATGAGCGAACGTGCTGAGGGAGCCGCTCCTCCGCCGAAGCAGAATGCAGCTGAGCCGGCAGTGCAGGTGCGCAACGACTTTCGTTCAACCATCGTGTGGCTGCCTGACGTCAAGACCGACGCTGACGGCGCCGCAACGGTGAAGGTGAAGTATCCCGACTCGTTGACGACATGGTCCGCGACCGCGCGCGCCGCCACTACCGGAAATCAATTCGGTATCGGAACCTCTTCGACTCGCACGAAACAACCACTCATAGTTCGCCTGCAAGCGCCGCGTTTCTTTGTCGTCGGCGACACGGTCACGATCTCCGCCGTCATAAACAACAACACCGACGCAGCGATGCGCGTGTCGCCGGCGTTGAGCGCCGAGGGCGTAACTGTTCAGCAAGTAAATGGAGCGTTGCGGGCGGTGGAAGTAAAGGCAAACAGCGAAACGCGTGTTGATTGGCAGGTCGCGGTGACGCACGCCAGCGAAGCGAAATTGAAAGTCGAAGCACGTGGCGGCCGTTACGCCGATGCGATGGAAAAGACTTTCACGATCTTCGAGCACGGCATCGAGAAGTTCGTTACACGTTCGGGCAAGATGCGCGGCGACAGCGTCGCGATCAAACTCGATATCCCGAAGGAGCGACGCGCGGATTCCACGGAGCTCACGGTCCAGGTCGCGCCCAGCATGGCGACCACAATGCTCGACGCGTTGCCGTATCTCATTGACTATCCCTACGGCTGTACGGAGCAGACGATGAGCCGTTTTCTGCCTGCTGTGATCACGGCCAAGACGCTGCGCGATCTCGGAATGAACCCCGAAACCGCGATGAATAAGATCTTCGGCGGTATCGAACCGTCAACTGCCGCGGCCACGCATCCGCCGGGGCGAGTTGGTCGCCGCGATCTCAAGGATCTCACACGGATCACAAAAGCAGGTCTCGAACGCCTCTACGACTTTCAACATCAGGACGGCGGCTGGGGCTGGTGGAAAGAAGGCGACAGCGATCATTTCATGACTGCCTATGTCGTTTGGGGAATGACGCTCGCTCGCCAGGCTGGTCTCGATGTGAAATCGGATTCAGTCGAACGCGCTGTCGCATATCTCGACAAAGAGCTCGTCGAAGAGGAGAACAATTACGACGCGCAGGCGTGGATGCTGCACGCGCTCGCGGTCCAACACGCCGCGCAGAAGCGATCGGAAGTCGGAAAGTTTCAGGCGACGGCTTTCAACAACCTGTGGACCAGCCGCGACAAGTTGAATGCCTACACGCGCGCGTTGCTGGCGCTCGCGGCGCATAGTTACGGCTACACCGCGCAGGCCAAGACGCTCGTCGAGAATCTGGAGAACGGCGTGAAAACAGACACGCGTCCGGATATCTCGATCGTGCAAAAGGGCGTGCAAGCGTCGGATCCTTCAGTGATCGGAACGGCGCACTGGGGAGAAGACGGTATCTATTGGCGCTGGTCTGACGGCGGCGTCGAAGCAACGTCATTTGCTTTGCGCGCGCTGTTGACGATCGATCCGCAGAACAAGCTGATCGAGCCGGTGACAAACTGGCTGATCAAGAATCGTCGCGGTGCGCAGTGGAGTAACACACGCGATACGGCGATCGTTGTGTTGACGCTGAATGATTACCTGCGCACGAGTGGGGAAGTGCAGCCCGTGGTTGGTTACCAGGTGCTCGTTAACGGCTCTTCAGTTGCGACTAAGCAGATCAAGGCCGACGACGCGCTGAGTGCGCCGACGCGCTTCGCGATCCCGCGCGAATTGATTCGCGACGGGCAGAACGAAGTGACGATCGTGCGCAAGAACGGCAGTGGTCCATTGTACTTCTCAGCTGAAGCGGAGTTCTTCAGTCTCGAGGAGCCGTTGAAGCCAGTTGGAAACGAGATCTTCGTGCGGCGCCAGTATTTCAAACTCGTGAATCACCAGACGCTGCTCAAAGGACTTGTTTCTGAACGTGTGCCGCTGAACGACGGCGAGACAGTGAAGAGCGGCGAACGTGTCGAGGTCGTGCTTACGGTTGAGGCGAAGAACAACTATGAGTACCTGTTATTTGAAGATCTGAAACCAGCCGGTCTTGAAGCTGTCGAGATTCGCAGTGGACAGAACCTTTACATTCGAGAGTTGAAATCAGGCGCGCTGAACGACAAGAGTGCGGCGTTGATGAATTTCAACTCGGCCAACGATTTTACAGGCCGCGCGCGTTGGGTCTACCAGGAGCTGCGCGATCGGAAAGTCGCGTTGTTCATCGATCGGTTGCCGGAAGGCGTGTGGCAAGTGAGTTACGAGATGAGGGCGGAAGCTCCGGGAGCGTTTCACGCGTTGCCGGTGTTGGGCCATGCGATGTACGTCCCGGAGATCCGCACGAACGGCGCTGAAACCAGAATCCGTGTCGTCGACTAGCGTATTTCGTCGAGACGGCCTCTTGCTTCCTGGATCATCGCCTTGACTTTCGCGAGATCGTCGAGACTGAGCGCAGCCGTAACGCGGTCGCAAATGCCTGTGCTCAATGTCACGGCGTTTCCACTTCGCGTTTGACGAAAGACCGCAATTTCGAGATCGCCGGTCGTTCGATAGCGCGCTTCGAAGCCCACGAGCTTCGTCGAGGTTTCATCGATTCCCGACATCGCGTCGATCGCGTTGAGCAGCGGATTGATCTCGTCGTAATCGATAAAAGCACGGCTTTCAGTGATTCGGTCGCGGTTGTCGCCGATCGGCTGAGCCTCACGCAGCGACACCACGATTCCTTTGTAGTGAAATTTGCCTTTGAGCTGGCGCATCTCAACCGCGTCGATGCGCACGCCACGCACCTCGACGGTCGTGATCCGAGTGAATCCTTTGAGAATCACCTCGCCGAGTATCCTGTCCATCATTTCAAGTCTGGTGCGCGGTTCGAAGGGTTCGCAGTCACCGTTGCGCCAAAACTGCGGCCCGGGTCGTTGGGCGAGAGCAGGTGAGAAGCAGAACAGAACGAGGGCGGACAACAGGACCACACGCATGGGGAACATTTGTCGTCTCCTTAATCAGGGATTATTTTGAAGGGAGAGAATTACGGCTCTAAACACCAACCTCAACTAGCGCCGGTTCCAAAATATCACCAGATTTGTACAACAAAAGACGAAGAGAGGCGAGTGGTACAACTTGCTCGCCTCTCTTCGTGCCCCCAAAAAAATCAAAGCCACACCAGCTTCGATTGACCCGCCGACAACAAACTAAAGCATATCGGTACGCGCTTGTTCCGCGCGTGCTGCGCCGATCGCAGTCTCGACATGTTTCACTTCTTCTGGTGGCGGCAACACGGCCTTCATACCGAGCGACTCGATCCAGAGTTCCCGCGACCAACCCTTCGTGTGATAAATGTGTTCGTCCTCTTCGTGTTCGACTTGTTCGTGCGCTTCGGAGAGTGCCTGCTTGACCTCGCCCTTCGCCTTCTTGATGACTTCGCCGAGCAAATGCCAGTTCATGTGGTCCTTGGTCTCGGCGTGAACGACGCATTCGGTCGCGACCAACTGGGCCGCGCCTGGTTCGCCTTCTTCCAACGCCATCTCCATTGCGGCGACGAGTGATTCACCGATGTGGCGCACAACCTTTCGACCCGGTGTTTCTTCCTCCGGATCGAGTCCGAGTTTCTGCAAACATTCCTGAACGATCGTGACGTGAGTCTGCGTCTGCTCCAAATACTTTTCCCACTCTTCTCTCAGATCCTCGTTCTCAACACATTGCAGCGCGGTCGTGTAGACCTGAACGCCGCCCATTTCAGTTTCGAGCATCTGATATAAGAGTTCCCGTACTTGTTCGTCTTTCATGCCCCCTCCTTGAAGTCCTCGCTTAGAACAGATTCGCTCCTAGCAAGGAGCAGGCCAAACAGATAAGCATGAACTGGAGGTGTTTATGAGTGCTGCGCCGTATTTTTATGAGACACCTCTAAGCTCAAATGAAGACATTGATTCCCACGTACGGCGGTAGAGTGGAAGAAATTTGAACTGTGTTTCCCAACTGCCGGCGGAGTCTTGGGCGAAATTGGCCGCATCGGTTTGTATTGCGCGAATCGGGCCGAGGATGCCGCGTGCGCGTTTGCTTTTGTACTCGCAGTTCATGGCGCTGAGAAGTTTGTCGCACTCGGTTGCGAGGAGATCGTCCTGTACGCCGTCGCAACCGATCATGACTAATTTGTAGTGTGGCTTCGGCAAAAGCGACGGCACGCACGTGAGGAACCCTTTGGACCCGTGTGCTGCTCGCAACTGATCGAAGATCAGTGTCAGTTGCTCGGCGGTGACTTTTTCGCCGGCGAAGGAGTATTCGAGCGCGCCACGTCTCAGGAAAACGAGATCCGGAAGACCGTTCAACTTTCGACGACAGGTGAAGAGATCGCCGGTGTGATAACGACGCAAGCCGTAGGCGTCGCTGACGACCATCGCGTAGGTTTCGCCGGGAACGAGTTGAGCGGGTGTTAATAACTGGTTTTCAGTGAGGAATTCGTAAACAACGCCGTTCGCCAGCGGCAGAAAGTAAGCTTCGCCGTCGCGAAAGACTGTTTCTGTTTCGATCGTCTCGGTCGACATCGAGTACATCGGAATCAATCGTTTATGGGGCAAATAGGTTGAGATTCGATCGAGAAATGGTTTGACGTAGCCGCCGGTCCAGCAGATGTAGGCTCGGACGGCGGGTGCGAAGTCTCCGAGTCGCAGTGGTTGATTGGTGGTTGCGACGAGTTGGAGGCGACGCGTGCTGCCGTGCGACGCGAGGCGGCGCGCAATGGTATGGACGGCGGGATCGAAGCGTTTCGGATTGTTGCACCAGTCTTTGCTCAGTTGCGAACACTGCGACCAGTTGGTTTGAAGCTCGTCAAGAAACGTCGAGATCGTTGCGGGATTCGTTGCGTATAGAACTCCGGGATTCGAGAGTGTGAGAATCCACAACCGCACAGCGGCCGCGCCGTAGTCTGAGGCGAGCTTTCGGATCGCGGGATGTTGTTGCACGCGATATGGCGCCTGGAGTGTTGAGACGTAGAGCGGGAGTTTCTCCTCGTCGAGCAGCATCGAGGTGAGCGATGCGTCGCGTTCGAAGGAGCTGAAGACGTAAAGACTCGTGCGCTGCAATCGATGTGCGGCGCATGCTCGCGCGAACATATCCGAGAAAGCAAATTTCAGCGCTCGCAACCGGTGTTTTGTGTAGACGATGCGCTTGGGATCGCCGGTCGAACCGGAGGTCATGGCAAACACGGCGTCACTGCCAAGCCGAGCGGCGGCGTGGCGGATAGACTCGACGACGCGTGGTCCATACGGCAAAACCGGCGTGTCAGATTGAAGGCGATACTTGCGTTTCAACCGGCGTTGATTAGCGGCAAAACGCGCGATCCGTATTCTCTGCCAACCGCTCAACACAATCCCCGCAAGCCGAATCGCATGAGCAATGAAGTATCGAATCGTGTCGTTGAGCCGACCTCTCATAACAACTCTGCTTGCGCTAATTCGATCTGTTGTTCGTACATGCCGGCCAGTTCGCCTGCTTCAGAGTCGCTCATCATCCCGGCGTCGTACGTGAACGTCAGCCACGTCTGACCGCTATGTGTTGCTCCGTTGATTGCCAACGCCTGTCGCGGATGCAGCAAGCCGATACATTCGATTCTCTCGACGTGCCTGAAAGCCTCACTCGCGCCGCCCCAACGATCGGCGTGGGAGAAGATACCCGTCGCCATATCGATCGACGGTCGATTCAGATAACCGCGAAGCGCTGGTCTTGCTATCCAGCCGGGAAGACGCGTGAGCAACGGAAGCTCCGGCACGGCCCATTCGCCGTGGTCCGTGGACCATGCAACCTGGCGGCGAACCTCGCGTGCCTTGTTGATGAGCGATGCTGACGGTGAATATCGTGCGTAGAGCCGGATGCGGCTCGTGCCGTTGCCAAAACCCTCCCCTGAGCGACGGCGGATGTTCATCGGCAGCCAGACGCCGACGCGCGGCTGGCCGTTCTTAGCGTGCTGGTGATTCCATTGTCTGTAAACTTCGAGGACGCACGTGGCCAACAGATCGCTGTAAGTAAAACCGCCGGCGCGACGGCAAGCTCGTTGTAGATCTTCGGAGACAAACCCGCGCGTGATCCAGTGACGCGTTCCCGAGCGCTTTGAGTTCCTGGTCCAAAGCGGATCGCACGCGCCGTCATAAGCAAACTTGCTGCGTCTCACGGAAGTCTCAGCGCAACGAAGCGACAGTTCGGCGGAAGTTTCCGGCGGTGTGATTCCGTACGCCACGCTGAGTTGATGGCCCAACCACATCGCGGCGCTCATCCCGTCAGCGGCAGCATGATGAAACCGGGTGGCGAGCGTATTCGCGACGACGATCTGTTTCACCGGACAGTCATTGCTCAGATCGAATCGTTCATTGACGAACTGCTCGATCGATTGCACCGGAATATCACAAATAGAATCTTGATAAACCCACTGATCTCGTTCGAGACGAGAACCACTGGTCTTAAAACGTTCTCGCGCACTCTTCGCGCCTTCGCGCAGTCGATCGACGTCAGGCGACTCACGAAAGTAGAGAATGATCGTGAAGTCCTGCGGCGAGCGGCGATCGTCCAGCAAACTAAACGCGGAATCGAGCAGCGTGAGTCTCATATCGATTCGAGTCGAATGTCACGTTGCGGCAGCCACTTCGACGCTCCCGGCGGCACTGGCTCAACAAACGGCCGCAACTCGATCCACGACAACTTCGGTTGCAAGTGATGCTCGCGATGCATCGACAATCCGAGCGAGAACCAGTACATGAAGCGGCCGTAGTAATTGTGCGAACGCGCAGCAGCGGCGCCGGTTGAAAATCCCTCGTGCGTTTGAACGGCGAACGGATACCAGAGCAACACCGAAACCAGCACCAGCGCCGGCGTCATTCCCCAGAACAATCTCTCAGCGCCCACCAACCACAGCACCACGGCATAAACCACCGCGATGCCGGCGTAATTGAGCAACAACTCGACGATGTCGCTTCGTCTCAGCCGCCCGTGTCTGCGCAACCAGAAGAACCATTGATGCGGCATCGCCAGCGCACGCAGACATAGTTCGACGAAGTTGCGCGATTTCATGAAGTGGTCGGGATCCTGATCGGGCACGTTTGTGTACGCGTGATGCAGTTGGTGGGTGCGGCGAAAGTTGGTGAAAGGGACCATGCTGGGCAGGAGGGCGACGCGCCCCCACCAGAAATTCGCCGCGCGCGTGCGGCCGAGATGACCGTGGACGCCTTCGTGGGCCATCACCGTGCCGACGAACACAAGATAAGTTCGCAGCAGTACGTCCACGATCATGTGGAGGATGTTGGTGGTGGGAATGAAGAGCGTGCCGATCGACAGTAATCCGCTGACACAGATGATGGTGCGGCTGAGATGGTAAGTTTGAGATCTCTTCATAATTCATAATTTTGCTCAGTTTGGCGGCGGCGGGCAGTGAAGTGTGGCAGTTAATTAAGTGTCACCGGATGCTGGAATCGGCCCGGAGTGTGAGCGTAAAGAGCAGTTTATGACACTGCTATTCACACTGCTCTTGCTGGTCCAAACAACAGATAACCGCGCCCGCCTCGATACGCTTCGCGCCCAGGGCTACGAAGCGCTTTACAACCTCGACTACGCAGGCGCGCGCAAACGCTTTCGCGAGATGCTGCAAATCGCGCCGGACCATCCTGCTGGCGCGCAATGTCTCGCGGCGAGTCTGTGGGTAGAACAGTTGAACCAGTCGTGGGAACTGAAGGCGACGCTCTACAGCACAAA
Organism: Pyrinomonadaceae bacterium; assembly: GCA_035760365.1. Lineage (GTDB taxonomy): Bacteria > Acidobacteriota > Blastocatellia > Pyrinomonadales > Pyrinomonadaceae > PSRF01. The sequence goes on from DASTTB010000010.1 coordinate 127,234, forward strand.
GGCTTACACGGAAGGGAAGCAGAAGATCGATCCTGCGCTGACGGCTGAGTTTCGAAAGTGGATCCGGCAAACAAAGACGCTGGCGCAAGCGAAGCTGCGACAGAATCCGCGCGACGTCGAAGCCCTCTACTTTCTCGGCGCGGCCGAAGGTCTCGATGCCGCTTACGCCGCCGCCGTCGAACGGAAATATCGTTCGGCGTTGAAGAATGGCTCCGACGCCGTCGATCGGCACAAGGAAGTCCTAAAACTCGCGCCTGATTTCCGCGACGCGGAACTGACGATCGGGTTACAAAACTACATCGTCGGCTCGCTGCCGTTGCCTTTGAAGGTGATCGCGGGAACAATGGGTGTGCGCGGTTCGAAGAAGCGCGGTCTGGTAACACTCGAACGCGTCGCGGTCGAAGGTCGCTTCGCGCGCGACCTCGCTCACGTGCTGCTCGTCGATTTGTACAAACGTGAGAAACGCTGGAAAGATGCCGTGGCGACCGCGCGCGTGTTGTCAGAACGATACCCGCGCAACTATCTTTTCAAGTTGCAGATGGCCGACGCGCTTGCTTCGCAGATCGTGACGTTGCGGAAAGCAAAAGACGCGCCTGCGAATGCCGGCGCGGCGGAAGAGAAGCAGCTAGTGAGTATCTTCGAACAGTTGTTGCGCGACAAAACACTCGAGACGTCTACTTCCGAACTCGTTCAGTATCGCTATCGTGAAGCACGTGTCGCGTTGGGCCGGCCCGAAGATAAAATACGCCTTCGTCCCAAAAACTTACGATGACAGATCATCACAACGAGAAACTGATCGGCCTGATCGACCGAATCCGTGAATTTCTGCGTACGCGCGTTTATCCACTCGAAGCAGGCTTTCTCAGCCGTCCGTTTCTCGAGCTGGTTCCCGCTCTCAACGCGAAACGTGAAGAGGTTAAGTCGCTCGGACTCTGGGCGCCGCACCTTCCCGAGGAACATGGCGGGCTCGGTTTGAGTCTTTCCGAGTTTGCGCACGTCAGCGAGGAGTTGGGCCGCACGCCGATCGGGCATTACCTCTTTAATTGCCAGGCGCCCGACATCGGCAACATGGAGATCCTGTTGGCCCATGGCACCGCCGAACAGAAGTCGCAATACTTCACGCCGCTTGCGCACGGGGAGGTGCGTAGTTGTTTCTCGATGACTGAACCGGAACATCCCGGATCAAATCCGACGTGGATGAGCACGACGGCGACGAAGGACGGAGACGATTACGTCATCAACGGTCACAAGTGGTTTACGTCGTCGGCTGAAGGCGCGAGCTTCGCGATCGTGATGGCGGTTACAAATCCTGAGGCGGAGAGTCAGCACAAACGTGCGAGCCAGATCATCGTGCCGATTCCGACGCCGGGTTTCAATCTCGTGCGCAACATCAACGTGATGGGCGATGAAGGCAGCGACTACGCGAGTCACGCCGAGGTGCGTTATGAAGATTGTCGCGTGCCTCAGACGAACCTGCTGGGCCATGAAGGTGAAGGATTTACGATCGCGCAGGAACGATTGGGACCGGGACGCATTCATCACTGCATGCGCTGGATCGGAATCTGCGAGCGCGCGTTCGATCTGATGTGCAGTTACGCCGCGCGACGCGAGTTGTCGCCGGGCAAGTTGTTAGCGAGCCGGCAGAACATTCAGGAGTGGATCGCTGAGAGTCGAGCGGAGATCAACGCGGCGCGGCTGTTGGTGTTGCAGACCGCGGCGTGTATCGATCGCAAAGGCGCCGCGTCCGTGCGCGAAGACATCTCGCTGATCAAGTTCTTTGTCGCCGGCATACTTCAGAAAGTCCTCGACCGCGCTATCCAGGTACACGGCGCACTCGGATTAACAGACGCGACGTTGTTGTCGTACTGGTACCGGCACGAACGCGGGGCGCGGATCTATGATGGACCGGATGAGGTACACAAAATAGTTGTCGCGAGAAGCGTGCTGCGGAAATATGGCGTCAATTGATAAATCCGTGGCGGTCCGTGATGGTGAGGAACTTCCTCACGACGCGTTACTCGCCTATCTCAACGAACACTTGCCGCATCTGGAAGGCCCACTGACGGTCGAACAGTTTCCTTCGGGTTTTTCAAATCTCACTTACCTGTTGCGCATCGGCGATCATGAGCTGGTCCTGCGTCGCCCGCCAATCGGCGCGAAGATCAAAACCGCGCACGACATGTGGCGCGAGCATCGCATACTGGTCCATCTGTACCAGGTTTATCCGAAGGTCCCGCGACCGATCTTGTTTTGTGATGACGAGTCGGTGCTGGGCGCGCCGTTCTATTTGATGGAGCGCGTCTGGGGAATCATTCTCCGCGCGGAGCCGCCGCGTGGAGTCGATCTCTCGCCGGAAACGATGCGGCGTCTCTCGGAAGTCTTCGTCGATACGCTCGCGGAGATTCACGGAGTCGATTACGAAGCAGCGTATCTCGCCGATCTCGGTTCGCCGCAGGGTTACGTCAAACGCCAGATCGAAGGTTGGACCAGGCGCTACCAAAACGCGCGCACTGACGACGTCCCGGAAGTCGAACAACTGGCGACATGGCTGCACGAACATCTGCCGCCGGACTCGACGCCGGGTGCGCTGATACACAACGATTACAAGTACGACAACCTTGTGTTATCGCCTGACGATCTCACGCGTGTGGTAGCTGTGCTTGATTGGGAAATGGCGACGATTGGCGATCCTTTGATGGACCTCGGTACAGCGCTCGGCTACTGGGTGGAGCCGACTGATCCCGAGGAATGGCAGCAGTACGGTTTCGTGATGACCAAGCTGCCCGGGAACTTCACACGCCGCGAATTGTTGGACCACTACTGTCGCCGCACCGGCCGCCAAGTCCGCGATCCCGTTTTCTACTACGCTTACGGGCTGCTGAAGATCGCCGGCATCGTTCAGCAGATCTACGCGCGTTATCAGAGGGGACTGACAAAAGATCCACGCTTCGCCGGACTCGGCGCGCTCGTCAAAGCCTGCGGACGACTTGCCCAACGCGCCATTGAGACGAACCGCATCGATCGTCTCGGTTAGCGGTTAATCGTTCGAGTTGGACTCGCGACTGAGCAAGCTCATGTCTTTTCGCTTCAGTGCCGCCACGAGTCTGGTCCACTCCTGGCGTCCCTGGGCCAGTTTCTGAAAATCGCCCGACTTGTCTGCCTCGAGGCCGTTCAGCATCTCGTTCGCCTTGCCCGTGCTGATGGCTTTTTCCGCTGCTACTGAAAGCGCTTTGAACGCTTCGTTTCGCGAGGTCGCTTTCGAACCGTTCGCCGCTAACTTCGCGCGTTCGTATGGGAAGCGATAATCACGCGGATACTGTTTCTCGACTTTCGCGATCGCCTGGATGATCTTCGAACGTTCCGAAGGATTTGCGTCCATGCGCTTTTCACGAAGCTTTTTCAACTCGTCGTCGGGAGTGACTGGTTGCGGCTTCTCTTCGGCGACGGTCGCGGTTGGTTGCGCTGCGGCAGGTGCTGGTTGGGACGTTGGCGCCGCGGGTTGAGTGGTGGCGGGTTGTTCCGCGACTGCGGGTTCGGAAGTTGCGGAGGCGACCTGTGGTTCGGTACGCAGCAAACCAAACAGTCCGAGGGCCAGCAGCAGGAAAGCGATCGCGCCGATGCTCATTAGCTTCAACACCGAGCCGCGTGATGACGACGGATGTTCCTGCGGTTTCGGCATCGTCCATGAAAACATCGGATTCGCGCCGCCGCCTTGAGCATCGTTCTGCACGTCGTGTTGAACGGTCATCTCGTCGTCGTCGACGGGCAGCGGAAGGGGTTTACTGCGGACCGTGACTGGTCCGTTGCTGCGCGAGTTGAGAGCGCTGCCGCACTTCCAGCAGAAGGCGTATTTCGACTCGATCGTCGCACCGCAGTTCTTGCACGTTTTTACGGTCGGCTCGTCTTTTCTGACGGGCGCGGCGACCGGGCGCGGTGGTTCTTCGACGCCCCTTTGAGACATCGGTTGCGGCATCGGCTGTGGACTCGGCTGTGGACTCGGCTGGGGCTTGGATTGTTGAGGCGGCGGAGGCGCAGGCGCCGCGGCTTCGATCGGTTTCTGTTTCGGTTGATCGCTGATTACCTCGAGCAATCCCGTCGCCTGTAAACTCCAACCCGCGCCAGCGGGTGTGACCGCTGCCGGCCGCAGAATCTTGACCTCGCCCGCATCAGGTTTCGAACAGTGATAGTAGTCCTGGTAGAACTCGTAAAAGTCGCGGCGCGTGGAAAAACGTAGCGCGCGCGGCAGCACGATCGGCTGTGTGTTTGGCTCGCCGTTGTTGACGACTACAAACTCGCCGTCTTCCACGGGCACGAATGACTCGGTCTCGTAGTCAAACGTTACGCTTAGTTTGTGTGCTGACTTCGTCCGTTTCAGATATTCCGCGACGGTTGACGGAAACGCTGGTGCGACGTCCAGGCGATCGTCGCAGATCGGGCACGTGCTGAGAGCGGTGATGAACGAAGCGCCGAGCTCCTCGCAGTCATGTTCGTGCAGGTCCGCCGGCGCCGAACGCAGGCATCCGGGGCAGGAAGGTTGCGGCACGCCTTCGGCTGTTAGAGTGAAATTTTTGATATCCAGCGGCGTGTTTGACTCGAAACTGATGAGGTGACACTTGTCGCACAGGTAGAGTTGCGAGCTACGCCGCGTGCAGACGGGACAGCGATCCAGTCCCTCGCGCTCGAAATCGATCGGGCAGAAGTGCTCGCAGTTACAGCAATATTGCCATCGGATCTCAACGGGGCGTTTGGCCTGGCCTTCAAAATCGATTTCGCCTAGTAAGTGGCCGCGATTTTCACACTTAATTGGGCTTTGCCGAGGAGCGAAGAATCCTCTTTTGTGTTCGGGACAAAATACTCTCATTTTCGTAGCTCCCTTAAGAGATGGATGACCATTCAGGTTGTACTTGGCTCGCAGCATACGTTTTTTATTTCACGAGCTTATTGCCGTCGGATGGCGACAAAAGGGGGAGACTAATCCTGGTTAAATGCCGGGATTAAAAACGAGAAACACTTGGAGAGAGCTTTGCGCGGATACGCCGCATAGATTAATCCCTGCGGCTGTGGAAAACAAGTCTTTAGTTCAGTTTGGTGGTGTCCCTAATCTGACTTTAATCTCTTTTAATCCGTGTTCTGCCTGTGTGCGTAACATCAGCTAACGCAGCGCTCATCGGGAACACGGATAGAAACGAATTTCAAATTAGGACACGACCGATCAGCTTACCTGCGACTAACATGATTAACGAAAATTAAAATGTATTGACAGATCCCAGCGAACGGGATTATTGTTCGCGCCTTGTTATTTCAAACGCGCGTTGGTTTCCCTCGACCAATGCCATCTCAATTAGGCTTCCTGCTGAATAGAGACTCAATGCTTCCTCTCAACACGACCTCGTTAACCCACTTGACCGTGGATGAACTTTCTGCAGGAGTCACCAAATGAAATCCTTTCCCATACTAAAACGTTTCCAACGTCCAATCGCATACAAGCTAAGAGACCTTTCATAGGCGCGGATTCAGTCCCCCGCTAATCGCGCACTCCCCGGCCCATCCGACGGGCCCAAATCGTGTTCTGCCTCGTCTCAAGCGGTCAGGCTTGCGGAGGATATATGGCTGACTGGAATATCCAACTCTTCGGCGAACCGAATATCGTGTGCCATGGAAATCCCTGGGTGAAACCTGAAAGCAGCATCGCCCAGGAAATCTTTCTTTTCCTACTGAGCCATCGTCGCATGGTCCACAGCCGCGAATCACTCGCCACGCTGCTCTGGAGTGAATGCTCCACCGAACAATCAAAGAAGAACCTGCGGCAAACACTGTGGCGGCTTCGCTCATCCGACGCGCTGCCGACAGAATTGAAACAGACGCTTCTGATCTCAATAGACAAAGACCACATCCAACTCAATCCCGAGATCGATTTCTGGGTCGATACGGAAGTCTTCGAACAGATCTATCGCGAGGTCAAATCGCGTCAAACCGTCGACGAAGACCTTGCACAACGTCTCCGCGAAGCAGCACAGATCTATCGCGGCGGATTTCTCGAAGGTTACTGGCACGACTGGTGCCTCTTCGACCGCGAACGTTTTCAAAACATGTACCTCGCGATGATGGACAAACTCATCGAGTGGTGCATCAGCCAGAACAATTTCGACGACGGTCTCGATTACGGCGAGCGAATCCTGCAACTCGATCCCGCCTCCGAACGCGCGCACCAACAGATGATGCGTCTTTATCACTTATCGGGAAATCGCACCGCCGCACTCAGGCAATTCGAACGTTGCGTCCGTCTCTTAAAAGAAGAACTGGACGTCGATCCAAGCGCCAGCACACACGCGATCCTGGCCCAAATTCGCGCCGACGGCGCGGGCCAAACACCGCCACAACCTGACATGCAAATCACACTGTCCCTGCCTCAACTTTCCGGCCGCCTCCGGCAGTTTCAAATGCGCCTCACCGAACTCCAGAAGCAGATCCAGAAAGACATCGAGCTTGTCGAACACCTGTTGCCGAACCGCAGCGAGTGACTGAAATCCACCGCGCGCAAAATTTTTTTCACGAGACGCGCGCGTAGTCAACCGTGAGACGGTCACGAAGATGACGACCTGTCATGATTCATGCAGGACGTGAACAGATGGAATCAAATCCGCAGTCGTTCATTCTCAAATTCTGGGTTGAGCCGACCTCGACTGCTTCCGAAAAGGACGTCCTTTGGCACGGCCAGATTACTCACGTTCCCAGTGGGGCGCGAAGATCGTTGAAAAACAAAGAGGATCTCTTGAACTTTATCGAGCCCTATCTCGAAGCCATCGGAATTCATTTCACACAGCAACGCCGCTTCTGGCGCCGTCGCTTCTAGCACCGCCGCAAAGCCGTGTGTTGTAGAAAAGAATGATCGACTAAGGCGCGCACGCGCGCAGTACAAAAGTTGGGAGCTAATATGCCGTCTACACTTACTTTTCCAGGCGTCTATATCGAAGAGATTCCGAGTGGCGTGCGCACCATCACCGGCGTTGCGACTTCGATCACTGCGTTTCTCGGACGCGCGATTCGTGGTCCAGTCGATACGCCGGTCGTGATCAACAGCAACGCCGATTTCCAACGTGTCTTTGGCGGGCTCTGGTTGGAAAGCACGCTTGGTTATGCCGTTTCCGATTTCTTTTTGAACGGCGGCAGCCAGGCGATCGTCGTGCGCGTTTTCAGTCCGGAAACTGGCGGGGGCGCAGTCGCCGGCAGAGCGCAACTGAACGTCGGCGGTCTAAGTTTGGAAGCCACTGACGAAGGCGTGTGGGGCAGATCACTTCGCGCGTCCGTGAACAAGAACGTGCCGCAGGAAATTGCCGACGAGATGGGCCTCGCGGTAGCGGATTTGTTCAATATCACCGTTCGCGAAGTTGACGCCAACGAGGCTGTGATTCGATCCGAGACTTTCCCGAACCTCTCGGTCAAAGAAAGTTCGCGACGCATCGATCGCGTTTTGAAAGACGACTCGCAGCTCGTCAGATGGCGTGGCAACTTTCCGATTCCCGCGAACCTGCCGAACGTAACTGCCGGTGATGACGCGGTATCCGTCGAAGCCGCGAAACTTCCCGATGCGAAAAAGAAAGTCGCCGACGCGCAAAAGGCACTGAAAGCGGCTCAGAACCTGGATCCACCCGATGCCGCCGCAGTCGCGGCCGCGCAACAGGCGCTTGATGATGCGAACACCGAGTTGGCCCAGGTCAATACGGATCTCAACACTGCCAGGACCGCTATCGTTGGCGGCTCCAACGGCGTTGCCATAACGGAAGCGACGTTCACCGGCCCGGGCAGCGAAACGAACAAGACCGGGTTGTACGCGCTCGAAAAAGCCGACCTCTTCAACCTGCTCTGCATTCCGCCATACCGCCAGGGCGGCGATATCGACGACACGCTTATCGGCGCCGCAGCCGCTTACTGCGAGAAGAAGCGCGCGATGTTGATCGTCGATCCTCCGGCTGCGTGGAACACGGTCCAGGAAGCCATCGACGGTCTACCGGACATCGGCACCGTCAGTAAAAACTCGGCGCTGTTTTTCCCGCGCATTCGCCAACAGAATCCGCTACGCGAAAACAAGCTCGAAGAGTTTGTGCCGTGTGGCGTCGTCGCCGGCGTGTTTGCGCGCACCGATGCGCAACGCGGTGTTTGGAAAGCACCCGCCGGACTCGATGCCACTCTCGTGAACGTTCCGCAACTCGTTGTGTCGCTCACGAATGAAGAGAACGGACAACTGAATCCGCTCGGTATCAACTGCCTGCGAGCGTTGCCGGCGGCGGGCCGCGTCCTCTGGGGATCGCGCACGCTTCAGGGTAACGACCGGCTCGGATCGGAGTGGAAATACATTCCGGTGCGACGCACCGCGCTCTTCATCGAAGAGTCGCTTTATCGCGCGTTGCATTGGGTCGTGTTCGAGCCGAACGACGAACCGCTCTGGGCACAGATTCGCCTGAACGTCGGCGCGTTCATGAACTCGCTGTTCCGGCAGGGCGCATTCCAGGGCCAGTCGGCGCGCGAGGCCTACTTCGTCAAGTGCGACAAAGACACGACAACGCAAAACGACATCGACAAAGGCATCGTCAACATTCTGGTCGGCTTTGCCCCTTTGAAGCCGGCTGAGTTTGTGGTCGTCAAGATCCAGCAGATTGCCGGACAGATTCAAACCTAGACCACGGTTTAGATATTCGGAAGGATGTAACTCATGCCATCTAACCTAACGTTTCCCGGCGTTTATATTGAAGAGATTCCCAGCGGCGTTCGCACGATCGTGGGAGTCGCGACTTCGATTACCGCCTTCTTCGGCAGGGCCCTGCGTGGTCCAACGGACGAACCCGTAGTCATCAACAGCTTCGGCGATTTCGAACGCATCTTCGGCGGTTTGTGGGTCGACAACTCACTTGGCTACGCAGTGCGCGATTTCTACCTGAACGGCGGCAGCCAGGCGATCATCGTCCGTCTTGCCCGCGACGCCGGCACGGCCACGATCACTGTCGGCGATCTGGAACTCGCGGCCGCGAACCCGGGGCGGTGGGGCAATAATCTTTCGGTCGTGATCGATCACAATACGAAAGATCCCGCCAACAACAATCTGTTCAACTTGCAGGTGATCGAAGTGGATCCCGTCACGCAGCAAACGTTGCGCGTCGAGAACATGTTGAACGTCTCCGTCGATCCTGCGGATTCGCGTTTCGTGCCGCTCGTCGTCAAAGACGATTCGCAGTTGATCCAGGTCACGAAAGATAACGTTGGTAACTGGAACGTCGGAAACGCACGGCCCGCCGCCGGAACGACGCAGGCAACCGCGGACAGTGGGACCAACGGGAATCCGATCAACCAGGGCAGCTTTGTCGGCGGCACGCTCGAAGCCGACAAGCGAGGTCTCTTCTCACTCGAGAAAGCCGAGCTCTTCAACCTGGTTTGCATTCCGCCTTACCTGGATAACGGCAACGTCGACGTCCCGCTGATCGAGCAAGCCAGCGCGTACTGCGAGAGAAAACGCGCGATGTTGCTGGTCGATCCGCCGGCGGCATGGGACACAGTTGCGGAAGTAATTGCCGGCCTGCCGAACGTTGGTCCAACGAGCAAGAACGCCGCGATTTTCTTTCCGCGACTCCGCCAGCCAAATCCGTTGCGCGAGAACAAGCTCGAAGACTTCGTGCCGTGTGGCGCGGTCGCCGGCGTGTTCGCGCGCACCGACGCGCAGCGCGGTGTTTGGAAAGCACCCGCCGGACTCGATGCCACACTCGTCGGCGTGCCGCAGCTCACCGTCTCGCTCACCAACGAGGAGAACGGACAGCTCAATCCACTCGGCGTGAATTGTTTGCGCACGATGCCCGCAGTGGGCCGAGTCGTGTGGGGCTCACGCACGCGCAGAGGCAACGATCAACTGACTTCGGAGTGGAAATACGTTCCCGTCCGGCGCACGGCGCTCTTTATTGAGGAGACACTTTACCGCGCGTTGCAGTGGGTGGTGTTTGAGCCCAACGACGAACCGCTCTGGGCGCAGATTCGCTTGAACGTCGGCGCGTTCATGAACTCGCTGTTCCGGCAAGGCGCCTTCCAGGGCCAATCGCCGCGCGAGGCCTACTTCGTCAAATGCGACAAAGACACGACGACGCAGAACGACATCGATCGAGGCATCGTCAACATCCTGGTCGGCTTTGCGCCGTTGAAGCCGGCTGAATTCGTGGTGATCAAACTGCAACAGATTGCGGGACAGATCCAAACTTAATTGGAGGCACATTAGTCATGGCACAGTTCAGTGTGAACATTCAGCCGCAACGATTCGACCCGTACAAGAACTTCAAGTTCAAGATCAAATGGGACGGGCGATACGTGGCCGGGATCAGCAAGTGCGGCGCCCTCAAGCGCACGACCGAAGTCGTCAAGCATCGTGAAGGCGGCGATCCGAGCAGCACACGCAAGTCGCCGGGCCGCACTGAGTTCGAAGCTCTGACGCTCGAACGCGGCGTCACTCACGATCTCGAATTCGAGAAGTGGGCCAACAAGGTCTGGGACTTCGGATCGGGTTTCGGCAAGGAAGTCTCGCTCAAAGACTTTCGCAAAGACATCATCATCGAGGTCTACAACGAGTCGGGCCAGAAGGTAATTGCTTACAAGGTCTATCGCTGCTGGGTGTCTGAGTTTCAGGCCCAGGCCGACCTCGATGCGAACGCCAACGCCGTCCTCATCCAAAACATAAAACTGGAAAACGAAGGTTGGGAACGTGATCCCGACGTCGTCGAACCAGCCGAACTGGCTCTTCCATAGAGCTGCCATAGAGATAGCCCAGCCGCTAATGGGTGACATCGGTGATAACAAGGATTTCAGCGGAGAGATTGCTGCAAGTCTGGGAACGCGGGCAGCCCCAGGCGCCGGTCGAAAAGGCGCTAACGCTGCTCGCGGCAGCTTACCCGGACGCGACACGCGAAGAGTTGGCGATGCTCAGCATCGGCCGGCGCGACGCGAGTCTGCTTACGTTGCGCGAGCAGTTGTTTGGTTCGCAACTGAGCAGTCTGACGGACTGTCCCGCGTGCGGTGAACGTCTCGAGTTGAACTTCAGTGTCGCCGATGTTCGCGCCACCTCGTTGCCCTCAGATGCGCCACTCTCGCTGTCCGAAGCTGGTTACAAACTCGAGTTGCGTCTCCCCAATAGTCTTGATCTTCTGCGACTGACGGACTGTGCGACAGTCGCAGAAATGCGTTCGCGCTTGTTCGAGCAGTGCGTGGTAACAAGTGCGGGCGCTGTGAGCGAGTTGCCGGTTGAGGTTGTCGAACGCGCGATCGAGCGTATGGGTGAAGCGGATCCGCAGGCGGACGTTGAAGTCGATCTGAGTTGTCCGGAATGCGGAAACGTTTGGCAGTCGTGCTTCGACATCGTTTCCTACCTGTGGACGGAGCTGCACGCGTGGGCCAGGCAGATGTTGTGTGAAGTTCATCTGCTGGCTTCGAATTATGGGTGGCGGGAGTCGGAGATCTTGCGAATGAGCGCGCCGCGCCGTCGCAGTTATCTGGAGATATTGGCCGGATGAGTGACTTTCTGACGAACCTGGTGATGCGAAGTTTTTCGGGCGCGCCGTCGGTGCAGCCTTCTGTGCAACCCTCTGTGCAACCGCCGCCGCACTCGACGTACGCCGCGCCGGACGCCCTGCCGGAACCTGCTGTAGAATCCTTCGAACAGCCTACAGTCGTTGCAACTCCCGCTGCTCCAGATAGAACTGTCGCCGAACCCATCCAATCAGCAACCCCAGTTCCTCAAATACAAGAAACGTTTGAATCAGAACAATCCGTGTTTCCATCTATCGAGCGGCTAAGTACGCCCAAACCAGAAATCAAAACCCAAACAAAAACTGAAATCCAACCCGCGCAGCTTATCTTTCAAACACCAATCGAACGACATAACCCAACGAACACGATCTCTTCTCCCGCTCAACGCATCGAGCGGGAAACACTTTCAGAGCCGAAAAACGAGATCGAAGTCGTCGAGCAATTGATCGAGCGCGAAGTCATACGTCCAATCACGCGCGAGATCACGCGTCCGGTCACACGCCACATCACGCGTCCAGTTACTCGTCACGTCAGGACCAACAACACAATCGAAAACACGACCGAAAAAACGATTGAACACACAACTGAAAACACGCACAAGATCGAAAACAGGCACAGGATCGAAAACACACACACGATTGAAAACAGACACGCGATTGAAAACACGCAGCAACAGCAAGTGACTTCTTCGTTCACAACACTGATCCCCAACACGCCACCGCGACTGCTACCGCCACTCAAATCGCGCCCGCACGCACCCGTGCCCGATCTACCCAGCGACGCGCCCGAACAACCCGCCACTCAGCCTGAAACCGTAATCAACGTCGCCATCGGTCGCATCGAGGTCCGCGCAACACCCACGTCAACGCCGAAACGCGAGCGCCAACAGAATGGACCAAAGATCATGACGCTCGACGATTACGTGCAGAAAAGAAGTCGAGGTGCCCAGTGAGCAACCATCTGGCTATTGCCACTGTAACCGCCTCGCTGGCCCAGGCCCTTCAGGCCGAAGTCGAGCGCGACGTTGCCGGCACGACGGTTACAACACTGCGCCCCGACGCCGCCAACGCCGAACTCGGCGGCACGCGCGTGAACATTTATCTCTATCAAGTGACGCCCAACGCCGCGTGGCGCAACGCCGATCTCCCGACTCGCGCCGACAACGGGCGTCTGATGCAGAAGCCGCGCGTCGCGCTCGACCTGCACTACCTGCTGACGTTCTACGGAAACGAAACGCAGCACGAGCCGCAACGAATGTTAGGCAGCGCCGTCCGCGCGCTTCATTCGCGACCCGTGCTCTCGCGCGATCAGATTCGCCGCACGATAAACAGTCCGGCGCTGCCGTTTCTGGCGCTCTCGAATCTCGCCGAAGATATCGAACTCGTGAAGTTCACTCCGACTTCGCTCACTCTCGAAGAGCTTTCGAAACTCTGGGCCGTCTTCTTTCAAACGCAGTACACGCTTTCGGTCACTTACCAGGGCACAGTGGTCCTGATCGAAACCGACGACACGCCGTCGTCGTCGCTGCCCGTGCTGGATACCGGTATTTCAGTCGTGCCGTTCCGCGCGCCGGTGATCCAGGAGATCAGGCTCGACACTCCAGTGCCTGGTCCAATCGTGGCTTTGAGCGACATCGTCATCGGCGGCCGTGCTTTGCGCGGCGACGTGACGCAGGTCCACTTCGGAACGAGTGCTTTGCCGCCGGTGATTCCGACCTCCATCTCGGATACGGAACTACGAGTGACGTTGCCCGTCGATCTTCGTGCAGGCGTGCAGGGAATGCAGGTGGTCCACCAGTTCCACCTCGGCCAGCCGCCCACGCCGCATCGTGGTTTCGAATCAAACGTTGGCCCATTCGTGCTGGCGCCGGTCATCACCGACCCGAACCTGCCGGCCTTCGCGCAAACGGCAGTCGATCCGCAGACGGGTTTGATCACGGGAACGATCACGATCAACTTCGTGCCGCAAGTCTCAAGAAAACAGCGCGTGCGGTTGTTTCTCAGCGAGTTTCAAGCGCCCGACACGCGCGGGCCGTTTGCTTACGTCTTCACCGCGCCTAACGAGAACGGGATCGCGCCGGGCGACGACGAAACCGACGTGATCGAGTTTGTCATCAGCGACGTCGCCGCCGCGACTTATCTCGTGCGCGTGCAAGTCGACGGCGCGGAGAGCCCGCTCGAACGCGACTCGAACAACGCAAGTCCGACTTTCAATCAATTCATTGGACCACTGGTGATCATCGCATGACGGACACAAACACATGGCAGGAAGACAATGCGCGCTTTTTGGCGGCGGCGTTGAACTGGGTCCGTTTGTTGTTGCAGCGCCACGCCGCGCGTGAATCGAGTCATCTGCAAGCACCGCCGCCGTCACCAGTCCCGGCGCCGGTCGAACCGAATGTCTCGGCTGCTGAGCCATCTTTGTTTCAACGTCTGTTCGGTCAGGGAAATCCGCAGGCAAGCGCTGATCAGCCAACCGTCGCGACACCGGCCGGTCTGCTTCTGCCCGCAACCGATCAGTCATTCGACGAGCAGATCAGCGCGGCAGCAAAAGCGATGGACCAGGCCGGAACCATGACGCCGTCGCCCGCGCTTTACCTCCTCGCCGATCGTTTCGATCTCTCACGTTTCGAACGCGACGTGTTGTTGCTTTGTGCCGCGCAGGAGCTCGATACGAGTATCGCCTCGCTTTGCAATCTCGCTCAGGGCGGCATGAATCGCGCGTACCCAACGTTCGCATTGGCACTCTCGATCTTCAACGAGCCCGCGTGGGAATCACTTTCACCCGAACGGCCGCTGCGATACTGGCGCATCATCGAGATCAACCAGCCCGGCGCACAGCCGCTCACGACCAGCGCACTGCGAGCCGACGAACGCATTCTGAATTACCTGAAGGGCCTGAACTACATCGACGATCGGCTCACGCCTTTCCTCATGCCGCTCCAACCGGCGACCACTGTGTTGCCGCTGCCCGACTCGCAACAGGAAGCAGCCGCGACGATCGTTCGCAAGCTCCAGTTGAAACGAGAAACGCCGCAGTTGCCGGTGGTCCAACTCCCGGGGAGCGACGCATCGAGCAAGCAGTTGATCGCCTGGCACGTCGCGACCGCCCTCGGTTTGCATCTCTATCGTCTGCCGGCTGGGTGGTTGCCGGAACATGCCGCCGAACTGGATTCACTCGCGCGGTTCATCAATCGCGAGAGCGCGCTGATGCCGGTCGCTTTTTACCTGGACGCTGCTGAGGTCGACAAGTCGAGTGGCGACGGCAGTGGAAACAATCGTGCCGCCGTCCTGCAACGTTTCCTGGCGCGCCTGAACTGCCTGACGTTTCTCGATACACGAGACGTGCGCGCTTTCTCGACCGCGCAGTCAATAACCGTGGACGTGGCTAAACCGACTCGCTCGGAACAAAAGGCCGCGTGGGAGGAAACGTTGGCGAGTTCCGCGGTGGACAGTCCGGCTCAACTTGCGGGCCAGTTCAATCTCGGCCTCGGCGACATCGATCGCATCGCCGCCACGTTCAACTCGAACATTCCCGAAAACGACGTCCGCACGCCGCACGAGCGACTGTGGGACGAATGTCTCGCCAGCACTCGCCCACGTCTCGACGAGCTCGCACAACGACTCGACGCGAAAGCCACCTGGTCCGATCTCGTGTTGCCCGCGCAGGAGACAAACCTGTTGCGACAGATCGCGGCGCAGGTCAGTCAACGCGCGAAGGTCTACGAAGACTGGGGCTTCAGCAAGAAAATGAATCGCGGCATGGGAATCAGCGCGTTGTTTGCCGGCGACAGTGGAACAGGGAAGACGATGGCGGCCGAAGTCATCGCGAACGAGCTGCGTTTGAATCTCTACCGCATCGATCTGTCGGCAGTTGTGAGTAAGTACATCGGCGAGACTGAAAAGAACCTGCGCAGATTGTTTGACGCCGCGGAAGACGGCGGCGCGATTCTGTTCTTCGACGAAGCCGACGCGCTCTTCGGCAAACGCAGTGAAGTCAAAGACAGTCACGACCGTTACGCGAATATCGAGATCAACTACCTGCTGCAACGGCTCGAAGCATACCGAGGGCTGGCGATACTGGCGACGAATATGAAGAACGCGCTCGATGCAGCGTTCACGCGTCGCCTGCGTTTCATCGTCAACTTCCCGTTTCCGGGCGTGCCCGAACGTCAGGAGATCTGGCGCCACGTGTTTCCAACCGAAGCGCTTACCAAAGGACTGGACTTTAATCGTCTCGCGCGTCTGAACCTTACGGGCGGCAACATTCACAACGTCGCTTTGAACGCTGCATTCCTCGCCGCGCGCGCAAGTAAACCGGTGACGATGCCGTTTATCTTCGAAGCCGCGCGCGCGGAGTTTGGAAAGCTCGATCGCCTCGTGAGCGAAGCCGATCTTTACTGGCCCGCAGTCATGACTGACGAGGAACCCGACGGCGATGAGGAGGCAGCCGCGTGAAGATCAACGTTCAAATCGATCGTCTCGTCGTCAACGGCATGGACCTCCCGCACAGCCAACGTCCGCTCATGCAGGCGGCGTTTGAACGTGAGCTCGCGCGATTGATCGGGCGTGATGGTTTGAACAACGAGCTGTCGTCGGACATTGAGCTGCCGGCGCTGCACGCTCCGGCGATTCAGATCGGAAACAGAAACAACCCCGACGCGTTCGGGCAACAGGTCGCGCAGGCGGTTTACAGGGGCATCGGACAATGAATGCACGCGAAGCCGGATACACAGATTCGTCATCGCTGAGCTGGTTACCCGGCGCGGTGTTGCAGCGGAAGTGCGGCTGCGGTCAGCACACCGGCGGCGGCAGTTGTTCAGACTGCGACAAGAAGAAAGTCCTTGGCTTGCAGACGAAGTTGACGATTGGTGACGCGGGCGACGTTTACGAACGAGAAGCGGATCAGGTTGCGGACCAAGTCATGTCATCCGCCGCACACGGCCGTGTAAAACCGGCGGCCTTGCAGATTCAGCGATACGGCGGGATTTCGGGATCGTCCGGCGCTTCAGTTCCCGACAGCGTGGACCAAACGTTGTCGCAATCCGGAATGCCGTTGCCGCGATCGCTGCGACAGAACATGGAGCAGCGTTTTGGTCACGACTTCTCACAGGTACGAGTCCATTCCGGGACTTCCGCCGCAAACTCCGCGCGAGACGTAAACGCGCAGGCTTACACGGTCGGGCACAACATCGTCTTTGGCGCGGGCCATTTCGCGCCCGACACGCAGCGGGGACAACGATTGCTGGCACATGAACTCACGCACGTGGTCCAACAACGCGGCAGCCTGTCACCCGCGATGCAACGACAGCCGGATGACGCACAGGAAGTGGACAAAGAGGAGTTCAAAAAGGAACTCGAGAAGGACGGAATTCTCGACAAGCTGGAGCAAGCTGCGCGCGACAAGATCAAAAAGGAAATCGATGATTTGCCTAAGACGATCACCAAGTTCATGGTTGAAAAGCTGATCGATCTCTCGGGAATCGATTCGCAGTACAAAGACGGACTGAAGAAAACTGCCGGCGCGATCATAGATGTCCTTACGCAAAAAGGTACGACCCCATCGACAAGCATTTGCGATGTACCCGGTTACCGC
Organism: Pyrinomonadaceae bacterium; assembly: GCA_035760365.1. Taxonomy (GTDB): domain Bacteria; phylum Acidobacteriota; class Blastocatellia; order Pyrinomonadales; family Pyrinomonadaceae; genus PSRF01. The sequence goes on from DASTTB010000010.1 coordinate 144,385, forward strand.
ACCGGCGGATCGAAGGACTTCAGAGGAATGTGCTGCCAGCAGGGAACTGCTGAAAACACACAGTCATGCTGCGACAAAGACAAGTTTGCTCCACACAACAGCGGGTCGTTCTGCTGCGGCCCCAACGAGTTTGTGAATAAGCAGCGCAAGTGCGAAAAGTTCTCCTCCACGATTCCTACTGAGATCTGTGATCCACCTGCCAAGAAAGACATCCACGGCAAATGCTGCAAACCGCCACGCGAGGTGATTGGCGGATTCTGTCTGCAGCCACCAAAACCCCAGCCGCCGCCACAGCCGTTCAAACTCGACTTCAAACTCGGCGTGCTCGACGACTACAACATCAACGAGTCGATTCTAAACAGCCGGCAGAAGTCTCGTTACGACGAGCTCAAAAACAAAATGAGCGAGTTCATGAAAGCGTGCCCTGCGAGTCTCGTCACTCTTACCGGTTTTGCCGACGCGCCCGGAACAGAAGAACACAATATGGATCTGGGTCAACGCCGCGCGGATCACCTCAAGTTCCTGATTCAACTCGACCTGATCAAACTCAATCCTGAACGAACGTCTCCGTGGATCTTCACTCGCTCTGAGGGAGAAGGTAACCCCGTCGATACGGACGCCGGCGAGAAATATTCCGCGCGCAACAGAAGAGTCGAAATCGAATTCAACTCCGTCTGTCCGCCGCTGAGTGTTACTCCTCCTCCACTGACCCTACCGGGTTTTAAACCGTCCTGGAAGTTGAACCTGGAACCATGATCGAAAGAGCGCGACATCATTCAAGCAGCGATCAGTCAATGCCGATTTTCAGCGGCGTGTTGCAGCGGAAGTGTGGCTGCGGCAATCACACCGTCTCGGGCGGGCAGTGCTCGGAGTGTTCGAAGAAGAAGAGTGGTTTGCAACTAAAGCTGGCTGTTGGTCCAGTCAACGATTCTTACGAACAGGAAGCAGATCGCATCGCCGACCACGTGTTGCAAGGTCCGGCTCGGCGTCCGCTCAGCGCTCCACCGGCTCAGATTCAGTGTTACACGGGCCATGCGAGTGATAACACCGAGACGGCGCCCGACAGCGTCGGCCGTGTTCTTTCAGGCTCCGGCAGGCCGCTCGATTCAGCGTTGCGACAGGACATGGAGCAGCGTTTTGGCCACGACTTTTCGCGTGTGCGTGTTCATTCGGGACCGGCCGCCGCGGAATCGGCGCGAGAGTTGAACGCCCTTGCTTACACGGTGGACCACAACGTCGTGTTTGGCGCCGGTCAGTTCAATCCCGTAGCACAGGCAGGACGAAGACTGCTCGCTCACGAACTCACACACGTGGTCCAACAGACGGGTGGAAGTGGCGTGGCCGGCGGCGCAGGAAGGTTATCAGCAAAGAGGATTCAGCGAGTCCCAATGGGGCTGGACGACAACCTCCGAGAACGTCAGGGTCTTCCGCTTCCGTATCGTCAGGCCAAGGAGCTGACCGACTGCATCAGGATCATGGGAGAGCAGAATGCCGCGTACTGTCGCCGTGAAGTTCTGGGAGAAAAACCTTCACCTGCTGCTCCGACCGTTGCCCCGACTACTACCGGCACGCCTCTTACCACTGGAAGTGGAAAGACCGCACGCATCCTCCGCATGGAGAAAGCAAGGGACTGCGCATTTACGGTTACCTACGCGAATGTACGACAGGTGGATTGCGCCACGGTCTTTAAGGAGGAGGGAAAGACTCCGCCCGCTAATCTCTGCGGTGCGAGGCTGGTCTACGACATCACATCAGTAACTGCCACCGGTAGTAAGTGCCCGAAAACATTGGACGGACTCACACTCAGCGAAAACGTAAAAGGCGATAACGGCTGCACAGGGTCGGGCTTTACTTGGAAGCCGGGTCCGGGCTGTGTGATTGGACCAGGGGGAAAGATCAGTGGGTGTACGGATAAATACACCCTCTGCGGTGATGCGAAAAAGAGTTGCACGGAGTTCGTCGACCAGGAGATTGAAATTGGCGGGGTACTCGCGGAAGAGCACGAAATCGAATTCAACCTGAAGAAGTCCGGCACCAATTGCACAGGAACAGTCACTCGAACCTAACGGATCACCGGTCCAAGGACATGAAAACGTAATGAGTAGCTTTCCAAACTCACCACGCCTGCTCAAGGGCGCCATCATCGGGCTCGATCCACTCAAGCCACTCGCAAGCGTGGTCGTGTTTCAGTACAACCCTGACTCACTCACGCGCCGCGTCGAAGCACGATCGAGCGGCGGCAACGACAACGCCGATCGCTCGGAAGCATTTCGTCTCACTGGTCCACCGAAAGAGACCATCACGCTGAGCGTCGAGATCGATGCCACCGATCAACTGGAGGTAGCAAACCCGCTGGCAGTCGTATCGGGAATTCACCCGACGCTCGCGGCGCTGGAGATGCTGCTCTATCCGCAAAGCGCGCTCACGATTGCGAACACCGCGCTCGCGATGGCGGGCAACCTCGAGATCATTCCACCCGAAGCGCCGTTGACGCTGTTCTTCTGGGGCCCGGCGCGCGTGCTTCCGGTGCGACTGACCAGTTTGAGTATCACCGAAGAAGCCTATGACCAGTTGCTCAATCCGATTCGCGCCAAGGTCGATCTGACGTTGAATGTGCTCAGTTACTTCGACCTGAAAGTCACGAATCCCGGTTATCAACTTTTCCTCGCGCACCACATCGCGAAGGAAGTCCTGGCGACCACGAACATTGCGAACAGCGCAGTGAACCTGGCCGCGTCGATGAAGCTCTTCTAACGAGGTGAACATGTTTCCGCGAACCAGCCGGTACTACAACATCGAGATCGTGAAATACGTCACCGCGGACCAGCGCGAGATCGTCTACCTGCGGCGGCGCTTTCTGCCGCGAACGAACAACAGCGTGATCATCGCGGAACACAGCGTCGTCGAAGGCGATCGACTCGACAACGTCACCGCACGGTATCTCGGCGATCCGGAACAGTTCTGGCAACTATGCGACGTCAACTACGCCATGCAACCCGACGAACTGACGGCGGAGATCGGGCGGCGACTGAAAGTCGCGATGCCCAACGGAGGTAGATGAAGTGCCCGATCTCGGCGTGAGATTACAATTTCTGATCGGTCCGAACGTGCCGCTGCCCGCGCCGTACGAAGTGATGGACTCGTTCGTCTCTCTCGAGGTGCGTCACAACGATCGCGAGCGCGACGTGTTCGAGATGGAATTCACGCTAGGTAAGAACTCGCTGCTCGATTACGGCCTCTTGCTGAACGGTTACTTCGATCCGCCAAACCGCATCGTGATCGCGGTGCTCATGGGTGTGCTACCGGAAGTCCTGATCGACGGCGTTATCACAATGCATCAGGTAACACCGAGCAACCGCCCCGGCGAGTCGACGTTGAGAATCCAGGGCGAAGACATCAGTCTCCGACTCGATCTCGATCCGGCGAGTACGACACATGCGAATCAGCCGGATTCGATCATCGTCACGAAGATCCTGGCGAATTATCTCCAATACGGAATCACGCCGAACGTAACGCCGACGACCGACGTCCCGATTGAGGTCAATCGCGTGCCGTCCCAGCAGGAAACAGATCTCGGTTACATCCGTCGTCTCGCTGAGCGCAACGGCTTCGTCTTCTACATCGAGCCTTTGCCTGCGCCCGGTTTTACGACTGCGTACTTCGGTATCGACAACCGGTTGGGAATACCGCAGCCGGCGTTGTCGATCAACATGGGACCACAGACGAACCTGGATCAGCCGATCAACTTTAGCTACAACGCGCTTGGTCCAATGACGCCGCGCGTTACGATTCTCGAACCAATCACCAAGACTCCGATCCAGATTCCGGCCCCGACGGGTTTGCGTCCGCCGCTCGCGATGCGTCCGGCGACGCCGTTGAGAAGTTATGTCGCGCGCGACAGCGCGAATCTCGATCCAAGCCAGGGAGTGTTGCGCGCCATGTCGTCGGCGACGGATTCGTCAGACGCGGTGACCGCCAGCGGCGAGATCGACGCGGTTCGTTACGGCCAGGTGTTGCGATCTCGGCGGCTCGTCGGCGTGCGTGGGTCGGGTCTCAGTTACAACGGCAACTACTACGTCAAACAGGTGACGCATCGCATTCGGCGCGGCGAATACAAACAAAGCTTTCAACTATCGCGCGAAGGACATGGATCGCTGACACCGCTGGTCGTGCCGGCATTCAGTTGAAAACTATATGAGACGTTTCCTTAGAAATCTCGATGTGCGGCGAAACATCTTTGCGGCTTTGCCGCCTGATGTGCGGCGAGGCTCTGCCTCGCCGGCCGCAAACCGTCAACCTCAGGGCTGCGCCCTTGGTTCGGCTTCGCGCACGGGGGGCATAGCCCCCTTGATTCTTCTTAAGTCGCCGGCGAGGCAGAGCCTCGCCGCACATCAGATGGCAAAGCCATATCGAAAAGACTTAAGGCAGAGCCTCGCCGCACATCAGACGGCAAAGCCATATCGAAATGACTTAAGGCAGAGCAGTAAGAAAGCTTAGGCAGCCAGCAATGAGCAAAAGTGGACCACCATTTCTGGGAAAGTTTCGGGGCACGGTCAGCGACAACCGCGATCCGTTGATGAAAGGCCGTGTGCGCGTCAAAGCCGTGGACGTTTACGGCGAGGAGGAGAGTGGTTGGGCGTTGCCGGCGTTGCCGTACACGGGCAACGGCGTCGGGTTGTTTCTGATTCCGCCGACCGGCGCGTCGGTGTGGGTCGAGTTTGAGCACGGCGATCCCGATTACCCGATCTGGGCCGGCGGTTTTTGGTCCGAGACTGAAGTGCCGGCCACGCCGGGTGTCGCCGAAATGAAAGTTCTCAAGACCGACAAAGCGACGATCACGCTCGACGATCTCATCGGCAGCATAACGATCGAAACCTCAGCGGGAATGAAGATCAAGATCGATCCGACCGGTATCGAGATCAACAACGGCCTGAACGGGAAAGTGACACTTCAGGGGCCAAAGGTGGCGATAAACGGAAACGCATTCGAGGTGACCTAAATGCCAGGATTTCTTTTGCATCTCGGCGCGCAAGTGATGTGCGCTCACGTGCCCGGACAAGCAACGCCAGTCGCGACGAACCCGCGCGTGAAAGTCAGCGGCCAGCCGATCGTTGTACAGACGAGTCAATACGCAATCGCCGGGTGCGCTCTAACAGGCACACCGAACCCGCCGTGCGCAACGGCATCGTGGCTCACCGCCGCGACGCGCGTTAAAGCCGGCGGCGTTCCCGTGTTGTTGCAGGACAGCCAGTCGATCTGCGCGCCGACAGGCACGCCGCTCACGATCGTCGCCACGCAAACGAGAGTGAAGGGGATGTGATGAACATCGATTACCCGTATGAAATTGACGGCCGCGGCCGCACCGCAACGACGGACGACGACGATCACATCCGCGATCTGATCGAACAACTGCTGTTCACAAATCCCGGCGAACGCGTCAATCGTCCTGACTTCGGTTCGGGCCTTTTGAAAATGGTCTTCGAGCCAAACAGCGCGGGTCTTGCGTCAACTCTGCAAGGCGCGGTGCAGGCGGCGATTCAGCGTTGGCTCGGCGACTTGATCGAATTGAAGACGCTCGAAGTCCAGGCCGAAAACTCCACGCTGAGTCTTACGTTGAGTTACCTGGTCCGTCAGACCAACGAGGTGCGAACAACTGATATCTCGCGCGTTGTGTAGCGAGAGGAAAAGCGCGTTATGAACACTCCAGAACTTTGCGACGTAGATTTACGAAGAAACCTGGTCCGCAAACACACTGACGGTCAGGGCCGTCCGAATCTCAACGGGATCGATTACGTCGAAGTCAGCGACGACCAGCGCCAGTTGCGCGTGTTCTTCCTCAGCAAGTCGCCGCATCCGATCAGCAAGAAGAACTTCGTCATCACGGGCGGAACGCGTGTTACCGACATCAGGGTCATCGACATCGACGTGTGTCGTGTTTCAGGCAAGGATCTGGACGACTGTTTGACCATCACCGTCGACAGACCGGGCGACTTTTCCGATTACACGTTGAAGATCGTCGAGCTCGATAAACGAGGACATCCGACGAATCGCCCGCTGCGTGGTTTCGATCGTCGTTTCGCGCATATCGTTTTCTCGTTCAAAGCGGGTTGTCCGAGTGATCTCGATTGTCTGCCGCGGAGCGCTTGCTTTCCTGCGCCTGCGCCGCCGATCGATCTGAATTACCTCGCCAAAGACTACGCGAGTTTTCGCCAGACGATACTCGATCGCATGGCGCTCACGATGCCTGAGTGGAAGGAACGACATGTTCCTGACTTCGGCATCGCACTCGTTGAAGTGCTCGCTTACGTCGCCGATCATCTCAGCTACTACCAGGACGCAGTTGCGACCGAAGCCTATCTCGACACCGCGCGCCAGCGAATCTCCGTTCGCCGTCACGCACGGCTCGTCGATTACAAGATGCACGAAGGCTGCAACGCGCGAACTTGGGTGTTTGTCGAAACGCGCGGTGGTTTGATCAAGCTCAAGCGAGCGGATTTCGCGTTTATCGCGGGCCTGAGAAAGGCCGTCGCGGAAACGGGTCGAATGATCACGCGTGATGCGTTGCGACTGCTGAATCCGGACCAGCGCAAGTATGAAGTTTTTGAGCCGATGGGACCGGCGGAATTCACGTTCACGGAAGCACACAATCGAATTCTGTTTTACACGTGGGGCGACTTCGAATGTTGTTTGGCGAAGGGAACGACGAGTGCGACGTTAATTGATGAATATGCTTCGGAAGCGCCGCAAGTTAAGCAGGGTTACAAACAAAAGAAACCGGCGGAGAAACACCGCAAACTCGATCTTCATCCCGGCGACGTGCTGATCTTCGAAGAAGTAATCAGTCCGAAAACAGGCGAGGCTTCCGATCTCGATCCGAAGAGACGTCACGCCGTGTGGCTGACGCGCGTCACTCCCGACGAGGACGAACTGACGGGCCAACCGCTTGTTCAGATCGAATGGGCCGAAGCTGACGCGCTTCCGTTCCCGTTGTGCATCTCGTCAACCGGCAGCGCGCCTGATTGCGAGAAGCTCGAGAACGTCTCCGTCGCGCGCGGCAACGTCGTCCTCGTGGACCACGGACGCACGATCGGCGGACGCGTTGTCGACGATCGAACTGAAGAAGATCTCGGGACTGTGCCGGTCGAAGAGTCTCTGTCGCAGTGTGGCAACGTATCGTGCGCGCCGGAAGTCGCCGTAACCGCGGGTCGTTACCGTCCGGTGTTAAAAGAAGGTCCGCTGACTTACGCGGAATCGTTGCCGGACAAAGATTCGTTTAGTTCGTGTTTAGAGGATCAGATCTCAGCCGCGCTCCTGATGAGTCAGGATCCGCGTAAAGCCCTGCCGCAAGTGACACTGACGAGTCGCACGCCGGGTGGTCTAACGGATCTCTCCTGGCAACCGCGTTACGACTTGCTTGGTAGTCTCATCGACGATCTGCATTACGTGATCGAGATCGACAACCGTGCCCTCGCACATTTGCGATTCTCTGACGGCGAGATGGGCCGCGCGCCGATCGCGAGCGAACACTTTCGCGCGCGTTATCGAGTCGGAAACGGCGTCGCCGGGAACGTCGGCGCTGAATCGATCTCGCACATCGTCCTGCGCGACGAGCTAAGCGGGATCGAGTTACTGCCGCGCAATCCGATCTCAGCAAAGGGCGGCACCGACCCCGAGGATACGGATCGCGTCAGACTGTTTGCGCCGTACGCGTTTCGCAGCGATCTTCAGCGCGCGATCACGGCCGAGGACTACGCGCAGTTGGCCCAACGTCATCCGCAGGTGCAAAAAGCGATGGCGGTCTTGCGTTGGACCGGAGCGTGGTACGAAGTCAACGTCGCGATCGATCCCGTACACCAAACTGAGTCGTCCGAGCATTTGCTCGACGAAGTCGAATGCCTGCTGCGTCCGTTCCGCCGGATCGGTCACGACGTTCGTGTCACCCGCGCGACGTACGTCCCGCTCGATATCGAGATGCGCGTCTGCGTCAAGCCTGACTATCTCACCGGACACGTCAAGGCCGAGTTGCTCGACGTCTTCAGCAATCGCGTTTTGCCTGACGGCCGTCTCGGGTTTTTCCATCCGGATAACCTGACGTTCGGCGCCGGGATCATGATCAGCAAGCTCGTGGCGCTCGCGCATTCGGTGACCGGAGTTGAGAACGTCATCGTCACGAGGTTGCAGCGTTATCGCGAGGTTGCCGGACGCGAGCTCGCCGATGGAATTCTGAAGATTGGACCGTTGGAGGTCGCGCGGTTGGACAACGATCTCAACTCCCCGGAAAACGGCAAGATTGCTTTTACGATGATGGGTGGTCGATAGATGGAAAACTCGAAGCAAAACTCCGAAAAGTGCGGCTGCTGTGAAGGCGTGGAAGCGCTGACGCCGGTCGCGATCTTCAATCGACCTGGTCTGGACGCGGTTGCGTTTCGCGCCGGCACGCACGCGAGTTTCTACGAAACGATGCAGGCGCGGCTTTCGAGCAGCGAGTTTCCGCAACTCGCCGCGCTCACCACGCGCGAGACGCAGGATGCATCAATGGCCCTGCTCGACGCGTGGGCCATGGTCGGCGACGTTTTGACCTTCTACCAGGAACGAATCGCGAACGAAGGTTATTTGCGAACCGCAACCGAGCGACGTTCGGTTCTCGAACTGGCGCGGTTGGTTGGTTATCGACTGAAGCCCGGTTTGTCGTCGAGTGTTTACCTCGCTTACACGCTCGAACCGACGCAGGATGAAACGCTGATCGACATCGGCAATAAAGTGCAGAGTCTTCCTGGTCCAAACGAGTTGCCGCAGATCTTCGAAACCGCGGAGAAGTTAATTGCGCGTTCCAGTCTCAACCTGATGAAGCCGCGACTGACGCAGCCGCAGATCTTCAACTTTGCGTTCGCGCCGTTGCAACAGCTCACGCTGATAGTGAAGGGAACAGCGACCGACCTGCGTTTGAACGACGCGTTGCTCGTCGAGATCACGATGTTGTTTCCCGTTCAGGTGCGAGAGGCGTTTTATCGCGTGGCGGACATCAAGGCCGAGCCGGAACTGGATCGGACCGTGTTGAAGTTGAATCTCGAAGGACCGCTGCCGGGTTTTCTCAGCTCGCCCGTCAGCGTGTTTCAGGTCTTCAACCACGCGAACCAGTTTGTCAAAGACTACAAGGACATCGACGCGTTTGGATTGTCGGCTACTTCTAAGACCGTCGAGAAAACGACTGAGCGTCTCAATACGCTGCAAGCCGCAGCCACAGCCACCGGCGTCCCTGTTGCGACGATGATCGCGAACATCACAACCGAGATCAACTCGTTGCAGACTTACCTGAGCAGCCAGTATGCGTTTGCCTCCGCTCGTGGCTGGGACAAGATCGCATTGTGGTTGGCGGCGATGCTTACAGAACTAAACAAACTCGAGTCTGAGCTCGTCGTCTTCAGCACTGCCACGCAGACGACCGGCACTTCGAACGGCAACCCTCAGCCGAAAGGCCTGCCTTCGTTCGTGGAACTGTTCGCGCCGTTCAAGCTGCCACAGTCGGTCCAGCCAAACGGCGAAGCCAATTTAAAACGTGCGATCACGAGCATCTATTCACCGCGGTCGGAATTCGTCGCGCGCATGTACAGCGCGATCAATCCGCAGGCCGAACGGTTTGTAGAGTCCGTTTTGTCCAATGCGATCTCGGATTCACCGGCGCCGTCGCCAAAGGCTGAAGGCTTTATTCAGTTGACGAACGCGCAGGCGTTCCGCACGAAAGCTTTCATAGCGGGACACAACCTGCCGGTCGTCAGAGAAAACGTCGTGAACGGATCGGCTGGAGCGATAGTTCTGCCCCCGAGTCTCGGCCAGTACATCACGGCATTGCAAGAGGCGGGTTTTCAGATGGGCCAGTCAGGCGCGTTGAGCATTCTGGCGCTCGACGTCCAATACGATCAGATCAAGGTCGGCAGCCGCATCAGTGTCAAGCGTCCTTTGCTTAATGCGAATGGACAATTGAACGGGTTTGAGGTGAGTACGCACACGGTTCAGCAGGCCACTTCATCGCAACTGTTCTTCCGCGATATTCCGGTAACTTCGACCGTGCTCACACTCGACACAGCGTGGTTGCCGGCGAACGAGAGAGCGGCGCACGAGTCACGACGCGTACTGGTCCTGAACACAACTGTGTTCGCGCAGAGTGAAGCTCTCGTGTTGCCGGAAACTGCGATATCTGAGGACATGAGTTTCGCGGACGTCGAAGTGATCGAGCTGGACGGGTTTTATCCGAACCTCGAATCGGGACGCTGGACCATCATCTCGGGCGAGCGCGTTGTGTTTGATGAAGTCGCAAAGAAAGTGATCAATACGGGCGTGATCGTCAGCGAGTTGATCATGGTTGCGTCAGTGGCTCATGAAGCGAAGACGATGATCAACGGCGAGCGGGTTGAACTCAAAGGCGAGAACCTGCACACGTTCCTGCGACCGGCGCAGCCGCCGGCTTACAGCTATCGACGCAGCACGGTGAAGATCTTCGGCAACGTCGTGCGCGCCACTCACGGTGAGACGCGTAACGAAGTGGTCGGCAGCGGCGACGGCAGCAAGGCGTTGCAGGCGTTTCAGTTGCTGCAACCGCCGCTCACGTATCTTCCCGCGCCGACTCCCGCGGGCACGCAGACGACGCTTGCCGTGCGCGTGAATGACGTGCTGTGGAGCGAGTCAGGCAATCTGTTCGACGTTGGTCCAAACGTTCGCAAGTACATCACGAAGACGGACGACGAAGGCAAGACGACGATCATCTTCGGCGACGGCGACCATGGTTCGCGGCTGCCGACCGGCGCGGAAAACATCAAGGCCGTTTACCGCCAGGGCATCGGCAAAGGCGGAAACGTCAAAGCGGATCAGATCAAACTGCCGTTAACTAAACCGCTCGGTGTTAAGTCAGTGATCAATCCGTTGCCGGCGAGCGGGGGTGTCGACAAGGAGACTCGGGATCAGGCGCGACGCAACGCTCCGATCGCCGTCCTCGCCCTCGATCGTCTTGTGTCGGTCCAGGATTACGCCGACTTTACACGCACGTTCGCGGGCATCGCGAAGGCGAGCGCGCAACAACTCTCCGACGGCGAACGCGAAGTGGTCCACCTGACGATCGCGGGCGCCGGAAACATTCCCATCGACGTCAATTCCGATCTCTATCGCAACCTGCTTGAAGCGTTGGCACGTTTCGGTGATCCGTTACAACCGATGCAGGTCGAGACGTTTGAACGCGTGTTGCTCGTGATCAGCGCGAAAGTAAACGTGTTGCCGGAGTACCTGTGGGAGAAAGTCAAAGTTCAGATGCGTGCGTTGCTGCTCGACAAGCTGAGTTTCGACAATCGCGAGTTGGGCCAAAGCGTGACGCTCAGCGAAGTGCTCAGCCTGATGCAGTCGGTGCCGGGTGTGAACTATGTCGACTTCGACATTCTCGATTCGGTGAGTGAAGAGACCCTCGCGGATCCGAACTTCGGCGCGAAGTTGACGCTGAAGCCGCGAGTCAACGCGAGTCTGGCGCGCATGAAGCCGGACAAGAGCGACATCCTGCCCGCGCAACTCGTGTTCCTGAGCCCTGACGCCGTCGACACGTTGATTCTCGAGGAGGTTGTCGTATGAACGGTGAACGAGCACTGACTCTCGATCGTCTCTACCGGTTGATGCCGGTTGTTTATCGGCAGCGCGACGAAGAACTCGGCGGCGCGTTGCGCGATCTGTTGCGCGTGATCAGCGAGCAGGTAAACGTCGTCGAAGAAAACATACTTCAGCTTTACGAGAACTGGTTTATCGAAACGTGCCAGGATTGGACCGTTCCGTACATCGGCGAGTTGATCGGCTACACGCCCGTTCATGAAGCGGGCGAGCCCGGACGAACACCGGCGGACCAGCCGCGCAATCGCATCCTGATTCCGCGCCGCGAAGTCGCGACGACGATTCAGTCGCGCCGCCGTCGCGGTACCCTCGCTTTGCTGGAAGAGCTCGCGCGAAACACGGCGGGCTGGCCGTCGCGGGCGGTTGAGTTTTCCCGGTTTCTGAGTGTCACTCCGGCGATCAATTCGTCGTTGGGTTCGCGGGGACGTCTGCCGGATCTGCGACAGGCATTCGATCTGGATCTGTTGGATAGTCCATTCGAACGTCTCGCGCATACGCCCGACGTGCGTCGCATCGGTTCGTCACGGGGCGGTGGCCGTTACAACCTGCCGGCGGTTGGTCTGTTTGTCTGGCGGTTGAACGAGTACTCGGTAACGAACACGCAGGCAGCGTGTCTCGAAGACGACGGCTTACCTTTCGCGTACACGTTCAGTTTCCTCGGCAACGACACGCCGCTGTTTGCGCGCACGCAACCCGAAACGGATCCGACTCACATCGCGGACGAGGAGAACTTGCCAGTGCGTATCCGCCGTCTTGCTTTCGAGCGACACCCGGACCGCTATTACGGCGAAGGCAAGAGTTTGCGGATCTGGACCGGCATCAGTGACGACAACAACGGATTGAAGATCGAGGCGGTGCCGCTGGAGAAGATCAAAGCCGCGAACCTGAGCGATTGGAATCGTTATCGTACGCCGCACGGTTACGTCGCGGTCGATCCCGAGTTGGGCCGAATCGCGTTTCATCCGGACGAGTCGCCGCGCGGCATTTGGGTCTCGTATTACTACGGATTCAGCGCGGACATCGGCGGTGGTGAGTATCGACGCCCGATTCATCAACCCGCGCAATCGGGTCGCTTCAGCGAGTTTGATTTCAAAGGACTGGCGAGTCTTGCGAAGCAGTTCAAGACGCCGGCGAGTCCGTTGAATGTTTATCTGACGGAACGGCTTTCTCAAGAGTCGAAAGATCTTTTGGAGCAGTACGACGAGTCAGATCCGGTTCCGGAGAATCTGCGAAAGTCGCTGGTCCCTGCCCTCGTCGAGGACTTGAACCGAGCCCTTTTCGACGAGGATCTTTACGACCAGGAGCGATTTCCGGAAATCGATTTGAACGCCGAACTGACGAACATGATCGCGCGCCTCGTCGAAGGCAAACTGGAGCGCGAGGAGTTAGCGAGACTAAATCGTTCGTTGTTGCAGTTGGCTTATCCAGATGAGATCGCCGAATACCTGCGGCTGTATCACGTTGGCGAAGGCCAGCCGCTCGCGAACATCGAACGAGCGCTTGACGAGTGGATGAAAGACGCGCCGCGAAACGCCATCATCGAGATCCACGACAACGGCGTTTACTCCGAACCGCTCGACATCCGGTTGAATCGCGGACAGAGCCTGCAAATTCGTGCGGTGAATGGCAAGCGTCCGATCATTTATCTCCACGAGCAGTACAAGAATCGTCCTGAATGGCTGGCGGTGAAGAGTAAGACCGGCGGCTGTCTGACGCTCGATGGTTTGCTCGTGACGGGGCGCAGTATGCGCGTCGAAGGCGCGGTCGAGCAGGTGCAGATCCGGCATTGCACGTTCGTGCCGGGTTGGGGAATCGGTCCAGGTTGTGATCCAAAGCGGCCGGCGAAACCGAGTCTCGAGTTTTACAAGGCCGACTGCCGCGTGAACATCGAACACAGCATCGTCGGATCGATTCAGGTGTTCAAAGACGAAGTGCGCACCGATCCACTCGAGCTCAACATCAGCGACAGCATCGTCGACGCGACGACGGACGAACGCGAAGCCATCGGCGCGCCAAACTGGCCGCGAGCGCACGTGGATCTCCGCATGGTGCGCAGCACGATTATTGGCGAGGTGGAAGTCAACGCGATCCTGCTCGCGTCCGACTGCATTTTCACGGGAACGATCAAGGCGCGACGGCGACAGATCGGATGTATGCGTTTCTGCTACGTGCCTCCCGGATCGCGCACGCCGCGGCGTTATCACTGCCAACCCGATCTCGTCGAAGCGGCTGTGAAGAGTAAGTACAACAAACCCGAACAGGCGGAGAAGAGGATTCGCGCATTGCGCACGGAACGCATTCGCGTCGAGCCGCGCTTCAACAGCAAGCGCTACGGACGTCCCGAGTATTGCCAACTCGCGGCGGACTGCGCCCAGGAAATCACGCAAGGCGCCAGCGATCAGTCAGAGATGGGCGTCTTTCACGATCTATTTCAACCTCAGCGGGCAGCGAACCTGCGCGTCCGTTTGGAGGAATTCATGCCCGCGGGATCAGAAGCGGGAATCATTTTCGCGAGTTAGGAGAAAAGTAAAATGAACGGCGATCTTTCACGCGTGACTTTCAATCCTCTCAAACACTTCACCAGCATCGTGCTGCAACAAGGGCGCGTGCAAATGGATTCCGACGCCAACGAACAGACCGCGATCCTGTTGCACCACTTGCGCAGCATGGCGGCGGATCTGATTGGACCACACGGCGGCCCGGGAGACGTTGTGGTCAACAACGCGAACAACGTCCCCGAACTGCGCGATAGAAACTGTGGTTTCGCGATCATCGCCGCGTCCGGAACGGCAGCCGCTCCGACCTTCTTTCCTAACGCTACGCTGCTCGAAAAAGAGCGAAAGGTGTTGACGGACGCACTCGGCGCCAACCGCTTTCCGCTCGCGATCACCGGCGGACATTACTACGTCGACGGTCGCCTCGTTGAAAACGAAAATGCGTGGCTTTATCGCTTTCAACCATATCTCGAACGTTTCAACGATGAAGAGATCAGGAAACTGACGGGCGTATATCTTGTTTACCTTGACGTGTGGGAACGTTTTGTCAGCTCGGTTGACGATCCGTCGATCCGCGAAGTCGCTCTCGGCGGCGCGGACACCGCGGCGCGTATGAAACTGATCTGGCAAGTGAAGCTTGGGACCGAACCGATCCCGGCGCCTCCGAATGGTTGCGAAGACTTCAGTCCGACGTGGCCCGACATCATGGACGATCTCGAACCAGGAAATTCCGGCCAACTGAGGGCTCGCGCGAGGGCAAGTGAGTCCGTCGGTGAGGAAGATGTTTGCATCACGTCGCCGGAAGCGCGTTATCGAGGACTGGAGAACCAGCTCTATCGCGTCGAAGTCCATCGTGGTGGCCCAGCGATGGATCCGAACGAAGACAACATGGACGTCGCCGCCACCTTCAAATGGTCGCGCAACAACGCGACGAACGTCGTTTCATTAAAAGAGAAGATCGGCGATCGACTGATCGTCAGTGGTCTGCGCGACTTTTCACGTTGGTTCAAACCCGGCGACTGGATCGAGATCACGCACGACGCGCTCGAGTTGCGCGGATTGCCCGGCACGCTCGTTCGGCTCGCAGGCGTCGAAGGCGAAACATTGACTATCGATCCTTACACGACGTCGGGGACGATCCACGAGCCCGGCGACAGCTTCGACAACCTGAAGATCAAGAACCTGAAAGTTCGCGGCTGGGACCATACGCAACCCGAAGACGATCTACTGATCGACGGCGCGATCCCGATCGAGGAAGGGCAGTGGCTGGATCTGGAAGATGGAATCCAGATCTTTTTCGAGCGCAACGACAATCGACCCGCTGAGTATCAAACCGGCGATTACTGGCTCATTCCGGCTCGTGTCGCAACGGGCGACGTCGAGTGGCCACAACGGCGCGTTGACGAAACTGATCCGCAAAACACGGACATGGAGCCGAAGCCGCTGCCGCCAAACGGCATCGACCATCACTTCGCGCCGCTCGCCGCTGTGACGCTCGCGGCGGGGACAATTACCCAGGTCGTCGATCTGCGTAAGCGATTTGCGCCGCTCGCCCAGTGCGCAAACGACAATCG
This sequence comes from Pyrinomonadaceae bacterium, assembly GCA_035760365.1. Lineage (GTDB taxonomy): Bacteria > Acidobacteriota > Blastocatellia > Pyrinomonadales > Pyrinomonadaceae > PSRF01. The sequence goes on from DASTTB010000010.1 coordinate 160,097, forward strand.
CTAGGCGGCCGGTTCCACTCTCAAAATCCGTGGTCAGGAGCGGGCTGACGTGTGATAAGCTGTCACCCGCTTGCTGAACCATGTCCTGTCAACACGCTTCCAGTTCTCATTTCTGCCATAACCAGCGAAGGAGTCGACGGATTCCATGAGTGATAAGAAAAATTGGGCCTCGACCGTGGCCGGTTGGTTCATCGAGAGAGACGAACCCGCGGTAACGGACGTCAGCGGAGAAAGCGCCGACCTCGCCCAATCGCCTTCCCAGTCTCCTTCAATGGACACGTTTTCTTCCAGCAGCGCTACGATCGATGCGCTCGCGGCCGAGTACGCGACGCCGTCTCCGACGCAGCAAGTCTTTCAAAAAGAGCCGCCGCGTCCGGAGGGTGGGCAAGTCGACTTCGCCGCGGTCTTCGCAGCCGCAGGCGTCGATGCGGAAGAACAACAACGCGTCGCACGTACGACGGAGTTGTTACGTAGTCTTCCGGCGGAGACTGACGCCGCGATCAAGAAACAGATCGTGGAAGCGTCGCTCAAAGCGTTCGGCGTTCCGATCGAAAAGATCATCGAAGCGACGGTTGAAGAGATCCAGGCGCTTGACGGTTACATCCGCAACGGCGCCGCCGACAATGAGAAACTGATTCAGGAATCCGACGCGCGCATCAAGCAGTACGAAGAAGAGATCAAAAATATTCGCGCCGTCATGCAGCAGAGCGTCGACGAGCAGCAGAACCTGATCAAGGTCTGCAACGTTAAGAAGTTGGAAGTGCAACAGGTGCTCGAGTTTTTCGGACAGGACAAAGTAGCCAGTGTGGTGAAGGCTTCTCCCAAGCTTCACGATCCTTCAGAACAGGCAGCGGGAAATCCAGCTCGCTAGAGAAAGGAAAAGAACGAAATGTTCAAACGTTTGGCTAACCTCTGGAAAGGTTTCCTATCGCTCTGGATTTCCGATATCGAGAAAGAGCATCCGGAGATTGCGTACGAGAACGCTATCAACTCGATGGTGGCGAAGTATTCAAAACTCAAAACCGCCACCGCGGGCATTATTCGTCGCCGCGAAGATCTCGACGAGCGTTACAAACGCGCCACGACCGAGTTGGCCCAGACGGAAGCCGAGCTCGACACTGCCGTCTCTACCAACCAGGACGATCTCGCCGTCATTCTGATCCAGAAGAAGAACCAACTCGCCGCCGACGTCACGGAACTGAAGGCCGAGATGGAACAGGCGCGCACCGATGCCGACTCCGCTAAGACCTCGCTGTTGGGCGTGCAGTCGGAGATCAGAAAACTGCAAAGCGAGCGCGATTCGATGCTGGCGAAGATGCAGTCCGCACAGGCGCGCATCAAGGTGCAGGAACAGTTGGACGGTCTGTCAGTAGACGCGGAAGTCAAAGCGCTCGACAACGTTCGGCAGCACATCAAGACCACCATCGCCGAAGCAAATCTCGGCAAAGAGTTGTCGGAATCTTCACTCGACGCGCGGCTCGCAGCGCTGCGCAACCAGACCGGCGACGTCCAGGCGCGTCAACAGCTTGCTGAACTCAAAGCAAAGAAAGCGGCGCAACAGGCCCAAACTAACAAGACAATGTAAATTTCCAAATTCGAAATTCGAATTTGACGAGGTGAATAAATGAGACTGACTCCCCTGGCTAAGGCTTTCATAGCTGTTGTTGTGTTGTTGGTTATCGGTTTTACGACCTGGTATTACAAAGGGGAAGCAATTAAGAACTGGGCCGGCGGCGACAAAGTTGCCGGCGAAGACGCGAAGGGCGACTTCGACAAGTTGAATAACGCGCCCGACGATCCGGCGCGCAACGCAGGTTCGACCGGCGTGAGTTCAGTTGCCATCGGCTCGGGAAGACTGAACCGACCGCTCGTCGTCGGCATCAACACGTGGGCTGGTCACGCGCCCGGCATCGTCTTCAATAACGGCATGGATCCAAACGGCGGTTCGCAGTACAAGACGAAATACGGTCTCGACGTGAAGTTTGTGCTGCTTGAAGATCCCGCCGCGAAGTTCGCCGCGTTTCGTAGTGGCCAGGTGGACATCATGTGGAACACGATCGACAACTGGGCCCGCGAAGCTTCGATACTCGCGCAGAACAACGAAATGGCGAAGTCGATCATCATGCAGGACTGGTCGCGCGGCGGCGACGGTATCGTCGCGCTTTCGTCGATCAAGTCAGTCGAAGATCTAAAAGGGAAGAAGATCGCGTGTACTCAGTTCACGCCGTCGCACTTCCTGCTGCTTTATCTCCTGTCGCAGTCAGGTCTGACTCCGGATGATCGCAACAACATCGAGAAGAACATCGTTTTCACTCAGGACGCGCCGGCGGCAGCAGCGGCATTCAAAGCCGGACAAGTTGACGCGGCTGTAACGTGGGAACCCGATCTCTCCGGCGCCGTCGCGGCACGTGGCAACGAAGCGCACGTGCTTGTTTCGACTCAAGCCGCGACCAACATCATTGCCGACACGCTTTGCGCGCGCCAGCAGGTGATCGATCAAGCGCCCGAGACCGTTCGCGACTTCGTTCGCGGCTGGCTCGACGGCATCGAGATGATCAAGAACAATCCGAATGGCTCTTACGAAGTCGTCGGAAAGGCTTTGAAGCTCGATAACGAAACGGTCTCCGGCATGTTGTCAGGTTTGAAGTTGACGCCGTATGCCGACAACGCGCAGTTTTACGGTCTCACCGGTGCGAAGGCCCACTACGACACGCTGTTTACGACAGCGTTCGTCATCTGGCGCAAAAAGGGTTTGGTGTCGAAAGCCGTCGATTCGAAAGATTATGCCGACACGCGGTTCCTGCAAGCACTCGCTTCGTTCTATCCGGGACAGAAGGTCGAGGAAGCGCCGGTCGTAGCAAAGGCGCCGTCCGAAAGAGACGTGCCGATTCTTCATCAACAGATCCAGATTCAGTTTACGCCGGGTTCGGATGAGATCATGCCGGGCTCATACCTGTTGCTCGACAAGTTGGGTGAGACGATGACGTCCTTCGGCAGCACGGTTCTGCGCGTCGAAGGCAACACTGACAGCACCGGTTCGGCGTCCGGAAACCTGACGCTCTCCGAACGTCGCGCGCAATCAGTGAAGAACTACATCGTCAAAAACTTCCCGAACATTCCGCCGACGCGGTTTCAGACGATCGGGCGTGGTTCGGCGAATCCGATCGCCGAAAACACAACCGAAGCGGGACGGCAACAGAACCGCCGCACGGATATCAAAGTGATACTGGCGACAAATTAGAGGGGGTGGGCTTGGGGCTTTGGTCTTGGGTCTTAGTACTTAGTGCTTTGTACTTTGTTCGCACCGGTGGTCACCCGAACATCTCAGACCCAAGGCCTAAGACCCAAGACCCAAGACCAAAAACAAAGCACTAAGGACAAAGCACCAAGAACAAACCCCAATGTCGCAAAGATCCAGCTTCTGGTCCATTCGGTCACCGCTGCCGAAGCGAACGGCCTTCATTCTGGGCTTGATCGCCCCTGCGCTAGTGCTTGGCGCATGGTGTGTCCTTACATACGGGGAACTGGTCAAGCCCGGATTTCTTCCTACGCCGACGGAGGTGGTCCGCGGCACGCTGCAACTCTTCATTCAATACGATCTCGGGAGAGCGATCCTCGTTTCCACGCGAAGGATCGCGATCGCGTTTCTGTTGGCGTCGGCGCTCGCGTTGCCACTCGGGGTTTTGATGGGCACTTTCGATCCCATCAATCGTTTCTTCGAACCGATCATGGCGCCGTTGCGCTACATGCCGATCTCGGCGTTTATTCCGTTGTTGATCCTGTGGTTTGGGATTTATGAGTCGCAGAAGATCGCGTTTCTGTTTCTCGGCGTGTTTGTTTACCTGCTGCCGGTCGTTGTTTCGTCGATACGATTGGTGCCGGAAGAGTTGGTCCAAACAGCGTTGACGCTTGGCGCTTCGAAGTTTCAGGTGGTCAGGACCGTGCTCGTTCCGGCTGCGTTGCCTGAGATCTTCGACAGTTTTCGCGTGATGAACGCGATCGCCTGGACGTACGTGATTCTTGCCGAAGCGGTGAATCCCGAGTACGGGCTTGGTTACATGGTCGAGCTCGCGCGCACGCACCATCGCGCGTCGTGGTCCTTCGCTGGTCTGCTCGTGATCGGCGGAATCGGATTGTTGACTGACTTTTTAATTCGTCTTCTGTCGAGTCTGCTGTTCCGCTGGCGTGAAGCTTCTTAAATATGGCTGACGAACAAACTACGCCGCAGTCAGGCGAACCCGGCACGATCGCCGTCGACGTCGCGGCTGCGCCAAAACATCCGAAAGTCACTTATCAACCGGATCAAAAAGGTGAGCCGCCGAAGCTTCGCGTCAGCAATTTGAGCGTCACGTATATCGATCGCAAAGGTAATCGCACCGAAGCCGTGCGCGACGTTTCGTTCGACGTGCTCGATAAGCCTGACTCGGGCGAGATCGTCGTGTTTCTTGGACCATCTGGCTGTGGAAAGTCGACGATATTGAAAGCCGTGGCCGGGCTGTTGCCGCCGACGGAAGGTGAAGTTCTGGTTGATGGAAAGCTCGTTACAGACGTGGGCCGCGATCGCGGTATGGTTTTTCAGGCTTACACATCGTTTGGCTGGCTGACGGTGCGAGAGAACGTCGAGTACGGTTTGAAACTACAGGGAATCGGCAAGTCTGAGCGGCGCAAAGTGTCCGATTCGATTTTGAGGTCGGTTGGACTGTCGGAATTCGCGGATCGTTATCCGAAGGATCTTTCGGGCGGCATGAAGCAGCGTGTGGCGATTGCGCGTACGCTCGTGAACAATCCGCGCGTCGTGTTGATGGATGAACCGTTTGGCGCGCTCGATCCGCAGACGCGTTGGGGAATGCAGAGTCTGCTCCTCGATATTTCTCGCGCGGAAAACAACACGATACTCTTCGTCACTCATGACGTCTCGGAAGCCGTTTACCTCGCGGACACGATCTACGTTCTTTCCCACCGTCCGGCGAGGATTCTGCACCATGTGAGCGTCCCCGCGTTTCCCGTGCGCGACATTGCGCTAAAATCGGCGCCGGAGTTTCGCGCGGTCGAGAAACAGTTATTGGACTTGATCTACGCCCCCGCCAAATCGTGATCGCGCCGCGCTTAGCTTGGTTTTTGTGTCGCTCGTACTTCAACTGTGATGTATTTCTTATGGTCTGAGTTTCTTATCATCCGTGTCTCTGATCGTCTGTGTTTCTTGTCATCGGAATGGTTGCCATCGGCTATGCCGCCGGATGTGAGGCGAGGCTATGCCTCGCCGGCCGTAGACTATAAGAATTGGGGGCTGAGCCCCCTTGGTTTAGAGGTTCGACGGCGAGGCACAGCCTCGCCTCACATCCGGCGGCACAGCCGCAACCCGGAAGCGCAGGCGGAAGCGCAGCCGGAGCGAAGCGGGAAGCGTAGCCGGAAACCAGTTACTACTCTTAAGTGTCAAGTTAATGGGCAGTGACAAGCAGCATCTGAGTAAAACGCCACGCACAGCCATGCGCAAAGATGGCGTGCCGGTGAACGTCACACCGCTGCGTGACGATACGCTCGCTGCTACTCAGGCTTTCGTCCGGCAGAAGATCCATGAGAAACGTTCTTATGTAAAAAAGGCGTTCGCGAATCCTTACAACTTGTCTTTGCTCGCCGGTGGCCTCGTGGCTTCGGCGCTCACGCTCAATCCGTTGCTGGCCGTCATAACCGTCGGTCTCGAAATACTCTGGATGACAAACGCTCCGGGTTCGAAGAAGCTGCAAGAATGGCTCTGGGATCCGGAATACGACGCGCAGGAACGCGCGCAGGAAGAGGCCGCGCGCGCCGAGCGCCTAAAGAACCTGAGCGAAAACGATCGAGAACGCGTCATCGCGTTGATCGCGCGGCAACAAGAGATCAACTCCCTCGCCGGTCAAAATCCATCCTTCACCGGCGAACTGCTGCGCACCGAACTCGTCAAAACAGATCGCCTCGTCGAAGCGTTCATCGAGATGGCGAACACCTGCGGCCGCTACGACGCCTATCTCGAGTCGATCGATCTAAGCGAACTCGAACGCGATCGCCGTCGCTGGGACAACGCCGTTAAGAATGCGGACGAGAACGATGCCGGAGCCGAGATCGCGCGCAAGAACCTCGCGATCATCATGAAGCGCTTCGAAAAGATGAAAGAGATCCATCACTACCTGATGCTCGCCCGCGGACAACTCGATCTCATCGAAAACTCGTTTCAGTTGATTGCGGATCAGATCGTGACGATGCAGTCGCCGCAGGAGTTGACGGGCCAGCTTGACGAACTGCTCGACGGCGTCGAGTCGATCAAACAGACTGCCGCCGACACTGAGCGGCTGTTGAATCCAATGGGCTTAAAGGACCTGAATATATGAGCGAGGCGCGTGTGCTTCCAGCCTGGGCCGAAGATCTGCGGCGTCGTTATCTGCGTGGTGAGGCGTCGATGTTTGTGCTGCACGGAAACGTCTACGACGTCGTCCTTTGCAACAGGAAGATGATGGGCCTCACGGAGTTTCTGACCGACGTGTTGCTGAAGGAGTCGAAAGACACGGTCGCCGTTTACAACGTCGCCACCGGCGTGCGGTTCACGAAACGCGAAAAAGGCGTGACTGGCCTCGAAGATCTCTTGCTGGCGACGGACAAGGAAAAAGTGTTTGCTGCGTTGGAACGTTTGCTCGTCGGTTCGACGAAGACGGCGGTGATCATGGAGTACGCGGAAGCGATCGCGCCCGCGGGCGATCCTAACTTTCAGGGCGAAGCCGATCGCGCGGCGATCGTGACGTTGCATCGCTGGTCGGCGTTGCCGGAGATCGAACGCGGCGACAACGTCGTGTTGTTGATTTCGGAGAACCTGGCTGAGTTGGCGCCGAAGTTGATCTCGAATCCGAAGGTCGCGGTTGTCGAAGTGCCGATGCCGGATGTTGAAACGCGGCGTGACGCGGCACGTCTCGCTGATTCGCGCCTCACCGACAAAGACTGCGAACGTTACGCAGGCATGACAGCGGGTTTGAAAGCCATCCAGATCGCGTCGATCCTGACGCCGCCGCCCGCAGTTGAAGAAGAACTTGCGGATCGTGAAGCGTTCATCACAGGTTTGCTTGGCGGCGGCGCTGACGCTGCCGGACGCGCGCACAAACTCGCCGCGCTCACCAGTAATCTCAATCGCGACGAGATCAAAGAACTCGTTGCGCCAACTGCGCCGGCGCCTGCGCCTGACGCGAAAGCGCCGACGCCCTACGAACTCGCGCGCAAAGAAACCGATCGCCTGATCGCGAAACGAAAACGCGAGATACTCGAACGCGAATGCTTTGGGTTGGTCGAGTTTGTCGAACCGGCGCACGGTTTTGAAGTCGTCGGCGGAATGGAAGAAGTGAAGAAAGATCTGCTCGTGATCGCCGAGAGCATTCGCGAGGGACGCACGAGCCGCGTGCCGATGGGCATCCTGTTCACTGGTCCGATGGGTACCGGTAAGACGTTTGTCGCCGAAGCATTCGCGAAAGAATGCGGACTGACGACGATCAAGCTCAAAAACTTCCGCTCGAAGTGGGTGGGCGCGACGGAGGGCAATCTCGAAAAGATTCTCAACGTCATTCGTGCGATCGGCCAGGTCGTCGTGATCATCGACGAAGGCGATCGCGCGTTCGGCAACACGGATGGCGAGGGCGATGGCGGGACGTCGTCGCGTGTGATCGCGCGCATCAAGGAGTTTATGTCGGACACGTCGAATCGCGGGCGCATCCTGTTTCTAGTGATGACAAATCGTCCCGATAAACTCGACGTCGATCTCAAACGCGCCGGGCGTCTCGACCGAAAGATCCCGTTTTTGTACGTGCAAACGCCTGAAGAGGTTGAACTGGTTGCGAAGGCGTTGTTGCGCAAGAACAAGATCAAGACTGACGTCGATCTCACGACGATTCGCGACGGATTTTCGAGCAAGCTCGTCGGTTACAGCAACGCCGATATCGAAGCCGTATTGCTGTTGGCGAACGAAGACGCTGCGCGTGAAGACGGCGGCGACGCGCCGGTGTTAGACAAGCATTTCCTTCGCGCCGCCGTTGATTACTTTCCGAGTCGTGATGCGGAGTTATTGGATTACATGGAACTGCTGGCCGTCTTCGAATCATCGAGCCGGCGATTATTGCCTGCGAAATACGCGTCGATGACGCCTGAAGAGCTAGACGCACGTCTTCGACATCTGCGCGCGATCGTCGGCTCCCGGCGCTAATCCGTCTAAACGGATAAAAACCAATGAGGTTTCGTTGACAGTCTTCGCTGCCGCAAGCTAATCTGTACCCCCGTGAATCAGACGGGCGACAATCCCCAAAAAGCCTCCTCGAATAAGACCGTCGCCATCATCCCTGCCCGCTACGCTTCTACACGTTTGCCCGGGAAAGCGCTGATTGAAATCGCCGGAAAACCCATGGTTTGCTGGGTCGCCGAACGCGCGCAGGCCGCGCAAAACGTCGATCGCGTGATCGTGGCGACGGATAGTCAGGCGATCGTCGATGCGGTGAGTTCGCTGGGAATCGAAGCAATGCTCACGGACGTCAATCACACGAGCGGAACGGATCGAGTCGCGGAAGTCGCAGCAAAAATCCCCGAGGCCGCGATCGTCGTCAACGTTCAGGGCGATGAACCGCTGATCGCGCCCGAGACAATCGAAAGAGCCGTCGCTACAATGCAGGCTGAAATAGCGAAACCTAACGGCGCCGGTATCGTAACGACCTGCGAGCCGATCAATTCGCTCCAGGAGTTGTTGAACTTCGATTTGGTAAAAGTCGTGATGGACGACGACGGTAACGCTCTTTATTTCTCACGTTCACCGATACCGTTTCCGCGTGACGCCGCGAAACGACACGGCGGTTCGCCCGAGCGCGCGCTGGAAAACGAGCCCGAGCTTTTTAAACTCTTTCGCAAACACACCGGCCTGTACGTTTACCGCCGAGACGTGTTATTGGAGTTTACTCGCTGGCCGCAGACGCAACTCGAATTGACCGAAGCGCTCGAACAATTGCGCGCGCTGGCTCATGGCGTCAAGATAAAAGTCGTCGAAGCGTGTTCGCCGTCGATCGGCGTCGACACTGCTGAAGATCTCGAACTGCTGAAGTCTCAAATGGTACAAAACGCATGAGCGACTGGATCGGATTAGCAGTTATCGCGTTTTTAGTTTTATGCGGCCTGCTTGGTTTGTCGCAACTGGGCAAGCCTTACAAACTAACGACCGAAGAGTTCGAAAAACGCGCACAGGAAGGACCGGGCCTGATCGGCGCGAGTCTTGTCGGTCTGCAAAAAGCGCTGGATCCGGCCGTGAAGAAAGCGGTCGAAGCGCAGGAAGATTTGAAACAAGGCCGTTACGACGGCGAACAGGGATCAGGCGAGCCGCCTGAAGCCGGCGGTGGAGAAGTTGCGAGTGACAACACAGATGTCTCAACCAAAAGTGAGTCGTAATCCAGGGAGAACGAATGCCTAAATACATTTTTGTAACTGGCGGCGTGGTTTCGAGTCTGGGTAAAGGCCTGGCAGCTTCGTCTATCGGCTGCCTGCTTGAGAGTCGCGGCCTGCAAGTCGCGCTAATCAAATTGGATCCGTACATCAACGTCGATCCGGGAACGATGTCGCCGTTTCAACACGGCGAGGTCTTCGTCACCGACGACGGCGCCGAAACGGATCTCGATCTGGGTCACTACGAGCGTTTCACACACGCGCATCTTTCACGCGCGAATAACTGGACCACCGGGCGCATCTATCTTTCCGTCATCGAGAAAGAGCGACGCGGCGACTATCTCGGCAAGACGATCCAGGTCATCCCGCACATCACCAACGAGATCAAGGACGCCGTTCGCCAGGTTGCTGAAAAAGACAAGCCTGACGTCGTGATCGTCGAGATCGGCGGAACCGTCGGCGACATCGAGTCGCTGCCTTTTCTCGAAGCAATTCGCCAGATGGGCAACGAGGAAGGCGCCGGAAACGCGATCTTCGTCCACGTCACGCTCGTTCCATACATCGCCGCGGCAGGCGAACTCAAAACGAAACCGACGCAACACTCCGTACGCGATCTCCGCGAGATCGGTATCGCGCCCGACATCCTTCTCTGCCGCTCTGAAAAACCGTTGTCGCGTGAATTGCGCGGCAAGATCGCTCTGTTCTGTAACGTGAAAGAGACTGCGGTGATCAGCGCGCAGGACGTCGACACGATCTACGATGTCCCGCTCGCGTTTCATGAGCAGGGACTCGACGAACTGATCGTTTCGCAACTGAAGCTCGATGCGGCGCAAGTAGATCTCTCCGAATGGCGCAACCTCGTCGCTACGATCCGCGAACCATCGGGCGGCGTGGCGTCGATCGCCATCGTCGGTAAATACGTGGAACTGGAAGACTCATACAAGTCGCTGCGTGAAGCTTTGACGCACGGCGGCGTCGCCAACAATCTTCGCGTCGAAGTGAAATGGATCGAGTCGGAAGAGTTGATGGACGACGATTACGAGAATCGCCTGCGTGATTTCGACGCCATCCTCGTCCCAGGGGGGTTCGGCAAACGCGGCGTCGCCGGCATGATTCGCGCGATTCACTACGCTCGCAAAACGCGCACGCCTTTCTTCGGAATCTGCCTCGGTATGCAGACCGCGTGTATCGAGTTTGCGCGTCACGCCTGCGATCTGAAAGATGCTGACTCGACCGAGTTTGATCTCGAAACGCCGCATCCGATCATCTTCAAACTGCGCGACCTCGTTGACGTTGAAGAGCTCGGCGGGACGATGCGTCTCGGCGCATGGACGTGCCGTTTAGCGCCCGGATCGCTGGCGCGTGAGGTTTACGGCGGCGTTGACGAGGTCAACGAGCGACACCGTCATCGTTACGAGTTCAATCCTGAGTTTCGACAGCGACTCGAACAGGAAGGTTTGGTGTTCAGCGGTGTTTCGCCGGATGGAAAGTTCGTCGAGATGATCGAACTCCCACGCGAGACACATCCGTGGTTTATTGGTTGCCAGTTTCATCCCGAATACAAGTCGAAGCCGCTTCAGGCCCACCCACTCTTTGCGGCTTTCGTGCGCGCGGCTTACGAAAATCGTTTGCAATCCGAGACCGCCATCGAGAAGAATGGCGAGGTGGATTTAGTCATGCACGACCGGGTCAGCGCTACCACCGGCGATTGACGTGACGATACAAGCCCAGAATAAGCCTCACCGTAGGTACAGATCTATTTTCCATTCGTAATTTTCCATTTTTCGTTTTTCATTTGTTCACCGGGAAGTAGTAAATGGAAAACAGTAAATGGAAGATAACGAATGGAAAATGCTTTGTCAGAAGATTCACTGATCGGGCAAACGCTCGATGAGAAGTACCTGATTGAAGAACGCCTCGGCGAGGGCGGGATGGGTGCGGTGTATCGTGCGCGCCACCTGTCGATGGAGCGTCCGGTCGCGATCAAGGTGCTGCATCCGAACCTCGTCGAAGACGAACCGGCGCGCATCCGTTTTCAACGTGAGGCAAGGGCTGCGGTGCGTCTGCGGCATCAGAACGCCGTCGGCGTGAGCGACTTCGGCGAGACTGCGGGTGGTTACGTCTACATCGTGATGGAACTGCTCGAAGGCCACACGCTGCGCGAAATCCTCGCGAGAGAAGCGCCGATCGAAACCGCGCGCGCCATCTCGATCATGCTGCAAGCCGCGGCGGGCGTGGGTGCCGCTCACGAAGCGGGAATCATTCACCGCGATCTCAAACCCGCGAACATCATCGTCACGCAACGTCCGGACGTGCCCGTTACCGTAAAAGTCGTCGATTTCGGATTGGCAAAACTCGCCGCCGACACGCTCGACGAAGACGGAGCCATCACGCTGCGTCACGGACTCATCGGCACACCACGTTACATGGCGCCGGAACAGTACAACGGCGACGAGTTGACACCCACTGCCGACGTCTACAGTCTCGGCGTGATTTTGTATGAAATGTTGACGGGAATGGCTCCTTTTACCGGTTCCTCGCCCGTCGAGATCGCCGCGAAACACGTGTCGCAGCCGCCACAGTCGCCACGGACGATCGTCGCCGCGATTCCCGACGAGATCGAAGGCGTCGTTCTACATGCACTCGAAAAGGATCCCGTGAAACGTCCGGCGAACGGCGCCGAGTTTCACCGCGAGTTGCTCGACACGGCGCAACGGCTGGGCCTCGAGCATCACGCGTTGAAGAGCGTTCCCGATATCGAAGCGTTGCGCGGCGAGGGTGTCGAATCGCCTTCGGGCCGGCTCGTCGTCGACATCGCCCGGGTGCGCGCGCTGAGCTCCGGATCGAACGAGATCAAAGTCGTAGGCGATAAAACCCGTGTTAACCGTACGGAACCCCGCAAGCCTGGTTCATTTCTGGACAAGGTCAAGCGTATACTCGGGAAAAAGTAGGAACCCGGAATTTGAACTCTTTTTCAGTTGGAAATGCGACATTTGGCGACGGGCGGCTCACGGTTATCGCCGGACCGTGCGTGATCGAGAGTTTCGATCATGCGTCGATGATGGCGCGTGAGTGTCTGGAGCGAACTCGCGCAGCCGGGCTTGATTACGTTTTCAAGGCGTCGTTTGATAAAGCGAACCGCTCGTCGATCCACAGTTTTCGCGGTTTGGGGATGGACGCCGGGCTCGAAGCCCTCCAGCGGATCAGGGAAGAAGTCGGCGTGCCGGTGCTGACCGATGTTCACGATGTTTCGCAGGTGGAGCGTGTGGCCGAGGTCGTGGACGTTTTGCAGATCCCGGCTTTTCTGTGCCGGCAAACGGATTTGATCGTCGCGGCGGCGAAATCCGGCCGGGCAGTGAACGTCAAGAAAGGGCAGTTTCTCGCGCCTCAGGACGCTCGAAACATTGTCGATAAAGTCCGCGAGGTCGGTTGCGAAAAACTGTTGCTGACGGAACGCGGCGCGACTTTCGGTTACAACAACCTGGTCGTGGACATGCGTTCTTTCCCGATAATGCGCGGTTTTGGCGTGCCGGTCGTTTTCGACGTGACTCACTCTTTGCAACTTCCCGGCGGATTGGGTAATGCAACTGGCGGACAATCGGAATACATCGAACCCCTCGCGCGCGCGGGAGTTGCATGTGGCGTCGATGCAGTCTTCATGGAAGTTCATGACTGCCCGGAAAAAGCCCTGTCAGACGGTCCGAACGCCTTGCCGCTGAGCCGGCTTCAAGCGCTCCTGTTTATGCTGCGCGACATCCATCAGCTTGTTGGACCACGGATCTAAAAGCAAAGACGAACTATGCGAACTCTCTTTTTAGTGTCTCTTCTTGTTGTGTGTCTTTTCGTGGCGGCTCGCGTTGGCGCCCAGACCGCAGCCGCGCCGCCCGTTTGGCAAGTCACGTTGTTTGACATCAACGCCAACGTTCTCCAGGCGGAACGCGCGATCAACGTTGTCGCAGCGATCAACGCTACGAACGTCGGCGGGAGTCCGAGTCGCACGCTTACGGTTCGTCTTAACTCGAAGGCCAGTGTGAAGTCGGTCGCCGCGGGCGGCGCCGCAACAACTTTTCGTCCAGGCGCCGAGACGCGAGGCGAGTTGCAACGAATCGAGATCGCGCTGCCCACCGCTGCTGCGCCGGGCACCTCGACAACCGTTTCCGTGACCTACACGTTGCCGGTCGAGACCAACACGGGACTCTCGGCGATCAGTCCGATCGCGACGCAGTTTCTGCCGCTGTCGTTCTGGTATCCGATGCCCAACACGCCTTACACGGTGCGTGGCGCGGACACGGCGCCGTTTCGTTTGACCGTTAACCTCGGCAACGCGACCGCGTCCGGTGTCGAAAAGAGTGGAGCGGCGGGTTCGGTCTCATTTGAACAATCGCTTCACGGACACCCGTTTTTTGTGCAGGGCGATTGGGACAAGATCGAAGGCGCAACCGACGGAAAAGGCATTTCGGTCCTGTTGGAAAAAGGTATGTCCGCCGAAGATCGCAAACACGCAGAGGCTTTGATCGCGTTTGCGGCGGCGGCGCGTTCCTTTTACGCGACGTCGCTTGGTCCGGCGCCGGATGCTCCCGTGCGCATCGTTGCGGTCAGGCGTGGCGCGGGCTTTAACGACAGCGGCACGGTCCTCATCGACGCCGACACGTTACGTCTGCAAAGAATCGACGCAGCTACGGCGCTTTCAGTCGCGGAAACTGTCGCGCGCTTGTGGATCGGCGGACAAACTCCGGTGCGCGGCGAAGGCAGCGGCATGTTGCGCGATGCGCTCGTCCGTTTTCTGGCGACTGAGTTTCTCGAAAAGCAGTTTGGACGCGACGCGATCCTTTCCGAGTTATACCGGCAGCGAATCGCTTACGCCGCCGTGGCCCAACGCGACGCGCCACTCGCGCGCACGACTCCGATCGACAGTACTTATTTCGGCTCAGTTCCGAATCGTGGCGCGATGTTCTGGCGT
>DASTTB010000011.1:0-107113 GCA_035760365.1 Pyrinomonadaceae bacterium
GCCGGCGGAATGCAGATCGCAACTCAACATGTCTGGAATCCGGGATATGGTTACGACGTGGAACTAGCCACCACGAGCCCCGCAACAGGCAGCGAATACATGGTGGGTGGCAATCAACTAGGTCGGAAAGAGCTCGATCCGGTAGGCGCCGACGTCACGCAGCCTCCGACGCCGATGTTGATTCCGGAGCCTATATTTTACAACCCGAAATTCGACCAGATGCTGCTTCAAATTGAAGGTGGTCCATCAGATGAGTACGAGCAGAACAACGCCGATTGGGCCGTGATGGTAACCGCCACGATCCAAGCGGCTATGGATCGCGAGCGAGCTGAAAAGCTCTGGCAATCTGGAAAGCGCAGCGAGGCGATGGCGATACTGCAAAGGAACCCGAATGTGGGCATTGAACACCACAATTTGGTGGGAGGCGAAATTGTCAGCAGTGGTTCAGTCTTTGGCCAGGCTGCCGCTGACTTCCTCAATGGCCTCAGCATGGAGCTGAGGGCAGGATTGCTGTCGCCGGTCACCGAGCACAGCGGTGTCGTCAGCCATCATCAGCAAAATTCTGCGACCGTGGAGAATCCCAATGAGCTGCAGTCACCTAACAATGGCAAGGACTGTGGTGTTGTAGTGAGTTTTAGGCCTGGGACAACCAATAGAGCCACAGGCTACCCAAATGGGCCATCCACAATAACTTACCGGGGCGCACCAAATTTTGGGCTTGGGTTTTCCGTAAGCGGCTGGGTTGGCAGCGGGGGTATCGGAACAATAGGGATCGATTCCAGGACCGGCAAGAAGGTGCAAAACCCCGCGAATCCGAATGGCAAGTGGTCCCTGGAACAGTGGACGCATTCATGGATCGGGCACAACGGTCAAAGACTGATTGAGAAAACGACATTCTCGGATCTTCCTTTAAACGCGGCAGGACTAACAGTGCAGGGTAATACATTTGGGTATTACGATCATCCCGGTGGACCCCCTCCGTCAGCAGGGTTCGCGAGGTACGATAACTATCTAATCAAGGTTTACTCCGGGAACACTGTTTGTGAGGTTGGCTTTCACTTTATTCAGACCGGAAATACAATACGGTGGCGTGCCGGATTACGCTGAGGAACGACGATGAACCGAATAGTCTTAGTCCTTATCTTCTTGCTGGGTATTGTTTCCGCTGTCGTCTCGCTGGCGAACCATACAGTACACGGCGGCACCTCGGACACGACAATTCTATCCGTCCACTCCGTTCCATGCTTTCAAGACACCGAGCTACAGGAAAGCATTGCTACGCTGAAACAACAAGGAGGCGCCGAGATCGCTAGGGTCAGTGAAGCCCTTCTCACTAAAGCGCGAACCACTGATGAATGCCGGACACAGCTTGTGCAAACACTGCTTAGTAGCATGGCGCAAGCGACAGATCCGAAAGGCAATGAGTACGCGAACTTCTTTTTATGGATGCATAGTGCGAGTATGCTCGCCGCCCTTGAGGCGACAGAAGCTCTTGACCTACTGATTGCAAATATCGACTTCACCGATGGTTGGGCAGCCAAACTTAGTGAAAGTCACTTTCCCGCCCTAGCGGCTATTCTCAAGATGGGACAGCCCGCCATCCCTAAGCTCCAAGTGGCTCTTAATAACGACACGAACCCACACAAAAGACAACTAGCTGTTTTGTGTATAGCTTACATTGGTGGTAGTCAGGCTAGAGCGGCTTTGGAAGGCGCGCTGCCACGAGAAACCGATCCATGCCTCAAAAGATTTCTCCAGGTGTCGCTCCAGGCCTATAACAATAAGGACACGCCAAATCACATTAGTCCGGCGCTGAACGATAAATGGCTTGTGGCATTTCACTGCAATTAGTCGCAACTAAACGAACGACGATCGCGACAAATTGTTACCGCCTAGCTCACTACGTGTCGCTCCGTTAGAATGCGTTGGTGCAGAAGCGGTATGAGACAGTTGAATTCCTGCTACGCGACCTCCCCGATCCGCAAGGGGCGCGGCTCGCGCTCGAGAGGATCGAGAAAGACAACCCCCGCCACTACCAGCAACTAAACAAACAACCCGCACTCCTCGCAGACGTCGTCGCGCTGGCAGCGTGGAGCCCGTTGCTGTCAACCACGATCGAGCAAAACCCGGAATACCTGAGTTGGCTCGCGCGTGAACGTGCTAATCCGCGCATCAGAACGCGCGATGAGTTGAAAGAATCACTCGCGCGCTTCGCTCTGACAAATTCGTCGCTGAATCCGCAAGTCTTACTCGCACGCTTCAGACGTCGCGAACTGTTGCGCACCTATCTCCACGACATTCGACGTGCTCACACGCTCGTCGACACCATGGAAGAGCTCTCAAACCTCGCCGACGCGATTCTCGACTACGCACTCAGCCTGGCCACGCAGGATCTCGACAACCGTTACGGCTCGCCACGCCGCATCGACGAACGCGGCCGCAGCGCCGACGCCGAATTTTGCGTCATCGCACTCGGCAAACTCGGCTCCATGGAGCTCAACTACGCCTCCGACATCGATCTGCTCTTCCTCTATTCCGACGACGGCACCACGTCGGGCCACGGCGAACGCGGCGAGGTCAGCAATCGCGAGTACTTCGTAAAACTCTCCGAAACAATCGCGAAGATCGTGGGCCAATCAGGCGGTGAAGGCGCGGCGTACCGCGTCGATCTGCGCCTGCGTCCGCACGGCCGCGACGGCGCGCTCGCGTGTTCATTGCAAGAAGCGACGCGTTACTACGAACGTTCGGCGCAGGATTGGGAGCGACAGGCGTTGATTCGCGCTCGCGCCGCGGTCGGTTCGGGAAACCTCTTCTCGCGTTTCAAAGAAGCCGTCACGCCTTACGTCTTTCGCCCTGATGTTTCGGTAAACGACGCGCTCGCCAGCGTGCGTCTGGCGAAACAGAAGATCGATCGACAGACCGAAAAGAAGAGCGGTTTCAACGTGAAACTCGGCCGCGGCGGTATTCGCGAAATCGAGTTTATCGCGCAAGCGCTACAGTTGGCCCACGGCGGCCGCGACGACTGGTTGCGCGTGCCGCACACGCTCGTGAGCCTCGGCCGGCTTGCGGATCGCGCGTTCATCACGGAGCAGGAGCGCACCGAACTCTCCGATGCTTACTATTTTCTCCGCGTGCTGGAGCACCGGCTGCAAATGGAGCACGGTCTGCAAACGCACACCGTTCCGGACGGCGACGACTCGCGAACGTTGCTCGCTCGCCGGCTCGGGTTTTCAGACAGTCTCGAGTTCGATTCAACTCTAAAGACTCATACCGGCAACGTGCGCCGCGTATACAACCGTCTCTTTCTCGAAGTCGAAACACGAAGTCAAACGCCAGTTGAAGACGACGAGACGCACGCCACGACGCTTGATAAAGACTCAGCGCTGGCGTCGGCGTCTGCGCGTGTCTTCGCCACGCACTCGGAATTGCGGATCACAAAACGCCTGGTCCAATCACTCGCGACTGAATCACTCAACCCGCATCGCGCGTTGCTTCAGGCGTCACGCATCGCGGCGTCACTCGAGAAAACCGATCACCAACTGCACATCTCGGAAACGAACCTGATCAACTTGATGTGTTTGTGCGGCTCGTCTGACGCATTCGCGGAAATGGTTGCAGCGAATCCCGCGCTGATCGCGTCGCTGGGCACGCCGCAGTCAACGGTGCTGCGACGCGATCATCGGGCCATCCTGCGTTCCGCGATCGACGCCGAGGATAGTTTCTCGCGCGAACTCGCCGCTTTGCGTTTGAAGTGGTCCGAACTGATGGCCGAGATCGGCGCGCTGGATAGTTCGAATCACCTGTCGATCATCGAAGCAAACCGGTTGCAAACGGATCTTGCGGTCGCGAGTCTGAACGTTGCGTATCTCGTGGCGCGGCGGGAATTGGCCCGTCGTTACGGCGCGTTCCGCGCTGGACCACGTGTCGCCTTTTACGGTCTCGGACGACTGGCGTCAGGCGGCGTCGATTACGGATCGGATCTCGACATCCTGATCACTTACGATTCGCTCGTTCCGTCTCCGATCAAGTCGTTGACACAGGATGAGGCGTACGCGCGTCTCGTCGAACTGATGATTGCGGCGCTCTCGAGCATTACGCGAGAAGGCTATCTGTATCGCGTCGATCTGCGTTTGCGCCCGCATGGCAAGAATGGACCACTCGTGACGAGTTCCGACGGCTTCCTCGACTACTTGCGAGAAGAGAGCGCGCCGTGGGAGTGGCTGGCCTATGTAAAGTTGCGCGCGGTGGGCGGCGATCAGGAGCTCGGACGCATGATCGAAACGCACGCGCGTCACCGCATTCACGGCAATGCGTTGCGCTTCGATAAGCGCGAGTTGAAAGCTGAAACGCGGCGTGTGCGTGATCGACTCGAAACGGAAAAAGGCGGGCGCGGGCGGCAGGCGGGAACGGACATCAAGTATGGACCAGGCGGGATGCTCGACGTCTATTTCGCCGCGCGTTATTTGCAGTTGCGTGATGAAGTCGCCGACGAAGGTGACGATCGTTCGACGCTGTTTACGCTGGAGCGTTTGCGTGAAGAAGGTTCGTTAACTGAAGACGACTTTTTAACTTTGAACAACGGTTACAGTCTGCTGAGAACTACGGACCACAATCTGCGGCTGCTCGTGGGCCGATCGACGCGTTTGCCCGATCCGGACCATGTGATCACGAAAGACGTGGCTCGCCGGATGAAGTTTGATTCGACAGAGTTGCAGGAAACGCTGATCGAGCAGATGAAGGCGATTCGCGAGTCTTACAACAGGATACTCAGTTGATCACGCGTGTTGAGGAGTGTCGGTCGCTTCGTACCAGCAGCGAGTACACCAGCGATGCATTGCCTGTCTTTCGGAAAGTTCAACTTTCGCGGACGCAGGCAACCGTTTGACGAGTTCGCGCTGTTCGTCGGTGAGGTCGGACCATGACTTCAGGCCGCGCTTCTCACATCGCGGGCAACTCTCTCTGGCGCTCATATTAAATAATTCTTTCGCGGTGCACTTAGATATTTACTAGCAAACTTTACTCGTGTAACTTAGCAGTCGCGCTGCGGGAAACCAAATTAACGGTGACGCGCATCAACTTCCTGGGAGAACGGTTAACGGAGAATCAATGTTTCGAATCAGGGCCTCTTACGCGGATCAAATGGAATTGCGCACCACGCTCGAGCGGGCGCGCGAGTTTTTCGGCGAACTCCGTAATTTTGCGGATTTGATGCCGGGGATCGAAGGGATCAAGAACGAAGCGGGAGGCATTATGCGCTGGGTCGTGCGGGCTGAAGTGCCTGTGATCGGCGCGGTCCATGCGAGTTTTGCGGTCGAGAAGACGGAAGATTCTCCGGAGCGGCTCGAGTGGTCGCCCGCGGCGTCTGAGATGAAGAACTATCTCCGCTATGCCGCTGCCTTCGAAGAACGCGGTCACAAAGTACTCATCAAGATCGTGCAGCACGTGGAGCTGCGCCGGAAGCACGCGAAAGACTTGCACCGGTTTGCGGTTCTTGTCGGTGAGAGCGCGATCAGCAACGGGATGCAAAAGCGCGTCCGCGAGATGATCGAGACGTTTCTCGAAAGGGCTCGTGTGAAGCTCGAAGGCGAAGAACCGTTGGACCAGGAAGCAATGCTCGATCAGCCCGCCTAAAAATCGGATTTAATCCGCGGATTCCTTGCGCCGTCCATAACTGATCAAGTTCGCAAACATTCGATACCCGCCTGGTAATCCGGCGCGGAGCTGGCGATACCACACAAAACTCGTGTAGATGTAATTTCCACGCCCGTACGGTGCGACCAAAAGTCCGCCACGCAGCGGCGGCTCACCTTTGTCATTCGTCGCTAATACAGCCGTATACTTCGCATCCCACTCCTTCGGGAAATACAGCCCACGCTCCTGAATCCACCCCGCAAAATCCTTCTGCGTGATCTTATTCGGGAAGTTCAGCAGCGGATGTCGCGGTTGCAGAAACGCGATCGGCGCATCTTCATCCGTCACACGATCGTCGTCAATCACGATCGGATACGGCGCGAGCTGCGGACGGTTGCGCCGCTCATCCGGGTTCCACTCATTCGTTCGATGATAGAAAACAAGCAGCGTCCCACCATCTTCAACAAACTTCAGCAGCCGCGCATTATTCGCGATCAACTCCGGATGCGCCTGATACCCGCGATTGTCGATGATGATCGTCTGAAACGTCGAAAGATCAGCCTTCGCAACGTCGTCCATCGTCAACTCTTTCGAGTCAACGCCAAGCGCCGCCAACGCGCGTTGCAACGTCTGATCCGAGCTCGGGATGTAACCAACCTTACGCCCACTCACAACCACCGCATCGGCATAGATCAGCGGCACGACTCGACGCGCAATCGGCTCTTTCGGAATCGGCAGATCGACAGTCACTGCCATGCTTCGTTCCTGCGCCTGAACCTGCGCCTGCGCACTCAACGGCAACGCCGTGCGAACCACAAGATTTGTCACCTCCGTGGCGCTCGGCCTGATCTGAATCTCACGTCCGGTCTCGAGACTCTGCCCCTGCACGCGCAACAACCCGCGAAACTCCGACGGCAAATGATTCTTCAGTCGAACGTTGAACTCGAGCGGCTTCTGCGACGTCGCCGGCGTGCTGACGTACGGCGACGGTTCGACCGCAACAATCTCCACCGCTGGCGCTACATCACGCCGCGCTTCAGTGTCGACGACAAACGTCACACCTTCCATCGACAACTCAGCTTCAGCGACGAGCAGTTCGCCGAACAGCCGCCCGTCGTAAAGATGTTCAGACGCTGGAACCGTCAGCGTCGCGTTCTTCGGCACCGTGACCTCGACGGCGGTTGACGTCTCGGTGCTCGGCAACATCTTGTCGGCAGCGTCGAGACGCTTCTCGATTGCGAGTCCTTTGAACTTGAGTTGCTTGATCTGAACCTCCGCCACGCCGGCGTTGATTAACGACGCTGTCAGTCGCGCCGGTTCGCCCGGAACGAGCGCGTCACCCGCCGAGGTTATTGCGACCGAAGCACCTGCCGCGACTGCGAGCGCGTTATCGAGTCGTTGGGCCATCAACTGGAACCGCTGTGGATCAGTGTCCACGATTTCCTTCGGCGCGGTGAATGCCTGGCGGCGTTTCGCATTCAACAGCGCGACGAGAATCTCGAGACGTCGATCGAGATACTCAGTCAAAGGCTTTCCTTCGATCGTCGGCGCGACGAAACGGGTGGCGACGGCTTCCGGCAAACGCAAACCGTCGAGCGGATTTTTTGCGTCAGCGGGTAGCGGCGCTGCGGTCGTCGTCTGCTTCACGAGGTTGTAACGGATCATCCGCGCGCCGCTCGCGGGAACTGTCTTGGGCCATGGACCTTGCGTCGCGTGTTTTTGCAGACCGGCGAGTGCCTGTTGCGCGTAAGTCACACCGCGGACCGGATCCAACTCGTTCGGGTCGATCGTGAAAAACTGCGGTGGTCCTTCTTTGCCGGTCGGTGTCGGTGTTTCCTGTCCACGCGAACGCACGAAAAGCCGTTGCGGTTGCCACGTACTGACCTGCGTCAGTTGCTCGGGAAACTTTGTCGGATCGGCGGCGTCGAAGAATGCCTGTATGACTGTGCGGCCGGTGGCCTGATGATGACCGTGTCCGCTCGTCGTGTCGTGATTCGTAATGATGACGTCCGGACGCAATCGACGAATCTGGAGCACCATGCGCCGCAGGATCTCCCGCTCGCCCCACGCGCGAAAAGTCTCGTCGGCTGACTTCGAGAAACCAAAATCACGAAAACCGAGAAAGTGCGGCTCAGAACCCTGCACTTCCGACGCCGCGACGGTTTCATGAGCGCGTATCACGCCGAGTTCTTCGTAAAGCTCGGGGCCAATGGCGTTCTGCCCGCCCTCGCCGAAAGTCGAGAAAAGGGAAACAGTGTGGACGCCGTACTTCCGCCGCAGCACGGTCAAGGTGCTGCCGTCTTCGTCGTCGGGATGCGCGGCCACACACATCACCGTCCACGGGTTTTGCAGATCGATTAACGCCTGGTGCAGCGCGGCATTCTCTGTCTTATCCGTGTCAGGCTTTTCTGTTTGTGAGGGCGCCGGCAAAACCAACATTGCCAGCAACAGGACCGCCAAACCTCTTCGCAAGTACCACCGATTTTTCATGAGAGTTTCATCCACGCATTCGTTCCAGTTTGCCGGCGACGACCATGCTGATCGAGATGATCACGATCAAAACCACGCCATAAGCCGCCGCCGCGCCCAGATTGAAGTCGCGCAACTCAGATGCGATGGCGATTGAGATAGGACGGTTGGCCGGGACAAACACCAACACCGAAGCAACATATTCGCCTAATGCGATCACAAATGCCAACAGCGTGCCCGCAACCGCGCCCGGCCACACGAGGGGCAACGTCACGCGCGTAAATCGTTGCCAAGCGCGGGCGCCCAACGAACCCGCGGCCTCGTCCAACGCCGGATCGAGTTGTTCCATGCTGGCCTGAAGCGCCCGCACGACGAGGGGCATAAAGCGCAGGAAATAGACGACTGGCAGGATCCAGAACGTTCCCACGAGCACAAACGAACCGAGTAAAGATCCGGGCCGTCCATAAGCCTCGGCGACAGAAACGGCGACGACCGTTCCGGGCAACGCCCATGGCACGAGCACCAGAAGCGACAAGACGCGCCGCCAGCTCTGGTCCAACAAGCGTCTATTACCGTGGGTATTTCCGCGCCGCACCAGCAAGAGCACTACGCAAAAACTCCAAAGCAACGCTGCGACAGCGGCGATCGCCGCCATCGCGAAACTGTTGAAGAACACTTCGACCGCAAATGGTTCGTTGAAGATGCGCACGTAGTTGGCGACTGTGTACGCCGACGGCAATGTTTGCGTGGTCCACGATCCTTCGCGCGCGAAACTGACGAGCACGAGTGTGGCGACCGGCATTACAAGGACGATGGCAAACAGGATCGCGACGATCGTTGCCAACACACGCGTCGTGCCGCTGGCGATCGCCGCACGCCTGCGCGGCGCGCCCTTCATCGCCGCGGCCGCAAACTTCCGCGTGCCTTCGTAACGTTGAAAGAAGATCAGCGCCGCCAGTGAAATGACCGCGAGCACGACGGTTTCGGTTACGGCCATCACGAAGTCGCCGCGACGCCGTGCGTCAAAGATCTCGAGCGTCAAGACGCGCACGTTGCCGCCAAACAACAGCGGCGCGCTGAACGACGCCATCGAAGTCATGAACGTCAACAGAGCCGCCGCGATCAGCGACGGTGTGAGTTGCGGTAACAAAACGCGTCGCAACACGACGGCGCGTGAAGCGCCGAGACTTCGCGCCGCTTCCGCAAGACTCGCGTCGATCCTTCGCAGTCCCGCGCCCGTCAGCACGTAGAAAAACGGATACATCGTGTACGTGTGAAAGAACAGCAACGCAGCCCAACCCTGCAACGTCCACGGCGGCGATTGGAGTCGCAAAAGGTTTTGCAGGCTGTGGGCCAGGATGCCCGACTCGCCGTACAGAAAGATGAATGCAACTGTTCCCACGAGCGGCGGCAGGACGAGTGGCAGCGCGGCGAGTGCAGCAAAGATCCGTCTTCCCGGAAAGTCGTAACGTTCAAACAGAAACGCGAGGGGCACGCCGACGAGTGCGCAAAGGAAAACCGTAATCACGGAGAGGCCGACGCTGTTTACGATCGCCTCGATCACGATCGCCTGCGACAGCACCTCGCGATAGTTTGCGAGTGTCCACGCGCCTTCGCGTTGTAGTGAAGTGCCTACGACAAACAGGTTCGGATAGATGACGCCATAGATCAGGACCAGGATTGTGACAGCGAAGAGGAACGCAGATCTCTTTTTCATCCGCGTTGGTTTTGCAGGAGAGTCAGGCGTTCCTGCGGCAGGACCACCGTGCATTCCTGATCGACACGCAGACCGTCAGGTTGCAGAACGAGCGCTTCGAGCAGCAGACCCGCGGCGTCCACGCGAACGGTCGAAGTGGCGCCGGCGAAGACGATCTCGCGAATGTTTCCGCGAAGCGCGTTTGCTTCCGGCGCGCCGTTCGCTCGAAGCTGCACGTGCTCCGGACGAATCGCGAGAAACACCGGTTGATTCAGCGGCGAGAGATCCGCGGGTTGGATCGGAAGACGCAGCGTGTGACCGCCATCGAGTGTCTTGAACTCGCCTTCGTTTGTGTTGCTCGAACTCAGTCGCATCACTTTGATCAGGTTGTTTCGGCCGAGAAAACGTGCGACGGCGATGTCCGAAGGATGTTCGTAGAGTTCGCGTGGCGCGCCGCTCTGCATCAGATGTCCGCCAACCATCACGCTGATGCGGTCACACAGCGCGTAAGCTTCTTCCTGATCGTGCGTGACGTAAACGGCCGTGAGCCCGAGACGCGTGACGAGCTCGCGTAACTCACTGCGCGTCTCCTCGCGCAGCGAAACGTCGAGGTTCGATAACGGTTCGTCGAACAACAGCAACGCCGGTTCGATCGCGATCGCGCGTGCGATGGCGACACGTTGTTGCTGTCCGCCGGATAGTTCGTCCACGGCGCGTTTGCCGTACCCGGGAAGTTGGACCAACTCGAGAGCGCTCGCGACGCGTTCGCTCATTTCGGCTTTCGACGCATGGCGCGCGCGCAGTCCGAAAGCGACGTTTTCAAAGACGTTCAAATGCGGGAAGAGCGCGTAGTTTTGAAAAACCATGCCGAAGCCGCGTCGTTCGGCGGGCAGATTCGTTATGTCCGCTCCCTGGAACTCGATCGATCCGGCGTCGGGTTTTTCGAGACCGGCGATCATTCTGAGCGTCGTCGTCTTGCCGCAGCCGGATGGTCCAAGCAGACCGAAGAACTCACCCTGCGCGACGTCGAGCGAAACGTCGTCTACGGCGCGAGTCGATCCGAAGGTGCGCGAGATGTTCTTTAGTGAAAGAAACGAAGACATTTTCCGTTTGTTATTTTCCGTTTGTTATTTTCCGTTTGTCATTTTCCGTTTTTCTCCGAAATGAGAAATGAGAAACGAAAAACGGTTTTTAGTGAAAGAAACGAAGACATTTTCCGTTTGTCATTTTCCGTGTGTCATTTTCCGTTTTCTCCGACATGAGAAATGAGAAACGAAAAACGATAAATGGAAATGGCTCTTATCTCCCCTTACCACGGATTTCAGTGTCCCAGTATCTTAACCAATCGTTTCCGTTTTTTCGCAACAGCTCCCAATCGAGCGGGAGCGCCGTGAACGGCTCGTTCATCCACGCGGGCAACTGCGAACGATCCAGGTCCGTGCGCACCGGAATGCGGAAATACTTCTGCGCCGCGTACGCCAAACTTTCCGGAGTTGTCACAAATTCATAAAACTTGCGCGCCTCTTCCTGGTTTGGACCATCACGAACGATGGCGATGCCGTCGATGATCACGGGCGTTCCACTCGCCGGGATGACGTAGTTGACCGGCAGGTTCTTCTGTTCCTTGAAAAGCCGGACGTCGGGCATGTCCCACAACGTGACGAGGCCTTCGCGGCGCGCCAGTTTCTGCATCAAAAGTGTGCCGTCGGCGGTGTATTCGTGAACATTGGCGTCGAGTTTGCGCAGCCAGTCGAAGCCCTGATCGGGCTTGCCGGTATCTTTGTAAAACCGCCAGATCATGGCGCCGAAGATCGCGCGCATGGTGTCCGAAGGGTTTGGATTTCTTATCAGAACCTTATCGCGCCACTTCGCATCCAAGACGTCGTCCCAATCGCGCGGCGCGTCGGCGGCGCTGACGGCTTCGCTGTTGTAGGCAATTACCTGGGGAGTTTCGTAGGTTCCGTACCAACGATCTTTGTCATCACGCGCGCCGGCGGGGACTTTGTCGGCCCAGGTGGGCCGAAACTCGGCGAGGAGATTTTCCTCGGCGGCCGCCTGAAACGTGGTGTGAGAAGCCCCCCACCAGAGGTCGGCCTGCGGGCGGTTACGTTCGACGCGGACGCGTTCGAGGACCTCGCGCGAGCCCATGTCGAGGAATTGCACGTCGGCTTCCGGGTGCTGTTGTTTGTAACGGGCGATGAAGTCTTTTAAGAGATCCTGCCCGTGCGGCGTGTAGATCAGAAGCCGGCGGCTGTTATTGGCGCCGGGACGGCAGGAACCGAGCAGAGCTAATGTCAACAATACCGCGAGAAGAAATGTGGGTCGCATCGCGTTATGCTAACATCAACTCCGGATTAGATATGAGTACAGTGAAAAGAAGAATTGTTCGGGCGGGCGGATGGAAGCTCGCCAAACGCATTATTAAACCCATTCCCATCGTTGGGACCATCTTCGCCGTCGGTCTCGCCGGCTACGAGATCAGGAAGAAGGGCCTCATTCCCGGCGCGGTCCATGTGGGACTCGACGTGACGCCAGTCGTGGGCACCGCGAAGAACGTACTCGAGATCTTTACCGGCGATCTCATTCCAGACAAAGCCGACCGCCGGAAACGCGCCGTCACTCCGTTGAAGCAGAAACCGGCGGACGCTCAGTAAACGGGTGCGCCGCCGCGTAAGCATGGGCCAACTTCAAGAGTGTTGGTTCAGACCAGTACGGGCCCAGCAACTGAAATCCGATCGGCAATCTCTCCGAAGAAAGTCCGCACGGCGCGCTGATTCCCGGCACACCCGCCAGGTTCGCGGTCACCGTGTAAATATCGTTCAAATACATCGCGAGCGGATCGTCAACTTTTTCTCCGATCGCAAAGGCCGTCGTCGGCGCGGTGGGCGTGATGATCGCGTCGCAGCGTTCGAACGCCGAGAGAAAGTCGTTCTTGATCAGCGTGCGTACTTTTTGTGCTTTGAGATAGTAGGCGTCGTAGTAGCCTGCCGAGAGCACGTAAGTTCCGAGCATGATGCGTCGTTTGACTTCGGCGCCAAACCCTTCTTCACGTGTGCGTCGATACATCTGTCGCAGTTCGGGCGCGTCTTCGGCGCGAAAGCCGTAACGCACGCCGTCGAAACGCGCGAGGTTGGACGACGCTTCGGCAGTGGCGATGATGTAGTAGACGGCGATCGCGTATTGCGCGTGCGGCAGTTCGACGTCGACGATCTCAGCGCCGAGATCGCGATACACATCGACGACGCCGCGAACAGCGTCTCCAACTTCCTGATCGAGTCCTTCGCCAAACAACGCGCGTGGAAAACCGAGGCGCGCGCCTTTCAGATCGCCTGTCAAAGACGCGGTGTAATCAGGAACAGGAACGTCAGCGGTCGTCGAATCACGGCGGTCTCTCCCCGCGATCACGCCGAGAACACGAGCAACGTCTTCAACTTTGCGAGCAAAGATTCCGACCTGGTCCAACGACGACGCGAAAGCGACGAGACCATAGCGAGAGTTGCGGCCGTAAGTGGGTTTCAAACCGAAGACGCCGCAAAGCGACGCGGGTTGTCGAACCGATCCGCCGGTGTCCGATCCAAGCGCGACGGGAACGATTCCGGCGGCGACAGCGGCGGCCGATCCGCCTGACGAGCCACCCGGCACACGCGTCGTGTCCCACGGATTTTTAACTGGTCCAAACGCCGAGTTTTCATTCGACGAGCCCATCGCAAACTCGTCGCAGTTGGTTTTTCCGACGACGATCGCGCCCGCCGCAGTGAGTCGTTCGATGACTGTCGCGTTGTAAGGCGGATGATAATCGCCGAGTATGCGCGAGCCGCACGAGGCCTGCATTCCGCGCACACAGATGTTGTCTTTGACGGCGACCGGCACGCCGGCCAGTGCGCCGTCATGGTTTTCCGAAGCGCGTTCCAACGCGCCCGCGCGATCGATTTCGAGAAACGCATTCAGCTTCTCGTTGAGGTTCTCGGCAGCGGTGATCGACTGTTCTACTGTTTTGAGCGACATGCGGTTTTAGAGCACTTTCGGAACGCGGAAATGGCCCGACGCCGGGTCGGGCGCTTCTGCAAGGGCCGTCTTCTGGCCCAACGATCCCTCGACGACGTCATCGCGCGACGAGTCGGTCTTTTCACCTTCGGGCGTTAGACCACCGAGCGCCGGCGCGACGTTCGCGGTGTCGAGCTGGTTGAGTTGCTCGACGTAGTTGATGATCTCGGTGATCTGTTGACCAAACACCCTGAGTTCCTGTTCCTGCAACTCAAGATGGGCGAGTTGGGCCACCTTGGCGATGTCTTTCTCTTCTATCGGCATAGTTTTTCCGGATCGATGATAAATTCGATGGCGCCGACAACGGGGTGTCGCAAAAGGGAATTGATCCTGAAGATCATCTGGCCGCGCATCGCGTGTAATTGTTTTTGCCAGATGACGTCGGCGACGGCGACGCGCAATGTTCGGTCGTGCAGGGCCGTGGCGACGGCGCGGTCCCTGAGACCTTCGCCGGCACAATGCTTCCACGCGGCGATCGCCGCGGCTTCGGCGACTTCCGGCGCGTTGCCCGAGGCTCGGAGCACGCTGCCCAGTGAATTGATTAATCCCTCCATCGGCGTTTCTTACTTACAGTAATTTTATTACTGTATTGACGATCTGGGATTGAAACACGCAAACTCTTCACCCGCAAGTATGACAAATCATCTACGTGAAAAACTGATACTCGCGTCCGGTAGTCCACGACGCAGGGAACTGCTGACCGCCGTGGGTTGGGAGTTTGAAGCGATCACGGCGGGTATCGATGAGTCTGTCCTCGCTGCTGAAAACCCGGCGACGTACGTGCAGCGACTCGCGCGATCGAAGGCCGAGGCGGTCGCTGCGAAACTCAGCAACGGGTTAGTTCTCGGCGCGGACACAACCGTCGTCGTGGACGATCAGATCCTGGGCCAACCGGTCGATGATCGCGACGCAGTGCGGATGTTGAGCTTGTTGAATGGCAAGTGGCACGAAGTGTTGACTGGAGTCGCGCTCGTGCGCGTTGGCGGTGAATCGCGTGTCGATTATGAAACGACGCGTGTGCGTTTCGCGCAGATGAGCGATCGCGAGATCGATTGGTATGTCGCGACGGGCGAAGCGCGTGGGAAAGCTGGAGCTTACGGGATTCAGGGCGCGGCGGGTTTATTCATCGAAGAGATCGAAGGCGATTATTTCAACATCGTGGGACTGCCGATGCGGTTGGTGTACGAGTTGGCAGGTAGGGTCTGAAAAAATCCGTTTTTTATTGAACTCGCGCAAGCGGGAGACACATGTAGAAACGGATTTTGGAATTAGTGCAGCACGGAGCCGCCGTCGATGTTGATGCCCTGGCCGTTGATCCCGCGGCCTTCGTCGGAAGCCAACAATAACGCCATCGCCGCAACCTCTTCCGCCGTGATCAAACGGTGCTGCGGGCTCATCTTCTCGAGTGTTTCGCGAGCTTCTTCGGCGCTGCGTCCGGTTCGCGACGTGATCTTCTCGATACCTCGCGAGACCATCTCAGTATCGACATAACCCGGACAGATCGCATTGACCGTGACGCCCGCTGCCGCGACCTCAAGCGCGACCGATCGCGTCAGCCCAAGCACACCGTGTTTCGACGCGGAATACGCAGCGATGTACGGCGCGCCTGTTTTCGCGGCGATCGACGCCACATTGATTATCCGTCCCCAATTCTTCTTCATCATCGCCGGCAGCGCGGCGCGTGTGCAGTAAAACGTGCCGGAAAGGTTGATCGCGAGATGACGGTGCCAGAGTTCGTCAGACGTCGTGATCAGCGTTGCGCTCTCGGCAATACCGGCGTTGTTGACGAGAATATCGACGTCGCCCAAACGCTCGCGTGCCTGCGCGAACATCCGCGTGACGCTTTCGGGATCCGCGACGTCGCACGTCAACGCGACAGCGTCGTTTCCAATCTCTCCGGCAACCTGTTCGACTTGTGCTGCCGTCCTGGCTGCCACCGCGACGAGCGCGCCATGACGCGCGAAGGCGTGTGCGATGGCGCGTCCGATACCGCGTCCACCGCCGGTGATGAGTGCGATTTTTCCGTTCAGCATTTTTTAATGGCCGGTGAAGTCCGGATCACGCTTTTCAAAAAACGCGTGAACGCCTTCATGCCCGTCTTCAGATTCAAAGCAGCGAAGTTGCGACTCGGTTTCGTAACGCAGCATCTCTTCGAGATCGGAGCGAGTGCTCTCGTAAACGGCGTGTTTGACCGCGGCGAGTGCGATCGGCGGTGCTGCGCGCAAACGTTCGGCGAGTTGGAGTGTCGCGGTTTCCAACTCTTCCGGCGCGACGACCTGGTTGACGAGATTCAATCGTAACGCTTCGACAGCGTCGATCGCGTCGCCGAGGAAAAATAGTTCGCACGCTTTGTTTGGCGTGACGAGTCGCGGGAGAAAATAAGTGCCGCCCCAATCCGGATGAAGCCCGATCTTGACGAACGACTGGCTGAACGTCGCATTGTTTGACGCGATGCGCAGATCGCACGCCAGCGCGAGATTGAAACCGGCGCCCGCCGCTGGACCATTCACGGCCGCGATCACGGGTTTGGTCATCGAACGGATCGCGGTGATCACGCGGCGGCCCGCGCCAAGGATGCGCGCGAACTCCTCGCTGTCGTGACGTTTCATCAAATCGGCCATGAAACCGATGTCGCCGCCTGCGCAAAACGCGCGTCCGGCGCCGGTGATGATCACGACGCGGATGTTGCGATCGCTGCCCGCGCGTTCGAGTGCTTCGGCGAGATCGCGGCGCATGTGACCGACAAAAGCGTTCAGCTTGTCAGGACGATTCAACGTGATCGTCGCGATGCCTGCGCTCTCGGAAACCAGGATGTGTTCGTACATTTGTTTTGAACTTAGTGCTTTGTACTTTGTACTTTGTTCGCAGGTTTATCGATCACTTTTGAAATGTAACGTTTAGCCTGCGAACAAAGTACAAAGCTCTAAGTACAAAGCTCTATTTACCCTTAAATTGCGACTTGCGCTTCTCGACGTACGCCGCAAGGCCTTCGCGCGCGTCTTCGGATTGGAAAAGCTGTTGCTGCAACTCGCGTTCGAGCGCGAGGGCCGACTCGAAAGGAATCTCGGAACCAGTTTGCACCGCGCGCTTGATTCTGCCAACCGCCATCGCGGCTTTGTTGGGAATTGTAAATTGACGTGCGTAATCCATCACTTGCGACAAAAAGTTATCCACGGATTCAGACTGATATAACTGATTGACGAGACCAAGCTGCAATCCGCGTTCGAAGTCGAATAACTCTCCCGCCGCCATCAACTCGATCGCCTTCGACTTCCCAACCAGTCGCACCAAACGCTGCGTTCCGCCTGTTCCCGGCAAAACGCCAAGCGCGACTTCCGGCAGTCCCATCTTGCCCGCGCCTTTGCGCGCGATGCGAATGTCGGCCGCCATCGCGACTTCGAGACCGCCGCCGACGCAGTGTCCGTTGATCGCGGCGATCACGAGTTTCGGCGTCTGCTCGAGACGCGAGAGAGTTTCGTTCGCGTGAAGACAGAAGTAGTACTTGTAGACAGGCGTCACTGCCGCGAGCATTTGAATGTCAGCGCCTGCGCAGAAAAACTTCTCGCCGCTGCCCGTGATGACGATCACCTGCACGCTCTCGTCCATGCGCGCGCGGAGAATGCAGGCGTCAAGCTCCTGCATCATCTCGTAGCTGTAGGTGTTCGCCGGCGGATCGTTCAACGTAAGAACCGCGATACCCTCGGTAGTTTTAAAATCGACTTTCATCCGTTAAACCCGTGGTTCCATATACTTAGATTTTCAACATGCAACGTCGCCGTCACCGGCTCCATGACGAGGCCCGGCGCGAAACCGCCGAGATAAAGCTGCGTCAGGTGCTGCGCGAGCTCCTGTACTCGTAGTTTTCCCTGCGGGTCGTACCAGTTATAGATCCAGTTCATCATTCCGAACAACGCGTAAGTCGCGACCGTGAGATCGATTGCGTTTCCAGTGTTCGTCAACGACTGAACTTCTTCGAGAATCCGTCGCGCGAGACGTGTGTAGTTGTCCTTGCGCGTCGAGACGTGCGCGTGTAGATCGCCGCGCAGCGACTCCGCCTCGTGCGAGAGAACTTTCATCTCCGCCATGTTCGCGGCAAAGAACGAAAGGTGGTTCTCGATGAAGATGCGAAGTTTCACTACCGGATCGTCGACTTCGCGAAGCTGCTGCTCGAGTCGTTCGAGCACGCGTCCGAAACAGTTGTCCTGGATCAGAAACAACAACTCTTCTTTCGACTTGCAGTAGTGATACAAGCCCGCGAGACTGACGTTCGTCGCCCGCGAGATGTCGCGCATCGACGTCGAGTGATAACTCTTCTCGGCGAAGATGCGCGCCGCGGTGCGCAGAATGAATTCGAGTTTCTGATCGTGTCGTGAAACCGGAGTAAATTTCGAATTGCGAATTTCGAATTGCGAATTTTCCGGCTTCGCTTGAGAGTCTCTTTGCATCTTAGTGCGCCCTACGCTTAACGAAATGCGAACTTCGAATTTCGAAATTCTTCAAAGCCTCACATACTCAAACTCAAAAGGCTTGCCTTTGATCCCCGTCGCGGGCGGCGCGATCCAGTTCGCGATCTTGCCCGGTTCGTAAACGGGATGCATCAGACTGCGAACGTACTCGCGATCCTCGATCGTCGGCAGCCATTCCGACTTGCGCCGTTCAAACTCTTCCTTCGAGATCAAATTGCCCTCGATGTCGAACGAATGCGGCGCAAACTCGCCGACGTGACGATGAAAACGCGGATTCGGCAGGTAAAGCCGTTCGCTGCGGCCTTCGTCGGCGAGCACTTTGTTCCAGCGCGCGAGACCCTTTTCGCAATCCTTCACATACTCCGTGCGCAACACTTCGTTGAGCGCGTTTCGCAACGGCACTTCGCGCGTCTTCAGTTGACCGTCTTCCACCACCGTCATGTTGAAGATCTCATTCGCGGCCGTGTGTTCGGTGTACTGCTCCTGCTCTTTGTAACGGCCTTTCAGACCCGCGGCGAAGAAGTCGGCGGAGTTGGAACTGATCTCGCCGCCGAAGAGATCGAGCGAATAGCTGAACCAGAAATTGATGTACTTCTGAACGATGTCGAGCGGAATGCCGCCGAGCTCGCGCACGTTGTCGATGCCGCCTTCTTTCATCAACTGTGCCGTGCGACGGACCACGCGGCCCAATCCGGTGTCGCCGACAAACATGTGATGCGCTTCTTCAGTCAGCATGAAGCGACACGTGCGCGCCAGCGGTTCGAAACCAGATTCGGCGAGAGCCGAAAGTTGGTACTTGCCGTCGCGATCCGTAAACATCGTGAAGGCGAAGAAGTTGAGCCAGTCGTCGCACGGTTGATTGAAAGCTTCGAGAATGCGCGGCTTGTCCTGGTTGCCGCTGCGACGCGCGAGCAGATCGTCAGCTTCGTCGCGGCCGTCGCGTCCGAAGTAGCCGTGCAGCAGGTAGACCATAGCCCACAGGTGACGGCCCTCTTCGACGTTCACCTGGAACAGGTTTCGCAGGTCGTACAGCGACGGACACGTCTTGCCGAGTTGCCGTTGTTGCTCGACGGACGCCGGTTCGGTGTCGCCTTGCGTGACGATGATGCGTCGCAATGCGTTGCGAAACTCGCCAGGGACTTCCTGATAAGCGGGACGTCCGAAGTTGTCGCCGAAACCCACCTTCGCGTCCGGTTGCGCGGGTTCGAGAAAGATGCCCCAGCGATACTCGGGCATCTTCACGTAATCGAAGTGGGCCCAACCTTCGGAGCCGACGTCGATCGCCGTGCGTAGCCACACTTCTTTTTCCTGAAAGCCCTCCGGGCCCATCTCGCGCCACCAGTCGAGGTAGTTTGGCAGCCACTTTTCGAGCGCTCGCTGAAGTTTCTTGTCTTCAGAGAGATTTACGTTGTTAGGAATGCGATCGTATAGATTCATAGCTCTCTCTTTTAGCCACAAAGAGGCACAAAAGGCACAAGAGGCACAAAAAGAAGAAAGAGAAATGCGCTACCAAATATCCCTTTGTTTTCTTGTGCCTCTTGTGCCTTTTGTGCCTCTTTGCGGTTCATGTACGTTTGTAATCGAAATGCGCCTGCGTAGGCTTGCCGTAGTTTGTGAGCGCGCCTTCGGGACCGACGGCGTTCGGACGTTGAAAGATCCAGTTTTGCCACGCAGTCAGGCGGCCGTAGATTTTTGTGTCGAGTGTTTCGGGGCCGGCGAAACGAAGCGACGCTTCCATTCCCGTCAACGCGTCGGGCGACAACGAGGTGCGTTCTTCGATAGCGACGCGAATCTCGTCCTCCCAATCGAGATCGTCGGGAGCGAAGGTGATCAGTCCGAGTTCTTCCGCTTCTTCGGTGCCGAAAGATTTTTTCTCGGCGAAGACTTCTTCGAGTTTTTCCGGTTCCGCAAGAAAGCGTGACTGAAGCCGCGTCAATCCATTGCTCATCGGCAACGCGCCGGCGTTCATCTCTGAAACTGCGATCGAAGCGTCGGAGTCCATCAGCATGTAACTGCGATCGGAGGCGAGCAACAGTTCGAGCAGGTTGCCGGCGAAACACGAACCGGGCTCGACGATCGCGAAGAAACTCTTCGCGGTGAGATCGAGTCGACGCAGCACGCGCGCCATGTGGAGGATGATCTCGCGCACGAGCCAGTGATCGCGGTTTGCGACGAGTGTTTTATCCACGGATAAGACGGATTCGATTGAACCCGCGGTGCGGACGCAGACCAATCCGATCTCCGGCTCGTTGACGCGCAGATTGAGCAGCGCGTCGTCGAGTTCGCGGTATGCCTGGAGTGGCCAGTAAGCTTCGCCGAGTTCGTGAATCTCTTCGACCGTCGTCGGTTGCGGGCCTTCGGGACCACGGATGGTCAGATCCGCGTAGCGTTGTTCGCGATGAAGTTTGAGATCGACGTACTTGTAATTTCCCAACGGATTGAGCTTGATTCCCGGACCCGAGTGGGTTGTCTGCGAAGTGAGTTCTTCGACGCGCGCCTTAATAGACTCGTCAAACTTGCTCGTTGGGAAGTAGTTATCAATTAACCCCCATTCCTTCGCGCGTTTTCCTTTCAAACCCTCGGCGAGCGTCGAGAAGACGTCCGCGCGATCGCGACGCACTTTTCGCTTATCGACGAGACGCGTCAGTCCGCCCGTTCCGGGGAGCACACCCAGCAATGGCACTTCCGGTAGCGAAACCGCCGAATTGCCGTCGTCCACGAGATAGATCTCATCGCAGGCGATTGCGAGTTCGTAACCACCGCCCGACGCCGTTCCATTGAGCGCGGCGATATAACGGCGACCCGAATGTTTCGAGTCGTCTTCGATCGCGCAGCGCGTTTCATTGGTGAACTTGCAGAAGTTGACCTTGAACGCGTG
This sequence comes from Pyrinomonadaceae bacterium, assembly GCA_035760365.1. Taxonomy (GTDB): domain Bacteria; phylum Acidobacteriota; class Blastocatellia; order Pyrinomonadales; family Pyrinomonadaceae; genus PSRF01. Next base: position 21,185 of record DASTTB010000011.1, read on the forward strand.
TGACGACGTGCCGAGCATGTAGATATTGGCGCCGGCGCAGAAGATCCTCGGTTTGAGGCTGGTAATAACGACGACGGCGACTTCCGGATGCTCGAAGCGAAGACGTTGGACGACGTCGGCAAGCTCGATATCGACGCCGAGGTCGTAGGAATTGAGCTTGAGTTTGTAGCCTTCGTTGAGAGTTTCGTCTTCCTGGACGTCCATCGACAGCCGCGCGACGGGGCCGTCGATTTCCAGCTTCCAGTGTTTATATTCGTTAGGTGTTGTTTGAAAATTAATCATGGTGGTTCGAACGTTCGTTCGGATTTTAGGTGACACGGGTGGGAAAAGCAAATCTGTGGGTAGTGCCTCAGTTTGAATTCTCAGATCTCTGCGTCCTCTGTGGTCTCTGCGTAAACGGTATTTTGGGAGCATACTCAACGCAGAGAACAGAGAAGTACGCCAGAGATCGCAGAGAAGACTTCAAACTGAGGCACTACCAATCTGTGGTTAGCCTTGACAGGTTCGGTCAGGGGCGCGTAGGGTTTGGAGCCTCGTGGAGGCGAATCTGTTCTGGTGAATGGCGCGGTCTTCAAAACCGTTAGTGAGACCGTGAGAGCGGGCTCAGGTAGGTTCGATTCCTACACGCCTCCGCCAAGCGGATAAAGTTGTACTGCTCTTTCTAATTAAGAATTAAAGACCAAGCGCGCCCCACGCTCTCGAAAGGAATCCTCACATGATTAGAGACTGGGTCGAACTCAATATGACTCCAGGCATCGGACCTCGCGCCGCTGCCAAACTGCTGGAGCGCTTCGGTTCTGCCGGTGCCGTCTACAGCGCCACTCGCAGTGAGTTGGAGCACTTGCGCCTGCCGCCTGAGGCCGTCGACACGATCATCGCTCGCGACCTGCAAGCGGATGCTGAAGCCGAAATTGACGCGGTTAGACAACTCGGCGGCGACATCCTCCTGTTGGACGACGGGGTTTACCCCTCTTCCTTACGTGAGATCTACGATCCGCCGATTGTTCTCTATGTAAAAGGCGGGTGGTCAGAATGTTTGGATCAACCCTGCATCGGCGTGGTCGGTTCGCGCAGGTGTTCAACCTACGGGCAGAACGCGGCAATGATGCTGGCGCGCGATTTGGCCGCGCGTGGAGTGACTGTTGTTTCGGGTTTCGCGCGGGGAATCGATGCCGCGGCGCATCGTGGAGCGTTGGAAGCAGGCGGCCGCACGGTCGCGGTTTTTGGCACGGGGCTGGACGAGATTTATCCCCGTGATCACAAGCAGTTAGCGACGGACATACTGTCGCAGGGCGGCGCGCTCGTGACCCAGTTCCCGTTGCGGACGCCGCCGGTGTCGGAAAACTTTCCGTACCGCAACCGCATCATTAGCGGGCTGAGTTTGGGAATCGTCGTTGTGGAAGCGGCGGAGAATTCGGGTTCTTTGATAACTGCGCGACTGGCGATCGAACAAAACCGGGAAGTTTTTGCTGTCCCGGGAAACATCACGTCGCGCAATTCGTTCGGCACGAACTATTTGATCAAGGGCGCGGGAGCGAAACTGGTTCAACAGTGGCAGGACGTCGCGTCGGAACTGCCGCCGCAGATCGCGGCGAAGTTGTTGCCGCCGCCGATAAACGTGAAAGCCCGAACGGTTTGCGATCGACTGTCGCTGATGCCCGAAGGGTTGTCGGCAACGGAGACTTCGGTGTTCAAATTATTGACTCCGGACACTCCCGCGCATGTCGATTGGTTGATTGACAAAAGTAAATTGGCGGTTCCGGATTTAACCGCGGCACTATTGAATTTAGAGATCCGTGATCTTATTCGCGCGTTACCTGGCCGGTGTTTTGTGAGAAGACTATAGATGGCAAAAAATTTAGTAATCGTTGAGTCGCCCGCAAAGGCGAAGACCATAAACAAGTACTTAGGAAAGGACTACGTCGTTAAGGCCTCGATAGGCCACATTAAAGATCTGCCTTCAAAAGGACTCGGCGTCGACGTAGACAACAATTTCGAACCCACTTACGAGCTGATTCCCGATTCCAAGAAACGCAATAACAAGAAGATCGTCGCGGAGCTGAAGAAAGCGGCGAAAGAAGCTGACGCGATCTATCTCGCCGCCGACCCGGATCGCGAAGGTGAAGCGATCTGCCAGCATCTGGCCGAAGAGATCGTCCCGAAACGTCCTGCTAAACCGACGCATCGCGTGATGTTCAACGAGATCACGAAACGCGCGGTCAACGCGGCGTTCGAACATCCGCGCAAGATCGACGGAAACCTCGTCGACGCGCAACAGGCGCGACGCGTGTTGGATCGTTTAGTCGGTTACAAAGTCTCGCCGTTGCTGTGTCGCACGATCGGCGGTCGTTTGAGTGCCGGACGCGTGCAGTCAGTGGCTTTGCGCATGGTGGTCGAGCGCGAACGCGAGATCGAGCAGTTTGTCAAAACCGAATACTGGACGATCGCGGCGAATCTCGGTGCGAAGTTGCCGCCGGCGTTTGATTCGCGTCTTTTCAAAGTCGGCGAACAGACAGTTAAAACGAGTGGTTTCGATCAGGACGTCAAGAAAACCGAGATCCTGATCAACGAGCAGTCGAAAGCCGACGAGATCGTCGCCGAAGCGCGGCAACAGTCGTTTGTCGTCGGCGACGTCACGACGAAAGAGCGGAAGCGCAATCCGGTACCGCCGTTCATCACTTCGAAACTCCAGCAGGAAGCCTCGCGCAAACTCGGCTTCGCAGTGAAGAAGACGATGATGCTCGCGCAGAAGCTTTACGAAGGAGTCGAGCTTGGTGACGAAGGTTCGGTCGGTCTGATCACTTACATGCGTACCGACTCGACGCGCGTCTCCGATGCGGCGCTGGGCGAGGTGCGCGATTTCATCGGCCGCCAGTACGGCGAGACGTATCTTCCGGAAAAAGCCGTTCACTATCGCTCGAAGAAAGACGCGCAGGACGCTCACGAAGCGATCCGCCCGTCGGAAGTCCAGCGCACGCCGGATTCGCTCGCGAAATATCTCAAGCCCGAAGAGTTGAAACTGTATCGCCTGATCTGGCAACGCTTCGTCGCGTCGCAGATGATGCCCGCGGTGTTCGATCAGACGACCATCGACATCAACGCCGGTCGCTTCATCTTCCGCGCGACTGGTTCGGTCCAGAAGTTCGACGGCTTCCTCAAGATCTACCAGGAAGGCCGCGACGAGAAGACCGAAGAAGACGACGAAGCAGAGCGCACGCTGCCGCTCGTCGAAAAGGGCGAGACGCTGAAGTTGAACTCGATCGAGCCCGAACAGCACTTCACCGATCCGCCGCCGCGTTACACCGAAGCGACGCTCGTTAAAGCGCTCGAAGAAAAAGGAATCGGCCGGCCGTCGACTTACGCGGCGATCATGTCGACGATCCAGGAGCGCGAGTACGTCGAAAAGATCCAGAGCCGTTTTCATCCGACAGCGCTCGGCAAAACCGTCAACGATCTTCTGATTGACGGTGGTTTTGCCGATCTCTTCAATGAGAGTTACACCGCGCGCATGGAGGAAGAGCTCGACGACATCGAAGAAGGAAAGATCGGTTGGACCAAGGCGCTGCGCGACTTCTACCAGAAGTTTGAAGGCGACCTGAAACAGTTTCAGCACTACATCAAAGACATCAAGGAGACGAGCGTTCCGACCGAAGAGGTGTGTTTGAAGTGCAACACGCCGGGCATGGTCCAGAAGTGGGGACGTTTCGGTCCATATCTCAAGTGTCTCAACTGCGAAGCGACGCGCGATGCGGAGCCGGCTGCCGGTTCCGACGGAGCGGCAACGGGCACGCAACCTGACGGAGGCGCGCCTGCCGAAGAGGCTGAACCGGAAGCGTGTGAGTTGTGCGGCAAACCGATGCAGTTGAAGCGCGGACGTTTTGGTCCATTCCTCGGCTGCACGGGTTATCCGGAATGCCGGAATATTCGCAAGATCGGAAAGAGTGGCGTCGCTGCGCCGCCGCCGGTGCCCCTGGAAGAGAAGTGTCCGGTTGATGGCGCGCAGTTAGTGAAACGATTCGGGCGTTTCGGCGAGTTCATCTCCTGTTCGAATTATCTGAAGTGTAAATACATCAAGCAGGAAACGGTCGGCGTGTCGTGTACGCGTCCCGGATGCAAGGGCGAGATCGTCGTCAAGAAGTCGAAACGCGGCAAGGCTTTTTACGGCTGTTCCGAGTATCCGAACTGCAACGTCGTCTACTGGGACAAGCCTGTGGTCGAAACCTGTCCGCAGTGCAACGCGCCTTTCCTCCTCGAGAAGACGACAAAAAAACAGGGAACGGTCCGCTACTGTGCCAACGAAGATTGCGGATTTCGCTCGGATCCTGTTAGATCTGTGTCAACCGGATAACGCTAGTCCGCAGTCAAACCAACACAATTCGAGGAGAGTCCACCATGATTGTTCGGCGCTATACAGCCATAGTGCTGCTCCTGCTCTTTATTGTCTCGCCGGCGACACTGCTGGCGCAGACCACGCAGCCGCAGCCAGACCCTAACGATCCGATCGCCCGCATCAAAGACGAAGGCCTGAACCGCTCGCAGGTGATGCAGACCCTGAGTTACCTGAGTGACGTTATTGGGCCACGCCTGACTGCGTCGCCCGGCATGAAGCGCGCCAACGAATGGACGCGCGATCAGTTGACGAAGTGGGGACTTCAGAACGCGCACCTCGAATCGTGGGGACCGTTTGGTCGCGGATGGACCTTGAAGACGTTTTCGGCCCAGGTTACTGAGCCCACCGCGATTCCGTTGATCGCTTATCCAAAAGCGTGGTCGCCGGGAACGAATGGACCAATCACAGCCGACGTCGTTTACGTTGACGCGAAGACGGAAGCGGATCTCGCGAACTTCAAAGGCAAGCTGAAAGGCAAGATCGTGTTGACCGGGCCGATGCGCGACGTGGCCGCGCTTTTTGACGCACCCGGCACTCGTCTCACTGACAAGGATCTGCTCGCGCTTGCGGACGCTCCCGCCCCGGGTCAGAACGCCCCACGGCAGAACGTCACCGCCATCGCGAACAATTTCCGCGCGACCGCCGCGCTGAACGCCGCGAAGCAGCGGCTGTTTCAGGAGGAAGGGCCGGCGATGCTAGTCGATCCCGGTCGTGGTGATGGTGGAACGATCTTCGTGCAGTCAGCCGCTGCCGCTCAGCCTCCGGCTGCTCCCGGCGCGACTCCGTTTGGACGTGGCACTCCGCCTTATGCGAAAGACGCGAAGGTGTTGCCGCAGATGGTGGTCGCGATCGAACACTACAACCGCATTGTTCGCATGTTGCAGGCAGGCGAAGCAGTGAAGATGACTGTCGATCTGTCGGTCGCTTTTCAGGATGCGGATCTGATGGGCTACAACACGATCGCCGAGATTCCGGGCACGGATCTTAAAGACGAGATCGTGATGCTTGGTGGTCACATGGACTCGTGGCACTCCGGCACGGGTGCGACTGACAATGCGGCGGGTTGTGCAGTGACGATGGAAGCCGTGCGCATCATCCAGGCGCTCGGGCTCAAGCCGCGTCGCACGATTCGTATTGCGTTGTGGAGTGGTGAAGAGCAGGGACTGCTTGGTTCGCGTGCGTATGTTGCCGAGCACTTTGGCAGTATGCAGCAGCAGCCGAATCCGGCGACTTCAGCCGCGCCTGCTACCGGCGGTCCTGCCGCGGGAAATGGCAATGGCAATGGTAATGGGAACGGCAATGGCGCCGCGCAACAGCCGCGACCGGCGCCGGTGCTCGTGAAGAAAGCCGATTACGAGAAGTTCAGTGCTTATTACAATCTCGACAACGGGACTGGCAAGATTCGTGGCGTTTATCTTCAGGGAAATGAAGGTGTGCGAGGGTTGTTCCGTCAATGGCTCGCGCCGTTCAAAGAGATGGGCGCGAACACGCTGACGATCTCGAACACCGGTGGTACCGATCACCTTGCGTTCGATGCGATTGGCTTGCCGGGTTTTCAGTTTATTCAGGACGAGATCGAGTACGACACGAGGACGCACCACTCGAATCAGGACGTTTTCGATCGCATTCAGGCTGACGACATGAAGCAGGCGTCGATCATCATGGCCGCGTTTGTCTACAACACCGCGATGATGGACTCGAAGCTGCCGCGTAAGCCAGGCAGGTAGTGATTCTAAAATCCGTTTTTAAACACGACCTTGCGCTTGCGAGAGTCAAATGTTTGAAAACGGATTACTTGGGCGTGCCGCCGTTGAGCACGTAGGTGTGAACGTAGCGGCGCAGGTTGTCGGTGTTGGTTTTACGATAACCGGCGAAGTCTCTCGCAATGCCTTCATCGGGAATCGCAAGCAGGATGAAGGCTTCGAGAAAGCCTTCCTTGTCCAGCCGGACGATCGCTTGCAGCGACGGATCTAAATTTTTCGGGTTCTTGGTTTTGTTTTCACCAAGGACCCGAATCGCCGCCCGCAACGCCGCCGCTTCCTCTTTCAAACTGTGGCGATACTTCGTCTCCTCCGGATAGTTCTTCCCAAACTCTCCATTCACCCAACTCGTCCGCACCAATCCGTACGTAAGCCACGCCGCACTCGAGCCGCGCTCTTTCTTGAACATGCTCGGATCGAGCGTCATCGTCGTTTCATTCTCAGTCTTCGGCGAGACATTCGTCGGAATTTCAACCTCCGGATGCGCGATCGTGACGTTGACCTTCTGCGCCCAATTCACAAAACCCGTGCGCGCCAGCCGGCTGTAAGGTTCGGCAATATAAGCTTCGACAAACTTCTCACCCGCCTCCGTGACCCGTCCCTGTTTCATCAACGAGTCGCCCCAGTAGCGATAAGCAGTCTCGCGATCGGGATTGATGCTGACGGCTTTAGCGAACCATTCACACGCCTTCTTTTGATCCGCCGTCTTGAAGTAAACGTCGCCGGCGAAAAGCGCGGCCTCGTAAAGATTCGGATCGAGAACCGACGCCCGCTGGTAATGCTCGAGCGCCTTCTCCATGTCGCCTTGTGAAAACGCAGCCTGGCCCTCGCGCAACGCGAGGTCAGCGTCCTTCTTCGGATCGGGCTGCTGCGCCTGAGTTGCTGGAGCTGTTGTCAAGAGAAGAAAACCGACGAAAGTGGAGGCAAGTATTTGCTTTAGCACGCGCAGAGTCTAGGTACGTCCGCGCGTGCAGTCAACGAAAAGTCGGTGTCATCCGCGTTTAATTTGGACACGGATGACCCGAATATTAATGAACATTTCGTTCAGTTGCAGGCTGGTAGCCTGACTGCTGAGCGTTGTTTGGTTCCGGAGTGGATTTCGGCGCGTTTGGCAGATGCCCGCCGATGAAGTTGCGCAACGACGTTATCAAAGCCGGTAACACAACCTGCTTCGCTGTGTTCGACAATTCCTGGACGAAAGCGCTGCCGATATTCGCCGCTTCATCACGAACACGCTCGTAAGCTTGAGTGTTCGTGACTCGCTCGAGAATACCCGGTCCGTGATCGTGCTTTCCGTTGCTGAGTCGGGTCCCGAGACTTGGCGAACCAAGACCCGGCGACGACATTGCCGCCGCACTCATGCCACCCAAAACAGGTTGCGCCGCGTAGCTCTTCGACTCTTCGCCATAACGATCGATCGCCGACGAATACCTATCGTAGTCATTGCCTTTGAAAGTGGCTGCGATGCAGTAGCCTGTTAAGAAACCAACACCCAATGCACCGGCGCTCCACGCAACGGGCCGTCGTTTGAATTGCTCGCGCCAGTCGAGAGTATCTTTCACGGCCTGGACTTGATTTGCCACAGTTTCCTTTATCTCCGTCACGGTTTGCGAGATTGAGTCTCGCGTTTCGTCGAGGCGTCGCTGAAGTTCCTCTTTGGAAGGCTCCTCAGAGGAATAGTCCTGTGCGCGGGCCAGTCCTAGAGTTCGTTCTTCAGCCATTGTTTATCCTTTCTCAGTTCTTGAACTGTCCGTTGCGGCACCAGATCCGTTCGCGCCAGACGATTCTTCATCACCAGCACGACGATGGCGCCGACAATCAGATAAAAGCCACCGGTCACGAGAAAACCGAGCGCATAGCTTGCGGGCTGACTGAAGGTTGCCTGCGCAAACAACGTCGAGACCGCAAAAGCTACGGCTACGTTAAGAAGGGCAAAGCCGACAACGGCGACGGCGGCGCCAAACATAATCATGGCGGCGCCGCGCGCGTACGCGCCTGCCTCCTCCTTGATCTCCACCTTGAATAATGCGAGCTGAGAGTTGAACAACTGCATCACGTCGTCGCCTAAGCGACTGAAGAGACCTGGCAAGCTGTCAGTCTCAGCCGGCGTCGCGCGGTCGACGTTGATCAAACTCTTATTAGTTGCCGCCATGTTCGTTCACCCCCTGTGTGTTTTCCTGTAGTGCCTAGCGCCGGCCGCGTACGAGCAAGCCGAGTATCAAACCGGCAGCGGCTGAAATCAGGATCGCCTGGCCGGGTTTTCTGCGTGCGTAGTCTTTCGCGTTTTCGGCGAGTTCGCCGAGATCGGCGTTCTGTAGATCTTTGAGCTTGTCGCCGACGACGGAAACTTTGTCGGTGACGTATTCGCGCGCGTGTGAAGCGGCTTCAGTGATTTTCTGACCGTAGTCGTGCGCCGTTTGCGATAGAGCAGTTGCGGTTCCCGCGCCTGTTGCGGCGTTTCCTGTAGTTCCGGTTGTAGCGGGCGTGGTGGGTGTTCCGGGTGTGCCGGTGGTGCCTGGCATTCCGGTGTTTGGTTGATTTGGATTCATGTTATCTGGCATTGGAGATTCTCCTTTTAAAAGTATGGATTAGGCTCATGGACAAATGAGCAACATTTGTGCCGACTGAATGGGGCGGGGAAAGAAGTCAGGATGCGCCGATCTTGTTGCGAAAGGGTACGCAAAACATCACGTTAAAGATCGGGATTAATACAACGTGATTCCGTAATTCTCCCCACTTGACAGTCGCCTTCCAGCGGTGGTAAGTAAGTACTTACTTTGCGGCAGGCGGATATTGGGCTGTGCAGCAGGAGAGGGACATACGACGAGTTTGAGCAAAGCAATATTGACTACTAACGATGGCGTGAGCGGTGCACGCATGGCTGGAGAAGAGCGGCGGCTACAGATACTCGCAATAGCCGTCAGTCTCTTCTCCAACCGCGGTTTTCGCGGCACTACCACTAAAGAGATCGCACAGGCGGCTGGAGTCTCCGAGGCGATGGTGTTCCGTCACTTCGCCACCAAGGAAGAACTCTACGCCGCCATTCTCGATCACAAGGCGTGCGCCGGACACGAGTCGTTCGAGCCGGAAAAGATCGCCGCCGATGCGATCCAGCGTAAAGACGATGCCGCCGTGTTCGAATCACTCGCGCTCGCGGCCCTTACGCATCACGAAAACGATCCCGACTTTCAGCGACTGCTGTTGCACTCGGCGCTCGAGAAGCACGAGCTCGCGCAGATGTTTTTCGACCAGTTCGTCCTGCGCGTTTACGAGTTCTTCGGCGGGTACATTCGCGACCGGCAACGCGATGGCGCGTTCATCGACGTCGATCCCGCGATGATCGTGCGCTGCTTCATCGGCATGGTGATGCACCACTCGCTCAACAACAATCTCTGGGATCCGAAGCGCCGGCTGCTCGACATTTCAAACGAAGACGCAGCGAAGCACTTCACGAACATTCTTTTAAACGGAATTACGAAAAGATGATCTCTCAACGGAACTTAAAGTTTGCCGCTTTGGCGGTTTTGCTCTTTGCGGCCGCCGCTTTTTTTTCGGCTTGCGGACGTTCGAGCGCAAACGGCAAACAACAGCCGACGGCGGCAGCGACACCGACGACGATCGAGGTCTCAATCGCGACCGCGATCAAACGCGATCTGCCGCGCTTCTTTGAAGCCACCGGCAGTCTCGCGGGTGATCAGCAGACTGACGTTGCGCCGCAGACCGCGGGGAAAGTCGTCGCCGTTGGCGTTGACATCGGCAGCCAGGTCAGGCGTGGACAGATGCTCGTTCGTCTTGACGACGCCGAGTTGAAACTGCGCGTCGAGCAGGCGGTGGCGCAGGTCGAGCAGGCAAAGGCAGGGGTGCGACAGGCTGAGGAGAAGATCGGTTTACGTCCCGGACAGGCTTTCGATCCGAATCGCGTGGCTGACGTCGCGGCGGCAAAGGTGACGTTGGATCTTGCTGAGACGAATTTGCGGCGAGCGGAGAAGTTGATCGAGTCAGGCGACGTGTCGCGATCGTTTTACGACGAGCAACGTACGCGACGCGACCAGTTGCGAGAGCAGTATCAGATGCAGTTGGCCCAGGCGCGGCAGAATTACGCTGCCGTGCAGGTCGCGCGTACGAACGTCGCGAATGCTGAAGCGGCGCTTGCGTTGGCGCGCAAGAATTTGTCTTACGCGAATATTCCGGCGCCGATCGACGGTTTTGTTTCCGAGCGAACGGCTGATTTGGGCGAGTATGTTTCGCCGCAGCAGAAAGTCGTGACGATCGTGCGGACGAACCCGTTGCGCATTCGGATCGACATTCCGGAGCAGGCGATTTCCGAGGTTCAGGTGGGGCAGTCGATTTCGGTGGCGACGAGTGCGTGGCCGGATCGGAATTTCAGTGGGCGTGTTGCGCGGATCGCGCCGAATGTTTCCGCGACGTCGCGCACGTTGACAGTTGAGGCGGAGATCGAAAACAGCAGCGGCGCGTTGAAGCCGGGGCAGTTTGCGACCGTGCGGATTTTGCAACCACGTGCTGAGCCGGCTGTACTTGTGCCGGCACGCGCTGTGGTGACTCAAGCCGGGGTGAGTCGCGTGTTTGTGATTAAGGGCGGACACGCTGAACAGCGGATAGTACAGACCGGCCAGCACGAGGGAGATCTGATCGAGATCAGGAACGGCGTTGCCGTTGACGAGCAGGTTGCAACGAGCAATGTCGATACGCTGAGTGATGGGGCCGCGGTAAGGCAGTAGTGGCCTTGGGTCTTGGGTCTTAGGTCTTAGAACTTAGAACTTAGAACTTAGTGCTTTGTACTTTGTTCGCTTTGTTCGACCAAGACATACGTCGCAAGACCAAAGACCAAAGACCAAAGACCAAAAGACCAAAGACCAAAGACCAAAGACAAGCACAAAGCACTAAAGAAATGCAAAAACTAGCAGAGATATGCGTTCGCCGTCCGGTTTTTGCGACGATGCTCATACTGAGCCTCACGGTCGTCGGGTTGTTCTCGTACAGGTCGCTGGGCGTGGATCTTTTTCCGAAGATCGACCTGCCGACGATCACGGTCACCGTCGTGAACCCCGGCGCGTCGCCGCAGGAGATCGAAACGGAGATCACCGACAAGATCGAAGGCGCCGTCAACACCGTCTCCGGTATCGACGAACTGCGCTCGACATCAGTCGAAGGCGTGTCGCAGGTCTTCATCACGTTTCTACTCGAGAAGAACCCCGACATCGCCGCGCAGGAAGTCAGAAACAAGATCGATCTGATTCTCAACGACCTGCCGCTCACCGCGGAACAACCGATCGTTCAGAAGCTCGACACCGACGCCGCGCCGGTCGTGCGCGTCGCCGTGTCCGCGCCGCGCTCGCTGCGCGAAGTCACGGACATCGCCGACAACCGCATCAAGCAGGAGATCGAGTCGATCAACGGCGTCGGCGACGTGCAGATCGTCGGCGGACGCCGGCGCGAGATCCAGATCTGGGTCGATCCCGACAAACTCCGCGCCTTCAACGTAACCGTGGCCCAGGTCGCGGACGCAGTTCGCGCACAGAACATGGAAGTCCCGGGCGGCCGTGTGGACGAAGGCGCTCGCGAACTGACGGTCCGAACGATGGGCCGCATCGTCGAACCTTCTGATTTCAACAATCTCGTCGTCGCGAATCGCGGTAACTATTCAGTCAAACTCAGCGACGTCGGTTACGCCGAAGACGGCGCGGAAGAACCGCGAACTGAAGCACGTCTGAACGGCCAGCCTGCCGTCACGCTCGTCGTCTCGAAACAGTCGGGCCAGAACACGGTCGCCATTGCCGACGCGGTAAAAGCGCGTTTGGATGAGATCCAGAAGACGTTGCCGCCGGGTTTTAGAACTCAGGTCGTCGGCGACCAGTCGATCTTCATCAAGAAATCGATCGAGTCGATTCAAACGCACTTGATCGAGGGCAGTATTCTCGCCGCCATCGTCGTCTTTATTTTCCTCTGGAGTTTTCGTTCGACGCTGATCGCCGGTCTCGCGATCCCGACCTCGCTGATCGCGACTTTCGGCTTGATGGCGGCGATGGGTTTCACGCTGAACCAGATCACGATGCTGGCGCTGACGCTGATGGTGGGTATCGTGATCGACGACGCCATTGTCGTACTGGAAAACATCTTCCGGTTCATCGAAGAAAAAGGCATCCCGCCGTTTCAGGCGGCGATTGAAGGAACGAAAGAGATCGGCTTGGCGGTCATGGCGACGACGCTGTCGCTGCTCGCCGTGTTTCTGCCGGTCGGGTTCATGGGCGGCATCGTCGGACGGTTCATGTCGTCGTTTGGTCTGACGTCGGCATTCGCGATCGCGGTGTCGTTGCTGGTGTCGTTCACGCTGACGCCGATGCTCGCGGCCCGTTTGATCAAACGCAGCGACGACGCAAAGGAACGCGCGCTCGAGCGAAATACGGAGCCCGCGGATCACGGTTCGAAGGAATCGCGTTTCTATCGCCCGATCGATCGCACGTACACGAAGATGCTGAGCTGGTCCATGGCCCATCGTTGGGTCGTCGTGCTGGCGTGCGTCGCCGTGATCGTCAGCATCGTGCCGTTGTTTATGTTTGTGGGCAAAAACTTCCTGCCGGTTGACGATCAGTCGCAGTTTGAACTCACCGTGCGCGCGCCGGAAGGCTCGACGCTCGCGGCTACGTCCGCGCTGGCTGAACGGATTGCGACTGACATTCGCGCGCTTCCGGGCGTGACTGACACGTTGACGACGATCGGCGGCGGCCAGCAGGAGCTGGTCAACTCCGTTTCGATGTACGTGAAATTGAAACCGATCGAAGAGCGCGACGTCACGCAGGAACAACTGATGGTTCGCACTCGCACCGATGTGTTGCCGAAATTCGTGCAGCAGTATCCGGGGCAACTGCGCACGAGCGTGCAGCAGGTGGCGGCGATCTCGGGTGGCGGTTTTCGTAACTCCGACGTTCAGTACGTCATCGGTGGACCAGATTTGCAGAAGCTGACGGAATACTCCGACAAGCTGCTCGAAAAGATGAAGACGATTCCCGACGTCGTCGATGCTGATTCGACGTTGATCAGCGGCAAGCCGGAGTTGCGTGTCGTGATCGATCGTGCGCGTGCGGCGGATCTCGGCGTTCGCGTCGGCGACATCGCGCAGGCGCTGAACACGCTCGTCGCGGGTCAGAAAGTCTCCACGTTCAACGCCGGTACGGACCAGTACGATGTGCGTGTGCGTGCCGTCGGCGAGTTTCGGGCGAGTGCTGAAGGTCTGAAACGAATGATCGTCTCGTCGGCGAAGGTTGGTTGGGTCAGTCTCGACAATCTCGTGAAAGTCGAAGAGGGAACTGGACCAGCCGCGATCGATCGACTGAACCGGCGTCGCCAGGTGACGTTGCTCGCCAACGTCAGACCAGGCGGTTCGCAAGCGGCCGTGATCGACTCGCTAAACCAGTTCTCGAAAGAGATGAATATCGATCCGTCGTATAGCACCGGGCTCGCGGGACGTTCGAAAGAACTGGGCCGCGCCGGTTACTACTTCGGGCTCGCGTTCCTGCTGTCGTTCGTTTTCATGTACATGGTTTTGGCGGCACAGTTTGAGTCGTTCATTCACCCGATAACGATTCTGTTGACGCTGCCGCTGGCGATACCGTTCGGCATCCTTTCGTTGTTGATGACGGGACAGACGGTCAACATCTATTCAGGACTCGGATTGCTGCTGTTGTTCGGCGTCGTGAAGAAGAACGCGATTCTTCAGATCGACCATACGAACCAGTTGCGCGAGCGCGGCATGGAACGACTCGAAGCGATCATTCGCGCCAATCGCGATCGACTCCGGCCGATCCTGATGACGACGATCGCACTCGTCGCGGGCATGTTGCCGTTGACGATGTCGACCGGTCCAGGTTCGGGCACGAGCCGTTCGATCGGCGTCCTCGTCGTCGGCGGGCAGACGTTGTGTTTGTTGCTGACGTTGCTGGCGGTGCCGGTCTTCTATTCGATTTTTGACGACCTCGCGCGCAGTCACGTTTGGGGACGGATGCGCGCGCGCGGTCAGCGAGTTTTCGGAAGAGTGCGACGAAGAGCAGCGAGCGCCACGGCTTCGTTGATTCAAAAGAGTTAAGGACAAGGCGATGCGAAAGAGATTTTTAAGTTTATTGATCCTGATTAGTATTTGCGGTGTAGCGGCCGCGCAGGAGCCATCACAACAAATACAACAGTTGCAGGTGCCGCCTGTTGCTCCCGACTTCCGCGCGCCGCAGAAACCGATGCCGCAGTTGAATCGCGTCGGCGTCGATTCGACTCGTTCGCGTCCGTTGTCGATACGTGAAGCGCTCGCGATGGCTTTGGACAACAACAAAGACATCGAAGTGGCGCGCGAGAACGTGCGCATCGCGGAGTTTGATCTGCATGGCGCGCAGGGCGTTTACGATCCGCGTTTCAGCGTCACGACGTTTTACGAGCGCGCCGAGAACCCGATCTCGAGTTTTCTCAGTGGCGGCCAGAACGGATCGACGATTCAGAGTGACTACACCGGGACGGCGCGGCTCGAAGGCGAAACGCCGGCGCTCGGCGGTCGCTATCGACTCGATTTCTCGTCGATCAGGTTGACGACGAATAACGAGTTCGTCGCGTTGAATCCGCAGTATCCGACGGCGCTGTCGTTCAGTTACACGCAGCCGCTTTGGCGTGGCTTGCGGTTTGACGCGAATCGCCGGCAGATCGAAATCGCGCGCAAGAACCTGTCGCTGACCGATGCGCAGTTTCGGCAACGCGCGATCGACACGATCACGAACGTGCAACGCGCTTATTGGGATCTCGTGTTTGCGTTGCGCAGTTTGCAGGTGCAACGTGATGCGGTGAGCGTCGCGCGCACGCAGCTCGAACACAACAAGCGTTTGGTCAACGAAGGACAGCTTGCGCCGCTCGACGTCGTCGCTGCCGAAGCGCAGATCTCGACGTACGAGCAGGGCGTTTTTACGGCGCTCGAAGATGTGTCGCGATTTGAAAACAATCTGAAGAACCTGATCGCCGAGAACCAGCACTCGCCGATGTGGAGCGAGTCGATCGTGCCGACTGATGCGGTCGATCTTCAGGTGCCGGAGATCACGTTGACCGATGCGTTGCGATCGGCGATGGACAATCGTCCGGAGCTTCAGCAGGCGACCGTGGCGAAGGAGATCAACCAGATCGACCAGCGCTATTTCAAAGAGCAGACGAAACCGGCGGTCGATCTGATCGGCACGTACGGAATCAATGGTCTCGCTGGTTCGGTCAGCACCGCGGGTGTGAATCCGTTTACGGCGTCGCAGTTACAGTTGCGGCAGCGCGTGGATGAACTTTCCGGATTGGCTGGTCTGGATCCGTTGCCGATCGTGCCGCCGCAAACTTTCTCGCCGGATCTGTTGGGTGGTTATGGACAGTCGCTGTCGAATCTCGCGGCGAATCGTTACAACAATTTCCGTGTTGGCGTGCAGATCAGTTTGCCGCTCAGGAATCGCACGGCTGAGGCGCAGTTGGGCCGATCGCTTGTCGAAGGCGAGCGCATCGCGACGCAGCGTGAGCAACTTGAACAGTTGATCCAGGTGGATGTGCGAAATGCGTTGCAGTCGATGCGCAGTGCGGAAGCGCGTTTGCGGGCGGCGGTGGCGACGCGTGATGCGAACGAGCAGCAGTTTGCGAGTGAGCAAAGGAAACTTGATGCGGGTCAGTCGACGACGTTTCTCGTGCTCGAACGTCAGACGCAGTTGACTACGGCGCGCGGGTTGGAGTTGAAGGCGCAAACGGACCTGAACAAGGCGATTGCGGATTTACAACGGGCGACGGGAAACGCGTTACGAGTAAACAGTATCGTGGTTAAATAACGGCTGCTATGTCTGACGGCTTTGCCCTAAAAGTCCTTTGCACCGGCTCTGCCGCCCTGATGTGAGGCGAGGCTCCGCCTCGCCGTCAGGTGTGATTGAAGGAGAGGGGCTATGCCCCAGGTTCGGGCTTTGCCCCAGTGTTTATCGGCCAGAGGCCCAACCAGGGGCAGAGCCGCGGCTAAGGACTCTAGATGAGGCAAAGCTATGTCTGACAATCAACTCGTCGAAACGTGGGAGATACACAATCGCATCAATCTTTATCTGCTCGATGCGGTTGCTGCGGAGTCGTTGTCGAGTTATTCGGCGTCGAAAGGGAGGAGCGTGGGCGAGCAGTTCGCGCACGTTCACAATGTGCGGTTGATGTGGTTGAAATCAGCCGCGCCTGAGCTTCTCGCCGGGCTGGAGAAAGTCGAAAAGGACCAGGCGAATGATTTGAAGCTACTGCGAAAATCGTTGACTGATTCCGGGAAGGCGATCGCGGCGCTTTTGACTGCGAGTCTTGCGGCTGGTGGGAAAGTGAAGGGTTTCAAACCGCACGCCGCTGCGTTTCTTGGCTATCTCATCTCGCACGAGTCACACCATCGCGGCCAAATCGCGCTCACTTTGAAGCAGGCCGGGAAGCCGCTCGATAAGAAGATTGGTTTCGGTATGTGGGAATGGGGTGTGAGATAGCGAGAGACACGTGGGAACACGGATTTTAAGAACTGTTCTTTCTCAAAAAACCTGCTCGACCACCAAAAACGCAACGTACACGCAAACGCCAACCACGACCGCAGTCGTGACATACCACGCCGGAAACTTAGTCCGGCACGCGCCACAGCGCCGCCTGGTCCAACTCGCTTGCCGCTCGCAGTTAGGACAGATCATTTCGAAACAGAAATTTTTCTAACGAGTTGCGCTGGTCCGTATCGGCTTCACGATGGTCCAAAGCGGCCAGTGGTCCGAGACTTTCACCTCGCGATCGATACCATAACCGGCAGCGTCCAATCCTCGCAACCACACCCAGTCAAGTCTGAACTGAATCGGGACCATCAGGATCTTCCGTTGGAACGTCGACTCGGAGCCGAACGGCGTTCTTAGACCAGCTTCAGAGAAGAGCTTGATCGTCTTGCGATCGGCGCTTGCTTCCCACGTGTTGAAGTCACCCATCACGATCGCGGGCATGTCCTTCGGATACTGCGCGAGGTCGTCCAACAGAGTTTTGTATTGCTCGACCTTCTTGTCGAGATCGAGACGCGTTTCGGCATGGGCCGAATAAACGCGCCACTTCTGATCGCCGATTTCAACCGTCGCACCCAACGCCGCGCGTCGACGTTTATTCGGTCCTTCATACGGCAACACGAACCGGCGCACATCGGAAAGCGGATACACGCTGAGGATCGCGACACCCGTCTCTTCTTCATCGCCGGCGTTCGGCGACGGCGGCGCCGCCCACGCGTAGTGCATTCCCAACTCGTCGGCCATGATCTTCGCGACGTTGGTGTGCCCTGTTCGTTTCTTACGCCGATCGACTTCCTGCAAAGCGAGTATCGCTGCGCTTCCGATTTCCGGATCTTCGCGCAGTAATTTGTTCAGCTTCTTCAGATCGTCGCCGCTGCGCCAGCGAATGTTGTACGACACGACTTTCACTTCGGTCGGCGCGTTCGCCGAAGTTCTCAATGTTGCGGCTTTGCCCGACTCGAGCAACGTCGTGTTGTCGGCGACAATTACCGATGGGTGCGACCTTTGCTGATAGTGGCTGTAGCTGAGCGCGGCAACGTTGATTAACAGAAGCGCGGCGAATAGTAGTTGTAACATTGCTCCCCCTTACTCAAATCTCAATTCGCAGTCCGTCGTACGCAGCGATCGTTTCGCCCGTCCATAGCTGCCGCGCTTCGGCTTCGAGATCGACGCCGTCCCACTCAGGGTAGAGATGGGCCAACACGACCTTGCGCGGATTGCACATCTGCGCGAGTCGCATCGCATCGGCGAGCTCGAGATGTTTCTCCACAGGTTTGTTTCTCCTGAAAGAGCATTCCATCAGCAGCAGATCCACTTTCTGCGCGAACGGGACAAGATTTTCTGAGAAACCGGTGTCAGAAGTATAAATAATCGCTTTCGAGTCGTCGCCTTTCAAGCGTAATGCCAGACTTTCGTCGGTGTGCGGTGTCGAAAATGTTCGCGCCGTAAGACCCGGGAGAACCTGGAACTCCGCGTTCGGTTGAACCTCCACGATCTCGATCGGAACTTTTTGTTCCAACAAACGATAGTTGTTCGAGCCGTCAATCGTTTCGACGATGTGTTTCAGACCCGTTGGACCAAAGATTCGCAACGGCTTCGTCCGATCCTGTGTTTGCGGCGCCCACTTCGTGCCGAAAAGAAACGCCGGCAATCCACCAAGATGGTCGAGATGAAAATGCGAGACCCAGATGGCGTCGAGGCCCGGCCAGTCGAGTCGTTCCTGGGCCATGCGATGCGCGGCGTCGGCGCTGACGTCCAGCAACAGCGAGCCGCCGGCGGTTTGCAGCCAGTGCGCGGACGAAGCGCGATCCGGGTGCGGAACCGATGTGCCTGAGCCGAGAATCGTCAATTCCATGACGAGCGAGTGTAAGTCAGAAATTACTCAAATCTGTTAAGCTTAAGACGCGCGTATGAGTTCAAATGATATCCACCTCGACGTTCTCGCCGTTTTTTCGCATCCTGACGACGCCGAATTGTCCGTCGCCGGAACGCTGCTCAAACTCAAATCGCTCGGCTATCGCACGGGTGTCTGCGACCTGACGCGCGGCGAGATGGGCACGCGCGGAACACCCGAGATCCGCGCGAACGAAGCTGCCGAAGCTGCGCGCCTGATGAAACTCGACACCCGCGTGAACCTCGAACAACCTGACGGGCACGTTTGGCCGACCGAAGTCGCGCGCACCGCGCTCGTGCGAGTGCTCCGAACGTACAAACCGAAGGTTCTGTTGACGACGCACGAAGACGATCCGCATCCCGATCACGCTAATACATCGATCATAGTGCGGCAGTCAGCACGGTTGGCGACCATGCGTCGTTACGACGAGGAATCGGGGCTCGCGCCGGTGCCGATGCCCGCGATCATGCACTCGCTTTTCTCGCGACGCATCGTGCCGTCGTTTGTCGTCGATGTTTCGGAGTTTGTCGAAGAGAAGATGGAGGCGATTCGCGCTTACACGTCGCAGTTTTACGATGCGGCGTCGCAGGAACCGGCAACGCGGATCAGCGCGAGTGGTTTTCTGGAAGAGATCGAGTTTCGGATGCGTTACTTCGGAACGCTGATCGGCGTTGCGGCCGGCGAGCCTTATTACGTGCGTGAAGCGTTGAACGTGGACGATCCGCTCGCGCTGCTGACACGTCCGATGAATATCTATTCGTAACTACAACTTCCTCTTCGGTTCCAACACCGCGCGCGATCGCGATGGTCGCCACAGCACGCGGTCCTTCACGTTCGAATCCTACGGGCAAAGCCCATTGTTTTTCAGCTCGAACGGCGAGGCGAAGCCTCGCCTCACATCAGTCGGCAAAGCCGAAGGACCTTTGCGTTTATCCTTGTTTCCGTTTCTCGAAAACAGACTGGGCGATCGCCAGCGTCGCGACAGCGCGTGGCGCCTCGCCGGTGAACGTTTTTGCGAGTTGGACCGCGCGCAGCAGATCCGCGCCCGCAAGCGGACGGAACGCCGCGAGCAGATCGAAATCTTCAGCCGTGCTGGTGTTCGCAACCGTCATCATTTGTGTTTGCAATCGTGAATAGATGCGAGTGTCTTCGCCGGTGAAACCCTCGGCGGCGTTGGCGGCCTTGATGACTTCGCCAAGTATCTCCCACGCGCGGACCTGATCGAGTTCGGCGATATTGGCGGCGACTGCCGTCAGTGCACGCGCACGATCCGGATCGCTGTTGCCGATGCGGCGGCCCTCGGCGAGTGCTTCGTCAAGCATCGAGATCGCGCGCGAAGGTTCGGTTTTCGCGATTAGCTTCGCGGCGCTGGTGTAGGTCCAAACTCGTTGAATGCTTGTCAGGTCGCCGTTCTTCGCGAGACGCGCGGCTTCGTTCGCGTCTTTCTTGCGAATCGCATTTTGGGCGCGCTGAAAATCCGTATAAGCCTTCACGCTTTTGCGCAGTTCAGTGTTTTCGATCTTGTCGACGAGATCGCGCGCTCGCGCGTCGTCTTTGTCCAACAACGAGACTGCGTAGTCGGCGTAAATGGCATCGCGCTGGTCTGACGTCTGTGCCTTGTCCAAGCGTTCCTGCATTCGCTGGAACGGATCGCCTTCATCGGCTTCAGGGCGGATGCCGGCGGTTACTGAACGATTCTCGCCTTGTTGCAAATCCGGCGGCACGTACGACGCGAGCGCCGTCATTTGTGTGCGCAATCCGGGTTCGAGATCCGGCGCGTACTGTTCGAACACGGGCAGCAGTCGTTTTATCACGAGGTACTTGCCGCGATGTCCCGATGTCGTGCGGTCCTGATCCGGCGCAGGCAGCGGCTGCATCAGTATCTGAAAAGCGACTTTGAGAAAGTTGGTGCGTAAAGCCGGCGGCAGATCGGGCGGCGCTGTTTGACGCCGTGATTGGTTTTGATTTGCTCCTCCGCTGGGCTCGAACTGAACGTAAAAGAACGGTGTCAGAACGTATGACGACAAACCGGAGACTGTGTTTGCGTCCGACAGCGGATCGCGAGCGGCCAGCGCGAGCAGATTCGTGAAAGCCTGGTCCGCGAGTTGTGCGTTCTTTTCACGCAACGCCGACAGGAAGAAGATCGAATCGAGATGGACTTTGGTTAGCGCCGGCGCGGCGAATTGCATGGCGCGTTCGATCTCGCCGTCGGCGACGAGTCGCTGCGCGAGTTGTAATCGTTTCGACGCGCCGAGTTCGTTCATCATTCCGCCGCGACGGGCCTGCGACGAAGCTTCCTCGCTCGCTTTTGCATTCGCTTCGTCGAGTGCTTTGAGAAACTCCTCGCCGAGCGTTCGATCGCGTTTGGCGACGAGACGCAGAACTTCGCTGCGCAGGTCCGGACCGCCGCGTATCACCACCGGTTCGCCGCCTTCTTGCATCCGCTTGATCTGTTCCGCGCGCTGGCGTGCCGATTCCGCGTCGACGACTTCAGCCGCTTCCCACGCGCGTCGAAACAGGTCGCGGGCGCGTTCCGGATCGCTCTCCCACAGCACGTCCGCGGCGCGAGCCTGAACGCGTGCGCGTCGAGTTTGATCCTTGAAACTTCGGGCTTCGTCGGCGAGCGCCGTGACGAGCGAAATCGCCATCGTGCGCTGTTGCGCGGCGACGTCGTCAACTTCTTCGGTCTTCGGCTTC
Source organism: Pyrinomonadaceae bacterium (assembly GCA_035760365.1). Taxonomy (GTDB): domain Bacteria; phylum Acidobacteriota; class Blastocatellia; order Pyrinomonadales; family Pyrinomonadaceae; genus PSRF01. The sequence goes on from DASTTB010000011.1 coordinate 42,488, forward strand.
GATTTTTTGGTTGGTTTTTCCTGAGTTTGAACTGCTATGGCGGGTAGGGGAAAAAGTACGAGCAGGACGATGAGTAGTCGAAGAAACATCGTTTACTCCTGTCTGGCGAAGTAATGGATGGAAAGCCGAAAATCTCACGCGCGAGGCGGCGCGTGGTTCCAGAAAACTTTCAGACTGCGATGACTTCCAACTCCGGATCGATTTCCTGCTTGAGCATTCCCTCGATCGCCATCAACGTGCCGGTGAGGGAACTCGGACAACTACCGCACGCGCCCTGGTAGCGAATACTCAGCGTGTTGTCTTGCAGGCCGAGGACTTCGATGTAACCACCGTCGCCCATCAAAGCCGGACGTACTTTTTCGTCCAAAATCTCGTTGATTCTGAGCAGTCGCGGATCGTCGCTGGTGAGCGCCGCGATTGGACCACCAACCGCCGCGGCCGCGGCGGATGCAGCCGAAGGCGTAACAGCTTCGGCGGCGCGAATCGGCACGGCGAGTGCCGGAAGAAGCTCGTCCCAGTCGCCCTCTTCCTCTTTTTCGATCGTGATCATCCGGTCCATGTAAAAGACTGAAACGACATGGCCCACGTCGAACAGCGACTTCGCCAATGGATCATTTTCGGCCTGCTCGGCAGAGCCGTACTGTCGCGCGACGCCGTTACTCACAGGCTCGCGGAGAATAAATTTTACTGCGTTCGGATTTGGCGTCTCTTCGATATCGCTGATCTTCGGCATCACAAATCTCCTATTTGAGGTCGTATTATAGCGACTTTGGCGGATATTCGCAGTTAGCGAACGGCGTGCCGGAAATCTAATCTCAGACCAGGCGAAAATCCTGCAAAATTAAATTTAAAAAGTCATTGCAAGAATCGTTGCTAAATTCTGAAACCGATCTTATACTCCCGCCCTCACTTGCCCCCCTCTCAGAAGGTGAGTCAAGTTGAGATAGAGGCAGGCGATAGCGAGGGTCGCCTGCCTCACGTTTTTTGCGCGAAAAGCGTGGACCTCCCGGCCCGGCGCTTGGAAGATCGAAAATCCCCGTCTTAAACTTGGTTCACGCTATAAATTCAAAAGACCTGAAGACGGATTTCGATGAATATCGGCATCACGGTTTATCCGACGTACGGCGGCAGCGGGATCGTGGGATCCGAACTCGGCAAAGAACTTGCCGCGCGGGGTCACACGGTCCATTTCATTTCCTCCGCGCTTCCCACCAGGCTGACGGAGTTGAACGAGCGCGTGCGTTTTCACGAAGTCGAAATGATGTCGTACCCGCTGTTCGAACATCAGCCGTACACGCTCGCCCTCGCGACCAAGATGGCAACGGTCGCGGAGGAAGAAAAACTCGACCTGCTTCACGTTCATTACGCGATTCCGCATTCGATCAGCGCGATTCTCGCGCGCGAATCGTTGAAACCACGACTTCGTCTACCTGTCGTGACGACGTTGCACGGCACGGACATCACGCTCGTCGGCGCCGATCGTTCGTACCTGCCGATCACGCGCTACGGCATCGTCCAGTCTGACGGCGTGACGGCGATCTCTCACTATCTCAAAGAAGCGACGCGCGAGATATTTCACTTCGACGACATTCACGTCATTCCCAACTTCGTTTGCCAGCACGATTACAAGCGACTGGAAGTGCCACAGTTGCGCGCGACTTTGTCGCCGCACGACGAGCCGTTGCTTGTCCATGTCTCAAACTTTCGCCCCGTGAAGCGACCGGTCGATTGCGTCGAGATCCTGGCGCGTGTGTTGAACCAGGGAGTCAAGACGCGATTGATCATGGTCGGCGACGGCAGTGAACGGACGAACGCCGAGCACCGTGCGCGTTGTCTCGATGTTTACGAACACTGTTCCTTTGTCGGCAAGCAGCCGCGCATCGTCGACTATCTTTCGGCGTGCGACGTCCTGTTGCTTCCGTCAGACCAGGAGTCGTTTGGTTTGGCCGCTCTCGAAGCGATGGCGTGCGAGGTGCCGGTGATTGCCTCACGTGTCGGCGGTCTGCCCGAAGTGGTTACTGACGGCGAGACCGGCTTCTTGAGTGCCGTGGGCGATGTTGCGAAAATGTCTTCGGACGCGGCACGGTTGCTGGTTGATCACAAACTGCGGCGCGAGATGGGCCAACGTGCGCGTGAATCGGCCATCACTCGCTATCGCACGGACGTAGTTATCCCCCAATACATCGACTTCTACGAGCAAGTCATCGCGAAACAACAAAACTGAGTGCTGAAATGACGTCTCTCATCGTCGGGACAGCCGGCCATATCGATCACGGAAAGAGTGCACTCGTGCGCGCGCTCACGGGGACGGATCCTGACCGTCTGCCCGAAGAGAAGAAACGCGGCATCACGATCGATCTCGGTTTTGCCGATCTCCAACTCGACGATCTGCGCCTCGGCTTCGTCGACGTTCCCGGTCACGAGCGTTTCGTCAAAAACATGCTTGCCGGCGCGCACGGCATCGACGTGCTGGCGTTGATCATCGCTGCCGATGAAGGCGTCATGCCGCAAACGCGCGAGCACTTCGATATCTGTCGACTGCTCGGCGTCGAGAACGGTCTCGTCGTGATCACTAAAAGCGATCTCGTCGACAGCGACATGCTGTCGCTCGTCGAGTCGGAAGCACGCGATCTGGTCCATGGATCGTTTCTCGCGGATGCTCCGATCGTTGCGGTGAGCTCGAAAACCGGCGCGGGTCTCGACGAATTGAAGTCGAAGTTGATCGAGATCGGAAAACGTGTGCCGGCGCGTTCCGCTGACTTCATCACGCGACTGCCGATCGATCGATCGTTTTCCATGAAAGGCTTTGGCGCTGTTGTCACCGGCACGCTGATCTCCGGAAAGATCGGCGAAGGAGACGAGCTCGAACTGTTGCCGCCGCTGCGCAAGGTGCGTGTGCGCGGGTTGCAGGTTCACGGGCAGTCAGTGACTGCCGCACACGCTGGACAACGCACGGCGGTCAATCTCGGCGGCGTGGAAACCGCGCAGATCGAACGTGGGATGGTGTTGGCGCCGCCAGCGCGTTTGCGTCCGACGCAGATCGTCGACGTTTGGATCGACGTGTTGCCCGGTGCCCCGCGCGGTGTGCGTTCGCGTTCACGTGTGCGCGTACACATCGGGGCGATGGAAGTGTTGGGCCGCGTGCGAGTGCTCGACGAACCGAACGAGATTCCCGCCGGCAGCAGCGGCCTGGCCCAACTGCGACTCGAAGCGCCGATCGTAGCGGTACATGGCGATCGTTTTATCCTGCGCAGTTATTCACCACAGCAAACAATCGCAGGCGGCGTGATCGTCGATCCGTTCGCCGTCAAACACCGCGGCAAAGACATGGCGCAAACTCGTCTTTTGCTGCGATCGCTGATCGACGAAAATCGGGTCACGAAGTTCGTCTCGTTTGTGCGCGGCTCCGATGAGCGCGGTTTGCGATTGACTGACGTCGGCGCGGCGACTGGTTGGACTGACGATGTTCTCGCGAAACTCGCGTCGCAGGCGAAGAAGGCTGAGTCAGTGATCGACGCGGGCGGTGTTTATCTCGCGAGCGAGAGTTTCGATCGATTGAGTCGTGCGGTGCTTGACGAACTCGAGCGGCATCACAAGCGCGAACCGCTGGCTCGCGGCATGTTGCGCGAGACGCTGCGCGAGAAAGTTTTCGCGCATTCGTTGCCGGAACTTTTCGGCGCCGTGATCGCCAGGTTGGAAGCGGGCAAGGCAGTTGTTTCTGAAAAGGACATCATTCGTCTTGCGTCTCATTCTGTCGGACTCAGCGAGCAGGACACGCAATTGAGCAACCGGATCGAAGAGGTGTATCGCAGCGCGGGTGTTGAGGCGCCGGCGATCGAGGAAGTGATGACGCGCGCGGGCGTCACACTCGCGCAACGCACACAGGCGCGCAAGATCCTGCACCTGCTGGTCGACGGCCGAAAGCTGGTGCGAATTCAGAACGAACTGTTCATGCACGCTGAAGTCGTCGCCGACCTCAGGCGCAAGCTACAAACCCACGCCTCACAAAACGAGCCTCAACGTCTCATCGACGTTCCCACGTTCAAACAACTCGCCGGCGTCTCGCGAAAATACGCGATTCCGCTGCTGGAATACTTCGATCGCGAGCAGCTAACACGCCGCGCCGGAGACAAGCGAGTTATTTTGAAAATGTTGTCGTAGTTTGTCTTAACCGTGTCCTGTTAGGTAGTGGTCAGTTTGAAATTCTGGCGATCTCGGCGTCCTCTGAGGTCTCTGCGTAAACGGAATTCTGGAGCATGTTCAACGCAGAGAACAGCAAGTACACAGAGGTCGCAGAGAAGACTTTCAACCTGAGGCACCACTTCCTGCTATTAACGTCTTGCTTTCCCTCATGGCGGGCGTTAACATGCTTTCATCATACGAGTAAAACGCGGCTTTTTCTCTAACCTTCATTCTTATTTCTGGCGGAGGTCAAAATGAAAAGCCTGAAAGACATTCTGGCGGTGGTTGTGGGTTTACTCGCAGCCATCGGCGCGATCTTTTACTTCTACAAGTTTGTGACCGATCCGAATCCTGCCGGCGGTCACTCAAATGGATGGATCGCGCTGGCGCTGGCAGTAGTGGCGTTTATTTGTGGCCTGATTTATTTCCTCGGCCACGTAAACAAGGAAGAGGAGATCCACATCACCCAGTAGACGGGCCGCGGCATCACGCACCTGGAAGCCACTAAGCTGACTTCCATGTGGAGATTTGCACCGCGAACCCGACGATTTTTCAACGCCGTTTGTGCACACACCAACCGGCTCACGTGCGCAGACGGCGCTTGCTTTGTTTGAAACACTAATCCGCGAAGGAGAGACTTCGAACCAATGTTCTTCCCACTCTCGTTGATGCTTCTCCAGCAACTTCGGGCCACGCAGCCTCAATACTTCTTTCTAGTCACATTGCTTTTACTTATCGCCGGCGGCGTCGCGTGGTTGATCGCGGCGGTGCTCGGGTTTGCGCGTTCGCCTGCGTTCGGTCCGTCGGCGCGCTGGTTTTCGTATGCCGCTGTTTGTTTGATCATCTATCACCTTCATTTTCTGTTATTTGGCGTGTTTGTGTTTCTGGGGATGTCGCAACAGTCGGTTGACTTGTCGATGGCGCTGGGTGTGGGCGCGTTCTTTAACCTGTTTATCGTGCTGGGCGCCGTTTGCGCGATCATGGGATTTGTCCGAATGACAAGCCCGCGCTAAAATCCCTCACGTTGATGAAGAAGATACTGTTTTTGGTCGCCGCGCTCGTCCTGCTGGGAAGCGCGGCGGTTCTATTTTTGAATGCCTCGCCGAATTCCGGCGCGCCGGCGGGGAAGTTTGCGCGGCAACGCGGCGGGCGTTTCTTTGTCGGCAACAAGCCGTTTCGTTTCGTTGGCGCGAATGTGGCGCTGATGTATCGCGATGAGGATCGCGAACGAATGCCGGAAACGCTGCGTCATGCGGCGCAGTTGGGGATCAAGGTCGTTCGCGTTTGGGCGTTTGGCGAAGGCGGTCCGAACGACGTCAAGCCGATCGCTGATTTCGACGACTGGCCGCGGCATCATTCGTTTCGTTTTGCGCCCGGACAGTGGAACGAAGAGGCGTTTGTACATCTCGACAACGTGATCGCCGAAGCTGCGAAGAACGGCATCCACGTGCAGCTTTGTTTGACTAACTGGTGGCGCGATACCGGCGGCGTGACGCAGTACTTGCGCTGGGCGGGGATCAACGATGCTGCCGACGATAGTTTTCGCTTCGGGATCAACAACGAGAAGGCTTTCCTCTTTTATACAAATCCGGAAACGCGACGGTTGTATCGCGAGCATATCGAGAAGCTTGCGACGCGGCGCAACACTGTGACTGGTGTTTTGTATCGTGACGATCCGACGATCTTTGCGTGGGAGTTGATGAACGAGGCGCAGGTGATCACGGGGCGCTGGGCTGAGCGTCGCGCGTGGTTCGCCGAGATGAGTAGTTATTTGAAGTCACTCGATCCGAACCACATGATCACGCCTGGGGCATGGGGTTATCGCTCGTTTGCCGAACGGCGCGAATGGCTCGCGGATCATGCGTTGGCGACGATCGACTATTGCGACGTACATAATTATCCGCGCGACGATCACGACAGTTTTGTCGATTCGCCTGCGGCGTTGAAGGAGTTTATTGCGAACCGTGCGGCGGCTGCGTTTTCGCTGGGGAAGCCGTTGGTGCTGGGTGAGTTTGGGATGAGCGCGAACGGGCACAACGGCGCGTCGCAAGCTGAGTGGTACCGGGCGCTGTTTGATGGAAACGCGCAGGCTGGTGCGGGTGGCGTGATGTTTTGGATACTCACGCCGGATTCGAAGCGTGGTTATGGCGTCACGTATTCGACTTCGCGCGATGCAGCGCTGTTGCAGGAGGTTTCGCGTGCGTCGCAGGTGTTTGCTGCGTTGCAGACGGCGGAGTTGCCGTCCCATTTGCTCGAGACTTCGGATCATTTGATACCGCGGCAGTTTGCGTGGGAGCGTTCTGATGCTACGCCGCCGCAGATGATCGTGCGTGATGACAAGTCGGTGCTTTATCAATTCAAACCGCAGATGGCGTCGGCGCAGAGGTTTGAGAAGATCGGTGGTGGACCGGGTTACATCTGGGGATACGGATCGGGATTTCTCGAGTACACCGTCCCCGAGCGTGCTGATCGCCGGCGTGTCAGTGAGATCATCGTGCGGTCGCATATCCAGCCGGTGCTTCCGACAGATGCGCCGGATGGATTTGTTAAGACGCGCGTGACGTTGTTTGTTAACGGCTGGAACGCCGGATCGCGCTTAATCCCGGTCGAGCCCAAGAACGATGCGCTCGTTCAGGAGTGGCGTCTCGACGGCTTCTTCCTTCGTCTGCGCGCGATGCGCGGCCTTCCGCTAACGATCCGCTTCGCCGTCACCCCCGACTCCGACTGGCCCTACGGCATAAACATCTCCAACTGGCCCGACGGCTACGACCCCCGCGACTCCCGCCCCATCGAGGTTGAGTTGCGACACTGATCTGGAAACAATGAAATACTTCATCCGAATCCCACAGCATTTCAATCGCGTAAGGCCTCGAATCGTCTCACGATATCTGACCAATACTTGGAGTCTTTGAATCCAAAAGAGCGATGCAAATGCTGCATCCACTCCTCCGCGCATTTGCTGACCTGCGTGTCTTTGATCAACTCTCGCATAATTGGCTCATATTTTTCTTGAAGCCCTAACTCGCGGGCATTTCGTCACGTAAAACACTCGATAACGCGTCTATTCTTTTAACGATTACCTGTTGTGCTCTGAGTCGAACTCGCTGCTCTTCGTGAAACAAGAAAGGAAAGCCCTTGATGACAACGTCTTGCGGAAGTTTGTCGAAACACCTCTCATAAATGTCAAAGAATCTAAGTATGATGAGCGAATTCTTCTGGTTGATAATTGACGATACACAGCTGAAGAATTGAGGAAGATTTACAAACTGCTCACGCCGATTTGTTAGCCGCTAAAGCATTCAACGCTTCTGTCATGAATCTCCTGTGAATGTGTAATCCAAGCTCCTCGTCTACCTTTATCGCCGCCGTTCTTGCAATGTTATAACTTGCGGCGATAGGTGGTATTGCTTGGAATTCCGGATTGAGGGCCCCGAGGCTTAGCGTTTTGCATATCTTAAATCAATGCGGTTTATCTTGCACGCAGATGAATTTAACAACTTCAGAATGACCCTTTGTCTCCGGCGCGTATCGTTACCTGCTCGCGATCGAATTATTCCAGCAGCGGAATCGCGTATTTCCGCGAGACATCCGCGGGTTGCTTGAGTTTAAAACGTCAATCAGTGTCGAGGACCGATGCGAACGACTTGACCCGCCTGAATCCTCTCCAGACTCGCGAGAACTTGCGTCATCAATGGCAGTGTATCGCGCAGTCTCGTGCTTTTTGCTTCCAAGACTATGACGGCGATGCGAAGTTGCGGGACGTTCTGTTGGAACGTTAAATTGCGGTCTCCGGTCAGGAATACATCAAACCGCTCTTGAGCTTTCTCGAGTAACTCGCCATTGGTCACGCCTGTCCAACCTGATTGATGGACGGAACTGCATTGATGGTTGATCAGGGCGCGACAAAGACGCCAATCGAGGCATTCGTCGATGAGGATGTTCATTGTTGTGAGGAGTCAGACGGTTTCCAGTATTTTTAGTTTTCCCGCCTCAATTACGGCAATAGCCTGTTCTCGTTTTACAGTCGGAAACGCTTCAAGAAATTGATTTACCGACTCGCCACCTTCCAAAGCATCGATGAGGTTTTGCAAAGGCACGCGAGTCCCAACGAAGACGGGTGTACCGCCCAGAATGTTGGGATCAGAGTGAACAATTCCCTTGAGTTCTTCCGATTTCATTGGTCGAAATATAGCACAACTCAACGAGAGACTTCGTTGAGTGCGGCCAGTGAGTTCTCGTCTAACTGATAAATCTTCACTGAGGGGATTGTGCCGAGTTTTAGCTCGGCGATGGGGGTGGCGTTGTTTCGGAGGGTGGTGATGAGGGCGTCGTTGCTGAAGTAGCGACGGCCGCGGGCGATGATGATGTAGTCGCCAGGGCGAAGTTGGGTGACGGCGGCGGGGTCGGAAAGTGAGACGCAGACCAGATCCGAGCGGCCGGATTGTTGGGCGTAGTGCGAGGCCAACGAAGGACTTTCGCTGGCAACATGAGCGCCGGGTTGGGCGCGGTTTGAAATCTCGATGATTGCGTCGCGCATACTCGCGTCGTAAAACTCATCATGCGGGAAGTAGTAGCCGGCCGATTCGACACCACCGCCGATGCTGTTCGTAAACAAACGAAAGTGCGGCGCGGCCTGAATCGAGCTAACCACAGAAGCCACAACAACGATGACGCCGAGCGCAGCGGGAAGGGAATGCTTCAAACCCGAAGTCGTGATCCGATTCGCGATCCAGCGCCCGACAAACTGAATCCCCAACGCGCACGTGATCAGCACCGCCGGCAAAATCGTCGTGTAGTAACGCGTAAACTTCCCACCCGGAAAACAGAACGCCACCACCCACAACAAAAACCAGAACAGCAGGAAATAACGCCCGTCACCCATCTTGCGTCGAAACAGTAACGGCAAGCCGACGAGAAAGCCGCCGACAGTCAACACCGGCAACTTCACCGCCGTAAACACGAGATAGAAATAGACGGGAATGCCGTTCAGCCAGTCGACGAACCGTTGCGTGTACAGCCGGTTCATAAACTCATAGCCGTCATGACTGACGCGTTTTCCACCAGCGAATAAACCCATCTGCCGCCACGTGTCGGGCAGCAGTATCGTGGGACTCAGAATCAGAAACACCACGCCCGTGATCCCCAAGAAAATGACGAGCCGCTTCTTGCCGAGCCGCCAACGCGTCTCCGGCAGTTTCTGAAACATCCAGTAGTAAGACCAACTGATCGCCATCAGGTGCGGCACATACTTCGACGCCACCATCGCGCCATACGAAGCAGCAGTCAGCCAGTAATACTTATTCGGATTCTTATCAGTAGTTTCGGCGACGCGTTGTCCGCGTAACCAAAACACGTTGGCGAGCAGAAAGAAAAAGAGCAGAAACGTATCTTCCTTCGCGACGCGATTGAACCCGATCGCCGTCGGATCGAAAGACCACAACGCCGCCGCGATCAACGCGACCTCGACCCCAAACAACTCCGCCGCGATAAAAAAGATCAGTAGCGCACTCAACGCGCCCATAACCGCGCCAGGCAAACGCAACGCCGTCTCCGGCGCGATCTGCGACCCAAAACTACTATTCAACCTTTCAGCGAGAATGATTGAAGTAGCCTGAAGCCCCTTCATCAGCATCGGATGCTCACCGTTCGCGCCGGTGAGCCCGTTCGCGCGGTAATCGGCGACGGCGTTGAGCTTGTTCAACTCATCTTCGCTGAGACCTTCAGCGCCGAGGCCTGTCACACGAAAACCAAATCCGGCAAGAATCAGGATCGCGAGTGTGATGAAAAGAAATGTGCGGGTGTTTTCCTTAAGCAAAAGGCGAAAGGTTAACACAAATTCGGTAAATCCGTGTTTTGAGACTGCGAAACACGGATTTACCGAATCTATTAACTCGAAGTCTTCGAAAGCGCGCGCCCGCGCGGCACTGCGTCGCTACTCTCATAAGGCGCGGCATTCTCTTCAGAAATGCGATAACGCAACAACGCGCCGACACCCCCGACCTGCTCCAGCCGCGTCGTGTCTTCAATGAAGGTAACCTTCGCCGCTGAAGACTGATTCGCACGACGAATCAACTCGTCAGCGACTGCCCGCTCATCGAGCGTTTCGGGAATATCGTCGGCGCCGTAAACTTCCAACACCTTCCGCACTTCCGCCTCGTCAAACTTCAAACCGTCAGCCGAAGCGACGAGCAACATCTCCTCCACCTGTCCATTCGAAAGCGCCGCCAACGTGTCGGGCACACCGGCAACGGCGAGATTGTCACCACGAAACTGCCCCAACAGACGCTCGATCTTCTCCATATCAGTCAAACTGTCGTGACGGCGAAACGCCGTGAGCGACTCTTCGAGCAACTCGTGCTCGGGCGTATCGATGCCGAGACTGATCACGTCGATCACTTTCTCCTGCAACTCTTTCGGCATCTGTTCTTTCAGAATCGGAATGACGACCGCTTCGTCACCCGCCAGAATCACGTTCTCGATTTTCTCTTCACGCACGGTGCGTTCGAGGTTGTCGATGACTTCTTTCGCGTGATGCAGGTGATAGTTTTCGACGTGCCTTTGATAACGCGCCTGCGACCAGCCGCCGACCTGCGTTTTGTTCGTCTTCACGTTTTCAATACTGTCCTGCTGCACCGCGCGTCCGGCTGCGAAGACGAAGATCTGCGCGCGATTCGTGTCCGCGAGCACGACTGCGTAATGCCGGTACTGCTCGATGAGACGAGCCAGCGGATACAAGTGCGGGCGATCCTCGACCATCAATCGATTGCGTTCAAAATGCGCGTCGAATTGTCCGACCTGAAAATAGTCATCGAGCATCGAGCACGCGAACAGCGCCACACCCTGCGTCGGCTCGCGAATGCCGTCTTCGAGATAGCGCATGATGCGCACAAAATCTTCTTCGATACTCGCACGTTCCTCGCTGTTTACGGGATAAGTTTTGACGCGTTCGGAAAGTTGTTTCCGCACGAACGGCAGAAAATTACGTTTGCCGTGTTCGTTGACACGCGCGTCGAGATAAAGACTGACAACCGGCGCGGGTACCGCGTCAAATGCCAACAACTTATCCATCAATTCCTGCGGTGTACTCGCTTCGGTGGGAGCCGCTGTTCGCTCGTCTACTTCGATATTGTCTAAGTTCATTTTTGTTTCTCCGGCACTGTTTCAAAAATGCTTCGCGTCTGAAATGCGTACGTCTGCCTGGGTACTTCATAGGTAGAAGCATTTTGAGTTCCACAACTTTCAGCAGAATCAGCGAAGGCTTTTACGCAGAGCGACTTGCGCAGCGTGATAACCGCACAGTCCGTGTACGCCGCCACCCGGAGGAGTCGAAGAAGAACAGAGGTACAGATTTTTCATTGACGTGGAATACATGCGCCTCGTGGGACGCAGAAACATCTGCGCGAGGTCCTGGATGCCGCCGTTGATATCGCCGCCGACGAGGTTGGGATTGTAGTTTTCGTAATCGCCGGGCGTGATGACACTGCGCCCGAGGATGCAGTCGCGAAAACCGGGCGCGAAACGTTCGATCTGATTCTCGATCGCTTCTGCCATGTCGAACGTTGATCCGTTGGGAACGTGGCAGTAAGCCCAGAGTGTGTGTTGACCGTTTGGCGCGCGCGTCGAATCGAAGAGCGACGGTTGCGCGATCAGTGTGAACGGTTTTTCGGAACGCTTGTGGTGATTGGCGTTCCATTCGGATTCGAGGATCTCGGCAAACGATCCGCCGAGGTGGACAGTCGCCGCGGTGCGGCATCCGGCCGCTTTCCACGGAACGGGTTCGCTCAGCGCCCAGTCGAGTTTGAAAGCTGCTGGTCCATAACGATAGCGGTCGAGTTGGCTGCGAAAGCCGGACGTGAGGGAGTCGCCTGCGATGCGCGCGAGTTGACGTGGCGTGACGTCGCAAAGGATCGCGCGTGCGGCAGGTAAGTCTTTCAACGACTCGACGCGGTGATCGGTAATGATTTCGCCGCCAAGCTCCGTGAAATGCGAGGCGAGCGCGTTGGCGAGACTTTGCGAACCGCCGCGCGTGATCGGCCAGCCGGCGACGTGCGCGAGTATGCCGAGCATCAAGCCAAACGCCGTCGTGCCTGGTTGATCGAGCGACAGAAACGAATGCGCCGCCAGCCCGGCGAATAACGTCCGTGTCTTGTCTTCCTTGAATTTCGCTTCGGCAAACGACTTCGCCGGCCGGATTGCGCTGAGTCCGAAGCGCGCCATCGCGAACGGATGTCGCGGCATTCCGATCGGGCCGAGCACGTCGCCCGACAAATCATCCCAACCTGCAACAAGCGGCGCAAAGATCTTTTTATACGCGGCGCCGTCGTGTCCGAGTCGTTCAACGGTGCGGTCGAGAGACTGTTCGAGAATCAGCGCGGTGCCGTCGTCGAATGGATGCGCGAGGGCCGCCGGCGGAAAGACGAATTCGAGGCCGTAGTTTTGTAACGGCAGTTGCGTGAAGAACGGCGACGCCGCGGCAAGTGGATGAACAGCGGAGCAGACGTCGTGAACGAAGCCGGGCAACGTCAGTTCGGCCGATCTGGTTCCGCCGCCGACAGTGGAACCGGCTTCAAAGAGACAAACCGAGTGTCCGGCGCGGGCGATGGCGATGGCGGCAGCGAGTCCGTTCGGACCGGCGCCGATCACGATTGCGTCATATTTTGGGAGTTTAGGCGGCACCCTGGTTGCGTCTTGTCTCGTTAAAGTAACACTTCGTACGGAAAGCGAACCACTTTTTCTAGGGGGAAATATGCCGACGAATAAAGAAATGGATACGCTGAAGGTGGCTATGATCGGCGCCGGAGCGGTCGCACTCGCGAAGTTCCTGTGGCGCAAGATGAACGAATACGAACTGCGCGGCAAAACGGTGCTGGTTACGGGCGGATCGAGAGGACTCGGCCTCGTGCTGGCGCGCGAGTTTGCGCAAAACGGCGCGCGCGTGGCGATTTGCGCGCGCGATGAAGAAGAGTTGGAAAACGCGCGACTCGATCTGCAAGAGCGTGGTGCTGACGTGATGATCGTTAAGTGCGACGTGACGAACAAGGCCGAAGTCGCCGCGATGGTCAACAGCGTGCGCGAGCGTTTCGAGAAGATCGACGTGCTCGTAAACAACGCGGGAACGATCCAGGTTGGGCCATTGGAAGTGATGAACGCCGAGGATTTCGAACACGCGATGCAGACGCACTTCTGGGGTCCACTCAACACGATCCTCGCGGTCGTGCCCGAAATGCGCGAGCGCCAGGACGGCCGCATCGTCAACATCTCTTCGATCGGCGGGAAGATCGCGGTTCCTCATCTCGTGCCGTACTCCGCGAGCAAGTTTGCGCTCGTTGGCCTCTCGAAAGGATTGCGTGCGGAGTTGCGCAAGGACGGAATCGTGGTCACGACTGTTTGTCCGGGCCTGATGCGAACCGGAAGTCCGCGCAACGCGAACTTCAAAGGCAAACATCGCGAGGAGTATGCGTGGTTCAGTATCAGCGATTCGCTGCCGGTAATCGCGATCAAAGCCGAACGCGCGGCGCGGCAGATCGTCGATGCGTGTAAGCAGGGACGTGCCGAGTTGGTCATCACGATGCAGGCGAAGCTCGCGGTGACGTTCGACGCACTGTTTCCGGAGCTGTCCGCGGAGATGTTGGGACTCGTGAATCAACTACTGCCCGGTCCCGGCGGCATCGGCGAGCAATCGGCGAAGGGTCGCGAGAGCACTTCGAAGTGGTCGCCGTCATGGCTGACCACGTTGACCGAGGAAGCAGCTTTGGAAAACAACGAAGTGGTCCATTGATATATAATCCGTGTTCTTTGCTGTGTGCGTAACATCAGCTAAGGCAGCGCTCATAGGAAACACGGATAAAACGAATTTCAAATTACGACACTGCCTGAGGCGAGGCTCTTCTTGACACTTTGCCCGTGAGAGTGCTTCTTAACGGCTGCGCCGCCGAAGCCAGCAGCTTTAAAGACCACCAAAGTTACAAACCGGAAAGTTAAAGTAAAGACCACCAAAAGTTAAAGACCGGAAAGTTAAAGTAAAGAGAAAGTTAAAGTTAAAGACCAGAGACTTGAGGCCGGAGTTTTTGAGGCAAGGTCGCGGATAACACGGATGTCTCAACCACAACTCGCCCGTCGTCTCGGACTTTTCGATGCCACCATGATCGTCATGGGTGGCATCATCGGGTCCGGGATCTTCATGAACCCCTCTGTCGTTGCGCTTCAGGTCCACACGCCGTTTCTGATACTCGGCGCGTGGGTGCTTGGCGGACTCTTCGCACTCGCCGCCGCGTTTATCTGGGCCGAACTGGCGTCGGTCCGTCCCGACGTCGGCGGCCAATATGCTTACCTGCGCGAGGCGTTTCATCCGCTCGTCGCGTTTGTTTACGGCTGGGTGTTGTTGCTGGTCGTTCAAACAGGCGGAATGGCGGCGGTAGCGGTGACGTTTGCGCGTTACTTCGTCGAGTTAACTCAGATCCCGATCAGCTATCCCATACTCGCGGCCGTAGTGCTCGCGGTTTTGACGATCATCAACTGTCTCGGCGTGCGCGCGGGCGGCACGGTGCAAAGTGTTTTGATGGTACTGAAGATCGTCGCGCTGGCGTCGCTGGTTGCGTGCGGACTGTTGCTCGCCGGACGCGCTCCGTCTCCGGAACACCTTCTCGATCGGCCCGCTTCATTCGATCTACTGACGGCATTCGGCGCCGCGCTCGTGCCCGTGATCTTTTCTTACGGCGGCTGGCAGACAGCGACTTTCGTCGCCGGCGAGATCAAAGAACCGCGCCGAAATCTCCCGCGCGGATTGATCCTGGGCGTGATCGGCGTCGTCGTGCTCTATGTGACGGCGAACGTTGTTTACGTCAGCGTGTTGGGAACATCAGGTCTCGCAGCATCGGCCGCGCCGGCGTCAGACGTGATGCGTAACGCCCTTGGCAACTTCGGATCGCGCGCGATCGCTGCCGGTATCGCGATCTCGACCGTGGGGTTTCTGAGTCAAAGCATGTTGACCGCGCCGCGCGTTTATTTCGCGATGGCGAACGACGGACTGTTCTTCAAGAGCGTCGGCATGGTCCATCCGACGACGCGCGCGCCGATCGTCGCGATCGCGTTGCAGGGCGTGCTCGCGATCGTCGTCGCATTGCTGGGAACGTACGAGTCGATCCTGAACTACGTCGTATCGGTTGACGTGATCTTCTTCGGATTGACGGCGTGTTGTGTTTTCATCTTTCGCAGAAGACAGATCGACGGCGAGACGCGAGTGCCCGGTCATCCGTTCACGACCGCAATCTTCATCGCTGTTTGTTGGCTGGTGGCAATCAATACGGTTTTCAAGTATCCGCGAAACACGCTGATCGGGATCGCAATCATGGCCGCGGGCATTCCCGCGTACTGGTTTTGGAGATGGAGGAGCAGTAAATGACGTCGTGGCGCGAGGTGACGGGTTCGACTTACATGCATTGGGCCAAGACGCAGTCCGTGTCGCGGTTCAACCTGGCGACGAGTGGACTCGGAAACTTGAGTCTGCGCGATCTGCGTGTCTCGCTCGATGATCTTGAACTGACTTCGGGCGGTTATGGTTACGAACCGCTGTTGCAGGAGATCTCGAAACGTTATCGCGTCGATACCGGATCGATCGTGACTGCGGCAGGCACGAGTTTCGCCAACCATCTTGCGATTGCGGCGTTGATCAAACCGGGCGATGAACTGCTTTTCGAAGAGCCGGCGTACGAACCGATGCTCTCGACGGCTCGTTATCTCGGCGCTGACATCAAGCGTTTCTCGCGTGAGTTTGAAGACGGATTTCGTGTTTTGCCGGAGAAGATCGACGCGCTTGTCACGGACCGCACGCGGCTGATCGTTTTGACGAATCTTCATAACCCGAGTGGTGTGTTGACTGATGATGAGACGCTCATCGCAATCGGCGCGATCGCGCGACGCGTCGGCGCGCGTGTGCTGGTGAACGAGGTTTATCTGGAGACGTTGTTTGAAGACGCGCCGCGCACGGCTTTTCATCTTGGCAGTGAGTTTGTCGTGACGAGTAGTTTGACGAAAGCTTTTGGACTAAGCGGTCTGCGCTGCGGCTGGATCTTTGCCGAACCTGAACTCGCGCGGCGAATGTGGCTGCTCGACGATCTTTTCAGTGTGACGCAGGTTCACGCCGGTGAACGTTTGAGTGTCGTGGCGTTGCGGCAGATCAAAGAGATCGCCGCGCGTTCGCAAGCGTTGATGACCCGGAATCGAGAGTTGTTGAATGCGTTTCTCGATACACGCGACGATCTCGAGACGGTGCGGCCGCCGTTTGGCACCGTGATGTTTCCGCGGTTACGCAGTGGCGAGACGAGCGATAGATTGTGTCGTGTGTTACGTGAGAAATACGAGACGACAGTCGTGCCGGGCAGCTTCTTCGAACGTCCCACGCATTTTCGCGTCGGCATCGCTGGGCCAACGGACGTTTTAGAACACGGATTAGACAGATTGGGACGCGCTTTGGACGATCTCAAATAACGGATCAGGGTTTCCGCTTCTGCTCTTCGATGATGAGCCAGTCGCGCACCTGCTCGGCGGCTTCGAGTCCCACCGCATCGGTAGTGATCCGGATGGGCGTCCCTGAGGGCCAGTTGTCCCGTTTCAACATCGGACCACCGACCGCTTTGTAGTAAACCTTTCCTTCAAACTTCTTCTGGCCCGTTTGCGGCGCGAACACCAGCACTTTCACGTCGAGATCCTGCGGGTTCACGATGATCGTCGCCGCCTGAAACTCGTCGACGTCGAACTGGACCAGCACGACCGCGGCGTCAGTCTCTTTCTTCGCTCGTTTGACCGCGTGATCCCGTTTCAGATCGCCGACGTCAGTCACGGTGACGTTCGTGAACTCGCCCAGATGTTGGACCATGCTGGAGAAGATCGCTTCCTCACTCAGCAGTCGATCCGAGCTGAACTCACACGCGACGATCAGCGACGTTTTGTGCTTCAGTTCTCGTCCATCGCTCTTCGGACGCGTTTCGGTTTCCGTTTGCGGCGTGGTTACAGCGGGTTGCGGTGGCTTCGGCGCTCGCCGGCCGGATTGGGCGAGAGCACTTACTCCAAACAAAAGCAGCAAGGTTGAAACCACAAACGCGGGCCTTTTGTGGGGCTTTTTCACCTTTATTGCTCCAGCGCCCGGATGGCTTCACGGGCGTAATAGGTCAGTATGATGTCTGCACCCGCCCGTTTGATGCTTGTCAGCGTTTCCAACATCACGCGCTGTTCGTCGATCCAGCCTTTCTGGGCGGCGGCCTTGATCAACGCATACTCGCCTGAAACGTGATAAGCAGCGGTCGGGAGATCGAATCGTTCACGCACCATTCGCAGCACGTCAAGATAGATCGTCGCTGGTTTAACCATCAGGATGTCGGCGCCTTCGGCGGCGTCGAGATCCGCTTCGCGCATGGCTTCGCGCGCGTTTGGCGGATCCATTTGATACGCGCGTCGATCGCCAAACTCCGGCGCGCTCTGTGCCGCCTCGCGAAATGGTCCATAAAGACCTGACGCATACTTCACGGCGTACGACATGATCGGCGTGTCAGTAAATCCGGCGTCGTCGAGGGCTTCGCGAATCGCGCCGACCTGGCCGTCCATCATCGCAGAAGGCGCAACGAGATCCGCGCCCGCAGCCGCCTGGCTCACCGCCGTTTGCGCCAGTAATTCCAGCGACTCGTCATTCAACACTTCACGATTACGCACGACGCCGCAGTGTCCGTGCGACGTGTACTCGCAGAGACAGGTGTCGGCCATGATCAAAACACCGGGCGCCGACTGCCGGATGGCGCGAATCGCGCGCTGCACGATCCCGTCTTCAGCGTACGCGCCCGAAGCGAGTTCGTCTTTCGACTCAGGCAGTCCGAACAGCATGATGCTGCGCACGCCTAGATCATAAGCAGCGGAGACGTCGTTTACGGTTTCGTCGATCGAGAGATTGAAGACGCCCGGCATCGACGAGATCTCGCGACGCACGCCCTCGCCCGGACAGACAAACAACGGCAACACGAAATCGTCGCGGGTGAGACGGGTCTCGCGCACCATCGAGCGGAGCGCATCACTTCTGCGAAGCCGGCGTGGACGGTAGATGAGTTCACTCATGTGCTTGGTACTTTGATCTTTGTGTTTAGTACTTAGTTCTTTGTATTTCGTGCAAAGTACAAAATACAAAGTACAAAGCACTAATCTCACCAACGATGATATGCGGGATGTCCCGGTTTGACGGCGACAAACGTTCCGCGACACGTCGCGCAAACTTTATCGTGCGCGATGAGTTCACCCTCGACGATCGCGCGATCTTCAGTCGACTCGACAACACGCGCACGCAGTTTCACCGGCTGATCGCTCGGCGTCGGTCGCTTCAACGTGATCGCGTAATCGGCCGTGACTGTACACGGCGGTTTGTCGGCGCCGCTTTGTTGCATCAGGAACCACGCGGCGGTCCAGTTGCAATGACAGTCGAGCAACGTGCCGATGATGCCGCCGCTCAACATTCCCGGAAACGCTTCGTATTCGCTGCTCGGCTGCCACTCGGCGACAACTTCGTCGCCATCGGGAAAACTGCCGATGTGCAAACCTTTCGGATTGGCCGGGCCACAACCGAAACAAGCTAGGTTGGGCGCATATGTTTGTTGGATGCTTTTCATTTGCTTGGTACTTTGTACTTTGTGTTTAGTACTTTGTGCTTACTGTTTGTTTCACATTTTCGAGCTCGTTAGCAAGCGATCAAAGTACAAAGTACAAAGCACTAAGCTCAACCGGAGCGCAGTGACTGTCTCAACTTGAACCGCTGAATCTTTCCCGTCGCCGTGTACGGCAGTTCGTCGACAAACACGTACTTGCGCGGTTGCTTGAAGCGCGGCAACGACGACGCTGCGAGTTCGCGCAGCGACTTCTCGAATTCGACAGGGTCGGATTCTACCTCCACCCTGACTACAAACGCACATGCGCAGGGAAGGTGATCGGCGTCGAAATCTTCCACGACCGCCGCACGTGCGACCCCCGGATGCCGCAACAGCACGCCTTCGACTTCTACGGGCGACACCCATTGTCCGCTCGATTTGAAGCAGTCGTCACTGCGTCCCATGTGATACCAGTAGCCGTCGCTGTCGCGGCGATAGAGATCGCCGGTGCGCACCCAGCCGTCCACAAACGTGCGCGCGGTTTCCTCGGGCCGTTCCCAGTAATAACGCGACGCGCTGTCGCCCTTGATCCAGAGATTGCCCTCGACGTTGTCAGGCACGGGTTCGCCATTCTCGTCGATCAGCCGCGCTTCGTAGCCGTCGAGCATTCGACCGCTGCTGCCGTAACGAACGTCGTTCTCATGATTCGACATGAACATGTGCAGCAGCTCGGTTGAACCGATACCGTCCAACAACTGGACGCCAAATTCACGTTCCCACTCTTCGCCCAGATGCGCCGGCAGCGCTTCGCCCGCGGAGACGCAAAGTCGCAGACTCGAACAGTCGAGTGTGTTTCCGCTGCGATGATGTTCGAGCAGGAGGTTGTAGACGACGGGAACGGCGAAGAAGATCGTCGGACGCGCGTTTGCGAGGGTTCGGGCGATGACGTCGGGCGTGGGTTTTTCGCGACAGAGGATCGTGGTCGCGCCGTTGAGTAGTGGAAATGTGAAGCTGTTTCCGAGACCGTAAGCAAACGGGAGTCGCGATGACGAAAACAGGCGATCTTTGTTCGTGACGCGAAGCACTTCACGGCAAAACGTGCGGTTCGTGTAGAAGATGTCGGCCTGCGTGTGAACTGCGCCTTTGGGTTCGCCGGTACTGCCGGACGTGTAAAGAATAAACGCCGGATCGTCGTCGTTGGGTTGCGGGAAGTCGCGTGTGTCCGCGTCGGCGGCTTTCGCCAGTAACGGCGCGAGAGCGTGAAGCGTGATTAAAGGTTGACGGAGCCGTTCCTCGCTGATGTATATATGAGATCCGGCTTCGTCTGGCGAGCCGGTATCCAGCGAGTCAGAGCCCACGTTTCGGCCCACAACAACGACGTTTTCCAAAGAGCGCAGCTTTTCCGGCGCATGTGTCAGCAACGTATTGCAGAGATCGTCCTCAACCAAGGCTAAACTAGCGCCGGAGTTGTGAAGGATCGAACATTGTTCATCCAGGCGGAGCGACATGTTGACAGGCACCGCAATCGCGCCCAGCGAACAGACGGCGATGAAGGCTTCGATAAACTCGGGGGAATCGTTCAGCAATAGCGCGACGCGATCGCGTGGTTTGGCGCCGAGGGCGGCGATCGCGTGAGCCATGCGCAGGGTTCTGGCCCGTAGTTCGCCATACGTGACGTCGCGCCCGTTGTGGTGAATCGCGGGCGATGCAGGGTCGTTGGTGAAGACGGCTTCGAAGAGATTCATCGCTGTTGAGTTTGTATACCAGAATTACTTATGGACGAGCTACTTCCTGTACTGTTCGTGCTCTTTATCGTGTTGGCCATCATTACGGTGGTGGGCCACGTGATCTGGGTGGTGGTCAGGGAGAGTCTCAAGTGGATTTTTAAGGTCAATCAAGACGACAACTCACCACCACCGCCGCCCGATGTTCGTCCGGATAAACTAAAAGACCTCGCTGCTACTGAACGACAGCTCATTCGTTTTTACACGGATGGAAAAATCAATGAAGAAATTTTTGAACAATTATTGGCTCGGATCCGTGATGAAGTCGCGACTATCACTTCACCTCCTCCACGACCAAAACCACAACCTCGCCCCACTCCGGTAACGCCACCTCCACCACCGCCGCCTCCAGTTTTTAAACCAGAGCCACGCGTTATAGAACCACCGCCTGTAGTAATAGCGGAACCGCCCCCACCGCCACGTCGGCCGTTCTCTGAAGTGCTCAACTCATTCATGGAACAGAGCAACATTCGCTGGGGCGAGATAGTCGGTGGTTTACTGATCATCGGTTGCTCGACGGCACTCGTCGTCAGCCTCTGGGCGCAGATCTCGGCAATCCCGGTGCTGAAGTTTTTGATCTTCACCACCGTGACCGCCATCCTCTTCGGCATCGGCCTCTACACCGAGCATCGTTGGAAACTGCCGACGACCAGCCGCGGCATTCTCACCACAGCGACGCTGCTCGTGCCTTTGAACTTTCTCGCGATCGCCGCCGTGTCTGCCAGCAACACGTCCGGTGTGCTGGTGATCATAAGCGAGCTGGCCGCGCCCGCGATCTTTCTGTGTCTCGTCTACTTCGCCGGCCGTGTGATCACTCCCGGCTGCGCGCACCTTCTGTCCGCGGGCGTGTTGGGATCGTCGATTGGGCAACTACTCGTGCGTCACTTCGCGGCGCCGGATAGCGCGCCCGCGCTGATGGTGTTTCTCGGCGCGTTTCCCGTCATCTGTTACGTCGCGACCGTCGGTTTGTCATTGCGTGTGGTCCTGTCGGATCGCGAAGTGGACGAGAGCGAGACGACGACTGTCTTTACCGTGCTGGGCGTGATGAGTTTCGCGGCGTTGTTGCCGTTCGGACTGTTGCTCTACAAATCCGGCCCGCTTGGCTTGACGATGATGTACCTCGCGCCACTCGTCACGCTTTGGGGACTGCCGATGCTCGCGACGGGCACGATCCTTTGGCGGCGCATCAACAACGAACAGCTCGTCGCCGCGCGCACGGCGGGAACCGCGTTGGGCATCTTTGGCGTCGCCGTCGTGCTGCTGGGAATGATCCTCGCGTGGCCCAACCCGGCGAGTATCGTGCCCACGGCATTACTCAACTTCGCCATCTTTACCGCGCTCGCGATCGCCCTCGAGCTCCCGGCCGCGCATTTGATCGCCGCCGGTTGTTTCGCGCTGGCTTACCTTGTGGTCTATCACGTCTTCGCGGGCCACATCAGTTGGGAAAACCTGCGCGTCATGTCGTTGTTGGAAGTGAGTCTTTCGGTTTCGAGTGGACAGGCGTGGGCGGGCGTGTTCGTGCTTTTCGTCGCGGCGTCAGAGTGGTTGTTGCGACTGAAGCGCGCGCGCGATGCGGATTACTACCTCGTTGCGGCGGCGGGGCTGGCGACGTTGAGTCTCGTGCTCGTGACGTGGTTCGGCAAGCTTGCAGGCTGGCTCGAAGGCACAAGCCAGGATCACTCGTTGTGGATCGTTTACGGCATTTATGCCCTCGGTGCATTTTGGATCGCCGCGCGACGAAGACTTACGCAGGTGGCGTGGGTCGGATCGGCGTTACTGATCGTTGCGCTTGCGGATCTGTATGCGTATGCACTCGCGTTGTCGTTCCCGTGGCAGACAGCGGTACTCACACACGCGATGTTGTGCGCGATTGCGGCGATCGTGTGCGCTCGCGACGCGCGAGTGAAGATCCTGTCAGAGCCGTTGAACCAGAGCGCTATGATCTCGCTCGTCCTTGGCGTGATCAGTCTCTTTCAAGCACGAGAATGGGAACACACGTGGCTACAGGCGCAGCGAGTTTTTTGGATCGCGGGCGTACTGCTGGTCCTGCTCTGGCTCAATCGGCGGCGAATCGTCCTCAACGCGTTTCAGATCGCGATGACGTGCGCGCTGGTGCTGACTGTCAAAGCCGCGTTGCAACAGTTCGAGTGGTACTCGTATCTGCCTCACGCGTTCCTTCATCCGACAGCGCTCCAGATCCAGGGCACAGTGCTCGCGTTGTTCGTCCTGCTGTGGATGGCTTTGCGATACGTCGTTCGGCGCCGTGCGCCGGCGGATGGAGGCCACTGGCTAAACGATGCGCGACGATTGCTCAACGACGACGCGTCGGTCGATCGAATTCTGGCTTGGTTACTCGCCGGCGCGTTTTTGTTGTTGGCGATCTACGGAGCGTTTTCGGGGTTGTCGCGGGAATTGCGCGCGGGCTCAAGCGGGTTCGACGTCGCGGGATTCCCACATCAGGAAGCACTCGGGCTCGGATCGTGGATCGTCCTCGGACTGCTGACCGTCGCGATGGTGACGAACTTCCGGGATCGACGTCGCGGCGAATATCTGCTTGGCGCACTCGCGGTGCTCGCCGCGGCGATTCCGTTGCTGGCGGGACTGTTTGAGTCTCAGCTCGCGACCGCGACTGCGTGGCGTTGGCTGGCGGCGCTGTTTCTGATCGGCGGATCGTTCGCCGTGTGGAGTCGCGGAGCGACACACATCGACGATCACTCGAGACGAAATCTGCGTACGCTTCTGATCGTTCTAACGATCGTGCCGCTACTCCTCTTCACGATCTATCCGGCGTTGCAGGCCATCAACTACTTGCCACTTCAACGACCCGTGCGCGGCATCTTCTCCGTCTTATCAAACGAAGTCTCTTACAGCGCACCGCTCGTGCTCGTCGCGTTTGTTTTGATTGGTTACGCCCTGCGTGAACGAAGTCCGGAGTTTGGTTTCGTTGCGGGACTGTTTTTCAACCTCACCGTCACGGTCGCTTTTCTGTTCACGGTTGTCGCGGCACAAGGCTCGATGGATCGTCTCGTGGTGACGCGTTTGGCCCAACTCAACGCGATCACGTTTGCGCTTTACGCATTGCCGTGGTTGAGCACACGGCGGCGCTGGCTCAACGCGCTGAGCGAGAACAACCGGAAACTCGCTGACACCGCTCTCGACGGACAGATTGCTTTGGCGATCGCGTTGAACCTTATGGTCTTCGCGACCGCGGCGATTGCGTTGGTGTTAGAGCCTGGAAGGATCCATAGCGGCATTATTGCCGCGGGAACTTTTCTCAGTTGGTTGATGTTTGTCGCGACGCTTGCCGGTATCACTGCACTGCGCCGAGCGCGAGGACAAAAGTTGCCGGCGCTCAGTCTGGCGGGCGCGGTGTGGGGGCTCAGTTGTTTGATCGCGTTCAGTATCGCCGACAGAAGCGGCTGGCTGGCGCTGCACGTCTTCACTGTCGCGCTCACCGCGTCGTCCGGCGTTTTGGTTGCTGCCGCTTTTCTCGAATCGGACAATTCGTTGGGCCAGTTGTTCGACCTCCGCAGTCATTGGCCTTCACGATCGCGACAGCTCGCGGTCGCGACCGGCGCCGTCGCTGTATTTCTGTGCCTCCGAACGCTGACCGATTGGCGCGCGACGCGCTGGTGGTCCATTGGCCCACTACTCGTCCTGACGGCGTTGTCCGCAACCTTGAATTGGCAAACGCTGCGACGCCGCTATCTCTACATCGCGGGCTTGTTACTTACTTTCGCCGCAACGTTCTGGTGGATGTTCATCCACGGCGATACACGTTTGCTCGGCGACTTCCTGCACACGAACCTCGTCGCGGCGAGTCTCGGCGGAATCGTCTGGTTGTGGCTCGAACTTCGCGCGCGACGCCTGCGAACGACGCCGGCGGCTGTCGCTGCGCTGTCGTTCCACAACGTCGTGGCGATTGCTTCAACGGCCCTGCTCGTCCTGATCGTTGTTTTTACTTACTCCAGCGAAGATCCCGTATTTGGCCCGTGGCCTGTGAATGGGTTGACGGCGCTTGCCGTCGTGTCAGTGACAGCGTTGATGGTCGCAACTCTTTGGGACGTTCTCGCGAAATACTCCGTCGCCGGACTTTACATCCTCGGTCTCGTCGCCGGCGCGTTTGCGCTCAAGCTGTTTCGTATCCCGTCGGAGTTTCAGCTTTGGTTCATCACCGCCGGTCTCGCGCTTTATTCACTCGTGATCGCGCTGCTTTGGAAACGACGTGAGGCGCTGATCGCCGCTGCCGCGGAAATTGGGATCCCGCGACGCATTCCGCCTGAAACTACAGGACTCATCTGGCTGTCCGTCTTCATGACGATAACGATGACGACGGTCGCCGCTCTCGCGTATTGGATCGATCTCAACTTTGACGACCTTTTCTTACGCTCAACCGCTGCGCTCACTGTCGTTACGCTGTCGCTCGCCGCAACTGTCTTCGCCGAAGGCGAGAAGGCTGACGAGTGGCGACGCGCCGCGATCGTCGTCGGCGTGGTTGGCCTGGTCCTGTTCGGTTGGTCGTGGCTTACACCCGGTATCAACGCGACGTGGTTGAACCGCAGCGTGATCCTGATGCTGGTAGCTTTCGCTTTGACCGCCCTCTACGCGTTGTTACTCACAAAGATTCGCGACGCGCAGCCTGAATGGACCACCGCCGCGCGCGCGTGTGTGCCGCCGTTACTCGGCGCGGGCGCAGTCGCTTTGTTCTTCTGTTTGGGAACGGAGGTCTTTTACAAACTCTCGTTCGGAACCGTAGACATCAATCCGTTCTCACTGACTACGATCGGAGTGACACTGGCCTCCGCTGTCGTGATCTGCGTGCTGTTTGCACTCTCGCCCGCACACGATCCACTCGGACTTTCCGAGCGCGGGCGTATGCGTTACGTCTACGTCGCGGAAGTCATGCTGGCGTTGCTCTTCCTGCACATCCGGCTCACGTTGCCGTGGCTGTTCACGGGTTTCCTCGAACGTTACTGGCCTCTGGTCATAATGGTCATCGCCTACTTCGGCGTGGTCACGAGCGAATCGCTGCGACGGCGCAGACTGCTCGTCTTGGCCCAACCACTACAGCGTACGGGCGTGTTTCTACCGTTGTTGCCCGTGCTGGGATTCTGGCTTGCTTCGTCCGAAGTGGACTACTCGATCGTGCTATTCGTCGTCGGCGGATTGTATGGACTACTCTCGGTCCTGCGACGGTCGTTTGGTTTTGGCGTGCTGGCGGCAGTCGCAGGCAACGCGGGACTCTGGTACATCCTGCATCGCACGAACGATTACCAGTTTCTGCAACATCCGCAGTTGTGGCTGATTCCAGTCGCGCTGTCAGTCCTGATCGCGGCGTACTTGAACGAAAAGAACATGACGGAAGATCAGATGGCGGGCATCAGGTATCTCGCGCTCGTCACGATCTACGCGTCTTCGACGGCGGACGTTTTCATCAACGGCGTCGCGACTTCACCGTGGCTGCCGTTGATTCTCGGAGCGTTCTCGCTAGCCGGAGTATTCGCTGGAATCGTCTTTCGCATTCGCGGACTGCTGCTGCTCGGGTCAGTGTTTCTGTTGTTGTCGATCGTCACGATGATCTGGTACGCATCGGTGAACTTCGGTTGGACTTGGCTGTGGTACGTCGCGGGTATCGTCACCGGAGCGACGATCATTTTCATGTTCGCGGTGTTTGAGAAGAAACGCAGCGAGGTGATGCGTGTTGTCGAAGGATTGAAAGAGTGGGAACGCTGATCTGAGTCAAGGTGTTTGCCCGCTGTGTTAGATTTAGCGCATGAAACTGCTGACGCTGGCGATTCTCCTGCTCGCGCTCGTTCCGTGTGTCGAGGCACAACAGCTTGGTCCGATCCAAAACACCGAAGGCCGCACGACGATCAGTCTCAATGGTCCATGGCAGATGATCGTCGATCCGTATGAGTCGGGTTACTACGATTACCGCTATCAGCCGAGTGCGAACGGCTACTTCAGGAATGCCAAGCCAAAGACGAAAAGCGATCTGATCGAGTACGACTTCGACAAGTCGCAAACGCTCGCCGTTCCCGGCGATTGGAACACGCAATCTGACCAGTTGTTCTTTTACGAAGGGACGATCTGGTACAAGAAATCCTTCGCTTATGAGCGTAAACGTGAGCGGCGTGTTTTCGTCTACTTCGGCGCTGCGAATTACCAGTCTGACGTTTATCTCAACGGCGAGAAGATCGGGCAGCATGAAGGCGGCTTCACTCCGTTTAATTTCGAGCTCACTAATCAGATTCGGGATGGCGAGAATTTTCTCGTTGTCAAAGTGGATAACAAGCGCAAGCGCGATGGTGTGCCCACCTTGATGACTGACTGGTGGAACTATGGCGGGATCACGCGCGATGTGAAGCTTGTCGAGACGCCGTCGACGTTTGTTCATGACTACGCCATTCAGCTTCAGAAAGGAACGCGCGATCGTGTTACGGGTTGGGTGAAGTTGGATGGGCCTATCTGGAGTCAGGGGATTTTTATTCGGATTCCCGAAGCCGGAATCAGTAAGGCGTTTACGACAGACTCGACCGGCAGGGCCGTGATCGACTTCCGCGCCGATCTAAAATTGTGGTCGCCGGAGGACCCGAAGCTCTACCACGTTCTTATCGAGGCGCAGAGCGATCGCGTAATCGATCAGATTGGTTTTCGCAGTATTGAAACGCGCGGTGCTGACATCTTGTTGAACGGGCGCCCGATCTTCTTGCGCGGGATCTGTATGCATGAAGAAGCGCCGTTGCGTGGCGGGCGTGCGTACAGTCGTGAAGATGCGCGCACGATGTTGGGATGGGCGCGGGAGTTGGGCGCGAACTTCGTCAGGCTGGCCCATTATCCGCACAATGAGTACACAATCCGCGAGGCGGATCGGCTGGGCGTTTTGCTCTGGTCCGAGATCCCGGTCTATTGGACCATCCTTTGGGACAATCCGGCGACGCTGGAGAACGCGCGCAATCAACTCGGTGAGATGATCGCGCGTGACCGGAATCGGGCTTCGGTTGTGATCTGGTCAGTTGCGAACGAGACGCCGTTGAGTGATGCGCGCCTTTCGTTTTTGAAAAATCTTGTGTCGCACGCGCGGAGTCTCGATCCGACGCGTTTACTATCCGCCGCGATGGAACGTCATTACATCAATCCGACGACGCAGATGATTGACGATCCGTTGGGCGAGTTTCTGGATGTGCTTGGGTGCAATGAGTATGTGGGTTGGTACGATGGACTGCCGGAGAAAGCGGATGGATTGGAGTGGAAATCGAAGTACGATAAGCCGCTGATCATGAGTGAGTTTGGTGGGGATGCTCTGTATGGACATCATGGTGACGCGCTGACGCGTTGGACCGAGGAGTACCAGGAAAGCATCTACGAACACCAGATCGGGATGTTGAAAAAGATCCCATTTTTACGCGGCACCTCCCCCTGGATCCTGACGGACTTCCGCTCCCCCCGCCGCCCCCTCCCCTACATTCAGGACTACTGGAACCGCAAGGGCCTGATTTCGAATCGCGGCGAGCGGAAGAAAGCGTTCTACGTTTTGCAGCGCTGGTACCGCGAGATGAAATAGTTTAAGACGTCGCGGTGAGGATGGCGCTGAGCGTCGACATATCGATGTTGCCGCCGGAGACGATGCAGACGACTTTGCCACCTCCCGCGTTGCCGGAGAGGGCGCAGGCGACGGGGCAGGCGCCCGCGCCTTCCGCGATAATGTGATTGCGCTCGGCCATGAGGCGCAGAGCGGAGGCGATCTGGTCCAGGTCGGCGACGAGGGAGCCGTCGATTAGCGAACGAGCGCGTTCGAACATTTGTGGAAACACGAGCCGCGCGCTGATGCCGTCGACGAACGAAGGTTTGAACTCGACGGATTGCGGCGAACCGGCCGCCATCGACGCAGCGAGTGGCGCCGCAGTGGACACTTCCGCCGCGTAGATGCGGCATTTCGAGTTCAACGCTCGCAACGTGGCGGCAATCCCGCACGTGAGTCCGCCACCACCCCACGGAATCACCACCGCATCAAACTCCGGCAAGTCTTCGACGATCTCCATCGCGATCGTGCCGTTACCAGCCATCACGTGCGGGTCGTCGAAAGCGTGTATAAACGTTGCGTCAACACCCGGAAACGCGCGTTCCTC
Source organism: Pyrinomonadaceae bacterium (assembly GCA_035760365.1). Classification (GTDB taxonomy): domain Bacteria; phylum Acidobacteriota; class Blastocatellia; order Pyrinomonadales; family Pyrinomonadaceae; genus PSRF01. The sequence continues at coordinate 71,204 of DASTTB010000011.1, forward strand.
AAACGCCCGCCACCATTCTTCAAACGGAACTTTGATAACGCGTCCGCCTAACCGCTCGATCGCTTTGACCTTCGTTTCGGGCGCGGTCTGCGGAGTGACGACGGTACACGGAATACCAAGCTCGCGCGCGCGCCACGCGACGCCCTGGGCCATGTTTCCGGCTGACGCCGTCAGCACGCCACGCTCGAGCATCTCGCGCGACAGGTGGCCCATCGCGTTCGCCGCGCCACGGATCTTGAACGATCCAATTGGTTGTAGATTCTCGAGTTTCAGGTAGATCTCGGCGGGCGCGTCGCGCACGTTGAGTCGAACGAGTGGAGTACGGATCGCGGATCCCGCGATCATATTTCGCGCATCATCGATGTCAGGCAGCATTAGAACTCCACCCACGTACCAGCGTTCAACTCTTTCGCCTTGCGATACAAGTAACTGGCCGACGCCAGATCTTCGATAGCCAAACCGAGCGACTTGAACAGCGTGATTTCGTCACGCGAGGTGCGGCCCGGCTTCTCGCCGGTTAACACTTCGCCGAGTTCGGCGCGAATGTGATCTGGTCCAACCGCACCTTCACGCGCCGCGAAGAGGTAATCACCCGCCTCGTTCAACGTCGATTCACGACGGTCCACAAACAACGCCGACGCCGCGAGTGTCGCCGTGTCGACCTCTCGTGCGTGTGCCGTACTCGATCCGACGACGTTCAAGTGAACACCCGTCGAGAGCCATTCACGCAAGACGACCGGCTCTTTCGCGTTGGTTACAGTGGCGATCAGATCCGCGTCGCGCACAGCGTCGTCCACGGAAGCGGCCACTTCAAGCGGAAACGGAACTTGTGTCTTCATCTCGTCGACGAACTGTGTTGCATGTTCAAGCGTGCGGCTGACGACGCGGCAACGCTTGATCGCGCGAACTTCGGCCATTGCCAACAGATGCGTGCGCGCCTGCACCCCCGCGCCAATGATTGCCAGCTCCGACGCGTCTTCGCGCGCCAGCAGATCGGTCGCAACACCCGAGACAGCGGCAGTGCGGATCGCAGTGATCGCGGAAGCGTTCATCAACGCGAGCAGTTCGCCGGTCTCGGCGCTGAAAAGCATCACGGCGCCTTGATGGGCGTCCTTGCCGATCGCGGGATTGCCGGGAAAGACGCACACCGTCTTCAGGCCGTAAGCCGCGTGGTCGCCGGCGATGTACGACGGCATGAGTCCCATCACGCCTGCGGCGCCCGACGGCCGCACGATCGTGCGCAACGGCTGATGCACTTCTCCGCGTGCGAGCTTCGTGAGCGCGTCACGCATGACGGCGATGCAGTCGCTCAGCGGCAGGAGTTTGACCACTTCGTCGTGATTCAGTATCAGGATTTTCATTCGGTCTTTTATATTGGTTCAGCGGATCATTGCCAAGCGAAAATTGGACGGCTAAGTTGCGGAAATGAGCGCGGTTGGATTTGCTCCCGTTACGTCCGACGATCCTGAGCTTGAGCAACTAAGAGAGGCTTGCAAGCGGTTGAACTTTACGATCAAGGCGATCAAGGACGCGCAAGAGTGTCTTGGCAAGCTGAATATGGGGCAAGCCAGGGAGCGGTTGAGCAACGCGCAATGGCAGGCGAGAGAAGCGAAAAGAGTTTTGGCTGAAGTCGGTAAGAATCGAAAAGTGAAAAAGAAACACAGATAGATTTATAGATTTGCAAGCACCTCACCAAACCGTTTAGACTCACCGCGATCTGCGCTGCTCGTTTTTAATCCGAAACCCAAACGCCACCGTCAACGTAACCCAACCAACTCCGTAAATAAGGAATGAAAATCATGAGAAAAAGCGCTTTAGTAGCGATGCTTTTGTTAACGGCGGGAATGGCTCACGCTCAGGCGCAGGACATGGCGTGGCCGCAGTTTCGCGGGCCGCAGTCGAATCCGGTCGGAACGCACGCAAAGCTCGCGGACCGTTGGTCCAAGACGGAGAACGTCGAGTGGGCGCAGGACATCCCGGGCCGTGGCTGGTCATCGCCGATCGTTACGGGCGGCAAAGTTTACTTAACGACGGTCACGACGGACGGCAAGTCGAAGCCGCCGCAAACCGGCACCGAATACAGCAACGAGTACATCGCCGAAATGCAAAAACAGGGACTGGCGATGCCGGAGATCATCAAACGTGTCACCGAGCGCGACATCGAGCTCCCGCACGAAGTCACGCTGCACTACTTTCTCTATTGTCTCGATCTGAAGAGCGGCAAAGTCGAATGGTCCAAAGAGTTCTATACCGGCCGTCCGCCGGGTGGACGCCATCGCAAGAACAGCTTCATCTCGGAAACGCCGGTGACCGACGGCAAGTTTATTTACCTTTACGTCGCGAACCTCGGATTGTGGGCCTTCGATCTGAAAGGCAAGCAAAGTTGGACCACACCGCTCGAAGCAAACCCGATCTACCTCGACTTCGGCACCGGAAGTTCGCCCGCGCTCGCTGGAAACCTGCTCGTGATCGTCGCCGACAACGAGAAACAGCAATACATCGCCGCCTACGACAAGCTATCGGGCAAACAGGTGTGGCGCACGAATCGCGATCTCGGCGGACAGGGCCAGCCGCGGCAGCGATCGGGTTGGGCCACGCCGTACATCTGGAAATATCCGGCACGGACCGAGATCGTCACGATTGGACCACAAACCGCGGTTAGTTATGACCTCGATGGTAAAGAGTTGTGGCGCTTGTCGGGCATGGCGTTTACGCCGATTCCGACGCCGTTCGCCTACGAAGGTTTGCTTTATCTCAACGGCGGTCGCGGACGTCCGTTGTTCGCGATTGCGCCCGGAGCCACCGGCGACATCTCGTTGAAAGAAGGCGAGACTTCAAACAAGTACATCGTCTGGTCGCAGGCTCGTGCGGGGACGTACTTGCCGTCGTCGCTTGCTTATAACGGCGCGATTTACACGCTCACCGAAACCGGGATCCTGCATCGTTTCGACGCCAAGACCGGCGCGCAGACTTACAAGACGCGCATCGATCCGGCGGCAACGGCGTTCACGACCTCGCCCTGGGCTTACAACGGAAAGTTGTTCTGTTTGAGTGAGGAAGGCCAGACGTTCGTGGTCGATACGGCCGGCGACTTTAAGTTGTCGCACGTGAATGAGCTCGACGATTTCACGCAGGCCTCGCCCGCGCTCGTCGGCGATCGCTTGTTGATACGCACCGAGCACAAGCTCTACTCGATCCGACGCAAGAGTTAGATTCGACGTGAATCGTAGGCCCAGTGCAGCAACGCCTGTCGCTGCCTGGGCCTGCACTCCGTTTCACCCGGAGGACAATTCTTTCGGATCTGCGCGATGTGACGGCGCATCGCACGCCAGCGTTTGATCTGCCGCTCGTCGTCCGGACAACGGCGGCCCATGTAGTAACGGCAGTACCACTGAAACCAGCCGCGCGGATCTTCGTGGTAGATCCAGCCTTTCTTTTTCCAGTATGAAAGTGGTTTCGACGCGTTGACTCCGAAGTAGTTCAACTTCGGATCGTGTCGCTCGCGGCATAGCTTGGCGCGGCGAAACCATGATGCTGGAAACTCGCGAGTGCAGTCGGTCATGTACTTCCCGCCGAAGATGCCGAGCTCGAGCATTTCGCGCGGCGTCAACTCCGGCTGGAAATCGGGATGAAAGTTCTTTCCGATCGGCTCGGTGCAGAAGTAAACGTAGTTCGACTGCATCAGGTCATCGACCGCAACTCGCCGTTTTGAAATCCGTTTTCTCATGAGTGGTTCGCTTGCGTTGCTACCATGAGAACACGGATTTAACGATTGTTTCGGCAGCCGCCGCAGTCGGATCTGCTGCGCGAAAAGTCATTGTAGACTCGCAGGTCGCGGCGGTAGCCTTCGACGATGTCGAGGATGAATTTGATATCGCTGTCTTCCATGTTTGGATAACGACGATACGCGGTTGCGACTGACGCGTCGAGCGCTGTTTGCGCCTGCGAATAGTTTCCACTACGCGCGAGTCCCGACATCAGGAACAGCGAATCCGCAAGCTCCGCGATCGTGAAGTTTTTCTTCACTTCGACGTCAGCCAGCAGATCGCACGACTCATTATCCGCGAGTTGCAGAAGTCGCAGCTCCTGGACCTCTTCAACCGTCGACTTCCGTCTCACGTCGTAATACGAGAGCCGCACTTTCACCGGAAGCATTCGCTTGATGTAAGTGACCTGAAACTTCGCCATCACCACCTGCGTCAGGCCGTTGTTCATATCGTCCATCGTGACTGAAACGCTGTTGTTGCCGTATCGCGGCGAGTAACCGTAGATCTTATCCAGCTTCAAACCCGATCCGTATTCGATCGTCACCTGGACGTTCTTCGCAACGGACGAGATCAGACTCTGAACTTCGTTCACGAACACTTTGTTGATGTCGTTGTAGTCTGAAATGAAATGATAAAGACCACGTCCCGAACGCGCCAACGTGCGGAGCAGATCGTTGTTGAGATCGAGCCCGACGCCGATCGTCGAGAGATCGATCCCCTGTCCGTTGAACTCTGACGATTCAGCCGCGATGCGTTTCGGATCGACGACGCCTTCGTTAGCGATTCCGTCCGTCAAAAGGATCACGCGGTTGGTTGCGCCCGCGCGGAAGTGCCGCTTGGCTTCGACGTAACCAAGCATCAGGCCGCCGTGCAGATTCGTGGCGCCGCCGGGCGACAGCGACTCGATCGCTCCGCGCACGCCGCTACCATTTCCGAGCGCATTCGAATGACACAAGACGCTCGCCGTCGTGTCGAAAGCGACGATGGCCACGTAGTCTTCAGGCCGCAGCTTTCCGACCATCGTGTGCAGACTCTCTTTCACACGCGACATTTTGTCGCTTTCCGCCATCGAACCGCTTTTGTCGATGACGAGGACGAGGTTGAGCGGACGCAAGTCGGTGCGTTCATTGACTTCGGCCGTGGTGAAGCCGATTTGCAACACGGCTTCGCGCTGCGAAGCCGAGAACTCAGCGTTGCCCCAACGCGTGTCCAGCGCGACGGACTGGCCGGATTTCGGCAACGGCAGACGATGTTTGTGATAGTTCACAAACTCCTCGACCGCGATCTCTTCAGGTAGCTTGAACACGGGAGCTGCCGGAGTGTAAGTCGGGTATGACGAAGGGTAATGACCGCCATTTACGGGAGCGGGGACCGGCGTGTAAGGACCGGAGTTAACGATAGCGCGGCTGCGCGAAACGGACGCGGCCGACCCGCTTTGCTGCGCCGAAACAGTCATCCAGGAAGATAAACAGAGTACTACAACGAGGACCTTCGCGAAGGGACGATAGACCTTCATCAGCTTTCTCCTATTTGTTTTGAACTTCCTTGAAGCGGGGAGCCTGTAGAGCTTTGGCTCAAGAGATTCGGTTAGGAGAAATAACGTTGCTTCGCGTTAAGAAGATCTTCATTAATTCGTATTCGCCGCAAAACAAACCTGGCCCTGATTACTTTCGAGACCATCGACGTACACTCTGATCTTGACGCACTTCCCGTCGCCAAGTGTCGGCCAGACGCGCGCGTTGATCTGTTTCAACCAGGGCAGTCCCGGCACGTTCACAACGAACTCAACCGGCATCGGATAAACGAGATGCGCAGCGTCTTCAGCCGTGATCTTCACCTGCGACGTGCTGGTGACGTGCTCCATGTTCTTCGCGAAGATCATCAGTCGCGTGCGTCCATCGTCGCCGAAGTTCAGCGGACTGATCCTCGATAGCGGTTGCGTTAAGAACGTTACAGCGTCAAACACGATCGCGTCCGGGCTTTCTTGCAGCGTCAGCAGTTGCGGCCGGAATGTACCCGTGATGTTGGCTCTAACGTCCTCGAACAAATCCGCGATGACGAAATTCTTCGGAGCGATGAGCAAGAACTCGTCGAGGGGAACGGCGACGATCGTGTATTGCTCACCCGCGGGAAGATCGGTAAATGCAAAATTACCGTCGTGGTCCGTCACCACCGTCCTGGTGTCAGAGAAGTTAAGATTGACGGTGACGCCCGGAACGCTCGCGCCGTTGGGCCTGGTGATCCGGCCTGTGATCTTATGCCGGTTCAAACGCGCGCGGAAATTGACGCTCACGTCGTGCGCCGGACGTTCAAACGTCTGGCTCGCGGGCGTCGTGAAAGTGTAGTGCTTGTCGTTGACCGTAACCGTGTAAAGACCGCTCGTAGGTAAACCCAGAAACTTAAACTTGCCCTGTTCGTCGGTGAACCCGCTGGCGAATTGCGAACCGGTCAGGTTAACGGCGATGCCGCTCAGTGGATTGCCTTGCTCATCGGTAACGATGCCGCCGTAGGCAAACTCTTTTTGCGGGTTGGAATTCAGAAACTCTTCCATCTCGGCGCGTTGGGCCGCCAGACATTCCGGATTGCCGTTACAACGGATGAGCAAGTCTGACCAGTAAAAGTGAGCAGCCGGCGCCGGTTCTCGTCCGAGGAGGGAAAGAAATTCCTGCCGCACGAGTTGCACCGGATCGTCGCCGAGAGTGGTTTCGAGGACGGTTGTAGTTTCGGCGAGAGAATCGAGTCCGCCGAATTCGGAGTTGATCACCGTCAGGCGCTCGGTGCGGTCGTCGGCGCGTATGCGATCAGCTTCGAGTACGCAGGTCAGGTTGTCGAGAATCGCGTGATCGGTTCTGTAAAAGTCGAGCGCGGCGCCGGTGTTGTGACTCCAGCCGTAGATCGAATTCTCAACGAGCACGTGGGCGACGTCGTAAAACTGGTGACCGGCGGTTCCGAGATTCGAGACGTTCATCTTCAGTCCCGAGATGTAAATCAGATCGATCGGATCGGCAGGCGTGCCCCAAAGATGTGGATAAGCGGTGATTCCAACCCAGCCGCCTTCGTCGAGAAAAGTGTCGCGAATCACGACTTCGCGTCGTGAAGATTCCTGTGTGCGCTTCGCGACGGAAGCAAAGTTGATCCACGAGAGCGGCGCGCCGAGTCCCATCTTGCCGAAGAAGGATCGGACGCCGAAGTCGATAAAGATCGAATTGGAAATATGAAAACCTTTCCATTCGATGTTCTCGATGATCGGAGCGTAAGCGCCGCTGTTTGCGGTCGATCCGAGCACCATGAGTTGGTTGATATTCAGATCGGTACGAACGGCGCGGATGAGGTTTCCGCCGCCGAGACCGGCGAGGAGACCAAACGTGCTGACTCCATAAAACTCGGTGTGGAAGATCGTCGCGTGCTTGATGTCACTCATGAAGAGAGTGATGAACGCATCGGTGTGTACGGATTCATTGCCGGTGAAAGCAAGGTGCTCGACCGTCAACGTATTCAGGTTACTAATCGTGAACGCGCTTTGAGTTGAGCCGGTAGCGGGGAAGATCTCGGATGTTAGGTCGAGACTTTCCGCCAACAAGTGGCCGCCGGCCGTCGGCGGAGCGGGCTCTTTATCGGACGGCACGCCCTGAATCGTGACAGAGCCGCCGTTGAGCGCGGAGAAATCTTTTATGACAGGTGTTTGAATCAGGTAATGGCCCGCGGGAACGTGCAGCGTGCCGCCGCCAGCGTCGGCGAGTGCATCGAGCGCGCTTTGAAAAGCTGGACCATCATCGGCGACGCCGTCGCCAACCGATCCGAAATCGGAGAGATTGAGGATAGTGGCGTCGGAGTTTGCGTGCGGTTGCGTTTTGGCGGAACGCTTTGTTTGAGCGCTCGCTGATAACGCGTTGAGAAATATCAGTGCGATGCAGGTGGCTCCGCACAGCCATCCAGGCACACGGGTGCTTAGGTTCATATTTTTATGGTGGATTGAGACGCTCTGAGAAGCGTCAGGGGCCGGTTTAAGACCGCGGGCAGAGACTCAAGGGGGAGAAGGCGCCCGCGTTTCTAACCATACAGAAGCACAGAGCACCGTGCAACAAGTTTTTCGTTTGTGGGGCAATATGGACCACGGATTACACAGAGATCGTGTAATCCGTGGTTAAGACAGATTTACTTGGCGTCGAGTTTGCGACCCGCGTTGAGGTTGTCCCAATTCATGATCGCGTTGAAGATGAGGAAATAACTTCCCTTTGTTTGACCCCGCCACATCGGATTCGTCGAGAACAACAACACGTGCCCGTTGCCTGACGGTACGTCGATGATCGCCGGACGCTGCGCGATCTCGTCGCCGTTGTCCAACAATCCCGAAACAAACAAGTCGCGGCTGTCGGCGTAACGAAGCACGACGCGTGGACGTTGAGCGGGTGGAATCAATCCGATCGCGTTGCGTCGTTGCTCATCGGTAACCGGTGGAGCTTCCCACGGTTCCACTCTCGGCGGAGGTTCGGGGATCTCCGCCGGCGCGCGTCCCTGCGGAACGTCGGGATCGTCAGGCGTGCCGCGTCCGGTGGCTCTCGGCGCGGTTCGCGGACCACGTCCGCCGACGCCGTTGTTGATGCTATAGACTGGTCCATTCATGCAGTACATCGCGAGTGAGTCGCCGTAGCCGTACGCGATCGGGCTGTTTGAATCGACCGTCTTCGTGCGCAGGATCGCGCCGATGGCTTTCAAGCGCGACGAACGACTGCTGTTGACGCCGGCGGTGAAACCATATTGGACGGCGAAGTCCGCGGTGTCGTCGACGGCGATGAACAGTCCACCGTCTTTGACGAACTTTTGCAGGTTTTGCAGTCCATCCCAACCGAGACCGGGACGCATGTCGTCAGTCTCGTCGATGCCGCCGAGGTTTGGCGTAAGCGTCGTCTTTTTCCACGGCAGCGCGTTTCCGTACATCGGCAGGCCATTGATGATCGCCTGGCTTCCGCGTCCGACCGGGCCGAAGAGAATCACGTCGTATTTGGCCTTGAGGTTTGGATCGCGCGAAACGTCCTGCGTGCTGATGTAAGTGAAGGGAACTTGCAGGTGATCGAAGCCGAGACGATACCAGCCTTCGTCCTGCGTTGAGAGCCACGTGTGCATGATCGCGACGCGCGCGGCACGAACCGGATGCGTCTTTACTGACGGCGCGGTCTCGACGGCGTAGACGGGAATGCCGAGCTCTTCAGAGACGCGACGCACGTCTGCCGCCTGCGCGCGGCGAATGATGAACGAGCCACGATTGAACTTCTTACCTGCGGCTTCAAACGGCTCTTCCGCAGCTTCCATCTCGACGTCTTTCAGTCGATAACGAAAAGTGACGAGCGCGTTGTCGGCGTTGTGATTTACGAGATAGACAGTGCTGGCGCTGCCGTTGATCCCGCCGGTTGAACGGATCTCGTTCGTTATACGATCCATCGGCGCCTGCAACACCTTTGTGTCCACGACGCGCACGACTTCGACGTTTGCCAGTTCACCCATCGTCCAGGCGGTGTCGTCGTAGATGTCGGTTTGCGGATCGTTTGGCGACCAGTACTGGTAATCGAGCAACGCATCCGCGATGCGGCTGTATGGTTGGTCCATGCGGACGATGTAACTGCCCGCGGGGAACGTTCGATCTTCAGTCTTCGGCGCGGGTGTCGGCGAAGCCCCGGGACTGGCGGACGCGCGCGGCGACTCCGAACCTGCTTTTCGCTTGACCGCAACAGTGAACGGCGCGGTCGCTTTGCTGATCTCGACGCCTTGCGTTTGCAGCGTTCGCAACAACTCCGCCTGATTTGCGGTGCGCAGTTCGTTGCCGGGGAACACGTAAGCCGCCGGACCTTCGTTCTTCGGCTTGTCGATCGAACGCTTACTCTTCAGGTAGAAGTTTTTGAGAAACAGTTTGCCGTTGTTCGCGAAGTGATGCATCGACGTCAACAGGCCTGTTTGCTGGTAGTTGTTGTTGTTTCGCTGTGACCACTTTGCTTTCGGCAACGGTGGATTCTGGCGATACCAGGTGCGTTGGTACTCGGCGGGCGAGAGTGTGCGTTCGAGCGTGTCGGCGCCCGCGTTTCCGAACGTTTCATACAAACGGCTGATGCCGTTGTGCGTTGCGGCGATAAACATCAGGTAGCCGGGCGACCACGTATCGAAGTTGCCGTGCGCGAAGACGCCGGGCATTCCGAATTTCGTCATCTCGGAAACGTTGTGCCAGCCGATCATCTGCCACTCGTCAGTCAGAATCGGATCGACCCACGCGTTGTATGGACCATCGCCGATCGTGTTGTCGTACAGATAAGGAACTGACTCGTGCAGGTCGTGCAGTACCTGCGGTTTCCATTCGAGGTACGTTTTCAGCACGTTGCGCGTGAGCTTCAGCGACAGACCGATCGCGTCGCGATTGTTGTCGTGCGCGACGTAGTGTCCCCAGTAGACGAGCGCCGGCCAGTTGCTGTTTGGGTTCGCGAGGTGCCAGTTGTAAATGTCCACCATGCGATTGCGGCCGTCCACTTCGACGACGGGCGTGATCAACGTGACCATCTGATCGCGAATGGCTTTCACATAAGGACTGTTATCGACGGCGAGACGATACGCGAGCTCCATGAGCGCGGTCGGCGAGCCGGTTTCGGGTGAGTGAATCGCGCCCGTGATGTAGTAAACGGGAAACGACGCGGCGACGAGTCGATCGGCTTCGGCTTCGTCCATGTTGATCGTGCGCGGATCGGCGAGCTTCTGAAGTCGCGCGCGGTTCTCGTCGAGTTTTGCGAGCAACTGTTCCGAGGCAACCGCCACCGCGATCATCTCGCGTCCTTCTTCAGTCGTGCCAATCGAATAGACTTTCACGCGCGGGCTCGCGCGCTCGAGCATTCGCATGTACTTGTACACGTCCTCGGCGTACGGCAGCTTGCCGGGCGCGCCCGAGACGTCGCCGAGTACAGCTTTTGGCGTCGGAACGTCGGGCGAAGCCGGGAGATAGTCCGTCAACGGCGAGTTGAAGTACGGCGCGGTGGTGTACTCGCGGATCTTGTTTGTGTATTCCTGATCGACCGGCTGATTTGGATCGCGGCCCGGTTTGATCTGGGCGTTGACGCTGGTTCCAAACGCTACGAAGGTTACGAGAGAGAGAAGGAGTAAGAGCGACCGAACAGGGCGCGAATGGGTCATATAGTTTTGTCCTTCAGTTTGATCGTAGTCAGGCTTTTAACATAATCTGAGCAACGATGTCGAAGGAATCCCCAAAGGAGTCGAGAACCGCCGGTGGTGTTCCGGCAATCGTTGCTACCGTGAAAACCCTTTCCGCGGAGACGGGGCTGATTCGCGGCGCGCGCACGATGTTGAAAGTGAATCAGCCGGGCGGCATCGACTGTCCCGGTTGCGCGTGGCCTGAGCCTGACCAACACCGATCGCATTTCGAGTTTTGCGAGAACGGCGCGAAGCACATCGCCGATGAAGCGACGACGAAACGCGTCACACCTGAGTTTTTTCGACAGTGGAGTGTGGCTGATCTTTTAACGCAGTCGGATCAGTGGCTTGGCGCGCAGGGACGCATCACGCATCCGATGTTGCTCTCGCGCGACGCGACGCATTACGAGGCGATTAGTTGGGATGACGCGTTTGAACTGATTGCCGACGAACTCAACTCACTCAACTATCCAGATCAGGCGATCTTCTACACTTCGGGCCGGACGAGTAATGAAGCAGCGTTTCTGTATCAGCTCTTCGTACGACAGTTTGGCACAAACAATCTGCCTGATTGTTCGAACATGTGTCACGAATCGAGTGGTTCGGCGTTGAGCGAGACGATCGGAGTCGGGAAGGGGACAGTGACGCTCGAGGATTTCGATCTGGCGGAAGCGATCTTTGTTATCGGGCAGAATCCGGGAACGAATCATCCGCGCATGTTGTCGGCGCTCGAACGAGCGAAACGAAACGGTTGCAAGCTGGTGCATATCAATCCGCTGCCGGAAGTCGGGATGACGCGCTTCAAGCATCCGCAGCACGTGCTTGGGTTACTCGGAGCGGGATTCGCGCTGGCAGATCTGTTTTTGCAGGTGCGAATCAATGGCGACGTTGCGTTGTTGAAGGGAATCGCGAAAGCAGTGTTGTCGCACGACGGCGCTGTCGATCATGAATTCATTGAACGTTATACCGCGGGGTTTGAGGAATTTACGGCGGGATTGGACGCCGTTTCGTGGGACGAGATTGTTCAGCAAAGTGGTGTTTCACGGGAAGGGATTGAAAGCGCGGCGCAGATCTTTGTCGAATCGGAACGCACGATCTTCTGTTGGGCCATGGGGCTGACGCAGCACCGCAACGCCGTCGCCAATATCCAGGAGATCGTCAACCTGATGCTCCTGCGTGGACAGGTTGGAAAACCCGGCGCGGGGCTGTGTCCCGTCCGTGGTCACAGCAACGTGCAGGGCGATCGCACGATGGGAATCTGGGAACGTCCCACCGCGGCGTTTCTCGATCGTCTTGGCGCCGCGTTTGACTTCGAACCGCCGCGCAATCACGGCTACGACACCGTGCGCGCGATCCAGGCGATGCACGACGGACAAGGCCGCGTCTTCTTCGCCCTTGGCGGCAACTTTCTCTCCGCAACACCCGACACCGACTTCACCGCCGCCGCGCTGCAACGCTGCCGTCTCACGGCCCACGTCTCGACAAAACTCAATCGTTCACATTTAATCACCGGCGAGCGTGCGTTGATTCTGCCGTGTCTCGGACGCACCGAGATCGACGTCCAGCAAACCGGACCGCAGTTTGTTTCGACCGAGAACTCGATGGGCGTCGTGCAGATGTCGCGTGGTTCGCTCGAGCCTGCGTCGACGGAACTCCTGAGCGAGCCGCAGATCGTTGTGCGCCTGGCGAAAGCGACGCTCGGACGCCGGACCACGGTCGGTTGGGATGAGCTTGTCAGCGATTACGACAAGATCCGCGACGCTATCGAGTGCGTCATTCCCGGGTTCGAAAACTACAACGCGCGCGTGCGCGAGCCCGGTGGGTTTTATTTGCCGAACGCGGCGCGCGAGCGAGTTTTCAATACCGCTTCGGGCAAGGCTGTGTTTACAATCCACGCGCTGCCCGAACACAATCTCGCGCCGGACCAGTATTTGATGATGACCATTCGCAGCCACGATCAGTTCAATACTTCGGTTTACTCCGAGAACGATCGTTATCGTGGCATCAGCAACGGGCGTCGGGTCGTGTTTCTGAATCGAGAAGACATTGCGGCGGCTGGTTTGCGCGAGCAGCAGGTCGTCGATCTCGTCAGTCATTTCGAGGGCGAAGAACGAGTGGCGACGAAGTTTACGATTGTGCCTTACGATATCCCGCGACGTTGCGCGGCGACGTATTTTCCGGAAGCGAATGTTCTGGTTCCGGTACGGCAGGTTGCGGAGAAGAGCAACACGCCGGTTTCCAAGTCTGTAGTGATCAGTATTAGACCAACCCCTGAATAATTGTCATGACTAAAACAGCGACCCGCAAAAAGGCGGCCGTTACGAAGCCGCCGGTTAAAAAGTCGGCGAAAAAACGAGCCTCCGCCGTCCGTCAAACTCCGAAACAGAAACTGTACGCCAGTTTGGTGGTCCAACTGTTGAGTTTGCTCAAGGGCGAGCACGATTTCATCGCGAACACGGCGAACTTCAGCGCGTTGCTTTTTAATTCGCTGCCGAATGTGAACTGGGCCGGGTTCTATTTTCTGCAAGGCGATGAGCTGGTGCTTGGGCCGTTCCAGGGCAATCCTGCGTGTGTGCGCATTCCGATGGGCACGGGCGTTTGCGGTGTGGCGGCGCAGCAGTGCGAGACGATCATCGTTCCGAACGTACACGAGTTTCCGGGGCATATTGCTTGTGACGTGGCGTCGAATTCCGAGATCGTCGTGCCGCTGTTTGACGGTGAACGATTGCTTGGCGTGCTGGATCTCGACAGTCAGATGATCGGCAGGTTTGACGATCAGGATGCTGAGGGTTTGAATGAACTGGTGACGGTGTTTGTCGCGCATGAAGAAGGTTTAGACAGATGATTACGCTTCGACGATCAAGCGAACGAGGGCATTTCGATCACGGGTGGCTGAATACGTTTCATACGTTCTCCTTTGATCAGTATTACGATCCGCGTTACATGAACTTCCGCACGTTGCGTGTGATCAATGAAGACTTTGTCGCGGCGGGGCGCGGGTTTCCGACGCATGGGCATCGCGACATGGAGATCATCACGTACATTCTCGAAGGCGCGTTGAAACACGAAGACAGCATGGGGAATGGATCGGTTATTCGACCCGGCGATGTGCAGCGGATGAGCGCCGGGACTGGCGTTCGGCATAGTGAGAAGAATGCGTCTTCGGACGAAGCGGTGCATTTGCTGCAAATCTGGATCTTGCCGGATACGGTCGATCTCGAACCGGGGTATGAGCAGAAGGCGTTTTCGGAAGACGAGCGGCGTGGGCAGTTGCGGCTGATCGCGTCGAACGATGGGCGCGATGGATCGGTCACTGTGCATCAGGACGTCAGTTTGTTTGCTTCGATCATTGGCGCTGGTCAGAGCGTTCGTCATGAAATGGACCAGACGCGTTATGGCTGGATCCAGGTCGCGCGTGGAGCAGTTAATGTGAATGGACAACGTGCGGAGCAGGGCGACGGTGCGATCGTGATGGGTGAGAGTTCGTTGGAGATTGCGGCAGACCAACCTTCGGAAATCCTGCTATTTGATCTCGCGTGAATAAGAGCTATTTGAATCTCAGCCTACTCGCGGCGGCAGAGCTGCTCGGCATGGCGCTCTGGTTCAGCGGCTCCGCGGTTGTTCCCGCACTCGATCGCGAATGGAACCTCACTGATTCGCAAGTTAGTTGGATCGCGATCGCCGTCCAGCTCGGCTTCGTCGCCGGCACGCTCCTCAGCGCGACTCTCAATCTTCCCGACATCATCACAACACGCCACCTCTTCGCCGTCTCCGCCTTCCTCGGCGCTGCCGCAAACGCGATCTTCGGCCTGTATGTCCACGACCCCGGAACAGCAATCGCGATGCGTTTCATTACCGGCGTGTGCCTCGCAGGCGTCTACCCGCCGGGTATGAAGATCATGGCGACATGGTTTCGCGAACGACGCGGAATGGCGTTAGGCGTTCTCGTAGGCGCGCTGACGATGGGCAAAGCGACGCCGTACCTCGTCAACGCGCTCGGCAGCAGCAACTGGCGCACAAACGTGCTCTTCGTCTCGCTCCTGTCAGTGCTTGGTGGACTGATCGTGTTGCTGTTTGTGTCTGATGGTCCACACGTGCTGCCACGGGCGCAGTTCGACATCACGCAAGTGGTGCGCGTGTTTGGTAACCGTGGCGTGAGACTCGCGAGCCTGGGTTACTTCGGTCACATGTGGGAACTGTATGGCATGTGGATCTGGGTTCCCGTGATGCTTCGCGCGAGTCTCGCGACGCAAGGTGGCGATCCGAAACTCGCCGAGATCGGTTCGTTTCTCGTCATCGCAGCGGGCGCTGTTGGTTGTGTCGTCGCGGGATTGCTCGCCGATCGCGTCGGGCGAACGGCCGTCACGTCGTGGGCCATGGCGATCAGCGGCACGTGCTGTTTAGTTATCGGCCTGCTCTACGGTGGAAATCCAATCGCGTTGTTGCTGGTGGCGACGATCTGGGGCGCGACTGTCGTCGCCGACTCGGCGCAGTTCTCGTCATGCGTGACGGAGCTCGGCGATCCGCAGTACATCGGCACGGCGCTGACGATCCAGATGTGCATCGGGTTTTTACTGACGACGATCTCGATCGAGTTGATTCCGAAAATCGGCGACTGGAGTTATGCATTTGTGATACTCGCACCAGGTCCGTTTCTGGGTGTGTTGGCGATGCTGCGGCTCCGTTCATTGCCCGAGGCTGTGAAGATCGCGCATGGAAAGCGGTAACACGGATTTAAGAATCAATCTTGCAAAATTAATAATGTTCCGCTAGGCTGCAACGACAGGTGATTAGATGAAAATCGTTCTGTTCCTCATGGTCAGGCCCCGTCATTAACTCTGTAGCGGGCCGTTTAGTCCCTGCCTGCCAGAGTTAGGTTACATCGCTCGAAGTGTATTCCGGCGATGGAGAGCGGCGCCTAACTGTCTCTACTTTTCCCAACAACTACAACTTAAATCGTTTGCTTTTTCGTGGTCGCTTTCTGGGCGATCACTCGTGAGGTGATCATGCAACAACCGGCTATACAGGTGCGCAATCTGCGCAAAAGTTTCCGCAAACGCAGCGGTTTTCGAAAGTTTTCCGAGCTGTGTGCTGTCGACAACGTTTCGTTCAGTGTTGCGGAAGGGGAGACGTATGGGTTGCTCGGGCCGAACGGGTCGGGCAAGTCGAGTCTGATCCGAATCCTTTCCACTTTGCTGATTGCCGACAGTGGCGAGGTCAAGTTGCTTGGGTACAGTCTGCCGGAGCAACAGGAAGAGGTGCGTCGCATCATCGGTCGCGTCAGTGTTGACGCGGCGTTTTACAAGAAGCTTTCGGCGCGGGAGAACCTGCTGTACACGGCGTTGCTTTACGGGCAGAACCCGCGCGAGGCGGAGCGGCGGGTGATCGAGATACTCGAGGAGTTGGGAATGGAGAACGCGAAGTTCTCGACGCCGCTCGAGGAGATGAGTCGCGGTATGCAGCAGAAGATCAGCATCGCGCGGGCGTTGATGATCAATCCGCCGCTGTTGCTGCTCGACGAGCCGACGACGGGGCTCGATCCGAAGAGTCGTCGGGATGTGCAGTCGTTTCTTGAAAGGCTGCGCGAGCGTGAGGGGACGACGATCTTGTTGACGACGCATGACATGGCTGAGGCGGAGCGTCTTTGCGCGCGCATCGGTTTTCTCGCGCACGGCAAGCTCGTCGCTGAAGGCACCGCGCGCGAGCTGATGAGACGCGCCGGCGCGACGACGCTTGATGATGCTTTCATCGCGTTAACGGGAGAAGAACTCGTCGATGAAGAGTTAGCTGCCGTGGGTGATTAAAAACACACGGATTGAAAGGATTTGAATCATGGAAACAGTAATGCGCCAGACGTGGGCGTTCTTATTTCGCGGTTATCACATCACCCGCCGGTACATCGGCTGGGTAGTGGTGTTCAACTTCTACGCCCTCGTCACGTCCGCAACCGTCGCCCTGATCGGCGTCGCCGCAAACGACTACCAGATGACACTGACACTCGTAGTCGGCGCACTGTTGTGGAACTATCTCTCATGGCTCTACAACGAGATCGCCATGTCGATCGCGTACGAGCGTTGGGAAGGAACGCTGGAATACACGTTCATGGCGCCAGTGTCGCGCAGCGTCCATCTGCTCGGCGTCAGCCTGTTCTCACTACTGAACAGCATACTGACGAGCGTGATCGTACTGCTCGGCCTGATCGCGTTCACGAACCTGAACCTGCGCGGCGCAAATCTTGCGGGCGTGTTCGTCGTCCTCGTCGTGAGCACGATGGCATTCGTCGGACTCGGCCTGTTCGCCGCAGTGTTTCCAGTGATGAGCGCGGAACGCGGCGCGGAAGCGACGCACATATTTCAGGGCTCGCTTCTACTGGTTTCGGGCGTTTATTATCCCATCGACGTCCTGCCAGGCTGGATGCAGCCGTTATCGGCGATTTCTCCGGCAACTTACACGCTTTCTGCTTGCCGGAAGTTATTCGGAGTGGGCAACAGCGCTTCAACTCCGGAGCTTCTCGCCGGCGCACCACTGTCGGCAGTCTCGCACGAGTTGCTGATCCTGGCGGTGATGGGCGCGATACTGTTACCGCTTGGTCTGATGACGTTCGTGCGCGTCGAAGCATGGGCCAAACGAACGGGTAAGTTGAAGAGAACAGGGTAGCGCAAAAAAGCACAAGAGCTACAAAGAGGCACAAAGAAACAATCACATGGCAAAACGCGAGAGTATGGAGGAACTAAAGCTGCGCACGCGCGAAGTGATTCGCCGGCTGAAACGTGCGTATCCGGATGCGAAGTGTTCGTTGAATTACTCGACCCCGTTCGAGTTACTGGTTGCGACGATCCTGTCGGCGCAATGCACGGACGAGCGAGTGAATATGGTCACGGCGGATCTGTTCCGAAAATACCGGAAGCCGGAAGACTATCTAAAGGTGTCGCCCCGAGAGTTGGAGAAAGACATCCAGTCGACCGGCTTCTTTCGCAACAAGACGAAGTCGATACAAGGAACGTCGAAGATGTTGACGGAAGAGTACGGCGGTGTGGTTCCGCACACGATGGATGAGTTGCTGGAGTTGCCGGGCGTGGCGCGAAAGACGGCGAACGTCGTGCTTGGCAATGCGTTTGATATCAAAGCCGGCGTTGTCGTCGATACTCACGTGTCGCGGCTGTCGCACCGTCTCGACTTCACGCAACAAAAGACGGCCGAGAAGATCGAACAGGATCTGATTCCGATCGTGCCGCGAAAAGACTGGGTGATCTTCCCGCACCTGATGATCGCGCACGGAAGGAAGATCTGTAAGGCGCGCGGGCCGTTGTGTGATCAGTGTCCGGTAGAAAAACAATGCCCGTCTTCGTTTCTGAAGACGGGCGTCATGCCTTAGCCACAAAGAGGCACAAAAAGCACAAGAGGCACAAAAGGCACTAAAGGCACAAGATAAGGTAAAAAGGGACACCCCTTCTCTGAAACGATAAGTGGGATACCCTTCTCTGAAAGGACAAAGAGGGACCCTTCCCTGAAGGATCCCTCTTTTGTGCCTCTTGTGCCTCTTGTGCTTCTTGTGCCTTTTTGTGGCTAACTTATGGCCATCTGAGGGCTCGATTAATTTTCTTCACCGGATCGGATTTGGGTTTGGGTTCGGGTTTCGGCTCTGGCTTAGTTTCCGAAGTAGATGTCGACGCGTTATTCGCGGTGTTCGTTTGGGCCGGAGTTTCAGTCGTTGTTGGAGCTGGAGCCGGAGTTGCATAAAGGCTCGCGAAGTCTTTGACCTCACGATAACCCGCCGGCACGTCGAACAAACTCGCATCCAACGTCGCATTCGAAAACTCAACCACTTCATTGATAGTCGAGAAGCTCGCAACGCCGTTCGTATCGAACATCGTCATCTTCTCCCACACCGGATAACCCTTCTTAGCGGCGCCCACTTGCTTCGTCACGTATCGATCCTGGCAACCACCACTCTGCGCCGGCGTGTGCGGCTTGTACGCGATACCGCTGTCACAATCGACCGCAAACGCGGCGTCGATGTACCAACCGTCGATCTCCATCTTGCTCTTCTGCTGTGAACACGCTTCCGGGCTCGACTGCGTTTCCATCGTCGTGATGATGTGGCGCGCGGTGTAACCAAACATCTGTTTGCGCTCGCCGGTGTCTTTCGTGGTCACGGTCGACGTGATAAGGCCGCCCTTGGTCGTCGTGCCGGGTTGGGAGTTAACCCGGCCCGTGTTGGGAGACGCTGTGGCGTCGTCGTAAGGCTGAATGATGTACGCCTGCGCCTGCGGCATGATCTGGATGTTGCGCCGCAGATCGCACTGCTGCACGACGACCATCTGGCCGTTGTTCATTTCGCTGCGCTGGCGTTTCCCCTTGATGTAACTGGTGTTTTCGTAGGTCTGTCCGCCGCTGGTTTGGCGCGTTTTGACCTTGGTGTCCGCACTGGCAACGCCGGTCAATGTGATGAGACAAGCGATGGTCAGTGCGATTTTGGAAGCTTTTGTGTTTTTCATGACCCCTTATTCTGTGTTTCTGAAGTGAATGTCCGTCATTTGAAACGCGAAAACGGGAGGCGAAAAGGGCCGCGGCATTTTCCATTTTCCGGTTTTCATTTGCCATTTTTCATGTTGATTGGAATACGACCAACAGTTTCGCCTCAGCACCAACTGACAAATGAAGAACGACCAACGGCAAATGGAAAATGAATCCGTCCCCGGCTAGAATGCTGGCCCGTGAGCTATCGATTCCCGTGGGAGCGTCTGAACGACGAACAGTTGCTGGACCTGCGCATCTGCGACCTCCCGATAAAGATCAAGGGGTCGTTTCTCGAGCCCCACATCAAGCGGCTTTACAGCGAGCTGAACGCGCGCGGCATCCGCTTCAAGCCCCACGTGTGGCTGGCTGAAGAGTGGTTTTCGCCCGACGGCGTGCCGGGAATCGCGATTCCGTTCTACCTCGCTCACCCGCGCCTGATGAAGCTCGAACGCAAGCAGATGCTGGAAGTCGAGGGTGGAACCGACACGGAGTGTATGAGAATCCTCCGGCACGAAGCGGGGCACGCGCTCGACACCGCTTTCCGTCTCCATTTCAAACGCCAGCACCGCGAGCTATTCGGATCGTTCGCCCAGCCGTACCCGGATTTCTACAAACCCAAACCGAAGAGCCGGAAGTACGTACTGCATCTGCCCGCGTGGTACGCGCAGGCCCATCCGGCGGAAGACTTCGCCGAGACATTCGCCGTCTGGCTGACGCCGCGTTCGCAATGGCGGCGACGTTATCGAGGCTGGCCTGCTTTGCGAAAGCTCGAGTACATTGACGAGTTGATGATGGATCTCGCGGGGACGAAACCACGAAACAGGACGCGTACGAAAGTCGAGCCGCTGTCGGCGTTGAAGATCAAGTTACGCGATCATTACATCCGTAAACGCGAACGTTACTACTTCGAATGGCCCGCCGTTTACGATCGCGATCTCCATCGAATCTTCTCGGACGATCCACGACACAAGTACCGGCCCACGGCCGCCAGCTTCCTTCGCAAAGTGCGTCGTGAGGTGCGACAAATCGTCGCGGAAGGCACCGGCGTACACCAGTACACCATCGATCACGTGCTGGAAAACATGATCGATCGCTGCAAGGATTTAAAATTACGCGTCGCTACACCTTTTCGAGAAACACGTCGCCGTGTCATGATAAGTTTGACTGTGCAAGTAATGAACGTGCTCCATTCGGGTTATCATCGCATAGCCGTATGACCTTTGAGCCGCGAAAGAAACTGCGCATCATCGTTCTCGTTCACGAAGACTTCGTGCCGCCGGATTCGTTGAACGGTCTCTCCGACAAAGAAAAACTCGACATTAAAACCGAGTACGACGTGATCTCGACGTTGAAGAAGATGGGCCACGAGGTCTATCCGATCGGGCTTTACAACCAGCTCAACGTCATCGGCAACGCGTTGCTGGAGCACAAGCCGCACATCGCCTTCAACCTGCTCGAAGAGTTTCACGGTTACCCGCTTTACGATCAGCACGTCGTCAGTTATCTCGAACTGATGAAGCAGGCTTACACCGGTTGTAATCCGCGCGGCATGACCCTGGCCCACGACAAGGCGCTGACGAAAATGATCCTTTCGTATCATCGTCTGCTCGTGCCGAACTTCGCGGTGTTTCCGTTGAATCGAAAAGTGCGCCGGCCGAAGCGATTAAAGTTTCCGTTACTCGTGAAGTCGATCAGCGAAGAAGGATCGGTCGGGATCGCGCAGGCGTCGATCGTTCACGACGACGAGAAGCTCGCGCAGCGCGTCGATTTTATTCATCGACAGAACAAGACCGCCGCGATCGCCGAGCAGTTCATCAAGGGCCGCGAGATCTACGTCAGCGTGATCGGCAATCAAAACATACAGACGTACACGCCGTGGGAACTGGTGATGGAGAAGCTGCCTGACGGTGCCGAGAACATCGCGACGTTGAAAGTGAAATGGGATCCGGCGTACCAGGAGAAAGTCGGCGTTAAGACGCGGGCGGCGGAGTTGACTCCCGAGCAGCTCAAGACGCTGGAGCGATTGTCGAAGCGCATTTATCGCTACCTGTTTTTGAGTGGTTATGCGCGGCTTGATTACCGCATGACCGAGGAAGGGCAGTTTTATTTACTCGAGGCCAATCCGAATCCGCAGATCGCGCAGAACGAGGATTTTGCCGACTCCGCCGAGCACAGCGGCGTGCCTTACGACCAGTTGCTACAGAAGATCATCACCGTCGGTTTGAACTACGCCGGCCGGTAAAAATTTCGAATTTCGAAATTCGAATTTCGAAATTTTCGCCCGATTCTCACTCTATTTAGACCATACAAACTAATAACGATCCTGGATTTCGTCGGGAGTGGTCTGCCCCTATGACGTTAGCTATTACTCTGCTTTTCGCGCTTAATCTGTACCGACAGTTGGGCCACAAAAAGGCACAAGAGGCACAAGAAAGAACCTGAACTGAAGAAATCTTCCTTGTGCCTTTTGTGCTTCTTGTGCCTCTGGTGGTAAAAACCTTCGCTCTCTCATATTGACCGCGATCGTAACTAATTCGTGACCTCTTTCAATTCGCCGCTGTTAAAACCTCGGCGTTTGGTCACGAAACAGTCACATTGCTTGTTGAACCACCTTTCCCCAGCCGCTAAGATGCCTCGGTCTTTTAGCGGTGCCCGCCTCACATAAGAAACAAAAAAGACGAATTTCTTAGGAGAAGGTAGTTCCCCGTTTATGGTGCTTCGAAAACCGTTTGCTATTGTTCTGGTCGCTTGTTTCGCCCTCGTAATTTGGACCACTTCGGCCGTTTCGCAGACGCGTCCGCGCGTTATTGCGCCTGCCGGAGAGACGCCGGAAATGGCGTGTTCGTCGGAAGATTTCGCATTGATGGAATCGAAGCCGGCTTGGGAAGTGAAGGCAAAACCGACGATCGATTTGAGTACGGCGACGAGTTCTCCCAGCACGGATTTTATTAATTTCCAACCAGCACTGCTGGCTGCGATCGACGAGCGGCTTGGCGCGCGTTATCGCTGGGGTGCTGAAGGACCAAACACGTTCGATTGTTCGGGTTTTGTGTGGAGTATCTTCAACGCCAGCGGGATCAACTTCGAACGCGGCAGCGCCCGCACGTTGTTCGCCCGCTTTACGCCTGCCACTTCTGACGAGCAGTTCAAATTCGGAACGCTCGTGTTCTTCAACGGCCTCGCGCACGTCGGCGTCGTCGCTGACGAGCATGGCTTCTATCATGCGTCACGCCGTCAGGGAGTTATCTACTCGCCATTCAATGAGTATTGGTTGAAACGAATTGATGGATTTAGGCGGGTGCCACTTCCAGGAATCGTCACGGATTAACTTGCGGCGCGCTGACCCGCGATCACTTCTTTCCGTTCTTCCAAAGCTTTCCGTTGAACGTGATCTTTACGAGCGGGAGTGTCTCCTGATCGTCCTGCTGGTCACGTTCGAACTTATATAGATCCCAGTAAGCGCATCGTTTCGTTGTTGGAAATTCGCGGCACACGGCCGGGCGCGCGTTGTAGATACCGCAGCCGCGCGTTTCGAGATTTAGAAACTGGCACGTCCTTCCGAATAGCGGATCCGCTTTCTTACGTAAGACGCGTTCCTTTCCCCACACCTTTGTAAAACGCACTGTCGCTACTTCTTCGGTAACGCCGAAGTGCTTCGCGAGCCGCCGTATGTCGCGCTTGGTGACTTGCACGCGATCGTAGACGGAACAGCAGAAAGCGGGGCAGGCAACACAGTCGTAATAAGATCTCGGCTTAACGGTCGGTTCACCCATCTGTTCTCCAATCCTGAATATCCGCGTTACTCAAGAGAACACGGTTGAAGAGAATTATCGTCGTTTTGATTTTTCGTATTCAGCGCGCAGCAGGGTCATGAACTCTTCGCGCCTATCATACAACCGTTTCGGTTCGCGTGGTTCGTGACGCGTAAGAGCATAAGCCGTTATCAATGGAAGCGCCACAGTAGAATCGACATAACATACAACTGCATCCGGTAATCGATCAGGATCTACTTTCCCCCACGACACAGCTTCACCCGGCGTCGCACCCGAAAGTCCACCAGTGTCAGGACGCGCGTCAGTCACTTGTAGAAAATAATCGTGACCACGCTCGTCGATACCAAGCACTTCCTGTATCTGTGGTTCAGTTTGCAATAAAAAGTTTTTGGGTGAGCCGCCGCCCAAAATAAAAACCGCGGATTGTCCGCCCTTTTGTTTACCCTTCTTGGTTACGCCGCGTTTTGCCGCAAGCACGATCGCCGCCGTTTCGTTTACATCGAGTGAAGGATCGAAGGCGAGTTTGTTACCCTGCAAAGCTTTCGCGGCGACGTTCATTCCGATCGACGAATCACCCGGCGACGACGTGTAGATCGGCACACCGTATTCATAAGCCACCGCCAGCAGCGACTTGTCTTTGATCTTCAACTTCTTCTCGCGCTCGTGAACATACCGCCCGCAAAGATAATGAAATTCCGCCGTAGACATTGGACGCTGAAACTCCGGCGCCTCGATGATCTTGCGAAAGAACGAGTCCGTGTCTAACAACACTGAATAATCGAAAAAGATGTCGTAGATGCGGACCACTTCTTCCTGCCGCAACACGACGTCCGACGTCTGCGCATTCCCAAGATGCATCTTCAGGCCGATGCCGAAATGCGTATCGTGATATAGATTCGCGCCGGTCGAGATGATCCAGTCGATGAAACCCGCCTTGATAAGCGGAATGAGCGACGAAATGCCGAGACCCGCAGGCGTCAACGCGCCCGTCAACGACATGCCGACTGTGACGTCGGGCTCCAGCATTTTTTTCGTAAATAGCTGGCACGCCTCGCGCAATCGCGCAGCGTTGTAAGCAAGAAATGCTTCGTCAATTAGATCCGCGACACTCGTTTTGTTGGTTATCGGAGCAGGATCGATCCGTTTTCCCTGAAGGAATTTACTTTTATGTTTCGCCATTCGGAATCCGTTGGGTCTCAGTGGAAACCCTGTTGCTCAGTGCTGATCTCCTGGGGCTGCTGGGGTCTGATTCGCAGACGATTGATGCGCCGCTCGTCTGCTTCGAGTATTTCAACTTCCAAACCGCGAATGTTCAGAACTTCGCCGACAGCGGGAACTTTGCCTGACTCGTTAATCACCAGCCCGGCGATCGTCGTGAAATCGTCGGCCGCGATCTCCATGTCAAACAGACGCTCGATCTTTCCGATCTCAGTCGATGCGAGAACTTCATAACTGCCTTCGTTCGCTTCGACGATGTCCTGAAGTTCTTCACCGGCGATATCTTCGTCTTCGATCTCGCCGACGATCTCTTCGAGAATGTCCTCGACGGTGACGAGCCCGCAGACGCCGCCATACTCGTCGATCACCATCGCGAGTTGCACATGCGCTTTCTGCATTTCTTCGAGCAGCTCGGCGACGGGCTTTGTTTCCGGAATGACGTACACGGAACGAATCAACGGTCGAATGTTCTCGTTTTCCTGTCCTTCAGCCCAGCACTGCAACAGGTCGCGGACGTAGATGATTCCCTCGACGTTGTCGATCTGATCGCCGTAGACGGGTAGCCGCGAGTACTTCGACTCGAGCATCACGTCGCGCGCTTCGCGAATGGTGGCTGTGTCGGGCACGGCGACGATGTCCGGCCGCGGCGTCATCACTTCGCTGACACGCGTGTCGCCAAACTCGATCACGGCATGGATCAGTTCGCCTTCTTCTTCCTCGAGGATGCCTTCAGCCTCGCCGACCTCGATGAGTGCCTGTAGATCGCCGCTGTCGTCGTCCTCTTCTTCTTCCTCGCGTTCGTCAGTCACCTGATCCTTGTTGCGTTGCGAACGATCGAACAGGCTTTGAAAAGGATCGGCGATGAACGCCATCACCGGGAAAAACGGACGGATGATCGGCAGCAGGAACAGCAACGTTTTTTCCGGGTTGCGTGTGGAGATGAAGAGCGGGACCACCTGGCGAAAGATGCCGGCCAGGATCAAACCCGCCAACAGGCCGACAAGCACAAGGCGCGGACTCGGAAGCAGGTTTTGCGCGATCGAGGTGATGAGGACCGCGACGACCACGAGCAAAATCTGGATCGTCGCGGAGAGTGCAAAGCCGAACCGCGGGCGGTTCTCGAGCACTCTTTTAAGGAAAACTCTGGAGGGCGCCTGGGGGCTCTCTCCGTTCTCTCCAATCAGCCGGCGTAGACCTACGTCGCTCAGTTGGCCGAAGGCCATGTCGACCGTGGCCAGCAGGGAGAGTAACAGGAGCAGCAGCAGCGCAAGCGCTATTTCAAGTTCCATCGATATGCTGATAGTAAACTGCTTAACCGCGAGTCGTAAATGGTTTCATGTACTTAGTGCTTTGTATTTAGAGCTTTGTAGGGTTGGATCCGCAAAGTACAAAGAACTAAGTACCAAGCACTAAATTCCAAGTTTCCGTCTGAGACGGAGTTCCAGCCGGTTCATCTCGCCGTTGTCGGTTTCGTGATCGTAGCCGGAGAGATGCAGCAGGCCGTGAAGAATCAGTTGGGCAATCTCGCCTTCAAACGTCAACCCATTTTCGTTTGCCTGAGCCGCGGCGGTCGGAACCGAGATGGCGATGTCACCCAGATTATGTTCTTCGTCAGCAGGAAACGAGAGGACGTCGGTGGGTTTGTCGATGTTGCGAAACTGCCGGTTGAGTTTCCGAATGCTCGTGTCGGAAACGAAGGCGATCGTGGCTGAGGAACCGTGTTTACCGATCGCGTCGAGGGCCTTAGCCCCGAACGACTCCCACGTTTGAGTATCGATCTTCCTGCCGCGCTGGCGATTGACGACCTCTATCATCAGCTAGATCTGAGTCTTCTTGCTCTGCTCTTCGTAAGCGCGAATGATCATCTGGACCAGCTTGTGACGGACCACGTCTTTGTCGGTGAAGTAAACAAACTCGATCCCTTCGAGGTTTGCAAGGATCCGTTCGGCTTCGATCAGTCCGCTGCGTTTCCCGGTCGGGAGATCGACCTGGGTGACGTCGCCGGTGATCACGGCTTTTGAGCCGAAGCCGATGCGCGTCAGAAACATCTTCATCTGTTCGCTGGTCGTGTTCTGCGCTTCGTCGAGAATGATGAACGCGTCGGAAAGCGTGCGGCCGCGCATGAACGCAAGCGGTGCGACTTCGATGACGCGCTTCTCGAGCAACTTGGTGACGCGGTCGTAATCAATTAAGTCGAACAGCGCGTCGTAAAGTGGACGCAGATACGGATCGACTTTGTCCTGCAAGTCGCCGGGAAGAAAACCGAGTTTCTCACCAGCCTCGACTGCCGGACGCGCGAGCACGATCCGGTTCACCTGTTTCTGCATCAACGCCTGAACCGCCATCGCGACGGCGAGATACGTCTTGCCTGTACCGGCGACGCCGATGCCGAAAACGACGTCCTTTTCCTGGATCGCCTGGATGTACTTTCGCTGGTTGACCGACTTCGGCGCGACCTGTTTTTTACCCGCGGGATTGAAACGAGCCTTGGTGAAATAGTCGCGCAGGCTGAACGCGCGGTCCTCGGCGATCTGCGCGAAAGCCTCGCGCAACTCTTTGTCCGTAAAGTGTTTGCCTTCTTTGAAGAGGTCCGAAAAATCCTGGAGAATGCGTTCGACTGTGTTGACGTCGGTCGGGTCGCCGTCGATGGACACATCCTGTCCACGCGCATCGATTCTTACGTCGAGGAGCGACTCCAGATACTTGATGTTCTGGTCGTGAACACCGAACAACGTCTCCAGGCCCCGGGGCGGAAGTTCAATCTTCTTCAACTGCTCTTAACTTTCTCCTTCATGGGCACAGAGTACCATGAATCGCGGCCATTCGCGTGAACTGGCGGGGGTTAGGTGGGCGTGATTTCCGCGTCCGCGGCGTCTGGTGAGCAGTTTATCGATAGTCTAATAGTAATAGGCTAATGATCTTTGTTCTTTGTTCTGCGGCATTTTAGAAGCGAGATGCTTTTACACACTGTCGAAGTGAGATAGTTCTCGCCGCATTTTGAATCTCAAGAAAGTCTCCAAGTCCCCGAAAAATGGATTCTCGCACTTGTCCAAGTAGCACGAAGTAGGCGTAATTAATCCCGATCGGCTCACGTGCTGCTCGCTCCTTTTTGAGCCAACATTAGGTAACGTGAAAGTTCGTAGAAGTTGGGTTGTGGATCACTTGCTCAAACAACATGAAATGCAGCAAGCAACAAGGGTGTGCCGATTGCAGTTGGTGCGACGCATTCACATGGTTCTAATGTTTATTCGGAGTTTAGGAAAGATCGATTGTCTGGCCCACCTTTCTTGCTTCAAGCGGACGAAAAATTCTTCCGGGCAAGGGCCATAGCTGGAGAGATAGCATTGCTAAAAGGCAATACTATTACGCGGCGTTTTCAAAAAGCGAAAGCCATTCAACCTCATCGTTCTTCCACCTGATGCTCCCGCCAAACCAAAGGATGGGCAAAGTCTCTTTTGGGACCGAATGCTGAAATGCCAAAGCCAAGGCGAAGCTCCTCACCCCCAGGGCGCTTTCTTTTATCCGTTTCGCACTCCAGTTTTTTTGCTCCTTCTTCACGTAAAGCTCGTAGAGTTGTAACCCGATTTCTGCACATAAATTTAAAGCGCGGTCTCGGGCGTCTTTATTTCTCCATAGCGATGGGTCAAATACTACACGGGTTATATGTAGGTCGGGATCAATTAGACAGTTGTCGGCATCAGTAAGAGAATCGTTATCAAGTGCAATCAATCCTGCCTCGGTCAATACCGGCAGCGCGTAGGTTGAGACGTAATCAACGTGAATGTTGTCTAGATTCTGTTCTCTTAGATACTTCGTCAAATAGGCTAGTCCCGCGTTCGACGCAACAGAAAATCTTAAAGAGATCTTTTTTTCACGTAGTCGTTCCGGCTGTGACAACTTGGCTGCCCGAGGCTTTCCAAAAATGTCTTGATGACCTTGCAAGCCCATAAAAACTCGAACCATTTCATTGCCAGTAAGGAGGCAATCCTCAACAAACAAAATACGGTGCATGTTGTCGGAATCAATCGCCTCAGCGAAATCCATTACTCTGCCAAAATTTATTGACTGAGCCTCCAATTGTTTCTGAATCAGATTAGATAGGGCGTCGGCACTCTTTCCAGGCAAGAAGCGGTTGATCGAAATGCAGTCAAATTCATTTAGGCTGCATTGCGTAATCCGCAATTCGTTTCGCATCCGCTCATCTGTCCAAAAATCCAACGATTTCAAAATCCTCTCGGCAATCCATTGATTATTGTCTAGCCCCTTCCATTGAGAAAGCCAACGCTCGAGGTGTTTGCGGTCCAATCTTCCGTGTCGCCACCTACCCGCGATTCTAGCTTCAACGAAACTCAACCAGTCGAGCTTGAGAGCTTTGAGAACTTCGGGAAGAATGTCCACTTCAAGTTTCTTTGCACTCGGAGTGTTATAAATAAATGCTTTTCCCTCTACGACGCTTTCATCAAAGGTCGTTTCCTTATACTTAATTATGTAGGTAATACTTTGAGGGCGAGAAAATATGTCGGCGAGTTTGGCGGTGATCCATTGACCATCTCGAGAGTGATTCTGAGGGATGGTTAGTAGTTGGACGTATCCCTCCTCCCAATACGTGCCTGCGTACCGTCCCAGCGCTTTCCGAATGGCTTGTTCCTTATCATGAGGACAGAGGACGATCAGCTTAGGCTGTACTGTTCGATCATCGTCCCCCCCGGTTTCCTTTAAGGGCATCAATTAAAACTCCCGCTGGCAGCCAAATTCTGCGTAGATCCTCGTCTGTGAGATCGCTTACAGCTTGAAGTATGACGTTCCTCACTCCTGGTGTTGAGCGTGGTCCGGCCGACTCCTTTTTGTAGGATTCTTGAGGAGGCTTCTGCCTGGCAACCTGTCCACGCGATGCTCGAAACGAATGAAGTGCTTTATTGAAGACCGCTTCTGATAAATTCAATTGAGATAGCCGCTCTGTAAAGATTTCCCTGATCTGGGCTATTCTAAAGGCCACCCATTGATCAAAGATCCCACCTACTCGATGGCGATTTACCATAAGCGACCACGTAGGCCAGAAATCCTGAATCGTGAGTGCATCTTGCAACTGGTTTTTGGCCTCAGAAGACGGCAACGTTGCCACGAAGTCCTGGGCCATCAAGCGGTACTCTTCAGCCGAGATCTTTTCGATTGGGATCCATCCCTCTTTAAGCTCTGGCTGCGAGGGTAACGCAACATCAATGTCTCCAGATCGTATATCTACCAGGGGTATTAGGTGGATTTTCGGATTCGTGAAAGCCCGCCAAGCGTCGACGTTACTATTGTGAGAACCCGAGCTATTATAGGAAAGCGAACTTTTGTGTTCGCTGTTTCTGTGGGCGTAAACATTATCAAGACCGCGCTTCCCTAGAAAAGCGATCTCTTCTCGACAATACCTGTTGATGAACTTGTGCAGTCCGCCGTATTCGTTCTTTAAATCGAATGTGGGATGATGCTGCTTTACCAATGGTCCCAAATCAGCACCAGTTGCTGGCGACTGGACCTTGACTGCTTGGATAAGTAGCTTTGCTACTTCTTCTACATCAGACATGGAGAGAGAAATTAAAAGGCTGCCGAGAACCCCCGACAGCCTTTTTGCTCAATGCATTTTTATATGGGGTCTTCGTGTATTAACAATATGGAAGAGTCAAGAGCCATGGGATTGAGCACTTCCGGCTGACGGCTTCCGGAAGGACCGTTCCGTCACGCGATGGTGCCTATACACGAAATAAGCGCCACACAAGAATCACCAAATACCAGTGATTCTCGCCTTCTGTGGGTGAGCCCACACTGAGCGCACTCCATCGCCGAGGTGAACCCTATACCACAAAGCACGCAAATGTCAATGACCCCACCCCCTCCGGGGCGTCCTTGACAGTCCCTCGACAGATACCTATACTCCTCCACTTGCGCCTGGAACAGGGGCAGGTGCCTTGGAGTGCAGGCGAGGGAGCTATTGAATGCCTAATCATAAATCAGCAGAGAAAAGAGTGCGGCAGAGCGAGAAGCGCCGCGCAATCAATCGCAGTAATCGTACCAAAGTCAGGACCTATATCAAGAAGCTGCGCGGCGCACTCGCGTCGGGTTCGAAGCCGGAAATCGACCAGGCTTTGCCGGAGACGATGTCGGTGATCGACAAGGCGGTGCAGAAGGGCGTGCTACACGCCAACGCCGCGGCTCGGTATAAGTCGAGACTGACGGTGCGGGCGAACCAGGCAGGCAAGTAAGCCAGAAGCACTTTTAATTTTGGACGAGGCGGATCGAATGTTCGGTCCGCCTCGTTTTTTATTTTGAAGGGAGGTTGGCTGTGTACAGTTCCGAAAGTGAGATCGAAGCGGTCGTGCGCGGGTTTGAGACGTGCGAGACCGACAAGACGGCGTTCAAACATCGAGAACATTTGACGGTGGCGGTTTGGTATTTACAGACGCTGGACACGAAGGCTGCGGTCGAGCGGATGCGAACCGGGTTGCTGGGGTTTTTGGTCCATCATGGCGTGCCGCTGGAGAAGTACAGTGAAGATGTGACGGTGTTTTGGATCGAGTTGATTGCGGAGAAGTTGAGGGATCTCGGACCGGAGACTTCGCTCGTGGACCAGTGTAACCACATACTCAGCCTGCCAGCTCACAAACCAGCAGTTCGAGTTGAAGACGGGGAGTCGCTTGCGAGGTCTTGATTGCAAGATCAGTGGCTGCCGTGAGCTGAATCCCACGTGCGATCTTTTTTGCGTCGCTGCGTTGGAGCGTGGCGATGTAGGAGTCGCGTTTGAACGGCGGCATCGATATGTTGCGAAACACTTCTTCACGACCGCCTTTCGTGAGCAGATGTTTTCCGAGGGCGAGCCGGTGATAATTTCCTGCTATCAGCCCGACGAGCATCACCGGTTCCGCGCCGTCGTCGAGCAGACGGTGCAGTGTTTCGAGCGCGCGTTTGCGATTATTCGCGAGCAGGTGATCGCCGAGTTCGAAGTTGGACAACTCACGCGTGCGGCCGATCAGTTCGTCAACCAACTCCATCGTGATGTGATTCGTCTCGATCGCCGCTGACGCGAGTTTATCGAGTTCGTTGGAGAGTGTTTGCACGTCGGTGCCGACGAGGTTGATGATCTCGCTCAACACCGCGTCGTCAGCAGCCGATTTCAAATTCTTCAGATAACTCCTGGCCCATGCCTTTGCCTCGCTGTCTTTTAACGGCGAGAAATCGACGACAGTGCAGGAATCGAGTAGCGCTTTGGTCGATTTCTTTCTCTTGTCGAGCTCGTCGGCGGTGAAGATCATCACGGTCGATGGCGAGGGATTTCCGAGATAACGAATCAGCACGTCTTCATCCGCATCACGCAACTTCGCGAAATCACGCACACGCACCACGCGGCGCTCGGACATCATCGGCAACTGTTCCGCCGCCGCAATCGCACTCTGCACCGAATCGGTCAGCAGGCTGAAACCAGCTTCGTTGAAATCGCGAATTAACGTGTCGGTGAGCGCGACGTCCGCGATTTTTTGTGCCGAATCGCGGCGCAGGTAACGTTCCGGGCCGAGCAGCAGATACAGCGGTTCCACACGTTCGCGCAACGACCGTTCGAGTTCCGTTCGCGTGAGCGTCTTCATTGCATTTTCACTTCCGGCCGGTTTCGACGGCGTTGATGAGTGTAGAGACGATGCTTTCCGCGAAGTTGCGCGACATGCGCAGGATCGCCGGATCCTCTTCGTTGTAGAAACTGCGCGGATCGCTGGCGAATTCATACTCGCCGCGGAAGACGAAGTTTTGATTGTCGTAGAGCACGCGGTTCTCGGTTTGATCGCGGACTGTAACCGCCGCCGCGATCGTGACTTCGAAGATGCGCGCGCGGCCTTTGTCGTCGAGCAGCACGCCGGCAAAGTTGAAACTCTTGATGACGCCTTCGATCACGGCGTCGGCGCCTTCACGCTCACCCTGCACGCGCAACCCACGCCCGCGATGGACCAACTCGCGCATTACGGCATCAGTAAACCGCGACTCGATCTTGTAACGCAGCGCCTGGCTTTCCATCTGAAACGCGGGCACCGCGACGGTCTTGATACGCGCCGGAAGCTGGTTCTTCGTCACCGGCTTGTAGCATTCGTAGAAGCCGGAAACAAACGCAAGCATGACGATGAAGAGGGAAATACGCAGGACTTTGTTCATCGGAGATGGATAGTAACACGGATCGTTTCAGCGGCCTCTTTCACGTCGTGGACCCGGACGATGTGCGCGCCCTTCATAACCGCGGCGGTGACAGTGGCCATCGTGCCGTGAAGACGGTCGGAGGAAGGCGCGGGCGTTCCTGATTCGTCGGCGAGTATGCGTCCGATGAATGATTTGCGAGACGTGCCAATCAAAAGCGGATAATCAGGGAACGCGGCGATTAACTGATCGAGCTTCGAGATCAGTTCGAGGTTCTGTTCCTGGCTCTTGCCGAAACCGATTCCCGGATCGATCACGATCGACTCGCGCTTCACACCACGTCTTTCCGCCATGTGAATACTCGCACGCAAACTACCAGTCACTTCCTTCATGATGTCCGCCACCGGCGGCAGACGATGCATCGTCGCGGGCGTGCCGCGCGAGTGCATCAATACGAGCCCCGCACCGGCGCGTGCGACCGCATCCGCGACGTAAAAATCGAAACGCAGTGCGGAGACGTCGTTGACGATCGCGGCGCCCGCGTCGAGTGCCGCGCGTGCGACCTCGGATTTAGTTGTGTCGACGGAAAGCGGAACTTGAAAGCGTGCGGCTAACGACTCGATGACGGGAACGACTCGCGAGATCTCTTCATCAGCGGAAACCGGCTCGCCGCCCGGACGCGTCGACTCACCGCCAATGTCAACGATGTCAGCGCCTTCGGAAATCAGTCGCTCGGCATGGGCCACCGCATCGTCAACGGAAGCGAACTGTCCGCCGTCGCTAAAACTATCAGGCGTAACATTCAAAATGCCCATGATGAGCGGTCGCTCACCAATGGGCATTTTGTGGTTCTTAACCTGCCAGAACAAATGACTAGGCCGGCGCAGGATTACCACCGGTGATCGGCGGCAGCAACGGCTTTTGAACTGGCTTTGAGGCCGGTTCCTTGAGCTGCGGACGATCGTGATCGCCACCGTCGGAAACAGGCGGATTCTCGTCGAGCGGCAAGCCCGCCACGATCCGTCGAATCTCGACGCCGTCGAGCGACTCACGTTCGAGCAAGCACTCAGCGAGGCGAATCATCGTGTCGCGATTCTCCTCGATGATGGCCTTCGCGCGTTCGAACTGAGCGGTGACGATCTTCTTCACCTGCTCGTCGATCTTGATGGCCGTGTCTTCGGAGAAGTCACGATGCTGAGCGATCTCACGTCCGAGGAAGATCTGCTCTTCCTTCTTACCGAAGGTGAGCGGTCCCATTTCAGACATGCCGTACTCGCAAACCATCGCACGCGCGAGTTCGGTTGCGCGCTCGATGTCGTTTGACGCGCCGGTGGTGATGCTGCCGAGGAACATGTCTTCGGCGATGCGTCCACCCATCAGGATTGCGATCTGGCCCAGCAGGTATTCCTGGCTGTAGTTGTGCCGGTCGCCTTCCGGAAGCTGTTGCGTCACGCCGAGGGCCATGCCGCGCGGAATGATGGTTACTTTGTGAACCGGATCGGCGTTCGGCACTTTCAGACCAACGAGCGTATGACCGGCTTCGTGGTATGCAGTGACTCGCTTCTCCTCGTTCGAGATAACCATGCTCTTGCGTTCGGCGCCCATGAGCACCTTGTCTTTCGCCAACTCGAAGTCGCCCATGGCGACGAGCTTCTTGTTGTAACGCGCGGCGTTCAACGCGGCTTCGTTGACGAGGTTGGCCAGATCCGCGCCGGTGAATCCGGGTGTACCGCGGGCGATCACCGAGATATCGACGTCTTCGCCGAGCGGAATCTTCCGCGTATGGACCTTCAGGATGCCTTCACGTCCGCGAACGTCAGGCCTCGAAACCACGACGCGACGGTCGAACCGTCCCGGTCTAAGTAACGCCGGATCGAGAACGTCCGGACGGTTTGTCGAAGCGATCAGGATCACGCCGTCGTTGGACTCGAACCCGTCCATTTCAACCAGCAACTGGTTCAACGTCTGTTCACGCTCGTCGTGTCCGCCGCCGAGGCCTGCGCCACGATGACGGCCGACGGCGTCGATTTCGTCGATAAAGATGATGCACGGCGCGTTCTTTTTGCCTTGTTCGAACAAGTCGCGCACGCGAGATGCGCCGACGCCGACAAACATCTCGACGAAGTCGGAACCGGAAATCGAGAAGAACGGAACGTTTGCTTCACCCGCAATCGCGCGGGCCAGCAACGTCTTGCCTGTTCCCGGCGGTCCCATCATCAGAACGCCCTTGGGAATGCGTCCGCCGAGCTTTTGAAACTTCTGCGGTTCCTTCAGGAATTCGATGATTTCCTGTAATTCTTCCTTTGCTTCTTCAACACCGGCGACGTCCTTGAACGTCACACGTTTCTGTTGGTTGTTGAGAAGCTTGGCTCTCGATTTACCAAACGAGAGTGCTTTGTTTCCGCCAGATTGCATCTGGCGCAGCATGAATATCCAAATAGCGATAATGAACAACAACGGCGCCCACGTTATCAGCATGGGCCAGATATAACTGCTGCTCGATTCTTCTTCTACTTTTGGTACAAGGGGACGGCCGTCAACTACCTGACGCGCGTTTTTGAGCAGGTCGGCCTTTGCTGTTTCATTGGAAAGCGCGACTCGATATTCCTTACTGTTGTTATCGATAGCGACAGTTTCGCTCTGCTTGACTGTCACTTGCTTCAACTGCCGCGCCTGGATCATCTGATCGATGCGGGTCAGGTCGACAGTGTCATAGTTTGCGCCACGCGGATTCACCAGCTTATAGAGCAGCACCGCGCCCGCAATAATAAGAAGCCAAAATACAATCTGTCTTGCAGTAGAACTCAAATTCATCAACGCCTCCGACGGCGATAATACCTTATCAGCCCGTCATTTGTCGCTGTCCAGCCCCTGCGATTAGGAGCGCGCCGGACAGCCGTCAGATAACCACTCCAAATGAAAAACAACCGTATCTTTGATGCGCGTCAGCAACCAGGGTTCCCCAGTATTTCAAAAACGGCGAACCGAGGCGTTCTCCCGGTTCGACTATAAAGACTGACTGCTGCTTTTTCAATCGTTTTCCGGTACCAGGTCGTGTCCTGTCTGACAGGATTTCTCTGCGTCCCTCTGCGTCCCTCTGCGCCTCCGCGGTAATTCCGCCGCAAAGTAAGCATAACCGCAGAGGGACGCAGAGGGACGCAGAGAGACGCAGAGAGACGCAGAGAGACGCAGAGAGACGCAGAGAGACGCAGAGAGACGCAGAGAGACGCAGAGAGACGCAGAGTTAAAATTTGATGACTCCGGCTTTAGCAATCAACTCTCTTGCGGCT
>DASTTB010000012.1:0-470342 GCA_035760365.1 Pyrinomonadaceae bacterium
TCAAATAACAGATCGTTTGTTGTCGTGCGTGAAAGTCAACGCCAATATATATTGTTTGCACAGCGCCTCCTTTCAGTCTCCGTCAAGAGCGCCGCGAGTTTATCTCACGGCGGGAGGCGCTGGCTTCATAACATCACCACCCGCGGGCCGACTCCCTTGCCATCCCGCACCTGTCTGGGATACTTTCTCGCTGTCCAGAAGCCGGCCCTTTAAATATACCTCTCGTCCAACTTCCGAGTTGTGTAGTAACTCAGCACACTTGAGGGAATGTTGAGCATCACACAAGAACAGTTCGACTCTCTATTGAGTTGGTTAGATACAGATCGAGAAAGCGCGGCGGAAAAGTACGAAACAATCCGCGCCGGTCTCGTCAGGGTCTTCGTCTCGAAGGGTTTCGACGATGCTGAAGATCAGGCCGACGAAACTATCGATCGCGTTATCAAGCGGCTCGCCGATATCAGAGACACTTACGAAGGCGATCCAACTCGCTACTTCCACGGCGTCGCACGTTTCGTTATTCGCGAGCGTGTCCGCCGCAAGGAAGTGACCGTTGACGAACTGCCAACGACGTGGGTCGATCCGCGCCCGACGAGCCAGGAACAGGATTGTCTCGAGCACTGCCTTCAGCTCTTAACAACACAACGGCGCGAGCTGATTCTGGATTATCTGTTGTACGAAGGTCAGCGAAAGATCGAGCACCACAGGCAGATGGCGGAGGAGCTCGGCATCACGGACGGCGCCCTGCGTGGCCGGGTACACCAGGTGCGCATCCGAGTCGAAAATTGCGTCCGCCAATGTGTCAGTGGAACCCCAATAACAAAACTGCACTCCAAAACCATCATAGGTAGCGGATCTCACGGAGGGGGCGAGCCATCAATCAAAACGGAAACAATCAACTGAGGAAGTATCTCCTGGGTCAACTTGGAGAAGCCGAAGAGGAAGCGACAGAGCTTCGGCTGTTGTCGGAACCCGATTATTCAGAACAGTTAGACCTCGAAGTTGACGACATCATCGAGAATTACCTGGCGGGAGACTTCGAAGGAGAAGAACTGGAGCGGGTTCGCAGTTATTTCTTCAGATCCGAAGCGCGGAAAGAAAAGCTTCGGCTGGCGATCGCGCTCGAAGAATATAAACGCCGGCCGGCGGCCAACGAAAAAGCCGAAACCAGCGAACCATCAACGTCGGTCGTTCCATTTCCACCGCGAAGACGTTCGCTCGTTCAGTATCTGGCGATTGCAGCGGTGCTTGTGGTGGCTGTCAGCATCGGCTATCTCGCGATCCGTTCGTCACGGTCGAACTCGGACGTCGATCGTGGTCTCGTCGCGCTGAACCAGGCATATCGCCAGGAGCGTCCGCTCGAGGCGCGTCTCTCCAATTTCGACTACGCACCACTTCCGAGTCAGCGTGGTGGAAAGACAAAAGTCGACGATACGCAACTGACTCTCGCCGGAAGCCTTCTCGCGCAGGCTGTCGCTCAGAAACCAAGTACGGCATCGCACAATGCATTGGGACAGTATTACCTCACGGAACGACAGTTTGATAAAGCGCTCGATCAGTTCAACGCGGCACTCGCACTCGATCCGAACGACGCGAACACTCATCTCAATCTCGGCGCCGCACTACTTGAAAAAGGGAAACTCGATTCAAGTAAAACGGACAGCGGCGGCAAGGCCATCGAAGAACTCTCGCGAAGCATCGAGCATTTGAACAAAGGTCTCGAACTCAACAACGCTTCCCTCGAAGGCTACTTCAATCGAGCGCTTGCGTATCAGTTCATGTCGCTAACGCGCGAGGCTGAAACCGCGTGGAAGCAGTATCTGCAAAAAGACTCGAACTCGCCCTGGGCCGAAGAAGCAAGACGCAATCTCAAAACACTCGAAGAGAACAACAAGCGAAACTCCCGCACGATCGACGACTCCCTCAAACAGTTTCGCGAAGCACGGCAGGCCGGTAACGACTCGGCTGCCTGGAAATCAGTAAGCGTGCACTACACGTCCGCCGGCAACGAAGTCACGAACCGGCTGCTTGATTCCTTCCTCGGTCTCTCCTCAGACGAAGCCGCAAGTTCAACTACTGCATTCGCGGATCTGTCCTATCTCGCCGAGGTCGAAAACAAGCGCACGGGCGATCGCTACACGTCGGATCTTGTAACGCAGTACGGCCGCGCCGGACCTGACCTCCGTAGTCGCCTGGCACTCGCCCGCCAACACGCAAACACTGCCTATACTCTTTTCACCCAAACACAGTTCACAGACGCACTCAGCGAATATGCGATCGCCGAAGAGCAATATCGCAAGGCGGGCGACACTATCGGCGGCACCTTCATGCTCTACCGAACGGCGCACTGTTATGTGTTGCTTTCGGAGCCTGAAAAAGCGCGCCGGTTGTTTCAGCGTCTTCTTTCCGTGAGCGAAGCAAAGAATTATCGCTGGCTTGCGATTCAGGGTCTCTATGGATTGGCCCACGCCGTCGGCAACCTCAAGAAACTCTCGGAAGCCATCGAATACAGCGAGAAAGCGCTGGAGCGATCCGAACAGTTCGGCGATCTGAACAGCGTAGTCAAGACGCTGACACAGCTTGCCGCGCACAGTCAGGCTCTGCACCGAGGCGAGGTCGCTCTCGACTATCTCAGTCGCGCACTTGTGCTTGCGTCGCAGGAACATGGAGAACTGTTCCAACGCTGGGGTGTGTTCAATCAGATCGGCTTCAGCATGACTGCAAAGCGACTTCAATACGCGGCGTTGCTCTATCAACAGCAGGCATTGGAGATCGCGCTCGAGATGAAGCGCCCGATGATCATCGCGCGCTCGTACGGCTGTGTCGGCGCCGCTTACGCCGCGTTGAAGAAGTATCCGGAAGCTATCAGTGAGGTAACCAAAGGATACGAAGCCGGCTCCGTCATTTCCGGCACGCGCGAAGGCCGTGAAACGATGGCCATCGCCTCATGGCTGTTGGGAGATATCCTCCGTGAGTCTGGTCAATGCAGCAAAGCCATCGAGACTTACGACCGCAGTATCAATCTTTCCGAAGAGTTGAAGTATGAATACTTCAGCTACGGCGCTCACAAGGGAAAACTCTTCTGCTTGTCCCAGAGCGGAGACGACCAGGCCACAGGCAATGAACTGGCCACAACGCTCGAGCTTTTTGAGGGCTATCGATCCACGATCACGCGCGACACCGAACGGAACAGCTTCTTTGCCGAGGAGCAGAGCGTCTACGATCTCGCGATCGATTACGAATTTCAGCGGAAGCGCAACCCATTAAAAGCATTTGAGTACTCGGAGACGAGTCGCGCGCGGACGCTGTTGGATGCGGTGAGGGGCAGCACGTCAGTGCGGCAGATGTCGTATGGTCCCGACCTATCGATCACCACCGGGCGGAAGTCACTCAGTCTGATCGAGATTCAAGCGCAGATGCCTGCGGACGCGCAGATTCTGCAGTACGCCGTCGTCAACGATCGGTTTTTTATCTGGGTCATCAATAAATCCGTAGTCAGGTACGAAGTCGTAAACCTCGACGCTTCGGCTCTCGCGGAAAAGGTCCGGCGCTATCTCGCTAGCGTGAGCCAACCGCCCGCTGACGTGAACGTGAAGTCGACGGCCGACGGCCTCGAGATGTTTAAGTTACTCATCGCGCCGGTTGAACGGTTTCTCGACCGGAACAAGTTTCTCTGCATCGTTCCCGACAAGATTCTTCATTACCTGCCGTTCGATGCGTTCGTGTCGCCGTCTACCGGAGGGTATTTAGTCGAAGATTATCCCAACGGAATCGGCGTCGCGCCGAGTTCGACCCTCTTTATCGACCTGACAAACAAGGCGACGCGCAAGATCGTGCGAAAAGGCGAGGAGAGTTTTCTTGGCGTCGGCAATCCGCAATTCGATCGAGAACTTTTCGACGGTTTGCAGGACTTGAAATCGGCGGTGAAGGAAGTCGAAACGGTTTCCGAGTTCTATCCGCGGCATCATCCTTTGCTGGTTGGACCAGGCGCCACAAAAAACAACGTCAAATCCGAGATCGAAAAATCTAACGTTATCCACCTCGCGATGCATTACATCTTGAACGGTAAATCTGAAATGCTTTCCGGTTTCCCGCTCACGCCGGCTGCGGCTCGCTCGGAGGAGAGCTCAGACGGTTTCTTGTCGTCCGCTGAAATCTATGACCTGGACCTATTGCGTACGCGTTTGGCGTTGCTGTCCGCGTGTCAGACCGGAATCGAACAACAGTACGACGGCGAAGGGGCAGTCAGCGCCGCACGTCCATTTTTCGTGGCTGGTGTTCCGGTTGTAGTCGCCAGTCTTTGGGCCGTCGACTCGGACGCATCAGCACAGTTAATGATTGATCTTCACAAAAACCGAACCCGCTTCAAGCGCCCAGTAACGCAGGCGCTCAGACAGGCCAAGCTCGACATGTTGCACGGCCAGGACCTGCGTTATCGACATCCGTACTATTGGGCGCCATTTGTCGTCGTAGGCGGGCTCTCAACGTTCTAAGAAAGGAAAACCCGATGCCGTTTAATTCAGTAACGCAACTCCCCGAAGGAAAACCGGCGGTAAGAATCTTTCTAACCGGCCAATTACTACTACAGCCAAATGCGACAGGCACTGCGTGCGAGGTCTTCGTCAATCGCAGGGCTCAAAATCATCAACTCACGATCGAAGTGAGAGAGAAGTTTGAAGGCGAGCCCGACTTCATCCTGATGCGACACCATGGTCCGTTGGAGTACCGAAACTCTGAGAACCCGGTTGAGGGATTGGTGATCCGCCGCCAGCAGAATGGAAGCCTCAGCGCGTATATGGGTGAGCAGACATCATTCGGCGAAGCAATGTCAGCAATCGATCTCAGCAAAAGAGACTTCCACCCCGGGAAGGATCTGACGATCGACTTCGAAGGCGCGCGGCCGAGCATCATGATCGCAGACGGCATCTTCCACACTGCTGCGAAGACTCCGTCTAATCTCAAGTTCAAGGTCAAAAAAGCTGCGAAACCCGAGGGTCGTCCGATTCCGGGGTTCGCAAGCCTCATCGGCGCAAACGTCTACCTGGGCGACGCCGACACCGACAGACTCATACTCGAGTGGAATGAATCGGGTGTACCCATGAACCTGACTTTAGCGAAGCCCCGGCCAGGCGTGACCTATGAAATCTACATCATCAACGATCCGCTCTATGTCGACGTTGAGGCAGCTGACGAAGTGCATGACGAATTTGCCGAGTACTACAAGGTGTTGACGAGCGTGCCGAAGACCGAACGTCTGACGATGGAGATGGAGGTGCTCGACATAGAAGTGCCAAGAGGATCCGCGAGGACACCTTGTATGCCGGTCGTCGTTGGTGGTGATTAGAGGAGGGATTATGGCTAAAGGAATATCAATTCACGTTGGCGTTAACGTGCCTCCGGCGGACCTGGCTCTGCAGCCGCTCGGCGGTTGCGTAAACGATGCCACGGCAATGAAGGATTTGGCGATGGCGCGGGGTTTTACCGGCCTCGACGGTGGC
This sequence comes from Pyrinomonadaceae bacterium, assembly GCA_035760365.1. Taxonomy (GTDB): domain Bacteria; phylum Acidobacteriota; class Blastocatellia; order Pyrinomonadales; family Pyrinomonadaceae; genus PSRF01. The sequence goes on from DASTTB010000012.1 coordinate 5,496, forward strand.
GAGCCCCTACTCATGGCCGACGCCGATGCGACACACGACGACGTGCTCGCGAAACTAAAAGAGGCGGCCCAGTTGTTGGACGCTGGAGATATTTTTCTCTTCACGTTCGCAGGTCACGGAACCCACCCTCCCGGCTCGCTGTTTGAGTCTACTGGTGATGGAAGAGACGAGACGCTCGTCATGTCTGACAAGTTCCTCGTCGACAACGTACTGCGAAGTGATGTCTGGCCGAAGTTCAAACCCGGAGTTCGCGTCGTGATGGTGGCCGACAGTTGTCATAGCGGAACTGTCGCGACGGTGCCACCGGGCAATGTGGAGGGCGGTGCGTTGTCGTCGCCGCCGGAGTACCACCTCGAAGCGGTAGATGGTCCTGAGGGCAATGTTCCAAATGTGAGCGGTGTACGACTCATTCCCGAGGACAAGGCGATAGCGCACTTCGCTGCTTTCTCAGATTTCTACACGCAGATAGCGATGAGCCTGGCGTCCGCGGAGAACGCCGATCCAATCCAGGCCAGCGTGATGTTGCTCGCGGCTTGTAAGGAGTTTCAGGAGGCGCGCGAGTCAACGATCAACGGAAAAACGCACGGCGTTTATACCCGGGCGTTGCTGAACACGTGGAACACGAACGGTCCGAGGACGTACGAGAAACTGTTGGCTGATATGGAACCTCTCCCGTCTCAAACTCCGGTGTTGATGATGGTCGAAAACACACCGTCGTTTGCGACCACGGAGGCGTTCAAGATCTAAGGGTCAGGAGTGGACCGTCGGCGCGTCGGCGTGGGGAACGAAGCACATGCGACATCGTGCTTCGTACTTATCCGAAGCGCCGACCGCCACACGTTCCTCAGATTCAAAAGTGCGTTGTGAATAATTCGCCGGCTGGCCGCACTTCATGCAGATCGCGTGAGTCTTCGTTATGTACTCAGCGATAGCTAGCAATTGCGGCATCGGTTCCCACGGTTTGCCAGTGTAATCCTGGTCCAGGCCGGCGATGATCACACGCACGCCACGCCGCGCGAGTTCGTTCGCGACAGAAACCAGGTCGTTATCGAAAAACTGTCCTTCGTCGATCCCGACAACTTCCGTATCAGGATCGATCTTCTCCAATATCTCGGCGGCCGAGCGACTGTTTGACGAGTCGTGACGCATCTCCGAGTGCGAAACGATCTGGCTTTCCGAGAACCGCGAGTCGATCTCCGGTTTGAACACCTGCACCTTTTGTCGCGCGATCTTCGCGCGGCGCAAACGGCGTATTAACTCCTCCGACTTTCCGGAAAACATCGATCCGGCAATGACTTCGACCCAACCTGCGTTCGCCCGGGAGTGCGGCGGCGGTTCATCGTGGTTTACTTGTGCGACTAGTTCATCCATCTGAGCGTTTATTGAATGTAGAGTTTGGGATTGTAGAACGGTGCGAATGCGGCGATCAGCGCGAGTTCAAAACTCATCGATCGCGTGACAAGGTCGCGCGAGAGCACGCCCCACGCGCCTTGTTTACTTCTGATGTCTCTTCCTCCAGTGACTTCGTCGATCACCATGCCGAGTTCACGGCGACCTTCGACAACGGTTTTGACGATATCGGGTGGCACCGTGATCGACGGCGCGGCTCCGAACGCGCCACGTTCGCCGTCAGTGGCGTACGCCCAACCGCGCAGGAACGTGTGCCACTCACCGGCGATCGAGATCGAGTGAAAACCTCCTTCGAGCCCGACGTAGATGTCGGCTTCCAAACGGCGATTCCTGAGTGCATCGCGAGCCGCAAACGCGCGTTCCTGCGCACCCTGCATCAACTGCCAGTCCGTCAACGGCATGGACGGCACTGTCGTCTCGACGCGACGTGCAACGACATTCGCGTCAGCCCACGCCGGGTCAACGGCGGCTACACGAGCGACACTGGCGCGCACAGCCATGATCTTTGCTGCGCGATCAGACCCGAGGGCGATTGTTTTCATGATCCGTGTTCTGAAAAACACGGATAATAACCAATTAGGCGGCGACTCAAAAGGGGTGCTTGACTTTTAGGTTTCGCGGTTGCTGTAATCGATTTCTCCCGAATAAGAGGTAAGTAAATGACACTCGACGAACTAGTTTACGACTGGAACACGGTTGACCCTTCGTTCCCCGCGCCCAACCGCCACATCGGCATCGACGATGAGACTTTGCGCGACGGTTTGCAGTCGCCGTCCGTCTCCGAACCCGCCCTCGAACAGAAACTCGAGCTGCTTCACTTGATGGAAGCGCTCCGGATCGACACGGCGGACATCGGTCTGCCCGGCGCTGGCGGTACACACGCCGCCGGAGTTGAACGTTTAGCGCGCGAGATCGCCGAGCAGAAACTCAAAATAAGGCCAAACTGCGCCGCCCGCACGCATCGTAACGACATCATTCCGATCGCGGAGATCTCGCAGCGCGTCGGCATTCCGATCGAGGCTTGTACTTTCATCGGTTCGTCTTCCGTGCGGTTCTTCGCGGAAGACTGGACGCTCGAACGCCTGTTGCAAATGACGGAAGAAGCGGTCACTTTCGCGGTGTCCCAGGGACTTCCCGTCATGTACGTCACGGAAGACACGACACGCGCCAAACCCGAAACGATCCGCGCGCTTTACACGACGGCCATTCGTTGCGGCGCGAAGGCAGTTTGCGTTTGCGACACCGTGGGCCACTCAACGCCGGACGGCGCGCGCGCAGTCATCAGGTTTGTGAAAAGCATCATCGACGAACAAGGCGGCGGCATCCGTCTCGACTGGCATGGACACCAGGACCGCGGTCTCGGCGTGATCAACTCGCTCGCAGCCATTCAGGGCGGCGCGGATCAAGTTCACGGCTCCGCACTCGGCATGGGCGAACGCGTCGGTAACACGCCGCTCGATCAACTGCTCGTCAATCTCAAACTTCTCGGGTGGATCGATAACGATCTCTCGCGTCTCGGCGAGTACTGCGAAACTGCCGCGCGCGCGTGCGCCTGGACCGTTCCGTGTAATTATCCCGTCTTCGGACGCGACGCATTTCGCACCGCCACCGGCGTCCATGCGGCGGCGGTGATCAAGAGTTATCGAAAAGGCGATCAGCGTTTGGCCGACATCGTTTATTCGGGAGTTCCGGCAGGCGAGTTTGGTCTCGAACAAGTGATCGAGATCGGACCGATGAGCGGGAAATCAAATGTTATTTATTGGCTCGAGAAACGCGGTCTGGAAGCAAACGAGACTCGCGTCAATCGTATTTACGAGCACGCGAAAGCGGCTCATGGCGTACTCGAAGAGAGCGAGATCTTAGGATTGGTGTGATTTGAGCTCTGCTTTGAAAACTTCACCCACCGTTCGATCCGTGTTCACTTTTCCTGAGGTGGGGCGTGCGCTTCGCTTCTTCGAAAAGAACGCCGACGCAATCACGGATGAACACATCCGCATCTGCACGATTCCTGCGAGCCCGTTTGGTGAACGCCAACGCGCCGAGTATTTCCGCGACAAGTTCACCGAGTTGGGTTTGACTGGCGTCGAGATCGACGACGAAGGAAATTGTCTCGGACTGATCGCCGGCACTTCGCAGTCGCCGCTGATCGTCGTCAGCGCTCATCTCGACACGGTGTTTCCACCCGAAACTGATTTCACGATCGCGAGATCCGGCGAACGATTACTTGCGCCCGGCATCGCCGACGATGGCTGTGGTCTCGCTGCGTTGATCGCGATCGCGCAGGCGATCCAGTCTGAAAAGATACGTCCGGAAGGTTCGATCCTGTTCGTCGCGACCGTTGGTGAAGAAGGTCAGGGAAACCTCCGCGGCGTGCGGTATTTGCTGACGCGCGGTCGTTGGGCGTCGCGAGTAGATGCGTTTGTGAGTTTCGATGGACCAGGATTGGATCGGATCACGAATCAGGCACTCGGATCGCGTCGTTATCGAGTGGAGATCACTGGACCAGGCGGACATTCGTGGGGCGATTTCGGACTGCCGAATCCCGTTCACGCGCTTGGCCGCGCAGTTTCAAAACTCGCCGGCTATCCGTTGCCGCGCGAGCCGCGGACTACGTTCAACGTCGGACGCATCGAAGGCGGCACGACCGTCAACGCGATTCCTGATAAAGCGACGATGGACGTCGATCTTCGTTCCGGAGCGGAAGCCGAGTTGCGCCGTCTCGATTCCTACTTCCGGCGCGCGGTGAAACAGGCTGCCGATGAAGAGAACGCGACGCGGCGACCTGGAGATCCGCTGCTGGATCTCAAAGTCGATCTCGTCGGCGAACGTCCGACAGGCGAGACGCCCGCGAGTTCGCCGCTCGTCGAGATTGCTGTTGAAGCTACAAAGTTCTTGGGAGTTGAACCGCGACTCGATCAGTCGTCAACCGATTCCAACCTGCCGATCTCGCTCGGCATTCCGGCGATCACGCTCGGCGCCGGTGGCACATCCGGCGCCTCGCATACTCTCGCCGAGTGGTACGATCCACGCGGCCGTCATCTCGGTCTCAAACGAGGACTGCTCGTGATCCTGGGAATCGTCGGGGTTCAGCCACAAAAAAGCACACAAGACACAACAGAAATCAGGTAGTAAAACCCGCTAAAGGTAGTAAACCCGCTGACCTGTTCCTTCTTTGAGTCTTTTGTGCCTCTTTGTGGCTAACCGTTAGTCGTTAATCGGAATCGTGATCGTCGCCGAACCTGCTTTCCCGGGAGGGAAACGTTTCTGCCGCGCGATTCGCAACGCGTTCGCATCGCCGCCCGACGCCTGTGTTACTCGTCCTGATTCGTCGTAAGTAACCGTCACAACCACTCGCTTCGCACCCGGCTTCGCGGCCTCCGGTGTCGGAGCTGGGGTCGTGGTCGTCGCCGTTTCAGCAGCCTTCGCAGCTTCACGCGCGCGTCGTTCTTTTTCACGCTGGCGTCGCAGTGCTTCGGCTGCGGGATCTTCGCTCGGACTTGCGGTGCTCGCGGCTTCTGCCGGTTGCGGTTGGGCCGCCGGCGTTTCGGATTGCGCCGTTTGCGATGGTTGTGTGTTGTTCGTCGCTTCGACTGTTGTTGTCGCAGCCGGTTTGCTCTTGTACCAACCCGCCGGCACACCAATCACAGCCACACTCGCGACGACCGCCACGGCAGCCGCGCCGATGAAAAACGGTTTTCGACTTCGTCCACTTTCCTTGCCGAAAGCGAGGAAAGCCGGCGGAAACGATCTTTCAGTCTCAGACTTCGCTTCCGACATCGTCGTCGAAGGCGCGGACTGAAGCTCATCGGGTTCAGGAACGTAATCAGGAGGAAACGCGACGCCCGGCGAGATGTTTTCGTCCAACCGGCGCAAGCCTTCCAACACGACCTGCGTCCACGGTTGATTGATGGTGCGGTTTTCGGCGGCAGCGTCGGCGTTGAATTCAAACTCAGCATTCGGCAGCGTCAGTGCGTAATAAACAGCGTCGATGCCGTGCAGCACGCCGATGCGCGCGTCAACCACTGAGCCGGCCTGCAAGTAAAAATAGCCTGGGCCCTTGGGGTAAAGGACTTTAAGACGTCCGCTCTTTCGTTGATTGCAGAAAAACTCGATCAGCTCTGAAAGTGAAAGGTCACTGAGGTGTCCGGTTAGTGCCATGAGAACAAGTCCCTTCTAGGATGAAGCAAAGCAAGGTTGGAAAAGAGGGGAGAATGGCGCGCCGGCCGACCAGCGCGCCATGAAGGAAGGTTTACGGTGCCAGCGCAAACTTGTAGTTGATCACGCCTGAGACTTTGACCGGTTGACCTGACAGTTTCGTGGGAGAGAACCTGGCCTTCAGCGCTGCCTGGACCGCAGCGTCACGCAGGATTGTTGGACCAGTCGTCGCGGTCGCCGAAACTACTTTGCCGGTTTCGTCGAGTATGACTTCGACCGCAACCATGCCGGCAGTTCGCATACGTTTCGCGGCTTCCGGATAAATCGGTTGCGGCAGCGAAAGCGCGGTGCCGTTGAGAACGCCGCCCGAAATGGGTTTCAAAATCGGACGCGGCGCCGGTGGCGGCTCTTCAAGACTGACGCGCACTTCCTGAGCCGTTACAACTTCACCCGGCGTCTTCAGATCTACAGGAGCGACGTTGAATTTGGTTGCCGAAGATGATGCAGCCGGAAGATCGGGAGCGGTTGTGGCGGGGGGCGTCTTACGATTGTCGCGGGCTTTGTTCGCGGCGGTGTTGGTATTGGGCTTCGGTTGTTCGACCGCCGGTTTCGTCGTTGGATTCGTAGTTGCCGGAGCAGTTGTGACAGGAGCAGTGGGCTGAGGAGCAACAGCAGCCGTAGTTCCCGCTCCCGTAACTGTCTTCAGCATGTTCTCGTCGAGGTAGTACATGATCGAGCGATACGTGATCTCGGTAGGTTCGAAGGTCACGCCGCGAGCGTCGACGACGGCGACTGAAGTGGTCATCTTGTTCCAGTTGCCGAGGAAGTCGAACTCGTACTTGTAGATTTCCTTGCTCAGTAGCGAGCCGTCGGCGTTTAGCAACGTCATCTCGCTGATGTTTCCCTTTTCGTCGTACTTGTAGACTTCCTTACCGGTCAGAGTGGCGCCGGCAATCGGGAAATACTGGTTCTCAATCTTGTTGCCCTTGATGTCGTACGCGGCAAGTTCGACGAGGACGTGCTTGCTTTCGGTTTGGCGGCCGTCGGGTGCGACGAGTTTTGCGACTTCAGTTCTCACGCGACGAACGGGGCCAATCAAGCCATCACGAGATCGGTCAGTTTCGACAGGGGCGTTTACGGCTGGGGCATTCCCGGCCTTAGCCGTAACGTTGGTCTGGGCGCTTGCCGGAGCGGCAAAAAGCAGCAGGCTAAGCGTGATGTAACTCAATCGATTCGACATTCTGAACATTGTTTTCTCCCTAATTCGCTGAGGCAGGCTAAATTTGGAAAGATTTGTAGTGAGGCGGGCCTGTCCATCTACCATCCGCCGCAACCAGCCGGGCGGGCCCAAGTCATACTAACGAAGTTAAACCATGTTTGTCTAGAGTTAACTCTGTGGGGTGTTTCGGGCACTAGCGAGAGACTCGTGGAAACACGGATTCTTCGGAGAAATCCGTTGATACAGTGAGACGCACTAGCGGGAGGTAAGGCGGGCGGTGCGGTTCAAGGAGAGGATTTCGTGGGCGGCGCGGTAAACATCCTCGACGCTCGTATTGGCGATACTCGCGCCATAAATAAAGCGATGGTGCTCGCCCAACAGCATGAAACTGTGGGGCGTCGTCCGGTCCATGAGCACGATCACGGGCGCGCCAACCGCCGCGGCAAGATGCGCGGGGCCAGTATCGTTTGAAATCACGAGTGTCAACCGGGCCAACGCCGACGCGAGCTGCGGAATCGTCAGCCGGTCGAAAAAGATCGTGCCCGGCGGAAATACGGTGCGCATCTGCGGCACCATCTGCCGTTCCTCGGGACCGGCAAACACGATCACCCGAACGCGATCGTTACGCATCAAGTGATCCGCAAGCTCGGCAAACTTTTCAATCGGCCAGCGGCGTCCGGCGTGTCCGGCGCCCGGAACAAGCCCGACAAGCAACTCACCCGATTGCGCTTTCTCTTTCGTCAGTAGCGCATCAACAGCGACATCCCCGGCCGGACTCGTTTGCAGCACCGGAATTCGCGGCGGATTCGGAATCTGCAACGGCGAGATGACGTCGAGATAGCGATCCACGGCGTGTCGCGTCTGCTCTTCACGCGGAGGCCGTGGTTTGAACGTGGCGAGAAAGTCGAGTGAACGTCCCGGCCGTCGTGAGTAAAGACGGTGCGGCGCGCCTGACAAAAAACCGAGCAGGTTCGTCTCCGACAAACTGTGAAGATCGATTACGAAATCAAACTTCGCCTCACGCACGCGACCGACAAACTTGAAGATGCGCCAGATGGAAACGAACGTGTTTCCGTCGCGCAGCGCAACGCGATCAACTTCGAAGATCTCGTCGGCGTAACCCGACAGCGCGACGACTTCATTCGCTGGTTTACCGGCTGCGACGGTGATGTGCGCGTGAGGAAAACGCCGGCGGATCGCGCGCAGTGCCGGCAGGCTCATTACGACGTCGCCGAGTTGGCCGAAATCGATGACGAGTATCTTGCGTGGATCAAATTGCACTTCGGGAATACGACTATTCCAGTTCTCGCAGATCGCGGCCCGTCATTTCGTTGGGCTTTTCCAAACCGAGCAGAGCGAGCAGCGTCGGAGCGATGTCTTCGAGCGCGCCGCCTTCTCGCAATTTCACGCCGATCGAATTTTGGTCGATCAGGTGAAGCGGCACGGGGTTGACGGTGTGGGCGGTGTGCGGACTTCCCGTCACCGGATCGATCATCTGTTCCGCGTTACCGTGATCGGCGGTGATCAACGTGATGCCCCGCGCGGCGCCCATGCGCTTGGTAATCCAACCGAGACACGTGTCGACAAACTGGCACGCCTCGATCGTCTTATCGAGTTTGCCCGTGTGGCCCACCATGTCGGGATTTGCGAAGTTGACGACAAAAACGTCGGTGTCGCCTTCGTCGATGCCGCGCAGCACTTTGTCAGTCACTTTGAAGGCCGACATCTCTGGTTGCAGATCGTACGTGGCGATCTTCGGCGAAGGAACAAGCAGGCGTTTTTCGCACTCGTGCTCTTTTTCGACGCCGCCGTTGAAGAAATAAGTGACGTGCGCGTACTTCTCCGTCTCAGCGAGGCGGTAATTGTGAACGCGCATCGCGTCCCAAACGTCGGCGAGCACGTTCCGATGCTGTCGCGGCGGAAACGCGATGGGCAGATTGAACGTGGCGTCATAAAGCGTGAAGCACACGTACTCGAGCTGCGAAACGTCTGTGGGAAACTCGCTGAACCCGGAAACTGCGAGCGCCCGCGTGAGTTGCCGTGCGCGATCCGGACGGAAGTTAAAGAAGACAACGGAGTCGCCGTTTTCGATCGTCGCTACCGGCGAGCCATCTGTCCGCACGATCGCGACGGGTTCGACAAACTCGTCAGTCACGCCTTTCTGATACGACTCCTCGATTGCCGCGAGCGGATCGGTCGCGCGGAATCCGATCGCTTTAGTGAGCAGATCGTAAGCACGTTGCGTTCGTTCCCAACGTTTGTCGCGATCCATCGCGTAGTAACGGCCGATGACGCTGGCGATCTCGCCGCAGCCGATCTCCTGCATCTTGCGTTGCAGCGCGGCCACGTACTGCGTCGCCGACGAAGGCGGCGTGTCGCGGCCGTCGAGAAAGCAGTGGACAAACACGCGATCGAGTCGTTCGTCTTTCGCCATCTTCAGCAGCGCGTACAGATGCGTGAGTGAAGAGTGGACCTGGCCGTCGGAAATGAGGCCCATCAGGTGAAGCGACTTTTTGTTGTCGCGCGCCTGGCGCATTGCGTGAAGCAACACCTGGTTACTGAAGAACTCGCCGGTATTGATCTCGTGATCGACGAGCGAGACGTCCATGCAAATGACGCGTCCGGAGCCGATGTTCAAATGACCGACTTCCGAGTTCCCCATCACGCCTGCGGGGAGGCCGACGCGTGAACCGTGCGCGGCGAGCAGTGTTGACGGGTATTTCTCGCAGAGTTCGTCGTAAAAGGGCGTTGCAGCCAGAGCGATAGCGTTGCCTTCACGAGCGGCGGAGTAGCCCCACCCGTCGATGATGATCAGCGCGAGCGGGGCGCGTTTCTTAGTCAAACTTCAACCTCAACAAATAGATTTAGCCACAAAGAGGCACAAAAGACACAAGCAGGAATTGAGCATGGGTGAACGATTTGGCACAACGACGAACCTTACGGGCTATTTGTTTTTTTGCTTTTTGTGCCTCTTTGTGGCTCAAGCTCAACGTGGAATGCTTTTTTTCCTGGATACTTCGAGGCGTCGCGCAGGTCGCCCTCGATGCGCAGTAGTTGGTTGTATTTCGCGATGCGATCCGTGCGCGAAAGCGAGCCAGTTTTGATCTGTCCGGCATTGGTCGCGACTGCGAGGTCGGCGATGAACGGATCTTCGGTCTCGCCGGAACGATGCGAGATCACGGCGGTGCGTCCGTTTGTTTGCGCGAGTTGGATACAGTCGAGCGTTTCGGTGAGCGTGCCAATCTGATTGACTTTGATCAGGATCGAGTTGGCGACTCCGAGATCGATTCCTTTCTGTAGAAACTCGACGTTGGTTACAAACAGATCGTCGCCGACGAGTTGGACGCGCTTGCCGAGCTCGTTTGTCAGCGACTTCCAGCCGTCCCAATCGCTTTCGCCCATCCCGTCTTCGATCGAGATGATCGGATACTGATCGCACCAGGACTTCCAGAACGCGACCATCTCGTCGCTCGTCAGTTTTCGCTTGTCACTCTTTTTGAAAACATAAGCGCCGTTGTCGTAGAACTCGCTCGCCGCGGGATCGAGCGCCAACAGGCAATCAGTTCCCGCTTTGTAACCCGCCTGTTCGATCGCTTCAAGGATCGTTTCGATAGCTTCTTCGTTCGAGCGCAGGTTCGGCGCGAAACCGCCTTCGTCGCCAACGCTCGTCGCGTAGCCCTTCTTCTTCAGCACGCTTTTCAGTGTGTGAAAAACTTCCGCGCCGATGCGCACTGCTTCACTGAAATTCGCGGCGCCGGCGGGAACGATCATGAACTCCTGGAAGTCGACGTTGTTGTCGGCGTGGGCGCCGCCGTTGATGATGTTCATCATCGGCACGGGCAGTGTTCGCGCGTTCGGACCACCGAGATAGCGATACAGAGGAATCTCGAGATGCGCGGCGGCGGCGCGGGCCGTTGCCATCGAAACGGCGAGCAACGCATTCGCGCCGAGATTGGATTTTGTTTTTGTGCCCTCGAGTTCGAGTAACGCGTGATCGACTTCGGCCTGGTCGAGTGCGTCGTAGCCTTCGAGAGCAGGCGCGATCACTTGGTTGACGTTGTGAACAGCTTTCAAAACGCCTTTGCCGAGATAACGCTGCTTATCGCCGTCGCGCAATTCGACCGCTTCGTTTTCACCAGTCGACGCGCCGGATGGTACTGCCGCACGTCCTACTTCGCCGCCGGCCAAAGTCACTTCCGCTTCGACCGTCGGATTACCACGCGAATCGAGTATTTCACGTCCCAGAACGTGCTCGATCAAGCTCATCGCTTACTTCCTCCCGTTCAGTTTGAACTATCTCCAGTCGCACGCGCATCACGCGTCGTTTCTCCATACGTTCGACTTTAAAAATCAGGCCGTCATACTGCACTACTTCAGCAGCTTTAAGCACGTGCCCGGCTTTCGTCATCAGGAAACCGCCAATTGTAGTGTAAGCCTCTGATTCAGGCACGGAGAGCTTGAGACGGCGATTCAGATCGCGCACGGCGAGTCCGCCGTCGAGCACGTAAGTAGACTTATCGATCGCGGTGATCTGTTCGTTGACTTCTTCGTCGTGTTCGTCGGAGATGTCGCCGACGATCTCTTCGAGCAGATCTTCGAGAGTGATGATGCCTTCGAGTCCGCCGTGTTCGTCGACGACGAAACCGAAATGCATCTTGGCTTTTTGCATCTGGCGCAGGACGTGTTCGAGTCGCCAGGTGTCGACGACGTAGAGCGGCGGCTGCAAAACGTCTTCGAGTTTGAACTTTTCAGGGTGCAGCAGATAGGGCATTACGTCTTTGCTGTGTATGAAACCGCAGACGTCGTCGAGCGTTTCGCGATAGACGGGCAGACGCGAGTAGCGATGTTGATCGAAAGCTTTGGTGATCTGTTCGAGATCGCACGTGGACGGAATCGCGGCCATTTCGGTGCGCGGCACCATCGCTTCGCGCACGAGCGTGTCGGAAAACTCGAAGACGCGATGGATGAGGCGGCGTTCTTCGGCGCGCAGGAGTCCGCTTTCGCGCGAGATGTCGATCAGCTTGCGGAGTTCTTCTTCAGTGTAAGTCGAGGCGTGTTCGGCGGTTGCTTTGACGCCGATCAGTTGAACAGTGCGGACGCTCGCCCAGTCGAGTGCGCGAATGGGCAAACTGAAGATGCGATAGAACAACTGCAACGGCAGCGCGATCGCGAGGGCCACTTTTTCGGCGACAGCGAGGCCCATCAACTTTGGCGCCTGTTCGCCGAGGACGATGTGCAGCGAAGTAATGATCGAGAAGGCGATGGCGAAAGCGATGCCGTGGCGAACCGGTTCTGAAAAACCGGAGAGCGGGCCTTCTAATAAACGCGCGACGGCGGGTTCGCCGATCCAGCCGAGTGCCAGCGACGCGAGCGTGATTCCGAGTTGGCAGGCGGATAGATAGGCGTTGAGATTTTGCAGCAGACCCATCAGGCGTTTCGCCGATCGGCTGCCTGCGGCAACGAGTGTTTCGATTCGTGAGATACGGACGCCGACGAGGGCAAACTCCGCCGCCACGAAAAACCCGTTCGCTGCTACGAGGACGATCACCGACAGAAGTTTTAGCAGGATTGCGCCGCCGTCGAGGGAGGCGCCTGCGTCGCCTTCGGCGATCAGGAGACCCAGCCAGTTACTTGGTAGCTCGTCCATGCTGAGAGACGCAAATCATAGCACGGGGGGATGAACCCGGGGCAGATCACGGCCTGCGTTCTCGTACAGGGAACACGGATTTGGCGTGGATAAGTGGAATTAATGACCCGCGGCGGCCCCTGCTGCACGCATCGGACGCCTCTCGTGTTTCGTTCGCGCGCGCGCGAGTGCCTGATCGACGCGAGGCTCGATATTGCATTCGGGCTGGCGACACACGGCCGCCAATTCCGAAACTACCAGGTAACGTGATCGTTCGAGCATCCGTTGTTCACGAAAAGAGAGGGGTTTGATCTGGCTCAGATAGGTCAAATGCTTGAGGACATCCGCCACTTCGAAGATGTCGCCGGTCCGCATTTTTTCTGAGAATTCCTTGAACCGATCCTTCCAATCATTAGCGGGGGAGGAAAAATCATCTGCCAATGCCTTGAAGAGCATTTCGCACTCACCCGATGAGATTGGAGCTCGGAGGCCAACTTCGGAAGCATTAGAAACCGGAACTAAGACCAGGGAGTTATTAGCAGCAAGACGAAGCGTGTAGAAGGGCAGGAGTGTAGCGCCTATCTGCTTCTGTTCTATTTGCTCGATGGTCCCGATTCCATGATTCGGGTAAACGACTTTCTGGCCGACTTTGAAGCCCACCATGCACCTCCATCGATTTTTGAAACATCAGACTGCGCCCGCACGCGCTGGTCTTGGGGATCGTTCTGAGCGACGCGTTGAAGCGCCGGAAGCCCTAGTTGGAAAGTAACCCGAGTCTAGCAAGCTATCTTGCGAAGCGTCAAGGTTTCGCCGACAGCCGGTAGTGCCCTAATTTGAAATTCGGTTTTTATCCGTGTTCCCTATAAGCGCTACCTTAGCTGATGTTACGCACACAGGAAGAACACGGATTAAAAACGATTACAGCCCGGATTCACTTGAATAAAAGCTGGTAGTCAGCGAGGTTTTGACAGGGTTTCAGTTCGAGATCAACCTTCTGCGTTTCGGCCGTGCGGCGTAGTTTGGTTCGCGCCTCCGCCGACTCGGGCAGGCGTAGTTTCGACGTCGTATCCGTTTCGGTCTGAGCTGGATTTTGCGCGACGGCGAGGTAGCGTCCCGGCGGCAGATTGTTGAATGCGAACGTTCCGTCAGCAGCGATCTGCGTGACGAAATAACGCAACACGTCGTCGACTTTTTCACGCTCGGCAGGTATGAGGTAAATCGCCATACCCAACGGAATCGTCGCGCCTTCCGGCACCGTGATCTTGCCGCGTATCGATGCCGCGCCTTCAGCTAATTTGATCGTGAGATTGGAAACTTGTTCTCCTGATTTGACGACGGTCCACGTTCCCGCGACGTCGTTTCGGGGAACTGTCGTCGTCTTCGCAGCGGGTGTGGCAGGCGCGCCGATCGAGATCGATTGCAGATACCAGTAACGGGCGAAGAAGCGCGTACTAAAGACATAGCGCGCGGGCATCACGTTGCGCACGGTGAACGCGCCGTTTGGCTTCGGCGACGCCGTCGTCGAGACCCAGGCGCTGTACAGCGTCGGGTTTTCCGAATCTCTTGCATGACGATGCATCTCGACGAGCGTTTCACCCAACAACGGTTTGCGTTTGCCCTGACACTCCGGCGCCTTCGAAGGTTCGAGCACGACCATGCCGTTCACTACGCCCATCGGTTTCGTAGTCAACTCGATGCCGGTAACATCCGCGCCTTTAACCGTGACGCGCTTTCCATCCGATGCTGAGAGATCAGGAACGACTGCGGCAGACGGTCCCTGGTAGATCTCCTGAGCGGAGATGATGTATTCGCCGTCCGGGACTCCGTTCAGGGCAAACCCGCGCATACCCGGATTCTGAAACGCGTTCGACGCCGGCACAAAGATCCCGTCGGCCGACGTCAGCGTGATGGCGGCTGAGTTATTAGGCCCGACTTTAACCGTGCCGCTGATGGTGTGACCCGGATCGTTGCGATAGCGAATGTCCGCGATCGTCTCTTCGCCGCTGCGAACCGAATACTCGGTCGCGGTGTCACGCGTTGACGACGGCGAAAAGATCGCGACGTCTGTTTCGAAAGGATTGAACTGATACGACTGGTTTGCCATTCCGCCGGCGCTAACGAGGTACGTTCCCGGAACGATACCGTATAGCCGGTAAATACCGCGATCGTCTGTCGTGCGTTCTGCCGATCCGAATGGACTTCGTTGTGCCTTTCCTTTTGCGTCGCGAACCCTGAAGGCGCGAACGCGAATACCGGCGACTGGTTCGCCTGCTGAGTTGGTAACCGTTCCCGTAAGCACTCCGCCTTTGATGAGTTCGAGTCGCACCGCATCGCCGATGCGGTAATACGTCGGCGTGTCGCCGTCGGGTGGCAAAGTCACGTAGGCGGGTGAAAAGCCGGAGACTGTGTAGAGCGCGGGTTCAAGAGCGGCGAACCGGAAATTTCCCTCGGTGTCGGACGTCGTCATTCTTGCGCCGCTGCTGAGACTCCCGATCGCGCGGGCGGTGATGGTCGCGCCGGGCATCGGTTCGCCGCGATCGTTTACGACTCGTCCCGTGATCGCGCCATTCGTCGTCGTCTCTTCCTGAGCGTGAATAGGAACACAAGTCAGCAGTATGAGGACGGCGGTGATGATGGAAAACTGTCGTACAAACATGTCTTTTCGAAACTGAGTTCAGGGTTTTGTTGGCGGTGTGAGATCGAGTGTGATTTCGACGTCGGTCGGAACGCCGTCCTGGATCGTTACTTGTTGTTTCGCTTGTGGCGGTCGTGTTCTCAGGCTTGGCGCGCTGAGAAGAACGATCACTTCAAAGTTTCCCGAGGGCAGTCCTTCCATTAGAAAGTGTCCGCGAGCATCCACCATCGAACTGGCAACAGTTTCCGTCTGGTTTCCCACCTTCGTGAGTCTGGCAAACATGCGCGCGCCTTCGGGCATTAAGCCACGATCGACGTTTACAGTTCCGCGCAGCGTGCCTGTTCCATAACTTATATAGACACGCACGCCCGACACCTGTTCGCCGTCTTTGAGCTCGACGCCCTGAGGCCGCGTGACTCCATTGTGCTCGATGCGCGAGATCAAAAAGCCTTTTGGCGGGTTGAAGCCTGAGTCTGTCGCTAACCACAGGTTAATCATGCCCGGCGCCAAACCCGTTATTTGGAAACTGCCGTCAGGCGAGATGGTCGCGGGCGGCACGCTTACGCCGATCATCGACGATGCGCTGGATGAAACAGAGGCGCGCAATTTCATTTGCAGGAGACTGGCCCACGCCTTTTTGTCTTCGCTTTCAAAGACGATTACGCCGGAGAGCGTGGACGCTTTCGTGAGTCTGACAGTGATCGCGCTAACGTCGCCGTCCAGGATCTCGAACGACATCGGCTCGACGCGTAACAGTTGCGACGAATCCGGATAAAGAAAGACGCCGTACTTTCCCGGCGCCAGCCCGTCGACGACGAAATCACCCGCGCTGTTGCTGACGGCGTAGCTCTGGACCAACTCGAATCTTTCGCCGTTACTGCGCTGCAATCCGAAACGCACGTTCGCAACTGGCTGACCGCTGTCGCCGTTGATGACGCGTCCGCTGGCGGAGAACGTTTGCACAGGGCGGCCCAGTTTGATGTCGACGTCGGCCGCCTCGCTTCCTTCACGCACGTCGATCACGGTTGCTTTATTTGAGTCGAGGGTGTCGGGATGGAAAACCTGTTTGTAAATAACACGCGAGGATGAGTTGAAAATCTGACCATCATCGGCGCGTCCGACGGCGACTTTGTAACGTCCCGCGGCGAGTCCGTAGAAGCGATAGACGCCGCGATCGTCAGTCATTGAATTGATCGACGGATAGATCTGGCGCTGCTGCTGTTGCGTGAAAGCGTCGACGGAGTAGAGATTGACTTGTTGTTGAATCACCGGACGGCCGTCGGCATCCGTGATCTTGCCGGTGATCACGCCGCCGCGTACGAGCGAGAAGTTGATGTCTTCAACGTCTTCGTCTTCACCGACGATGACGTTTTTGGCTCGCTGGTTATTGACGCCGATGTCCGATACGACGAAAGCAGGCGCCCCAGGCAAAATGTCGTAAGTCCCGGGTGGAACGTTCGTGATGCGATAGAGGCCGTTCTGATCCGTTGTCGCTTTTAAGAACTGTTCCAGTGGACTGACGCCGGAATTTGTTCTACGCAAACCCACGGGAATTCCCGGCGCGGGTTTGTCTTTGATAGTAACGCGACCGGAAACCGTGCCTTTGGGCGTCTTTGGCGCTGGTTTGGATAGCGTCTGCGCACGTACCGATACTGAAACACTCAGAAGTGCCAAAAGGAGGAGAGGAACGACTCGGGTGGAGAAACTCACTACAGTTACTCCCTGGGATGTGTTGAGGTCGCGCGCATCATAGCCCAAGACGCGTTGTGGTGGAAGTAGTTCCACAAAGACCGCTAGCGGGAGGTCGATGAAGCAGGTTTTCAATTCCTGCAAATGTGTTTCCCGCTGGCGGAACGTCAATGAAGAAGGATTTTGTTGAATTCATGGTTCGTGTACAGTGTTACTTGCTAACACGGTTACTTGCTAACACGGTTACCTGCTAACACGGTTACCTGATAACACGGTTACTTGCTAACACGGATCATGTTAGGATCACGCGCGCCATGGCTCATCTGAAAATCACCGACGCAAGTGGCCGTGAATGGCAATTCACTTTTCTGCCGAAAACCACTTGCACGATTGGCCGGGCTCCCGACAACTCGGTGGTCCTGGATGATCCACGCGCCTCGCGCTATCACGCCCACATCAACCAGTTAGAAAACGGCGTCTTCAACATCATCGACGGCGCCATGATCAACAACCAGCTTCGACGCAGCGCAAACAAGGTCTTCATCAACGGCGAACCTCGTTTCGAGCACCAGTTGAAGGACGGCGATCGCATCACGATCGGCGCCAGCACTTTGCGTTTCGAACAGCCGGTCGAGGAACGCACCACCGACGTGCGTTACGACGACAAGCCTCTCGGTCATACGCAGTTATTGATCTCGGCAAGCGACGTGATGTCGACCGTATTGCGTTCGAAGGAAGAAGTCGCGATCACGCAGCCGCAACAGCGCGATAAAGTTCTCGACTCGCTGCAACGCAAAGCAAACATTCTGAGCGCGCTCTATGAAATGAGCAAAACGCTCGGTTCCGTCTTCGACCTGAACGCGATCTTCGAAAAAGCCACCGACGTGATCTTCAGATCGACTCCGGCGGATCGCGTCGTCGCACTGCTCGCCGAGGGCGACACGGAAGACACGAACCTGAACCCGGTCGCGATGCGCGCCCGCGACAACAAACTCGAAGCTCACGCACGCCGGCTTTCGATCGGACGCACGATCACGCGAAAAGTAATGAAGGATCGCGTTGCGTTGCTGTCGCAGGACGCCGCCGCCGACGAGCAATTCGCCGGCGTCGACTCGATCGTCTCGCAAGGCGTGCGTTCGACGATCTGCGCGCCGCTGATGACGGAATCACGCGTTCACGGCGCGTTGTACGCCGATCGACTCGATCCGTTTGCGGCGTTCAAGCCTGACGATCTCGAACTGATCAGCGCCGTCGCTGCACAGACGGCGATCGCCGTCGAAAACGCACGTGCTCACGAGCGCCTCGCGCGTGAAGAAGTCGCGCGCGCGAACTACAGTCGATTTTTGCCTGAGTACGTCGTCAAGCAGATGCTGGAAAATCCCGAGTCGTTCAAGCTCGGCGGCGTCAATCAGACAATTACGATCCTGTTTGCCGACATTCGCGGCTTCACGCGAATCTCCGAACACGCGCCTGCGGAAAAGATCGTCAGTCTTTTGAATCGCTACTTCTCGGCGATGACCGACATCATCTTCGCGCACGGCGGAACGCTCGATAAGTATCTGGGCGACGGCTTGATGGCCCTTTTCGGTGCGCCGACCGCCACGCCGGACGATGCATCAAACGCGCTCAACGCGGCGGTCGCGATGCAGCGACGCCTGCTCGGTATCAATCGTGAACTCCGTGAAGAAGGTTTTACTGAGATCGGAGTCGGCATGGGCCTGCACACCGGCGAAGCCATCGTCGGTTACATCGGATCCGATCGACGTTCCGAATACACGGCGATCGGCGACACAGTCAATACTTCGTCGCGTTTAGAGGCGAACGCGCGAGGCGGCGAGATTCTCATCAGCGATGCCACGGCCAAGGCTGCTCATAGTCGTTACAAGTTGAAGCCACGCGATCCGATCACGGTGAAGAACCGCGAGCAACCGGTGAAACTTTGGGAAGTCGACTGGCAGCGAGCAAGTGGCTCTTTTTAACAATCACAGGGATCAAGGAACACGGGATAGTCTTTTATGTCGTTTATAGGCAGGACCAGAACTCTCCTCAGCCTCAGTGGCCTGCGCAACTTCGTCTCGGATTCAATGGCGATCGACATGGGTTCGGCGAGCACGATCATCGCCGTTCGCGGGCGTGGTGTCGTTGTCGACGAGCCGTCGGTGGTCGCGGTCAACAAGATCAACGGCGAGGTGATCGCCGTCGGCAACGAGGCGCACAAGATGCAGGGCCGCGAGGCGCGCGACGTCACGGTGATCGCGCCGATGGTTGATGGCGTGGTCGCGGATTTCGAGCGGACGCGGGTGATGTTGGATCACTTTGTGCGCGAGGCGCGTAGCGGGATCTCGCATTTCAGCCGGCGCGCGGTGATGAGTGTCTTGTCCGAAGTGACGCAAGTCGAGCAGCGCGCGTTGTTGAGCGCGGCCGAAGAGGCGCGCATCAGCAAGGTCTACATGATCGAAGAAGGCCTTGCCGCCGCGATCGGCGCGGGCGTTCCCGTCAACGACGAACATGCTGCCGCGGTCGTCGATATCGGCGGCGGAACGACCAACGTCGCCGCGATCATCGCCGGCTCGATCATCGCTTCACGTGCTGAACGACTCGGAAGTTCCGACATCGACCTCGCAATTATGGACCGTTTACGCCGTCACCGGGGTCTAACTATCGGCGTGCAGACGGCCGAGCGTTTGAAACTGGAACTCAGTTCCGCGATTGAGCCGCAGGATCCTGAAAAAAAGGTCACCGTTCGCGGCCGTGACGTGCAGACCGGTAGTCCGGGCGCTGTAGACATCACGGCGGCCGAAGTTCACGCGATCACGTTGCCGATCATTCGCCGCATCGCCGAGGAAGTACGAACGATGCTGACTGAACTCGCGCCGGAAGTCGCAGGCGATGTTTACACGCGCGGCGTGATCCTGACGGGCGGCGGCGCGATGCTGGAGGGGTTGTCGGAGTACCTGCAAACGGAACTGTCGCTCAGCGTGCGAGTGGCCAACGATCCGCGGTTCGCGATCGTTCGCGGTTTGTCGCAGCTTTACGACGAACCGCTGTTGTTACGGCGCGTTGCCCGCACCGAGGCGCATCCAATGATCGACGCGGCGGCGAGTGAAGTTTAGAACATGGCGTTTACCATTTTTCATTTCTCATTTGTCGTTTCTTATTTAGGAGCTGACGGCTCGAGTCTTTAAATGACAAATGAAAAACGAAAAATGGTAAACGGACAATAACCATGGCTTGGACCGACTTCTATAAACGACAGATCACGGTGGCGCGCATCTTCGGGATTCCCGTGCGCTTCGACTATCGCTGGTTTGTCGTTTTCTTTTTAAGTGTTTGGCTGATCGCGGTGAATCTCGCGCGCGGCGGCATGTGGGTGGGCCAGGTCCAACTGCTTCCGGTCAGCGTTACGGCTGCATGGATCCTCGCCGTCGTTACAACTGTCGGACTGTTTCTTTCCGTGCTGGGCCACGAGCTTTCACACGCGTTGATGGGACGCGCGGAGGGAATCGAGATCGAAGAGATCGTGTTGCATCCGTTTGGCGGGTTGGCGCGGTTGCGTAACGAACCTGACAGTCCACGCGCGGAGTTTAGAATCGCGGTTGCGGGTCCGGCTGCGAGTTTCGTGTTCGCGGCGATCAGTTTTGTTTTGATGTTGCCCGTGATGATGGCGGGTTATGTCACCGTTGGCGGCGTCCTGTTGCTGTTGTGCGCCGGTAATCTGTTGCTCGCAGTTTTCAATCTATTTCCCGGATACCCACTCGACGGCGGTCGTGTGTTGCGCGCGATTCTTTGGCGCAGAACCGGCGACATCAAGGAAGCAACGCGACTCGCCGGCATCTGCGGGATGCTGATCGCAGCGATTCTGATCATCTTCGGCGTTTACATGGCGATCGCGCCGAGTTTTCGTTCGTACTTCATGGGGTTCTGGTCAGTGCTCGTCGGCCTGTTTCTTTTCGACGCCGCTTACAGCGTCGTGAAGCATGTTCGCGGGCGCGTGCAGAACATCGTTAAAGAAGCGATGTCCGCGCCGTTCTCGATCGAACCCGATCTGCCGATCAGCCAGTTGATCGACTCAGTTTTGCCGATGCATCGCCAGGTGGCGTTTCCGGTTGCTCTCAACCGCCGACTTCACGGAATCATCTCTTTGGAAGACCTGAAAAACCTGCCGCGTGACCGCTGGCACCTCACGAAAGCGCGCGACGTGATGCGGCCAATCGCCCCGCGATTCTTCGTCGAACCCAATGCCACGCTCGACTATGCTCGCGAGCTGATGAAGCGAAACGGTATCGGATCGCTCGCCGTGGTGGGAAAAAACGGCGAATTGGTCGGATTTCTACAGAGCGGAAAGTTCAAACGCAAGAAGCGTTCAAAGGCCGCCCCGGCGTAGTGTCCTCGCAATTCGTTTTCATCCGTGTTTCCGATGAGCGCTGCGTTAGCTGATGTTACGCACACCGCATAGTCTTTCTTCAAACCTGAACACAGTTTATAATCGGCACGGAGCTTTAATTTACACATGAAAATGGCGGGTTGCTGTATTCATGATGTATCCGGAGAAACTAAGTTGCTGTCGCCAAGCCGACATTCGCAGAAATGCAGTTTTGACAACGCAAGATGTTACTACTACTGCCATACACCGAGTATTTGAGACGGATGATTGAGCCGCGCAACGTCGCGGACATCATCTTCGTCTTTTTGCTCGTGTATGCAGTTCTGAAGCTCCTGCGCGGCACTCGCGCCGCGCCCATGGCCGCTGGAATCGCCGCTCTCGTTTTTCTCTACTGGCTTTCAATCAAACAGGATCTCGCGACGCTGGAGTTCGTGCTCAGCAACGGGCTGCTGTACATCGGTATCGCCATTATCGTGTTGTTCCAGTCGGAGATCCGCCAGGCGTTGATTACGTTTGGTAATCGCTTCCGCGTGCCGTTCTTCAGGCATCGCGGGCAGTTTGGCGAAGGTATTTACGACGAAGTCATACTCGCTGCTTCGACGTTGGCTTCGACCAAAACGGGCGCGCTGATCGTGATCGAACGCAACGTCGGTTTGAAGAACGTGACTGACGGCGGTGTGCAGCTCGATGCGGAACTGAGTTACGACCTGCTTGTGAGTATCTTCAATACGGCGAGTCCGCTTCACGACGGCGCCGTTGTAGTGCGGCGGCATCGCATCGCCGCAGCTTCGTGCTTTCTTCCTTTGACACTCAATCCACGACTCTCGCGCGATCTGGGCACACGCCATCGCGCGGCGATCGGCGTCACCGAAGATACCGACGCTGTCGCCGTCGTCGTTTCGGAAGAAACTGGATTGCTTTCGTTTGTTCAAAAAGGCGAGATCAGACGAGGACTCGATCCGCCGAAGTTACGAGCAGCCATCTTCGAGGCGATCGGCGTCGCAAAGAAGGAGCCGCAAAAGCTTTCGGAAGCAAAGAGTGAGACTGAAGAGATCGCGTCGATTTAGTTCAACATGCCGTTTCAAGACTTAGAAGACGATGATGTTGCTCCGGATCTCGGCCGCGCGCCCAATCGCGTCGAGAAGTGGCTGCGTCGAATCTTCCTCGAAGACTGGAGTTTGAAACTTCTTTCGCTCGCGATCGCGATCGTTCTGTGGCTCGTCGTGACGGGCCAGAATGAACCTGTAACGGCGCACGTCAACGTTCAACTCAACTTCATCCGGCCGCAAATGCTCGAGATCAGCAACGATCCGCCGCGTACGGTCGACGTGATGCTGACGGGCAGTCGAAACAAGCTGGACGATCTGACGGCGCTCGATCTCGTGGCTACTGTCGATATCAGCGATCAGCACGCGGGTGAACGAGTCCTGCGTTTGGCTGACAAGGCGCAGATATCGCTGCCGCAAGGCGTCAAAGTTGACGGATTTCAACCGAGCGCGATTCCGATTCGACTCGAACCGATTGTCGAGCGGCAGATCGCGATCGAACCCAAGATCGAAGGAAAACCCGAAGAGGGATACGAGGTCTATGGCATTCGGCCCAGTAAAGGATCGGTAACGGTTCGCGGACCGGAAAGCCGCGTCAACGCGATACAAAAAGTCTTTACCGAGTCGATCTGGTTGTCGGGTCACAAGCAGAGTTTCACGGCGGCGAATTTGGGCATCGACGTTCCCGACACGAAAGTCGATCTACTTGATCCGGTCGTCAGTGTTGAAGTCGACATTAGTGAGAAGCCGATCGAGAAGAGTTTTTCGGGCGTCGCTGTTTATAACGGCGATGGCGTCAAAATGCAGGGCGAACCCATGAACATTACTGTTTCTGGTCCACCGACGGTGCTGAATAGTCTGAAGCCCGAAGACTTGAAGATCGTAATGGAGCCGCCGACGCCGACCAGTTCGATAATGGAACCAAAGCTGCGCGTCGCCCCCGAACTCCAGAATAAAGTGATTTTAAAATCCACAAGGTTTGTACCGGAGCGATAGTTGAGACGTCTTTTTGGCACGGACGGTATTCGAGGCGAAGCAGGAAAATTCCCACTCGACGCACCCACGGTTAACGCGATCGGTTTTTCGCTGGCCCGCCATCTTTCAAAAACCACACCCGAAATCATCGTCGGCAGAGACACGCGCGAGTCAGGCGAGTGGATCGAGCAGGCGCTGGTCGAAGGGGCGACGCGCGCGGGCGCGAAATGTCTGTCGGCGGGTGTGATAACAACGCCGGGCGTTGCGTTTCTAACGCGAAAACTCGACGCCGACGCAGGTGTCGTGATCAGCGCATCGCACAATCCTTATCAGGACAACGGCATCAAGATCTTCGCGCCTTCAGGTGAGAAGATGGACGACTCGGTCGAGCGCGTCATCGAAGCCGACATCTACGCCGGTGTCGAGCAATCCGCGTCCTCCGATTCTGCGCCGCGATCGCCAGAGATCGAACACAAACTCCAGCAGGACTACGTCACTTTTCTTTCGGACGAGATCGGTGCGGGTTTGGACCTGGGCGGGTTGAAGATCGTGATCGATTGCGCGAACGGCGCGAGTTCCGCGCTCGCTCCGGAGTTGTTCAAGAATCTCGGCGCAAACGTCGTCGCCATCAAAGCAACGCCCGATGGACGAAACATAAATCTCAACTGCGGTTCGCTTCACATCGACGCACTGCGTGAACGTGTCGTTGCGGAAAAAGCCGACCTCGGCGTTGCGTTCGACGGCGACGCGGATCGATCGCTCTACGTCGATGGTGTTGGAAACTTTGTCGATGGCGACGCTACGCTCTGGGTCCTCGCAAATCATCTTCGCTCGCACGGACGACTCAAAGACGACACGGTTGTCGCCACCGTCATGAGCAACATCGGGTTGGAGATCGCGTTTCGCGCCGTGGGAATCAAACTGGTCCGCACTGACGTCGGCGACAAGTACGTGTTGGATGAACTGCTGCGACTCAAGGCGAGTCTCGGCGGCGAGCAGTCGGGTCACATCATTCTTCCGGAGTTGAGCCTGGCGGGCGATGGCATGATAACTGCGCTTTCGTTGATGCGCGCGTTGCGCGAGTCGAAGAAATCGCTCTCGGAGGCGACGGCTGGTTTTCAAACCTATCCGCAGATCCTCGTCAACGTTCGCGTGCGTGAGAAGCTTCCGTTTTCAGATCTTTCGTCGGTTCAAGTAGCTGCCGCTGAAGTTGAAAAGCAGTTGGCGAGCAAAGGACGGCTGTTGCTTCGTTACTCCGGAACCGAACCGTTGGCGCGGATCATGATTGAGGGCGAACAGCAGAGCGAGATCGAGTCGTACGCACAAAAAATCGCGGCCGCAATCAAGCAGGAAATCGGCGCGTAAGCTTGGTCGTCGCGTGAAATTTCTACATGCCCGATCGCGAAATATCTACACGAAGCGCGGCTCGGGCGATATCTCACGAACTCTTGGTTCTGCACGAGATACAGGTTTTCTCTAAGCAAATCTAAGTTAGTTCAGTCTGTGGAAAAAAGGCTCTTGCACGGCACAGGCATTGCGGTGTATATTGCGGGGCAAGAGAGACGGTTGGTGGATCCTCCGTCTCAAGTGGTTGCTGGGGTGAGGACAGTAACCACGAATATGGATGGGCGCGACGCACTCCCACGTATGTCGCGCCCATTCGCTATTTAACGGTCCCCAATAATGCGCCGGCTTGAACTCGCCCTTAAACAAGAAACTCGACACAGCGAGATTAATGTCGGCACTGGTATCAGGCTCGATGTTCCGCGGCTAATTTCAGCATCACTTCCTCGCATTCCACGAAGAATCGGAATCATCTCGAACGAGCGAGTCTTTGCGCTTTACGGCCGTGAGATCGCGCGGAATTTGAAGCGTGAGAAGTTCAAAGTCTTCGAATGGCTGATGCCTGAAGGCGAGCGTTACAAGTCGTTTCCGTTCCTTGAGAAAGCCGTTAAGTTTCTGAATGAGAAGCAGTTTGAGAGAGACGATGTGGTGCTCGCGCTCGGCGGCGGAGTCGTCGGCGATCTCGCGGGTTTTGCCGCGGCTATTTACTTGCGCGGACTTCCGATAGTGCAGATTCCGACGACGTTGCTGGCGCAAATCGATTCTTCCGTCGGCGGCAAGACCGCGATCAATTTGCCGTCAGGTAAAAATCTCGTCGGCGCTTTTCATCAACCCGCTTGCGTCGTGATCGATACGGAGACGCTGACGTCGCTGCCGCCGCGAGAGCTCGTGTCCGGGTTTTGTGAGATGACGAAGCAGGCGCTCATCGCGGATAAATCGCTGTTCAGTCAAACAGTTGCGGGTTTGCGTGCGGTGCGGGAGAGTGGCGAATTTCTGCTCGCGCCCGAGTTTGCGGAGTTGATTGCCGAGCATTGCGCGTTCAAGGCGTCGATCGTGGCGGGGGATGAGCGGGAGTCGACGAGTCGCGCTGACGCGAAGTCGCGGCGCATTTTGAATTTCGGGCACACGACGGCGCACGCGTTGGAAGCAGTGACGAACTATCGAACGTTTCGTCACGGCGAGGCTGTTGGTTATGGAATGTTAGTTGCCGGAGAATTGTCTCGAAACCTGGGTCTGCTGGACTCGGGAGACCTTGAGTTGCTGCGCGAAGCCGTACACCTTTGCGGCCCGTTACCACGCGCGGACAATCTCGATCTCAATCAAATCACCGGGGCGCTCAAGCACGACAAGAAGAGCGTTGCCGGTCAGATCAATTGGGTGTTGCTCGAAGGGGTGGGACTGCCGAAGATCGTCGAAGGCAGGCTCATCAGTGCGAAATCGTTGCGACTCTCGTTGCGAGCCGGGTTACAGGCGGGCGCGAGGTAAAAGGAAGTTCACACTAATGCGAAGAACAAGTGAACGGGGCGGTGCTCGCTTGCAGTTCTTGATCGTCATGGTCGTTCTCGTTACGGCTGCTTACGCCGGGTATCTTTATATTCCGGTAGCGTACCAGGCCTATGGTTATAAAGACTTGATGCAGCACTATGCTGACGTTGCGTGTACGACGGGATATTCACCTTCGTGGGCGCGCGATCAACTGGTGAAGGTTGCGCCTGAGTACAACGTTCCGCCGGATGCGGTGGTCACGCAAGTGACGCGTGATAATCGCGTCGAGATCAGGGTTCAATACGTTCGTCCCATCGAATTCCCCGGATACACTTACAACTACGAATTCGATCAAACGGTCAAAAGTTCCGCGTTTCTCACATTTAAATAGCCACTAAATAGCCACGAAGAGGCACAAAAGGCACAAGAGGCACAAGAGGGACAAAAAAGACTCTTACAGAGACAGGGTTGTTTTCCCCTGCCTCTGACTGACTTTCTTGTGCCTCTTGTGCTTTTTGTGCCTCTTCGTGGCTAACTTCTTGTGCCTTTTTGTGGCTAACGCGGGGCGCCGTCGAGGAAGGCTTTGAGCTTTCGAGAGCGTGAGGGGTGACGCAGTTTGCGTAGCGCCTTCGCCTCGATCTGGCGGATGCGTTCGCGCGTCACTGCGAAATGCTGGCCCACTTCTTCCAGCGTGTGTTCGGATCCCGTCGTTCCCAACCCAAACCGCATCTTGATCACTTTCTCCTCGCGCGGCGTGAGCGTCGCGAGCACTTCATCCGTGATCTCGCGCAGGTTCGAAGCAACAACAGCATCGGCGGGGTTCAGGATCGACTTGTCTTCGATAAAGTCGCCGAGATGTGAATCTTCTTCTTCTCCGATCGGCGTCTCCAAGGAGATCGGCTCCTGCGCAATCTTCAAAACCTTGCGCACCTTCGACACCGGAATGTCCATCTTCTTCGCGATCTCTTCACTCGTCGGTTCGCGTCCCAACTCCTGGACCAGCGATCGCGACGTGCGAATCAACTTATTGATCGTCTCGATCATGTGGACCGGAATGCGAATCGTGCGCGCCTGATCCGCGATCGCGCGCGTGATCGCCTGTCGGATCCACCACGTCGCGTAAGTTGAAAACTTGTAACCGCGACGCCATTCAAACTTATCAACCGCCTTCATCAACCCGATGTTTCCTTCCTGGATCAAGTCCAGGAACTGCAAACCGCGATTCGTATACTTCTTCGCGATCGAAACAACGAGTCGCAAATTAGCTTCGACAAGTTCACGCTTCGCTTGTCCCGTTTGCTGCTCGCCGGTCACGATCGCCTGCAATGCACGTTTGATCTCGACCGGTCCGACGAAATGATCAACCTCGATTTCCGCGAGACGTTTCTTCGCGGCGAGTATCCGGCGTTTGTACTCTTTCTGGTCCTCGGGTTTGAGACGTTTGCGCGTCGACTTCTCGCTGAGACTATCGATCTCGCGTTCAGCTTCGCGAACTGACTTGTGTACGGTGCGAATCGAGTTGATCAGACGCTGGCGCGCGCGTTCGGTGAGATTGAGCCGTCCGATCTCCTGCGCGATCTCGAGCCGCAGCCGTCCGACTCCGCGCTTCAGTTTCGTCAGCTTCTTCGTCTTCTTCCCACGCGCTTCTTTCTGTTCTTCGTGCAGCTTTTCGAGTTCTGTTAGTGCGAGCTTCGCGATGCGGCTGATGTTCTGAATGCCTTCGATGGTCCAGGTGCGATACTCTTCGGCCTTGTCTTCGTCGCCCGTCAATTCAGCCTGTTCGGAGAAGACGACCGTGTCGCGAATGTTCAGCTTGCCGGCTTCGAGCTCCTCGCCGATCCGCAACAACTCGCGCACGGCGATCGGCGAACGCGCGATCGCTTTTTGCGTTTTCAGTTGGCCGCGCTCGATGCGTTTCGCGATCGCGACTTCGCCTTCGCGCGTCAGCAACGGCACGACACCCATCTCACGCAGGTAAAGCCGGACCGGGTCGTTGGTCTTTTCGAGTGCGCCGGCGGAGAGATCGAGTTCGACGTCTTCGTCGAGGCCGTCCTCGTCTTCTTCGGAGATTGTCGCGGCCGCAGCTTCGAGTAGACGTTCGTCCGAGTCGGCAACTGGAATGTTCGAACCTTCCAGTTTTTGCAGAACGTCTTCGATGTCATCGGGCGAGACGACATTGTCCGGCAGCTCGCGGTTGAGATCGTCGAACGTCAAGTATTTCTTGTCGCCGCCGAGCTCGAGCAGCCGTTCCATTACATCGTCGCGATCCTTGTCTTCGATACTCACTTCGGCCTACTTACTGCTTCTGAGCAGCTTCTCGATCAGGGTGCAACATTCCCTGACGCAAAGAGGAGAGCTCGATCTGTTCGGCGGCGAGCTTTGAGACTTTCTCGTCGTCCTGCGCGCGCTCCGCGATCACCAACTCTCGTCTCAATTCTTCAATTCGCTGCTCGATTCGCATCAGTCTGAAAGTCGAAACGCACTCTTCGGGTATGTAATGTTGATTCGAACCGTGTAAAGAAGAGTTCATCAGCAGCATCGGAATCATCTTCTTTGCAAACTCGTCGTCTTCGGTTTTGCTGCTTACGTTTTCAAAATCGATCGCGGCGCCTTCACGTTCGAGGTCTAATAAGGCCTGAAAAAGCGGTGCTGTTGCCAGATCTTCGTAATCTTCTTTTCGCAACATCGGCAGTACTTGCCGTCTTAATCCTTCGTCAGCGAACAGCAGACTTAGCAAGCGTTGTTCCGCGGCAGTTGCTTCAGCGCGACGAGTAACCGGTTGCACTGACTGTGGCGTGCGGTTCCGATTGTCGCGGATCATTTGCCACAACTCACGGCGCCAGGTCGACGTGTTGACGTTCTCTCTGTCGATGCCGAGCGCATCCATTGCCATGTCGAAATACTCGCGTTTCTGAATGCGACTATTGACGGCCCTGATGTAAGGAAGAACTTCTTCGACGGCCTCGGCTTTCTCCGCGGGCCGGTGAAGACTACGGTCGCGTAGAGCGTTCTCGATCACGAATTGTATGTGTGGTTGGGCCTGTGCTCGTCGTCGTTGATATTCAGTTGCGCCAAACTTCCGGATGAACTCGTCGGGATCCGCATTGTCGGGAAGCACCAGCACTTTCACTTCGATGTCCTCGGCGAGGAGAACTTCGATGGCTTTCTTGGCCGCCTGAACGCCGGCGCGGTCGCCATCATAGTTGACTACAACTTTGCGCGCAAACCTGCCTATCAACTTTACCTGGTCCTGCGTCAACGCGGTTCCCAAACTCGCGACGATGTTTCGCACGCCGAACTGATACGGCACGATCAGATCGAGAAAACCTTCGACGAGAATCGCGAATCCCTGGCGGCGAATGTCATCGCGCGTCAGGTTTAGACCAAAGAGATTTCGACCTTTGACGTACGCCGGAGTTTCCGGTGAGTTGATGTACTTTGCGTCTTCGTTTTTCAACGTGCGTCCGCCGAACGCGATCGGTCGTCCCTGGTGATCGAAGACAGGAACGATCAAACGTCCGCGAAAACGATCGTACGAACCGCCTTCGTCTTTTTTAACTACGAGACCACTGCGTTCGATCTGTTGTTGTGTTGCGCCTTTTTGACGCAGGTACGAAGAGAGTGCTTCCCAACTATCGGGCGCGTAACCGAGACGAAAAGTTTTCTGTGTGTCTTCGGTGAGTTGTCGTTGATTCAGGTAATCGCGCGCGATGCGGCCTTCGGGACTCGATTCGAGTTGTTTTTGCCACCAGTCGAGTGCCCACGAATTGAGTTGAATAACTTCGTCGGCTTCCTGGCGTCGTGCTTCGAAGCGGCCGTCGTCGACCATCTTCGGCAACGGCATTCCGACCTTGTCGGCGACGATCTTGATCGCTTCAGGAAACGGAACGCGTTCGATCTCCATGACGAAGTTGAAGACCGTTCCGCCCTTGTGACAACCGAAACAGAAGAAGATCTCTTTAGCGGGACTGACGGAGAAAGAAGGCGTTTTTTCCTTGTGAAAAGGGCAGCAGGCCATCCAGTTTGCGCCCTTTTTCTTGAGCTGCACGTAATCCTGAATGACGCGGACAATGTCTGCCTGTCGTTTGAGATCGTCGATGAAAGTCTGGGGGTAACGCATTGGGCTACGGGAAAGCTATTGTCTCAACTCAACCAACGTTGCACCAGTGCCCCCCTCGTTGGGTGGCGCCGGCACGAACTTAGCGACGTGAGGATGTCCGTCCAAAAGACCACCGATGGCGCGTCGCAGCGCGCCCGTGCCGTGACCGTGGACGATTCGTACTTTGATGAGACGGGCCATCGAGGCTTCGTCGAGAAACTTGTCGACTGCATCGACAGCTTCATCGGTCGTCTGGCCGATCACGTTCAACTCCGATTGGACCTTCTGATCCGCTGCGTTTACTTGCACGCTCGCGGCGGCTGACTGTTTAAGTTTTTCGAGTTTACCTTTTTGCGGCGCGGGCGGCTGCGCGACGAGTTCCAGGTTTTCCAACTTCTCTTTGAAACGCAGCGACTTCACGCGCACTTCCGCAATGCCGTCTTTGATCTTATCGACCACGCCGATCGAGCCGAACGAAATTAACCTGACGGTGTCGCCTTCGACGATCTCGCGTTGCGGAACCACGGATTTGACGGATTCTGGTTCGGGCTCAGCAGTGTTAGTTTTTGTCTCAGCAATCTTAGTTTCTCGTTGGACGGTTCGTTTTATTTCCGGAATCTGTCGTTGAACTTCACGCTCGGCACGGATCCGTTCTGTTTTGTCTTGAATTCGTGTAACTAACTCACGCGCGCGTTTTTCGAGCTCGGCGATCTTTTGTTGGATCGTCTTGTCAAACGTCAATTGCCGCTCGCGTTCACGTTTCTCGGCTTCCTTGTCGAGCGACGCAAACTTCTCCGCCACCGCCGCGCGCTCTTCTTCCAACGCGAGACGAAGCGCTTCCGCTTCTTCCGACTCGCGCTTGATTCGTTTCAAGTATTCAGAAGCCTGAAGTGACGAGTCTTTCACCGAACCGATCGCCGTCTCGACGATCGACGCCGGAACACCAAAACGACGCGCGATCTCCAGTCCCGACGACGCGCCGGCCACGCCGACAATCAGCCGGTACGTCGGCCGCAGTGTCTTCTCGTCAAACTCGACACTCGCGTTGAGCACGCCTTCTTCATTGCCCGCGTACATCTTGAGACCGCTGTAGTGCGTCGTCGCGATCACGTGCGCGCCGCAGTTGCGCCGGAAGTGGTCCACCACCGCGACGCCGAGCGCCGAGCCCTCTTCAGGATCCGTTCCGGTGCCGACTTCATCCAGCAGAACAAGCGCGGGCGCTTCACACCATTCCAGCATTCGCGAGATGTTCGCGACGTGCGACGTAAACGTCGAGAGATTTGCGGCGAGTGACTGATGATCGCCGATGTCCGCCAGCACCGACGCGTAAAACGGAACACGCGCGAACTTCGCCGGCGTCGAGATTCCCGACAACGCCGCGAGCGCCAGCAAGCCGGTCGTTTTCAACACAACGGTTTTTCCGCCCGCGTTTGCGCCGGAGATAACCATCGCGTTCTTCTCGTCGTCGAGGGCAAACGAAACGGGCACGACGACTCCACCAGTAGCACGCAGATTTTCTTCAAGCAACGGGTGCCGCGCTTCGATGAGCTCCAAACGTCCACTCGAGAGCAGCGACTGTGGCGCGTCGTCGATCTCGGGAGTCACGCAGTTGAAACGCTGGTGAAACGAGGCTTTGGCGTTGATGAAATCGAGTTCCGCGACAGCCTGCGCGGCTATTTCGAGTGCGGGCAGTTGCGCGCGCAACTCTTCAGTCAGCGCCGAAAGAATTCGCGCGATCTCGCGCGCTTCCGCCTCGCGCAAGCCTTGCAATTCGTTGTTGGAGTCGATCGTCTCGAGCGGTTCGACGAAAGCCGTCATTCCCGATGACGAATAACCGTGGGCGACGCCCGCGACGCGTCCGCGATGGTCCGCCTTGATCGGAATCACGAAGCGATCGTTGCGCATCGTGACCAGTTCGTCCTGGATAGCTTCCGACGATCGACGCATCAGGTTTTCCAACGATCTGGTGATTCGCGAACGAAGCGTCGTAATCTCGTGCCGAATGCCGGCGAGTTCCGGGCTGGCGCGATCGTCGAGTTCACCGTCGGGCAGGATCTTATTCGTGATGCGTGCGACGAGCGTGTTGAGATCTCGCGGGAGTGTTTCGACGAGTTGCCAAAGCCGCGACGCGTTTTCGCGTTCGTCGTAGATCGCCGCGCGCGCCGACATCGCCTGTTCGCACAACCGCGCCATTTGCAAAAGCGCGAGTGTGTCGAGTGGCGCGCCTTCGACGTGCAAACGCGCGATCGTCTCAGCCGGATCGGAGAGCTCGTTGAACGTCCACCGCACGCCGCGGTTTCTCAGCGTCACACACTCCGCGAGTGCGGACAGTTCGCGACGCAGTGCAACAACGTCATCGATCGGCGACAACGTCTCGACACGTCGCCGGCCGGTTTCGGTCTGCGCGTTTCGTTTAATCAGCGTCAGCAACTGCTGATATTCGAGTGTTGTGAATGCCTGATCGTTCATGCCGACTCGTTAATTTAGGTCACAAAGGTTACAACGCGCCGACACGACAAACAAATCGGCGCCATATACAATGGCCGCATTAATGAAAACGCTACTGATAGCGATCGGGTTAGTGCTCAGTTCCTTTTTCGCTTACGAGCGAGGTGTTTCCATGTCTGTACAAGAAAGAGGGCGGGTGCGCGCGCCCGAGATCGAGGGTGGCAGTGGCTGGCTGAATACCGACAAACCGTTGTCGCTCGCGGCGCTCAAGGGCAAGATCGTGTTGCTGGACTTCTGGACCTACGGCTGCATCAACTGCATCCACATCATTCCGGATCTCAAAAAACTCGAAGCAAAGTACGCGAATCAGTTAGTCGTGATCGGCGTTCACTCCGCGAAGTTCAAGAACGAAAAAGAGACTGAAAACATCCGCCGCATTATTCTGCGTTACGAGATCGAACATCCCGTTTACAACGATTCGGAGTTTGCGGTTTGGCAGAGTTACGGCGTGCGCGCGTGGCCCACGCAGGTCTTGATCGATCCCGCGGGTTACGTCATCGGCGCTGTTTCCGGTGAGGGAAATTACGACGTCATCGATGAGGCAATCGGCAAGGCGATCGACGAGTTTCGCAAACGAGGCGAGCTTAACGAGGAACCGTTGAAGCTTGTGCTCGAACGCGCGAAAGTCGGCGATCTGCCGCTTGCGTTTCCGGGCAAGATCGTTGCAGATGCCGCGACCGATCGACTGTTCATCGCCGACTCGAATCACAACCGCATCGTCGTTACAAAACTCGACGGCACGCTCGTGGACGTGATCGGCGCCAGCGAAGTCGGCGCTGCTGACGGCGCGTTCGACAAAGCGACTTTCCATCGGCCGCAGGGTCTCGCGCTTGCCGGCGACAGTCTTTACGTCGCCGACACGGAGAATCATTTGATCCGTCGAGCCGATCTGAAGACGCGCACGGTCGAGACGATCGCGGGCACCGGCCAACAATCGCGCACGTGGGCTGAGTCGCCCATGATCGGCCGCGGTCGTGCAGCGGCGTTGAATTCGCCGTGGGATCTGCAACTACTCGGACGCACGCTCTACATCGCGATGGCTGGTCCACACCAGATCTGGAAACTCGATCTCGATAACAACGACGTCTCGATCTTTGCCGGTTCCGGCAGGGAAGCACGCATCGATGGACCACTGCTGCGCTCCGGCTTCGCGCAGCCGTCGGGAATCGCCACGCACGACAACGTGCTTTACGTTGCCGACAGCGAATCAAACATCATTCGCGAGATCGACATCGCCAAGGGTGAGGTTGAAACGCTCGTCGGCGGAGATCTGTTTGAATTCGGCGACGTGGACGGTTCTGGTGATGACGTGCGGCTGCAACACCCGCTCGGAATTATCGCCAACGGCGACAAGTTGCTGATCGCCGACACTTACAATCACAAGATCAAGGAACTCGATCCGAAACGCCGTCGCGTCACCACGTTGTTCGGCACCGGAAAACCCGGCCAGAACGATGGCTCGTCAGCGTCGTTCTACGAACCCGGCGGGCTCGCACTCGTCAACGGCAAGCTTTACGTCGCCGATACAAATAATCACGCCATTCGCGTCGTCGATCTTTCGACTAAACAGGCAAGCACGTTGCGAATGAACGGTCTGACGCCGCCGGCGCGCAACATGCAAGCTCTCGAAAAGAGTGACGGTCCAAATGCTGAAGAGCAAAAGATTTCAGCGCAGCGTCTCCGCGCCGGCGCGAACGGTTTCTTGAACATCGACGTGCAACTGCCCGCCGGTTATCACCTGAATCCGCAGGCGCCGCAGCGTTACAAAGTCACGGTTGACGGCAACAGCATCTCGTTGGACCAAAAGAACGCGGCGCAAACGTCGAAAGATCTGAAACTGCCGTTGCGCATTCCGATCGCCGCGACTGCGGGCTCGGCCAGCATTCGTGCGCAAGTCACGTTGTTCTATTGTCGTGAAGACAACACCGGCACGTGTCGCATCAAGACGTTGATCTGGCAGGTTCCCGTTAACGTCGTCGCGGACAACTCAGCGCCGGCGGAAGTCAAACTCCAGGGCAAACTGAACACGGATTAGACAGATGCGTACGGCCGCGAGTAATATCCTTGCTCCCCTAAATTCACAAACAAGGAGTGAGGGATAATGGCTAATAAACCATTTCTCACTGACATCAAAACCTTGCGCGAACGAGCGCGGCAGCACATCGAAAACGGCGCCGTCACGCAGGGCTATACCGCGGACCGCGAAACCGTTGTAAAGCTTTTGAACGAAGCTCTGGCTACCGAGATCGTTTGCGTGCTGCGTTACAAACGTCATTATTTCATGGCCTCCGGAATCCACGCGGAAGGCGTCGCGGCGGAATTTTTAGAACACGCAAACGACGAACAGGGTCATGCCGATCAGATCGCGCAACGAATAGTTCAACTCAAAGGCGAACCGAATTTTAATCCCGAAGGTCTCTTAATGCGCAGCCACGCCGAATACGTCGAAGGCAATACGCTCACCGACATGATCAAGGAAGATCTCGTGGCTGAACGAATCGCGATCGATAGCTATCGCGACATGATCAACTATTTCGGCAACGACGACCCGACTTCGCGCCGCTTGCTCGAGGGAATCCTCGCCGTCGAAGAAGAACATGCCGACGACTTAGTGAGCTTGTTGGAGAAGATGGGTTAAATTCGTGTTCTGAGTCGTCAGCAACAGAAGAAACACGAATTTGGCAGAAAGCGAATCAAACCGAACTAATCCCGGCCGGCCTACGATGTGCCGTAGTTGCGGGGCAATCGTAGGCGCAGGCGAAGCTCAATGCGCCGTCTGCGGCGCCTCAACAGCCAGTCAAACCACCACGCCATCACAGCAGTATCGCCCGGTGGATCGCGAAACGATCCGGTTCGCGCGCGCCGTTCTCGATCGTCCTTACAAGTTCACCGTCATCCTGTTGATCGTGAATTTCTTCGTCTACTTAATGATGTGGGAATCGAGTGGGATGCACTCGCAGGTGTTGTGGGAGGGCTTTCCGGAAACGGTGCTGAACGCGTACGGCGCGAAGTTGAACTACCTGATCAATGCGCCGAACTATCAGTGGTGGCGCTTCATCACGCCGATGTTCGTGCACATCAACCTGCCGCACGTGCTCGTCAACATGTACAGCTTGTGGATGGTTGGACCGTACGTTGAGAAGCTGTATGGGTCGGCGAAGTTTGTAGTGTTTTGGGTGGCGACGGGAATCATGGGCGTGGTTGCCAGTTACCTGACGCTGCAGCCTGATTTGGCGACGGGATCGTTCGGAAAGTTTCTCTTCAAGAGCACTGACGTTCCTTCGGCGGGTGCGTCGGGAGCTTTGTTTGGACTCGTGGGCGTGCTTTTTGTTTTTGGGATCAAGTTTCGACGCGAGCTTCCCGAAGGATTCAAGCGCGCATTCGGCACGGGAATGCTGCCGATCATTTTTATCAACTTGTTTATCGGGTACGTTGGACGTGGTTTTATCGACAACGCCGCGCATCTTGGTGGTTTGCTTACGGGAGCGGCGCTGGCGCTGGCGGTTCAGTATCGCCGGCCTGGTGAGCGCACGAGTGTGGCGGTTGCGTGGCGAGTGTTGCAGGCGGCGGCGCTTGTGATAGTGGTGGCGGGTTTTTATAAGGTAGTCAGAAATTTCAATCGCCCGACTCCGCCTTCTGTGCAGCAGCTGGCGAACGCGCGGCGACAGGTGTTCTTGAATTTCATCAACACGATGAACTTGCTGCTCGATCAGGCGTCGCGGGTAGTTCATAACAACGATTCGAGTGGGGTGGACGAGATCACACAGCGGGTGAAAGAGACGCCGGTGCCTGACGCTAACGCCGCGGAGTTGCGTGATCGTTTGCTGGATATTCTGTCGAAGCTGACGGCGGCTTCAAACAATCCGGCGCAGCGGGATCAGATTCTGAATAGTGACCTTAAAACGTGGCAGGACGATTACTACAAATGGTTTGAAGGAGCGCAACATGGAAATTAAGAAAGTCGGGGTTTTGGGATGCGGCCTGATGGGCGCGGGAATCGCGCAAGTGGCCGCGACCGCGGGGTTTGAGACCGTGGTGAAAGAGGTTTCGGAGGAGTTTATCGCGAAGGGTTTTGGCGGGATCGAGAAGTCGCTGGCGAAGTTTGCTGAGAAGGGAACGATCACGGCTGAGCAGCAGGGTCAGATCCGTGGACGTTTGTCGGGGACGACGTCGTTCGAGAGTTTGGCCGATTGCGACATCATTATCGAGGCAATTATTGAGAATCTTGACGAGAAACGCAGCACTTACAGCCAGCTCGATGCGATCTGCAAGCCGGAGACGATCTTTGCCTCGAACACGTCGTCGTTGTCGATAACGGAGATGATGACGGCGACTTCGCCTGAGCGGCAGGCGCGTTTTATTGGGATGCACTTTTTCAATCCGGTGCCGTTGATGAAGCTGGTTGAAGTGGTGCGGACGATCCTCACGGACGACGACGTTTACGAACACGCGGTTGGGTTTGGGAAGACGTTGGGCAAGGTGCCGGTGCGGGCTGGAGACAAGACCGGGTTTATCGTGAACCGTTTGCTGGTGCCTTACATGCTGGATTCGATTCGGGCTTTGGAAGAAGGCGTTGGGTCGATTGTCGACATTGATAACGCGATGAAGCTTGGGTGTGGATATCCGATGGGCCCGTTTACGCTTGGCGATTTTGTCGGGTTGGACACGACTTACTACATTGCGGAGATCATGTTCAATGAGTTTCGGGAGAAGCGATTTGCGCCGCCGCCGTTGTTGAAGCGGATGGTTTTGGCGGGGTTGTATGGACGCAAGTCGGGAAGAGGGTTTTACGACTACACGAAGGATCCGAAGAGCCCGACCCCGATGAACCTCGTTTAAGATCCGTCGAATCAGTGTTCTCAATGACACTGATAGATTGGAAGAAACACCAGCAAAAATCCAAAACTTGATGCGCCTCCGAGCATCTCCTATACTGCGAAACGCAGTAACCATCACACTCGAGAGGTCGAAGCGATTGCAACCAACCGTTCACGAAGGTCGCCTTAACGCGGAAGGCTTTCGTTTCGCTATCGTCGCGAGTCGATGGAACGAATTTATATCCGGCAGGCTGGTCGAGGGCGCGCTCGACGGCCTCACGCGGTTAGGAGCGAAAGAAGATCGAGTAGAGATTTATCGCGTGCCTGGCGCATTCGAGATACCACTGCTCGCACTTCGACTCGCGCAGTCGCGCAAATTTGACGCAATAATTTGTCTGGGCACCATCATTCGAGGTCAGACTCCCCACTTCGATTACATTGCTAACGAGGTTGCGCGTGGCATCTCGCACGCTGGATTGGAAAGTGGCTTACCCGTCGTCTTCGGTATCGTTACCGCGGATACTGTCGATCAGGCCATTGACCGCGCCGGTGTGAAACTCGGAAACAAGGGATTCGAAGCTGCCATGACCGCAGTTGAGTTAGTTAATCTTTACAGGGAATCGTTCGAAGGGTCGTGAGCATCCTAGTGGCGCTTATCGACTTAAACGGGTTTTGGTAATTCTTTATGGGTTCGCGACGTAAGGCACGTGAATGTGCCTTGCAAATGCTCTTTGCGGCTGACGTTGCCGAAATGCCTGCCACCGAGGTGGTTCGCAGCTATTGGGCTGAGCTTGGCGAGGCTGATCTCGACGAGACGGCCCGCGAGTTTGCGACGCGGCTGGCAGCCGGAACGCTTCAGAATCTCGAACTGCTCGACGATCGCATTCGGTCGCGCGCCGAACACTGGCGTATCTCGCGCATGGCCGTCGTCGATCGCAACATCCTGCGTCTCGCCGTCTACGAGTTTCTCTACGAGCCGACACCGCGTACAGTAGCCATCAACGAAGCACTCGAAATCGCGCGTCGCTTCTCCACTTACGAAGCGACCCAGTTCATTAACGGCATCCTCGACGCCATCAAACGAGACCTCGACGAACAGCAACCGCAAAAAAACGTACAGCCGGAAGCAGAAGACAGCGAAACGGACGCTGCCGATGAATGACGATCTCCCCGCTCGCCTCGCGCAGATCTCCGCGATGATCGATCAACTGCGCACGCTTTCCGGCAGAGACAGGCGCGAGTTGCTCGATACCCTCTTCCGCAACGTTCATAGTCTCAAAGCCGCGGCACACGCGAATGGACAGAACGACCTCGCTGCACGCGCCCACGAGTTTGAAGATCTACTTCACTCGATTCGCACCGGCAAAGCCTCAGTGGACGCTCTGACCGACTTTGATCCTCCGCAAAACACACCAATCGAAATTCCTTCCGAAATCCGTGATTCATTAAAAGACGAAGAGCGACACCGCCTCGCTGAATGCGTGGCCGAAGGTGCGAATGTCTACGTTGTAGAAACAGGGTTTGCTATTGCTGATTTCGATCGGCAGTTTCAACAGTTGAAAGAAGATCTCAACAAGATCGGCGAAGTGATCGCGACGGCGCCTCAAGCAACCGGCAACAAGATCAATTTTCGGATTGTTTACGCGACCAAGTCTGAGCTGTTCCGCGTCGTGCACCAGGCAATGCGTGCGGGTCAGTCTGTCGCCGCGGCCACCGGCAAAAACGTCGATTTTTCAATCCGCGTAAACGGTTCGTTAGACAAGTCGATTTGTGATGCGCTGGCCGATCCGTTGCTGCACCTGGTGAGGAACGCTGTCGATCACGGAATCGAAACCGTCGGACATGTCACGATCGAAGCGACAGCCAATCAAATCACCGTTCGCGATGACGGTCGTGGGATCGAACCCGCGATTATCAAGAAAATATTTGAGCCCGGTTACTCCACTGCCACAGAAATCACGGAATTCTCCGGTCGCGGTGTCGGACTCGACGTCGTGAAAACCACGATCGAACAACTCGGCGGCACGATCAAAGTCTCATCCGAATTGGGCAAAGGCTCGACGTTCCAAATCATCATCTAAGTCGCCCAATCGACTTTCGGATGCATCGTGTGCCACTTCGTCGCCCGCTCAAACGCCAATGCCACTCGCAACGGCGACACCTCGTCATAAACGCCACCCGTAAACATGATCGCCGCCGGTAGATCGTTCACAAACCCGCAAGGCAGCACGACAGCCGGATGACCCGTCAGGTTTGTCACCAGCAAACTCGCACTCCCCGGCGCCGGACTGACAAACACGTCCCACTGCGACATCAACTTCTCCATCTCGTGCATCAACAACGTCCGCGCGCGTTGCGCCCGCAGGTATTCAACCGCCGGAATGAACCGCGACGTCCGGAACGTAT
Source organism: Pyrinomonadaceae bacterium (assembly GCA_035760365.1). Lineage (GTDB taxonomy): Bacteria > Acidobacteriota > Blastocatellia > Pyrinomonadales > Pyrinomonadaceae > PSRF01. Next base: position 45,294 of record DASTTB010000012.1, read on the forward strand.
TCGGCCAATCGCCCGCGGCCTGGCCTGACAACTGATTCACACGTCCATCGCGCGTGATGTCGTCAAACGCTGCTGCCGCTTCGGCCGACAGGATGTATCGCAACGGCGCCGCCGAAAACTTCGGCAACTCGATCGGCACGAGTTTCGCGCCCGCTTTCTCGAGCGCCTCGAGCGCAGCCTTGTAAACCGCACGGCGTTGCTCAGCAGTTTGACGTTGCTGTGGCGTCGGGTTCGCCGGACCACCACCACCGGGACCGCCAGTTCCTTCAAACTCCGCTTCCAAATACCCGATCCGCAGCGTGCTGATGTTTGTATCGGGATTCCAATTAAACGGCGCATCGCCGACGGTGATGTCCTTGCCGTCCGGTCCGTAGATCGCGTGCAACGCAGCGGCGCAATCCTCGACGCCGCGACACATCGGACCGATCTTATCCATCGTCCAACTCAAACCCATCGCGCCGTACCGACTCACGCGTCCATAAGTCGGACGCAAACCCGTAACGCCGCAGCGCGCGGAAGGCGAAACTATCGATCCGAGTGTTTCCGTGCCGATCGAGAACCCGACGAGTCCCGCCGCGGTCGCCGCACCTGGACCGGCAGACGAACCACTCGATCCCTGTTGCGCTTCGTCAATCTGCCACGGATTTCGCGTCACGCCGCCAAACCAGCGCGCGCCCTGGGCTAGCGCGCCCATCGACAGTTTCGCCACCAGCACAGCGCCCGCTTCGTTCAATCGCTCGACGACGGTCGAATCGTAATCGACGACCTGATCGCGATAAGGCTCGGCCCCCCACGTCGTCTTGATGCCTTTCGTCGCAAACAGATCTTTCGCACCCCACGGAATTCCGTGCAGCGGCCCGCGATACTTTCCGCGTTTGATCTCGGCGTCGGCAGCCGCGGCCTGCTTGAGCGCGAGCTCTTCAGTCAACGTCACGACGCAGAGCAGTTTTGGACCATAGCGCTTCAGCCGTCCGAGATACATCTTGGTCAACTCAGTCGACGTGATGCGGCGCGTACGTAGCAGTTCAGCCAACTGCGGCACGGTCGCAAACGCGAGATCTTCGATCGATTTGAACTGCGGCGCTTCGACCTTGCTGAAACGAAACTTCGTGCGTGGGACGTAGAGTGACTTGGGCGCGCGCATCGGGTGAAACGCGATCGCCGGTTCCGTGTCGAGCGGAATATCGATCTTGCGCACGGCTTCGTAAGCGTCGAGGTTGCGATTGACGCCGCCGAGCGCGAGTGCTTCCTGCGCGTCGGTCAGCTCGATGCCGATCAGCTTTTCCGCCTCGTGCATCATCTCCTTGGTGATGCGTTGCGCGGGTGTTGGAGACGGTGTCGGTGCCTGGGCGAAGAGGTTGGGTTTTGACGCCGTGGCGACGCCCAGCGCGGAAAGCAGTTTTATGAATGATCGTCTTCCAACACGGATTTTATTGATCATGGTAGATGTTTCCCGTATTTAAGTTTCGTCACTTTCGCTTTTCCAAAACGATAGATCGTGACGATGAACAGGTTGTCGTATTCGGTTTCGGGAATCGGCGGGTACGTTTCTCCGCTAAGCGCCGAAACGATCGCGGGCACGGTCGTGTTGTGTCCCGCGATGAAGACAGTGTGGCCGCGATGCGTAGTCTGGATTTGTTTGACCAGTTCGTCGGTCTGTTTCGAGTTGAGCAAACTAACAGGAACACCGATGCGATCCGATAGCGGCTTAACCGTCTGCTGCGTTCGCTTGTACTGCGTCGCATAGATCGCGTTAACGCCGGCGTCGCCGAACATCCGTGCGATCTCCTGCGCGCGTTCAACGCCCTCCGGCGTCAGATCGGGATCCTCGTTGTTCGGCTCGATTTTCTTCTCGGCGTGACGGACCAGGATGACGGTCGTCAGCGGTCGAGAGAACGTAGCAAAGTAAGCAAAGACGATTACGGCGCCGAAAACGGCGAACAGCATCGCAAACACCACGATCGTCCTGAGTCTCGTGCGCGGCTCGGCTTCTGCCATCTGTGTTTTAGAGAAGACCGTCTGAGTGCAAATTAGTTCCGCAGATGATAGTCTATCGACACACCAAAAACTAAATGGATTTCAGATTTTGACTCAAGCAAACAGAACAGATTTATCAGAGTTAATTGCGGAAGAGTTCGGCGCGAACGCCGGCTATGTTCAGGGATTGTTGGACCGTTTCCAAAGCAATCCCGCCCTGGTTGACGATTCGTGGCGGTCGTATTTTAGCGAATTGATTGACGATGGAGCGGGTGTTGCGACTCCACCGCCCGGAAACGGCGCTGGAGCCGCGGCCCAGGCGCCTGCGCCCGAGCGCAAACCAACTCCTACGCCCGCGCCCGAACCGAACGTCGAAGCGACCCCGCTGCGTGGTCCGGCGCTCAAGATCGTCGAGAACATGGAGACCAGTCTCTCCGTGCCGACGGCGACTTCCGAACGACGTATTCCGGTCAAACTGCTCGACGAAAACCGCCGCATTATCAACAAGCATCTCGCCGAAAACGATCGCGGCAAAGCGTCGTACACGCACCTGATCGCGTTTGCCATCCTGCGCGCGCTCGAAGAGTTTCCACAACTCAACGACGGTTTCGCGCACCAGGACGGCGGCGCGGTGCGGTTGAAGCGTCCCGAAGTGAATCTCGGCGTCGCCGTCGACCTGACGAAGAAAGACGGTACGCGCACGTTGCTCGTGCCGAACATCAAGAGCGCCAATCGTCTGACGTTCTCGGAGTTTTTAACTGCGTATGACGACGTAGTTAAACGCGCGCGCGACGGCAAGCTGCAAATCGCGGATTTCCAGGGAACGACGGTTTCACTGACGAATCCCGGCACGATCGGCACGGTGGCTTCGACGCCGCGTTTGATGGTGGGCCAGTCTGTGATTGTCGCGACCGGCGCGATCGAGTATCCGGCCGAGTACCAGGCGATGGCGCCCGAAGCACTCTCGCAACTCGGCATCAGCAAAGCCATCTCGATCAGCAGCACTTACGATCATCGGATCATTCAGGGAGCGGAGTCGGGCGCGTTTCTCGGCCGCGTACACGACTTCATCATCGGCAAGCACGATTTTTACGCGAACATCTTCAAAGACCTCGGCATTCCACACGTGCCGTTTCGTTGGAACGTCGATCGCAATCCATTCTTGCTGGCCGCCGACCAGGTGCGCGAGCAGGCTGTGAAAGAAGCGCGCGTGATCGAGTTGATCAACGCGTATCGCGTGCGTGGTCACTTGATCGCCGACACCGATCCGCTTCACGCGATGCCCGTGCTTTATCACCCCGAACTCGACATCGAGACCTATGGTCTGACAATCTGGGACCTCGATCGCGTGTTCGTTGTTGACGGACTCGCGAATCGCGACAGCATGACGCTTCGCGAAGTTCTCGACGTTCTTCAGCGTGCTTACTGCGGGAAGGTTGGCGTCGAGTACCGCCACATTCAGAGCAAGGAAGAAAAGCTTTGGATTCGCGAACAGATCCGGCGTGAGTTTGTCCAACCCGTGCCGATTCCGGTCGAAGTCAAGAAGCGTTTGCTTTGGAAATTGATCTCCGCGGAACAGTTCGAACGTTTTCTCCACACGAAGTATCTCGGACAAAAACGCTTCTCGCTTGAAGGCTGTGAAACCGTCATTCCACTGCTTGATCGACTGATCGACGGCGCGGCTGCGCGCGGCGTGAACGAGATCGTGTTCGGCATGGCCCATCGCGGACGTTTGAACGTGCTGGCGAACGTGATCGGGAACCTTTGTGAACGCATCTTCGCCGCGTTTGAAGGATCGGTCCATCCGGAGTTTCCGGCTGACGAAGGCGACGTGAAGTATCACCAGGGCGCGACGGGCGAGCGCGAGCTCGAAGACGGACGCAAAGTCGGTCTGTCGCTTTCGCCGAACCCCAGCCACCTCGAAGCTGTCGATCCGGTGGTCGAAGGCATGGTGCGTGCGAAGCAGGACAAGCGCATGGGCCGTGAGAATTTGTCGCGCGAAGACGTGATGGATCTCGCGCTGCCGGTTTTGCTGCACGGCGATGCGGCTTTTGCCGGACAGGGCGTCGTGATGGAGACGTTGAATCTCGCCGGACTGAAAGGCTATCGCACCGGCGGGACCATCCACATCATCATCAACAACCAGATCGGGTTCACCACCTCGCCGGAAGCAGGACGTTCGACGATCTATTCAACCGACGTCGCGCGGATGACGCAGTTGCCGATCTTCCACATCAACGGCGACGATCCGGAAGCTGCGTATCGCGTGCTTCAGATCGCGTTGAACTACCGGCAGGAGTTCAACAAAGACGTCGTGCTCGACCTGATCGGTTTCCGGCGTCTCGGACATAACGAAACTGACGAGCCGAGTTACACGCAACCGCTGATGTACGCGCGCGTGAAAGCGCATCCGGGCGTGCGCACGGTCTACGCGAAGCGGCTGATCAAGGAAGGCGTCGTCACCGAAGAGGAAGTCAACAAGCTGATCGAAGAGCGTGTGCGTCGCTACGAAGACGCGCTCGCGAACGCGAAGCGCAAGGTCGCCGAAGATCCGCCGCAGGCGCTGCCGCGCGCCGAAGAGATCGACGGATCGATCATCGTTCCGACGGGCGTCGAACCGGAAATCATCAAGAGCATCGCGCACAAGATCGCCGTCGTTCCCGAAGGGTTCAACGTCAATCCCAAGATGGTGGGTCAACTCGCGCGCCGCGCGAAGATGGGCGACGGGAGTGCGCCGATCGATTGGGCGTTTGCCGAATCGGTGGCGTTTGGATCGCTGGTGCTCGAAGGCACGCGCGTTCGTTTGAGTGGGCAGGACAGTGGACGCGGAACGTTCAGCCAGCGTCACGCCGTGTTGTACGACACGCAGACCGGAAAATCGTGGGCGCCGCTCGCTGAGTTGAGATCCGAATCCGATCCTGACGCGCGTTTCGACGTTTACGACAGTTCGTTGTCTGAAGAAGGCGTGCTCGGTTTCGAGTACGGCTATTCGGTCGTTAACGAAAGCGCGCTCGTGTTGTGGGAAGCGCAGTTTGGCGACTTTGGAAACGGCGCGCAGACGATCATCGATCAGTACATCGCGGCTTCCGAAGACAAGTGGAAACAGAAGTCACGCGTCGTGATGCTGCTGCCGCATGGTTACGAAGGACAGGGACCGGAGCATTCAAGCGCGCGGCTCGAGCGTTACCTTCAACTGTGCGCCGAGAACAATCTTCAGGTCTGTTATCCGACGACGCCGGCGCAGTATTTTCACTTGCTGCGGCGTCAGGTGCGGCCGGGAATGGAGCGTCCGCTGATCGTGATGACGCCGAAGAGTCTGCTGCGATTGCCGGCGGCGTCTTCGACGATCGACGATCTCGCGAATGGTGGTTTCAAGCCTGTAATTGACGATGTTGAGATAGCAGATGCGGCGGCAGTGCAGCGCGTCGTGTTGTGCAGCGGCAAGGTGTTTTACGACTTGCTCGATGCGCGAAAGAAGACGCCGGAGCCGCGTGTTGCGATTGTGCGGTTGGAACAGTTTTATCCGTTCCCGCTGCGGGGGATGCAGCAGATACTCGCGCGTTATGAAAACGTGCGTGAGTTGGTTTGGGCGCAGGAAGAGCCGCAGAACATGGGTGGCTGGACGTTCATGCAGGAGCGGCTCGAACACTTGCTGCCGCGTTGCGAGCGTCCGCGTTACGTTGGGCGTTCGGCGTCGGCGAGCCCCGCGACGGGTTCGTACAGCATTCACCAGAAAGAACAGGCTCAACTTGTCGCGGATGCGCTTTCGATCTCGGTTGCGCAAGCGGGAAGTCCGACGACGGAGCAGCAAACCGCCACGCCGAACGACGGGCTCAGTTCGTAGAGTAAATTCTTAAAATCCGTTTTCCACATGAGTCTCCCGCTAGCGCGAGACACACGTAAAAACGGATTTTTTATATGTCGGCGGATTGGGTGTCGGTTATATGTCGGCGGATTGGGTGTCGGTGGCGGAGGCCGCTAGCAGTCGCTGCCGTTCGAAATGCCCGGCGATTTCTTCCGCGGTTTTTCTTCCCACGAAAGGCGTCAACTCGTTCACACCAGCCTTCGAGATCCTTTGGATCGATCCGAAGTGACGCAACAGTCTTCCTTTGCGTTTGTCTCCAACACCCGGAATCGCCGTCAACTCTGAAGTAAAGTCGCGCAGCTCCCGCCGTTTGCGATGATAAGTCACAGCGAAGCGGTGCGTTTCGTCCCGGATCATCTGCAACAACCGCAGGATCAGCGAATGCGAATCGAGATAGATCGGTTCATCCTGCCCTTTCATCAGCAGGTACGCGACGTCATTGTGTCGTTGCGGCGGCTTGACGACACCAACCATCGGAATCGCTTCCAACCCGAGTTCACTCATCGCCGCAGCCGCGGCCGTCAGTTGCGCTTTCCCACCGTCGATCACGATCAGATCCGGCAACGGTTTGCCTTCTTCAAGCAAGCGACGATAACGACGCATCACCACTTCATTCATCGACGCAACGTCGTTCGCGCCTTCAACACTGCGAATGCGAAACTTCCGATACTCGGCGCGATTCATCCTGCCGTTATCGCAAACAACCATCCCGGCGACATTTTCCGCGCCCTGAATGTGCGAGATGTCAAACGACTCGATCCGCGCCGGAAAGTGCGGCAACTCCAGCGTCTCCTGAAGCTCTTCGAGCACGAGTTTCATATCCGGCTTGAGAATGCGAAAACGTTGCTCAAACGCGAGCTTCGCGTTCTTGTCCACGAGATCGATCATGTCGCGCTTCTCGCCGCGTTGCGGATCGTAGATCCTCACGCGCCGTCCACGTTGTTTCGTAAGCGCTTTCTCGAGCAACTCGCGATCGTTGAAATCAACCGGGACGTAAATCTCGCGCGGCACGTAATCGGAAGCGTAGTACTGCGCCAGCACTTCGCTCAAAAACTCCGCAGGATCGAACTGATCTTCCGGCAAGTCTTCCCAGAAAAACTCACGCCGCCCGACGATGTTTCCTTCACGCATCGTGAACAACTGAAGCGCGAGTCGCTGCCCTTCGCGGTAGTAACCAAAGATGTCGACATCGTCATCGGACGTCGTCGCCATCTTCTGTTGCTCGGAAAGACGAATCACCGTCTTGCGCAGATCGCGATACTTCGCGGCGAGCTCGTAACGCGTGTCTTCGGAAGCCTCCAACATGCGCGCCTCGAGCGTGTCGGCGAGCTCTTTGTTTCGTCCTTCGAGCAGCAGCCTTACGTCGCGCACGGCTTCCTGATATTGTTCGGGCGTGCAGAGTCCTTTGACGCATGGTCCGAGACAGCGTTTGATGTGATACTCGAGACACGGGCGCGGCGCTTTGCCATCGATCTCGATGTCGCACGTGCGCAGTTGAAACGTGCGATTTATGAGGTCGATCGTCCTGCGCGCGAGACTCGCCGGCAGAAACGGTCCGAAATACAATGCGCCGTCGCGTTGAACTCGACGCGTTATCACGACCTTCGGAAACGGCTCGTTGATCGTCAGCTTGAGATGCGGATACGACTTGTCGTCCTGTAGTTTGACGTTGTAACGCGGTTTGTGTTGTTTGACGAGACTGGCTTCGAGGATCAAAGCCTCGACTTCATTGTCCGTCAGGATGAACTCGAAATCCGCGATCTGCCCGACGAGCGCGTCGGTTTTGCGGTCAAACGGGCGCGCGCGAAAGTACGAACGCACACGGCTGCGCAGGTTCTTCGCCTTGCCGACATAGATCACCCTTCCGGCCGCATCTTTGTGCAGGTAAACGCCCGGTGATGGTGGGATTTCTTTGAGTTTTTCTTCCAGGGGCACAGCTTTTGAGATGCCATTTTAACGTAGATGGATTTTCCATTTAAACTTCCCGCAAATAAAAGATTTGACGCTGTTGGATTTGGGCTGAATGCCGTCGATCACCTGATCGTGGTGCCGGAATATCCGGCGTTTGACACGAAAATGCGGCTGATCGAGCACAAGCAGTCTGCCGGAGGGCAGACGGCGACGGCGATGGTTTCGCTTAAACGGCTTGGTTTGTCGACGGCTTACGCCGGACGATTTGGTTCCGATCCTGAAGGTCACTTTGGTTTCGCGACCCTGAAGGACGAAGGTGTCAACGTCGATTTCGCCGAGATGGTGGAAGGAGCGACGAACCAGATCGCGTTCATCACAATCGACGTCCGCAACGGCGAGCGCACGATTGTTTGGGACCGCGACGATCGGCTTGCCTATGACGCTGAGGAGACGCCGGTTGAGTTTGGATCGCTGGGGCGCGTGTTGCACATCGACGCGCACGATCCGCCGGCTTGTTTGCGATTGGCCCAGGCCGCGCGCTCGTCCGGCACCATTGTTTCTGCTGACATCGACAACGTCTATCCCGGGCTGCCCGACTTGCTGCCGTTTATCGACATCATGATCGGTTCGAAAGAGTTTCCCCATCGCGTCACCGGAATTACCGATCGGCGCGCGGCGCTCGTCGAACTGAACACGCGTTTTGGTTGTGCGATCACCGGCATGACGCTCGGAACGTCGGGCGCGGTCGTCTATTGCGATGGACAGTTCATCGAATCGCCTGCGTTTGCAGCGCCGGGCGGTTGCAAGGACACGACCGGCGCGGGTGACGCGTTTCATGGCGGGTTTCTGTTCGGGATGTTGCGCGGCGAAGATCTCGAAACGTGTTTACGATTCGGAAACGCCGTGGCCGCGATGAAGTGTTCGGCACTCGGCGCTCGTACGGGGCTGCCCAACGAAGCGCAGCTTCTAAAATTCCTTAATTCCTAAAATCCGTGTTATAGAGGTAGCTATGAGACTCACATCTATCTTCGTGATTTTGTTGCTCCTGGTCCTAGCGCCCGTTCAGCAACCTACGGCAGCCGATATCGTTTTCAAGAACGGCAACGTCTACACCGTCGATACGAAACAACCGCGTGCGCAGGCGATCGCGGTTAGTAAAGATCGCATCGTCTTCGTCGGTTCGAATGCTGACGCGCAGAAGTTTGTTGGACCAAAGACGCGCGTCGTCGATTTGCGCGGCAACACGGTTGTGCCCGGCATGGCTGACGCGCATCAACACCTGATCGGCGTCGGTATGCGCGAGATGACGTTGAATCTCGAAGGCACGACGAGCCTCGAAGATTTTCTCGCGAAAGTGAAAGCGAGAGTCGACCAGGCAAAGCCCGGCGAGTGGATCACCGGCCGCGGCTGGATCGAAACGCATTGGAAGCCGCCGGTGTTTCCGACGCGCGCGGATCTCGACAAAGTCGCGCCGAATAATCCGGTGTTTCTCGGACGCGCGGACGGACACGGCGCGGTCGCGAACAGTGCGGCGTTGAAGATCGCGGGCGTGGATAAGAACACTGCGAATCCGTTTGGCGGCGAGATCTCGAAAGACAAGCAAACGGGCGAACCGAACGGCATGTTGCTCGACAGCGCGCAGGGGCTCGTCGGCCGTCGTGTTCCGCCTGTTTCACCCGCCGACGTCGAGCGTGCTGTCGTACTCGGCGTGAAACGAAACATCGAACTCGGCTGGACGCAGATTCACGACGCGGGTGGCAGTTACAACGACGTCGAGATCTTCAAAAAACTCTACGCAGCCGGAACGATCAAGCTGCGAATTTACAAAGCGGTTCATGGTCCAAGCCAAAGCGCGACTCGTTTGCTGAACGAAGGCGCAACCATCGGCGCGTTCGACAACAGGTTCACTTTCCGAACGATCAAAGTCGTGTCTGACGGCGCGCTCGGTTCACGTGGCGCGGCCCTCGCTGCTCCATATTCCGACGCCACCGACACGTCAGGATTTCTCACGGTGAAAGCGGAAGAGTTGCGGCCGATGCTGATCGACGCGCTGCGCAAAGGCATTCAAGTCGAGACGCACGCGATCGGCGATCTCGCGAATCGATTTATTCTCGACGAGTACGAAGCAGCGTTGAAAGCGGTGCCGGTGGGCGAACGAAAGATCAGCGATCCGCGTTGGCGAGTCGAACACGCGCAGATCGTGAATCCGGTGGACATTCCGCGATTCGCGAAGCTCGGCATCATTCCGTCGATGCAGCCGTCGCACGCGATCGGCGATCTGCATTTCGCGCCAAGCCGCGTAGGGATCGAGCGATTGAAAGGCTCGTACGCGTGGGAGAGTTTCATAAAAACAGGCGTCGTGATCGCGGGCGGATCTGACGCTCCGGTGGAACGCGGCGAACCGATGATCGAGTTTTACGCCGCCGTCGCTCGCAAGGATCAGAAAGGTTTTACGGGCGAGGGATGGCATCCGGAGGAAGCTGTTTCGCGCGCGGATGCGTTGAAAATGTTCACACTCTGGCCCGCGCACGCTGCGTTTGAAGAAAAACTGCGCGGCTCGATCGAGGTTGGGAAACTCGCGGACCTGACGATTCTCTCCGCCGACATCATGACGATTCCCGCGCCGGAGATACTGAAAACGCGCTGCGTGATGACGGTGATCAACGGCGAGATCGTTTACGAGGGAAGCTAAATGCGCATGAAAAACCGCACTATGATCGCGGCGCTGTTTCTGGTTTTCACCGCAACGTCCTACGGTCAGCAGGCCTGTTAACCTGAGCATGATCGTCACGGACAAAGACAACAAAGGCGTCAATTCGATTACAAGGGATCAGATCCGTGTTTCGAGGACAAAGTCGAGCAGACGATACTCAGCATCGTGAAGTTCGTCCCAACTGATTCCGAAAAACGCAAACTGCTCGCGCCGCCGGGCTACTACTTCGGTCCCAGGCCTCCTGTGACCAAACCGGAGAAAAAACCATGACCGCCAGGATGTCTCCCCTGTCTTCGTCATCCCGAAGAAGTTTTCTCTCACTCGCCGGCAAAGGACTCGGACTCGCAGCGCTTTCCGTCCCGTCCATCGCCGCCCTCGCGAAAGAGATCGAAGCAGCGACAAAGAGCGTCAGTCATCTCTCGCCGGAACAAGCGGCGATGGACGAAGACTACTGGTCATTCATTCAAAACTCGTTCACCGTCACGCGCGGCATCGTGAACCTCAACAACGGCGGCGTCTCGCCCAGCCCTCGCATCGTTACGGAAGCGTTGGTCCGTTACATCTGGCAACAGGAAGACGCGACGGCTTACACGATGTGGCAGATACTCGAGCCGCAGTCGGAAACGATTCGCACCGGTCTCGCCGAGATATTTGGCTGCGATCGCGAGGAGATCGCGATCACGCGCAACGCCTCCGAGTCGCTCGAGACGCTGCTGATGGGAATGGATTTCAAACGCGGCGACGAAATCCTCTCGACCACACAAGATTACCCACGCATGTTGACCACGCTGCGCCAACGCGAGCGACGCGAAGGCCTCGTGCTGAAGCTGGTCCAAATCCCGATTCCGCCAAAAGACGTCAACGAGATCACCGCCGCTTTCGAAAAGGGCATCACCAGCCGGACCAGGCTGATCCTGATCTCGCACCAGGTGAACATCACCGGACAAATCACGCCCGTCAAAGCGATCTGCGACATGGCTCGCGCACGCGGAATCGAAACCGTCGTCGACGGCGCGCATTCGTTTGCCCAGTTTGACTTCAAACAGAAAGATCTCGGTTGCGACTACTTCGGCACCAGTTTGCACAAATGGCTCTACGCGCCGAAAGGCAGCGGACTGCTTTACGTCAAACGCGACAAGATCGAGAAGCTGTGGCCGTTGATGGCGGCCGAGTCGAAACAATCGAACGACATTCGGAAGTTTGAAGAAGTCGGAACGCACTCCGCAGCGCCGCGACTCGCGATCGGCGAGGCGATGTTGTTTCACAACGGCATCGGCGGGAAGCGCAAGGAAGCGCGGCTTCGCTATCTCTCGCGCTACTGGATGAACCGTTTGAAGGACGTGCCGAAGGTCAGTTTCAACACTTCGTTCGATCCGAACCAATCTTGCGCGATTGCCAACGTCAACATCGAAGGCGTCGACCCGACCGCGATCGGCAGTTATTTGTTCAACAAACACCGCATTTTCACGACCCCCATCGTCCACGAAGAGTTCAAAGGCATCCGAATCACGCCCAATGTCTACACGACGCTGGGCGAACTCGACCGTTTTTGCAATCTGATGGAAAAAATCGCCCGCCAGGGTCTGCCTGCCTGATCGTTGGGTAGCGTCTTAATTCTCTCCTCTTCGCTCTGCGGTCCTTTGCGTCTCTGCCGTTTATCTGTTTTGGCGTTCTTTTACCGCAGAGTCGCAGAGCGACGCAGAGAATGCTGAACAAAACAAGACACTACAGAACTATGCCGGCCGTGCGGGCGTAAAGCAGATGGTGCTAGAATCCGTGTGGCTGGAGGTTTTACTATGCAAGAGGGCCGAGATTGTATCAACGATGTTACGGGCGCCCTTCGGGATGGGGTGCGCAAGATTGACGAGTTTTGCTACGCGATCATGCCGAAGGATATCGCGCACGCGGTCAGCGACTTGAACAAGGCGCTCCTGACGCAGGTCCGCGATTTCGTGGACTGGAAGATTCAGTGGAACGAGGATCGCCTCGCCGGCGGCGACCGAATGCGAGAAGAGTGGCGCGAGAAGTGTCGCCAGCAAGCGGGCACTGAAGCCGGCGCTGACGCGGCCACCGAAGTTTAAGAACAGGCGAAAAACGACTAATGGAAGTTTTACTGGCAGAAGAATACGGATTCTGTTTTGGCGTCGAACGAGCGGTCGAGCTGGTCGAAGAAGCGGTCCACGACGGCGTGCGGCCGATTCGTTCACTCGGTCCACTCATTCACAACGCGCAGGAGATGGAACGGCTCGGCGCCCAGGGCGTCTCGACGATCGATACTCCCGACGAAGCCGATGCCGACACGATCGCCGTCATTCGCGCGCACGGCGTTACGCCGCAGGTTCAGAGTGAACTCGAACGACGCGCCGCGAAAGTGATCGACGCCACTTGCCCGTTCGTGACTCGCGTCCAGCATCTCGCCGAACGCGCCGCGCGACAGGGACGGGACGTCGTCGTAGCCGGTAATCCGGATCATCCGGAAATGATCGGCGTCGTCGGTTACGCGCCAGACAACACTTACGTCGTCCGCGATGCGAGCGAAGTGGCGTCGCTGCCGGCGTTGCGTTCGCCGTTAGTTGTTTCGCAGACCACGATCAAGTTGAAAACGTTCCTCGAAGTTGCCGAAGCAGTTCGCGAAAAGGCTGACACCGAGCCGCAAGTCGTCAACACGATCTGTTCCGCAACCCGCGATCGACAGGACGCGGCGCGTGCGCTCGCCGGACAGGTAGACGCGTTCTACGTGATCGGTGGACGCCACTCGTCAAACAGCGTCAAGTTGTTGGCGGTTTGTCAGGAACAGTGCGCGAAGAGTTTTCTCATCGAAACACCCGCGGAAATCAATCCCTCGGACCTGGAAAACGTGCAGCGTGTGGGTGTGACTGCCGGCGCTTCAACGCCAAACTGGTTGATCGATCAGGTTGTCGAACGATTACATCAGCTCGGCGCGAACTAACTCAGAACTCATCTATCTGATCGAGCGCGTTCACAATCCGGCGCGCCTCTTCCGAACCATACTCAACCACTTGCCGGCGCAACGCAGCCCGCGCAGTGTCGGAATCCACCGGATCGTTCAGTAAAGTCGATAACACAGAGAGCGGCGAACGAGCCAACGCTTCGTTGGCAAGCTCGCGCACGATCTGATCTTCGGAGCGTGCGAGTTCGCAGATCTCACTTGGTGGAAATCGCGACGTGAGTGCGTCGGCGAGCGCGTCGATGCGTTTGTAATCGCGGTGGTTCGAGGCGCGGCGAACGAGTTGGGAAAAGACTTCCGCCGATTCGGTTTGTTCCTGCAAGACTGACGCGCAGGTATCGGCGACTGATTTGAGTCTCGCGACTGTCTCGGCGTCGAGTGTTTCTGTTTTCTGGGCGGCGCGATCGTCGAGGGCGGCGAGGAAACGGCTGAGCTCGAGATCGGCACGTGCGTCGTAATGGAAATTGCGTGTAGCTTGTGCGCCGGTTGCGGGTGCTTGCAATGCACGTTCGACTAACCCGCGAGTGGAGGGACGCAGTTCAGACCAGACGGTGGCGATGTGAGCGCCAAACTCGTCTATCGGCAAGGGGGAAGGCAAGTTTTTCAAATCCTTTCTATCCGTTCTGGAACGGATCGAATATTTATGACCCTGCGACGTTGTGATCCTTGATCTCGGCGATGGTTGGGAACGGTATTTTGACCACCTCTCCGTTTGCGCACAGGATTTTGACGCTTGGGGTAGTAAGCGCCTGAGTGTTCTTCATACTGCGAACTGTGCCTCGGACTCGCTTCCCGTCTGTAGTAATGATCTCGACGTTGTCTTTGCCGTAGAGCGGTTGCAGAGCCGCCAAGGCCTTGGTTATTTCCACCTTATTCAACCTCCGTGCGGTTCAAGAACCGGGTGCCCGGAATCGTAAATGACCGTCAACATATTGCCTGTTACTGTCCTTGAAGTCTATCGAGCCCGTCAAGTTGCAACCGGAAAAGACTATTTGGCGTATAGAAAATTCGAGCAAATTTCGGCTAACATCCAAAACAGGTGTCGACTATGTCTGAAAATCCTCAAACTCCCAACTCCGGGAACGACAATTTAACGACTTGTTCCAACTGTCATTCCGCGATGCCGTCTGAACTACGTTTCTGCCGGAATTGTGGGTTTCGTTTGGGTGAAGGGTCGGCGGAATACGTTCATTTTGGGAGCAATAACGCTGCTGTTTCAGCGCCGGTGCCGGTGAAGAAACGGCGACGTATGAGTGGTATGGCGTGGATATTCGTCGGATTGCTGGTGTTCTTTATCGGCGCCGCGGCTTTTACGGCGGTGGTTAGTCCGGTGCGAGAACACGTCGCCAGCAAGATCAACGTTCCGGAGACGAAGTCGTTTACGGGTGTTGACGGTTGGGAGAAAAATGAAGAGGGGGGCGTGACGTTCAAACAGATCAGTCTGCCGGGCGGTCCTGCTGACACGGCGGGGCTTGTTGGCGGCGACGTCATTGTCACTTTTGATGGGCAACGAATTGAGGACGACGATCAGATTCAGGATCTGATGGTCCGTACGCCGATCGGGAAAACGGTTGACGTCGAATACATGCGCGACGGAGAGATTCGCAGGACGAAGCTGACGACGATCTCGGAAGAGGATTTCAAACGGATGCGCAAGGTTTTTGACGATCGTCCTGAGGGACGCGGGCAGTTTGGATACGAGCCGGACGACGTCGAGCGTGTTCAGATTCCGGGGACGAAGATGTTTGGCGTTCAGCTTGGGGAGATCTCTCAGAGCAGGCCGGCGGATATGGCTGGAGTTAAACGTGGCGATATCGTGATCGAGTTTGATGGTGTTCCGATTCGCACGCCGGATGAGTTTCGGATGCGAGTGCGCCGCGCGATTCCGTACAGCACGGTTAAGTTGGTGGTGATGCGGGAAGGTCAGAAGCTGGAGATACCGGTGAAGATGGGAAGGCAGTAAGTTTTAGCCACAAAAAGGCACAAAAGACACAATGGCAGTGGTCGGTCAATGCTCATTTTTAGTTCTTAGCTTCTTAGTTCTGAGTCTGTTAGTTATTAGCTCTTAGTTCTTAGCTCTTAGTTCTGAGTCTGTTAGTTCTGAGTCCTCAGTCCTCAGTCCTCAGTCTCAGTCTCAGTCCTCAGTCCTCAGTCCTTGTGTTTTCTGTGCCTCTTTGTGGCTAACTCCCAAGGAGATGCTCCCGTAAGCGTGCCTCCATTTCGAGTTTCACGTCCTCGCGCTGCTCGTCGGTTTCGTCAGCTTCAAACGTCTCAAACAGCGCATACTGCGTTTGTTCCAACAACCGCAACTCCCACGCTTCACGACCCTGCGACGAAGGCCGCGAAAACCACAACGCATCGATCGGCGACTCACGAACGTCAACCAGCAGCTCCTCCGATCCCAGCTCCGCAAGCGTCGCCGGTTGCAGCAACGCGCCACGCAATTCCCAACCGTGTTTACGGTAAGTGGCCACTAATTCAACAAACAGATTTGCCTTTTTCATCTCAATGCGCACTCCCGGCCTGTTGACCGTGCGAATCAGCCGCCACTATCATCGTCCGGTTTGAAATATAGCAAAGCGGCTGAAACACCAGTAACAGGTATCAATAACGCAGTTCGGATAATTATAGTCCTCATTTTTATGGTCGTCTGCCGGGTGGTTGTAAACGGCGAAACCCCGGCGCCGAATAACATGTCAACAGAACAAATGACTGCAAACGCCCTACGGGAATTGAACTCGAGCAAAGAACCAACGCCTTTTTACGAAGCTCTCGCAAAAGCATTAAAGAAACGCAAGACGAAGGTGGACAACATCTGCCCGCCGTCGGATCCCGTCGCGCGGCGCATTCTCGAAGAGTACGGCGCGATTTTCCTGGCGGACAAGAAGGTGGTTCTCCCGCCGGTGTGCATGTTCAGCAACGAAGAGCAGGTCACGCGTTTCCAGGAGCAAGCGGGTTTTGATTCTGAGTTCATGTCGTTTGATCACGTTGAGCTCCAACCCGCCGCGCTGAAAAAACTAATCAAAGCACGCGAAGAAGCACAAAAAGAAGGTCTCGACATCACGCCGCGCGACGGCGCCGAAGCCGGTCGTCGAAACTACGAAGACAGCCTGCGACTCTGGAATTCACGCTTCGAACCCGCACTCGAATACTGGCTCGGACAAGGTCGACTCACGGCCGAACAAGTCGAACGACTGAAAAGCCTGCCGCTCGCGCAGCAAGTGGGCGAAGTTCTCGAACTCGAAAAAAGCGGGATTTACTTCAGTAAAGACTTATCAAAGTCGATTCTCTACTCGATCGCCGCACCCGGAACGTCGCAGCACATCGCGATGCTCGCGTTTGACGTCAACGAGTTTGAAAACCCGCGTGTGCGCGAGATCATGGCGAAGCATGGCTGGTTTCAAACCGTTCTCAGCGATCTGCCGCACTTCACTTTCCTTGGTTTGAAAGAGAAAGACTTGCCGAAGTACGGACTGCGAAATGTCGAAGTAAATGGACAAGTGTTCTGGATCCCGAATGTGGCTTCAGTGCATCCGGGTATCGATAAGTAGTGCCTCAGTTTAAATTCTCCGATCTCTGTGTCCTCTGTGGTCTCTGCGTAAACGGTATTCTTGGAGCATATTCAACGCAGAGAACCGAGTAGTACGCAGAGATCACATCAGAGAAAACTTCAAACTGAGGCACTACCTATCGATAAGTAGTGCAACAAATTTCACATTTCCGTGCTACACTACGAAACCTCTTCCCCCAGCCCAAGTAAAAAATGGACGCGGATCCGGCCTTTTACCCGAAAGAAGGTCTAATATGGATGTCCCCCAATTCATCGCTGGCAGATTCAGAATCGAACGTGAAATCGGGACCGGCGGCATGGGCGCTGTTTACCTCGCCACCCACCTCGGCCTCGAACGGCCAGTCGCAGTAAAAATTATCAGGCGCGAGTTTGCCGGCGACGCAGACGTTGCGGATCGATTTCTGCGCGAAGCGCGAACGATGGCGAAGTTGCGTCACCCTCACGCGGCCACGATCTTCGACGCTGGCAATCTTCCCGATGGACGTCACTTTATCGTGATGGAGTTCGTCGAAGGCGACACGCTGTCGCAGGTGCTCGCGCGCGAAGGACGCTTCACGGCGCACCGCGCGGTTGAGATCGCCACGCAGATTTGCGACGTGCTCGAAGAAGCGCATCGGCTGGGCATCGTCCACCGAGATCTAAAACCTTCAAACATACTGATCGGCAGACGCGGCGTTTGTGTGCTCGACTTTGGCGTCGCGAAAGTGCTCGCTTCGTCGGCGGAGTCGACGGCGACTTGCGCCAGCACGGGTTCAGGTCAGTTAATCGGCACGCCGCGTTACATGTCTCCCGAACAGTGTTTGGGACAGCGTGTCGGTGCTCGCAGCGATTTATACAGTCTCGGTGTGCTGCTGTACGAAATGCTGGCCGGGCGTCCGCCGTTTGTCGATCCACTGCAATCGGCGTTGCTGGTGAAACAGGCAACCGCGCCGGCGCCGCCTTTGCCGCGACTGCGACAGGACATTCCGCGACCGTTGGCGCTCGCCGTTCATACGCTGTTGGCGAAACGGCCCGAGGATCGTCCACGCACTGCTTCGGCAGCGAAATCGTTGTTGGAGCGAAGTCTCGTACAGCTGGACCGCACGTTGCCGGATATCGAGCCGATGTCGTCGATGGTTGCGGCGGCGAGTCCTGGACGCGGGATCTTGTTTCGTGTCGGTGCGCCGCTTGTTCTGGTTACGACTTTTGGCGCCTTGCTCGCGTGGGGATATACGGGGCAGAGCGCTTCCGTGCCTCGTCTGCCGAAGGAAGCGTTGCCGGTTAGTGCTTCGCAAGTGCAGATGACGCCGGCGTCGTGGCGCAACGATGCGCAGCCTGCGAACGGGTTGAGTGAGACGCGTGTCGAGCAGCCGGTGATCGAACAGCTTTCGATCGATCAGGCGCGGAAGATCGCCGCGAAGTTTGTTACCGGCGTGCTTGGTAGCGTTACGATTGTCGATACTGATGCGGGCCCGGCGATCGTGGCTGTTGATAGTCAGCGTCGTGTGGGAAAGAGCAATTTTCTTTTGCTCGAGAGGCTGAAAGGGCGGTATCGGGTCAGTGCGCAGCAGCCGCTTGATGGGCCTGGGTTTCGGAATGCGAGTTGGAGCGCTGAACTGCTTGATGCTGATGAAGATGGGTTTCAGGAGTTGTTGTTTAGTGGGAAGGATTCTTCGAGTGAGAGTCGGAATTTGCGGCGGCTGATTTTGTTTGTTCCGAACGACAAACGGACTTACTCGATGCAGATGACGGGCGAGACCTCCGCCCAGGGCACGCCGCGCATCCAGTGGCTCTCAAACGCTGTGGGTACAGATGCCGCCGCTTATCGCACGGCGTTGCGCCAGAAAGCCCGCGCGATTGTGTCGAAGAAAAGATCTTAGAGCTTAGTACTTTGTTCTTGGTATTTGTATTTCGAACAAAGCACAAAGTACTAAGCACAAAGAACCAACCCCGCATTTGTGAAAATCCCTCCGGCAGGCTAACCTCGTACCGCGACATCTATTTGCCGCTCCCAAGAATCGAAAGGCAACTATCAATCTGCTGAGTCTGGAGTTATCGGTGAAACGTATCCCAATCCTGTTACTTCTCATTTGTCTAATCGCGCCTCAAACAATACTGGCAGAAGTCGTTACCCAGCAGCGCGCAACGCGTCCGGCGCCCACGCGGCCGCAACCGGCCCCGGCGCCCGCGCCGCGTCTGCCAGAGGCGAAAATATTCAGCCACGTTTTACCGAATGGCCTCGAAGTCATCGTTCTCGAAGATCACTCGATTCCACTCGTCACGATCGAGCTGGCCGTGAAGAACGGTTCGTATACTGAGCCGCCCGAACTGAACGGGCTCTCACACCTCTACGAGCACATGTTCTTCAAACAGAACCGCGCGATCGCAAATGCCGAAGACTACCTGCGAACCATCGGGACAATGGGCATCGCCTACAACGGCACGACGCGCGAGGAAGTCGTCGATTACTACTTCACGACGACCAGCCCGAACTTGCGCACCGCGATGCAGTTCATGAAAGATGCGACGCGTTACCCGCTGTTCGACGAACGCGAATTCGTGCGCGAAAAACAGGTCGTAATCGGCGAGATCGATCGCAACGAGTCGAACCCGTTCTTCTACCTGAACAAGGAGATGAACTCGCGGCTCTTCTTCAAGTATCCGAGCAGGAAGAATCCGCTGGGCGACAGGCAAACGGTCGGCGGCGCAACCACGGAAATGATGCGTTTGATTCAGCAGCGTTATTACGTGCCGAACAATTCAGCCCTCGTGCTGACGGGCGACGTGAACCCGCAGGAAGTCGTGAAGATGGCCCAGGAGTTTTACGGCGACTGGGCACGCCGCGAAAAAGATCCGTTCGTCGAGTTTCCACTCGTGGAACATCCGCCGCTGCCGAAAAGCGAAGGCCTCGTGATCCAACAACCGGTGCAGAACGTGATCATCAGCATCGGCTGGCATGGACCGTCAATCGGCAAAGACAATCCGGCGACGTACGCCGCCGACGTGTTCTCGTTCATTCTTCGTCAACCCAATTCACGTTTTCAACGAAACCTCGTCGACACCGGTCTCGTAACGGGCATCGATCTGAGTTACTACACCCAACGAAACGTTGGTCCAATCGCGCTCATCGCGCAAACGACGCCTGACAAAGCGCGCGCCGCACTCAAAGCGCTTTACGAAGAAGTCTCGCACTTCAACGACAAGGATTATTACACCGACGAGCAGCTCGAAAGCGCGAAAGCGTTACTCGAAGCTGACGACCTCTATTCACGCGAGAAGTTGAGCGACTACACGCACACGCTCAGCTTCTGGTGGGCCTCCACGGGACTCGAATACTTCCGCGGTTACCTCGGACGCCTCCGCGCGACTTCACGTGCCGACATCAGCCGCTACATCACGACCTACATACAGGGAAAACCGCACATCGGCCTGGCTTTGATGTCGAGTGACGCGCAAGGCAGAGTCAAACTCCTGCCGGAAGAATTAATCGGAGAAACCGCCGCCAAATCACAGAGCGCAACCGTTAACGGCAAATGAATAGAGTCAAGATCATGAATCAATCATCGTTTATTCGCACACGTAAATTCATAGTTTCGTTACTCCTCGCGGCCGTCGTCTTTGTCGGCGGCGCGGAGCTTTCACGCGCACAAGAGGTCAAGGGTGGCAGTGCTGCGACGCCGTCGGTTCACAGCGTTGTCGCCAAGCAGGCGGCGCTCGTTAGCGAGTTTGATGTTAACGGGCTGAAGGTGCTGATGAAACGACGCGAGGGAAGTTTGACAGTCGCGGCCGGTCTTTTCATTCGCGGCGGAGCTTCCAATATCAACGCGCAAAACGCCGGCATCGAAACGTTGATGTTGAGCGTCGCGACCGAAGCGAGCGCCGGATTTCCTCGCGAGCGTATGCGCAGCGACCTCTCGCGCATGGGCACGGTGATCGGCAGTAGTTCAAACAACGATTACTCCGTTCTCTCGCTGGCGTCCACGCGGATGCACTTCGATCGTTCGTGGCAGATTTTTACCGACGTCGCGCTGCGGCCGTCGTTCACGAAAGAAGACGTCGCGCTGGTCCAGGAACGGGTCGTCGTGTCGCTCAGCGACGATACTGACAACCCGGACGTCTACTTGCAGAAACTTCAGGAGAAAGTCGCGTACGCTGGTCATCCGTATTTGAACAGCACGAGCGGCACGCCGGAGACGGTCGGCAAGCTCACGCCTGAAGACTTGCGTGCGTATCACAAGAAACTGATGGAGACGTCGCGGCTGTTGCTGGTGATCGTCGGCGACTTGAACGCGAATGAGGTGCGCAGTCTCGTCGAAGCCAGTTTTGGCAAGTTGCCGCGCGGCAATTACAAACCGGAAGTCGTGCCGCAGTTGGCATTCGACAAATCGTCGGTGGACGTTACTCCGCGAGAACTGCCGACGAATTACATTCAGGGGTTGTTCACGGCGCCTTCGCTGACGTCGCCTGACATTTACGCGATGCGTGTGGCGAGTTCGCTGTTGCGCGATCGCGTGTTTGAAGAAGTGCGTGTGAAGCGAAATCTCTCGTACGCGCCGGATGCGTTTTTACGCACGCAGGCGGCGAATGTCGGTGGGCTTTATGTAACGGCGGTCGATGCCAATCAGTCTATCCGCGTGATGTTGAGTGAGATTGGGCGATTGCAGACTGAGCCGGTTAGCTCGGTTGATATTCACTCCGTTATCGCGCAGTACCTGACGACTTATTATCTTGGGCAGGAGACGAATGCGGCGCAGGCGGGTGAGTTGGCGCAGTATGAGCTGATCGGTGGTGGTTGGCGCAATTCGGTGGAGTTTCTGGAGAAGCTCTCGGCGGTGACGCCGGCGGATATTCAACGCGTGTCGCAGAAGTACATGAAGAACATCCGCTTTGTTGTTTTGGGAAATCCGCGTAGCGTCGATATGGGAGTGTTTACCGGCGCGGCGGGAGAGTAGTAGCCACAAAGAGGCACAAAAGGCACAAGAGGCACAAAAAGGGACAAAAGAAGGGCACAAACCTTTCTACTGTTCTGGTTTGTGCCTCTTGTGCTTTTTGTGCCTTTTTGCGTTTACATAGTCTCGCGGAGGTATCGCTCGTAAAGTTTCACATCGAGTTTTTGCAGCGTGCGTGCCTGCGCGGCGGCCATGCTGAGGTTTCCACTCTCAAAATACGCAATCGCGAGATTGTAAAAGAACTCCGCATTCTGCGGACGCAGTCGCGCCGCCTCCGTGTACGACTCAATCGCCTCACGCATTCGACTCGCGTAGTAATAAGCATCGCCAAGCTTGTTGTGAATATCAGCGTCGGCAGGCTTGAGTTGCAGCGCTTCCTGATAGGCGCGAATCGCTTCCGAGTTCTTCCCCTGTTTGACTTTGCAGTAACCAACCTTCACCCACGCATCAGCTCGCTTCGGATTCTTGTTCACCGCATTCTCGAAATACCCGACTGCGCTGTCGTAATTTCCCAGCCACAGCGATTCGAGGCCGTTGCGATAAGCTGACTCCGCGACGTCGCCCTTCGGCTTGTTCACCAGATCCGCGAGCGGACGCAACGTACCGGCGCGCAATTCACCGACGCGCGCGGCTGCAATCGCGAGATTGATGTTCTGCCCGTTTGTGACTTTCACCGTCACAACGCCCAACACCTGTCCACGCAGATTGAAAACAGGACTGCCGCTGTTGCCGTGAGAGATCGGCGCCGTGATCTGGATGATGCGATAGCTGTTCGGCACTTCGCGCACGGCGGAGACGATTCCGTCGCTCACCGAGCCTTCGAGTTTCAACGGGTTGCCGATCACGAAGATCGTCTCGCCTTCGTCGGGTAGTTCGGTGGCGAGTTCGCTGCTTCGCGCGCGTTCGAGCGGCATGTCTACGTTCATCAGCGCGAGATCGCCTTCTTCGTCAACAGCGAGAACGCCGGTGACGGGGAAAACTTTGCCTTTGCCGTCGAGGGTCTTGATCTCAGCGCGAACGGCGCCGCGAATGACGTGCAGGTTCGTGACGACCTGGCCGGGTTTGAGAAAGAAACCGCTGCCGGTCATCAACGCTTCGCCGTTCGCGTCGTAGGTTGCGATCGCTACCACGGCGGGCTTCACGCGTTTGACCAAAGTCGGGAGGCTTTCGTCGGCGCGAGCTGCGGCGGAGAGCAGGAGAACGAAGGCTAACGGGAAGAGGAAACGGGGGTACTTTCGGATCGTCATGTCGTCAACACCAAGGGTAAAAACGAAGATTTTAGGCCGTCGAAAGGAGAATCGAGGGCGGGGGATCTCGTTGCTGAAAAAGAAATGCGGCTCGAGCGCGCCGTGTCGGGTGGAGCATTTTAGATCAACTTAGGTTTAAACGGGTAGTTTTTTGTGAGATTCGCCACACGGCCGCGACAAATTATGCTGCGGGAGGTGATTAGGACACGGATTAAAAAAATAAGGGCCGCCCCATAGGAGCGGCCCGGAAGTAAAAACAACGCTCTCTCGAGCTATGGAACAATGTGAATGTGCGCAACGCCTGGTCCGAGCGGTGACGGGCCTTCAGCGTCTTCCATCGTGATCAGAAGTCCGAAATCCGCCATCGCAACTTCCGATTTGATCTCGGCTTCATTCTTTCCGCCAGTATTCACGATCTGACCGATCTTGGTGTATTCACCGTTCGGTCCCACCGCCCACGCGATGAACTTCTTGCCCGCAGGCGCTTCCTTCAGATCGTGGAACCTCATGTTCACTTCCGTTTTGTCCTTGTGCGGCGTAATGAACACGTTCGCACGAGCACCGGTTAGCGCGCCGGTGAAGTCGACCTTGATTTTAGTGTCGTCGCCTTTCTTGAACGTCGGGATGCCCAACATCGGCGCGGTGTAAGTCGTCGCAACCTGCGTCGTCGGCACCGCAGTCACGGTCGCCGGCGCGCCAGTCACCGTCGTCATTGGCGCCGTCGTCACCGTCGTTGGCGTCGTCGGAGCCGCAACAGCCGACACTCTTTCACCCGAAGCACTACTGGCTACGGGAATCACACTGAACCCTTGCGGAACAGCACTGCGAAACACGACCGCCGTGTTCGCGTCATAAGCCGTCAAAGCAGTTTCCGGAGAAGCGACCAGCATGAATCTCGAGAGTGGCGTTGTAGCTGACAACGTCCCGACACCGTTACTGATTGCGACCGGACCCAATGCCGTTATCGCGCCTTTCTCGTCGACGGCGTAGAGCGTCAACGCAGACACGTCCGCGGGGACATTCGCCAGGTTCAGTTTGATCCTGGTGCCATCGTCGTCGCGGAGGATAGTGGCTACACCCGTCGCTCCCGTGATGTTCACGGGATTCAGCGTGAGTGTCACTTCTTTCTTAGCCGGATATTCAATGATTGTGTAAGTTCCATCGGGGTTCTGCACGGTCTTGGTAACGGTTGTTTGAGTCGTCTGCGCGAACGCAACTGCTGCTAATGCGAGAGTCAGTGTCACGGCCGCGAGAACGCTCAACACATGCTTGTTCATCTAGTTGTACCTCCCTTGTGTTGAATCAATCGCGATTAATTGTCGACGTGGGGGAACGTATGTCGGGAAGACGCTTACGGGCTTCTGCCTAACCGAATTTTGGGCAAGATTTATGCCGTTATTTAATGGCAGGATAATGGGCACGGCGTGAGATCCGTGCGAAACAGAACGATACAGAACTGTACGGCTATGCGCCTAAAACACGCTCTAATAAGCCTTCAACTCCGAGATTGCTTTCGCAACATCTGAAGATTGCGGAAGGATTGCATCTTCGAGTTGAGGAGCATACGCGACGAACGTGTCGAGCGCGCAAACGCGGCGAATCGGCGCATCGAGATCGAGGAAAAGCTCGTCGGCGATACGCGCGGCGATCTCCGCGCCGTACCCAAATGAGAGTGAATCTTCATGCGCCACAATGACGCGGTTAGTCTTCTTCACTGACTCCACGATCGCGTCCCAGTCGTAAGGAACAAGACTACGCAGATCGATCACTTCGACGCTCGTGCCGTCCTGTTCCGCCTGCTTCGCGGCGACTAGCGATCGCTGGACCAGCGCGCCGTACGTGATGATCGTGATGTCTTTTCCTTCACGAACTTTCTTCGCCTTGCCGAACGGAATCATGAACTCGTCCGGCGGATACGCCGACTTGTTGTAAGCCTGGCGATAGAGATGCTTGTGTTCGAGAAACATTACCGGATCGTCGCAGCGAATCGCCGTGCGAAGCAGCCCGTTTGCGTCAAGGGCGTTTGAGGGGTAAATGACGCGCAGACCGGGAATCTGAGTGAACGTCGAAACGCCTGACTGCGAGTGATAAACGGCGCCGCCTTTCAGATAACCGCCGACAGGCACGCGAATCACGAGCGGCGCTTTCCACTCGTTGCCCGAACGCCAGCGCAGCAACGCGAGCTCGTTGCGAATCTGGTGCATCGCGGGCCAGATGTAGTCGAAGAACTGGATCTCGACGACGGGTTTGAATCCGCGTGTCGCGAGTCCAATCGCGCGGCCGACAATGTTTGCTTCGGCGAGCGGCGAGTTGAACACGCGATGACCGCCGAACTTTCGTTGCAGGTTCGCGGTGACCTTGAAAACGCCGCCCTTGCCTTTGACGAGATCGAGATACTGCTCACGCGAGCAATCCGCGACGTCTTCACCAAACACGACGATGCTGGGATCGCGCGCCATCTCGGTGTGCAACGCGCGATTGATGAGGTCGACCATCGTTCCGGGGTTTCCGGAAAGCTGAACGCCTTCTTCCGTGTCGAACTCTTTTGACGTCGGATCGACGTCAGGCGAAAAGACGTATTTCGTTGCTGTCTCGGGCGCAGGTTGTGCGCTCGCGAGCGCTGCGTCAGTCGCCTCGTTCACTTCGCGATCGACTTCGTCTTTGATCTTTTGCAGGCCGTCCTGATCGATGACGCCTTCCTCGATCAGCAGCGCGCCGAAACGTTTCACGGGATCGCGTTCGGCGTCGCCCGTGCGTTCCTCGTCAGGCCGGTAGAGTTTTTCGTCGTCCGAAAGCGAGTGCGAGTACGGACGAATCACTTTCGCGTGGATGAACGCAGGTCCTTTTCGACGGCGACAGTAATCAACCGCGCGTCGCATCGTTTCGAGCGACGCAATCGGATCCGTGCCGTCACAACGCTGCACGAAAAGCGATGGGAAACCTTCGACGAGCGGTGTGATGTCGCCGCCGGCAGTTTGCACTTCAACCGGAACACTGATCGCGTATCCGTTATCTTCAACCAAGAAGACAACCGGCAATTTGAGATTACTCGCCGTGTTCAGTGCTTCCCAAAACTCGCCTTCGCTCGTCGTGCCGTCGCCGAGTGAAACGTACGTCACTTCGTCTTTATGAAAACCCTGGATGCGTCTTTGAAGCTCAGGGATTAGCTGAAAACGGTGACTCGCTTCCGCACAGCCGACCGCTTGCAGCAACTGCGTTCCCGTTGGCGACGATTGCGAAACGATGTTGAGCTTCTTGTGGCCCCAGTGTGACGGCATCTGCCGTCCGTGTGAATTCGGATCGTCTTCGGCGCCGACCGCGGAGAGCAACTGTTCGAGCGGCGTCATTCCGAGCTGCAAACAGAGCGCGCGGTCGCGATAGTACGGATAGAACCAGTCGTAACCGGCTTTCATCGCAACGCCGGCGGCGACGAGTATGGCTTCATGGCCCGCGCCGCTGATCTGGAAAAAGATTCGATTCTGTCCCTTTAGCTGGATCTCTTTGTCGTCGAGCCGCCGTGAGAGATACATCGTGCGATACATCTCGATCAGCAGTTTGCTATCGGGCAGATCGCCGGCTTTCGACTTTACGGGGACGCTCGCGGACGGCACGGCTTGCGGCGTCGAACGTGCGATTGGTTCAGGTGCTGATGGCAGTGGCGCAGGACGCGAGGCGTTGATGTCCGTGACCTTCTCACGGTCTTCAACGTGCGTGGAAGAATCGGAAGAATCAGGCGACTCTACTTTGCGCACCAGCTTCAGTACTTTTGTGTCAGTCTTCATAATTGCCAGCCAAAGTCATGCGATACTCTTCGGCCATTCCGGGATGGCCGTGGCGCTGCGCTGTTTCGATGCCGCGTTCGTAAGCCTCACGCGCTTTATCTCTCTGGCCCATTCGCTCGTACGCGCCAGCCAACATGCCGAAGGCGTTTCCTTCGTCGTCCGCGACTTCCAGGTAGCGATTCAACGTCTCGATCAACTCGCCGTCATTGCCCGCTTTCTCGTATTCCTTCGCAAGCCCGAAAAGCACCGCCGTGTTTGCAGGATCGGTGGAGAGCATTTGCTCAAATAACTGGATGCGCGACGAGCTCATGGTTGTTTTCCGTTTATCATTTTTCGTTTGTCATTTTTCATGTTCTTAGACCAGCAGGTCGCAGTGTGTGCCTGCAATGACAAATGAAAAACCAAAAATGATAAACGGAAAATGACTCCTTTCTTACTTGCCGATAATCAACTTCGCGATTGTCTGCAACTGCATGTTCGACGTTCCTTCGTAGATCGCGCCGATCTTCGAATCGCGCCAGTATTTCTCGACTGGATAATCTTTCACGTAACCGTAACCGCCGTACAACTCGATCGCTTTCGAACTCACGCGCTCGGCGACACGCGACGAATAAAGTTTCGCCATCGCGGCTTCTTTGACGAAATTGATGCCGGCGTCTTTCATGCGCGCGGCGTTGTAGACCATCAAACGCGCGGCTTCGAGCTCTGTCGCCATCTCGGCGAGTTGAAACTGAACACCCTGAAACTGGTTGATCGACTTACCGAACTGTTGTCGTTCCGCGGTGTACGCGAGTGCGCTTTCGAGTGCGCCCTGCGCGATGCCGATCATCTGCGCGCCGATACCGATGCGTCCTTCGTTCAACGTTTCGATCGAGATCTTGTAGCCCTTGCCTGCTTCGCCGAGCACGTTCTCCTTAGGGACTTTGCAGTCTTCGAGAATGAGTTCGACTGTAGACGAGGCGCGAATGCCGAGTTTGTTTTCTTTCTTGCCGACCGAGAAACCCTCGAAACCTTTCTCGACGATGAACGCGGTGATGCCGCGATAACCGGCTTCGGGATTCGCGTTGGCGAACAGGACGAAGATGTCGGCTTCGATGCCGTTGGTGATCCAGAGTTTCTGGCCGCTCAGGACGTAGTGGTCGCCTTTATCGACCGCGCGAGTTTGCATCGCGAAAGCGTCCGAGCCCGATCCGGGTTCGCTCAACGCGTAGGCGCCGACGGTGTCGGCGGCGAGTTTCGTCAGGTACTTTTGTTTCTGTTCGTCGTTGCCCCAGCGGATGAAGGCGTTGTTGACGAGTGTGTTTTGCACGTCAACAAAAACGCCGACGGAAGCGTCGACGCGCGAGAGCTCTTCGACGGCGAGAATCGCAGTGAAGAAGTTTGCGCTTGCGCCGCCGTACTCTTCCGGGGTCTCGATTCCCATCAAGCCGAGGTCGAAACACTGTTTGATAATCGCGGGATCGAGTTTGGCGGCCTCGTCCATGTGCTCGACGCGCGGGCGGAGTTCGCCCTCGGCGAATTCGCGCACGCTGGACCGAAACATCGACTCGTCTTCAGAAAGTGTTGTGAGTGGACTAGCCGCGTTTTGCGCCAGGGCTTGTTGTGATTGACTCATGAGTGTCCTACTTGATTATGACTGTGTAATTTGAACGTAGCATCATAATCAAGCCAAAACGAAAAAGGCAAAAGTACTTTGCAATCCGTCGTGTTTTGTTCACCATTCTTCGCGTACCTCTGCGACTCTTCGCGTACCTCTGCGACTCTGCGGTAAAAGAACCACAAAACAGATAAACCGCAGAGACGCGAAGGGCCGCCGAGCGACGCAGAGAGGAAGTAAGACACTATCTTCCAGTCCGTGTTTTTATGTGTTGCGGCATGACTGTTGCCGAAATGACCAAACCGTGTGGTACCGTACCTCGATGTCCACCGACAAACCGAAAACAAACCCAGCAGAGACGCGAAATCGCAGCAAAAGATTCGCGCCACTTGGGATCATATTCGGTCTACTCGGACTCATCCTGTTCATTTACTTCGTCAGTTCCGCCGGCGTCGGCCAGATTCTCGACGGCATCCAGCGACTCGGCGCGGGTTTTCTCCTGATCCTCGCGATTTCCAGTTTGCGATACGTCGCGAGGGCACTCGCATGGACAAAATGCATCGAAGCGCCACATCGACTCCCATTTCGCGACGCATTCGCCGCTCGAATCATGGGCGACGCACTCGGCAACATCATTCCGTTCGTAAGCGTCGCCGTGAGTGAGCCGTCGAAAGGCGTGTTTGTTAAAGATCGAGTGCCGTTAATGGTGGGACTGCCCGCGCTTGCGATCGAAAACATTTTCTACGGACTGTCAGTCTCGCTGTTTATCTTCTGTGGCACCGCGACGCTGTTGTTGAGCTTCCCGCTGCCGAAGGCGTTGCGCTACGCCAGCATCGGCGCGCTCGGCGCGACTATAGTCGTCGTGTTGTCTGGTTATTTATTGATCAGGCGACAGGCTAGATTTCTGAGCGGCGCGTTGGGATTTCTGGCGGGCTGGGGAATCGCACCCGGCGTGATCGCGAGTGTGAGACCGCGAGCACAGTTGCTCGAAGAGCGTGTCTACGGTTTCTATCAAAGAAACCAGCGACGCTTCTTATCAATCTTCGTGCTCGATCTTTGTTTTCACCTTGCAGGCGTGCTCGAAGTTTACGTGACGCTGATGTTCATCAGTCCGGTTGCGCCTTCGTTGCGGCAGGCGTTCATTCTCGAATCGGTGAACCGGATCATTAACGTGGCGTTCAAGTTTGTGCCGTTGCGAGCGGGTGTTGACGAAGGTGGTACGGGACAGGTTTCGAAGGTGCTGGGGTTCGCGCGCGGTATCGGTGAAACACTCGCGATCGTGCGCAAGGGACGCGACATTTTCTGGAGCGCACTCGGCGTCATCCTGATCTGGAAACGCGGATTGTCGCTGCGGAATTTGTCGAACGAAGCCGCGACAGATTTGTCTCAACCTGTCGCGGCTGAATGAGCTTTAATCGTAGGCGAGCGCGTTGACAGGATCGAGGTTCGAAGCCCGCCACGCCGGATACAGCGCGCCGAGAATCCCGCCGAACAAACCAATCGCCGCCGCTACCAACGCCCACTGCCAACTGTATTCGAAGATGAGACCGTAGGTTTTGTGTATGAAGTAACCGGCGATTATTGACACGATAAATCCCGCGATCAAACCGATGATGCTGATCAGAATCGCTTCTTTCTCGATCACTCCGACGATGTAACCGCGAGACGCGCCCATCGCTTTCAGGATCCCGATCTCGCGCGTGCGTTCGGTGATCGTGGTGTACATCGCCAGCATCACTACGAGCGCGCTGACCACCGCCGCCAATCCTACAAGCACACGCAGAAACACGCCGAGGTACGGAATGCTCTTCTCAAAACTCGTAAATACTTCGCGCGTCGGTTGGATCGTGTTTCCCGGTAGTACCTGGTTGATGCGCGCGGCCATTTCGTCTACCTGGTCCGGGTTGCGAAGTTTCAGAAAGATAAACGTAGCTTTTCCCGGCGCTTCCTGCGCCTGTTGCATCGCTGCCAGCGACATCTTGACGCGCGCTCCCGATTCGGGTGAGTAGATGCCCGCAATGCGATACTCGCCACTTCCAAACGGCTTGATCGGATCGCCAACCTTTAGATTGTTGTTACGCGCTTTCGTTTCGTCGATGACGACTTCGTTCATGCCCTGCGGAGCACGTCCTTCGGCGATGCTCAGGCCGTTCATCCGCGCGTAAGGCTCCCAGTCGACGCCGTCGATCTGCTCGAAACCAAAGCCTCTGGATCCCTGAAAGATGTAGCGATAAACCGGCAGCGCTTCCTCGACGCCGTCGATGGCTTTCAGCCTGTCGACATAAAGCGTATCGAGATTGGCGGTGTTTCCGGTCAGGTTTACGGAGCCGGGACGCATGAACATCAGTTCGGCGCGGACGTTGCTCGCCCGGCGCTGCAAGTCGTTTGACATGCCGCGGGCGAGGCCGGTGAACAGCATCACGAGACTCACGCCCAGCGCGATTCCGGCGACGCTGACAAGCGTCCGAATCGGTCGTTGTCGAATATTGGAGGTAACTAAGTTATCCATCTGTCAGATTCCGTCGTGGCTACTACCATAAGCGATTTTGGTCTAAGCTAACAACGCGGCCGCAAAGACTTAGGCATGGTTGTTGTATCTTTTCACTCGTAAATTATGAAGAATCGAAAAATCTCGCCTTTCATTCACTCCCTTATCATTCTGATTCTACTTTTCGGCGTCGTTCTTGTTGCGCGGAGCTTTGTTCCGGAGCGAGTGCAAATCACGATCCTCGGGACGACCGATCTGCACGGCAACATCAACCCGATCGACTACTACACGAACAAGCCTGACAACCGCGGGTTCGCGAAAGTCGCGACGCTCATCAATCGCGTTCGCAAGGAACAACCGAACACGTTGCTGATCGATTCAGGCGATACGATTCAGGGTTCGCCGCTCGAATCCTTCCACAGCCGCAAAAACAACGTGCGAACCGATCCGATGATGCTCGTGATGAGTTCGTTGAATTACGACGCCATGGCCGTCGGAAATCACGAGTACAACTTCGGTCTGAAAGTGCTCGAAAAAGCGCGTGGCGAAGCGAAGTTTCCGTGGTTGTCGGGGAATACTTACGAGAAGGGAACTGACCGCACGCATTACAAGCCGTACATCGTTAAAGACGTCGCGGGCGTGAAAATTGGCATTTTGGGCCTGACGACGCCGGGCATTCCTTATTGGGACAATCCGCCGAACTATGCAGGTCTGGAGTTTCGCAATCCGGTGCCGGAGGCGCGCAAGTGGGTACAGGCTTTGCGCACGCAGGAGAAAGTCGATGTCGTCGTGATCGCGATGCACATGGGGCTCGGGGAAGATCTGCGCACGGGTGAGGCGAGTCCGGGACAGATACCAAACGAAAATGAAGCGATCACGATCGCGAAGGAAGTGCCGGGTGTGGACGTGATCTTCATGGGCCACACGCATCGCGACGTGCCTTCGCTTTATATCAACGGCGTATTGTTGACGCAGGCGAATCATTGGGGGCGTCATCTTGCCCGTGCGGATCTGTATTTACAGAAAGAGCCGTCGGGGTGGCGTGTGTATGCGAAGTCGGCGCGGACGATTGCCGCCGATGATCGTGTCGAGCCCGATCCGGCGGTGGTTAAATTAGCGGAGCCTTACGATCGACAGACGCAGGAATGGCTTGAGCGAGTTATTGCGCAGTCGCCGGAGGAGTTGACTGCTGAAGAGGCGCGTTTTCGTGACACCGCGATACTTGATCTGATTCAGAAAGTGCAGCTTGAAGCGGGGAAGGCTGACGTGTCGATGGTGGCGAGTTTCAATCAGAACGCGCGGATTGAAAAAGGACCGATCACGGTGCGTGATGTGACGGAGCTTTATGTTTACGAGAACACGCTCGTGGTGATCGAGGTTACCGGGCAGCAGTTGAAAGACGCGCTCGAGCACTCGGCGAAGTACTACAAGACGTATGAACCGGGTAAGTCACTGCGCGAACTGATTGACGAAAAGATTCCGGCGTATAACTTCGACATCGCGGAAGGTGTTACTTACGATTTGGATATTTCGAAGCCGATCGGCAGTCGTATTCAGAACCTGCGTTTCAAGGGACAGCCGTTGTCGATGTCGCGCAAGCTTCGTCTGGCGACGAACAATTACCGTGTGAATGGTGGAGGCGGATATTCGATGTACAAAAACGCCCCGGTTGTTTATAGATCCAGCGAGGAGATCCGCGAGTTCATGATCGACTGGCTGGAACGGAACAAGACCGTCCCTGTCACACCGAACAACAACTGGCGCATCCTTCATCCATAAGAACCGGGGCTGAACCGCTGCAATCGGAAAGGTGACCCCAAAGACGCGGTAGTACGTGCGTCAAAATAACGCCGCAGGCGTTAGCAAACCGTTTCGTTCAGAAGGTGAATCAATCGCTTTAGTACCAACAACACGGCTCCAAATAAACAAAGCGGCAGAGAGCGGAGGATCTGTGCCGCTTTGTTTTTCCAGCGGGCGGGGGTGAGAATTGTTTCGCCAGGACACGCTCATGACCAACCATCGGCCTCGTTGCTCATGAAAACCCGCCACGTTACCCCTTAAGTCATCCACCTTGTTCGTTGTCTATTCCCTAACGCGGAATTGCCGCAAAGTCTCCCTCAATTTTTTTTAAGGTGTTAGAATCTCCCCACCAAACGGGACCCGAAGATCGCCCTCTTCACCAAAATCGTTCGACAGAAAGAGATCAACGAATGGCGACTCGTTCGTCTGAAGGCATCACTCAACTACTCGAGAAATGGAGCAATGGTGATGAATATGCCCTAGACCAGTTGACCCCGCTGGTCTATGACGAATTACACCGTATCGCCCAAAACTACATTCGCCGCGAACGACACGAACACACGCTGCAACCCACGGCGCTGGTCAACGAGTTTTTCCTTAAATTCTTCGACCAGAACAGCACGAGCTGGCAGAACCGCGCGCAGTTCTTCGGCGTTGCCGCCAAACTGATGCGCCGTATCCTCGTAGACCACGCGCGCGCTCACCACTCGGTAAAACGTGGCGGAGATCGTTTTGCCGTCTCCCTGGGGGACATCGCCGCTTTCGGCGCCGAGCCGGACGCGGATCTGCTCGCACTTCACGATCTCCTGAATCGCCTCGAAGAGGTCGACGCCGACCAGGCACGTATCGTCGAACTGCGGTTTTTCGGTGGACTCACGATCCAGGAAACGGCGGAAGTGATGAAAATCTCCCACGCCACCGTCGAACGTGAGTGGAAAATGGCCAAGGCGTTTCTGAAACGTGAACTTACACGAGCCCGGAATTCTTCTTGAGGGACTTAAACCGCGAATCTCGCGTTATAGTCAGTGACCCTTGCAAATGTAAAACCTCTCAAGAATCGACATGATCACCCATGACAGATGGCAAAGAATAAAAGAGATCTTCCAATCCGCTCAGGAAAAGACGCCAGCCGAGCGTATCGACTTTCTCAATGAAATGTGTGGCGACGATTCGTCGCTGCGCGAAGAAGTCGAGGCTTTGTTAACGGCCGATGCCAGTAACGACGACGACCATTTTCTCGACACTCCTGCTTTTGAGTTAGGCGCCGGCCTGATTGTTGGCGACACGCACGAACCGATTGAGTTCTCTGCCGGTCAGAAAGTGGACCATTACACGATCGTGCGTCTGCTCGGCGCGGGCGGCATGGGCCAGATCTATCTCGCGGAAGACGATCATCTGGGCCGCAAGATCGCGCTGAAGTTTATCGCCCGCGAATTTGCTACCAACCCGCGTCGCGTCCTGCGTTTTGAACAGGAAGCGCGTGCCGTTTCGTCACTCAACCATCCGAATGTCTGCGTGATCCACCAAACCGGAGTGATCGAGAACAATCGTCACTTCATCGCGATGGAGTACATCGAGGGGATCACGCTGCGCGACAAGCTCGCACGCGAAACACTCACGTCGCTCGAAGCGCTGCACATCGCGATGCAGGTCGCGGCCGCTCTCGCGAGTGCGCACGCCGCCGGCATCGTCCATCGCGACATCAAGCCGGAAAACATAATGGTGCGGCCTGACGGTTACGTGAAAGTGTTGGATTTCGGTCTCGCGAAACTGACCGAACGCGTCTCGCAGCCGCAACCGGCTTCAAAGAACGTCCGAACCGAAGCCGGCACGCTGATGGGAACTGTGAAGTACATGTCTCCCGAACAGTTGCGCGAGTTTGAGTTGGATGAACGAACGGACGTGTGGAGTCTCGGTGTTGTTTTGTACGAGATGTTGACGGGGCTAACGCCGTTTGAATCACGCGTTCCAAACGATTCGATCGTGATGATACTTGGACCACAACCGGTGTCGTTACCGTTTCCGGATCACGTTCCCGTTCGGCTTCGCGAGATCGTCAGCAAGGCATTGCAGAAGGATCGCGACACGCGTTATGAAACGACACACAAACTCGCCGCAGATTTGAGTGCGCTGCACAAGGAACTTGAGCGTCAAAGCGACGGCGATACGGAGGCGATCAACGCGCCGGCAAGTAACTTGTATCTGCCGCCAGTAAAAAGCGGAAAGACGCAGCAACTCACCGCCGGATCGGCGATATTCCAGCGTTTAAAATCACAGGCACTCTCGACCTCCGACTTTCTTGTCAGCGAGATCAGAACGCACCGCACCGCCGCCGCGCTTTTTACAGGCGCAACGGGCGTGCTCGTGTTGCTGTTGCTTCTGCCGAGCGCTCCACGAGTGACGAACTGGCTGCTCTCGCGATCCGCTGTCGAAAAGGTGTTCGTTCCCAAACTGACATTCTTAACGAATTCGGGAACGTCGGTGGTGGCCGCATATTCTCCTGACGGCAAATTTGTGGCGTATGTTGAGGAGGAGTTTGGGAAACAACGTGTGGTTGTCCGCAACGCGATCACTTCCGATTCGTGGACAGTGACTCCCCCGGAAGAAGGTCGGTATCTCGGTCTGAGTTTTTCGCGGGACAACACTTTTCTTTATCTCACACGCAAAGAGACGGACGGCCGCAGTCTGCTCTATAGGCTTCCTTATCCGGCCACGGCTTCTGTGCAACCACTTTCCCTGCAAGTAAAGGCGGATGTTCATAGTGCGATCAGTCTTTCACCAAAAGGGGATCAATACGCG
Organism: Pyrinomonadaceae bacterium; assembly: GCA_035760365.1. GTDB lineage: Bacteria > Acidobacteriota > Blastocatellia > Pyrinomonadales > Pyrinomonadaceae > PSRF01. The sequence continues at coordinate 80,940 of DASTTB010000012.1, forward strand.
TTCGTGCGTACCGATAAAAATGGCAACGGATTTTCCGTGGTAGTTGCGGATGCCTTGGATGGCAGAAACGAACGTGTCCTTAGCACGCGTGGTGGAGACGGTGGCAGCACTTTCTCGACGCTTGGTCTTTCGTGGGCGCCCGACGGCCGCACGATCGTTTGTCCCACCGGCTACTGGAACGATGGATTTCACATGCAGTTGATCCTCATCGATGTAAACACCGGCAACGAACGTGTGCTCGGTACGAAGGATTGGTTTTTCATCGACCAGGCGGCCTGGCAGCCCGATTCGAGCGGCGTGATTATCTGCGCCAGAGAAGCTGAAACTACGCCGTTCCAACTATGGCGCGTTACTTATCCGGGCGGAGTAGTTCAAAAAGTAACTAACGATCTCAACGAATACAGAGGCGTGAGTTTGGGCGGCGACAAGATCGTCACTGTCCGAACCGAACGCCCGTGGCAGACGTGGATTACGACTCCCGGCGGAGGACAGTCAGTTCAGATCGCATCCGGCGTCGGTTTTACGTATGGCATTACCTGGCCCACGTCCGATGCGATTATTCACGCGTCCAAATCCGGTGACAGGATGGACATCAGGCTCATGAATCCTGATGGCGGAAATAAAACGCCACTCACATACTCCGGCATTAACTACACTCCCGCAGGCTCACCCGATGGCCGCTACGTCGTGTTTTCCTCAGATCGCGAGCACGAAGGTAGCTTCAACATCTGGCGGCTCGACGTCAGAAGCGGCGATCTAAAACAGCTCACGTTTACCGATGCCAACTACTACCCGTCAGTCTCTCCTGACGGTAAATGGGTGGCATACGACAACATGAGCAACACGAAGATGAGTATCTGGAAGGTTCCCTTTGAAGGCGGCGAACCGATCAAGATCATCGACGGATATCGAATGCCCGTGTTCTCACCTGACAGCAAATTGATCGCCGCCCGCTACGACGAAGATTCGGGCTCCAAAGACGTCGCGATCTTTTCCGCCGACGGAGGTGAAGCGTTGCAGCGCGTTCCTGTTCGGATCATCGAATGGCAAACCGTGCGATGGTTCGACATCAACACCCTCACTTACATCGAACGTGTCAACGGCGTTTCGAATCTTTGGAGCTACGATCTCCGCACGGGCGCTAAAAAGCAGCTCACGTTTTTCGACAGCGATGAGATCGTCGCGTTTGCATGGTCGCCGGATTTCAAACGTGTAGCTTGTCAACGCGTCTCGAACATTGGTGATGTCACGATAATAAGCAGCGAACGGTGAGGATTAGTTCGTTCGCTGCGTGGGGGGAAGGCACCTTTCAAAATCATGTGAGGGAGGTTGCCGGGGCGATTCGCTGGTTACGAGTTGGGAGTCCAATTTGGATCGCCGAAATAGGGAGGCTCGCAACCTGGAGGTTTGACGCTCGCGACCCGCACGCTCGAGTCGTACGCGTGCCGGAGCTTTCTGTCGACCTCGTCGAAGTTGATTCTGTTGCTGCTGAATTGTGGGGAGTTCGCAATCGCAAGCTTCAATAGTTTGATGGTCTCAATAATCACCCTATCGACGTAACAGAGTTGGCCGTTTATTTTTTGCTGTCCTTCGTTAGTGAGAGTTTGAGTTGCCATCGCTGCATCAATATCCATAGTTATCCTCCTGGGCCGAGTTGGCCGCTTAAGCTGGTTGGTGAGTTGTTCAGCTCTGCACCCTTAACGTGTGCCGCCGCCGCAGGGGTGTTAAGCGCCAGATACTGAACCTATCAAAGGCAATGGACTGGCTTTGACCCAGCTAGCAGTAGCAGGTTCTGCCGCCGAGTGACTAAAGATCAAGCCTGCCGCTGGTCCACGACCTTCTGGGCGTCGGTCCTGCTTGTAGCTACTAACGCGAAAATCAGGGTGATATTCCCTCAGATAAAGTAAAAAGCAGAACAGCAACCCGGGGCGTTGGGTTGCCTGCTCTGCTTTTAGGGAGACGTGCGAGCGATGAGCTTGCGGCTCGGTTTTATTGCGGGCATTCGCTGCGCAGCTTTCCCGGCAAACCAGGGCTTCCTATAACTGGTCTGCGTAACCTGAGCTTCCTTGAGCTCCTTCAGTGCGGTCTTTAGCATTGCCACTTGCGTGCCACGTCCTCGCCAGACAAAACAAGCCTGAAATCGTGTTTGCGACTCTTGATGAAGCCGGATCGTTCTATCCGATCGGATAGACGTGTTAACCATTCGGATAGAGTCTGGCGATGAATGCTATGGTGAATCCCGAGGGCGTCCTATTGCCCCAAATCGATCGTGCGCGTAGACTTCCCCAAATTAATCCCCCGACCAGTTTTCGGAAAAACATGCGCCCGCGATTAGCAGCGATTTCAGGCAAATTGAAAGGGACGATCTTCGCCATCGACGAAGATAACCTCGTCATCGGTCGCGAGACTGCGGCCCACGTGTGTATTGCCGACGCTTCCGTATCTCGCCGTCACTCCAAAATCGAAACCAAAGACGACGGTTTCGTCATCACTGATCTCGAGAGTCTCAACGGCACGTTCGTCAACGACGTGCCGGTTAAGTCGCGAGTTCTGCAACACGGCGATCGTTTGCGAATCGGCGATTGCCAGTTTGTGTTTCTTACCGGCGAAGGCGACATCGCTTCGCGATCGAGTGAAGTGAATCTCGACGAAGCGAAGGTGCTCAGTGGGCCAACGGTGCAGATCCGCGTCGATCACGCGATGTATCTGATGGCGCGTGACCTCAGCGTGTTGATGCGGGTCAGCACGAGCATCAACGCGATTCGCGGTCTCGAGGAGTTGTTGCAGCGTTTGCTCGAACTGCTTTTCGAAGTCGTGCCCGCGCAACGTGGCGCGATTTTGTTGACGACGGATGAGTCGCTCGATGCGGCGACTGTCTTCGGACTCGATCGCGTTAGCGGTAAGGACCAGGCGGTGAGTGTCAGCCGCACAATCGCGCAGCAGGTGTTGAGAGACGGCATGGCGCTGCTCGCGAACGATCCGTCAACACAGGCGCTCACGACGGAGAGTTTGATCCAGGCGCGGACACATTCCGTGATGTGCGTGCCGCTCGTGATGGTCGATCAGAAGTTAGGCGTGCTTTATCTCGACTCCACGATCGCCGGCGATCATTTCAACAAGGACCACCTGCAACTCGTCACCGCGATCGCGGGAATCGCCGCCGTCGCGATTGAAAACGCGCGTCACTTCGAGTGGCTTCAGAACGAGAACGAACGCCTGCTCGCGGACGTCAACATCGAACACAACATGGTCGGCGAAGGACCGGCGATGCAGCGCGTCTATCACTTCATATCGAAAGTTGCGCCGACTGATTCGACCGTGTTGATCGCCGGCGAAAGCGGCACAGGCAAAGAGCTCGCGGCGCGTGCGATTCATCGAAACAGCAAGCGGGCGCAAAAAGCGTTCATGGCCGTGAACTGCGCCGCGCTTACGGAAACGCTGCTCGAGACCGAGTTGTTTGGACATGAGAAGGGAGCGTTTACCGGCGCGTTTTCACAGAAGAAAGGGCGGCTCGAAGTTGCCGATGGCGGCACGGTTTTTCTCGACGAGATTGGCGAATTGAGTCCCGGGCTGCAGGTGAAACTGTTGCGCGTGCTTCAGGAGCGAGAGTTTGAGCGCGTCGGTGGCACCGCGACGATCAAAGTCGATCTGCGTGTGATTGCGGCGACGAACAAGAACCTCGAAGACGCGATCGAAGCGGGCGAGTTTCGGCAGGATCTTTACTATCGGCTGAACGTCGTGTCGCTGGAAATGCCGGCGTTGCGCGAACGACGAGAAGACATAATGCTGTTGGCGAGTTACTTCGCGGACAAGTACAGCACGAAGTGCAATCGAAAGTTGAATGGCATTTCTGCTGACGCGCGCGCGTGTTTGACGGCTTACGATTGGCCCGGCAACGTGCGCGAGTTGGAGAACGCGATCGAGCGCGCGATCGTGTTGGGAACGACCGATGTGATTCTGCCGGAAGACTTGCCGGAGGCTTTACTCGAACGCGGAAGTTCGGCGGCGCAAGCGACGATGGGCTATCACGAAGCCGTGACGCAAACGAAGAAACAGATCATCGTGAAAGCGATCGAAGAAGCAAAAGGCAACTACACCGAAGCCGCGAAAATCCTCGGCGTGCATCCGAACTATCTTCACCGCCTGATTCGCAACCTGAACCTGCGCGCGCAACTGAAATCCCAGGCATGACGAAGTTTCCCGATCTCGCGGCGGCGGGTCGCGAACTCGCGCTTGCGTTGTCGGAATTTCGCGGCGTGAGGGATGCGGTTGTGGTGGGGATTGCGACTGCGGGCGTGCCGGTGGCGGCGGAGTTGGCGCGAGTGGTCCAGTTGCCGTTGGAGTTGTTGATCATTCGGCGTTTGCTCGTGCCGGACAGAGCGGAAGATCCGGTTTGTGCGGTTAGTGTTGCTGGAACGGTTGTTACAGACGAGCGACTCGAAACACTGCCGCGGACGGCCGGCATGGACCACTCGATCGCGGACGGGCTCGAGCAGTTGGGCGCTCGGGAGCGTGCGTTTCGTGGAGAGCGGGCGCCGTTCGATCTCGCAGGGAAGAATGTCGTTTTGGTTGATAATGGGATTCACACCGGAGCGACGATGTTGATAGCGATTCGCGCGTTGCGCCGGTTGAATGTCGGTTCGATCGTCGTCGCTGTTCCAGTTGCGAATGCGCTCGTTCGGTCAGCGATCGAACTGAACGCGGATCGGATCGTGTGTCTCGCCTGGCATGAGAACTTCGGGCACGTCGGGATGTGGTATCAGCGACTCGTTCGTCCCACCGGAAGAGATTCGAACGTTTTTCGAAGAGAGATATGATAAGGTTACCGCCCATGAGTGAATGGCAAACAGAAGCAGAATTCAGACAACACGTGAACACGGTTTTTAATGTTCAGGTCAACGCGCCGAAACCGATCGATCTCACGCTGGTGGGAGTCGAGTCACGTCCGAGTGAGGCGCACGAAGAGGCGGGGATGGAACGCTTCTCGGTGTTCTTCAAGGGCTCGCACGAGTTTCTGTTGCCGCAGGCGATGTACCGGTTGGTCCATCCGCAGATGGGCGAGTTCGACATCTTCCTCGTGGTGATCGCCAACGACTCCGATGGCTACCGTTACGAAGCGGTCTACAACTACTACAAACCCGACACCGCGCAAACGAATTAAGATCCGTGTTAGATCGACGTAGCGCAAGCGCGGCGTACCTGGGAAAAACGGATTTCGAAAAATTCCTAAGTCAACGTTGCCGTCTGCGACTCGCCGGGTATCCACTCCATGTGTTTGTACCCACCGAGATCCTCGATGACTGAGAACCCGAGCCGCTCATAAAACCGGTGCGCGTTGTCGTTGAGCACAAACACCATGTGCCGCAACACCTTCTTCTCGCGCGTGGCCTCGTCCATCAACTGCCGCAATAGATAAGTCCCAACACCGCGATTCTGAAACTGTTCGATCAGCGCGATGTCGAGCAGGCGAATCTGTTTCTCATCGGCGCCAACCCAGATCCTGCCCGCCGGAACACCGTCCACCAGAATCACGTCGTAACGGGCATCCGGATAGCGCTGCCGGTATTCCTCGTCCTGCCTCTCAAACTGCCAGCGCACAAACGCGTCCTTTTGCCCCTCATCCCAGGCGACCTGGGCGAGTTCGCGAGCGCGTGTGCCGGCGTAGACGGATATTAAGAATTCCCTGTCAGCGGCAGTCACCGGGCGTAGTGAAATGCTGACAGGGGAATCCTGCATAGATGAATCAGTCATTTGATCTAAAAGCGACGTCTTGTGATTGATGTTTACTGAGCGTGGTTAATTACGGCCTCGTAAAACAACTCGCCCTGGTCCGTTTTGCGTTTCGTCAGGAACAGGTCGAACTCGCCCAGCGCTGGGTGCTTAATCGTATGGATCGAAGTGAACGGTGGCAACTCGTCAGAGGCCTTGAACGTCAGCGAGAACGCTTTTGATTCGCGCATTCGCTTCGTCAATTTGTCTGACGGCTTGTGTCCCTGGACCTTGAGCAGCCGCAATTCAATCATCTCACCGCGGGCATTTGGGGCCTGGAAGACTCCGCCGACATACGGCTTGAAAGTCTCTTCGGCAAACATGAAGACGGGATCTCGTTGGGCGTCTAATGGAACTGGCGAGCCGGGCGGCACACGACCGAATTCGCGTTGTTGGGTTTGACCGAAACCGACGCGTGAACTGGCTAATAAAAACCCTACCGAGACAGTGGAACACAATGCGTCCCTAAGGAAGCTCCGACGGGAAAGCGACATCTTTATTTTCTCCTGGGCCTAAAGGTAAGTGCTTGCAGGCCATAGTCTATATGCGGATATTCGTAGCTGCCAAGGATATTTCGTATGAAGCAGGCGCAAGACACATGAAATGAGATTTAAACAATCTGTTTTTACATTGATCTCCCGCTCGCGCGACACACAAATCCTCAACAGTACATAAAAAGCTCAATTGAGAACCCCTTCCACCTGACCGAGGAAAAAATCCACACTCTCGATGGTGATCTTCCGGAAAACTTCCCGCGTTATGTATGTGGAACTTGAAAGATGTCACCCATGGCATGTGGGTGAAAAACGCTAAAGGGAAGCCGACTGAGAGTGGTAAGTCGAGATCCAGAGGCGGGGATTTGCGCCGTACGAATGTGGGCGGCCGTAGTTCTACGGAGGCCCATTTTATCCTTGTGTTTCCAGCGAACGCAGGCTAGAATCCCCCCCGCTCCAGATTTGAAGTACTCCAGATCTCCACAAGCAGGAAGCTACAGTCTAGTCCCTCCCGAACCTTCTCCAACTCGCTGAAGATTTTCGGGCAACGTCGAGACAACGACTAATCTAATTTTTGTCAAGCTACGTGAAATCCAATCAATTTTAGGAGGAGAAATGTCGGAACCTTTCCTTAGTGAAATAAAGATTGTCTCCTTTAACTTCGCCCCAAAAGGGTGGGCACTATGTAACGGCCAGTTCTTGCCGATTAACCAGAATCAGGCTCTGTTCGCCTTACTTGGGACCACCTACGGCGGAAACGGTCAGACCACTTTCGCTCTGCCGAACCTTCGTGGACAAGTGCCGATTCACATGGGCAACGGCCACACCCTCGGCGAGGCTGCCGGGTCCACCGCAGTCACGGTGAACATTCAGCAGATGCCGCAGCACCTGCACTTCGAAATGGCCCAACCGGCACCCGGCAATCAATTGCCCGCAGTCGGCGGTCTTTTTGCGCAGGCGTCAAACGTCTACCGCACTGCCGACAACCTGCTCGCGATCAATCCCGCGTCGGTGAGTTCCGTCGGAGGCAGCCAGCCGCACAACAACATGATGCCCTACCTGGTCCTGAACTTTATCATTGCGCTTCAGGGCATCTTCCCGTCGCAAAACTGAGAAGGAGAACAACATGCCTGAACCTTATGTTGGAGAGATCCGAATGTTTGCGGGTAACTTCGCCCCCAACGGCTGGATGTTCTGCGAAGGCCAATCGCTTGCGATTTCGGAAAACGAAGTTTTGTTTCAGTTGATCGGCACAACCTACGGCGGCGACGGTCAAGAGACCTTCAACCTCCCGAACCTGGCAAGTCGCATCCCCATCCACATGGGCACTGGTCCAAGTGGGACCACGTACCAGCTCGGCGAGATGGCTGGTACCGAGCAGGAAACCTTGACCACCCAGCAAATCCCCAATCACAACCACGCACTGCTGGTTTCGACGGCGGGCGGCAATCTCAACACTCCCGGCGGCAACGTTACCGGCGAATCGGCGGCCATCAAGATTTACATCGACGATACGCCGACCGCCGCAATGAACGCCGCGGCTGTGAGTCCCCAGGGCGGGAGCCAGCCGCATGAGAACTGCCAACCCTTCCTCTGTATCAACTACATCATCTCGCTGTTCGGGGTGTTCCCGAGCCAGACCTAAAGGAGAAGAAAATGTCAGACCAGTTTGTTGCTGAAATTCGCATTTTCCCCTTCAACTTCCCGCCGAAGGGCTGGGCCTTCTGCGACGGACAGCTTATGCCAATCTCGCAGAATACGGCGCTTTTTTCGCTGTTGGGCACTACTTACGGCGGAGACGGAAAATCGACGTTTGCTTTACCGAACATGCAGGGTAATGCCGGTATGCAGCCAGGCCAGGGGCAGGGCCTCAGCCTGCGCGATTTGGGTGAAATCGGTGGCTCGGAAACCGTGACGCTCCTGATTTCCGAGATCCCCCTCCATACCCACAATGTTATGGTCAGTGCTGACCCGGGGAATGTTCAAATCCCGACAGCTAATGTATCCTTAGCTAGGGCGAGTGGAGGCTCCGCGTACAGTAACAGTACCGCGGGAATCGTTGCGATGGCTCCACAGGCTTTATCGCCCGCGGGCGGCAGTTTGCCACACAACAACATGCAGCCCTATCTTACTCTTAACTTCTGCATCGCTCTGCAGGGTATCTTCCCGCAGAGACCCTAACGGATTGAATGGTCCAATGCGGAACCCGATGCCTACGAGTGATTGATTTTCGTTGACGCTCTGTTTGGCCCGATTGAGATCCTAGCCCAGATTGGTCCAAACGGGACTAACTCCACCTGAACTCTCAGGTCCGGCCCAAGCGGCGCCAGTTACAACCTGGCGTCGCTCCGGAAATCGCAAGCCCCGAGTCGCTAAACGCGACTCCGCACTCATATCTGAAGTTTGTCATGAATTAACTTTGAAAGGTGCAATCACCTTACCTCGCAACACAACAAGGAGATCTAATGTCTACTTCGCCTACTTCGATCCCTCCGTACTCGAGTCTTAAGCGAGTATTTACTGCTTGCTTGCTCGCGTTTATGACTTTGTTGGCGCCGATAGCATCCGTGGGGGCAGCGACGATACACGCCACCACGCCGATGCGCTCGCGAGCCGAATTGAATCAACCTAAGGCCGCGGAACAGCCGTCGTCACTCGAGGCTGCAGCGCCACTCGCTCCCAGTATCACGGCGACGAAGACGGATTCGTTCTCGGATCCAAACAACGATGGAAAAGCCGATCCGGGACAAACGGTCTCTTACGAGATAAACGTTGCGAATGGCGGTCCAGATGACGCCACAGGCGTGACCCTATCCGACACGATCGATCCGAACACCACGCTGGTGCCCGGTTCGTTGAAGATCTCGCCATTGGCTTTCGCCGACAGCTACAACGCCGCGAAAGACACACCGTTGAGCGTCGGCGCGCCAGGCGTGCTCGCTAACGACACCGGCTTGCCGAGTCCGACCGCGGTTCCAATCGCGGGCGGCGCAACTGCCCAGGGCGGAACTGTCACACTGAATGCAGACGGCAGTTTCCTTTACACCCCTCCAAGCGGTTTCACCGGCAGCGATTCCTTCAGTTACACAGCCACCAACACACAAGCTCCCAACGATTCCGCAACAGTAACGATCACGGTCGATGCACCGCCTGCGGTTACGACTACCAACCCGACCAACGGCGCCACCGGCATTGCCACCAACACAAACATCGTCGTCAACTTCACTGAAGCGGTAGACGTAACCACCAGCTCCTTCACGATTGAATGTCCAACGCCCGGCAACCTTCAGCCTTTCGCAGTTTCCGGTTCGGGCACGAACAGCATCACGCTCAATCCGAATGCGGACCTGCCGCAGGGAACGACCTGCACGGTGACTGTCGTCGCGAACCAGGTTTCCGACACTGACACCAACGATCCGCCGGACAACATGACCGCGAACTTCGTGTTCAGCTTTACGACTGACGCCGCGCCGGCAGTGACCACAACCACTCCGACCAACGGCGCGACCGGCATTGCCGCGGACACCAACATCGTCGTCAACTTCACCGAACCGGTGAACGTTACGACCAGCTCTTTCACGATCGAATGCCCGGCGCCCGGCAACCTGCAACCGTTTGCAGTTTCCGGCTCCGGCACGGCCAGCATCACGTTGAATCCGACCGGCAATCTCCCCGGCGGAACGTGTACGGTCACAGTTATCGCAAATCAGGTTTCAGATACTGACGCAGGCGATCCGCCTGACAACATGGTTGCCAACTTCGTCTTCAGCTTTACCACTGACGAAGCGCCGACCGTGACGGCCACGACGCCAACCAACGGCGCGACCAATCAGGCGGCCAACGTCAACCTGTCAGTCACCTTCAGCGAACCGGTGAACGTTGCCGGCAACTGGTTCCAGATCGTCTGCACGGTCAGCGGCACGCGCAACGTTGCCGACACCGTCGTCAGCGGTGGTCCAACCACCTTCTCGATCGATCCGAACACCAACTTCACCGGCGGCGAAAGCTGCACGGTGACGATCTTCGCTGCGCAGGTTACCGACCAGGACGGCGGCGATCCGCCGGACAACATGGCGGCCAACTTCGTCTTCAGCTTCTCGATCGACCAGGCGCCAACAGTAACCGCCACCGTGCCGACCAACGGCGCAACGCAGGTTGCCAACAACGCCAACGTCTCCGTCACGTTCAGTGAAGCCGTCAACGTCACAGGCAACTGGATCTCGATCTCGTGCGCCACTTCAGGCACTCACGATACGGCCAATTCAGTCGTCACCGGTGGTCCAACTACCTTCACGGTCAATCCGAACGGTACGTTCAGCAACGGCGAACTGTGCACGGCGACGGTCTTCGCCGCGCAAGTAGCCGATCAGGACGCGAGCGATCCGCCGGACAACATGGCGGCAAACTTCGTCTTCTCGTTCACGATCGACCAGGCTCCGACGGTCACCACGACAATTCCGACCAACGGCGCCACCGGCGTTGCCGCAAACACCAACATCACGGTCAACTTCAGCGAGCCGGTCAACGCAACGACCTCCTCGTTCACGATCGAATGCCCGGCGCCTGGCAACCTCCAGGCTTTCACGCTGAGTGCCTCGCCGAGCAACAGCTTCGTTCTCGATCCGGTTTCGAACTTGCCGGAAGGCGTCATCTGCACGGTCACGGTGCTCGCTAATCAGATCACCGACACCGACGCAGGCGATCCGCCCGACAACATGGACGCCAACTTCGTGTTCAGCTTCGCCATTCCGCCGCGTGCGGTTGACGATGCGCGCAATGCGACCGGCAACATCCGTATCCAAACTGCGGGCCGTTCCGGTTTCAGCACGCTGACGAACGACATCGGCCCCGGCATCACCGTCACGGCTTTCGACGCAACGTCGTTGCGCGGCGGCCAGGTGAGCGTCGCGGCAGACGGCACGTTCACGTACAACCCGCGTGCTGGTTACGAAGGCGCGGACAGCTTCAACTACACGATCACCAACGCCGCGGGTAGCGACGTCGGCACGGTCAACATCACCATCGCAGGCATGATCTGGTTCATCAATAACAGCGCCACGGCGTGCGCGACGTTGAACGGAACCTGCGGTCGTCTCTCCGATCCGCTGACGTCACTGCCGGCATTCGAAGCAGGCAACGGCGGCGCTACGACAGTCGGCGGCGACGTGGTCGATCCGGAAGCGGGTGACCATGTCTTTATCTACACCGGCAGCAGCGGCTACGTTGGTCCAGTGACGTTCGAAGCTAATCAGCGCGTCGTTGGCCAGGGTGCGCAGCAGTCGTTGCAGACACTCTCGGGCATCACGCCTGCCACCGACAGCGATACGCTGCCGAGCACGGGCGGAACACGGCCCAGCATCACGACGGGCGGTTTCAACGTCGTCTCGAACAACCAGCTCTATGGTTTGAACTTCGACGATACGAGCACGGCTTCCGTCAACAGCGTCGGCAACATCGGCACGTTCGTCATGGCCGACATCGGCATTCTGAACGACGCGTCGAATGGCGGCGGTGTCATCCTTGACGACGGCGGCACGGTCACGGCCACCGGACTCAACACGATCCAAACCCGTTCCGGCGTCGGCCTGAACGTCAGCAACACGCAAATCGGCAGCGGCAACATCACGTTCCGCAGCATCACGGTCGGCAATGCCACCGCGGATGCCGATCCGGCTCAAGGCATTCTCTTGAACAACACCGGATTGGCGGCCGGCAACGGCAGCTTGATCGTGACCGGCAACGGCGGCACGTGTACTGAAGCTACTCCGACGTGTACCGGCGGCCGCATCCAGAACACGGTTGGCGCCGACACCGATCCGGTGGCGAACGTTCCAGGTGGTACCGGCATTTCGCTGCGTAGCACGAAGAGCGTGTCGTTGACCTTGATGCGGCTCGACAATCACCAGAACTACGCCATTCACGGCACGAGCGTGGTTGGATTCTCGCTGTCCAGCAGTGTTATCAACGGAACGAACGGCACGAACGTGTCCAGCCCGTTCCGCGACAGCAGCATCAGGTTCGACCAGTTAACCGGTACGAACTCGATCACCAACACTGTCATCAGCGGCGGCTTCCAGCACAACCTCCTGATCGACAACCAGAGCGGTACATCGCAAATCACCGTCACCGGTTGCACGATCAAGAACACCAACGCCGCGACTGGCGACGATGGCTTCCAGCTCGAAGCAGAGACGACCGCGGTGGTCAATGCATTTGTGACCAACAACTCGTTCTCCGCTCACGGCGGCGATCACATGAACGTCAGCTTGATCAATAACGCCGACGTCGACTTCACGTTCACCGGTAACGCGTTTGCCGGTGGTCACGCGATCGGTTTGGGCCAGGGTCTCTTTATCCTCGGCGCAAACTTCAACGGCAGCTTCACGTACGACATCTCGAACAACGGTACAGCAGGCGCTCCGCTCACCGGCAATAAGCAGGGCGGTATGATTCACGTCAATAAGGGCAGCGGCACCGGCACGTTCAACGGTCGTATCCAGAACAACTTCATCGGTAACGCCGCAATCACCGGTTCGGGCAGCGAGCAGGCATTCGGTATCTACGCCAGTGCTCGCGGCGCGGGCGGCAGCCACACCACGTTGATTGCCAACAACACCGTGCGTCAGTACTTCGATCGCGGCATCCTGCTGGAAGCCGGCGAAGGCGCGGCGGCGTTCAACGCAACTGTCACAGCCAACACCGTCGACAACTTCGCGGATGCAGTCAACTCGTTGCACGGTATCCACTCCGACAACGGTATCCTGAGCACCGATACGAACGCCGTTTGTATCGACATGCAGGACAACCTCGTCGCGAACGCGGGTAACGAAGCAGCGGGCGGCGCCGACATTCGCCTCCGCAAGGGATCACAGGCAGGTCTTAGCGTCCGTATTCCTGGCCTCGTCGGCACCACCGCAACTGATGCCGATAACAAGATCACGGCCGAGAACCCGAACGCGACGACCGTCACCGTGACCGGCGCGAACTACACTGGTGGTGCAGCCTGTACGCAGCCGACATTGCCGGCAGCGCCCGCAGCGCCAGCAACCTTCACCAGCGAAGCTCTCGCAGCCGCTGCTCGCATCGCTCAGCCGCAAACCGAGTCGACGATCCAAACATCGTCAGCCCCGGCGGCGACTGAACAAACGCAAGCAGTCAGCGTCATGGCCTCGGCCGACGTTCCGACTGCAACAGCGAAACGCGATCGCGGCACTGTGCTCCGTAACTCAGTCAACAACAACTGGGTGAAGGGTCAGACGGCGAACGCGAATCAGGACAAGAAACCGCGACGTGGCGTCAGCGTTGTTCCAACGGTCTCGCCGTCGTCAGGTGAAACGGTGCTTGCCACCATCGGCACATTGCCGGCCGGCAAGACTGTCCGCATCACCTTCCAGGTAACAATCAACACGCCGTACTCAGGTGGAGACTTCATCTCCAACCAGGGCACGGTCTCGGGCGACAACTTTGCCAACGTCCTGACCGACGATCCGGCAGTAGGCGGCGCCGCTGATCCGACCCTGACACCAGTGTTCACAACTCCGAGCGTCTCCGTTGCAGACGCCCAGGCGAACGAACCGACATCAGGCAGTACGCCGATGCTCTTTACCATCTCGCTGAACGCTCCGGCGCCGGCGGGTGGTGGTTCGGTCCAGTGGGCAACTGCCGATCAGGCGCCAGGTGCGGGACACGCGGTCGCAGGTACTGACTACACGGCCGTATCCCCAACCACGGTGAGCTTCGCGGCCGGCGAGCAGTTCAAGACCGTCTCGGTCAACATTCTCGCCGACGGCGGTGGACCTGAGCCCGACGAGACATTCCTCGTCAACCTGTCGAATCCGACAAACCTTGTGATTGCTGACGGCCAGGCCATCGGCACCATCAAACAAGGCAACGCTGCCGGAACGGTACTGATTTCCGAAATCAGAACTTCAGGACCGGGCGGCTCGGGTGACGACTTCGTCGAGGTTTACAACAACAGCGACACACCGCATACAGTCACTTCTTCGGATGGCTCGGGCGGTTACGGATTGTTCAAGATGGGCGCGAGTTGCGGGGCAGCTCCAGTGCTCGTCGGCATCATTCCGAACGGCACGGTCATTCCGGGTCGCGGACATTACCTGTTCACGGGAACTGCTTACAGTCTCGCGAACTACGGCGGCACCGGTGCGGGGGCTGGCGATCAAACGCTCAGCTCCGACATCGAGAGCGACCGCAACGTCGGCCTGTTCAACACGTCGACGCTCGGTAATCTCTCTTCGGTGACGCGTCTCGACGCGGTGGGCTTCGGCGCCAACACCGGCGGCACTTGCGACTTGCTGCGTGAAGGTACAACCCTTACGCCGCTCGTTGGCAGCGTGCTCGAGTACAGCTACTTCCGCGATGAGTGCGGTAAGAGCGGTAATCCGTCGCAGTTTGGTCCATGCCCGACTAGCGGGTTTGTGAAGGACTCGAACGTCAACTCCGTCGACTTTGTCTTCGTCGAAACCACCGGCACTGCTACACCTGCCGGCCAGCGTCTCGGCGCACCCGGACCGCAAAATCTGGGCAGCCCGAGGAAGCACGACGCGGATATCTTCACGTTGTTGCTTGACAACACGAAGGGATCGACGGCGAAACCGAATCGCGATCGAGACAACTCGATCTCGATACCGAATGGTGCTGCCGGCACGATGGCCATCAGGCGACGGTTCGTGAACACGACCGGCGCACCGGTCACCCGCCTGCGGTTCCGCATCGTGGACATCAGCGCGCTCACTACGGGCGGCGGCAATGCTGACCTGAGAGCGTTGAGCTCGACCTCGGTCGTGATCAACGGTATTCAGGATTCGTCAACGTGTCTGGCGTCCAACGGTTCGGCCGCTACGCCTTGCAGCGTGACGGTTCAGGGAACGACGCTGGAGACACCGCCGAACCAACCGTTGGGTGGCGCGCTCAATAGCAGTTGGAGCGCAGGAACGATCACTCTGGCCACGCCGTTGGCTAACGGAGCGAGCATCAACCTGCAATTCCTGCTGGGCGTCGAGAAGACTGGTTCGTTCAAGTTCTTCTTCAACATCGAAGCGCTGCCGTAAGTCTCCGACAGCACTTCACAGACAAACGAGGTCACCGGAGTTTCGGCTCTGGTGACCTCGTTGCTTTTAGCCACAAAGAGGCACGCCACAAAGAGGGGCCACAAAGAGGCACAAAAGGCACAAAAGGCACAAAGAAAAAAAACACAAAGACAAAGCACAAAGACAAAGCTCGAACTGATCTTAGTGCTTTCTTTGTAGTTTGTTCTTGTGCCTCTTGTGCCTCTTGTGCCTTTTTGTGGCCCTTTTTGTGGCTTACTGCTGAGCGCCGACCCACTCCTCGCCGTTGTCGTAAACTTCCTTCTTCCAGATCGGCACAGTACGTTTCAATTCCTTGATCGCCCATTCGCAAGCTTCAAACGCGGCGCGGCGGTGCGGGGCGCTGACGGCGATCACGACGCTCGTCTCGCCAATCTCGATACGACCCGTGCGATGAACGATTCCAATATGCGCGATCTCAAACTGCTTATGCGCATCGCGTCCCAAACGCTGCATCTCGCTCAGCGCCATCTGCTCGTAAGCTTCGTAAACGAGATAACGCGTCTTCCGCCCCTTGGTCCATTCACGCGCATACCCGTCAAGCGTAATAGTCGCTCCACACTCACGCGGCACCACACGACGCGCAACCTGGCCCACGTCGATCGTCTCCGTCGTCAACTCGAAGAAATCAAGCGGACAAACGTAGTCGCACGATCCACCACTGACAGGCGGAAACACCGCTAGCTCGTCGTTGTCTTTAAGAGGCGTTTCAGGCGTGGCGTATTCCTGGTTGACGGCGAAGAGTAACGATCGGCCAAACCGCTCAAGCTGCGCGAATCGCTCGACAAGCTGCCGGAACGCACTCCCCACAGTCGCGGGAGCTTCAACAGAGACGTCGAGCGGATTCGTATCAACAACGTCGCAAGCCGCGCCAAAAAACAGCACTCTGATGCTAACCCGCTCGCTCATTCAAGCTCGATCTTTCTGCCGCTGTGACCGTTGCCCTTCGCCAACTCGTGCATCCGCGCTCGCTCTTCGTAACTCTTAACAGCCAGCGACAACATCCCGCGCAACCGTTCGAGCCGTGCCGAAGTCGACGTCAACTCGAGCAAGTCCTGTTTGACCTCGGCGTCGATCTCCATCGCCGCCGCAACCAGGAACGACAAACGCTGTGGTTCTGTGTTCGAGATGTCCGGCAGGCTGCTGCGCTCGTCGTTGAGCGTGCGCACCGCCTGCGCGATACGCGTGAACGTCTCCGCAACTTCTCTCGCTGAGTTCGTCAACGACGATTCGTCTTCGTCGTCGTCTTCGAAGTAACTGACGCGGGCGACGAGATATGGATCGCCGCGGTCCACATACGAGTCGATGCGATAACGAATGATGCCGAGCGTGAGAATATTCGATCGCCCGTCGGGGAAAGTCTGCGTTTCAGTCACTTCGGCGACGCAGCCCACATGCCCCTCGGGAGGAGTTTCGAGTTCTGAAGTGCTGGAGTCGAAATAGGTAACGCCGAAGAGATTGTTTGCGACGCGGATGTCCGTGAGCAACTGCCGGTAACGTGGTTCGAAGATGTGTAGCGGCAGGGGCACACCGGGAAACAGGACCACCGGTAAGGGAAATACGGGGAGATCGATTAATCCGCGTACCTTGTCGCTCGCTTCACTCACGTGCGCTGATTGTACATCAGCGGCGAGTATGACGTGAGTGGCGCTGGCGGGAGGTCAATGGATAGGAGCAATCGAAGCAGAAAAAAAGGGCCTCGGTATCGTAGTGGGATACGATCGCCGAGGCCTCTCGAGCACACCTTCAGATGAAGAGGGAATCCATCTTTGGTGTTTTACGAACGCAGTGGTGGGAGGCGTCCGAATTCAAAGAATCTGTGCAAACAATTCCAACCGCCGCATCGGCATCAACCGGCAAATACTCGCCAGCATGTCTTCGATCGCAAACGGCTTCGCGAAAAACCCGTCAGCACCCGCGTCCATGCACGCACTTTGCACTTCCGGCGAGCTGTGCGACGTCATCACCAGCACCTTCGACTGCGAAAAATGTTTCTTGATGAACTCGAGCAAATGCATTCCCGCGGACGTGTCGCGCTCAGGCGGCATTTGCAGATCGAGGATCGAAACGTCCGGTTTATAGAACGTCGCCCGCCGGATCGCGGTCGGCAAATCATTGGCCGTTATGACGTCGTACTCGTCACAAAGCGTCCAATAAAGTTGTTGAGTGATCGTCATATCATCGTCGACGATCAGTATCCGGCGTTTCATTGCAGACAATCTCCTACTCTCACCGCCGCATAGCAGTGCAAAGCCCGTACCGCACGGGGTCTGACGCAGGAGATCAATGATTTACGTGGTTTTTGAGACTTGACGGGCGTCTCGCGTGTCGACTGATGGAAACACCTGCGCCACGAGATGTCTACGCTTGAAGACGCCGGGAACATCTTCCATTTTCCGTTTAGCATTTCTCGTTTTCCATTTGCAGAGGGACGTTGAACTCACCAAATGAATGACAAATGAGAAATGGCAAATGGAAAATGAAAAATGGAACCCGGGTTCACTAAGGCCGGTCGGGCTTCACAGCAGGCTTCAACTTCGGAGGCGGCGGAGCCTCGCCCTCGACCGGCTCGTCGTCTTCGCCGATCTCGTCGATGACCTTCAACTCCGCGCCATACTTCTGATAACTGCGGAAGCGAACGTCGTTGCGGCTCTGAAGCACCATCTGTCCCTGCGCGCTCGTGATCAGTATCTGCGACTGAATCGGAAGCAGGTACTTCCGTTCGTTGATCATCACCCAGTCGTAGTCGATCAAACTACTCGCGGCCATGATCGGAAAATCACGCGGAATCTCGGTGGCTATCTGCTCGAAGCGCAACACGCGATCCAACTCGCGATCGATCCAGATGCGGCCGCGGGAACCGACCGTAGCGCGCGCGGCAGTGTCGGCAACGGTCAGCGTGAGTTGTGAGAAGTCCTTCTTGATGACGTACTCGTAAACAACAGTGCGCCGGTCTTTAATCAGATCGGTGTCAACCAGCTTAAACTCGGTGTTCGACTCCGGCTTCAACACATTCGCGAGGGACGAAATATACTCGACGCCACTCGAGCTCGCTCCGCGCGGCGCGTACCGGCTGTAGTCGTTGCCGGCTTTCACGTCGTCACCCGCGGGCATTCCGTTCACAGTCAGAAGCCTGTATTCCTCGCCCGCATTCGCGCGATAACCGACAGCGACGGTGAGATTGTCCTGCTGTCGCCAGTTTCCGGTCGTGCCATACGCGTAGGAACGCTTGATGATCTGCTTGACGAGAAAGTCGGGCATCGCGTTTGCGGCGGCGAGCGTGACGTTTCGCGTGCGGTCGAGTAGTTCGCGTCCTTCAGTCTCTGACGGCAAAGCCGAAGCAGTCGGGTTGACGCGACGTCGTTCGGCCTCTTCGAGCGTTCGGCGCAGCAACGAATCGTTGCCGCTCTTCGTGGCGACGAGCGAGCGCATCCCGTCCGTCAGTTGAAATCCGATGCCACGGCGGCGAATCTCCTCGATCAGCTCATCACGTTTCTGCGGATCGCGCGGCAACGCGTAGAGAAAACTAACGAATTCTTTACTCGATATTGGTTGCTCCTGGGCCAGCAACGGCGCGGCGGAAAAGACTAAAAATGCCGACACGAATAGCGGGAACAAGAACCTATTAATGCGGAACATCCGAGGGAACCTTCTTTCGCCCTAATTAGCTCAAGCCGGGTCGTTTGTGTCAACCGCAGAGCCGAGTAATGGCAACCTTCAACACCTCAGCACATTTCTCCAACTCAGCCACCGGCACGAACTCACCGGTGCGATGTGCTTCGCGAATGTCGCCTGGCCCGATGACGACGGCCTCACTGCCGAGCGACATCATCTGCGCCGCTTCCGTGCCGAACGCGACCGTTCCGGACGTGATTCCGGTGGCTTGTTCCAGCAACGAGATCAGCGGCGAGTCAGGCGCGGTCTCGAAGCCGAAATCGGCGCGGATCGGAACGCATTCCGCCTCGAAATCGGGATCGTTGCGCTGTTCGTCTGCAATTGCTGCTTTCACTAGATTCAGCACGTGCGACGAAGGTTGCGTTGGAATGGGGCGCCACTCGAGTGTGAAACGGCATTCGCCGGCGAGCACGTTTTTGGCGGTTCCGCCGCGAATCAGGCCGATGTTTAGTGTCGTGAAGGGAGGCTCGAAAGCCGGGTGAAGTTGTTCTTTCAGGTTATCGGCGATTACTTCCAACCGCGTGACGAGCCGCGCTGCGCGAAAGATCGCAGACGCGCCGAGGGCAGGATACGCGCTGTGCGCCTCGCGTCCTTTCACCACGACTTCGGCGAGTGAATAGCCTTTTCCGGCGCGAATGGGTTTGAGTGAAGTCGGTTCGCCGACGATGCTGTAACGCGGATTCAGTGGTTTCACCTCGGCCAGACGTTTGGCGCCGATCAAGCCGATCTCTTCGTCGGCGGTGAAAATGAGCGCGAGCGGTTTGCGTAGTTGCGCGAGATCGACTGAAGCGGCGGCGGTGAGTGCGGCGGCGATGAAGCCTTTCGTGTCGCAAGAGCCGCGGGCGTAAAGTTTGCCGTCACGTTCGGTCAGGTTTGTTGCTTCGGGCCAGTTTGGATCGTAGGGGACGGTGTCGGTGTGACCGACGAGAGCGAGCTCGACGTCCGGGATCCCGGAAAAATCAGCGCCCGCGAGCGCGACGAGATTGATCTTCTCGATGTCGTGTTCGTCGAGATAAGTGAAACGGCGCGTGGTGAAATTCAAAGCACGACAGCGAGCTTCGAGATAGTCGACGATGTCTTTGTTGGAACGCGAAGAGACGGAGTCGATGGCGACGAGTTGAGCAAGTGTTTCTTTAATCATTTCAGATTGAGGCGCTTGCCGTTTACGACGACGTCGCGAATTGCGGTGCGCGCAAGCGAGAAGACGATGTTGGTTAGAAGGTTCTCCGTGGTCGACTCGGCAATCGAGAGGTCGTTTAGATCGACGGTAAAGAAATCTGCGGGCGCGCCGGGTTTCAATGTGCCGCCGTTGAAGCCGATGGCTTTGGCGCCGTTCACGGTCGCGCAGTCGAAGAGTCGTCGGGCCAATGCGGAGGCACCGGTTTCGTCTTCGGGCGCGAGCACGTTGCGCTGAAGTTTTTGCAGGCGCAGGTGATACTCCAACTCACGCGCGTCTTCGAGCAGATCGATCTGCGTTTGGCTGTCAGTTCCTAATGACACCGGCACTTTGGCTTTCAGATACAGATCGACAGGAACAACGCCGTCACCGAGATTTCGCTCCGTCGTCGGGCACGCGCAAACACCCGCGCCGGACTTCGCCAGCGCAGCGACAGCTTTCGGCGTCACGTGAATCGCGTGGACGGCGGTGAAACTCTCGCTGAGCAGTCCTTCAGTGTCGAGCAGTGCGACCGGCGAACGTCCGTACTCCTGGATACACGCTTCGATCTCCGCCGGTTGTTCCGCGACGTGCATGTGGACAGGAAGGCGTCGCTCGTTGGCGAATGCGATGATGGGTTTCAGGTAATCAAGCGGAACGGCACGAACACTGTGCGGCGCGACACCCGCCCACACCGTGCCGTCTTCTGTGTCGATGCTTGCGAGCAGTTGGTCCAGGTGGTTCAGGTAGACGTCCGGCGTTTGGTCGATGAACCGCGCTTGTTGTGGATTGGGTTCTTTTTGAAAACCGGCGCGGGCGTACGCGACGCGCAAGAGCGCGATGCGAATACCGACGTCGCGCGCGGCGCGAATCACTTCGTGCGCAAGCAGGTTCGGATCGTCGTAGCGCGATCCGTCGGGCGCATGGTGAATGTAGTGAAACTCGCCGACGGCGGTGATGCCCGTCGACGCCATCTCAAGAAACGCGAGACGCGACGCGGCGTAGATCTGTTCCGGAGTGAGTGTCGTGGCGGCGGCGTACATTTGCTCGCGCCACGTCCAAAAGCTGTCAGTCGTGTTGTGTGAGCGATACTCGGTGCGGCCGCGGATGATGCGTTGAAAGGCGTGCGAGTGCGCGTTTACGAGTCCCGGCAACATCGCTCGTCCTTGGAGGCGCGTTGCGTCAGGCACTTCGGCGGCGTCAACGATCTCGACGATCTTGCCGCCGTCGCACACGAGCGCCAATCCCGATTGAAACCGCCCATCCGTGAAAATGTAATCCGGCAGCCAGGAGGTCATTTCGTCGCTAACACCTCGCGCGCGGCGGTGCGGTCGCCGGTGCAACTGATCCTTCGCGGACCCGGAAGATACGTCAACTCAAACCCCAGTCGCTCATACAACTCTACGATCCGCGGCGTCGCCTGATTCGAGATCACAACTGGTCCATCGTGTTTGGCCAGCCGCTCTACGGTCCGCACCTGGTCGTCCCACGAAAAGCCACCCGAACTGTACGTCGTGAACTCAACATCGTAAGGCGGATCGGCGTAAACAAAGTCGCCTTTCTTGAGCGGCACCTTTTCCACGTCGACGTTCGTGAAAGTCCACTGTTTCAGCACGGACGGATAACCCGAGAAATCGTCGTCGTAATTGACCCTCGCGTACGTGCCAAACGGAACGTTGAAACAGCCGCTCTTGTTGAAACGACACAGGCCGTTGTAGCCGGTGCGATTGAGATAGTAGAACAACTGCGCGGCTTCGTCGCTTTTCGCGCCGCCGTTGCGGATGAGGGCGTTGAAGCGGTCGCGATGTTGATAGTAGAGCTTCTCGTCGTAGCTCATGGCGATGGTTAATTTCAGGCCCGTTTGTAAGTGACGATAGAAATTGACGAGGTGCGGATTGACGTCGTTGAGCAGCGCGCGCTGTGGTTGCAGGCCGAGCGCGACGGCGAGACCGCCGCAAAACGGCTCGACATAGCGGCGCCGCTTGTGTGGCTCCCAGAGCGGCGCTACGTGTGAAACCAGCCAGCGCTTGCCACCGGCCCATTTCAAGGGCGGCTTAATCATTGCGATTGAGAAAATACCATAGATAAGACTTCGACAGACGCAGCGGGCGGAACGCGTAGTAGAGCGAATGAAGCGGCGCCGGGAGGGCGAGGGCTTGCCAGTCGGGGAGCGTGGGAACGAAGAGGGCGCGCAACGCGGAGACGAGCGCGTCGCGTTTGCGGTCCATGATTTTGAAGTTGTAGAGATTGGTTTCGGTCGAGACGTTTTTGTGTGAAATCGAAAAGATCTCGTCTTTAATCCGTGTTGCCATGTGCTTCGGCGAATCGTCGCTGTGGAATACATGAGCCGGAATCGCAACATCGGAAAACGCTTCTACGAGCCGCAACCCAAGCGCGAGCATTCGCGTGGCATGTGCGTCTTCGGCGCGTTGGACCAGCAGTGTCCAATCAATTTTTGAGACACGGATTAGTTCCGCCAGCGACGTGATCCACTCGAGTCGATGCCACAGATGTTTCGCGCCGTGCATCGACTGGTAAAGCACCATGTCTTCATCGCAAAACGTCTCGATCGTCGTTCCTGCAAAAGCGACGGTTTGCAACCGCGACATCACGTCTTCCGCTGCGACGCCGAAGACGAAACTACGAGGCGCGAGTTCCCAGTGCAGATCGACGACCGTAAACCAGTCGTCGCGCATGAACGGAATCTCGCAATGATGCGCAACGTGCGACGCGAGTTGCGCGTCAGTCAAGCGCGGCGACATTTCGTAACCAAGGGATTCGAGCAGCGTCCGCGCGCGGGCGAAATCCCGGCCCGAGATCAGCACGTCGATGTCGCCCGCCTGACGCAGCGAAACCTCGCCATACGCCATCTGCGCCAGCACCGCGCCTTTGAAGATCGCGGTTCGTATTCCGTTCTCTTTCAAAAGCCGGTAGACCTTCAACTGCTTTGCGATCAGAAACAGCACGCTCTGCGAGTTGGCGACCGACTCGCGTTTCAACCGCGCCAGCACGTGACCCGGAAGAAGCTCGTGCGCAGCGCTCGTCAGGTTCTTGTGAAGCAGCGGAATAAGACGATGATTGGACGCAGTTGCGAAGACATAGTCCCAATCGATCGACGCACGCAGCAGTTCGCGCAGTTCGACGACGCCGCGGGGATCAAGATCACGACGCGCAATCGCCAACAGGATCTGATGTTCCAAACGAGAGCTCATTCGCTGTACTTCTCAGAAATCTCGGCGACTAGATTCATAGCCGCATTCTCGTCGAGGGAACGTTGCGGAAACTCCTTCGCGACCTTGTTCGCGATCTGTTCGATCGAATTGCCGCCATCGATCTGCGACAACACAAACCGCGCGATCGCGCCGTCGTCATTCAGCGTCGGAACGTAACTGCTCGCGCGTTTGCGCAGTTGCTCGGGCGAGAAGGGCGCGCCGAACAGCGTGGATTGCTTGAAACTGATCTTCGTCTCACACACGGTCGTGTCCCAGCGCCAAACGTAATCCTCGCCGATCAATCGCGCTTCCAGTCGCACATCAATTCGATCGCCGGTCGCAACCTCGACCGGTTCTTTGAAAGGGAAGAACGCGTTGCCATAGATCACCTTCTCCCCACCGGGCGCATTCGAAAAACCAACGCCGCCAAACAACTCAGTGTCAAACCAGATCGCCAGACCATGCGCGATTCCACCGCGCAAAAATGTCAGCGACAGTTGCTCGCAGACGTTCACATCATTCACGCGATAGTAATCGAGTTCGTGCCAGCAGATCGGTTGGCTCAGCAAGTTCTCGGGCTTGACGCGAATCTTGCTCCAGAGATTAACGGCAAGTTTGCGACCCGCGTTAAGTGTCACACCGTTACTGCTCCACGGTTTCACAATCCCGTCATACTGCTCGGAAACCTCGACAGCCGCCGCCCAGACAGAATCACGTTTCGGAATCAGTATCCCATCCGTTGCGAGAAGCCGCGATCGCGCGTCGATGATCGACGGAATATGTTGACCGTGCCACGGCAGCACGCCGCGCAAGTCAGAAACGATCACGTCCGCTTGTTCCGGCAGACTCACCTTCGTCGAAAAATCCTGAATGAACTCGATCCGGTCACTGACGCCATGCTCGCGCGCCGCTTCGCGCCCGACTTGAATGACGTTGTCAGGCTCGATTGCAAATACACGCCGCGCGCCCATTTCAACCGCCAGCAGCGCGAAAACTCCCGGTCCACTTCCGAGATCGATAACGACCGATCCGGGTTTGATCGCCTGCCGCATCGCGCGGACGTATGCGTCCATACGCACTTCGTCGGCGATCATCTTTCCATAACCCGTGACGCTATACATCTCTAATTATTGTTTGGCACAGTTCGCCGATATGGCGCGGATCGGAGTGTGGTGTGACTCTCTTGATGGGAACCGAGTTGAGAACGCGATTCAGGATCTCAAACTCTCGCGCTCGCATCGTTTTGTCCATCAAATACGTCGCGTAAGTATTCGCCACCAACGACATGAGCGCTTCCGCCGGCGCGATCGTGGAGATCGACGGCGCCTGATCTTTTCGTTCGCCCAACAGATAGATGGCGCCCAAAGGCAGCGGCTGTTGTTGAAACTCATACTTCTCCTGCGTCAGATCGAGATAGCACTTGTCCCACGTCGGCGTGAGTTTCGGCAGCGTCGCCGCCGCACCGTAAAGCGCTTCCACGGACGAAGGCCACAAACGAATCGACGGATAACCGGGTTGGACCAGAAACTGGTCGCCGCGATCGCGTAACGTCACCACGTCTTCGGCGAGGATCGCGTAACCCAGTTCAGCAAAAGCGGCGGCGGTCGTCGACTTGCCTGAACCTGCTGGTCCAACAATCGCGATTGCCTGGTCCCTGATGGCAACGGCACACGCGTGAAGCGAGATGAAGCCGCGCAGCAACAACACGAAGCCCATGATTGGACCAAGTAGATAGGTCGCCGTATCTTCGACGGTCAGAGTGTCGGCGGGCCAGGTGGCCCAAACGCGAGTGCCCGCGTTGTCGACGAGAAACTCTGTCCCATCCGCGTATTGAAGGTGGTAGTAGTCGCCGACGCTCCAGACGGCGAGCCTGGGTTTTGCGGTTGCTTCGCCGTTGGATCTGACGTAGCGCAACTCTCGCGTGAGTCGATTGTTTTCGAACCACGCAGGGAAAGCGCCGAAATCTATTTGGAGATCCGGAGTGCCGGAATGAAGAGTGGAGAACTTAAGACCCGGCACTCGTTCGTTGAGATGGATCTGAAGGCCGTAAATGGCTGACTGATATCGCACCTGTGTCAGGCGGTCTTGTCTTTTCCGGCGCCGCCGTCGTTCATGCCGGCGGTGCCTCCCAATGCCTTTGTGATCTCGCGGATGTTGCCGTATTGGACCAGCTTCGGAGTGGTGTAGTCCTTTTTCGGTTGTTCGTTGGTGACGTTGTTATTTGCGGGAGGTTCCGACTTCATTCGTTGCTCCTATGAAAGGGAGTATGCGAGCCATTGGTTCAGGCAGTATGGCCTGACATTAATTGAAAGTTGACTGCCGTTCACTTCGTCAGTTACGCGCGGAATCGATTTCCGGTCAACGTAAGAACAGATCGTCGAGACCGGTTTGAAATCGTCGATCTCCTGAAACTTCCTGGTGTGTCTGAGCAACAATCCCGGATCACCTGAGAGTGGCGATTTGGGACGCAGCCTTACAGCGTCGGGCAAGATACCTGCCATGGCTTTTCGCAGGATCGCTTTATCGAGCAACCATGGGATCACAGGTAAACCGAGAAGATATTCTACCACTCGCACGTCGATCAAGGGATGACGAACTTCAAGCGGCAATAAAGTTGTTCCGGCATCGTGGCGTGACATGAGCGAATCCCAATGCGGCGAGAACAAAGTGCTGAAGACGCGCGGGCGCAACGGATGAGTTGTCGCCGCCGTGCTTAGTTCTCGCCATCGTTCGCTGAGATTGAATCGGCGTGCGAAATCGTCGTTGAGCCAAACGGGAAACGGTGGCCGGTTCCAATGTGGATTGCGCCAGCGTCGCCATTGCGTGCGGATGCCGATCGGTGGTGGACCATGTTGGAAATAGACGAAACGTGTAAGGTCCAACAGCAGTCGCGGAAGATTTCCGCTTTTCAACGATCTGGCAAACGAGTGTCGCGGGGTCTCGTTGAGAAACGTGTCGCCATCCCAGCCGGTCAACATCACTCGCGCTCGCGATGAGACGCGGCGTAGTAATTCAACTGAAACAACGTAGATGGGATCGACGTCGAATGGTTCGGGCCACGTCTGCGAAGCCGACTGCTGGTTGATCTCGTTGCCGTGTAGAAACTCGAGTGGGATCTGGAGTGCGTCTGCGACTGCCGTTGCGTATTTGCGTTCTTCGTCGTGGAACTCCGAGTCGTAGACGACGCAATAGGCGCTTAGGTCGAGTGCCGGATCTTGCCGGCGGGCAGTCGCGGCTATTGCCGACGAATCGAGACCGCCGCTCATCGAGACACCGGCACGTGTGGTTCGCAGTCGATCCGCAACGGCCGCGCGGAAAAGTTCGTTAAAGCGCGCGATGTAATCGGCGTGGTGAACGTGCGTGGTTGTCGGCGTCCAGTATTCGGTTGAACGAATGCCGTCGCGCGACACGACGATGGCGTGGGCTTTCGGCAGGCGCTTGATGTCGCTAAAGATCGTCGTCGCCGGATCCTGATTCAGACCGAAGAGGAGAAAGTCGCCGATGGCTATTTCATTGAGATTACGCGTGACTTGCGGATCGAGTCGCAGGCAGTTGAGCGTGTTGCTGAAAACGAATCGATCTTTGGTGTAACTGTAGTAGAACTGCCGGACGCCGAGCTGATCACGCGCGCAGAATAGGCGTTGTTGCGTGCTGTCCCAGATTGCGAACGCGAAGTCGCCGAGCAGGTGTTTGACGCAGTCTTCCTGCCAGGTTTCGTAAGCGTGCAGCAGTAGTTCGGCGTCGTTGGGGGGAGTCGAAAACTTGTTTCCGAGTTTGGAGATCAACTCGGCGCGGGCGTCGAGTCGGATATCGCCGGTGAGCCAGACTTTGCCGTCGAGCGTGAGTGGTTGTTTCTCGGTTTCCGACTCGTATGTTGTGCGCAACAACGTGTGACCGAAGCCCACGTGATTCTGAATATCGACTTGTTGTGCGTCTGGACCACGGAACGCGAGCGAATCCGTAAGACGACGAAGCAGATCGCGATCGATCGGAGCGCCGTCGAAGTCTACGATGCCGACAATTCCACTCATCCGTGGTCGATTGTGACTAACCCTTGCTGGAGTAAGTTCTCAATAAGCGCGCGCAGATCATTTCGCAAAACCTGCCGATCGACGTCGTACTCGGCGGCCAGCGATTCATACGCAGCTTCGATCGAGTCTGAGTTGTTCAGCACGGTCAGCATTCGCGTGCCGACGTCGTCGAGACCGAAATAACGTTCGCTGTTGAGATTCAGAATTACCGACTCGTCCTGAAGGTTGGAAATCAGGACCTCGTCCGGAACACGCACGCGGTCCGAGAAGGAAATGGATGAAATTGGGTTACTCATGCTAAAAAGTAGCTCGGATTATACCCATGCCCACGCTCTCGCTAAAGGGAATTAACAAATCATTCGGCCCCACTAAGGCACTCGACGGAGTCGATCTCGAAGTGCGCGCCGGCGAAGTACACGCGCTGATCGGTGAAAACGGCGCCGGCAAGAGCACGTTGATGAACATCATCGCCGGTTCGTTGCGGCCGGACGAAGGCACGATGGAACTCGACAGGCATCTTTACGCGCCGTCGAATCCGCTCGACGCCCGCACACACGGCATCGCGCTGATTCACCAGGAACTTTCGTTGTGTCCGCACCTGAGCGTTGCCGAGAACGTTTTGATGGGCATCGAGTCGTCGCGTTTGGGTTGGCTCGATCGCGAGAAGCTGCACGCGCGCACGAACGAAGTGCTGCAAACTTTCCAACACGCGGACATCAAACCGGACCGTCGCGTCGGCGATCTTTCGGTTGCGGCGCGACAGATCGTCGAGATCTCACGCGCGCTCGCGGCAAGCGCTCGCATCATCCTGATGGACGAACCGACGAGCAGTCTGCAACGCGACGATGTGACGCATCTTTTCGCGTTGATTCGCAAGTTGAGCGCGGAAGGAATCTCGGTTGTTTACATCAGTCACT
Organism: Pyrinomonadaceae bacterium; assembly: GCA_035760365.1. GTDB lineage: Bacteria > Acidobacteriota > Blastocatellia > Pyrinomonadales > Pyrinomonadaceae > PSRF01. The sequence goes on from DASTTB010000012.1 coordinate 109,301, forward strand.
TTCTCGAAGAGGTGCGACAGATCGCGGATCGTTTCACTGTGTTGCGCGACGGACGCAGCGTCGCGACGGGCGAGATCGCTTCTGTATCTGACGACGATCTGATCGCGAAGATGGTGGGACGCGCGCCACAGACCCTGTTTCCCGAGCGTTCAAACACACCGGGCGAAACCATTCTCGAAGTGCGAAACCTTGCCGCGCCGCCGCTGTTGAAAGACGCGAGCTTCACGTTGCGACGCGGTGAGATCCTCGGCATTGCGGGGTTGATGGGCTCCGGCCGCACGCCGTTGCTGCGCGCCATCTTCGGTCTCGACGCTGTCGCCGGCGGAACGATCTCCGTCAACAAAAAGGCGCTCGCGGAAGGAAGAAGCACGCCCGCGATGCGCTTGATCGAAGGACTCGGTTATCTCAGCGAGGATCGCAAAGGCGACGGTCTCACTCTGAATCAATCGTTGGCCGACAACATGACCGTGACGCGATTCGACTCGTGTTCGCGTTGGGGCTGGTTGGATCTCAGCGCGCAACGCCGGCAGGCTGAACGGCTCGTCAGCGCGCTCAAGATCAAGACGCGTGGTGTGCAACAGGCTGTTGGAGCGTTGTCGGGCGGCAATCAACAAAAGGTGATCGTTGCGCGTTTGCTGCACCAGGAGGCGGACGTGTTGTTACTCGACGAACCGACGCGCGGGATCGACATCGGCAGCAAAGCGCATGTCTACGAAACGATCGCGGCGTGTGCGGCGCAGAACAAGGCCGTGCTGATGGTCAGTTCGTACCTGCCGGAGTTGTTTGGAATGTGCGATCGTTTGGCGGTGATGAGTCGCGGGCGATTGTCTGAGGCGCGATCTATTGATGAGTGGACGCCGGAATCAGTTTTACAAGCGGCTATTGGGACCGTGGAGTAAAACGGATCGCATCGCGTCGTGGATCAGTCCGTTGCTGGCGAGCACTTTCGCCGTGTAAATATCGAGTGGTCCATTATCGAAGTTCGTGACACGACCGCGCGCCTCCTGGATCAACAACACGCCCGCCGCTGTGTCCCACGGATTCAGTCCATCTTCCCAGAAACCGTCAAAACGTCCGCACGCAACGTAAGCGAGATCGATCGCGGCTGAACCGTCGCGCCTCACCGCTTGCGCCGACATCGTGAAGTTTGCGAAATCGCGCGCGAAGTCCGGACGCTCGCGCACGTTGTACGGAAATCCGGTGCAGACCATCGCGCGGTTCAGTTCGTCGATCTCCGACACACGAATCGTACGCGAGTTCAACGTCGAGCCTTTGCCGCGTTCAGCCGCAAACATCTCGTCGCGAACGGGATCGTAAATGACTCCGAGCTCCAGCACGCCGAGATGCTCCAACGCGATGGACACACAGAAGCACGGATAACCGTGCGCGTAGTTCGTCGTGCCGTCGAGAGGATCGATGATCCACTTCCAATCGCTGCGTTTGCCGTCGATCAGCACTGCTTCGCCCGACTCTTCCGCGAGAATGCCATGTTGCGGGTAGTAAGAACGAATGCGTTCGATGATCAGGTTTTCTGACGCGAGATCGGCTTCGGTAACGAGATCGATGTCGCCTTTGTTGGTGATCTTCGCGGCGCCCAGACGTTGGACCAGCACGGTGCCGGCCTCGCGCGCGATCTGCATGGCGAAGTTAAGCAACGGAGCTCCTTTTACCACGAAGAGGCACAAGAGGCACAAAAGGCACAAAAAGGTTTTTCTCAGGAAAGGTTTTCATTGCTTAGACGGACCACTCAATCGTTTTCATTGCCAACACGGACCATTCAATCGTTTTCATTGCTAACACGGACCATTCATTCCTTAAACTCTCTTGTGCCTTTTGTGCTTTTTGTGCCTTATTGTGGCAAAAGTGGAATGTTGATCTTTTTATCCCGCGCGGTCTGCTCCGCCTCGTCGTAACCCGCATCGACGTGACGCGCGACGCCGAGACCAGGATCGTTCGTCAAAACGCGATTGAGACGACGCGCCGCTTCGTCCGTTCCATCCGCGACCGAAACCTGTCCCGCGTGTAATGAGTAACCGATGCCGACACCGCCGCCGTGATGAAACGAAACCCAGCTCGCGCCGCTCGCCGTGTTCAGCAACGCGTTCAGGATGGGCCAATCGGCGACTGCGTCCGATCCGTCTTTCATTGCTTCAGTCTCGCGAAACGGGGAAGCGACGGAACCAGTATCGAGATGATCGCGTCCGATGGCGATCGGCGCCTTCAAGTCGCCGCGTTTGACGAGGTCGTTAATGGCCTCGCCCATCTCGGCGCGTTCGCCGTAACCGAGCCAGCAGATGCGCGCCGGCAGTCCCTGAAAATGAACCCGATCGCGCGCGAGTCGCAGCCAACGGTTGAGCGTGCGATCGTCGGGAAACATTTCGAGCGCGAGATCGTCGGTCTTGCGGATGTCTTCGGCGTCTCCCGAAAGCGCGACCCAACGAAACGGTCCTTTGCCTTCGCAGAAAAGCGGACGAATGTACTCGGGAACGAAGCCGGGAATCTCGAACGCGTCCGCGCAACCGGCGTCGAACGCCTGCTTGCGAATGTTGTTCCCGTAATCGAAAGCGACTGCGCCGCCGTGTTTCAACGCCAGCATCGCTTCGACATGTCGCGCCATTGATTCCATCGATCGCGTGACGTAACCGTCCGGATCGGAGGCGCGGAGTTCGGCGGCGTCTGCCAGACTTAGACCCGCGGGCACGTAACCATTCAACGGATCGTGAGCACTCGTTTGATCCGTGACTGCGTCGACTTTCACGCCGCGTTTGACGAGTTCAGGCAAGACTTCGGCGCAATTACCGACGAGCCCGACTGAGATCGCGCGTTTCTGTTCGCGCGCGTCGTCGCAGATCGCGAGTGCTTCGTCCAACGTCATCGCGATCCGATCGCAGTAACCGGTGCGCACGCGCCGCTCGATGCGTTCGGGATCGACGTCGATGCCGAGAAAGACCGCGCCGTTCAGCGTCGCGGCGAGTGGTTGGGCGCCGCCCATTCCGCCCATGCCACCGGAAACGACGAGTTTTCCTGATAGATCGCCGCCAAACTGTCTATCGGCCATCGCGGCGAACGTCTCGAAAGTTCCCTGCACGATGCCTTGAGTTCCGATGTAGATCCAGCTACCGGCAGTCATCTGGCCGTACATCATCAGGCCGCGGCGTTCGAGTTCGTGGAAGTGTTGCCAGTTGGCCCATGCGCCGACGAGGTTGGAGTTGGCGATCAAGACGCGCGGCGCGTACTCGTGAGTGCGAAATACGGCGACGGGTTTGCCGGATTGGACCAGCAGCGTCTCGTCGTTCTCGAGCTCCTTTAATTCACGCACGAGCGCGTTGAAGCAGGTCCAGTTGCGCGCCGCTTTTCCCGCGCCGCCGTAGACAATCAACTCGTCCGGGCGTTCGGCGACGTCGGGATCGAGATTGTTCATCAGGCAGCGAAGCGCGGCTTCCTGATGCCAGCCTTTGCAGTTCAACTCAGCGCCACGCGGCGCGCGAATCACTCTGTTCTCCATGCGCTTCTTCGCTTACTCTCCGCCCCACAAACGCCTGAACCAACTGCCGGCTTTCTTCGTCAACTGCTCTAACTCGCCGGAGTCGAGCCACACACCGCCGCACTTGTCACAACGATCGATCGTGACGTCTTCAACCGTCAACTCGCCCAAACTGCCGCCGCAGCGCGGACACTGCATCGACGATGTGCCCGCGGCTTTTGCCTCGGCGGCCACCTGCATCTTCGCGCGCAGCTTCTCAATCGCCTCCTGGTTCTTGCGATGAAAATATTCCTCCTCGAGACTCTTTCGCCGATCGTCCATACCGTTCGTCATTATCAGTTTCCTCCAGAGATCCGTTTCGATTTACAGTTCCTGAAAATCTCCCCGCCTGATCGCTTTCGTGATTTCTTCAATGTCTTTCGACATCACACGGTCGGCGGTCAACGGCGGTACTAAGCCACGCACGATGTCGTACGCCTGTTTGGCGCCGCGTCCGGGCACGAGCGGCGCGCGATAATCGAGCGCCTGCGCGGCGGTAACGAGCTCGATCGCCGTCGCCATCTCGGCGAGTTTCACGATCGACCGCAGTTTCGTCGCCGAAGTCATGCCCATCGATACGTGATCTTCCTTGCCGCCGTCAGTGGGCACGTTATCAACACTCGCCGGATGGGCCAACACCTTCGCCTCGTTCAAAAGCGCAACCGCCGACACCTGCAGCATCATGAAGCCTGAAGAGATTCCCGGTTGCGCGGTCAGAAACGGCGGCAGTCCTTCGTTCGTGTCCGGGTTGACCAGCCGATCGATGCGCCTTTCAGTGATACTGAGCAAGTCTGTCAAAGCAATCGCAGCGTAGTCAAAAACGAGTGCGAGCGGCGCGCCGTGAAAGTTTCCGCCGGAGAGCACTTCGCCTGTTTCAGCAAACACGAGCGGATTGTCCGTCGCGCTTCCGCTTTCGATCTCCACGACCTCGCGCGCGTGGGCCAACGCCGTGCGGATCGCGCCGTGTACCTGCGGCATACAGCGTAAGCTGTAAGCGTCCTGAACGCGTGGATCGTTGTCGAGGTGCGACTTCCGAATCTCGCTGTCGCGCAACAATTCGCGGAGGTGCGCGGCGACGGCGGTTTGTCCGGGATGCGGGCGCGCTGCGTGAATGCGTTCGTCGAAGGCGACTGGAGTGCCACGCAGTGCTTCGAGCGTCATCGCGCCGGCGACGTCGGCGAGTCGCACGAGTTGTTCGGCGCGATTGAGTGCGAGACCGCCGACAGCGCCCATTGCCTGCGTGCCGTTCAGCAGCGCGAGTCCTTCTTTTACTTCCAACTTGAGCGGCGTGATGCCGGCGCGTTCAAGCGCAACCGCGCTCGGGAGACGTTCGCCTTCGTAAAATGCCTCGCCTTCGCCGATCGCGGCGAGTGCGAGATGGGCCAACGGCGCGAGATCTCCGCTTGCGCCGACGCTTCCTTTCTCAGGTATCACCGGCGTGACACCGTTTTCGAGCATCGCGATCAGGGTTTCGATAACGAGTGGACGCGCGCCGCTGAAACCTGACGCAAGCACGTTCGCGCGCAGCAACAGCATCGCGCGCGCTTCTTCTTCAGATAGCGGATCGCCGAGTCCGCATGAATGACTGCGTACGAGGTTGAGTTGTAACTGTTGCAGGTCTGCCGGATCGACACTCACGTCCGACAACTTGCCGAAACCAGTGTTGACTCCGTAAACCGTGCGTCGTTCCGCGACGATATGTTCGACGACGGCGTGCGAGCGTTCGACGCGTTCACGCGCCTCGTTCGCGAGTGCAACGTGCTCGCGGTGCGCGGCGACGTCGGCGATTTGTTGAATGGTCAGTGGTTGACCGTTGAGTTGAAGCATAGGGACAGATCAATCCTACGGGGAAGCTGAAGCAGAAGCAAAATGGGCAATCAAAAAGATTACCTCGTTTCGACTTCGACTTGCTCCCTGTCAGGTGTTTCGGTTACGTCGATCTTTTTAAACTCTGCTGTCGTGCCAGTGCCGACAGTGCTGCGCACGCGCTGCCTGGCGCGTTTCGCACGGACTGTCGTGCGTCTGGTTGTCGCCGCCGTCCAGCTTGTCATGCGCTTAAACGGCTGTAATGAAAACTCGTGCTTTGGCAGCACTTCGCCGGTTGCCTCGCGCAGTCGCACCGTGCCGATCGCGAAACTCGCAATCGCGGCGTTGAAAATGACGCCGACGACAAACACGACCCAACCCGGGATAAATCCGACTGCGGCGCGTTCGATAAACGCGTCGAAATCGCGTGCTGGCAATGGCGATAAATAAACTTTCAAATTCCAACTGGCCGCGAGCAGCGCGAAGATCCACAAGTAGTTTCGGCGCAAGCGGCGTCCGACTGCTTCCCACTCCGTAATCGTGAAGTGCGGCGTCGTCAGATCGGCTGCGAGATGTTCCGCCCATGCTTCGTCCGCCGGTCGGCTTTCGGGCATCAGGAGGTGCGCGAAGTAACCCGTTTCGAGTATGCGCACGCGGCTCGACCAGATCTCGTAATAACGATAGCGTCGCGCTTCCATCAGGAGAAAGATCACGACGAGGATCGAGTTGATCGGGATGACGAAATGCGGATTGTGCGGCGAGCTGAAGACGAACGAGAGCGTCGCGCCGGCGGTGATTACGGCCCAGTTAGTCGTGGTGTCGAGGCGGTTACGCCAGGTGTTGGAACGTTGCACTTCGCCGCGATAGAAGTGAATCATCGCGGTGTTGAATTCCGACGGCGTTAGGCGGCGCATGAAGCCGGCGGGAGACTGGGTTGAAGTGTCTGACGGATCGGCAGCCGCCGTTGGTCTCAATCGGCCGGTGACTCTATCTGTCCCTATTTGACCGCTACTTCTTTGACTTCCTTCGGTGGTCATCTGATGTGAATCTGGTGGAGCGTGCCTGCCAGAGCGGGGCGCGGAACTCCGGAACTTGATAATAGCACGCGCAACGCCTCAGCGCTGCATTAAGTCAATCTGTGTTTACTGCTTAACACGGATGGGACGGATGCTTGACGTGTTCCGATGCGCGGGCCTATAGTGGCCGTTCGGCTGTTTGAAGGAACGAAAAGTCAGTGGATATTGCCGCGCAAATCGAGCTCGAGGAACACTGGATGCGGCAGGCACTGGCCGCAGCTCGCGAAGCCCAGGCACGCGGCGAAGTACCAATCGGCACGTGCGTCGTCAGCGGAGACAAACTCGTTGCCCTCGCCGGCAATCGTACTCGCACCGACTGCGATCCCACTGCTCATGCGGAAATCGTCGCCCTCCGCGAAGCGGCCCATGTAGTCGGCAACTACCGGCTCACGGGCATGGAGGTTTACTCGACGATCGAGCCGTGCGCGATGTGCGCCGGCGCTCTGATCCAGGCTCGAGTAAGGCGTTTGACGTACGGCGCCGCGGACGATCGAGCAGGCGGCGTAACCAGTCGATTTCGCATCTGTGATACGGATTTTTTGAATCACCGCATTGAAGTGCGGTCAGGCGTCCTGGAAGAAGAATGCCGGACGCTGATGCAAGAGTTTTTTAAGTCGCGGAGAGGTCGCATAGTGGATTAGTGCACCGGTCTCGAAAACCGGAGTGGGTTAACGCCCACCGTGGGTTCGAATCCCACCCTCTCCGCCAGAAAAAATTTCGAATTTCGAATTTCGGATTGCGAATTTAAATTCGAAATTTTCCCTGGGAGAGGTGCAGGAGTGGTTGAACTGGCAGCACTGGAAATGCTGTGAACGGGAAACCGTTCCGTGGGTTCGAATCCCACCCTCTCCGCCAGAAAAATTCGAAATTCGAAATTCGAAATTTCTTCTCCCGGCAGCCCCCAGCAGTAAGAAAGATGTTCTTCCAACTTGGGAGGCTTGATGGGGGACGACAAATTAGCCATTGAAGAAGCGCGCCGCGCCGCGCAACACGAATCGGTAAAGGCGCAGGTTGAAGGCGAAGTCAACGCCGAGATCGGCGAACGAGCGGTAACCAAAGGCACGGGCGACGAGTCAAGGAAAATAGACGCAGTCGCCGGCGAGTTTCGTTCGAAGGCTGTTGACGAGGTCATTGACACTGAACGCGAAGTGCAGCGTTCGCGCGGACTCGCGCGAGTTTCCCAGATAATCGATTACATCTTCTGGGTAATCTACGCGCTACTCGGAATGCGATTCCTGCTCGCGTTAATGGCAGCGCGGAGCAGCGCCGGGTTTGTTCAGTTCATCGTTGCGGTCAGTAACCCGTTTTACGCGCCTTTTCGCGGCATCGTCGCAAGTCCGAGCACCAACGCCGGCCACACGTTGCTACTTCCGATCGTTGTAGCCATAATCGCGTACGCGTTGGCGCACTTGTTGATCAACGGGCTGCTGCGAATGCTCGCGCATCGCAAAACCGAGATTTAGGTTTTTGAAAAGTCGGGCAAGGGTTTTTATCAGATCCCGGGCTCCGCACAACGCTTGTCTTGTGAACCCCGCCAGGCCGGGAACGGAGCAACGGTAGCAATGGCGGCGTGTGTTGCGGGAAAGTCCGGGGTCTGGCCACTGTTTTTCTCACGGACATGCCTGAAGCAGTCAACCAAATAGAACATTCATGGCCTATCAAGTAATCGCTCGCAAGTGGCGTCCGCAGACGTTTGATGAAGTCACCGGTCAGGAACCAATCACACGCACGCTACGGAACGCCATCGAGCATCGCAGGCTGCACCATGCGTACCTGTTTTCCGGCGCGCGGGGCGTAGGCAAAACTACAAGCGCGCGCCTGCTCGCCAAAGCGCTCAACTGTCACAAGTCGACCGAACCAACGCCGACACCCTGTCGCTCTGACGATCCGACTGCGTGTGCGTCGTGCCGCGAGATCACTGAGAGCCGCTCGATCGACGTGCAGGAGATCGACGCGGCGTCAAACACCGGCGTTGACAACGTGCGCGACGCGATTATTGCCAGCGTCGGCATCGCACCCGCGCGCGACCGCTACAAGATCTTCATCATCGACGAAGTTCACATGCTTTCCGGCGCGGCTTTCAATGCGTTGTTGAAAACGCTGGAAGAGCCGCCGCCGCGCGTCGTCTTCATCATGGCGACGACTGAACGTCACAAGGTTCCGGAAACGATTCTTTCACGCTGCCAGCAATTCGAGTTTCGCACGATCGCGACCGCGAAGATTCTCGAACGACTGAAACTGATCGCGAAAGCTGAGAACATTTCGATTCCCGACGATGCGCTGCGCGAGATCGCGCGTACGGGCGAGGGCTCGATGCGCGACGCGCAGTCGGCGTTGGACCAGGTGATCAGTTTTGCCGGCACGAAGATCAAGAAAGAGGACGTCGAGATGGCGCTCGGCGTCGCCGGCGCTGATGTGCTCACGCGCATCATCGACAGCATTGCTGAAAATAAACCTGCCGTGGCGATCGGCGTCGTCGACGACATCGTGATGCGTGGTCACGATCTGCGAAACTTCTGCCGCGATCTGCTGGCGCACTTCCGCGATCTGCTCGTTACGAAAGTTTCAGGACAGGAAGAGTTGCTGGAATCGGCGGTTTGCGATCTGCCGGAGTTGAAGCGCCAGGCGGCTTTGTTTACCGAGTCGGATCTGGTTCGGTTCTTTCACTCGCTTTCGGAGACGGAGACGAAGCTGCGCGCGGCAACGCAGCCGCGATACCAGTTGGAAGTCGGGATTGTGAAACTGATGGAGTTGCGCGGTGTTGAGTCGATCAGCGAGATCTTGCAACGGTTGCAGGCTTTGGAATCGGGCTCGATATCCGTGTCTTCAAATCCCACTCCCGCGCCGGCTGTAAAACCCACTCCCGCGCCCGCTCTAAAAAAAGCAGAGCCCGAAACGCCGCTCGAAAGCGTTAAAAAGAAGCTGAAACCGATGTTGGCTACCGCGCTCGAGAGTGCGCAAGTGACCTGGAACGCAGAAGAACTCTTTATTGAGTTTGCACCTGAATCGCGCTACCTGTTCAATACGCTCTCTGATCCTAAGAACACGAAGTTTCTTGCCGATGCTTGCAGGGAAGTTACGGGACAGGAAACTCGCCTTCGGATTGAACTCAAAGAGCTGCGTGCGGAAAGCGGCGCCGCCGCTCAGGACGACGAAAAGCAGCGGTTGCGTGAGATGGCTGAGAGCAGTCCGGTTGTGCAACAGGCGTTAAAGACTTTTCGCGGCGAGATTGTCGACGTTCGTCCATCGAAGACCAACCGCAGAGATCCGAACTAAATCCGCGTATTTATCGTATTTGCTTCCACTGCGGGAGGTAGCTTAAACGATGCGCGATCCAGTTTTGGCAGGTGTTCTGAGTTTGATTGTTCCCGGTGTCGGGCAGCTTTACAACGGGCGAATTCTGGCGGGTATTTTGTGGCTGATCTTCACGCCGGGTTTCTGGTTGGGCACAGGCGGAACGCTCGGTTGGATCTGCCACATCGTCGCGGCCTACTGCGCTTACTCCTACGCCAAGGAACACCCCGTAAGAATCTAGGCATTTCTCATTTTCCATTTCACCTTTATCATTTTTCATTTAATGACAAATGGGAAATGGCGAATGGAAAATGACAAATACTCAGGGCTTGTCAGGCTTTTTAGTCGGAGGCGTCGCCAGCGGGATGTCGGTTTCATCAACTACACCCTCGAGCTTGGGCTTCCCACCTCTCAACGCCGGCGGCAGCTTCGACACCGGAATCGTAACCGTCGCGACCGGTTCGACGCGCCGCAAAATCGCCCCGCCGCGCCCAGCCACCCACACATTACTCCCGCCACGATAAGCGATCGAAAACAACGACGTACTCGTAATCGACGGCTGTATTTCCCACGTCTGCCCGCCGTCCTTCGTGTGAATGATGCTCCCCTGCTCGCCGACAACCAGCACATCGTTCCGGTTCGCGATGTCGACGCCAAACAAATTCCCGTTAACACCGCTTTCGAGATCTTTCCACGACGCGCCGCCGTCGTCCGTGCGTAACACGATCCCGCGTGCGCCGACGATATAACCCCGCTGCGTATCGGCAAACGCGATCGCGTACAGCCACTCCTTAATATTCTGATCGACGCGTTTCCAGTTTGCGCCTCCATCCTCGGTGCGCAGTATCGTTCCACCCGAACCAATCGCGACTCCATTCAACGGACTGACAAACTTCACATCCTCCAGCCAGCTCATCGAATTGGTCTGCTGAAACTGCCACGTCTCGCCCTCATCCTTCGTGTGCCAAACAGCACCGCGCGCGCCGACGACCCAGCCTTCGGCCGGCGAGATAAACGAAAGCCCGTACAGATCTTCCTGCGCCGGCGTAGGCACTGTGGTCCACGTGATGCCGCCGTTCACGGAACGCAGCACCGTACCTTTATCACCCACAACCCAGCCAAACTTCTCGTCGACGAAAGTGATCGCGTTGAGCGAAGTGGTGACGTTTGAAGGACGGATGGTCCATGTCTTCCCGCCGGAGTTCGTGAACAGGATCCGCCCGCGTTGGCCGACAGCCCAACCGTGCGAATTGTCGATAAAGAAAATGTTCGCGAGGTCGTCGCGACCGCCTTCAGTCAAACGACGCCACGAAAGCCCGCCGTCGTCAGTTCGCACGACGAGCCCGTCTGCGCCGGCGGCCCATCCGAGTGATTCATCAGAGAAGAAGACAGTCGACAAACGCGGGCGCGTACGAATGTTTACGGGCAGCCAGATGTTTCCGCCGTCGCCGGTCGTGAGAATCACGCCGCTGTCACCCGCTGCCCATCCATGCGTTTCGTCGGAAAAGAAAACGGAATAAAGATCGGTGGTGATCAGCGACTCTTTCGTGGTCCAGGTTGCGCCGCCGTCGGTCGTTTGCAGGATCGTGCCGCGATAGCCGACGACGACCGCGTTCTGCGCCTTCGTAAACGCAACGCCGGTCAGCGCGATGTCAGTGAGCTTCTTGATCGGTTTCCAATCCGCGCCGCCGTTGGACGTGACGAGCAACGTGCCGCGCGAACCGACGGCAATACCGGTTTTCGTGTCGGCGAACGCGACGGAAAACAGGTGCGCGTTTGTGTGACTCGCCTGCGGTTTCCAGGTCTTGCCGCCGTCAGTCGTGGCGATGATCGAACCGAACGTCCCAACCGCCCAACCGTGCAACGGACTTTCCGGCGCGAACGTCACCGCGAAAAGATGATCGCGAATTCCACTCGTTCGCAGCACCCATTTGCCGCCGCCGTTGGACGTCGTCATCACGACACCGCGCGCGCCGGTTACCACCACGCGCGAGCGATCCTTCACGTACATCCCGTAAAGGGTCGTTATTGCGGCACTTTCCTGTTCTTCCCATTCAAAACCGCCGTTGTCCGTGCGCAGCACGACGCCGTTTGAGCCGACTGCCCAGCCGTGTCGTTTGTCGGGAGCGAAGCGGATGGCGTTGATCGAATTTCCCTGTGGCAACGGGTTCTGCCATTGCCAGCCGCGAAACGGATCCTGGGCGCGGCACACAGAGATAGTGCAGGCAAGGAGGAAAACACCGATGAAAGCAGATTTAAGCAAGACGCGAATTATAGATCCGTATTCTCCGTGGCCTCAATTGTCCCGACCTTATCCACTGCGTCGCGCAGGATCGATTCGTCGACCAGTCCGGCGGCGGCGATGCGTCGCGCGGCGTTGTCGGCGGCTTCCTGCAAAGTGTGTCCGACGTGCCCGCGGGTCCATTCCCAGCGCACTTTATGCGGGCTGGCGGCGCGATCGAGTCGTTCCCACCACGGCAGGTTTGTTTTCCTGCGAAAGCGCCCGTTCATGGTTTCGACGACGTATCGCGAGTCAGTAAAAATATTGACCTTGCAAGGTTGTCGCAATGATTCGAGCCCGACGGCGGCGGCGACGATCTCGGCTTGTTGATTCGTCGCAGCGCCCAGGTATTCCCCGACGGCGCGCCAGAATCCTTTGTATCCCAACAGCGCAACTGCCGCCGCGCGTTGCGAGGCCTGCCCGTTTCCGAGACTCGAACCGTCGCAGAAAATCGTTACTTGTTTAAGTGTTGTCACGGCCATAAAACGATTGCGCGGTGTAGCCTATCATCTGTTTCGAGAATTGCGTAGAATCGGCGCACGGATTCAATAACAATGAGTGAAGTAAATCGTATTCGCAATCAATTTGAGCGAGCGTTTGACGGCGACGCGTGGCATGGACCATCACTGCTTACGCTGCTCGACGGCGTGACTGCTGAACAAGCCGCGGCGCATCCGATTCCCGGCGCGCATTCGATCTGGGAACTGACGCTGCACATCGGCGCCTGGGAAGACGCGTGTCGCAGAAGACTCGAAGGCGATCCCGCGCAACTCGTCGACGATGAAAACTTTCCGCCAGTCACCGACACAAGCGCGGCCGCGTGGGAAAACACGAAACAGAAACTGACGGACGTTCATCGCCGCCTGTTGGACACGCTCGCCGGCGTTGACGACGCGCGCCTGGACCAACCAATCATGAACAGCGCTGAGATACCTTTTTCAAGCGCGTACGTCACGCTTCACGGCGGCGTGCAGCACACGCTGTATCACGCGGGGCAGATCGCAATCCTGAAGAAAGCAATCGAAAGCGTAGCTTCTTAGAAGTGGAATCAATCTCATGAGTGGACTCTCAAGTAAAACATGCGTTCCGTGTCGTGGCGGCGTGCCGCCGCTGGACGCCGAGGAAATCGCGAAACTCGCACCGCAATTGAAAGGGTGGGAGATCATCAATCAACATCATTTGCAGAAGACGTATCGCTTCTCGAATTTCCGTGAGGCGCAGGATTTCGTGATGCGCGTCGGGAATCTCGCCGAAGAGCAGGGACATCATCCCGACATCTGTTTTGGCTGGGGAATTGCCGAGTTTAAGATCTGGACACACAAGATCAACGGCTTGACCGAGAGCGACTTCATCCTCGCCGCCAAGATCGACGAACTCTAGTCGCGATAGATCTGCTCAATCTGGTCCACCATTCTCGTTAGACTGAACTTCGCGTTCACAGCTTCACGGGCGCGCGCGCCGATCTGTCTACGCCGTTGTTCATCTGATAAGAGCGACGCGATCGAGTCGGCTATGCGTGTGACGTCTCCGATAGGGACCAGCAGTCCCGTCTTTTGATCTTCGATCACTTCCTGCGCGCCTTCAGTCGCGGTCGCGACGACGGGCGTTCCGCACGCCATCGCCTCCGCGATCGCGAGACCAAACGATTCCGTCTCGGACGCCGAGACAAAGACGTCGATCGAGTTCAACAGCTTTTCCGCTTCCTCAACCCAACCAAGAAAGTGAAAACGTCCGTTTAGACCGGTTTCGCTGACGAGTTGTTCGAGATGCTTGTGAACTTCACGCGAAAGAGAAGTGTCGAGGCCGGCGAGCACGAAGTGAGTTTCGGGAAACTGTGAAGCTACGCGTGCCGCGGCGCGAATGAAATCGTCGTGACGTTTTAGCGTTCGCAATTCGCCGATGCTGGCGACGAGTGGACCATCGGGCGGCAGTCCCAGGCTTTGCCGAAAGCGCGATCTGTCGAAGTCGATGTTGAAGCGCGTGACGTCGACGCCGTTTGGGACGACGGAGAGTTGACGCTCGCTCAGGATACGTTGCGCACGAAGTTCACGCCCGACTGCGTTCGACACGGCGATCACACGGTGCGCGCGCGCGAGTGTGTGGCGATGAAGGCGGCTCAGTTGAAACAACACATGACGCGTCACGATGAACTTTGCGCGGCGGTTGCGGCGCGCGGCGTATGCGGCGAGCGAATAGTCGCGCGCCATGTGCGCGTGAATGACTTCGATCCCGTGACGTGCGACGAATCGCGCCATCTCGTGCGCGCTCGGAACGTCGAGCGAGTTGCGCATTGGTAGTGTCTTTATCTTTTCGCGTTCGAGGTTCAGGTGAGAGAGTAGAGGCGAGTGCGGGCGCAGCACCGCGTAGAGATCGTGACCTCGCGAGATGAGCGCGTTTGTGAGATCTGCAACGTAGCGTTCACCGCCGCCGAAGGATGCTGCTGAAGATATCTGGAGAATTTTCAATTTTTGACTGCGTACGAAAGCCGAACAATGCGAGCGCTCAGTGTTTGGTTATTGCTTTCAGCTTCTTCAATTTACGCCCAACAGCGGCGGCACAACGGTTGCCATTCTCACTACTGAATCGAAGACTGCTTGTTGGGAGGATTGTATGACGACTAAGGCCAAATTAGTGACAGGACTTTTTAAGAGCAAAGTAGCGGCAGAATCGGCGGTGGACGCGATCATGAAGCGCGGGTTCACGCGCGACGACATCAGCGTGCTTATGTCAGACGCGACGCGCAGCAAGGAGTTTGCGCTGCAAACGCGCACACATGCTGCTGATGGGTTGGGCATCGGGAGTGCGCTTGGTGGTGCTGTTGGTGCGGTGTTGGCGGCGATCGCTGCTGTTGGAACGACGTTGTTCCTGCCGGGCATCAATCTCGTGATTGCCGGACCGATTGCGGCGGCGTTGGCGGGTGCTGGCGCCGGCGGCGCGACTGGCGGGTTGATTGGCGCGTTGATCGGCGCTGGAATTCCCGAGTATCGCGCGAAGGTTTATGAATCAGGACTTCGTGGCGGTGGAATTTTGATCGGTGTTGAGGCTCGTTCGGATGAAGAGGTCGATCGCCTCGAAGAACTGCTCGACGAACTGGGCGCGGAACACGTCCGCACTGAGTAAACACAAAAACACGGATTACACAGATTCGAATCTGTGTAATCCGTGTGAGTTAGTGGTTAGCGTTTGATGGCGTCGCCAACGTCTTCGATCGCTTCGCCGACTTTCCGGCGGGCCGTGCCTAAGCCTTCTTTCACATTGCCCTTGACGCGATCGGCGCCGCCTTCAGCCTCGAGCTCTTCATCGTCGATAGCTCTTCCAATCGTCTCTTTTGTTTTGCCTTTAGCTTGATCCCATTTGCCTTCAACTTCATCTCTGTTCGGTAAACCCATATCTTAACCTCCCTATTCGTTCGTGTTACGTACGTCCGGTCCCGTACACAGTGATAAGGAGCAAGCAGTGTTCCGCTGAAGACCAGGCAATCAAATTGTTAATCGGCTGCAATAGTACGACGCGTGAGATCGCGAACGCTGCGAAGCAACTTGTCAATATCAAGCGGTTTAGTGAAGTGCTGCGTGAATCCTTCGGCGCGCGCGCGCTCGACGTCTGAAACACGCCCGAAGCCAGTCAAAGCCAGGGCGGGAACATTCGCCATCTGCGGCATCCGGCGTAAGTTTTGTATCAACTGATAACCATCCATCTCAGGCATCGAAATATCCGAGATCACGAGATCGAACGACGACTTACTTGCCAGCGCCAGCGCTTCACGTCCGCCGCACGCCGTCTGTACCTGCGCGCCATCCATCTCGAGCAACTTGCTGAGCATGTCAGTAGTTTCCGTCGAGTCGTCGACGACGAGAATCGACGTTCCTTCAAGCGCGCCCCCGATCTTCAGATCGCCAGGCGACGCCGACGTCTCCGCCTCACGCAACGGAAGCCAAACACTGAATGTCGCACCCTGTCCGAGTCCTGCGGATTCAGCTCGCACGAGCCCGCCGTGCAGCTCAACCAACTGTTTCACGAGCGCGAGACCGATTCCCATTCCGCCCTGCCGCCGCGAACTACTCGCATCGCCTTGCCGAAAGATCTCGAACACGTGCGGTAGAAACTCAGGCGCGATTCCCTGGCCGGTATCGGCGATGACAAACTGCGCACCGCTGCCCTGCGCGTTAAGCGAGATCGTGATCTCGCCGCCAACCGGCGTGAACTTCACGGCGTTATTCAACAGGTTCCAGGCGATCTGTCCGAGACGAACCGGATCGCCGTCGACCATGAAAGGATCGTGATTGGCGATCAGTTTGAGCGAGATCTGCTTGGCTTCGGTCTCCATTTTCACTGTCTCGAGCGCGTCAGTAATGATCGTCAACAGCGAAACAGGCTGATGATTGATCGCCAGCTTGCCCATTTGCAGTCGCGACAGATCGAGCAGATCGGAAACCAGTTGCGACTGCGCGAGCGCATTGCGGCGAATGACTTCCGCGGCGCGCGCGACGAATCCGTTATTTCCTATCTCCTCGCTACGCCCCAGGATCTCGGAATAACCGATCACGACGTTCAACGGATTGCGCAGCTCGTGAGATAGCGTCGCCAGAAACTCGTCTTTCAAACGATTCGCGGCTTCAGCTTCTTCGCGTGCGAGCCGCTCGCGTTCGAGCAGACGCGTTCGTTCTTCCCACGCACGTATCTCCTTCGTGATATCGCGCGCGATCTCCGACGCGCCGATGACATTTCCGTTCTCGTCTCTGATCGGCGAGATACTCAACAGAACGTCGATCAGCGTGCCGTCTTTGCGTCGTCTCACGGTTTCATAATGATCGACGGCGCGACCGGAACGAATGCGCGTCAGAATGTCGGGCACTTCGCTATAACGATCGGGTGATATGAGAACGCGCGCCGATTTGCCGATCACTTCACTTGCTTTGTAACCAAAGACGCGTTCGGCGCCGCGATTCCAACTGCTGATCTTTCCCGACAGATCCTGGCTGACGATCGCGTCGTCAGACGATTCGACGATCGAGGCCAGCAAACGGCTGGTCGCTTCCGCTCGTTTTCGCTCGGTGATGTCGCTGAGGTAAACAGTCAGTCCTGACTTCGACGGATAAATATGCGCTTCGAACCAGACGCTGGGTTTGAGTTTCGACAGCACTTCAAAATGCGCCGGAACCATCTGCGCCCGCGAGCGGTGAAAATGCTCGTACACGGGTGAGTCCACCGCTTGCGGAAAAACCTCCCAGAAGACGCGACCGATCAATTCTTCGCGCGTCATACCAAAGTGCGTTTCCGTTTGACGATTGACGTCCGTGAAGCGCCATTCGCCATCCAACTGGTAGAACAGATCCGTGATGCTGTCGAGGATCCGGTTAGTTTGTGCCTTTGAGTCGCGCAACGCTGCGAGCGTTTCGTCGCGTTTGCGATTCGCCTCGGCCAACTCCATCTCGTAGAGCCGCGCGTTTCGCAGCGCGATCGCGGCCTGGTCCGCGAGCGCGGACAGTTGCCACTCTTCTTCTTCGTTGAGCGGTTCTTCGCGCGCGATTACTAGCAGGCCGTTGAGCGCCTGGTTCGCGATGATGGGGACTGAAACTATGGAACTTGCGGGTGGTACGAGTTGCTGAAGATACTTGATTACGTCTTCTTCCATGCCGCCGGAAAACGACGCAGCCAATTCTTTATCGATGCCGAGCGACGCGCGAATTCGCATTCGCTGTTCGGAATCGGCGAGCAACAACATGCAGGCGCAGGCGTCCACGAGCTGCCCTGCATTTTCTACGATGAGACTAAGTACCTTATCGAAATCCAGTGACGTGGTGATAGCGCGGTTGATTTCCGCCAAACGTCGGTAAGGGTCTTTCTTGCGTTGACCCGTCTGGATCGTCTCTACGCTCATGGCGACTTCTTTACAACTGCCCCTTTATCGTTAATGTCTAAAAAGTGCTGACGGGCATCATGCCCGCTGCCCCGTGTCTTAATAATCCTGATCGTTCGACACATTTCATTGCCGGTTGTAAAGCCGAGCAAAACGAGGTTATCGCTCATGTTCGAGATTTCCTCGTCGGTAATGTATTGCGTCGAGAACAGCTCGCGCAGTTCCGTGGTCATGATGCAAGTAACATTTTCGACCGCAAACCACTGCGTCAGTGCATAGATAAAGTCCGCAAAGCGTTGTCTATCCATACTACAGCGCTCCAGGTCCCCCAAGGCATCGATTACCACCCGGCTGACCTTGCCAGCGCGAACTCGCTCAAATATTTCCGCGGCAACGCTGTCCAGTTGCATCTCCACGGGCGACCGGTACATGTGCTCGAATTTACCGTTTTCGAGCAATTGCGTTGCGTTCCATCCAAGGTTCAGCATAATGCGTGCCAGTTGCGACGGATTCTCCTGAAACCCGACATAAAGTCCTGGTTCGCCGCTGTCCGCGCCTTCCTTGATGAAATGCAGCGCCATGATCGTCTTGCCCGAGCCGCTGGGTCCGGCCACGAGCGTCGTGCTGCCGCGCCAGAAACCCTGCTCGATCATGTCGTCCAGCCCGATAATCCCGGTGTTAACTCGTTCAACTCTCGGTTGATAGCTCGGGGCGACGCGCGGGCTCAACAGACGCGGGTACATCTGGATACCGTCACTGTTGATCGAGAATGCGTGCATTCCGGGAATGGAATGAGAGCCGCGCAGCTTCTCGACCCTGAGAAAACGCTGTTCACGCACGTTTGTCGAGTATTTCATCAGGTTCAGCACGACGTCGGCGACGGCAAACTCGGGCAAGTCGGTCGTCATGATTTCCGAATATTCGCCGATCAGGAAGCTCGTGCACTGGTAAGCCGTCAGGACTGTTGCGACGTCATAAATGACGGTGCGGCGTTCCATCGTCGACCGGAGAAGTTCGTTGAGTGCTTTGAATGAGTCGATGAGGAGATAGCCAGGCTTGTACTTGATTAGCAGATCGGTAACGATCTCGGGCAGTTTATCAATGCCTGCCTGGCGGACCATCATGCCGAGATCTTCGTAAATAACTGAAGTGCCGACCTTTGTCGAATCGAAGAACGAATAATGCTGACCGTGAAAGATGAACTTTTCGAGCGGTTCGGAAAGCGTGGTGAGGTAGAGCGCGGGTTTTTCTTCAGTCGCGTTATGGAACGCGATTGCTTCCGCCATGATCGTCTTGCCCGTGCCGGGTGCGCCCATGATGACGGAGATAGTGTTCGCCGGGATTCCGCCGTCGAGAATCTGGTCGAGTCCAACGCAGCCCGTGGGGATCCTGTTAGTCATCAGCGGCCTCCTCTTTAGCCTTAAACGAAGCGATCAGCTTTTCGACTGTTTCAATGAGGAGTTCTTCGCTAAGGGGTTTCAACAGAAAAGCGTCGGCGCCGACTTCGCGCGCGCGATCTTCGGCGTGCAGATGGCTGAAAATCAGTACTCGGGCGCGTTTTGTTGCCGGATCGGACTTTATTTCCCGGCAGAGACTAAGTCCGTCGAGTGCCGGGACCATGATTTCCGTGACCACGATGTTTGGGCGTAATTCGCGCGCGCGTTCGAGCGCGCGGATGCCGTCGGCGGAGAACTCGACGGTGTAACCGGCTTGTTCGAGAAAGAATCGTTCGAGCCGTTGCACGACCGGGTTGCGTTCGACAACAAGGATCAGGGCACGGTGAAGTATGGCCGACGATTCGGCAGTGTCAGACCCGGCAGCAGGCATATTTCAATCGCGGGGAGAAAGCCAAGATTTTTAAAAAAGGGGTTTCGTTGAAACTAGCGCACTTTAATACATACGTACGTTTTCAGACAAGCGTAGCCGTCGAAAGGTAGTGTCGTAATTCCTCTCCGCGTTGCTCCGCGTCTCAGCGGTTATCTGTTCTAGCGGTCTTTTACCGCCGAGTCGCGAAGGAACGCAGAGAATGCTGAACAAACTAAGACATTACCCGTCGAAACATGTATTAGGCGAATTGATCACTTGCCAATCTCGCGTTCCTGCGCGAAGATCGAAACCGACGATGGCTCAACAATCCCCTGAACAATCCGCAAAAACCCGAATTGAAACCGACTCGATGGGCGCTATTGAGGTGCCGGCCGACCATTATTGGGGCGCGCAGACGCAACGTTCGCTGCACCACTTCAATATCGGCGAGGATCGTATGCCGCCCGAGCTCATCCGCGCGTTTGGCACTCTCAAGAAGGCCGCCGCGATGGTTAACGAAGATCTCGGAAAGCTCCCCGCCGATAAGGCGAAGCTCATCATCGAGGCCTGCGACGAAGTGATCGCCGGAAAGCTGGACGCTGAATTCCCGCTCCGCATCTGGCAAACGGGCAGCGGCACGCAGACCAACATGAACGCCAACGAGGTGATCTCAAACCGCGCGATCGAGATCGCCGGCGGCGTCATGGGCAGCAAGAAACCGATTCATCCGAATGACGACGTCAACATGTCGCAGTCGTCGAACGATACGTTTCCGACCGCGATGTACATCGCCGCCGCGGAACAGTTGAACCGATTGATCCCGCGAGTCGAGCACCTGCGCGAGGCGATCGAGGCGAAGGCGAAGGAGTTCGCCGGCGTTGTAAAGATTGGGCGCACGCATTTGCAGGATGCGACGCCGCTTACAGTCGATCAGGAAATGGGTGGTTGGGCCGATCTCGTTGCGCGTGACGTCGAACGTCTGAAATTAACGCTTCCGGGGTTGTTGGATCTCGCGATTGGCGGCACGGCTGTCGGCACCGGGCTCAATTCGCATCCGGAGTTTGGGGAACGTGCGGCCGCGAAGATCGCGCAACTCACGGGTTTGCCGTTCACGTCGCATCCGAACAAGTTCGCCGCGCTTTCGGCGCATGATGAGCTGGTTTTCGCGAGTGGTGCGTTGAAGACGTTGGCTGCGTCGCTGATGAAGATCGCGAATGACGTTCGTTGGTTGGCGTCGGGGCCGCGTTGCGGATTGGGCGAGTTGGTCCTGCCGGAAAACGAGCCCGGATCGTCGATCATGCCAGGTAAGGTTAATCCGACTCAGAGCGAAGCGCTGACGATGGTCGCCGTGCAGGTGTTGGGAAACGATCTCGCGACGAGTTTCGGCGGATCGCAGGGAAACTTCGAGTTGAACGTTTACAAGCCGGTGATGATTCACAATTTTCTGCACTCGACGCGGTTGCTTCACGATGCGATTGGCAGCTTCGTTGAGTTTTGTATCTCTGGAATTGAGATCAATCGCAAACAGATCGACGAGCATGTGAAACACTCGCTCATGCTTGTTACCGCACTCAATCCTCACATCGGTTACGACAAGGCCGCCCAGGTAGCGAAGAACGCGCACCACAAGAATATTAGTTTGCGCGAGTCGGTGATCGAGCTTGGGTATCTCACTGGGGAAGAGTTTGATCAGAAGGTCAAGCCGGAAGAGATGACGCATCCCTAGCCACGAAAAGGCCCAAAAAGACACAAGAGTAGTGCCCGATAAGAATGAAAAAGTGAAGGAGAACGTCTGCGGGACTTTTTACGTGGACAGTTCGTGCATCGACTGCGACGTCTGCCGCGACACCGCGCCGGATAACTTCATGCGCTGCGATGAGAACAACTATTCGTTCGTTTACAAGCAGCCGGAGACGGATGAAGAGCGGGCGCTTTGTGACGAGGCGATGAGTTGTTGTCCGGTGGAAGCGATCGGCAACGATGGCTAGTCATTTTCCATTTTCCGTTTATCATTTTCCATTTGTCATTGGATTCAGCGTGCAAAAATGAAAAATGACAAACGGAAAACGACAAACGGAAAATGACAAGGGGTCAAACCACAACTTTCAGCTTCCCCTCTTCAATCTTGATCGGATAAGTACGGATCTTGTCGGCGACGGTCAAACACTGCCCCGTGCGGACGTCGAACTCCCACCCATGCCACCCACACTCAACAACATGCCCGCATAACGATCCCTCCGAAAGCGGCGCCCCCTTGTGCGGACAGAAATTCTCGATGGCATAGAATTCGCCACCCACATTGAAAACGGCTACCTGCTCGCCATCGGGAAGCTCGACCGTGGCGCATCGTCCCGGCGGAACATCGCCAATTGCGCCAATAATCAGCTCCTGCTTCGCCGCGGCGGCAGGCGTCGCTGCGTCGTCTGATTCAGTATTGAATGATTGCATCGAATGGATGGTAACAAAACACGTTTTGCACAGCCAAAGTCGCCAAAAAGGAGCGAAGGGACACCGAGGGGCAAGTTTTTTCTCATAGCGCGTTCCTTATGTTCGCGGCAGAATCTCTCCCAGCCGTGAAATCAATAAGAAACGGGAGAGGAAAAACTATGAAACGACTACTAACAGCAACCTGGATCATCACCCTAATTCTCGGCGCAACCACAATGACCAACGCCCAAACGGCAACTCCATCACCAACCGACCGGCGCTTCACGCGCGTCACAGTCGGCGGCGACGCCATCGTTCAAGCCCAACCAGACACGGCCATCCTGATGATTTCGGTAGTCACACAAGGACGCCGCGCCATCGACGCGCAACAGGAAAACGCCACCAAGACCGACGCCGTCGTACAGGCTTTGAAAACAGCCGCTGGATCAG
Source organism: Pyrinomonadaceae bacterium (assembly GCA_035760365.1). GTDB lineage: Bacteria > Acidobacteriota > Blastocatellia > Pyrinomonadales > Pyrinomonadaceae > PSRF01. The sequence continues at coordinate 131,824 of DASTTB010000012.1, forward strand.
GCTCCGAAGTGAAAACGAGCGGCTACACCGTGCAACCGATGCGCGTTTACAAAGAAGGCCAGCCGCCATCGATCACCGGCTACGAAGTGCGCAACACAGTCACCGTAACCACAAGCGAATTGAAGCGACTCGGAAACGTAATCGACGCCGCCTCGCAAGCAGGCGCGAATGATATCTCGGGCATTTCGTTCACGCTAAAACAGGATCGATCCGCGCGCGATCAAGCGTTGAAAGAAGCCACGCGCGAAGCGATGAATAAGGCGCAGGTGGTCGCGCAGGCACTCGGCGGCCGCGTCGTGCGCATCGTCGAAGTTCAGGAAGAAGGATTCATCAGACCGCCGCAACCAATGCCTCAGTACGATGTAATGATGGCTAAGAGCGGGAGTGTCGCCACACCTGTCGAAGTTGGTTCCCTCGAAATAACTTCGCGCGTGATGTTGATTGCGGAGGTGGAAGCGAATCTTTGAAGTTCATTTAACGAATAGCTAAGGGAGGGAAGCAATGGGCAGATACAGAAACGATATGGATGATGAGAGAGAAAGAGACTACTACCAGCGCGAAGAACGTCTGAGACACCAGTCGATGGGCGCCTACGACGAACCCTACAGCTCGCGCGCGCGCTTCGAGCAAGGCATGGACCGCGGCTTCGACCGCGATCGGGGCGACTGGCGGCCCGACATGAACCGCGGCGGACGCTTCGGCGAACGCGCGGAGTATGACTACGACGAACCCCGTTACAGCGAACAACGCGGCGGACGTTTTCGCGACGAAGGCCGTCGCAGCTCGCTGTACGATATTCGCGGCGATCTTTCGAGCGGACGCTCACGCCAGCAATACGCGTCCGACCGTTCGCGATTGCGTTGCCGCGACATCATGACGCGCGATCTCGCCGTCGCAACACGCGATACGCCGATCATGCAAGTCGCGTTGATGATGAAACAGGAAGACACCGGCGTGATTCCCGTCGTCGAATACGACGCCACGCCCGGCAACGCCGGCAATGGACGCTCGGAAGGCGAAGAGCGCGGATACAATCGCAATTATTCGCGCGGCAAACTCGTCGGACTGATCACGGACCGCGACATCGTGATTCGCGGCATCGCCGAAGGCAAAGACTGCAACAACGTTCGCGCCGAAGACATCATGTCAGTCGACATTCACACCGCGCATCCGAACGATCGCGTCGTCGACGTCATTCGCAAGATGGGCGACAAACAAGTGCGTCGTATTCCGGTGTGCAACGAGAACAAGTACCTCGTGGGAATGATTTCGATGGCCGACGTAGCGCTCGAGACGCGTGAAGATCGCGAGCTTGCGGATGCGATCGAGGACATTTCCAAGGGCTCATCGTTCTGGAATCGCATTTTTGGATAGACCATTACTCAGTCCGTCCAATCCGTGTCGGAAAGACGTGGATTGGACGGATTGCCGTTTCTTCACTTATTCTTTCGCCATGCGAAACCACAAAGTTGAGGTCTTGCCGATCCGCATGGATCGGCGAGTAAGCCCGTCTGGCAGGTTATGGAACCCCGACGCCGACGTTTACAAGTCGCCGGAGGGGTGGATCGTGAAAGTCGATCTTGCGGGAATCTGTTCTGACGAGTTGGAAATCGAGATTAGCGGCAAGCTGTTGAGCATTCGCGGTTGTCGTCGCGACACTCATTATCGAGAAGGTTTCGTTTATCAGCAGATGGAGATTACTTACAGCCGCTTCGAGAAGACGATCGAGTTTCCTTCTCCGATCGAAGGGGCATCGATCAGACACGATTATCGAGACGGATTTTTAATCATCGACGTGCGTAGCGAATAGGTTGATTCTTATGCCGGAAGCTTCTGAAACTAAACCTCCCGCCGCCAACCCAGCAGATGAAACGCAAGCGACGCAAAACGAGGCGCTGAGATTTTCCGCCGTCGCGACCGGACAACGGTTCGAGGTCCCGGTCCTGGCGCTGCAAAATCTGAATTTATTTCCCGAGACTGTGGTCCCACTCGGCGTGGGCCGCCCGCGTTCAGTTGCGGCTGTTGAAGCCGCACTCGCTACACCGGAGAAGTTGTTGGGTTGCATAACCGTTCGTCCCGAGCGCTCGGACGATACGGACGCGAAATCGTCTGATCTGTTTGACATCGGAACGCTTGTGATCGTCAAACGAATGGAGCGGCTGCCCGATGCGATGCGGATTCTGGTCCAGGGCACGGAACGCATTCGTGTGATCGAGTGGAAACAGGAAGATCCTTCGTTGCGTGCGGTTTGCGAGATTCTGCCGGAGCCGCGCATCGTCGACGCTGAACAAGTCGAAGCCGCAAAGCGCAACGTCCAGGCGATGATCCAGGAAGCGCTGGCGCTGTTGCCGAATATCCCCGCTGAAGTTCGGATCGCCGTGCTGAGCTCGGTCGAACCGGTTCGACTGGCTTATTTCCTTGGTTCGATTCTGACTCTCGGCGTCGAAGAAGAGCAGAAGATGCTCGAGGCAAACACCGCCGACGAGCTACTGCGTTTGGCCCACAACAATCTCGCGCGCGAGCTCGAAATCCTGCAACTGCGTACGAAGATCGCTTCGGAAGCGCAGACCGAAATGGACAAGGCGCAGCGCGATTACGTCCTGCGCCAGCAGATGCGCGCGATTCAGAAAGAGCTCGGGGAAGACGAGACCGGCGAAGCTGCCGAAGCTCAGTTGCTGCGCGAGCGTCTCGAAAAAGCGGAACTGCCGGAGGAAGTGCGTACCGAAGCGGAGCGCGAGTTGAAGCGTCTTGAACGCCTGCCGCCGGCCGCGCCTGACTATCACGTCATTCGCACGTATCTCGAATTTATTCTCGAACTGCCGTGGCTGAAGTCGTCGGAAGACAAGCTCGATCTGATCGAGGCACGCCGCATTCTCGACGAAGATCATTACGGACTCGAAGACGTGAAGGAACGCATTCTCGAGTTTCTCGCCGTGATCAAATTGCGGCCCGACACGAAGAGCCCGATCCTGTTGTTCGTTGGACCACCGGGAGTCGGTAAGACGTCGCTCGGGCGATCGATCGCGCGTGCTTTGGGACGGCAGTTTGAACGCATGTCGCTGGGTGGCGTGCGCGACGAGGCTGAGTTGCGTGGTCATCGACGCACGTACATCGGCGCGATGCCCGGACGAATCATTCAATCGATCCGGCGCGCAGGTGTGAACAATCCGGTGTTGATGCTGGACGAGATCGACAAGCTCGGTAACGACTATCGCGGGGATCCGTCGGCGGCGTTGCTCGAGATTCTCGATCCGCAACAGAACAACTCGTTTCGCGATCACTATCTTGATTTGCCGTTTGACCTGTCGAAGATTTTTTTCATCGCGACCGCGAACCAACTTGGTCCGATTCCGCCGCCGTTGCGGGATCGCATGGAGATGATCCGGCTCGCGGGTTACAGCGATCGTGAAAAACTGGAGATCGCGCGGCGTTACCTGATTCCACGGCAAACGGCAGAGAATGGGTTGACGCAGGGTCAGTTGAAGATTGAAGACAGCGCGGTTGAGTTGATCGCGTCGCGTTACACGCGTGAGGCCGGCGTGCGGCAGCTCGAGCGAAATATCGGCAGCGTCGCGCGCAAGGTGGCGTTGAAGATTGCGCAGGCGCAGGCGGAAAGCGTCACCGTCGGAGCTGGTGATATTCGCGAGTATCTTGGGCCGCCGCGTTTTTATCCCGAAGAGGCACGCAAGGAGTTGCCGGCGGGCGTGGCGACTGGAATGGCGTGGACCGAGATGGGCGGCGAGGTGCTGTTCATCGAGGCGACGCTGTTGCCTGGCGGTCGCGGGCTGACGATCACGGGACAACTCGGCGAGGTGATGCAGGAGTCGGCGCGAGCGGCGCAGTCGTACTTGTGGTCGCACGCGGCGGAGTTTGGGATCGAGCAGGAGATCTTCAAGGAGTTTGGCGTGCATTTGCACGTGCCGGCGGGGGCGATTCCCAAGGACGGTCCGAGTGCTGGCGTGACGATCACGTCGGCGCTGGCGTCGTTGTACACCGGGCGGCGTGTGCGTCCTGATACGGCGATGACCGGCGAGATCACGTTATCGGGATTGGTGTTTCCGATCGGCGGCGTGAAGGAGAAAGTGCTCGCCGCGCATCGTGCGGGGATTCGGCGTATTTTGTTGCCGGCGCGGAATGAAGCGGACGTCGACGACATTCCTGACGATGTCAGGAACGAGTTGCAGATCGTTTTTGTGTCGAATATCGGTGAGGTTTTGGATGCGGCGCTGGAAGTGCTGGTGGCAAATCCACCGCCGCATGTTGTTGTCGATTCGACGCGAGGTCGCGATTCCGAGCCGGAGCCGCTGACAGTTAAAGGACCATAGAACACGGATTAAAACTAAATCCGTGTTCTATGCGGTTTCAGGTTCTTCCTCAGCAGCAGCTTCAACCAGCGACGCGCTCGTCACCTTATCATTCGCATCCGTCTTGATCAGCCGCACACCCTGCGCGCTGCGCCCGGTCTTGCGTATCTCGGAAGCTTCAAGCCGAATCAGCTTGCCCTGCTGCGTGATGATCATGATCTCCGACTCATCGTCAACCGGAAACACAGCCACAACCTTCCCAGTCTTCTCAGTCGTCTTCATATTAATGACACCCTTACCACCACGCGACGTGAACCGGTAGGTCGTAATCGGCGTCTGCTTGCCGTAACCCTGCTCGGAAACTGACAGCATCCGCTCCGTATCTTCCGCCGACACAGCGCAAACTGAAACGACGAAATCATCACCACGCAAATCGATCCCGCGCACGCCGCGCGTAGCACGACCCATCGGCCGCACGTTCTTCTCGTCGAAGCGAATGGCGAAACCATTATGCGTCGCGATGAACATGCGCTTCGTGCCATCCGTCAGAATGACGTCAAGCAACTGATCGCCTTCGTCGATATTGATCGCGATGATTCCATTAGTGCGAATGTTCTGGAAATCGGCGAGCGACGTTTTCTTGATGACACCCTTGCGCGTGACCATCGCCACATAACGTCCCTCCGCAAACTCGCGCACCGGAACAACGCCGGCCAGCCGGCGATCGGAAGGAATGTTGATGAGATTCACCACAGCCTTACCGCGCGCGGAAGCCGCCGCATCAGGCACTTCGTGAACTTTCAACTTATAAACCATCCCGTCGTCGGTAAAGATCATCAAGTACGCGTGCGTCGAAGCGATAAACAGGTGCTCGACGAAATCGCCATTCTTTGCCGCCGCGCCAAAACGTCCCTTGCCGCCGCGACCCTGTCGTGAGTAGGTGGTGATCGGCGTACGCTTGATGTAACCACTATTCGTAACGGTAATCGCAACGTCTTCGTCCGCGATCAGATCCTCGATCGAGAGCTCGACGCCCTCGTCGACGATCTCGGTGCGACGCCCGTCACCAAACTCTTTCTTAACTTCCTCCAGCTCTTTCGCGATCACGCGGCGCAACGAACGCTCGTTGCCGAGAATCTCTTCGAGCTCAGCGATTAGCTTGATGATGCCTTCGTACTCGTCGATGATCTTCTGCCGTTCGAGCGCGGAGAGACGCCGGAGTTGCAGATCGAGAATCGCCTGCGCCTGAATTTCAGAAAAGGCGAGGCTCTCCATCGTCTTCGTCAGCCGCGACATGTAAGTCTTGAACGGAACATCAGACGGAATGCCCTTCCATGTCTTGATATCGGCGGTGGTTTTCAACTGGGCCGTCAACCACAGGCGCGCTTCGTCAACCGAACGTGAATTGCGAATCAGTGTGACGATGTAGTCGAGCGCGTCGATGGCCTTGGTGAGACCTTCGAGAATGTGGGCGCGCGCACGCGCTTTGCGCAGCTCGTATTCGGTTCGCTTGCGGACCACCTCGCGACGAAACTCGATAAACGCTTCGAGCATCTCCTTGAGGTTCAGCACGCGCGGCTGGCCGTTGACGATGGCGAGATTGATGACGCCGAACGACGACTGCATCGGCGTCAGTTTGTATAGCTTGTTGAGCACCACTTGCGGCACTGCGTCGCGTTTGAGCTCGGCGACGATGCGCATTCCCGTGCGATCGGATTCGTCGCGCAGGTCAGAGATGCCGTCGATCTTCTTGTCGTTGATCAACTCGGCGATACGTTCGATCAAGCGCGCCTTGTTGACCTGGAACGGTATCTCGGTGATGACGATGGCGTCGCGTTCCTGCGCGCCGCGTCCGATGCGATCGATCCCGGCGCGAGCGCGCAACTGCAACACGCCGCGGCCTTCGAAATAAGCTTTTCGGATCTCCTCACGACCGTAGATAAACCCGCCGGTCGGAAAATCGGGACCCGTCACGATCTTCGTCAGATCTTCGATAGTCAACTCCGGATTGCGCACGAGCGAAATCGTCGCCTCGACGATCTCGGTCAGATTGTGCGGCGGGATTTTCGTCGCCATTCCCACGGCGATACCGTCGGAACCGTTGATCAGAAGATTCGGAACACGCGTTGGTAAAACTGTCGGTTCGCTGAGTGATTCGTCGTAGTTGGGCTGAAATCCGACCGTTTCTTTTTCGATGTCGGCGAGGATCTCGTTTGCCAGACGCGCCATGCGGACTTCCGTGTAACGCATCGCGGCCGCTGCGTCGCCGTCGATCGAGCCGAAATTTCCCTGGCCGTCGATGAGCGGATAACGCATCGAGAAGTCCTGCGCGAGCCGGACGATCGTGTCGTAAACAGGCATGTCGCCGTGCGGGTGATACTTACCGATCACGTCGCCGACGATGCGCGCGCTCTTTTTGTAAGCCTTATTGTAGCTGTTGCCGAGCTCGTGCATGGCCCATAACACGCGCCGGTGCACGGGTTTCAGCCCGTCGCGCACGTCAGGCAGCGCGCGGCCGATGATCACGGACATCGCGTAATCGAGATACGAGCGCCGCATCTCGTCTTCGATATTTATATGGTTCTTCTCAGAAGTTGTTTCCATTCACAGACCTTTCAAGTACAATCCGCGCGCACACGCGTAACTCAGTCCCACTGAAGAGATACTGGGCTTAGTTTGGCGGTTCTTTCTCGAACAGAAAAACGAGGGTGGCACTTCAACATTAAAGTGCCGTTATTTTAGCCTTTTTGCCCGCTTTTTGGCAACACCAGAACCGCCGAAAACTCTAATAAAATCAAAGCTTTTGGCCTCGTGGCGACCTCAATTAAAGGCCATGAGTGAACAACGAAACTGGAAACGAATTCGCGACCGCCTCGCCCTGCAACTGCCGGTACGCGTGCATTGCCGCGAGACGGTGGAGTTTGCCTGGACCGAGCTGACCCGACTCATGAACGTGACCCCTTTCGGCGCCGGCTTCACGCTGAAACGTCCGACTGAAAAGGGCCGCCTGCTGCACATGACCATCCCCATGCCGCGGCAGTTGCGCGTTTTCGATCACGTCGAGGATCAATACCGCGTCTGGTCTATCGTCAGACACCTGAGAACCGAGTCCAGCGAGAAGGGAACCGTCTTCTGCGTCGGCGTCGCTTTTATCGGTAAACGACCGCCGGCCAGCTACTACCAGGAACCGTGGCGTCGTTACGAGGTTGCCAGCAGCGTCTTTGAGCACATTACGCCCGGCGAAGACATGTTGAACCCGACTCCGCTCGAAGATCAGCGCAACGAGACGCGTCACAACATCCCGGTAGACATGCGAGTCGATTTGTTGGACGAAAACGGCGCAGCCGTCGAATCTGAACAAACAGTGACCGAAAATATCAGCATACACGGAGCGTCGCTCTTCACTACCATGAATCTCGGGCAGGGACGTTTTGTTCGTTTGACCAGCGATCGCTACGGAATAATCGCCCACGCCGCGATTCGATCGCAAAGTATCGGCGCCGATGGCATTTTGCGCATTCATGTCGAGTTCATCGATAAGGAATGGCCGTTGTAATATAGGCGCCTTGAATCACAACGGCTCAAACTCGCAAAAGAAGGAAGGCGCACGCCCCGCCGGTTATGGGCCGATGTTTCCGCAGTGGGCGCTCGAATTGATCCGCCCCGTTGTTGGCGGGATGAGTCGCGTGCTCTGGAAGATCGAGTTTCGCGGTGTCGAGAACATTCCGAAATACGGCGGCCTGATCGTCGCGGCTAATCATCAGACCTACATCGATCCGTTCTGGCTTTCGCTCAAGATCAAACGTCCGACTCGCTATCTGGCGTGGAGTGCGGCTTTTACCTGGCCCCTCGTCGGGCAGTGCCTGACCTGGTTTGGCGCGTGGCCGCTCGCGCTCGAAGGAAGCGATCCGGCCGCGATTCGACGCTCCGTAAAGTGGTTACGCGAAGGCGGCGCGGTCGTGATATTTCCCGAAGGCGGCCGCAGCACGTCAACCGGCGAACTGGAACGCTTCAAGGCCGGCGCCGTGCGTCTGGCTCTGGAGGCGAACGTACCGATCCTGCCTGTTACTATCAAAGGTGGAAATCAAATCTGGCCGCGTGGCTGGCGCTTTCCGCGACCGGGCAAGGTTGTTGTGATTTACCATCCGTTGATTCACCCGAAACAAGCGGCAGACGAAGAGACGCGCGCCGCCGCGAGGCGCGAAAGTGAACGCCTGTCCCAGGTCATAGGATCCGCGCTCTAATATCCGTGTTTCTTACTTTTCGAGCACCAGGGCGGGTTAACCTGATCGGCGAACACACCGACTACAACGCCGGTTTCGTGATGCCCGCTGCCATCAACCTCTCCGTTTTCGCGCAAATCTCGCCACGCGAAGATCGCAAACTCGAAATCGTTTCCGATAATTTCGACGATAACGTCGTGGTCGATCTCGACAACGCCGCGAACCTGAGCGCGCGCCGGCACTGGAGCGATTACGCCGTCGGCGTCGCCGTCATGCTCGAACTTGCGGGTCATCGACTGCGCGGCGCGCATCTTCAGATCCGCAGTGAAGTCCCGATCGGTTCGGGATTGAGCTCGTCGGCGGCGTTTGAAGTCGCGACGGCGTGCGCGCTGGCGGGCAACTCGGGGATCACGATCGAGCGTAAAGAACTGGCATTGCTTTGTCAGAAAGCGGAGAACGAGTTTGTCGGCGCGCGTGTGGGGATCATGGACCAGTTTGCGTCGTTGTTCGGAACCGAACAGCACGCGCTGATGCTGGATTGCCGTTCACTCGATTACGTGCTGTTGCCGTTGCCCGCGCGCGTGCGATTGGTCGTGTGCAACACGATGGTCAAACACGAGCTGGCGTCGAGTGCTTACAACGAGCGCCGCGAACAATGCGAGGCCGGCGTGAAGCATCTCGCGCAGTTTCTGCCGAATGTCACCGCGTTGCGCGATGTTTCGCTAGCGCAACTCGAGCAGTTCGGCCGCGATCTTCCCGACGTTATTTACCGGCGTTGCCGTCACGTCGTCACTGAGAATGCGCGCGTGCTGTCGGCCGCCGAGGCGTTGAAACAAGGCGAACTCGATCGCTTTGGCCGCTTGATGGCTGAATCACATGCGAGTTTGCGCGACGATTACGAAGTGAGTTGTCGCGAACTCGACATCATGGTCGAGCTTGCGAGCAAAATCGCAGGTGTGTACGGTGCAAGGATGACGGGCGGCGGTTTTGGCGGTTGCACGATCAACCTCGTCGACGTCGATCGGGTCGAGGCGGTTCAGCGCGCGGTCGCCGAAGGATACGAACAAGCAACAGGGTTGAAGCCCGAGATCTCCATCTGCGAGGCTTCGAATGGAGCAGAAGAAATCTGAGCATTTTCCCGTTATCATTTTCCGTTTGTCATTTTCCATTCTGCACAACACGGAAAGATCACGTGGAAACGGAAAATGAGAAATGACAAATGGAAAACGGAAAATGAAACTGATCATACTGGCGGCGGGTTACGCCACGCGTCTTTATCCACTTACGTTGAATCAGCCTAAGCCACTCTTGCCGGTCGCGGGCAAGCCGATGCTCGAACACGTCATCGACAATCTCTCGACCATCGACGGAATCGATCAGGCTTACATCGTCACGAACGCAAAATTCGCCGGTCACTTCACCCGCTGGGCCGAAGAACGCAAACACGCTAATCTCAAGTTCGGCTTCACGATCGTGAACGATCAGAGCACCGACGACTCAAACAAACTCGGCGCCATCGGCGACATGCACCTTGTCATCACGAAACACGAGATCGACGACGACGTGATCGTCGTCGGCGGCGACAACCTGTTCAGCGACGATCTGCACGACTTCGGCGACTACTGTCGTCAGCAGAACGCGCCGGTCACTGCTGTTTACGACGTCGGCGATCTCGAAGAGATCAAGAAATACAACTCGATCGAGATCGACGAAGAAGGGCGGATTGTGTTCTTCGAAGAGAAGCCGGCGGTGCCGAAGAGCACGTTGACGGGCATCGCGCTGTATTTCTATCCGCGCACGACGCTGCCGCTGATTCATCAGTACATCGCGGAGGGCAACAATCCCGATCAGCCGGGCCGCCTGGTCCAATGGCTGTACCCGCGCGTGCCGTTCTACACGTGGAAGGTGCCGGGGCTTTGGTACGATGTCGGCTCGATCGAAACGCTCGAGGAAGCAAATCGCGTCTTCGCCGAGTTGCCGAAATGAAAAACGTCTACACGCTTTCGAATCGACAGGGTGTTGAGGTTTCGATCACGAACTATGGCGGCGCGGTAACGTCGATCAAGGTCCCTGATCGTGACGGTGTGTTTGGCGATGTGGTGTTGGGTTACGACGCGATCGACGAGTACTTGCGAAACCCGCGTTATCTCGGCGCGCTGATCGGGCGTCACGCGAATCGCATCGCCCGCGGGAGGTTCACGCTGAACGGCGTCGAGTATCAACTCGCACGGAACAACGGCGAGAATCATCTTCATGGTGGGAACAGGGGATTCGATAAGCGTGTCTGGGAAGCCTCACAGACGGAAGCCGGTTTGAGTTTGGAATACTTCAGCGAAGACGGTGAAGAGAATTATCCGGGAAATCTCACGGTGAGCGTTCAATACTCGCTGAGTGACGAAAATGAGTTACGGATTGAGTATCGGGCCGTTTGCGACAGGGACACAATTTGCAATCTCACTAACCACTCGTATTTCAATCTTGCTTGTGGCGGCGACATCCTGGGCCATGAACTGACTTTGCACGCCTCCGGCTTCACTCCGGTTGGCGAGGACCTGATTCCGACTGGCGAGATTCAATCAGTGGATGGGACCCACATGGATTTCAGAACCGCGCGGGTGATCGGCAACGGCGGGTACGATCACAATTTTGTGTTAGACGATTGGGACCACGGAGCGCTTCGTCTCGTGGCGCGTTTGCGGGAGCCGAAGTCAGGCCGCGTGATGGAGGTGCTCACGACCGAACCGGGCATACAGTTTTATTCAGGGAATTTTCTCGACGGAAGTTTGAAGGGAAAAGGCGGCGTCGCGTATGAGAAATATGCGGGGTTGTGTCTGGAGACTCAGCACTTTCCGGACACGCCGAACCATCCGAACTTTCCCACGACCGTGTTGCGCGCCGGCGATGAGTATCGGCAGACCACGATTTACAAGTTCACCACCGATTAGCGTGGCTTGATTCGTAGGCTTTGATCTGGTCTTCGTGACGAAGCGTGAGGCCGATGTCGTCTAATCCTTCCAACAGGCAGTAACGCTGAAATTCACTTACCGTGAACGGGATCGAAAGCCCGCTTCGATCCTTGATCATTTGGGTTTCGAGATCGATGGTTAATTCGTAGTGCTCTTGCGCGCGACGCATGATCTCCCGCACGTCGTCCTCGCTCAACACGATCGGCAGCATTCCATTCTTAAAACAATTGTTGGCAAAGATATCCGCGAACGACGGCGCAATAATTACCCGAAACCCGTACTCGCCGAGTGCCCACGGCGCGTGCTCGCGCGACGATCCGCAACCGAAATTCTTGTCCGCCACGAGTATCGACGCGCCCGCGTATCGCGCTTCGTTCAGCACAAACGACGGATTCGGCGCGCCATCAGACGTGTAACGCCAGTCGTAAAACAGAAACTCACCGAAACCCGTGCGCTCAATCCGCTTCAAAAACTGCTTCGGAATGATCTGATCCGTATCGACGTTCGCACGATCGAGCGGGGCAACCAAACCAGTGTGTTGACGAAAAGCCTTCATGGTTTTTTGTGCTTAGTTCTTTGTACTTTGTTCGCTGTTGCGAGTTAATTAGACATCGAGAGTTAAGCAGGGTTGCAAAGTCCAAAGCACTAAGATCTAAACTCCCACTTCCTCACGTCAGTGAAATGTCCCTTGATCGCCGCCGCCGCAGCCATCATCGGACTCACGAGATGCGTACGCCCGCCACGGCCCTGACGGCCTTCGAAGTTTCTGTTGCTCGTCGACGCGCAACGTTCGCCGGGCTGCAACGTGTCGGCATTCATTCCCAAACACATCGAACACCCAGCCTCGCGCCACTCGAACCCGGCTTCACTGAAGATCCGATCGAGACCTTCACGCTCGGCCGCCTTCTTAACCTCCTGCGATCCTGGCACGACCATCGCACTCACCGACGAACTGATGCGATATCCCTTCACCACACGCGCCGCCGCACGCAAATCTTCGATCCGCGCGTTAGTACAGGAACCGATGAACGCGCGATCGATTGCGATCTCCTGAATGCGGGTTCGCGGCGTCAGCGCCATGTACTGCAACGCTCGCTCGGCAGCCTGTCGATCGGTCGCACTCGCAACCTCCGCCGGATCGGGAACGAAACTCGTCACGGGCGCCACCATGCCCGGGCTCGTGCCCCACGTCACAAACGGCTCCAGCGTCGACGCATCGATCTCGATAACACGATCAAACACCGCATCGTCGTCACTCGCGAACGTCCGCCAGTAAGCGACAGCCTCATCCCACGCTGAAGGCGAGAATCTTCGTCCGCGCAGGTAAGCAAACGTCGTCTCGTCGGGCGCAATCATCCCCGCACGGGCGCCGGCTTCGATACTCATGTTGCACAACGTCATCCGGCCTTCCATCGACAGCGCGCGCACCGCTTCACCCGCATACTCAATCGCGTATCCGGTCGCGCCGTCGGTGCCGATCTGGCCGATGATTCCGAGTGCCAAATCTTTCGCGGTCACGCCGTCGGGAAGCGCCCCCCGCACTTCCACTCGCATCGCTTTCGGCTTGTTTTGCGGCAAACACTGCGTCGCCAGCACGTGCTCGACCTCGCTCGTCCCGATGCCAAACGCCAGCGCCCCAAACGCGCCGTGCGTGCTCGTGTGACTGTCGCCGCAAACGATCGTCATTCCCGGTTGCGTCAGACCAAGCTCTGGTCCAATCACGTGAACGATCCCCTGTTCCGGCGAGTGAATGTCAAACAACTGAACGCCAAACTCGCGACAGTTCTGTCGCAGTGCTTCGACTTGCTTTGCCGCAGTCGCGTCGGCGATCGGCAGGCTGCGATCCGTCGTTGGAACATTGTGGTCCACAGTTCCGAAAGTCAGATCGGGACGCCGCACGCCACGACCGGCTTGTCGCAAACCGTCGAACGCCTGTGGCGAAGTGACTTCGTGAATCAGATGAAGGTCGATGTAAATCAACGCAGGCTCGCCCGCGACTTCGCGAACGACGTGCGCGTCCCAGAGTTTATCTAAAAGAGTAAACGGCATGAGCGTTTTGGTTGGGCTTAGGTCTTGGGTCTTTGGTCTTAAGTCTTTGATCGAAAGTCCCAAAACCCAAGACCAAAGACCCAAGACCTAAACAGCGTGATACGCGTGTCGCATATCAACCATCTCAGTTACAGCCTCGCAAATCAGTTCACCCATGTCGGAGGTGCTCGTCGCGTGTCCACCCGAAGCGATATCGGCCGTGCGATAGCCAGTATCGAGCACGTGCTGGATTGCAAGCTCGATGTCGCGCGCTTCGTGTTCGAGATTTGCCGAATGACGCAGCATCATCGCCGCCGACGCGACGGCGCCGCATGGATTCGCCACGCCTTTGCCCGCGATGTCGGGCGCCGAGCCATGGACCGGCTCGTAAAGACCAACTTCGCCACCGACCGTGGCGGACGCCAGCATCCCGAGCGAACCGGTGATGACCGCCGCCTCGTCCGACAAAATGTCGCCAAACAAATTCTCTGTCAACACGACGTCGAACAGTCGCGGGCTCGTGATCAAGTGCATCGCGCACGCGTCAACGTAGAGATGATTGACAGTTACGTCCGGATAACTTTCGGCGACGCGCGTCACGGTTTGTCGCCAGAGTTGTGACGTCTCGAGAACGTTCGCCTTATCGACCGAAGTCACTTTGTTTCGCCGCTTGCGTGCGGCTTCAAAAGCAACACGCGCGACACGCTCGATCTCCTCGACCGAATACTGCATCGTGTTGTGCGCGGCAGTCGATCCGTTTGTCCCCGTGAAACCGCGCGGCTCGCCGAAATACAGACCGCCGAGCAGTTCGCGAACGAACAGGATGTCCGCGCCGTGGCTCACTTCGCTTCGGAGCGGCGAGCACTCCGCGATCGCCGGATAACAGATCGCGGGACGCAGGTTCGCGTAACCGCCGAGCGCGCGTCGAAGCAGTAGCAGGCCCGCTTCGGGTCGCTGATTCGCAGGCAACCGATCGTATTCGGGCGCGCCGACCGCGCCGAGCAACACCGCGTCACTCGCGAGACACGCGTCCAGCGTCGTGCGCGGCAAAGGCGATCCAAACTCGCGTATCGCCGCGCCGCCAATCGCGTGCTCTTCAAACTCAAACCTGTAACCGTGAATTCCCGCGACGGTTTGCAGTACTCGTACTGCTTCCGCCGTTACCTCTGGTCCAATGCCGTCCCCTGGAAGAACTGTAACTCTTAATTTCATTTTTACCTCTTTACCCCCGATTTAAGCCGCCGCGCCCACGGCCGTGTTCAGCAGCGAAATCAAATCCTGATCGTAAATTCGTTTTTTCTTGTCAGCTAATTCAGTGAATCTAGTGTAAGCCGCATCGAGATCGAACGCGCTGACGTCGTAACCAAGCTCCATGTAACGCAGCGACAGCGCGTGACGCCCGGAATGCTTTCCGAGCACTAACGAGTTCGCCGGAACCCCCACGGATTCCGGCGTCATAATCTCGTAGCACAGAGGATTGTTGATCACGCCATGCTGGTGAATGCCCGCCTCGTGCGCAAACGCGTTGCGGCCGACGATGGCTTTGTTCGGTTGCACGTCGAAGCCGACGATGCTGGAGAGCAACTGGCTCGCGGGATAGAGTTCGTGCGTCACGACGCCGGTGTAATAAGGCAATCGATCCGCGCGCACGTGCATCGCCATCACGATCTCTTCGAGTGACGCATTGCCCGCACGCTCGCCGATGCCGTTGATCGTACACTCGACCTGGCGCGCGCCGGCGTCGATCGCGGCGAGACTGTTTGCCACCGCCAGGCCGAGATCGTTGTGATTGTGCACACTGACGATCACGTCTCGATCTCTCACCACACGCTCGATCACCTGTTTGACCAGATGCTGCAACTCGGTCGGCGTCGTGTAACCAACCGTGTCCGGAATATTCAATACTGACGCGCCAGCCTCGACCGCCACGTCAAGAACTTCGCACAGGTAGTTGATATCGCTGCGCGTGGCGTCTTCGGCGGAGAACTCTACGTCGTCGGCGTAGTTGCGGGCCTGGGCCACTGCGCGGCGCGTCATCTCGATAACTTCGGCGCGGGATTTTTTCAGTTTGTGTTCAAGGTGGATGTCGGACGTGGCGCAGAATGTGTGTATTCGGGGAGACGCTGCATGGGCCAAAGCCTGGGCTGCGCGCGCCACGTCCTGTTCCGCCGTGCGGCAAAGCGCGGCGACCTTGACCCCGCGGCAACGGGCGGCCACCGCTTTGACGGCGGCAAAGTCGCCTTCGGAAGCAATCGGAAAACCAGCCTCGATGACGTCTACGCCGAGCTCTTCGAGCTTTTGGGCCATCCGGAGTTTTTCGTCGAGGTCCATCGAGCATCCCGGCGACTGCTCGCCGTCACGCAGGGTCGTGTCAAAGATGCTGATTCTGGTTTGCGGCATGTGTTTTGTTTTCCTCCTGTGGGGCAAACGAAGCTCACAGATACTATGGCTCGACCGGCTGAAAGTCAAAGTTATTATCTTTATAGAAAAATAAGAATTTGTGATACGATAACGCGGCTTTCAGCTGAAGATAATCTGAAAAGCAGGAGGGGAATTGGACGTCAATCAATTGGAAGTGTTGATGGCGGTGGCCCGAGAGCAGAGTTTTTCACGCGCCGCGCAGTCGTTGCATCGCACGCAACCGGCTGTAAGCCAGGCGATTCGGAGGCTCGAAGCGGAGCTGGGCGAGCCGCTGTTCGACCGTTCATCGAAGGATGGAACGCTGACTGCCGCGGGCCGTGTGCTGTTTGATTTTGCCGAGCAGATGTTGAACTTGCGCCAGGGGGCGCATCGCGCCATTAAAGAGTTGAAGGACCTCCAGCATGGGAAACTCGCTCTCAGTGCGAACGAGTACACGGTGATGTACCTGTTGCCGGTGCTCGCGGTTTTTCGCGCGCGGCATCCGCATATCAAGGTCGAAGTGAAGCGCAGTTTGGCGAGCCGGATCGCGTCGGAGGTGTTGGGCCGTGGTGTTGAGATCGGCGTCGTTTCGTTCAAGCCGACGGACCAGGCGATCGCGTCCGTGCCCGCGATCAGCGACGAGTTGGCGTTGATCGTGGCGCCGGGACATCCCCTCGCGTCGAAGCAGACTGTGTCAGTGCGTGACTTGGGTGCGGAGTCGTTTATCGCGCACAACGTGCCGTCGCCGTATCGCGAGCGGGTGGTAAAGACGTTTGAGAAATACAAGACGCCGCTGAACATCTCGATGGAGATGCCGACGCTTGAATCAATCAAACGACTCGTGGAACAGGAGATGGGCGTGGCGCTCGTGCCGCGGCTCACGGCGCAGATCGAGATCGAGCGTGGCCAGGTGGCGGCGCTGGCCGTTAAAGAGATGCGACTCGAACGACGTTTACAGTTGATCTATCGCAAAGGGGCGACGCTGTCGCACGCCGCTAAAGCGTTTCTGCGCGTCGCAAAGGGTTAGCGCCCCGGAACCACGGATATTTTTCGCGCGTACTCATCAAACAAGCCAAGGTAATAAAGACGGATTAGTTCTTTGTCGAGTGCCTTGTCCTTGAGCTGCGCGCGGAGTTCGCGAAAAATCTTCTCTTTCAGCCAGTAGCCGTTGTAATAGCGTTGGCCCACCGACGACGCATTCGCCAGTTTATCCATCTCCGGTGTCGTCAACCCGCGACGCCACGCCGCGCGATAAACCAGCAACGCTTCCTGAAACGACTGGTTCGCCGCCTCGGTAAAAGCCTCGTTCAAACCTCTCCACCCAGCCGCCGGAGTATTCAAAACCACCGCGCCGTCGGGAACCGGTTGCGCCGCCGTTTTGTAATCGAGCAGCGAGACGCGCAGGTCGATCGTCCGGTCGCCGTCGTAGTCAAATTCGATTAAGTCGAGGAAACCATTGTTATCCGTGTCGGTGTACTTCACGACCTCTTCGACGCGTGTTGCGCTCGGCTTCGGCGACGGCGTCTTGTTGCCGCCGTGAAACTCACCGTTCTTATCGACGGTCCATGCGCCCCACTCCGCGCCGTACAGGTGCAACTTTCGATCGAACCGTCCGATGTAGAGCTTGCCGCGTCCGGAGTTGTCTTCGTCAAACTCGCCGCGATCGCCGAGCGAGTCAGCCTGCGGATGGCCGCTGATGCCGGGCTTTTGATCGCCCTGGACCATCTCGAGCTCAGCGTAGTTGCCGCGGCGCCAGCGTTTCGTCTGGTAGAGATCGATATCTTTCGGACCACCAAACCCGTGCATCGGGTAGTACATCTCGACACGTTCCCAACGATGATCGTCGTCGTCTTCGTCGAAGACGAAATACATCGTGGTCCAACCGGCGGTGAAGAACGCGTTCCAGCTCTTGTCGTGCGGCATGTACATCAGCTCGTCGATCTGCCGCCAGTTGTTCCATTCAAAGCATCCGTCAAACTTCGGATTGCCTTTCATGGCCGGGTACTTATGGACCATCGAGCGATACGGAATGCCGGGACCGCCCGCGCCGCGCAGCGACATGTCGAAGTCAGTCTCGTTTCCCTGCGTCGAATCGTTATCGAGATCGAACGTGGCGAACGCTTCGCGGAGCACGCCGGAAAGGTTCGTCTTGCCGTTCTCCAGCGCGGGGACGGGATCGAGCCAACGCATCGCCATCTCGCTCACGCCGTCGTTGTCGAAGTCGTAGAAAGCAAAAGGGTTTTCCCAGTTGAGACGCGGATCGTTCAGCGACTGCGGCGGGCGATGAATCTTGAGAAAGATGGAGTTGCCGTTGTAATCGGGAAGCCAGTTGGTCGTGCCGGTGTAGCCCCAGTTATCGTTGTCGAAATCGTAAGTTTGCCAGTCGATCCAGCCGAGCACGCCGTCTTTGTCGACGTCGATATAGACCATCCAGTGCGACTCGCCCGCGTTGTATTTACCGTTGGACCACTCGCGGCCCTGCGTGGCGAACGCCTGAAGATCGGCGCGGCCGTCGCCGTCGTTGTCGGCCCACTTGATACTGATGTCGCGCGCGCTGTCGTAGAAGCCGTCGTCGTTCTTGTCGATCTGCATGACGTCGGCGACCTGATCGCCGCGCGTGTCGGTGGGCAGCATGTCGCCGTTTTCGTCGAGCCAGCGCACGCGTTTGCCGTTCCACCAGCGTTCGAGAATGTCAGGTTTGCCGTCGTTGTTGATGTCGAGGCGGACTATCTCGTCGGAAGGTGTGGTGGATTTTAGAGCGGTCTTGCGCAGATCTGTTTGCGCGGAGACTGGTACGCACAGGAAAAGAACGATTGGTATCAGTTTCATCCGCGTCTGTATAACACAGAACACGGATGAAGCTGATAAAAGCTATAAACCGAAGTTGCCGTAGAACGCGCTGTTCTCGCCCGAGCGGCTCCACGGATCGCTCACTTTATGACCGGCGTATGACGCTTTCGCGGTGTAACCGACTTTGCGGTTTTCGAGACCGACGAGCGGTTTGTACCAAACGAGGTTCGGCATCTTGCAGCAGAGATCGTTCGGCATCGCTTCGACGTTGATCGTCGCGTCGTCAGCGGTGACGGTGTACGTGCGATCTTTGTGTTCGAAGGTGACGGGCGCGTTACGCACTTCGACGATCCTGCCGAGCGACGACGCGTATCGTTCTTTCAAAGCACTCAACATCGCTTCGGCTTGTGATTTGGAAGCAGCGGAGTCGATGATGATCTCCGACTGGCGTGCGGCGTCTGGTTCGGAGAGGTTCGAGGCGGAGTTCACGATCGCCATCGCGCGAACGCCCGCGAGATCGACGCCGTTCCATTTTCCGGCGGTGACGTTCCACGCCATCATCGCGTCGCGTCCGGTGGTGACGACCTCGCCGTTGTAGTGACAGGCGCCGGCAAACACGCTCGCCGTGCGGACCTCGACATACTGGCCGCGCACGCTCACACTTTCAGCTTGTGAACTAAAAACCAGCGCGCTAACCGCAACGATCATCGCCAACGCCGCAAACATTCCCTTACGCATACTCATTTACCTCCTAAGAACTTAGCCACAAAGAAGCACAAAAGGCACAAGAGGCACAAGAAAACAAACCAGTTTTTTCATAAGAACGTCGAGGCATAACTAAAAATCCTTCTTGTGCCTCTTGTGCCTCTTGTGCCTCTTGTGCCTCTTGTGCCTCTTGTGCCTCTTGTGCCTCTTGGGGGCTAGTTGTAGCCCTCTTTGTGGCCCTCTTCGTGGCTCATTATAACTTCACGGCCGAGTTGTAGCACGAGCGGCCGGGTCCGCAGGCGTTTGGCTCGACGCGACGGTTGTCAGGCCCGATCACCTCCTGAGTCTCACAACACCAGACGTGATTCGCGGCGTCGAGATATTCTTCAGCGCTCGTCGCCAGTCGGTCGAGCATGAAAAACTTTTTCGAACGCAGCGAACCGCAGAACGGCGACTGGAAAGGCGCCGCGACAGTTTCAGTTGTTTCAGTTTCTTCTGCCATGATCGTTCTCCATTACGAATCAAACCGCAGCCGCTTTCGCGAGAGCGCGACGGACGAGAGTTTGTGTCAGCGGCACTTTGTACGCGTTCTTTTCGAGTGGCTTCGCTTCGGCAAGCGCGAGCTTTCCGGCTTCGGCGAGCACGTCCGCGCTCAGCGACTTGCCCGCGAGAAAGTTTTCCGCCGCCGGCACGCGCCACGGGATCGGCGCCACGCCGCCAAGCACGATCCGCGCAGCTCGCACGGTTTTGTCAGCCGCGAGTTGGACCGCCGCCGCCACTGACGCGAGCGCGAAATCGAGCGATTCACGCTCCTTGAATTTCAAGTATGTGGAATGCGAGGCAAGTGTTGACGCAGGGACGAAGATCTCGGTGATGATCTCGTCGTTCTTCAAAACGTTTTCGCGTCGAATATTCTCGGTCGGCAACGTGAAAAACTTATCGAGCGGGATCGTTCGTTTGCCGCCGCTGCCGGTGACGTCAACGCGCGCCCCGAGCGCGACGAGCATCGGCGCGAGATCCGAAGGATGCACGATCCACGATGGACCACCGCCGATGATGGCGTTGTACTTGTTCTCGCCGGTTGCGGCGTAACACTCGGAGCCGCCTTTCTTTAAGCAGTTCACTTCTTCGAGCCGGAAATACCAGCAGCGCGGACGCTGGCAAAGATTTCCGCCGACCGTCCCGAGATTGCGAATCTGCGGCGTGGCGATCGAGTGCGCTGCCTCCGCGAGGCCGGGAAAATTCTTGCGCACGCCCGCGTGCTCTTCGAGTTCGGTCAACGTCACGAGCGCGCCGATCGTCAGTCCGCGCGCATTCAAAGTTATGCGATTGAGGCCGCGGATGTTTTTGAGATTGACGATACGCGCCGGACGCGACGTGTAGTCTTTCATCGTCGTCAGCAGATCCTGACCGCCCGCAAGCGGCCGCGGCGCTTCGTCGATGTCGGCAGCCGGAACGTTCAAAAGCTTGATTGCTTCGTTGATGGTCGTCGGATTGGTCCACTCGAATGATTTCATTATTCTGCCCTCGACGTTGAGCTGTTCATCAATCCCATCAGGATCTTGTCAGGTGTGATCGGAAGGTCACGCACGCGCACGCCGCACGCGTTGAAGACGGCGTTTGCGAGCGCGCCGACGGCGGGAATGTTGCAGCCTTCGGCGATTCCGATCACGGCTTCGCGTTTGTCGTCGTCGTCGATGATCGGCACCATCTCGGGCATCTCGAGAGTGCCCGGCAACTTGTAATCGCCGAAGCCGGGATTGAGTTGCATTCCGAGTTGCGCATCCATCACGCGGCCTTCCCACAACGCCATTCCCAGCGACTGGATCATGCCGCCGTTGATCTGGCTTTCGAACGTGAGACGATTCAATGGCAAGCCGCCGTCCTGAACGTGGACCATCTTGATCGGTTTGACGTGACCGGTCTCGACGTCGACTTCTACTTCAGCGAAACAAACACCGTGAACTCCGCGGCTTTGCAGATCCGAACGCCACTCGCCATTGCCTGTCACTCCAGCCGCCGGCAACGCAGCGCACGCCTCGCGCCAGGAGAGCGACTTGCCGTTCGCGCTCACTTTGCCGACAGCGAAAACGACTTCTTCGGGTTTTGCGTTACCAAGCAGCGGCGCCACGCGTTCGGCCATCAGCAGTCGCGTTTTGACTGCGGCGTCTTTTACTGAAGGCGAAAGCGAAGGCGCGGTGGTCGATCCGCCCGACGGGTTTGCGCCGCCGAGTTTTGAATTGCCGATCTGCTCTTTGACGTCCTTGATGCCGAGGCCGAATTCCTCGGCGACGATGGCGCGCATGTAGGTGCGCGTGCCGGTTCCGAGGTCCTGTGTTCCCACCGCGACTACGACCGATCCGTCACGCGAGATCGTGAGCGCCACTTTGCACTGGTTGTTTCCGCCGCCGCCCCAGATGCCGACGCCGCAACCGAAGCCGCGCTTCAATGGACCACTGCCCGCGCCGGCGATCGCATTGCGCCTGGACCATCCGATCTCCCTGGCGCCGCGGTCCAACTGGCGTTGATACACGGGATCGCGCAAGTTCTTTTTGCGAAACTCGACCGGATCCATTTTGATCTTGTACGCGAGCTCGTCAACCAGCGACTCCACCGCGAACGACGCCTGCGGATGACCCGGCGCGCGCATCGCGATCGCGGAGTCTTCATTCGTGTGCAGCGCGTAGATCTCGCGATAAAACTCGCCCATCGAGTAGATGTACGGCTGGCCTGCCTGCGAGCCTTGCCCGAGGCCGCCGAGTCGATACTGTCGCGCCTGCACGGCGACGATCGTGCCGTCTTTCTTTACGCCCGCTTTCAGTTTCTGCCACGCAGCCGATCGATTACCCGCCATGACAAACTCGTCGTAGCGCGTGAGCATCATCTTCACCGGTGCTTTCGTCTCCTTCGAGAGACGGCAGGCAAACATGCCTTCGACGCCGATGCCGAACTTCGAACCAAAGCCGCCGCCCATGTGTTCGACACTCGACGTGACGGCGCTCTGTTGCAAGCCCAACTCCTTCGCAGCGTCTTCGGGAATCGTGAACGTGCCCTGAGTTGAAGCGTAGATCGTGGCCGTATCGCCGCCGCGATAATCGACAACCATGCCATGCGTTTCGAGACACGCGTGGTGAATGCGCGGCGACGTGTACTCGGCTTCGACGATCTCATCCGCAGTGGCGAAGGCGGCTTCGACTTTCGCCGGATCGCCGTTCTTTCCCTTTTCCTGAAGGTTGTTTTCCTCGGCGACGACTTTCGGCGCGCTGGGTTTGACCGCCTCCTGCGCATGGACCACGTGCGGCAACACTTCGTAAGTCACTTTGATCGCGCGCAAAGCGTCGCCTGCGATTTCGGGCGTGGTGGCGGCGACTGCCGCAACCGGAGCGCCTGCGAAACGCAGTTCCGTCAGCGGCGCCTGGATGATGGCTTTGACTCCCGGAATCTTCGACGCCGCTGCGGTGTCGATCTTCGTGACGCGCGCGTGACCGTGCGGGCAGCGAAGAATGCGTCCGTGCAACATGCCCGGGAGTCGATAATCGTAGGTGTATCGGGCCGCGCCGGCGGCTTTCAGTGGACCATCGACACGCGTGATCCGCTGGTTCAGCAACCGGTGTTTGTCGTTTGGCCCCCAACCGGGACCAGAGTCGGCGTCGACTTCGATCTCGACCATCTGTTCGACGCCGTTAACGACGCGCGGAACGCGAATCTTCTTTTTCGGTTTTGGTGACGGTGATGGTTGTGCTTGTTGTGGCATAACGTCTTTCCTGATTTTCAGGCCCTGATCTTCAGGCCTGCGATGCTTTGGCGGCAGCCAGTGCGGCTTCGAAAACGCGCGGATAGGTTCCACAGCGGCAGAAGTTTCCCTTGCACGCCTCGCGCACTTCGTCGAGCGACGGATTCGGGTTCTTCTTCAAGTAAGCCGAGATGGTGGTGACAAAACCGGGTGTGCAGAAGCCGCACATCAGCGCGTCGTGCTCGACGAATGCGGCTTGTACGGCGTTTGGTTTATCCGGAGTGCCGAGACCTTCGACGGTCGTGATCTTTTTATTCGCGGCGTCGACCGCCAGCACGAGGCAGGAGTACGCGGGTTTGCCGTCGAGCAGGACGGTGCAGGCGCCGCATGTGCCCATGTCGCAAACGAGTTTCGGCCCGGTGACGGCGGGCTCGAGATGATTGCGCATCGCGTTGAGCAGCGTGGTGCGTGGCTCGACCTGAACGGATCGCTTCGCGCCGTTGATGTCGAGGACGACCTTCGTCTCGCCTGAGACGGTGCTCGGCGTTTGTTCTTCTTTCGCTTCGGCCTCAGTCCAGATGTGGTCGGCGATTGCCGCGCCCGCGCCTGCGATGCCGACGCCTTTCAGAAACTTTCGTCTGCTCGGATCGTGCTTCGAGGGTTTCTGTTCCTCTTGATCAGACTTCATGGCTTATCTCCAGCGTGTCGAGAACGAATATTTTTTGATCGGTTCGCATAAATTAACACAAGATCTGTGTTAAGTAACTGTCATGCATCCGAACACTCTCCGCGAAAAGCTGTCGGGCGTGATCGCGTTTCCGGTAACACCGTTCAAAGACCATCTCTCGCTCGATCTTCCCGGCCTGTATCGCAACCTCACGAAGTTGATCGAACATCCGGTGTCGGCTGTCGTTGCCGCCGGTGGAACGGGTGAGATGTACTCGCTCACGCCGGCTGAGTATTCGCGCGTGATTGAGTTGACGACGCACGCTATCGAAGATCGTATTCCGGTCATCGCCGGGGTCGGGTTTGGGCAACGCGTCGCGGTCGAGATGGCGCAGGCGGCGGAGAAAGCGGGCGCCGACGGCATTCTCGCGTTTCCTCCTTATTATCCGCAGGCTGAAGAGGACGGAATGTTTGAGTACTACCGTTCGATCGGTGCGGCGACGTCGTTGGGAATGCTGATCTACAGTCGCGATTGGGCGATCTTCACGCCCGAGATGGTTGAACGTCTGACGGCGATTCCGACGTTGATCGGATGGAAAGACGGTCACGGCGACATTCGACGTTTGCAGGCGATCAAGAATCGCGTTGGCGAGCGACTGAGTTGGATCGGCGGCGCGGGCGACGACATGGTCGGTGCTTATTACAGCATCGGGTTGCGCACGTTCTCGTCGAGCATCGCCACCGTCGCGCCGCGTCTGTCTCTGAAACTGCACGAACTCGGCGAAGCAGGTGACACCGAGACGCTTGCTGAGTTGATCGATCGCTGCGTCGTGCCGCTCTATGCGATCCGTTCGCGACGCAAGGGTTATGAAGTCTCGACGATGAAAGCGATGATGGAGATGGTTGGACTGAACGCTGGTCCAGTGCGGCCGCCGCTGGTGAATGTGACGGCTGACGAAGAAGACGAGTTGCGAGCGATCCTGTCTACCTGGGAAAAATTTCTGTGATGATCCCCGTGATAATCGATGCTCATCAACATTTCTGGCAGTTGCAACGCTTTGATTATCCGTGGATGTCGAGTGACCTCGAGATTCTTTATCGCGACTACTTGCCTTATGATCTGGAGCCTGAGTTAGCGAAGAATGGTGTTGGTCAAACTGTTCTGGTGCAGGCGAGTAATAGTGTTGCCGAGTCGCGCTGGCTGCTCGAGTTGGCAGACGAGCATGAGTTTATAGCAGGCATTGTGGGTTGGGTTGATCTGGCGAGCGCGGATGTTGCTGCGCAGTTGGATGAGTTGAGTGCGCATCCGAAGTTCAAAGGCGTCAGGCATCTGGTTGAGAGCGAGCCGAAGGACGATTGGTTGGTCCAACCGCCGGTTTTGAATGGACTGCGGCGAGTGGGTGAGTTTGGGTTGACGTACGATCTGCTGGTCCATACACGACACTTGCGACACGTCCGCGTTGTTGCGGAGAGTTGTCGGGATCTGCGTTTGGTGATCGATCACTGTGCGAAGCCACCGATTGCGAAACACGGATTTGACGAATGGTCGGGTGCGATCGCGCCGCTCGCGGCGTTTCCGAATGTGTGGTGCAAATTGTCCGGCTTGGTGACGGAAGCTGATTGGCAGTCGTGGACCGTAGACGATTTGCGGCCGTACGTCGAGCGTGTGGTTGAGTTGTTTGGGCCGGAACGTTTGATCTTCGGCAGCGATCATCCGGTTTGTTTGTTGGCGGCTTCTTACGCGCGCGTGCTCGAGTCGTTTCGAGAGATTGTGAACGACGAGCGAGTATTCGGCGAGAACGCCAGAGCCTTTTATCAACTTGGCTGAAAAATACTTTATTACAGGCGCGCAGGGCTGCATTGGCTCGTGGATCGTCAAGCAGTTGATCGAACGCGGCGACGAGGTGATCGTGTTCGATCGCAGTGACGACGCGCGACGACTGCGCGCGATCATGGACGACGATCAACTCGCGAGCGTGCGGTTCATTATCGGCGACATCACGGAGGGGGCAACAGTGCGACGTGCGCTGGACGAATCGGGAGCGAGGCGCGTGATTCATCTCGCGGGGTTGCAGGTTCCGCTTTGCAAAGCCGATCCGGTTGGCGGGGCGCTCGTGAATGTCGTCGGGACGCTGAACGTGTTCGACGCGGCGCGAACGATCGGTGTCGCAAGTGTCGTTTACGCCAGTTCCGCCGCCGTTTACGGAATGAACGACGATGACGTGGTTCTCGACGAAAACGCCGTTTGCGAACCCAGCACGCATTACGGAGTTTTCAAACGCGCCAACGAAGGCAACGCGCGCGTCTACTTCCTGGACCATGGCGTGAACAGCATCGGACTGCGTCCACTCACCGTTTACGGCGTCAATCGCGACTTCGGCCTGACGAGCGATCCCACGAAAGCGATGAAAGCGGCCGTTCTCGATCGCCCGTTTCACATCCGCTTCGGCGGCGCGACGGATTTTCAGTACGTCGCCGATACGGCGGCGGCGTTTATCGCCTGCGCCGATAAGTGCTCGGAAGGCGCGCACGTATTTAACCTGCACGGCGAGACAGTGAAGGTCGAAAGGATCGCGGATTTCATTAATGAAGAAGCGCGACGGCCGCTCGTCACCTTTGATGGTCCACCTATTCCGATCGCCCCCGCGTTGAACGACTCGGCGATCCGCAAGTTCATCGGCGAGTTGCCGTCGACGTCGCTAGAAATCGGCATACGCGAAACGATGTCACGCTTCGCCGCGCTGCGCGACGCCGGCCGGCTCGACACGAGCGATATCGACGCATGAACGGTTCGATGAAAGCCAGTGTGTTGTACGACGTGCAGCGACTCGAAGTGCGCGACGTGCCGCGTCCCGTCATCTCGCCTTACGAAGTGCTCGTGCGCGTCTCCGCAGTCGGACTGTGCGGCACTGACGCGCACATCTTCGCCGGTCACGCAAACTACAACACGAACGAGTTCGGCCAACCGATCCCGCTCGCGTTGCAACCGCAGATACTCGGACACGAAATCACCGGCGTCGTCGAAGAAGCCGGCGGCGCGGTCGTCGATCTGCAACCTGGCGATCGTGTCGTGATCGATCAGGGATTGAATTGCGTCAGTCGTCGTCGTGAAGTGTTGTGCGAGTACTGCCGCACCGACAATTCGCACCAGTGCGCGTTCTATCGCGAGCACGGCATCACCGGCTTGCCGGGCGGACTCGCGGAATTCATTGCGGTGCCCGCGGTGAATGCTTTGCGCATCGCTTCGAAGGTCAGGGCGGTGGAAGCGGCGCTCGTGGAACCGCTCGGATGCGTCGTTCACTCTTCCGACTTCGTCACGCGCGCGCGTTCGCGATACGCCGTCAACGCGGAAACTCCCGAGCATCGCGTGCGCAGCGTGCTAATATGCGGCGCTGGTCCCGCGGGGTTACTGTTCACGCAATACCTGCGCAAAGTGCTGCGCTACGAGGGCGCGCTCTTCGTCAGCGATCCGAATGCGCGCAAACGCGAGTTGGCGAAGCTTTTTGGTGCCGATGATGTCATCGATCCGGCAGCGTGCGATCTCGTCGAGGTCGTGCGCGAACATACAGGCGGCAAAGGCGTCGAGTATTTGATCGAGGCGTCGGGCGCGGGCGAGGTGTTCGGTTCGATTCCCGGTCTGATCTGCAAACAGGCGACCGTGCTGCTTTACGGCCACGGTCACGCCGGGACCGATTTGAGTGTGCTCAACAACATCTTGTTTCGCGAGCCGGTGCTCGTCAGCAGCGTTGGGGCGTCGGGCGGCTTTGAAGCCGATGGCCGTCCGAGTGTTTACGCGCGCGCGTTGAATCTGATCGAACGCGGGCAGATCGAAGTTTCCGCATTTATCACACACGAATATCGTTCGCTCGACGACGTGTCGGCAGCATTGTCGACCGATATGCACGCGAGTGATTACGTCAAAGGCGTCGTGGTGCTTGTTTGAGCTTAGTGCTTTGAGCTTAGTGCTTTGTTCGTTTATGTCAGAACCACTTAAAGCGCAGCGTTCAAAGCACAAAGTACAAAGCACAAAGTACGAATCAAAAATGAAAGTCTCGCTTTTCGTTACGTGTTTAGTTGATCAAATGTGGGCCAATGTCGGTGTCAGCACTGTCGAAGTGCTGCGACGCGCAGGTTGCGAAGTCGAGTTTGACGATCGGCAAACGTGTTGCGCTCAGCCTGCTTTCAACACCGGCTATCGCAACGAAGCGCGCGCCGTGGCCCAACGCTTCATTCGCATCTTCGAAGAGAGTAAAGCGGACGCGATCGTCAGCCCGTCAGGTTCGTGCACGGCGATGGTCCATCACTTTCGGGAACTGTTCGCCGGCGACGCAGAGTGGACGGAACGCGCGCGCGCGATTGCCGCGCGGACGCACGAACTGAGCTCGTTTCTCGTGCGTGTGTTGAAGATCGACGACGTGGGCGCGAGTTGGCCGGGTAAGTTGACGTGGCACGATGCGTGTCACGGTTTGCGCGACCTGAATATCAGAAGCGAGCCGCGCGCGTTGATTCGCAAGGTGCGTGGCGCGGAGTTTGTCGAAATGGAAAACTCGGATGCGTGCTGCGGTTTCGGCGGCACGTTTTCCGTCAAGTATCCGGAGATCTCGGTAGCGATACTCGATCAGAAGATCGAAGCGATCGAGCGTTCGGGCGTGCAGGCGGTTGTTTCAGGCGACGCGAGTTGTTTGATGCAGATCGGCGGGCGTTTATCTCGCAAGGGATCGAACGTTCGCGTGATGCACTTGGCGGAATTACTGGCGTCGCGAGCAAGTTAATGAATCATCTAACCAGCGAAACGTTTGACAAGAACGCGAGGGCTGCCCTTGCCGACGTGCAGTTGCGCGGCGCTCTGCGTAACGCAACGTCGCTGTTTGGCAAACGCCGGCTCGAAGCCGCACGCAGTCTGAGCAACTGGGAAGACCTGCGCACCGCCGCGCGCGCGATCAAAGACGACGTACTGCTGCATCTCGATCGCTATCTCGAAACGTTTGAGGCAAACGCGAAGCAGCGCGGCGCGGTGGTCCATTGGGCCGCCGACGCCGCCGAGGCGAACGCCATCATCTGCAAACTCGCGCGCGAACGCGGCGCTCGCACGATCGTCAAAAGCAAGAGCATGACGACCGAAGAAACGCACCTGAACGACGCGCTCGAAGCGGAGGGAATGCAGGTCGTCGAAACGGACCTCGGCGAGTACATCATT
Organism: Pyrinomonadaceae bacterium; assembly: GCA_035760365.1. Taxonomy (GTDB): domain Bacteria; phylum Acidobacteriota; class Blastocatellia; order Pyrinomonadales; family Pyrinomonadaceae; genus PSRF01. The sequence continues at coordinate 160,836 of DASTTB010000012.1, forward strand.
CAACTCGCTCACGAAACGCCGTCGCACATCATCGCGCCCGCGATCCACAAAACAAAGGGACAGGTCGCGGAGTTGTTTACTGAAACACTCGGAATGCCGCCGACCGACGATATTGGGCAACTCACCAGCACGGCGCGCGCGACGTTGCGCGATCGTTTTGCGTCCGCCGACGTCGGCATCAGCGGTGTTAATTTCGGTATCGCGGAAACGGGAACGATCGTCATCGTCGAAAACGAAGGCAATATCCGTTTGACGACGAGCGTTCCGCGCGTTCACATCGCGGTGATGGGCATCGAAAAACTCCTTCCGCGTTTCGCCGATCTTGACATCTTTTTAAAACTGTTGCCCCGTTCCGGCACTGGACAACGACTGACGACGTATCAGTCGTTCATCACCGGCACGAAGCGCAACGCCAGCGACGAAGGACCAGACGAGCTGCACATCGTCATCATGGACAACGGCCGCTCGCGCATGTTGGCCCATCCCGTCACGCGGCAGTCGCTGGCGTGCATCCGTTGCGGCGCGTGTTTGAATGCGTGTCCGGTGTATCAGCAAATCGGCGGACATGCGTATGGTTCGGTTTATCCGGGGCCGATCGGCGCGGTGATTACGCCGCAGTTGATCGGCATCGAAAAAGCGGCGCAACTGCCGTACGCGTCGAGTTTGTGTGGCGCGTGTCGTGAGGTTTGTCCGGTGAAGATCGATATTCCGCGGCTGTTGTTGCACCTGCGCGCGGACGTCGCTGCGAGTCCGAAGGGCAACGCGGCTGAGCGATTGGTTTTCAAGTTATGGGCCAGGGTGATGTTGAGTCCGTCGCTTTACAGGATGGGGACGATGGCGGCGCGGGTCATGCAGCGCGTGATGCCGCTGTCGCGAGCATGGACCAGCGGGCGCGATCTGCGTCCGGTGGAGCGACAGAGTTTTCGAGATCTGTGGAAGAATGAGTAGTCGGGAAACAATTCTGAAGTCTATTCGATCTCATCTTGCCGCGAGCCCGCCGGATGATCCGTCTGAATCCGTCACAGCCGTGGTTCCGATTCCGGTCCTCGAAGAGCCACTCGCGCTGTTCAAGCAAAGTCTCGAAGCTGTGAATGGTCATTGTGTGGTTGTCGAAACCGAGGACGAGATCGTTCAGGAGGTAACACGGATTTCCGGAAAAATCGCGATTTCCGATGCGCCGTGGTTGAATCGTTTAGGTGTGAAGCCGTGGACTGGAAACATCTTTGATTGCGACGTCGGTATCAGCACAGCGCAAGCGGCGATCGCCGAAACAGGCACGCTCGTTCTCGACTCCGCATGCGAACGCCATCGCCTCGTTTCACTTGTGCCTCCGGTACACATCGCCATCGTCGATGCATCGTCGATCTTTCGCACACTAGGCGAAGCGCTCGCCTTCATTTATCAAAACGGAAACATCAGTCCCGCAGTCACATTCATCACTGGACCATCGCGCACCGCCGACATCGAGCTGACACTCGCGATCGGCGTGCATGGTCCACAAGAGCTCTTCGTAATCGTGAACAAAGGGCTATCGCTGGCGCGCGCGCGCGCCGCAAACTGAAATGCACATCATCTCCTTCGCTACGAAAGACTCAAACTGGCGCTCGCCGCGCACGGGGATCGTCCTGTACGCGGGCGATCGCGACACCGGCTACCGACTCGACTGTGAAAAGCTTTTCGAACCCGCGGAGCGTCCGGCGAATCCACTTCAGTGGTTCGACATGGAAGGCCACTGGTTTCAAAAAGCACGCGCGACCGCCGAAGAACTCGTGCGCGATGAGAAAGCGCTCGCCGATGCAAACGCGAAAGGCTGGCTCGTCCCCAGCAGCGACGCGTACTGGTTCGCGCCCGTGCCGCGTCCCGGCAAACTGATCTGTATCGGTTTGAACTACAAGGACCACGCCGCCGAAAGCAAGATGGCGATTCCCGAACAGCCGGTCGTGTTTTCGAAGTTTACGACGTCGGTGATCGCGCCCGGCGAACCGGTGGTCCTGCCGCCGTCGAGCAAGCAGGTCGACTACGAAGCGGAGCTCGCCGTCGTCATTGGTCGCCGCGCAAAAAACGTCTCAGCCGATCGCGCCCTCGATTACGTCCTTGGCTACACGGCCGTGAACGACGTCAGCGCGCGCGATTTTCAGTTTGCGGATGGACAGTGGCAACGCGGAAAATCCTGCGATACATTCGCGCCGATGGGCCAGACGATCGTGACCACGGATACGATTCCGGATCCGCATAAGCTCTCCATCAAATTGATCCTAAACGGCCAGACGATGCAGGACTCAAACACCGACCAGTTGATCTTCGGCGTGCCGCGTTTGATCGAGTTTCTTTCGCAGACGATCACGCTCGAGCCCGGCGACGTGATCGCGACCGGCACGCCGGCCGGTGTCGGTTTCGCGCGAAATCCGCCGGTGTTTCTCAAACCGGGCGACGAGATGGAAGTGCAAATTGAAGGTATGGGTGGTTTGGCGAATCCTATAGTCGAGGAAAATGATGCATAGACTCTTGTTTCTATTCGTTTTATCCGCGTTCCTGATTGGCTGTACCGCAACACCGAACGATAAAAAGAAACTCTCGATCGCCGTGATACCGAAGGGCACCACGCACGAGTTCTGGAAAAGCATTCACGCCGGCAGCATCAAGGCCGCGCAGGAATTAAAAGCGCAGGGCACCGAGGTCGAAGTGATCTGGAAAGGCCCGTTGCGCGAAGACGATCGCGAACAGCAGATCCAGGTCGTCGAAGGATTCGCGGCGCAGGGCGTCAGCGGAATCGTGCTTGCGCCACTCGATAATCGCGCCCTCGTCCGTCCGGTCTCCGATGCGAAGCGTGCGGGAGTTCCGACCGTCATCATCGACTCGGGACTCGAGTCCGACGACATCGTCAGCTTCGTCGCCACTGACAATCGCAAGGGCGGTTCGCTCGCCGCCGATCGCATGGGCCAACTGCTGAACGGCAAAGGCAAAGTGCTCGTGCTGCGTTACGCCGAAGGTTCGGCGAGCACGACCGAACGCGAAACCGGTTTCATCGAACAGATCAAAGCGAAGTTTCCCGACATCGAACTGGTCTCGACCGACCAATACGCCGGCGCCACGCGCGACACAGCCAAGCGCGCCGCCGAGAACCTGCTCAATCGTTTCGGCGAGGAAGTGCAGGGAATCTTCACGCCGAACGAGTCGTCAACAGCAGGTATGTTGCTGGCGCTTCAGGACATCGGAAAAGCGGGGACAGTTTCGTTTGTGGGTTTCGACGTCAGCCAGACTTTCATCGACGCGATGAACGCGGGGCAGTTGCACGGCATCGTGGTCCAGAATCCGTTCAACATGGGCTACCTGGGCGTGAAGACGATGGTCGAGAACATCCTTGGACGCAGTGTCGAGAAGAAGATCGATACCGGTGTGATGCTGGTGACAAAAGAAAACATGACTTCGCCTGAAGTTAACGCGCTCTTGCATCCACCACTCGATCAATACTTGAAATGAAATCCGCGTTCCAAGGCTGGCTCAATCGCGTTGGACCAGCACTCGGTTTGTTGCTGGTCATCGGGATCTTCACGCTCCTGATGGACACGCCCGCGCGGTTTCTCTCGCCAAACAACCTGCGCATCGTTCTGTCGCAGACTGTGATCGTCGCCATCGGCGCGATCGGAATGACGATGATCATCATCAGCGGCGGGATCGATCTCGCGGTCGGTTCGACGATCGCGCTGACCGGCGTCGTCACGGCGTTGGGGATCAATGCCGGACTCGCGCCGTCGCTTGCCCTCGCGTTGGGGATCGCGGTCGGCGGGCTGGTCGGCGTCATCAACGGATTCGTCATCACGCGTTTGAAAGTCGTTCCGTTCATCGCGACGTTGGGAATGTTGGGAATCGGACGCGGCGTCGCGAAGTGGCTGGCAAACCAGCAAACGGTGAACATGCCGGGCACGTGGTTGAACGAACTGCTGGTGATGTTTCCGAATCCATCGTGGCTGCTCGTCGCGCCGGGTGTGTGGATAGCAATCATTTTGGCGGTGGTGGCAGCGATCGTGCTGCGGCGAACGGTGTTTGGACGTCGCGTGTTCGCGCTCGGATCGAACGAAGCTGCCGCGCGTGCGTGTGGCATCGCGACTGACCGACTGAAGATCTGGATCTACGGTTTGGCGGGATTGTTATTTGGTCTCGCGGGCGTGATGCAGATGTCGCGTTTGCGGCAGGGCGATCCGACAGTGGCGGCGGGTTCGGAGTTGGACATCATCGCCGCGGTGGTGATTGGCGGCGGCAGTCTGAACGGCGGCGAGGGAAGCATTCTCGGATCGATGATCGGCGCGTTGATCATGGCGTTTCTGCGCAACGGTTGCCAGCAGGTGGGTTGGCCCAACTACGTTCAGGAGATCATCATCGGGGCGATCATCGTCATCGCCGTGGCGATTGATCGCTGGCGGACAACTTAGCCACAAAGAGGCACAAAAGGCACAAGAGGCACAAAAAGAAAAAAGCACTGAGAGGGAAATAAGAGTCCCGGTTATACTTTCAAAAATCCCTTTTGTGCCTCTTGTACCTTTTGTGCCTGTTCGTGGTTAAAACCAACAAAACTCTTGACAGCCATTCCTCCGCAGGAGTATATGTTCCGCGTTTAGACAAATTCCGTCTTAATCCTGTTTTCAAGTCAACAACTTAGAATGTTCCGCGTTTTTATTTAAGTTTGCGGAATAAGTCCTAACTAAGAACTAATTATGCGGAAGATCAATCCACACGATTTCACCGTCGCGCGACGTGGCACGAGTCGCGAAATCAACCGCCAAATCGCACTCAACCTGATCCGCGCTCATCAACCAATCTCCCGCGCCGATCTCGCCCGCAAGATGAACGTCCGCCGCGGCGTCGCGAGTCTCCTCGTCAGCGAACTCCTGAGCGAGTCGCTGATCTTCGAAGGCGCCGTCGGCGAAGCTGTCGGACGCGGTCGCCGCCCGACGTTTCTCTACATCGACTCGCGCCAGCGATGCGTCATCGGCGTCGATATTCGTAAGTCGCGCACTTACATCATGCTCACCGACCTGATGGGCAAACAGCTCGGCGTCGTCAGCAGTTTTCAAACAAACAAAGACCTCGACGTGCTGACGAAAGAGCTCGCGCGGCGAATCAGGCAGGTGCTTGCCGACTTCAACGAGGTCGGCGCTTGCGAAGGCGTCGGCGTCGTCGTGCCGGGCATGGTCGATCCGGCGCTCGGACGCGTGTTGCACGCGCCGACACTCGCCTGGCGCGACGTAAACCTGCGCGACCCACTCACAGCGACGTTAGGAATTCCGGTTCACATCGAGAACTCCGGTAAAGCATGTGCACTGGCCCAACTATGGGCCACGCGCAGCGACGTCGTCGCGTCCGGCAACTCGGTGTTCGTGAGCATCTCGGACGGCGTGGGCGTCGGCGTGGTCGTGAACGGCGAAGTGATGCGCGGGCGTCACAACACGGCGGGTGAGTTTGGACACGTGCCGCTGAGTATCGATGGACCACGCTGCTCGTGCGGCGCCACCGGCTGTTGGGAAGCTTACGTTTCGAACCTCGCTACGTTGTCGCGTTACTTCGGACGCGATCTTTCAGAACAGCGTCCGCAGGAAGCGGAAACGGCGAGTTTCACCGTGGAGGATCTGATCGCGCGTGCGCGAGCGGGTGACGCGAAAGCGCTCGCGGCGATCAACTCGACCGCGCGTTATCTCGGGCTTGGTCTCGCGTCGATCGTCAACTCGGTCGATCCCGCGCGGATCTACATCGGCGGCGAAATCACGACCGCGTGGAGCCTGATCGAACCGATCGTGCGCAGTGCTCTGCGCGAAAGAACTCTGACTGATTTTGGCGGCGCAACGGAGATCAACATCGTGCCCGCGGAAGAACATCCGCGTTTGCGTGGCGCTGTGGCCCTCGTCGCCGCGCCGGCGTTTGCGGCGCCGATGGTCGCCTGATCGTCACCTGATCCTGGCCGTGCGCACCCGCGCGCCGCGGCCGATACAAACAAATCTCAACTACCTGGAGGTCTGATCCATGCGTTGCACAAGAGAACCCCGGCTTTTGCTTTTGTGGATTTTTCAGATTTGCAGCTTGTTAATGCTGACTCTCGTCGCCGGTCAGGGCGCGCATGGACAAACCGTCGTTGGACGTATCTCCGGCACCGTGCAGGACGCAAACGGCGCCGGTGTTCCCAACGCGACGATCAAAGTCATCAACATCGCGAACAACTCGGAGCGCACCGCGTCGAGCGATGAGAATGGCTTTTACACGATCACGAATCTTCCGGTCGCCACTTACCGCATCGAAGCCGAAGCGAAGGGTTACAAGAAAGCACTCGTCTCCGGCAAGAGCGTGACCGCCGACGCGCGACTCACAGTCGATCTGAAACTCGAAGTCGGCGAAGTTTCCGAGACTGTTGAGATAACGAGCATCGCCGGGGAGACGGTGAACACGACGTCGGGCGAAGTCGCGCGCGTGATCGATCAGCAACAGGTGCAAAACCTCGCGCTCAACGGCCGCAACTACATTCAGCTTCTGTCGCTCGTTCCCGGCGTCGCTTTGTTGAACGACGATCAGCTCGAGTTGACTACGAGTCTGGCCACGAACAACCAGTCGATCAACGGCAATCGCGGTCAGACAAACAATGTGACGGTTGACGGTGGTTTCAATCTTCAGTCGGGCAGCAACGCGAGCCAGATCAACAACGTCGGCATCGACTACATCCAGGAAGTCAAAATTCAGACTTCGAATTTCTCCGCCGAGTACGGACGTAATTCAGGCGCGCAGGTCAGTCTCGTGACGCGCAGCGGCGGCAACGATTTTCACGGCAGCGCGTTTGAGTTTTTGCGAAACGACAAACTGGATGCGCGCTCGTTTTTCGCGCCGGTGCGGCCGGCACTGCGTTTCAACAACTTCGGCTACAGCATCGGTGGTCCAATCATCAAAGACAAGCTGTTCTTCTTCGGCGGCCAGGAGTGGAAATACATCAGGCGTCTCTCGGCTGCACAGCGACGCACGGTTCCGTCGCTCGCCGAGTTGAATGGCGACTTTTCATTCCGTTTGCGTGGCGCTGACGGCATCGTCGGCACGAACGACGACGGCCTGCTACGCGATCCGAACAGCGCACTGCCCTGCACGACGGCAAATCGCGCCGGTTGTTTTGGCGGCACGAACGTCGCGCTGCGAAACATCATTCCCGCGGATCGAATCACCACCGACGGCCGCGCGATCGCGAACGTCTATCGCACCGCGATCGGACTCGCCGCCGCGTTCACCAACAGTCCGATAGCGAACAACATCACTTTCCAACAGCCGAATCCGCTCGACTATCGCGAAGATCTCCTGCGTATCGACTATCGCATCAACGAGAAGCACTCGATCTACGGACGCTACATTCACGACAAGAACGTTTTGATCGATCCGTTCGGCACTTTCATCAACACGCAGTTGCCGACGATTCCCAGCGAGCGCCGGCGCCCGGGCACTTCGATGCAAGTGTCACACACGTGGCTCGTCACGCCGACGTTCATCAACGAAGCAAAAGCCACCGGCGCGATCGTGGCCCAACGCATTCCGCCTTTCGGCGATCTGTGGGAGCGTGAAACTTACGGCTTCGCATTTCAACAACTGTTCACCGGCGGCGGACGTTTCGAGAATTCGATTCCCGACACGACGATCAACGGCTTCGCGAGTTTCTTCGGCGCGGCTCGTTCACTGCTCTCGCCGACGACAGACATCAACTTCAGCGACACGATCACCTGGGTGCGCGGCAACCACACGTTGAAGACCGGCGTATCCGTGACGCGCAATCGCATCGATCAAAACGCGCGCACCACTTACGCCGGACAGGTTGATTTCAACACCGGCGGCAACACGCGCACGTCGAACAATTCGTTTGCCGACGCGCTGCTCGGCAACTTCCGCACGTACAGCGAACAGGCGCTCGATCCCATGGGTTTCTTCCGTTTCACGCAAACGGAAGCGTTCGTTGCTGATAGCTGGAAAGTCGCGCGCCGATTAAGTCTCGAGTTGGGACTTCGTTACCAGTACGGCCAGCCGATCTACACGCAGGCAAACAATCTGGCGAACTTCGATCCCTCGCTTTACAACCCGGCGCAGGCGGTCACGATTCTGGCGAATGGAAACATCGACACGAGCAAAGGCGGTAATCGTTACAACGGTCTCGTTCGCGCCGGTAACGGAGTTCCGCCGGAAGAGCTCGGACGCGTTCCGGGCGGCAACAGTCCGGAAGTGCTCGCCGTTCCGACGGGGGCGCCGCGCGGACTCTACGAAGGACATCACTATTTCATGCCGCGCGTCGGCTTTGCTTATTCGCCCTTTGACGACAACAAGACTTCGATTCGCGGCGGCTTCGGCATGTACTACGATCGCATCGAAGGCAACCTGATCTTCGGGTCGCTCAGCAATCCGCCTTACGCCACGAGCGCGCAGTTTCAAAACGCAAACCTGAGCAACATCACCGGCGGCTCGACGACGGTGGGACCGTGGGCGCAGATCAACGCAATCGATCCGAATCTCGAGTCGCCTTACACAATGAGTTACAGCCTGAGTATTCAGCGCGAGTTGCCGCGCGGCATCATTGCGGAGGCGTCGTACGTCGGCAATCTCGGGCGTCATTTGATTCGTCAACCCGATATCAACCAGCCGACGTTCGAGCAGATTCGCAACAACATTCCGCCTGGACCAAACGTCAACGCAAACGCGCTCCGTCCGTTCAAAGGTTACACCGCGATCAGGATGCGACTGAGCGATTCGACGTCGAACTATCATGGAATGCAGCTCTTCGCCGCGAAGCGCAAAGGCGACCTGCTGATGACGACGTCGTACACGTGGTCCAAGGTGCTGACGGACGCGAGCGGTTTCAACGACAACCCGGAAGATCCGTTCAACAAGAAGTTCAACTACGGTCCCGCTACTTTCGACCGGCGCCACGTGTTCTCGTTGACTTACACGTACACCGTGAAGATGTTTGCCCGCACGCATGGTTTCGTGAGGGCGATTCTCGATGGATATGAAGTCAGCGGCATCACGCGTTTGCAGTCAGGAGCTTATTTGACCGTCACCGCGACCGGAAATTCGGTTTTCGGAAACCGGCGCGCCGACTGCCTCAGTCCCGATCAGCTATTCCCGAACGGCGAGCGTGGTCCAAACAACTGGGCCAACCGCGCAGCCTTTGCCGCAGCGCCTGATACGCGACGCGGCACGTGCGGCGTCGGCACGTTGCAAGGTCCTGGTTCGCAGACGTGGGATTTTTCGTTGCGCCGGCGGTTTGAGTTGACCGAGAAGTTCCGCTTACAGTTCCAGGCTGATATCTTCAACGCGTTCAATCGTTCGAACTTCCGCGATCTCGAAGCGAACCTGAGCAACGCGTCGTTTGGGACGATCTCGACGTCGGGACCACCGCGCAACATTCAATTTGGATTGAAGCTAACGTTTTGAACCACGGATTGAAACTTATCGGTGTTCTATTGCTGTTGGCTGTAACAGCTCAGGCGAGCACAGTCTCCACGGCGGCGGTTCGCGATGAGGTGAACGACTTTCTCGGGCGGGAACTGGCGGCGCACCTCGGTGCAATCAACACGCTGGATCCGCCGCCCGAGCGAGTGTTGGGCGTGCCGACCACGGGTGAGTTTTCGTGGGGAACGTTCATGCGTTCGCTCGCTGCGTATGCGGACACGACCGGCAAACGCGAACTCGCCGGGCGCGATCTCGCGAAGTGGGTGGGCCAGATCGGTTTGATCGAGTCGCGCGCGGGGAGCAAAGCGTTTTCGCAACTCTACGCCGCGCTCGCGCTCAGGCATTTCGGTCGCGACCTGAAGACCAATGCGCTGTGGCAGAGTTTGACACCTGACGAACAGAAGGCTTGGCGGTCGCTGCTTAATCCCGAACGCTTCTACGATCCGAAGACAAACAAGGTCATCAATCTTCCCGAGAACTATCTCGGCGTCGCCGCGCGCATCGCCGCCATCAGTTACGAGCTCGGCATCTCGACCGATCGCGCGTTTCTCGACAAGCTGCTCGATCGCTCGGCCGTTCAGTTCAACGACGGCGCGTTGTACGCCGACGATTCGCCGCCGACCGGACGTTACGATCGTTACTCGAACGAGTACGCGCGTTACATCTGGGAAGCGGCGGAGATGGCCGGCCGCAAAGACATTCTCGACAAGTTGCGTCCGTCGCTGACGACGCAGATGCGTCTGTGGTGGGATCTCGTTTCCGAGGATGGTTACGGTTACAACTGGGGACGCAGCCAGGGCGTCGTGAGTTATCTCGACACGCCCGAGATCGCGGGATTTCTCGCGTCGCATCCGGAGTTTCGTCCGGCGCCGCTCGCCGACATCGCCGCGCTGTACTACCAGGCGTGGAATTATCTGCGTAACGACTATCGCCCCGAGGCGCACCTGCTTTCGATCTTTGCTTTTGGACGCGGAAACTACGCGTACATTTCGCGCGAACGCGAGTGGCAACAGACGACGGGTTTCTTCGGTAAGCTGGCGAATTCGCACACGCCGATCATGAACGCGCTCGCGAAAGAAGGCGTCACGTCATTTCCCGCCGTGCCGCATCTCGCGCCGGTCGCGCGTTTCGAGTTCTTTCGTCGCGGCGAGCGTGCGGCGGGGGTTTGGCTTGTACGGCAGCAGTCGCTACGCTTTGCATTGCCGATCACAACTGGGCCGAAGCCGGGGATTTCGGATTATTTGCCCGCGCCGTATGGAATGCCGGGATTCGGGGCGCCTGTCGAGCAAACGTATCCGGTATTGACGCCGTATCTGGAGCTTGCCGATGGCCGCATTGTCGCTGCGACTGACGGCGCGGACGCGATCGAGCCGGCGGCTGACGGGCGCAGTTTGCGTGTTCGCTGGAGTCGCTGGGCTGTGGTGGGGACTAAGTCGGGTGAGTTGCAGGACATCGGGCTCACTAGCGAAGTGGTGTGGCGAATAGAAAACGGATTACTTCTGCGCGAGGAAACGCTGAGTTCAAAACAACCGGTTACGATCAAGCGTTGGCGCATGGCCGTACCGACGACGCATGATAGAGTCGAGACCACGGATAAAATTCGATTTTATTCGGATGCGGGATCGCTTGAGGTTGAGATGTCCGCAATGAATTTCAATCCGCGTTCCACGATCGTTGCGAGCGGCAATGGTCCACTCGGACGCGGGGTGCGCGGCGCGATTCCCCTACACCTGGTTTATGAAGCAACAAACATTAAGACACCAATCAAATATCGTTTGACTATAAAGCCATGATGAACGCAATTACACCGGAAACGTGTTTCGTGCCGAAGACGCACGAGGGAAAGGGACGCCGCACGGCCGTCAAGCCTGGTCCAACCGCCGCGCGATTCCTGCACTACGGACGCATCACGCTCGACGCCGGCGACGCGCCGGAAAAGTTTGCGAGTAACGATCACGAGATCGGATTGATCTGTTTGAAAGGCAATGCGAACGTAAAGACAAACGGCTCGTCGTTTCAGATGGACCAATACGACGCCGTTTACATTCCGCGCGATTCGGAGATCGAAGTCGAACCGGGCGACGCCGGCTGCGATCTCGCCGAAGTCTCGGCTCCGGTCGATAAGCGTTATCCGGTGAAGTTTGTGTCGTACAAAGAGGTTCGCGAGAACCCGCGATTGCACTTGATCGCGGGGACGCCGCCTGCGGAACGCGATCTCAATGTCTTGATCGGTGCGAACGTCGAAGCGGGGCGAATCATGGCCGGCGTGACGTTTTCAACGCCCGGCAACTGGACGTCGTGGCCGCCGCACGAACATTCAAAACTCCTCGAAGAAGCCTATCTTTTTATCGACATGCCTGCGCCGTCGTTTGGCGTGCAGTTCGTTTACACTGACCCGCAAAATCCCGAGTTGGTCCAGGTGGTGCGCGAAGGCGACTGCGTGTTGATGCCGCAGGGTTATCATCCGAACGTCGCGGCGCCCGGCGGACAGATCAACTTCCTGTGGATGATGGCGGCGATTCGCGAAGGCGAGGATCGGCTGTACGGCGTGGTGAACGTGCAACCGGAATACGCCGCGGGCGGTTCGGGACTCGAAGCAGTCAGTGATAAAAAGTAGAGGAACCAAATGTCTGACAATTCCTCCAACAACACGCCCGCAAACGGCGCAAACAGCAACGGCGCAAATGGACACGCCGGCGGCAACGGTTTAGCCAAACACCTGAACTGGTCCAACATTCCCGTCGAGCAAGTGGCCGACGGAATCGAGCGGCAGATGTTGGTCGGCGAGCAGATGATGATCTGTCGTTTTCGTTTCAAGCCGTTTCTGGTCACACCCGAACACGATCATCCGCACGAGCAGATGACGATCGTCGAGCGCGGCAAGGTGCGTTTCTTCATCGAGGGCAAGGAACGAATCGCGTCGGCGGGCGACGTGCTGCACTTTCCGTCGCAGTGCCGGCACGGCGCGACGATGATGGATGAGGAAGTCGTGCTGATCGACATTTTTACGCCCCTGCGCGAAGACTTTTTGAAATCCGTCTAATCCGTGTTTTCACTTAACGATCGTGTCGCGCTTGTAACCGGGGCCTCGACAGGTCTCGGCGCTGCTATCGCCATCGGACTCGCCGCCGCCGGCGCTCGGGTCGCGTGTCATGGCAACACTCACTCTCCGCAAGCGACCTGCGAGAAGATCGAGCAATCACTTCCGCTGATTGGCGACCTCAGTAAGTCGGAAACTCCAAAGTCACTCGTCGAACAAACTCTCGATCGCTTCGGACGTCTCGACATTCTCGTCAACAACGCCGGCATCATTCGCCGTTCGCCCGCGGTTGAGCATTCGGAAGAAGACTGGGAAGCCGTGATGGAAGTGAATCTGTTCAGCGTCTTTCGTCTTTGCCAACTCGCCGGCAAGCACATGATCGAGACGGAACGCGGCGGGAAGATCATCAACATCGCGTCGTTGCTCTCTTTCCAGGGCGGCATCACGGTTCCCGCGTACGCGGCCGCGAAAGGCGGCGTGGCCCAACTCACCAAGGCGCTCGCAAACGAATGGGCCAAACACCGGATCAACGTGAACGCGATCGCGCCGGGCTACATGCGCACCGCGAATACGGCTGCGCTTCAGGCCGATGAGACTCGCAATCGACAGATACTCGAACGGATTCCCGCCGGTCGTTGGGGCGAGCCTGAAGATCTCGTCGGCGCGGCGGTGTTTCTTTCGTCCGCTGCAAGCGATTATGTTCACGGCCACGTGCTGGTCGTCGACGGCGGTTGGATGGGACGATGAACCTTGTTCGTGCAATTCATGAAGCGTTGGCTGTGGTCCAACCCGGCGAACGCGTCCTCGCGATAATTCCCGACAAGACCCGTGACGACAACACCGATCAGTTGTTTCCGATCGCGAATCAGTTTCTGCGCGAACGCGGCGTTGCGTGTTTCGATGCGCTTGTCGCGCAGGGCACGCATCCGCCGATGACGGATGCGCAGAAGCTCGCGAAGATCGGCATCGACAACTTCGAAGGCCGCATCTTCGATCACGCATGGGATCGCGCGGATGAGGTCGTTACGCTTGGCGAGTTGAGCACTGAAACCGTGAGTTTGTTGACGAACGGATTGATCGATCACGCTGTGCCGGTGACGATCAACAAATTGCTCGCCGCGGGTGTTTATGACGTCGTGTTGGTGTTTGGCGCCACAGTGCCGCACGAAGTTGCGGGTTTCGCGGGTGGCGCGAAGTATTTCTTTCCCGGCGTTGCCGGACCGGAGTTGACGCACACCACGCACTGGCTTGGCGCGCTCGCCGGCATCGAAAACACGATCGGACAAGTCGAAACGCCGACGCGCAAGTTGATGGAAGCCGCCGCGGAGTTGATCCCCGCGCGCATCATTTCTTTCAACTCCGTCGTCTCACGTGACGATGGCGGACTCATCACGCACGCACTCTTTACCGGCGACATTCGCGACGCTTTTCGCCGCGCGGCTGAGGTCAGCCGTGAGATCCACATCCGTTATTTGCCGAGAAAGTACAAACGCGTGATCGCGGTGCTTGATAAGCATTACGACGAACTGTGGGTTGGAGGTAAAGCGAGTTACAAACTCGGCGCGATCGTCGAAGACGGCGGCGAGCTGATCATCTACGCGCCGCATCTGACGAAGCTGTCAGAAACACACGGCGCGTTGATCGAGAAGTACGGCTACGCGCCGCTTGAAGTCGTTCGCGATATGCTGGGGGTCTCGGAGGAGTTGCGTGAGAATCTGTGCATAGCAGCCCACCTGGCCCATGTTGCTTATGCCGGACGCGTGGACGTGGATGGAAAGATCGTTCCGCGTTATCGAATCACGATGGCGACGGGTCTCGACGAAGCGACTTGCAGGCGTGTGAACCTTGGCTACCTGGACCATCGAACGTTCGCTTTCCCCGTTGAGGATCCGGAAACGCTGGTTGTGATGGATGCCGGACGCGATCTATACCAATTAAGCGACTAATGCCGCAGGCTGCGTGCAGCTCTCGATAAACTGATCCACCTGCTGTCCACCGAGCGGCGTCGAGAACAGGAATCCCTGCCCGTTTTCGCACTCCAGCTTTCGCAACAGCTTCAACTGATCTTCAGTCTCGACGCCTTCCGCAACCACGTCCATGCCGAGGTTTTGGGCCAACGCGACGATCGTGCGCACGATGGCGATGTTTTCCTCGTTCTCCATCATCTGCGTCACAAACGATCGATCGATCTTGAGCGTGTCGATCGGGAAGCGTTGCAGGTAGCTCAGGCTCGAGTATCCGGTGCCGAAGTCGTCGATGCTCAACTGCACGCCGAGCTCGCGCAACTGCGTCAACAGTCCGACCGCGGCGTCGATATTGTCGCTGAAGACTGACTCCGTGATCTCGAGTTTCAAACAACGCGGCGGCAGTTCGAACTCCTGTAACAGCCGCGCGATCTCGTCTACGAGACCCGGCTGGTTGAACTGCTTGACTGACAAGTTGACGCTGACGAACAACGGCGTTTCCGAGTGATACATCTCCTGCCAGTAACGCGCCTGGCGGCACGCTGATTCGAGTACGCCCTGTCCGATCGCCAGAATCTGTCCGGTCTCTTCGGCGACGGGAATGAAGTCCGTCGGCGGAATCAGGCCAAACTCCGGATGACGCCAGCGCACGAGGGCTTCGAAGCCGATCAACGCATTGCTCTCGAGCGAGACGATCGGTTGATAGTCGACGAATAACTCGTTGCGCTCGCAGGCGTGACGCAGGTCCGTCTCCATTTTGAGGCGGCTCATCAACTCGCCGTGCATGTCGCGTCCAAACACTTCGTAACGCGCTTTGCCGCGCGTCTTCGCGTGATGCATCGCGGTTTCCGCGTCGCGCAGGATGTCTGAAACCTGTTCGCCCTGGTCCGAGCCGACGGCGATGCCGATGCTCATCGTCGTGTAGACTTCCTGGCCCAACAGGTTGAACGAGATCGAGAGCGCTTGTTGTATGCGCGTCGCGACCGAACACGCTTCCTCTTTGCCGGTGACGTCGTCGAGCAACACGGCGAATTCGTCTCCACCGACGCGTCCGAGCACGTCGTTCTGTCGTAGACAGGTCTTGACGCGATGCGCGATCTGGATCAGCAGTTGATCGCCGCTCGCATTGCCGAGACTGTCGTTTACGAGTTTGAAACGATCGACGTCGAGCAGCAGCACGGCGTATTGCTTGTCTTTGTTTGACTTACGCGCGACACGCAGTTTCAGCAGATCGTAAAAACGCGGGCGATTCGGCAGTCCGGTTAAAGTGTCCTGCGTGAGTTTCTCTTCTGCTTTCTTGCGGTCGCTGATGTCCTGGACCTGGAAGAAGAGACGCTTCGTTCCGCTTTCGGAATCTTTCAAAAGCGAGACGTGCCACAACACCCAAACTGGGTGACCTTGCTCGTGAATGTAACGCTTCTCTTGTTCGTGACCCTGCACGTAGCCTTCGAGCACGCGATGAATGTGACTCGAAACCTGGCGCAGATCTTCGTGATGCGTGAGCTTCTGGAAACTCGTGGCCTTCAACTCCTGCTCTGAATAACCGAGCAACTTGCAGAGTGCTTCGTTGACCTGGAGCCAACTGCCGTCGACTGAAACGACAGCCATGCCGATCGCGGCGTTGTCGAACGTGCCATGACTTGCGCCGTAAACTTTCGAGCTGGACGCGAAAGTAAACGGCATCGGCTTCGCAACTTCGAGGGTCGTTTCGACCGGAACTTCGCGCAGACGTTTGTTCTGACTTCGATCACTCGAGCGGCGGCGCTTCATGCGTTTCTGTTCGTACATCGCCTGGTCCGCCTGGACCAGCATCTCTTCGAAACACGTCATGCGTTCCGGTTCGAGCGTCGCGACGCCGATACTGAAAGCGAGTTTGATACCTCGTTTTTCGTTGTCGTTATAAGCCTGGAGATTTTCGTTGACGCGCCTGATCGCTTCTTCTTTGCTGGCGTTGAGATCCGTGACGAGAACGGTGAACTCGTCGCCGCCGAGCCGCGCGATGATATCGGAGGTGCGGAAACTGCGATTGAGTATCGACGCGGTGCTGATGAGGGCGTTGTCGCCTTCGTTGTGACCAAACTCGTCGTTGATCTTCTTCATGCCGTCGAGGTCGATGAACAGCAGCAGCAGGCTTTCCTTCTGACGGCGTGCGAAATCGAAGTAAGGCGCGGCTTGTTTGAGCAGTCCGCGACGATTGAATAGACCGGTCAGGTCGTCTTTCAGCGAGTGGTTGCGAAGTGTTTCTTCGATCTTCTTGCGTTCGGTGATGTCGCGCACGACTTGGACGAGACCGCCGCCGTCGACGCTGGAGATCGAGATCTCGAGCGGCAAGGTCGAGCCGTTTAGTTTCAGACCGACGGCTTCACCGCGCCACGAACCGTCGCGCCAAACCGCGGGCATGATCTGTTCTTTGAGACGATGTAGTTCTTCCTCGAAGAAAAACATTTCCCAGCTCGCGCCGATGAGCCGGCCGGGTTCGGTGTAACCAAAGATCTTTGCGTAAGCGTCGTTGAGGTAGGTGCAGACGCCGCCGTGGTCGATGATGGCCATGCCGTCCATCGAGGCTTTCATCGCGGCGGATTGTTGGGCCAACGAACCAGCGGCGCGTTTCCGTTCCGTGATGTCGCGAGCGACGACGGACGCGCCGGTGATCGTTTTACCGTCCATAATGGGGCAGATTGTTAGAGAGACGTCGATGGCCGTTTGGCCCTTTTTCATGTGGACCGTTTCATGCTGGTTGACGATTTCTCCGCGCGAGATCTTCTCGAACAGCGACGTGGCTTCCATGCTGCCGCGTCGGTGATCGAAAAGCATCGAGACCGCCGATCCGAGCGCTTCTTTGGCGGTGTAGCCATAGATGGCGCGCGCGCCGCGGTTCCAACTCATGATGACGCCTTCGGTAGTTACGCCGATGATTGCGTCGCGCGAAACGTCGACGATGCCCTGGAGGTTGGACAGTTCGAGTTTCACCCCGGTGAGTTCTTCATGAGTGTATTTACAGGCCAGCCAGACTGCGCCGCTCGCCACGATTTGGGCAAGAGAGAAGGTGACGACGAACTCAGTCAAAGCAGATCCGAATAGACCAGGAGCAAGAAAGCAGATTGCGAGAGCGGCGGGGATCACGAAGACTGGGAGTGGCCAGAGTTTGCGGATGACGCGGGAGATGGGATTGTCGGTGTTTAGAAACATGATCGTAGTGGGGCGGGAAGTCGAAACTCGCCCTCTCCGCGAAGTCCTAAGCTACTGCCGTGCCAGTACTTTTAAGGTGAATTTTGATAAAAAGGCGGTCAGTTTAACTGTAGACCAAACCATTCTGACCGCAACGCAGTTAATCTGATTGCCATTTTGTTTTAATCCGTGTTCCCATAAACACAGATGCCAAGTTTGCGAACTCTTACGCGCCGCTGGTTGCCTCTCAACATTAAGAGATCGTTTCAACATGCGATTCTGGGATACGATTCCTATGCGCCGTCGTTTTCGTCCGCCGGCGAAGACATGATCCTGCGTCACATTCTCGGCTCGGATAAGATGAGCGGGTTTTACGTGGACGTCGGAGCGTTTCATCCGACGATGTTTTCGAACACCTATTTCTTTTATCTGAACGGGTGGCGGGGGATTAATGTCGAGGCGCGGCCGGGGAGCAAAGAGTTGTTTGACAAGGTGCGGCCGCGGGATGTGAATCTCGAGGTCGGAGTCTCGCGCGAGCGTGGTTCGTTGACGTACTACTTCATCGCGGAAGATTCGACGATGAACAGTTTCTCGCCGGAGTTTTTGCAGCAGATCGAGATGCTGGAGCATGTGAAGTCACAGATTCCGGTGCCGACGATGCCGTTGGCGGAAATACTGGAACGACATTTACCGCCGGGACAGTCAATCGACTTCATGAGCGTCGACGTTGAAGGGCATGATTTTGAGGTGCTCGAGTCGAATGACTGGAAGCGGTTCAGGCCGCGGATCGTTGTTGTCGAGGATGAAGGGCTCGATCCGCGTGAGTCACGGATCGTGAGGATGATGAACGATCATGGGTATGAGATGTGTGCGCAGAACGTGATCATTCTCGACAAGATCAACGAGTATTTTCTGATCGATCGTTCGAACCCGACGCAATGAAAGCGGACGTAGTTTCGACCATCTACGCGGAAACCGTTGCGAAGCGAAAGCTCCCGGTTAATTTCGAGCACGACGATTTGGCGCTGTTTGAGGGCGAACTCGAGCGCACAATTCCTGCGACCCGGTTATTGCGGTTCGCGGATGTGTTGGCGAGTCCGGAAGGTCTGCTTTTTAAAGGGACGAAGATCCTGCCGGAGTCGTTTGCGTTTCCTTATCATCTCGACGACTGGCCGTCGCGTAGTATTTTCAAATTCCTTGTGACGAATTATGCATTCCGGCGCCGGCGCAGGATTGAAGAAGCTGTTTGGATCACCGATTACTGGAGTACGGGCCATTTTCATTGGCTGACGGACGCGTTGACGCGACTCTTCGTGATCCGGGATCGATTCGCTGATTCGTTGTTGCTGTTGCCGTCGTCGTATGAAGGCCGTGATGTTGTTGCATCTTCATTGAATGCGTTTGGTGTTCGGAAAGTGGATTTCATCGGGCGTGATGAGTTCGTTGAATGTGGCAGTTTATTGATGCCGTCGCACACGGCGCCGGCGGGTCACTTCAACCAGGACGCGATTCGTAGCGTTAGAAATGTTTTGTTATCGGCTTACGGATCTAACGGCGAGGAGCGTCTCTACATCACGCGAGCGAAAGCCGCGAAACGACGGATCGTGAACGAAGACGAGATCGCTCCGATTCTCGGCGGCTTCGGGTTTCAGACTGTTTCCGCCGAAGACATGTCATTCGAGGAACAGGTGCGGTTGTGTTCGCGCGCACGTTACATCGTCTCGAACCACGGCGCCGGTCTGACGAACATCCTGTTCATGCGCGACGGCGGAAGCGTGTTGGAGTTGAGACATCGATCCGACTGCATCAACAACTGCTACTTCACGTTAGCGTCAGCTCTCGATCTGAATTACTTCTACCAAACCTGCGAACCGCAGAACGCCGCCGATCCTCACGAAGCACATCTCGTCGTCGATCCGCAGCGACTAAAAGAAAACTTAGCGTTGCTTACTGAGGAATAGCGCGTAAGTCGCGCCGAGTACCGACCACGCCACGATCGTTACCCACAACGGGACGCGCTTCGCCGCTTGCTTGACCGTGCGAATGCTCTCCTCGAGGCCAGCGCCTCTGATTGACTGTCGCAGGCGGCCGACGCTGGTTATCACGTAGATAAACGCGACGTACGCAGGCAGTGACGCGAAAGTCCCAAGCCAGTCCGCTTCTCGTTGCCGGAACATCACGGAAAGCGTCATAAACACGCCAAACGCGCCAATAGCAACGAGCCAAAACGCCAGCCCGATACCGCGATGCAGCCCCAAAGCCACGACGCTCGTGGTGATGTTTGCGTTGATGTCTTCGGGATAGTCTTCCGCCGTGTTCACTAAAATGATGCCCATCTGGAGCGTTCCGTACGCCGCTGCGAAGATCAACACAGGGACGGAGGGAACTGCGTTCACCAGCAGACCGACGAAGAGCATTGGTCCAACAAAGATGATGAGCCAGAGGCAGATGAGTTGCGCGAGTCCGCGGCCTTTTAGTTGGACCGGCTTTACTGAGTAAGCAGCGCCGAGGAGAAGTCCGATCGCGACGAGTGCGAAGAGTAGCCAGCGATCGATGGCCCATGAGAGATGGAACGACAAAACAAGCGCGAGTGTGGCGGTGGCGATCACCTGAAATTTCACGAACCCGACGCCGAGTCCGTATACGGCTTCGGAAAGATGAGGTTTGTAAACAGCGTCGAGATCGCGATCGGCGAGACAGTTGATCATGTCGCCGAACGCGAATAGCAGGAAGAAGATGAACACGCCTTCCCACAGGTAGAAGGTCTTGAGCGGGGCGGTGTCGCGGAGGAGGATGAGCAGCGGAATCGCGAGTATCGGTATCTCGGCGATACGAAACTCGACGCGGCGAATCCGCAGCATGTAAATGAGGAATCGTTTCAAAGAATGTTAACTCGCCGAATGTGTCTCTCTGCTTTTTCCGAAAACGCGCGACGCCCGTGTAGCAGCGCATGATTGTCCGCGATAACGACGTCGCCGCTTTCCCACTGATGTGCGTAACAACAATGCTCGTCGTTTAGTCGCCGGTGCATGTCTTCGATAAGCTCGCGTTCATCGATGCCTTCGATACTGAGTTGTACCGGATTCAGATCGTCAACAGGCTCAGCATAGCGAAGAACTCGCATACCCAAACTCGGATGCGACGCGATCAGCGGCGAACTGAAACTTCCGCCATAGTGCACGATCTTCTCGGTCGTATACGTGATGACGACGTCTTCCCAAACTCGAAGCCGGTCCGCAGCGTGGTCCAACAACCGCACCGTGTCGCAAAACAGCGTCTCGCCACCGGCATCCCGCTCCGGCGCAACGTCGCAAACGAAGAAAATGTAGTGAGGAACACGACCGACAAACGCACCATCCCAGTGAAACGGAACCGCGCGATTCGTGTAAAGATAATTCTTCGTCTCCGGATCGACTCGCAGATCGTTAACGCTCCCGAATTCCCACTCGAGCACTTCTCCCAACCGGCGACAATAATCGGGCATCGCCGGTGGCGCGAAACCTTTCAACACGACGCAGCGATGCTCGTCGATCCACTGTTGTAAAAGAGAAGTGGGAACAACGTCGAGATCCGCTCCCGGTAAGTCCGAACGCACCAACAGCCCAAACGGCGAAAGCGGTTGCAAATTCCAGGACGCGTTTGTCATGCGTATCCGTTTCTCGGCATCCCGAGATGCTGCCGCAAATCGCCGACGCTCATCTCCAGCAACGATTCGTAAGGAATGTCTGTGCGATAGAGATTTTGCGCGCCGTGCGAATCACGCCACGCTTTCCAGATTCGCTTCGGCGCCACGAACATGCCAAAGAAGATCGCGCCAACGCAGAGTATGAAGATCATCAACGAGCCACATCCACCGCGAAGTTCATACGCGCTGATCTCAGCTTCACCAACGAGCCCGGTCTGGTATCCGGTCACGACGTGATGAAGATCGTGTATCGGCAAAAAGCCGGGATTCGGCAACCAGATGGGCCACTTGAAGAAGTAGACGGGAAACTTGCGGTTGGTATAACTCGTGAGGCTGAGATTGTTCTGGGCCAGATAGCGATCGCGTCCGGTTTTAACCTTCTCTTCGCTCATAGTTGGAAGTAACTCGGGCGTCCTTCACGCTCGACGATGCGCGCGCCAAGCTCTTCAGCTTCGTGGCGCCGCATGAAACGGAACCGATCGTGTTGCTTGACCGCGACTCCGTGCCACGGAGTCAGCCAGTTGTCGGGTGACATAGTCCCTGCCTCACCCGCGTTGGCCCCGCCGAGAAGCATTCCGATCTTTTCGGAATGTAGGCCCTGTGGATGAATCGAGAGCCGCAGCGACATCGGAAAGCAGTCGTTAAGGAGCCGCCCCCAGCCGTCACTTCGTTGAATAACAGCATAGGCGAGGTCTTTGCAATCGTTTCTTACTTGAGTGCGGCTTTTGCCGGAATCCATCGCGACGCGATCCTCGAACAGGAAGCGCTGGATGCCGTTGAACAGTTCGCGATGATGTTCGAACTTGTGAATGCGTGCTTCGATCGCCGGCAGTGAGTGGCAATAGTGATTGAGCAGTTGCTGACGCATTGCGCTGTGGTCCTCGACGTCGAATAGATCTTCCATGGAGAAGAAGTCGAGCGATTTTGCCCCCGCCCGTTTGATTATACGCTTGAGCTCGGTCGCGTAGTTCGAAACATCTTCGTCGGCGACGCCGACAAGATCGCTGAAGACGCGGCCGTCGGAACAGATCGAGATCCGCGCTCCCGGCGCGTACAACTGTTGCAACTCCGCGCACACGTTTTCCAGAAACTCCAGTGCGACTTCTTCAGCCATGTCGGGAAGGCGGCCCAGGACCTTCTTTGTATTGGGAGACTTGGCGGGAAACGCGGGCAACAGGAAATGTATGGGTTCGTCTCGCGCGATCCAACGGCGTACTTTTGGAAGATGAATCGCGAGGCATTGTTCGCATGGATCCGCGGCGCACTTGCCCGCCGTCGTTTGCAGGCGGCGGTGGCGAAACAGCTGTTTGAGAACGGCGACCGAGAGTTTTGTCAGTTCGGGATCTGGTGCCGGCTCGACGAATTGAGCCGCGATCGATTCGAGTTGGGCCAAACGCTTTTTGAGGTTTGGCAACCATGCGACGCGGCCTGATAGCGAGAGCATGTCGCAGACGAAGTCGATGGCTGTGTGTGTGGCGGTCGCGTTGGGAGTGCGATCCTGCGTCCAGAAAAGGACGAGGGCGAGGTGTAGTGCGTAGAGGGTACGGACCAGTTCGGGTGCGTTTGTTTTGCGAGCGGCTTTGTGAGCGTCGGCCGCGCCGAGCACGACGGCTGAGAAGACGCCGATGACGCGGCTGCGAATGACTTCGGTCTGCTGGTTGAGCGCGCCGAGTTTATGACGCGGATCGAGCAGGGTTGCGACGAGCGATGCGAGCGCTTCGCGATGTGGTGAAACGAGCGTCAGCTTCGCTTCCATCGCGGCGCGAAAACGTGTGGCGACGTCGCCTTCCGGTAACTCGGCGACGCGCGCTTCGAGTTCGGCTGCGAGCCGCGCGTAAAGCGCCAGGACCAGATCTTCGTCGCGTTGGAAGAAGACGTGCGCGCGTTCCAGCGGCAGATGGGCCAGCTCCGCCGCATCCTTGAGCAGCTCGCCATTCAATCCTCTTTGGGCGAGCAAACCAAAGGCAGCCTCAACCACGCGCTGACGCGTGCGCGTGTCTGCGATGTTGAGTGCGCTCATTATTTGGAAATCTCTCGGTTACGAAAAACCGATGAAGGTTGGTGCCGGAGGTCGGACTCGAACCGACATGAGGAGTGAACCTCGCCAGATTTTGAGTCTGGTGCGTATACCAATTTCGCCACTCCGGCGAAGGGCTGACATCATAAGGCCCTTTTCCACGATTGGCAACTGGGCCACCAATTATACTTTGTCACCCATTTGTCCAAATTCTAAATCATAGATAGCAAACAGTTTAGCGAAATGTAAAAACAGTGTTTGCCACGGCTCAGTAAAAACACGTAGAATGCCTGAGCCAGGTATTGGGCCGGGCACGATTCTGAGCCCCTCTACCCCCAACGCACTCACAAAATGCTTCGAGCTTAGCAGTTTCAATGCTCGGCCGCGTGCCCTGCCATCTTCAGGAGAGATGAAATGCCGACAACTGCATTGCCCCGCATACTGATAGTTGACGACGAACGCGAGATTACCGAGATCCTCGCGGACCTGCTGAGCGACGAGTACGAATGCCTCAAAGCCGGGTCCGCCGAGCAGGCGCTCGATTTTCTACGCAACCATGAGTTTCACCTGGTGATCAGCGACATCACCATGCCCGGCATGAGCGGACTCGAGATGATCCCTCACGTCAAGCAACTCTCCCCGGATACTGTCGTCGTGATGATCAGCGGTATGCAGACCGTCGAAAGCGCGATCGGTGCGTTGCGACTCGGCGCTTTCGATTACCTGATGAAGCCGTTTGACCTGCGACAGGTCGAAGCCGTCGTCAAGCGAGCACTCGAACATCATGATCTCGTCGTCGCGAAACAGCGCTACGAAAACCATTTGGAAGAACTGGTCGAACAACGCACCGCCGAACTCGATCGTGCATTGAACTCGCTTGAAGGTGCGTATCGCTCGACGCTCAAGGCGTTGACTGCGGCACTCGAAACGCGAGACTCGGAAACCCACGGTCACTCGGAACGCGTCGTCAGTTACAGTTTGCGTTTGGGCCGTGAGTACGGTTTGAACAGCGAACAGATGAAGTCGCTCGAGTTTGGATCGTTGTTGCACGACATCGGGAAGATCGGGGTGCCTGATTCCATTCTGCGCAAGCCCGCGAAGCTCACTGAAGAAGAGTGGGAAGCGATGCGCGAGCATCCGTTACACGGGCAGCAGATCCTGCGCGGGATTGAGTTTTTGCAGGGTGCGGCGCGCGTGGTGGCCCAGCATCATGAGAAGTGGGATGGCAGTGGTTATCCGCTCGGGTTGAGTGGCGAAGACGTTGATGTTTGCGCGCGGATATTTGCGGTTGCGGATGCGTTTGATGCGATCACCAGCGATCGTGTTTATCGGCGTGGAAAGTCGTACGAGGCGGCTGCGCAGGAGCTTGATGATTGGGCCGGGAGACAGTTCGATCCGAAGGTGGTCGAAGCGTTTCATCGCGTGCCGAAGGAAGACTGGGAAGAGCTGCACCGCCGTTCGCTGCTTCCGAAGCCGGATCAATTCGACGTCCGCGAGCTCGTGCAAAAGATCGAATCACGCCTCGAGATCGCCGCGTCTTCCTAAAAATCCGTTTTCACATGGGTCTAGCGCTTGCGGGAGGTCGATGAAAAGGATTACGGGATGGGGACGACGTAGCCGCGGCGTGCGTGTAGACTCAGACCCACTCGCCTCGAAGCCACTTCAATCTTGCGGTATTCACCGGGACTCGCCTCGGCCAGCGGCCGCTTCGGCCGGTAAGTAACAACATACTCAGCACCGATCGCCTGCGCGACTTCACGCGCCTGCGCCAGCATCTCGTCACGATTGAGCGGCAGCATCAATCTACCGCCAGTCTCATCCGCAACGTTCTTCAACTCCTGCTGGCTCCGCTTAACATTCGCTTCATAAGCCTTCCGCTGCCGACGCATCGCGGGATCAAACCTGATGCTGATGCCATACGACGGCGAACGCGTCATTCCCGGAGGCAACGTCGGATCGGTCGCCGTAATCGGATCGGAACTCGGCGGACGTGGTCCACCGGAAACAGGTCCCGCATCTTTCTTCGGGTTCTTCTGCCTGACAAACTCCGTGTAACTGATGATATGAACAGTAGCCCGCGCCGCGACCAGCTTACGCACCGCTTCTTCACGATCGACTTTCACTCCCGGGGAGTCGACACCGTCAGTAATCATCACCACGTGACGGCTGCCTTCGGGACGATCCTTGAGTTGCTGCCCGGCGTCTGCGATCGCTTCGGAGATACGAGAACGCTTCGTCGAGATGAGTTTGTTTTTCAGTGTCCTGAGGACGGTGGGTTTGTCCATGGTCCACGGCTGGACCATCTCGGCGGCGTTACCGGATTGCATCACGGCGATCCACGAACCTTGCTGCAGCCGCGACACCAGCTCAGCCGCAACCTGGCGCGTCAGTCCGGTGCTCTTCGAATTGCCACCGAGACCGCTCAGCTCGCCGCCCGTATCCAAAATAAAGAGCACGTTGGCGGGAACATGCGTGACGCTTCTGAGTTGCTGAGCAACGCCGTCTTCGAGGACGAGAACGTCGTCAAGTACGAGCGTTGGATCGTAATGACCGTAAGCGTCAAGGGCGGTGACCGGCAGACGCACTTCCTCGGTAAATACGCGAACTGAATCTTCCGGAGGCGTCGGCGAAGGTGACGGCTTGGGAGTTTGTGCAGCGGCGACAGAGAAGAGCGCGCTGACAAAAACAACCGCAAATGTAAGTCTAATCGGGAACACGGATTTTAAACTTTGGATGCTTGCACCATTCGGGCGTTGCCTAACCTCCTCAACCGGCCTGGCGGGCCTGCGCCTGAACGGCCGTGATTGCCACCGCGTCGACGATGTCGCTCGCGGTGCATCCTCGTGACAAATCGTTCGCCGGCTTGTCCAAACCCTGCAAAATCGGGCCGACAGCAGTCGCCCCCCCAAGTCGTTCAGTCAGTTTGTACGCGATGTTTCCGGCCTGCAAATCCGGGAAGATCAATACATTTGCACGTCCCGCCACCGCCGAACCGGGCGCTTTCGACTGCGCCACCGACGGAACCAGCGCCGCGTCAGCCTGAAGCTCTCCGTCGATCTGTAACTCCGGCGCGCGTGCCTTAACCGTCCGCGTCGCCTCGACGACCTTGTCGATCAACTTGTGTTTCGCACTGCCTTTGGTCGAAAACGAAAGCATCGCGACCCGCGGCTCCGCGCCCAACAGCGCCCGGCACGAATCGGCCGCAGCCAGCGCGATCTCAGCGAGTTCCGATGCACTCGGATCGATGACGACGCCACAGTCGGAGTAGATCATCGCGCCGTCCTGTCCGACATCGCTGTTGCGCAACGCCATCAAAAAGAAACTCGAAACAAGTTTGAACCCGGGACGGACGCCGATGCAGTGCAGTGCGGCGCGAACCGTGTGCGAAGTCGTGTTCGTGGCGCCGGCGACCGAGCCGTCAGCCTGGCCCATGCGGACCATCAGGTTGCCGTAGTACAGCGGATCCGAAACATGGGCGCGCGCCTCGTCGGGCATCAGGCCTTTGGCTTTTCTCAGCTCGTGAAACAACGACACCATTTTTTCAAAATCGTTGGCCCGGAGGTGGTTGATAATCGCGACGCCGCCAAGATCGACGCCATTTTCGCGCGCGGCTGAGCGGATCTTATCTTCGTCGCCGAGAATCGTGATGCGCGCGATTCGCTGGCTCGTGCAGTGCGCGGCGGCCACGACCGTGCGCGGATCGTTACCCTCGGGAAGCACGATATGCTGAAGTCTTGAACCTGCGCGCTGTCGAATTCGTTCGAGAATGTCCATGTGTTATTTTCCATTCATCATCTTCCATTTGTCATTTGTCATTTAATTAATGAAGCAAATGAAAAATGACAAACCAGAAATGGAAAATGGAAAATGAACCAGATTATGTAGGAGAAACTATGTCAGAACCAAGCCTGCGGAGCCGGATGACCAACTTGCTGCTTTTCATTCCCAACATGGTTTTGCTGTGTGGGCGCTTAATGGTCGATCCAAGAGTGCCGGCTAAAGAGAGGTTACTGGTGGCGGGCGCGGTAGTTTACGCGTTTGTCCCGTTCGACTTTCTCCCCGACATGCTGCCGTTTGTGGGCCAGATCGACGATGCATACCTGATCGCGATGACGTTGCTGCGGTTGATGATCGTTTCGGACGCTACTGTCATCCGCGAGCATTGGCGCGGCGGCGGCGACGTCGTCGAACTGGTTGGCTCGATGGCGGTGATTGCTTCGAAGTTGTTGCCGAACCGTATTAAGAGAGTTTTGACGGCGCAGATTGAAACGCCGTCGATAGATTCCGTCGTTAAGCCGCGAGCGTCCAGTCGATCACACCTTCCACCGACTTCGACAGAGAGCGAACGACATCGGGATTACTCGTCTTGATTAGCCAGTACCTGATTTGTTCGGGACTGGCCAAATCAGGGCCGAATTCGTCAAACGCAACTACGGCGCAATTCAGTGAAGACGAGTGCGCGATGACAAACCACTCACGCGTCAAACGAAAATCTCTCTCCAAACTGATCAGCCGGATGTTTGGATGACGCGGCGGCCGCCAATCGTCCTCGCCAAAAAGATACACAGACTCCGAGATGTCAGCGATGCGCATGTAACGATCGATGATGGGTTGCAGCGCGGAGAGTTTTTCCACACCTGCATAAACCCTGCCTGAGCGATTTGTGCGCAGCAACAGGGCATTCTCGATCAGTAGACAGGCGTACTCGACAGAAGCAGTCGTCGTGTGACAGATGAAACTCTCGCGTTCGAGAAAATCGCGTCGGGAAAGGCTTGCGATCTCTCCGAGGTTTTCAGTGTCTTCGACGCCTGAGAACTTAAGTGCTTGCTCGAAGATGGAGAAGCTTTTCACTGGGGGGCCCTCCTGGACCGGGCGCACTTTTACCCAACGAACTCTGCAAGAGCGTTACAAATAGTTCGTTTAATTGTGCGCGGGTTCACAATTGTAGTCAGGAGTTTTGCAGCGCAGTAAGGATCTTTTCGTGAATGCCCCCGAAACCGCCGTTGGACATGATGGCGACAACATCGCCCTCACGCAGTTCGGGAAGGATGTGCGTGACAATTTCGTCAGCACCGGGTAGGGCCAACGCCGGTTTACCCTGTTGTGAGACGGCGTCAATTAGTTCGGCGGTATTGAGCGCCCGGCCTTTTTCGGACACCTTTTGGCTGTCAAAAACATTGGCGACGACGACATAATCGGCGGAGGCAAACGCGTTGGCGTAGTCTTCCTGAAAGACCGCGAGCCGTGACGACCATGAACGCGGTTCAAAGATGGCGATCAATCGGCGATCTTTATATCGGGCGCGAAGGGCGCGCAGGGTTTCACG
This sequence comes from Pyrinomonadaceae bacterium, assembly GCA_035760365.1. Lineage (GTDB taxonomy): Bacteria > Acidobacteriota > Blastocatellia > Pyrinomonadales > Pyrinomonadaceae > PSRF01. Next base: position 189,495 of record DASTTB010000012.1, read on the forward strand.
GACGGCGGTCGGATGATGGGCGAAGTCGTCGATGACGAGTACGCCGCGCTGTTCGCCTCGCACTTCGGCGCGTCGTTTCACGTTTTTGAAACTGGCCAGGGCGGCGGCGATCTTTTCTTTACTCACGCCCCATGCGTCAGCGGCGATGATCACCGCGAGGCAGTTCAACAAGTTGAACTCCCCGAGCAACGGCGTTTGAAACTCGCCCCAAAGTTCGTTCTCACGAAAGACTTCGAAAGCCGATAACCCGCCTGAAAAATCAGCATTACGAACCTGCCAACGTGCTTCGGGGGTGGTCCCAAACGTTTCAACTTGGGTGAACAGCTTTGGGCCAAACGATTCAACCACCGCGCGCACGTTTGGACTATCCCAACCGGCGATCAACCGTCCATTCTCCGGAACGAGATTCATGAAGCGGCGAAACGCCAGCTTCACCGCGTCAAGGTCTTTATAAATGTCGGCGTGATCAAACTCGATGTTGTTGACGATCGCGAGCTCCGGCAGGTAGTGCATGAACTTCGGACCTTTGTCGAAGTAGGCTGTGTCATACTCGTCAGCTTCGATGATCATGTAGTCACTTTGAGTCACGCGAAAGCTGCTGCCGAAATTTTGCGCCACGCCGCCGATGAGAAAACTCGGATCGAGTCCACCTTGATCCATCACCCATGCGGCGATGCTCGTGGTTGTCGTCTTGCCGTGCGTGCCGGCGATGGCGAGCGAGTGGCGGCCGCGGATGAATTCTTCTTTAACGACTTCCGCCTGCGACCTGTAAAGTAATTTACGCCGCAACGTCTCTTCGACTTCCGGATTACCGCGCGGTATCGCGTTGCCGACGATCACGCAATCAGGCGATGGCGTGAGGTTTTCGCGTTTGAAACCCTCGACGACGTTGATACCGAGATCGCGGAGCATCGTCGACATCGGCGGATAAACGTTTTGATCCGATCCGGTGACGTGATGTCCGCGCGCCTGGAGCATTCCGGCGAGCGAGGCCATCGCAGTGCCGCAGACGCCGATGAGGTGATAGTGCATTGCGGTTACTTCCCAAGCTCCAACATCTGTTTCTCGCCGCGCGCCAGAATGAGATCGTGGTCCACCATCAGGCGCACGAGTTCGCGAAACCCGACTTTCGGTTCCCAGCCCAACCGTTTGCGCGCTTTGGTCGAGTCGCCGAGCAGCAGGTCGACTTCGGCGGGGCGTAAATACCACGGATCGACCTCGACGTATTCGTTGTAATCGAGGTCGAGATAACCAAACGCCTCTTCGCAAAATTCGCGCACCGAATGAGTCTCGCCGGTGGCGATCACGTAGTCGTCACTCGATTCGGCCTGCATCATCAGCCACATCGCTTCGACGTAGTCTTTCGCGTAACCCCAGTCGCGCTTGGCGTCGAGGTTGCCGAGAAAGAGTTTTTGCTGCAAACCGAGTTTGATGCGCGTGGCTGCGCGCGTGATCTTGCGTGTGACGAAAGTCTCGCCGCGGCGTTCGGACTCGTGATTAAAGAGGATGCCGTTACACGCGAACATGTCGTACGCCTCGCGGTAATTGACGGTCGCGTAGTAAGCAAAGACTTTGGCGCAGGCGTAAGGCGAGCGTGGATGAAACGGCGTCGTCTCGCGTTGCGGCGTCTCGACCACTTTGCCGAACATCTCAGACGAAGACGCCTGGTAGAACTTCGGTTTGATACCCACTTCGCGAATCGCTTCGAGAATACGAATCGTGCCGAGCGCGGTGACGTCGGTCGTGTACTCGGGCACGTCGAAACTGACGCGCACGTGCGACTGTGCGCCGAGGTTGTAGATCTCGTCGGGCGTAACCTGGCGCAGGATCGTGTTGAGGGCGCTCGAGTCGCTGAGGTCGCCGTGAACGAGGAACAGGCGCGTCTTCGCTGCGTGTGGATCGCGATAGATGTGATCGATGCGTTGCGTGTTGAAGGACGACGAACGGCGGATGATGCCATGAACTTCGTAGCCTTTTTCGAGCAGCAGTTCAGCGAGATACGAGCCGTCCTGTCCGGTGATGCCGGTGATTAGCGCCCGCTTGGTCACTTCAGGAACCTCCGTTTGAGAGTAACTGGGTTTGGCCTTGGGTCTTTAGTTTTTGGTCTTTGGATAAAGGCTAAGTCACCGGGAATCTAAGACCAAGACCCAAGCCTAAGACCCAAGACCTAAGACCCAAGACCTAAGACCCAAGACCTAAGACCCAAGACCTAAGACCCAAGACCTAAGACCCAAGACCTATTCCCAACATCTACGAACCGGCTCGAATTCGTCCAACGCGGCGAAGACGCCGCGCACGAAGTCTTTCGCCGTCCAACGTTCAGCCCGCGCTCGGCCTTGCTCGATCAGAGTCTGCCGCAAGCTTTCGTTATCGTGAAGCGTTTTGATCGTCGCGGCTATTTCACTCGGATCACGCGGATCGACGAATAACGCGGCCTCGGCCAGTTGCTCGCGCGCGCCCGAAACGTCGGAAGCGATCACTGGACAGCGAAGTGCGAACGCTTCGAGTGGCGGCAGGTTTTCGGGTCCGAAAAACGTCACGTACGAAAGCGCAAACGCACCGCGATACAACGCGACCAGATCTTCCAACGAGACAAATCCGAGAAAGGCCGCGTCTACCTGCAACTCCGCCGCAAGCTTCCGCACGTATTCTTCGTTCCCTTTGTTGCTTCCGACAAACACGACGGGCATATCGATCTGATGTTCGCGCTTGAGCGTCGCCGCCGCAAGCAACAGGTTCGCATGGTTCTTGTGCGACCAGAACTGCGCCGGATAGAACAGATAATTATTACTTCTGAGCTGGTACTTCTTCAGCACGCTCTCGACGTCGCTCGCTGCGGCGTTCAACGTGAACGCCGGCGTCGGGTGCGGCAGTATTTTAATGCGATTACTCGTGACCTGATAGAAACGTTCGATCTCCGATCGTCCCGCATCAGTTCCGGCGATGATGTACGTCGCACGTCGCAGATACTCGCCGTAAAAAGTCTCGCGTTGTCGCCACGTTCCACCCTCGCTCACTTCCGGAAACCACGGCTGCAAACGATGCTGTAAGTCCCAAACGATCGCCATGTAAGGAATATCGACCTGCACGGCTTCAGCGCCGACGAACCACATAAAATCGACCGACGCTTCCCGGCACAGTTGTTCGAGACGTGTTTGACGTTTGCGACTTTCGATGAGCGAGTTGAGCCCGCTCTGCGCGCGTGCGATGACGCGCTGGCTCAGGTTGCCGGGAAAACCGACTGCTTCCAAACGCGGACTGTTCAGGAAGTTGCGAAAGCTCTCAGGGCGGCGACAGAAGAGCACAAACGAATGAGTCGTCTCGTCGAGTAGATCGAGGAGGGCGCGGAAGATGTCTTCCTGGATCGTGTAGCCGCCGCCCACGTCCGGCGAAAAGTCTTCGAGGAATACGCCGACCTTCATCTTAAATTCTTCGCGCGACAGCGACGATGTGCCACGTCTCGTCGTTGATACTCACGTTATCCGTGAAACCGGCGAACCACTTCACGGGCTCGAAACCGGTTGACGACAGCCACTGTTCCATCTCTTTCAGTAAAAAATAACGATTCACATGGGTTTCAGTAATGGCCGAATATGTTTGATCATTTTTCAATTCGTAGATGGAATAGGTGACGTTGCTGAGTTGATTCGGGATATCGAGAGACGTCTCAGATACGCGCAGTACAAGCGAATCCTCAGTTGGCCAACGTCTAACCCGAACTGGATCGTAATAACGCAACATGGCCGCGGCGTGCCAGAATTCGAATATGAACAGACCGTTGGGACGAAGATGTTTGTGAACTCCGTGAAACGTTTTGGCGAGTGCTTCGTTTGTGCGGACGTAGCCGATCGCGTCGAAGAGACAGATCGCCGCGTCAAACATTTCGGTGCTGACGGCGAGATCGGTCATGTCCTGTAACTGAAACTCGACCTGCGAATGTTTCTCGGCTGCCTTCTGCCGTGCGCGGCGCAGCATGGCCTCGGAGTAGTCGCTGGCGATGATCGTGCGCTCGGGTTTTTCGAGATGAAACGAGTGCGTGCCGGTGCCGCAGGCGATCTCGAGCAGGCGGTTTGCTGGTCCAATCGAGTAGGTTCTCAGACACTGATCGACAAACGCGGCCTCGGCTGCGTAGGGTTTGTCAGCATAGAAGAGATCGTAAAGCTCGGCGTGTCTGCCTGAGTATGAAGTCATTAGTTACATCCGTGTTCCTACGGCGCCACGGATAACTTTGCGGAAGCCTGCCTGACGACGTCCGCTATCTGTTTGATAACCGATTCTGACAGCGTGTAGGTGGAAGGAAGATAGAGACCGTTCTCCCACAGCCCATCCGCCACCGGACAAGCCACGGCCCGAAAACCGGGCCGCGACTGCAAACAAGGTTGCTGGTTCATCGGGCAGAAGAACGTCCGCGTGTCGATGCCGGAGGCGCGCAGATGGTCCACGAGCGCGTCGCGCGACATGCCAAACTCCGGTTGGACCACGACCGCGTACATCCAGTAAACGTTTTTGGCCCATTCAGCTTCGTGCGGCAGTTGAATGCCTTCGACGTCCGCCAGAAAGTGATTGTAAGTTTGGGCGAGCCGGCGTTTTTCCGTGATGATGTGTTCGATCTTGTGAAACTGCGCGAGGCCCATCGCGGCTTGATAGCCGGTCATGCGGAAGTTGAAGCCGGCTTCTTCGTGCCAGAAACGCGGTTTGGTAAACGCGAGATTCCGCAACAGACGCAGGCGTTCCGCGAGTTCCTTGTTGTTGGTGGTGACCATGCCGCCTTCGCCGGTCGTGATCACCTTGTTTGCGTAAAAACTGAAACACGACATGTCGCCGAAGCTGCCCGTCATGCGTCCACGGCAGGTTGCGCCGTGCGACTCGGCGCAGTCTTCGATGACTAGCAGGTTGTGCCTGCGCGCGATCTCCATCAGGCGATCCATGTCGACCGGATGGCCGTAGAGATGCACGGGAATGATGGCTTTCGTCTTTTCCGTGATCAGGCCTTCGACGAGATCGAGATCGAGGTTCCACGTGACGTTCTCGGAATCGACCGGGACGGGAATCGCGTTGTTGTGAATCACTCCGAGCGCGGTGGCGATATTCGTGCTTGAACTGACCAGCACCTCGTCGCCTTCGCTGAGTCCGGCCGCCGCGACCGCGAGATGCAGCGCAGTGCTGCCGCTGCTGACGGCGACGCCGTATTCACACCCGACGTAGTTTGCAAACTCCTGTTCGAAAGCGGGAATCGATTCTCCGAACGAGCCGGAGATCTCGCCGCGTTTCAACGCTGCCACCACCGCGTCGACTTCTTCGTCGCCGATGACGGGTTCGAAAACCTCAATCATGAATTGTTGTTGACCTCTACGTTGATCTTGTCGTTCTCGGCGCCGAGGAATGGGCCTTGTTTGACGCTGATGCACTGCATGTCTTCGAGCACGCGCACGGCGTGCGTGCCGTGAATCAGCAGGATGCCGTCGCCCGCGCGCAGCACGACCTCGCGAAATCGCTCGCCGTTTTCGTCGTAGAAATCGACCGCGACCACGCCGCGTTGCACTACGAACATCTGTTGCAGATCGTTGATGGTGCGCGTGACGGGCTTGTGGTAGTGCGGGGCTTCGACGAAGCCGGCCTCGTGCGCGAGCAGTCCAAACTGAAAAGATGAACCGGCGGGCGAGAAAAACTTCGTTACCGGGACGCTCGTGCCCGACCAGATGATCTCCGCGTATGTTGTTCCGTTGTGTTCGATTGTTTCGACGCCGTTTGTCATGCGATGTGGGACTGAATATAACCGCTAACTGTGGGACTGTAAACGGGCCAAAAACCCAATATCTCGCGCGGTCACGCGGCGATTGCCGGCGGCAAGGACGCGGTCTTCGGATTCGACGAAGTTAGAGACGATCTCGTAGTTATCGGGAACCGCGGAGAGCAGGGAAGCGGCGCTGATGAGCGTCATCGGTTGCGTCGAATTGCCGTCGGGGGGATTCGGCAGACGGCCCGGACCGTGAGCGGCAAGTTCGGTTTCCTGGTTTATGAAGATCGGCGGATCGACGTCCGCGACGGCGGTGCGCGTGATGTAGACGTACGAAAATTTAAGTTCAAACAAAGCCTTTAATAACCCGACGGGATCGCTCGCGTACTGCAACACGCCCTGCGCGATGGCGAGATCGCGGGAGTGGAGGTGTTTCGCGGCATCGGTTAGATCCGAGTGGAATGAAAGATTCGGATCTTCGTTGATACTGTTTCCGGCTGCGGCCATGGCCGGCGTTTCGACAATGGACCAGCGGCGGATGCGGTCTGGCGCCGCGTGTTTGAGTTCGAAATAACTGGCGCCGCACGCGCCGCCGACTTCCAGCACGTCGATCGGACGTTGTGGTTCGACCTGTTTTAGCACCGAGAGGTTTTGCGTCGTTTGCTTGCTCTCGACCAGCGGCGCCGCGCGATAGAGTTTTGTTTTCTCGCGAACGACTTCGATCAGCCGCGGATCTTCGTACGAGTTTGAGTGCGCGAGCGCCTGCTCAAATGTTTCGTAAATCCGGGTTCCATTCTTGTTACGGATGAAATGGTATAAGCGGAGGTAGATTGAAGACCGAAGAGCCTGCGCGCGGCGCCGCAGATTGCTCTTGTCGATCAAGCCGCCGAAACGATCTTCGTAAGTTCGATACAAACCGCTGTAAAACGATTCGGCATCCTGATGAAGCGTGACATTCTTTTCTGACTCGACTCGTCTCACATCCTGCGGATCGGCGAAGTGTTCGCCCGTCACAAGATCGAACCAGCGCCGGTTCGGACGAGTCAGGCGCCGGCAGATGTCCATCTCCATGAAGAGCGTCCAGTTGTAAGAACCGTCGTAGATACTCGCGTACGTCGAGAGAACTTCCGGCTGAAAGACGTCGAGCACGTCGCTGGTGCGAGCGGAGAAGTTTGCGCCGTCGGCGTAGAACCATTCGTTGCCGTCGACGTGAGTGAAGATGCCGAGTTTCGCGCGATCCGCGTAAAGCACACTCACGGAATTGTCGTCGTAGATCTCTTCACAACGATCGAGATCGATCGCCAGATCGTCGGGAATCGTGTCTTGTTTTAACTGTCCGGCGAACTGCGGATGATCTTTGGGCCAGATACTCCACGGCGATTCGAGATCGAGATAGTGTTCCTGAAACTGCCAGATAAACCGCGGCGGATGCTGCATCTTTCGCAGCGCGGAGAAGTAGTCGACGCGCGCGCCCTGATCGATGCCCCAGTTCTTGCGTCGAATGACTTTCGCTTTCCAACCACGCTCGCGCGCGAAGTCGAGAACGAGTTGCTTTTGCGAATCATGATTGACTGAACAGTCGAGGACGATCAATCGATCTCGATCGGGACTGAAGTTGAGCAGCTTGTCGGAGTTGTCGAGGAAAGACGCGATGCGTTCAAAGTTCAGCACGACGACGTGAAACCGGATCCCGTCGTTATCGCCGTCAAATTCCAAACTGCCTTTCATGAGGTCTTTTGGGCGACGAGCAGGGCGTCGACGAGCTTCACGTTGGCCCACTTCGGATTGTCGAAGATGTGCTCTTTCGCGACCTGGCCCGGTCCAACCGGATCGGGATTCTCGCCGAGCACCACGTCGTGAAACGCGATCGTCCCGCCGGTTTTCAAAAGCGGCGACCACTGCTCGTAGTCCTGAAGCACTGCCTCGTAATCGTGATTCCCGTCGATGAACAGAAAATCGATCGGCTCTTTGAAATCGGCCGCGAATTCGTAGCTGTAACCAACCAGCGGCCGCACGACGTCGAGCACGCCATGCCTCTCCATGTTGTCGCGAAACGTTTCTTCGAGGGTGCGGTTCAGCTTGCGCATCTCGCGGCCGTACATCGCGCGATCGACGGCGTCGGCGTCGCCGTTGAACGGATCTATGCAGTAAAGTTTCGGCTGCGTCTTGCCCTTCATTCCTTTCGACAACACGAGACTGCTCTTGCCGAGCCACGATCCGATCTCGACCGCGACCGGTCGATCATTCGGCAAACTCAGCGCGATCTCGAAAAGCGTGATGGCTTCGTCTTCGGAAAGCCAGCCCGGGATTCCTTCGTAAGGAAAGATCGAGCTGTACTTGATGCCTCTTCGCTTGATGAAACTCAGATGGCCGCGCACGTTCACGATGCCCATCTGGTGAAGAGTTTTACGCAACATTTGTCGTGGTGTCGTCATTAGCGGGATGATACCAGTTCCTTCACGATCTCATTCAATTGCTCGGCCCGATTCACGTAAGTGTGATCGCGGAGCGTGCGGCGTTGTCCGGCTGCGGCGATCGACGCGAGCTCCTGCGGATGATCGAGCAAGTAGTTTACTTTTTCAACACACTCGTCGGCGTTTTTGTAAGTGACGACCTCGACGCCGTCTTCAAACATCTCGGGGATATTGATCATCCAGTCAGTCATCAGACACGCGCCGACGCCCGTGACTTCAAACAGCCGAATGTTGCCGGCGTAACCAGCGGCGCAATCGATGTGATTGTTTAGATTGATCCGCGATTTCGCGAGCAGTTCGAAATAGTCGAGGGCGATCACCGGCGGATGAAAGCGCCCGGGATATTTGCGCAACGTTTCTTTTGTCAACGGGCCGCGCTGGTAACGCTCGTCCAATGAGTTGAGCTTCGCGAGTAGCTGATCGGGGGCGTCGATCTGCCGCAGCAACCGGTTTGCGCGAAACGTAACGCGCGACGCGAGCTGTTTCGATCGCGAACCGTGATTTCGTTCGCTGAGACGCCCCCAAACTTCGAGGTTCGTCTGCTCCATCAGCCTTTTGACGAGCTCGAAGCGTTGATTGTGAAAGCCGTTCTCGAGAATGAGACTGCCCATGAACGTGAAGTCGAGTGTTCGCTCGGTGCCGGGCGGAATCAGTTTGAGAATCGCCGGTTCGAAACCGTGCATCATCATTCTCGCGTTCACGCCGTGATCCAGCATCTGTTGTGCGAAGTGAGTCGTACACGTCAACACGAGATCGAGATCGCGCAGGACGCTGTAGTCTTCGGTCGGGGCCGCGCGCCAGCCGATGAGCTTCACGGGTGTTGGAGAAACTTCGCGGAGAAACTGTCGAAACGCGCCGTCGGTGACGTAGAGATCGTCGAGAAACATCACGTCCGGACGAAACGCTTTGATCTGAGCCGTGGCGATGTCTTTCAGCCAGTTTTCGTTATCGTAGGCGACGCCGTTTTCCCTCGCCCACAGCTTTTGCAAGTATTCGAAGTTGACGCAGATGTCTTGTGCTTCGTAACCGAGTTTCGGCAGGTGCGCGGAGAAGTTGTTGTGCCAGCCGGAGCAGCGCTGCTGGTACAGATCCCAAAACTCGCGATACGAGAGCTGTTTGTAGTGCGGATACTGGGCCAGAAACGGTTGCAGGTACGAGTAATCGGTGGTCGTGACTTTCTGAAAACGGTAGGACATGGTTGGTTCGGAGATATTTAGCCACGAAAAGGCACAAAAGGCACAAGAGGCACAAGAAAAAGTTTTTCAACAGTTGGCGGGCATTAATTATCAATTTGCCTTTGAACAGTCTGCTCTTGAATTCCAGTCTGTTCTTGTGCCTTTTGTGCCTCTTGTGCTTTTTGTGGTTGGGCCACGATCAGGTTCCAGCCAAAACGCCCGCGCAGCGAGTTTTTCAACAATTGATCGAGCACGTTCACGCGCTCCATCAGCCACGGCGCGCACAGGGTCGACTCGATCTTACCGGCGTCGAGTTCAAATTTACCGCGAAAGGCGACGACTTGCAGAACCGGGTAGACGTAGGTTCGCAGCGGAATCGCGATCAGGCCGTTCCACCAGTCGTTGACGAAGTGGCCGATCGTCATGTCGCGGGCGACGATGCGAAAGCCGTTTGTCTGGAAGAACTGGTCCCATTCGTCGGGCGATTTGAACTGGATGTGCGGCACGCCGGGTTCGAGCACCGCGCCGCGTTTTCGTTGTTGCGCGAGAGAACGTTTGAAGTAGCGCTCAAAAAACGCGCGGCGGTTTGGGACGATGGTGAACAGGTAACCGCGATCGTCGAGTAGTTCGCTCAAGGCGCTGATGTAGCTTGCCGGATCTTCGAGATGTTCGATCACGTCGAAGGCGATGACGAGTTGCAGCGAGCCGGGTTTTAGATTGCTCAGATCGTCGAGTGTGCCGGCCAGCAGGGTTGGCGGCGGTGTTGAGTTCCAGTCGTAGGAATCGAAATAGCGTTGCAGTGTTCGTTCGTTCAGGTCGAACGAGGTTACGCGAAAGCCGCGGTGGGCGAGTTCGTAACTGTCGCGCAAAGAGCCGGCGCCGAAGTCGAGGGCCGCAGGTGTTTTGTGTTCGCGTTGCAGTTCGGCGAGGTGTGTTTCGAAGAGTGACCAGCGGTAGCGGACGTTACGCGTGTTGCAGCCGTAAAGTTTTGAGACGTCGTTGCGTCGATCGAAGAGCAGCGGTTCGGCGCTTTCGGTTTTCTTGACTGCAACCGTGGCGACGTTGTCGTGTGAAGCCGATGGTTTGACGAATGCGAGAATCAGTAGAAACGGCGCAAAGATCAGAAACAAAAACAACCACGCCACGCAAACCGCCACGAACACCACCGCCGCCCAAACCACGCGCAACGCCGAACGAAGCAGCTTCGTTATTTGCATCTGTCTTGCACTTGCGGGAGACCAGTCACACAGTTTCAGCAAACGCAGCGGCGACGGCGTTACAGATGTGCTCAATCTGTTCCTGACTGAGCTCGGGGTACATCGGCAGGCTCAAAACTTCCTGCGCGGCACGCTCCGTCGCCGGCAAACTGTAAGCAGATCCACGATCCTCATACGCCGGTTGCTGATGCAGCGGAACCGGATAATGAATCCCGGTAGCGATCCCGTCCTCCTTCAACAACGACGCCAACCGCTCACGCTCACCAACACGAATCACAAACAGATGCCACACCGGCTCCGCATTCTCATGCACCACCGGCAAACGGATCCCATGTTCCGTCAACACATCCATGTAAGCATCCGCAATCTGCCTGCGACGCGCGTTCCACTCATCGAGATGGCGCAACTTCACACGCAGAATCGCCGCCTGCAAACCATCGAGCCGGCTGTTCACACCCTCCATCTTGTGCGTGTACTTCTCCAGCCGCCCATGATTCGCGAGCATCCGAATGCGCTCGATCAATCCCTCATCCTGACTGACAACCGCGCCACCATCACCAAACGCACCCAAATTCTTCCCGGGATAAAAACTGAACGTCGCCGCATCGCCAATCGATCCGACTCGCTGCCCGCGCCACCTGCCGCCATGCGCCTGCGCCGCGTCTTCGACGACTTTCAAGCCGTGTTTGCGCGCGATCTCCATGATCGCGTCCATGTCGCACGACTGCCCATACAAGTGCACCGGAATGATCGCCTTCGTCCGCGGTGTGATCGCCGCCTCGATCAGCGAGGGATTCATCAACATCGTGTCGTCCAACACGTCGATGAAGATCGGCGTCGCGCCCGTCATCGAGACAGCTTCCGACGTCGCGATAAACGTGTGCGCCACCGTGATCACTTCGTCGCCGGCGCCAATCCCGAGCGCGCGCAGAGTTAAATAAAGCGCGTCAGTTCCATTACCAACACCCACACACGCCTTCGCCTCACAATACGCGGCAAACTCTTTCTCGAAGTTTCGCACTTCTTCGCCGCCGACAAACGCACTCTTCGTAATGATGTTCTCGATCGCCGCGTCGACTTCCGATTTGATCGTCTGATACTGATCGAAGAGTCCGACGAGCGGAATGTTTTTAGTCATACTGAAATCTGTTTCCTCTATTTCGCAGCCGGCTTTTTGGCCCTGACCACCAACCGGCTGCCCAGGTATTTGATCGGCGTCACCGATGAAAGCTTTTCGAGCTTATTGATGAAATCGCGCGCGGACGACGACAGGTTTTTGCTGAACAGATCCGGCTGGCCCATCAGTCCGCCGGCGAAATACTCAATCACGAGCCCGTTCTTCTTCAGTTCTTTACTTAGTCCCGCGGGATTCTGGAAACGTCCTTTCGTGGGATTCTGGAACTTGTGCTGGTAATACTTCTTCAAACCGTATATTGAAGCCCGGTTGTAAGTCAAAAGCACGAGGTCGCCGCCCGGCCGCAGGATTCGGGCGAACTCCGCCACCGACTCGCGCCAGTCGTAAACGTGTTGCAGCACGCGCGAGCAGATGATCAGGTCGTAGGATTTATCCGGGATGTCGATGCGCGACGCTTCCTGGCAGAGCTTCGTGTCGAAGTTGATGCCGAGGTCGCGCGCGGTACTCGTGGCCTGGTCCAGTTGCTCCGAAGAGATGTCCATGCCGGTGATGTGTTTGGCGTAAGGCGCGTAGATCGACAGCAGACGCCCGTTGCCGATGCCGACGTCGAGGGCGCGTTCGTATTTACGGTTGGGAAGCGCTTTCGCGAGCGCGGCTTTTTCGAGAATGTCGATAACTTCGCCGCGAGCGAATGTGAACCAACTACCGTAGTCTGTCTCGTTCCAGGTTTCGCGTTTGGCCTTGGCAAATTCGTCTCGATCCTGTTGCACGCGTTCAGTCATCCTCAAGCTCCAAAGTATTTTTGCAGTGTGTCTTTATCGTCAGGCCTGATTTGCAGTTCGTTGAGTTGCGCGGGATAGAAGAGGTTCATGCCCTGTCCCTCGCTAAGCGTTAACTCTTCGAGCGGCGCCGTCAACTCGCCGGCAAATGCGAACTCTCGTTTGTTGTTCTGCACAAACTCACGAAACAGGCCAAAGTTTCGCATATCGAAATCAATCTCTTCGAGCACTTCACGCGCGACTGCCTCCGCGGGCGATTCGCCGTCTTCCACCGTGCCGCCGAAAAGACTCCAGTGACCGGGATAACGGATCGCCGGATTATCGTCGCGCTGTTGCAGCAGCACCTGGCCGAGCGGGTTTATCAGTATCGCGCTGACGCCCTGCGGGCCTTGAGTAGCGGTTAATTGTGTTTTTAGTTTCAGATAATCCTCGATATCTTCCGGCCCGGAAAAATCATATCGCATTCCGCGAATTAAATAGATCAGGGCGTCGCGCTCGGCGACGATCGATTCGAGATAGTCGCGGAAGATGTGTTCGGTATCGGTGAATGACGGAAGATAATTGAGTGCTTCGTGTTTGAAAAAACAGCAGCCGGTCGAGTTGATGGCGAGACCCGAAGCACCGTTCTCGCCGCGATAGTCGTAAACGTTCGGCGCGAGATTGCGACGCGCTGAAGTGAAATACGATTTTCGATCTCGTTGCGTGTTCGGTGTTACGGTTGCCACTAGCAGGAACGCGGATTTATCGGATTCAAACACCTCACGAGCAAGAATAAGATCCGTTTCATCCGTGTAGACATTATCCGGGCACAACACAACAAAATCATCATCAGGCTTCGCACACGCAATCGCGTGCGCCAACCCGAGCTGTTTATCCTGACGAACAACCTCAAAATCACCCGGCACGATCTGCTCACCGAGATGTCCAACGACGACGATAATGCGCGACACACCCATCTTGTGCAGCGTCTCGATCGATCGATCAAGCAGCGTGCGGCCCTCGACCTCGATCAACGCCTTCGGTAGCGTCGCGCCGAGTTGTCCCATCCTGGAAGCTTTACCTGCTGCTGGAATTACTCCGATTAGACCCATAACTTAGAGTTCGACCGCGCGCCCTGACGTCAGCGCCGTTTGCGTTGCTTCGAGCACGGCCACGACGTCGCGAGCGTGTTTTGGTCCAGTCAGGGGAGGCTGGCCGTTGCGCAGGCACTCGAGAAAATGCCCGGATTCCGTTTTGAGGGGCTCCTGAAATGAGATCTTCGGCAACAGGATGTCGCCTGTCCGATGAATCAACTGGTAATCGCCCGACTGATCGTAATCCATTCGCTCGCCGATCTTGGGGACGCGATCGACGCCCTTGTCGTAGATCTTGATCTTGTCGTCGCTGACGTCGTCGTAAACAACCATCTTGCGGCTGCCGACGAGCGTCATCTTGCGGATCTTGCCCGGGTCGAGCCAACTGACGTGAATGTGTCCGGTCACGCCGCTCGCCCATTTCAACGTGGCGAACACGACGTCTTCGATGCCGGGTTGGATATAGCTGACGCCCGTTGCCGAGACTTGCGCCGGTAGTTCGTCGTTCATCAGGTAGAGCATGATGCTGACGTCGTGCGGCGCGAGATTCCACCACGCGTTAACGTCCGAACGCACCTGGCCGAGGTTCAGTCGCTGGCTGTAAATGTAGTAAAGCTGGCCGAGACTCTCGTCACTCAACAATTTCTTCGCATAACGAACCGCCGCGTTGTAGAGAAACGTGTGACCGGCCATCAGCGTTTTGCCTGTCTTCGCCGCGAGATTCACGAGTTCGTCAGCCTGCTCGGTGCTGGTCGCCAAAGGTTTTTCGACGAAGACGTGCTTGCCGCTTTCGAGTGCTTGTTTCGCGAGCGCGTGATGTGTCGCGGCGGGTGTGGCGACGATAACGGCGTCGATCTCAGGATCGTTCAGCAGTGCGTCAACGTCGGCGACGACTTCAGAGCGCGGAAAGTTGGCGCGCACGTACGCCTGGCGTTCGGGATTGATCTCGGCGACGAACTTTACCCAGCAGCCGGGTTGCGCCGAGAAGTTGCGCAACACGTTTGGTCCCCAGTAACCGCAGCCGATCTGGCCGATAGTGATCTTTTCAGACATTAGACTTCACGATAATCCTTGGTTTGCCGGCGACGACGATCGAGTCGTCCTCGACTGTCTCCGCGCCGAGCACGGTGCGAATTCCGATGATGCAGCGATTGCCGACACGCGCGCCTTTGGTGATCGTCACTTCTTTTCCGATCCACACGTCGTCGCCGATCCACACCGGCTTCGTTGCCGGCTTCGTTTCTTCCCAAACACCTTCGGGATAGCAGTGTTCGATACGCTTGCGTCGTTCGCGCCAGTCGGTCGAGTGCGTGTTGGTGTCGTAGATGCAAACGCGATACGAGATCATGTTGTACGCGCCGATGTCGACCTTTTCTTCACAACGGATCTCGCTGTCGTAAGCGATGCCGGTGTAACTTCCGATCGTCAACGTGCCGCCGAAACGAACGAGGACGGAAGTCGACATCACGTGCGCGCGATCGTGCAGGCGAAATGTGCCGTTGTCGATTTGAACAGAGCTTTGCGGCGAGACGGGACTGTTGATGATCGCGCCTTCGCCGAATTCGACTGTCGAACCGTTGTTCACGTAAAACGACGTGTTGATGAGACGGCTGTTCCTCTTGAAAACAACCGCGCATCCGTCGCCGATCGCCATGTCCGAATCGATTACCACGCCTGCTTCGATCGTCAGGTTCGATTCGGCGCCGACGACGATGTTTCCGCGCACCAGTTTTGCCTCGTTGCTGACGACCAGACTCGACGTCGGATGCACTTTTACTTCATTGCGGCCGCTCCGCAATGTATCCAACAAACGTCTGGCAGTCTCACGAGCCGGCATTAGTAACCTTCACGTTTTCCTTTGCGCCTTTGCGGGTTTAGTACTTGGTACTTTGTGCTTTGTACTTTGTTCACAACTCGAACGACGATAACAAAGCGAAGCGTTAGGCTGACGAGCAAAGTACAAAGCACAAAGTACCAAGCTCTAACGATCAAAGGCGCAAAGACTCAAGGTTTTGACCCATTTAGCGTCCACTCTTGTTCCAGCAACACGCCCGAATGCGATGCGGGCGGCATGCGGCCGGTGCCGTAAAAATCACCCGGCTCGACGACGAGCGTCACCGCCTGTTGAATCCAATCCAGCACGGTTTCGTTGGAGCGGATGATCAGTCCCGCCGTGTAATTCCCCGGCATGAGCGGGAGTTTCTTGATCTTGCAGGTAAAGTACCCGTCGCGCGCGACTGAATCAAAGGCGTCGCCGGCGATCTGATTGCCGAGCATCGTGACAAAGCCGCCGGCGTTCGAAGATATGCCGATCGCCACCGAAACGTTCTGCAAGTTGGGTTCGTTGCACGAATAGTAGATCCGGAAATCGATCTCTTGTCCCGTCGCCAGGTACTCGAGCTCGTTTCCCTGCGCGTCGAAAGTGGCGAAGTCGTTGATGCGAACTCTGCCGTCGCCCTGTCGATCCGTTCGCTCCGCCAGTTTCTTCTTCGTGATCTTGTGGACTTGCGACAGATACTGCTGCACCGCGCCTTCGACGCTGCCAAGGGGATATTCGACTTTTCCTTCCCACAACACCATCGCTTTCGAACATAGCGACGTGACCGCGCCCATGTTGTGACTCACGAAGATCACCGTGCGGCCCGTGCTCGCCACGTCGCGCATTCTACCGAGGCATTTCTTCTGAAACGCAGCGTCGCCAACTGCCAACACTTCGTCGACGACCAGTATCTCGGGTTCGAGATGCGCGGCGACTGCGAATGCGAGACGCACGTACATGCCGCTGCTGTACCGCTTGACCGGCGTGTCGATAAACTTTTCGACTTCAGCAAATGCGACGATCTCGTCAAACTTCGTTTCGATCTCGCGACGCGTCATGCCGAGTATCGAACCGTTGAGATAAATGTTTTCTCGTCCTGTTAACTCCGGATGGAAACCCGTACCGACTTCGAGCAGGCTCGCGACGCGGCCGTAAAGTTCCACGCGTCCGGTTGTCGGTTCGACGATGCGCGACAGAACTTTCAGCAGCGTCGACTTTCCCGCGCCGTTGCGGCCGATGATTCCCACGACGTCGCCCGGCGTCACTTCAAAGCCGACGTCTTTGAGCGCCCAGAGTTGTTGCGAGTTGTTGTTGCCGCCGCGCAGGTAACGCAGCGGTTTGCGCGCGACGTCCATCACGGTTTCGCGCAACGTCGAGTAAGCTGCGCCCGATCCGCCCAGGTAATAAAGCTTGCTCAGATCTTCGACTCTTATGATCGGACGCATTTTTTATTTCAAACGGTGGAGTTGTCAGATGATGTCGGCAAAACTTCTTTCCGCCTTGCCAAAAGAATAGACCGAATAGAACAACATCGCGATCGTCAGGACGGCGGCGATGCCGAGGGCGGGCCAGTCGAAGGGAAGTCCGAAAAGCGCCGCTCGATATCCTTCGATGATTCCCGACATCGGGTTGAACATCAGTATCCAGCGATATTTCACCGGTACCGCGGACGAGGGCAGAATCACGGACGAAACGAACAGCCACAGTTGTATGACGAACGGCAACGCGAAACGCACGTCGCGATATTTTACGTTCAATGCCGACATCCACGTGCCGACGCCGAGACCGAACAGCGCCGTCAACAGCACCAGCACCGGTAGAAACACGACTTGCGCCGTTATCGGGACGCGGTAGTAGATCATCAGCGCGATCAGCAGGATGAACGCGAGCACGAAATCGACGAGGCCGGCCATCATTGCCGCCGCCGGAACGATCAAACGCGGGAAATAAACCTTCGTGATCAGATGCGCGCTGCCGACGAGACTATTTCCGCTGGCCGTGATCGTGTTTGAGAAAAACGTCCAGGGAACGAGACCGGCGAGGGCGAACACCGGGTACGGAATGCCTGCTGAGTCGACGCCGGCGAGGCGTCCAAAGAAGATCGTGAAGATGATCATCATGAACAGCGGTTGCAGGATGGCCCACGCTGCTCCGAGAAGAGTCTGTTTGTAACGCACCTTCACGTCGCGCCACGTCAGGAAGAACAGCAACTCGCGATACGCCCAGATGTCGCGGAGATTGATCAGGTTCCACTTGTTGCTTGGTTGAATAACAACGAGCGGCTCATCAGGGAGATGAAACGTTGTGCCTGATGGTTGAGAGTTCTCGGCGGAGATGGCGGTTGCGACGGGGATTGTTTGCGGTGCAGTCGGCTTCATTCGGAAAAGAGCATGACAGTCTAGCCAGCGATGTACAACTGGTCAACTACAGTATTCAATCGGTAGTGTCGTACTTTCCTCTCCGCGTTGCTCCGCGTCTCTGCGGTTATCTGTTCTTGCGGTTCTTTTACCGCAGAGTCGCAGAGGAACGCAGAGAATGCAAGAAACTAAGACACGACCATTCAATCCGTGTTTTCAACCACGGATCGCTTTCAGGCGATCGGAAATGAGTTTTCCGACCCGTTGCGGAGAAAACTGGGTTTGGATGGTTTGTTGGGCGGCGTGGCCGAGGCGCAGGCCGAGACTCGGATCGGAGGCGAGCTTTTTCATCCAATGCGCGGCCTGTTCGACGTCGGGTTCCGCCCATGATTGGTGCGCTTTGTACGGGCCGTAATCCTGTCCGAGTTTGACCAGTTCGTAATCGATGGCGATCGAATTGTCGGGGGTCATGTAATCGACGTTGCCGGACCAGTTGGTGATGATCGCGGGCTTCGCGAGACTCATCGCCTCCGCGGGGCCGAGTCCAAAACCTTCCGAACGGTGCAGGGAAACGAAACAATCACACGCTTTGATTAACGAAGTGACCTCGTCGCGATCCATGATGCGATCGACGACGATCACATTCTCCATATCCGCCATTTCGTCACGTACCGACTGCAACAACGGCTCGCGATAGTCAGGATTGTTGAACTTCATCACCAACGCCACACGCTCATCGCCACCCGCGAAAGCACTCTTAAACGCCCGCAACACACCCAACGGATTCTTTCGTTGCAACACGCTGTTCGTATCAAACATCGCGAGAAACAGATAGCGATCCTCCGGCAACCCGAGTTCGGCGCGCGACACAACGCGCCCATGGCTCAACATCACGACCGGCGGAATGCGAACCACCGGCCGCGAAGTCTTCCGCGAAACCGCATCGCCGATAAACTGCGAAGCCGCCCAAACTTCATCGACAAACTCAAACTCCTTCACCCACTCGTCCGGCAACTCCGGCAATTCCCAATACCATTGGCCCACAACGTATCGATCGCCAAGCAACGTCGCCGGAACCTGCGTCCGCAGGTGAAGACTCTGATCCGGGTTCATGAAAACGACTGTCGTGTCGTAATTTGAATCGCGAACTTCCCGGTGTGCCCACGATCGATCCGTGTGTTGCGAGTAGTTTCCGCTTTCGACGTTGATGATGTTGAAAGGAACGTCCGCGGCCTGGAGCGCGGCCGCCATCCCGCGCGCCACGACGCCCAAACCCATTTCTGCGCGAATGTACGCGATGAGATTGACGCCGAGCGAGAACGAGGAAGAGCGAGGCGTGGCGCGGAAACGTTTCTTCGCGCGAATGATCCGCGCGAGTTGAAGCTCATTCAGACGGTCGTTGATGTTTCTGCGAACGGATAAGGGCAGGACTGACCCGGCGGCGCGCTTTAGTTTGGTGAAAGTCGACATCTTCAGCGGGCGGCTGTTTGGTCCAACGCGAGAGGCAACTCGCGTCCGTGAAGTATCTCGGCGCCCCACGTCCAATTCGTGAGATTACCGCGTGAGACGTCGCGGAGGTAGTGAATGGCTTCGTCGAGACTGTCGAATGTTCGCCCAGGCGCCGGCGCGGGCGGGGCCTTTTTCATCACGCGTTTTAGCTTGCCGACAACTGAACTCAAAAGCGACGCGTTGCTCGGATTCCGCTCGACGTAACCATGCTTCTCCAGCAGCGCGAACGTCTGCGCGCGGAGTTGCGGATCGGAAATCTCGGCGACCTCCGTCGCATTCGCCCGCAGGTAGTTTTCCAGGTTTATCTCCGGAAAGCGCGCGCTTTGAGTCTGTTGTTTGTAGACCAGATACTCATTGAACACCGCATTCGTAGCCGTGATGAGCGATGGAATCGGCGTCGCGTAATTGCGGTTCACACTATCAACTGGAAGATTGGCTTCGAAGTCAGTCAATTCCGGCGTCGACTCGCCGCGCGTTCCGGTAGCGCCCAGACTGCGATCGAGCGCGTAATGAAACATCGGCGACTTATCGTAGAAAAGAATCGAATCTTCCTGGTCCAGGCAGCGAAAGCAGAAATTGAAATCGGGCGCGATTGACGAGAACACATTGCCGAAACGGTCATGAAGCCGCCTTAAAACCCGGCGCGGAACAATACAATTCAACATTCGCGGTAGACCATGATGCAGAATCGCCTCCGCGCAGAGCTCCAGCAGGTGAGCTGACTCAACTTCCAGAAGCTTTTCCGTGACCTCGTATTCCTCGACCCGAATCGGCCGCTTGTTGTCACAGATGCGATCGTGGTTGTAGGTGATGACTTTGTCAGGATAGAGGTCGGCGAGGTCGAGGACTTCTCGAAGTCCGCCCGTTCGAAACATCATCCGGTCTGTCAGGTAAGTGTAATGGCTGGCACCGTAGGTGAGAGCCTGGTGCATAGCCCACTGCCAATGATCCGGCATCCCGAGCGATTGCGGTGGTCTTATGTAATTGAGGCGCGATTGCCCAACGGCCGCGCAGAAGCTTTCGAGCTCATCCCGATCGCGTTCCGACGTTGAATTATCTGAAACGAGAATTTCGACAGGCGCATTGAGAACGGAGTTGATCGCGTTGATCGCGAGCTGCGCGCGATTGCGCGTCGGAATAACTACAACTGCCCCTGTGTAAATGTTCATCTGATGCGCTTCAAGAACGCTGACGGCCAATACGTCACGCGCTCCGATATCTCACTCTCATTGAAAAGAAACGCCGGCTCCTCGATCTCAAAATCGCCGTTCGCGCCGACAAACTCCAGCGCCGCTTGTCGTGGATTGTTCCAAGTCCAGTCAGGTTGCGTGCGCGGAGCGCCTGCGACGTCTTCCATGATTCCGTCCATCGCGACGATGTAAGAACCGATGGTCACGAGCGGCGCATAAGCGTTGAGCTCCGCGAGCACATGCGCCCTGGAATGGTTCGAATCGAGCAGAACCATCACAGTCTCACCCGGTTTCACTTGCGAATTGACCCGTTCGACGATCGACGGCGCAACCGAATCACCTTCGACGAGCGTGACGTATGACGAAAGCTCGTGCGACTCGATCGCGGCTCGATTGTGTGGACGAATCTCGACGTCGATCCCGATCACTCTGCCCTGCGACATCGCATGGCAAAGACTCGCGTGAAAAATCAGTGAGCCGCCGTGCGCAACGCCCGTTTCGACGATCACATCGGGCCTGACGCGATAGATCGCTTCCTGTAAACGCAACAGATCTTCGGGAAGCTGAATGATCGGGCGTCCGAGCCACGAAAAGGTGTAAACATACTTCACGTCCCAACCCGAACGCAGCCACAGTTTGCTCAGAATACGGAATGCCTCGGGCGTGCCAATGTCATACTCTCGGCGCGTGCCATCCGGATCCAAAACAGAAACCAGATCGCCATCAACAGTGATCATGCACAAACTCTTTCCCGTAAGTTATGGCTGATTTTGGGAAGCACGCTCGCGCGCACTGGCGGCAAGCGACAGTTCGCGATCGAAGGTCAAATGTACGAGCGAAACTGACGAGGTGACTAAGGTCTCGTCTTCGACAAGGCGAATCATGCCGGGTTCTTCTATTCGACGCAACGGCACCCGCTTTGTTTCGGTTGCCAGCTTGAGAAAGAAACGCAGCGACGGATTATCCGAACGGACGCGGCCGCGAATGATTTTCAGCCCGAGTTGCTCGTAGGCCCAGCCAAGCAGCGTCAGAAAAGCCCGGCTCATTATGCCCGGCGCGGCGGTTTCAACACCGCGAACAGCCGCATCCGCTTCGCCTTCGCGAGTTTCCCAGTCGATGAACCCGAGCCCGAGATAGCCGATCGTTTGGCTGCTCAGATCGTCGAGCATAAACATGATCTTGGTGGGATCGGGACCGATTATGTCTGTCAGCCACGTCGCTGTGCGCGCGTCAGTTGCCTCAAACTCCGTGAGAAACGAGTGGACAAACCGGTTGCGCCATTCAGTCAGAACGCGAACGTCGTTGTCGTTCAGCTTTCCGGCGACTGTAGACACGGGCCGCATAAACGCTTCGACCGGAAAACCGACTGGAATCGCAAGACACGGTCGATTAAGTGTCGAATTGGTTTTCAGCGACTGGAAGAGATCCTTTGCGTCGTGCAATCCGATTACCTCGCTTGAAAGAAATCGCGAATGCCTGCGATCACGCGGTCGAGGGTTTCCGGCGTCATCTTCGAGTGCAGCGGCAGCGAGAGCACTTCGTGACCGACGCGTTGGGTCACCGAGAGATCTCCGCGCCGGCAGTCTTTCAACAACGTGAACCAGTGACCGGGTTGCCAGTGGATTCCGGTGTCGATCCCGCGTTCGGCGAGAAACGCGCGCAACGGCTCGCGTTTATCTCCGGGGACTCGAACGTAATAAAGAAACGGTGTGATGTCGTGAAAATCGGTCCGCGGAACGATCACTTCCGGAATGTCGCCGAGTCGTTCGTTGTAGTAACGGCACGCGGCGTTGCGGCTTGCGGAGATGACGTCGATCTTGGCGAGTTGGGCCAGGCCGATCGCGGCGTGCAGGTTTGCCATGTGATAACGAAAACCGATCGCGCGCATGTCGTAGGTCCATGCGCGGGCGTTCGTGTACATCACGTTCGCCGGTTGGCCCATGCCGATGAGTCGCATCTCGTGAATCCGCGCGAGCTCTTCTTCGCTGCGCACCACGAGGGCGCCGCCGTCGATACACGTGATCGTCTTCACCGGATCGAAGCTGAACGTCGTCACGTCAGAGAAGCTGCCGATCATGCGGCCGTTGCTTTTCGATCCAAACGAGTGTGACGCGTCGTGGAGCACGCGCAGATTATGCGTGCGCGCAAACTCTCCGACGCGGTCGTGATCGCAAAGCACGCAATCGTAATCCATCACGATGACGGCTTTCGTGCGCGGTGAAACGAGCTCGGCGGCTTTGTCGAGATCTATGCAGAGCGAGTGTTCTTCGATGTCGCAAAAGACGGGCTCGGCGCCGGTCGCGAGTATCGCCTGAAAATCGGCAGCGTTGTTGAACGACGGCGTGATCACTTCATCGCCTGGTCCAAGTCCCATGACCAGCAGGCCGAGATGAATCGCAGCGTGTCCGGTGCTCACGGCCGCGACGTGTCGATCGTCTGCGCCGAGGAATCGCTTGATCTGTTGTTCAAAATCGCCGACATAGCTGCCCATGCCGAGCCAGCCGAGTTCGAGTGCTTTGCGGCTCGCTTCAAACTCTTCGGCCTCGATCAGTGGTTTGAAGACGGGAATCTTTTCAGTCGCCATTGCCGGTTCCTTTGGCGAGAGGTTTTCGCAGCAGGTGAACGTCGTGCAGGGTGTCGGTGGTTTGGCCGCCGGGAACGAAATCAATCACGTCGAAGTTTTTCCCGAGTCGTTCATGGACGTAACTGCTCGGATGAAACACGGCGCAAAAGTTCGATCCTGACTGTTGTTGCTCTCTGACGACGAGTTCTCCGCTGTCGAATGCGCGCTTCTCTTCGGGCGTCATGGTGATGGTGTAGTGCTGGCCGTGCGTGGTGAACCAGACGTAACCGCCGGGTTTGAGCACGCGCGCCAATTCGTTGATCCAGAAAAACTGTAACGGCTCGCTCAGGTGTGTGAAGACTGAGAAAGCGTAGATGAAGTCGAACGTTTCGGCTGCGTAAGGCAGTTCGCCGGAAAGCGTGTTGACGCGGAAGTCGGAGAACTTCAGGTTTGTCTTGCACCAGTTGACGAGTTCCGGATTGTAGTCGGCGCCGTGCCATTCGGGGCCTTGCGTGTCGCGCCAGTGACGCATGATGCGTCCGACTCCGCAGCCGAAGTCGAGAATCGCGCCGAACTGTTCAATCTTCAGATCGTGCTTTTTCAACAGGCCACGGATCGCATTGTTTGTCGCACGGCCTGTATCGAGAAACTGCTCCGGATTGCGATGACCCGCGACGAGATAGATCAAGTCGCCGGGGGGAATCGGCGGTTCGCCTTCGAGGCGATTCTTGACGCGCGTGGCGTAGTACTTCGGCAGCACCTTGTATTGGTGAAAACCGACTTTCCACTCGAGTGGAACGGCGCGCTTCAGAGTTTGAATCAAGCTCATCTTAGGCTTTGAAATCCGGGTAATTCATGTCGCGCTCGTTGATCGTGATGCCGTCGGTCGCGGGCCAGTCGATTGCAAACACGGGATCGTTCCAGCGGACGCCGCCTTCGCTGCCGGGCGCGTAGAAATTCGAGATCTGGTAGAACACTTCGGTGTCGTCTTCGAGCGTTTGGAAACCGTGAGCAAAACCTTCCGGGACGTAAAGCATCCGCCGATTTTCCGCCGTCAACTCTTCACCGATCCATTGTTTGAACGTCGGCGACTCAGGGCGCAAGTCGATGATTACATCGTAAATGGCGCCTTTCGTACAACGAACCAGCTTCGCCTGCGCGTGCGGCGGTTTTTGAAAGTGCATACCGCGGACGGTGTAGCGCTTGCGGCTGAAGGAAATGTTGCACTCGGCGATGCGCGGGTTTAGTCCGTGACTCTCGAGTTCTTTCGCCGAAAAGCTGCGCGCTAAAAAGCCGCGATCGTCGTTGAAGCGTTCCGGATCGATGACGAACGCGCCTTTGAGTTTTGTCTCCTTGAAACTGATGCCCATGTTTTAGACAACCTTAACGGATGGAATCGGAATGATGAAGCGTCCGCCTTTGTTTCGATACTCCGCTTGTTGTTCAAGAATCTCGTCCGCGAAGTTCCATGTCAGTAGCAGAACGTAATCCGGCATGTCGGCGAGCAGTTTGTCCGGCGAATGAATTTGCAGGTGCGTGCCGGGCGTGTAAAGACCTTGTTTTACGGTGCTGCGATCGACGACGTAATCGACGGTCTCGCGTCCTAAGCGGAAGTAGTTCAGGAGCGTGCTGCCTTTTGCGGACGCGCCGTAGGCGGCGATTCGTTTACCCTCTTGTTTCAATTTACGCAAGAGGTCAACCAACTCGCGACGTAAGTTTTCAACCTTATTTTTGAAATCCGTGAGATCTAAATTCTGTTCGTCAAGCAGTATCGGATTTGCTTCGCGAGAAGCATAAATCCGCAGAGTTCCGCCATGAATCGAAAAATGCTCGACGTTGACGATGTTGAGGCCGTTGCGTGTGAAGAGATGGTTGAGAGAAGTTAGTGAAAAGTAGCTGAGATGTTCGTGATAGATCGTGTCGAACTCGCAGGCGTCGATCATGTCTTTCACGTAAGGAACTTCGATCACGGCGACGCCGTCGTCTTTCAACAAGCGATTGATGCCGCGTACGAAGCCGTTGAGATCGGGAACGTGGGCCAGTACGTTGTGAGCGTGAATCACATCCGCGCGATCTAGTTTTTTTGCAAGTTCGTCGGTGAAGAACTCACGGATAGTACGGATTCCATGTTCCTCTTCGGCGACGCGAGCGACGTTCACTGCCGGCTCGATGCCGAGTACGGGCACGCCAAGTCGCTTGTATTGTCGCAAGAGATAACCATCGTTACTCGCGATTTCTACGACGAGACTCTGTGGACCAAGCGAGCGCGTTTTTGTGATCTCCGCCGCCAAGGCTTCCGCGTGGCGCAGCATCGTATCCGAGAATGAAGACAGGTAGAAATATTCGCGAAACAGCTTTTCGGGAGACACGGTTTCGGTGATCTGGACGAGTGTACACTCCGGGCAGAAGACGAGATCGAGTGGAAATACTTCTTCATCGTCATTGAGTTGATCTTTCGTTAGGAGCGCGTTCGCGAGTGGCGTGTGGCCCAGTGAGAGAATTGTTTTGAGATCAGTGTGTCCGCACGAGCGGCAGGAATGCGGCCCGCTTACTTTCATCTGCTGTCTGCTCCGAGAAATTCCCTGTACCACGCGATTGTTTGCCGCAAACCCTCGTCGAGCGTGAACAACGCTTTCCATCCGAGCACTTCGCGCGCCTTCGCGGCGCTCAAGTATTGATGCGGGATCTCGTTCACGGCTTCGTTATTCACTTCCGGTTCGAGATCCGACTCCATCGCCGCGAGAATGCGTTGGACCAACTCGAGCACCGTCACCTGCGTCTCGTTTGAAAAGTTGAACGCCGCGCCTCGCAGATCAGGAGCCGTAGCAAGTTTCTCGGCGAGCAGCATGTTCGCCGCCGCGCCGTCTTCCGCGTAAAAGTAATCGCGCACAAACGTTCCGTCAGAACGAATCACCGGCTGTTGACCGCGCAACACTGAACGGATCGTTCCCGGAACGATGCGGTTCCAGTTGAGATCTCCGCCGCCGTAAAGATTGCCGCAACGGGTGATCCCAACCGGCAACTCATAAGTCTTCGCGTAAGCCTGCGCGATCAGATCGGCGCAGGATTTACTGACGTCGTACGGATGCGTGCCGCGTAACGGTGCGTTTTCGTTATACGGAAGTTCTTCGTGCGCGCCGTAAGCTTTGTCAGACGACGCGACGACGATCTGTTTCACGTTTGGACTGCGACGACACGCTTCGAGCAGCGACCACGTGCCGCGAATGTTCGTCTCAAACGTCGAAATCGGATTGCGATTCGCGATACCGACGATCGTCTGCGCCGCGAGATGTATCACCGTGTCGATCTCGTACTCGCCGAGTACACGTTCCAGCGTCGACTGATCGCACACATCACCGCGTACGACTTTCACTTCGTCCAACAGCCGCGCGCGCACAATTTCACTCTGCGGCACCCAGTCACGCACGAGGCACACGACGTCGGCGCCGGCCTGTAGCAAACGCCGCACGAGCCAGCCGCCGAGCAACCCTGTTGCGCCGGTGACGAATGTCGGGCGGTCACGCCAAAACACAGATGACGCGGATTTAACCGGATTCAGCTCCATACTTTCCATGGCGGATTATTGCTGGTCCATAAACTCTGCAACAACCTCACCTCACGCATCGTGTCCATGCACTGCCAAAACTCTTCATGCCGAAACGCAACAAGCTGCTTATCCTCGGCGAGCCGCTCCAGACAGTCTGCTTCGAGACTGCTGTTGTCATCGGCAAGATACTCAAAAACAGCCGGTTCAAACACCATGAACCCACCGTTGATCCACCCTTCGCCGATCTGCGGCTTCTCCGTGAACTCTGTCACGAGGTCGCCTGAGAATAATAGCCCACCATACCGCGCCGGCGGCCGCACCGCCGTGACCGTCGCGATCCGCCCCTGCGCCTTGTGAAACGCCAGCAATTTCGAGAGGTCGACGTTACTGACACCGTCGCCGTACGTGAGCATGAACGTTCCGTCTTTCAACGACTGTTCGAGTCGCTTGACGCGTCCGCCCGTGTTCGTCTCCAGTCCGGTGTTCTTTAAATGGACCACCCAGTCTTCACAATCATTCTCGATCGACTTCACCGCGCCGTTGGAAAGATCGACTGTCATGCTTCCGCTGAGCGAACAATAGTCAAGAAAGAAGCGCTTCACCATCTCACCACGATAACCCAGCGCGATGAAAAATTCTTTGAAGCCGTAGTGAGCATAGTGCTTCATGATGTGCCAGAGGATTGGACGCCCGCCGATCTCGACCATCGGCTTGGGACGCACTTCGGTCTCCTCCGTCAAACGCGTGCCTTGTCCGCCGGCCAGAATGACGATTTTCATGCCGGTCCTCCCGGTGAAGGTGTGTAGTGAGAAGTCCAGTTCAACATCGGCCGCACTATACCCGGTATTGGACCAGCATAGTTTCCGCGCACCGAATCGCCGTCCATCGTATCGATAACCTGAAACGCGACAACATCTCTTTCGAAGAAGTGAATCTTTAACGGCTCGATCGTGCTGACGGCGGCGCCGATAATCAAAGCGCCTTCCGCGAGAAAGTTACCCGGAATCCAGGCAGTGCTCACGTAACGGCCAACCGGCCGCGGTTGCCGCTGCCACTCGGCGTCGTGCTCGACCGCGACGAAGACACACACACCTTCCTGGTTGATGAAGTGATAATTAGGCACCAGCACGTGACCCGGTTCAAATACTTCAAATTCCATTTCGACGCCGACGGGTGAGCGAATGTCGATGCTCTCGCAAATCTGTCCGTCCGCGGAACGCACGTGGATCGAACGGAGGCGAACGACGTTGTCTCCCGGCGCGCTCGCGAGATCCTGCCACTCTCGCGACGCGTTGGTTCGCGTTCCCGAACCGAGATAAAGCCCGACTGCCTTGTGTGATGGACCATCGAAGACGACGCCGCCGTCTTCGAGCAGGATCGTGCGCGGGCAGAGACGGGTCACGGCCGGCATGTTGTGTGAGACAAAGACGACTGTGCGGCCTCTTAGCCGCACGTCTTCCATCTTGTCGAGACACTTGCGCTGGAAGCGCGCGTCGCCCACCGCGAGCACTTCGTCGACGAGCAGGATCTCGGGATCGAGATGGGCCGCGACGGCAAACGCGAGACGCAAATACATGCCGCTGGAGTAGTGTTTGACGGGTGTGTCGATGAACGTTTCGACTTCCGCGAAGGCCACGATCTCGTCAAACTTCCGGCGAATCTCCGCGCGCGTCATGCCCATGATCGCGCCGTTTAAATAGATGTTTTCGCGCCCCGTCAACTCCGGGTGGAAACCGGTGCCGACTTCGAGCAGGCTCGCCACGCGACCGTACATTTCGATCCGGCCTGAAGAAGGTTCGGTGATCCGCGACAGAACTTTCAGCAGGGTTGATTTGCCGGCGCCGTTGCGTCCGATGATTCCGAGTACTTCACCGGCGGCGATCTCGAAGCTCACATTTTGTAGCGCGTTGATAGTGCAGCCGGCGCCGTTCATCTTCTGGCGCTTGAGTGGAGCTTTGACCGCGTCGGCTATCGTGTCGCGCAGTGTGGGTAAAGAATTCTGTCGACCGCCGAGTTGATATTGCTTGGAGACGTTCGTGGCTCTGATGATCGGCTTCATTCGGGTAACACAGATTACACAGATTGGGCGAAAAGAGAAATTCCGATGGTGGTGCGGTTTGAAGCTGTGGTGGAAATTTGCGGTCCAGGGGTGGGAGAACTTCGGTTCCAGGCTGTAGGAGAACTTCGGTTCCCGGTTGGTGAGGCTTCGTTACGGCTTTGCCGTCGGATGTGAGGCGAGGCTGTGCCTCGCCGGCAGCTTAGGGAAAATAAGGGGGGCTCCGCCCCCGGGACCAAGGGCATAGCCCTCTTTTTTGACACGGCGGCAACGGCGAGGCACAGCCTCGCCGCACATCAGGCGCAAAGCCGCTTCAAAGCGTTTTAGAATCTGGTTCGTCACCAAACCAGCGTTACTGGATCGTCACCAACCCGCCACCCGGGCCACCGCCACCGTTGGCGACGCTTCTGTTCTGGCCGTCTGTTTGGATCACCGCGGTGGTGCCGCCAAATCCCGTCGTATTGTTATTGAGCTGGTTACTCAACGCTCTAACCGTCGAGCCGGCGGCGGCATTAATGCCCGTGCCGTTGTTTGAAAGCAGACTGTCCCTGATCGTGATCGTCGCGCCGGACGCGGTTGTGGCGACGCCGTTCGTTGAGTTCGCCGCAAAACGGGAACTGTCGACGGTGGCAAAGCCATTTGCATTGACGTCAAGACCGGTCGTGTTGCCTTCGACGTTCGAGTTGCGGATGTTGGCGACTGCGAAACCCGCCGTCGTCGTGACGCGAATACCCGTGACGTTCTTGTGGATCATCGTGTCGGTCACGTACAGATTGCAGCTCGCAGCCGTCGCGACTCTGATGCCGATGCCGGTGGTGGTCCCATTGCCGGTGTTGCCATCGATCACGGAGTCTTCAACCCAGACGTTATTCGCGGCGAGAATGCTGATGCCGTTGATGCCGGTCGAAACGCCATTGATATCAAGCGCTCGAAGCCGAACTGCTTTTCGCACGTCATTCACGTCGGTGATGTTGATGATTACGCCGTTTACCGACGCGTTGAGGATCGAACCATAGCCCGCGCCGTGCGTGCCGTTGATGTAGATCGACTTCGTGATCGTCACAGCACCATATCCGCCGGGATCGAGAACACTGATCTCGCCATCCTTGGCGGTCTTGCTGATAGCACCCGCGAAAGTCTTGCAAGGCGCGGTGCGGCTGCAGGGGTTCAAGTCATCGCCGACGCCGGAGACCCATGTGCGGGTTTGGGCTTGAGCGGCCGAGGCCACAACTAACATGAAACTCACGAGGAACAACGCCTTCAGGGTGGGGTAAATTTTCGACATTTCGGTTCTCCTTTTAGTGGTTGTAGGGGTTCGGCTCAGATGATCGGTCGCAGTCGGGGGGACACAGATTACACAGATCGAGGAAAAGAGGGAAGAAAAACCCCGCACGTTTCATACAAAACGTGCGGGGAATTTTTGGTCCAGTTTTGATTTAGACCAGCTTACTGGATGGTTACGAGACCGCCACCTGGGCCACCGCCACCGTTGGCGATGCTTCTGTTCTGGCCGTCTGTTTGGATCACGGCGGTGGTGCCGCCAAATCCGGTCGTGTTGTTGTTGAGCTGATTGCTCAAGGCCCTGACAGTCGAGCCGGCGGCAGCGCTAATGCCGGTGCCGTTGTTTGAAAGCAGACTGTCTCTGATCGTGATGGTTGCGCTCGCGGCGATCGTGGCGACGCCGTTGGTCGTATTCGCTGCGAAGCGGGTGGCATCGATTGTCGCGAAACCGTTGGTGTTGACAATCAAACCATTCGTATTGCCTTCGATGTTTGAGTTGCGGACGTTGGCAACCGCGAAACCGGCCGTGGTCGAAACTCTGATGCCGGTAACGGTCTTGTGGATCATCGTGTCGCTGACGTACAGATTGCAGCTCGCAGCCGTGGCGACTCTGATGCCCATGCCGGAGTTGGTTCCATCGCCTGTGAAGCCGTCGATCACCGAGTCTTCAACCCAAACGTTATTCGCCGCGAGGATGCTGATACCGTTGATGCCGGTTGAAGCACCGTTGATGTCGAGAGCACGAAGGCGGACAGCCTTGCGAACATCGTTGACGTCGGTGATGTTGATGATGACACCGTTCACGAGCGAAGCGATGATCGAACCATAACCCGCGCCGTGCGTGCCGTTGATGTAGATCGACTTGGTGATGGTTACAGCACCGTATCCGCCGGGATCCAGAACACTGATTTCACCGTCTTTGGCGGTCTTTGAAATTGCACCCGCGAAGGTCTTGCAGGGAGCAGTGCGGCTGCAGGGGTTAACGTCATCGCCGACACCTGATACCCATGTGCGGGTCGCCTGGGCTTGAGCGGCCGAGGCCACAACTAACATGAAAGTGACAACGAACAACGCCTTGACGGTGGGGTAAAACTTAATCATCTCTACTATCTCCTTATAGGTTTTGTGGAGGTCTGGGGGGTGTCCAGAACCGAAAGTCCGGCGACTCGTGCGCCGGGGTTGGTCCCATGGTGGATGAGATATTGGTTAAGCGCCATTTTTATTATTTTGCTCTGCCCATGTTCGTAGGGGAACGAGCGACGTCAAAGTCGGGAGGCGTCGCTCGTTCCATTTCGGTCGACCCTACTTGAACTTGAAGTTCGCGACATGAACGCTGCCGTCGTTCAACGTCACTACAAGTTGACGACACGTTCCGGCCCACGAGCTTTCGGTCTTCCAAACGTATATGTATTGGCCTCCGCTAAACGTTAGGCTGCTGCCTCCCGCCGTCAGAGTTTCAATGACATCCACGCCTGGATCGTTAGTGTTGCAGTTGAATGAAACGGAGTACGGGTTATTCGGGGCAAAGATGTTCAAGCCCTTGTCTCCGCTCAGGCTGAACTTCACCGGAATCGCACGGCCCGCGTTGACTGAATTCAGCGTCGGCGTGTTGTTGACCGGTGAGAAGAAGCCTGTGAAGTTGTAACGCACGGTTACTGTAAACGTGCATTCCGAGTGATTTCCCGCTGCATCCGTCGCCGTAACAGTCACTGTGGTCGTGCCAACCGGGAAAGTCGATCCGGAAGCATGACTATAACTGACAGTGGGCGCCGCCGAACAATTATCCGTCGCGGTCGCGGCTGGATAAGTAACAGCCATCGACGTGTCGGGCGTGTTCGGCGGTAGGAAGACCTCGATGTTCGACGGACAACTGATCACGGGCGCCGTCGTGTCGTTGACGGTGAAAACTACCTGATCGCTGCTTTGATTACCCGCTGCGTCGGTAGCCGTCACTGTGACGGTGTGTGATCCGAGGCCGACCAGAGTTCCTGCTGCCGGGCTCTGCGTCACAGTTGGATTGGTATCGCAACTGTCGGACACAGTTGATCCGGCGACGAAATCAGGAATTGCCACCTGGCAGTTAGCATCCGCCGAAGCTGAGCTATCGGCAGGCGCAGTGACTACAGGCGCCGTTTGATCGGCGACGGTCAGAGTCGTCGTTACCGTGGTGGTATTGCCGGCGCCGCCGTTATTGCTGGAGCCGTCATTTGCGGAAAGTGTGATCGTGTGCGTACCGAGTCCGACCGGTGTTCCCGGAGCCGGGCTCTGTGTAACGGTGATCGGCTGCTGATCAGCGCAAGTGGCACTGTTGTCGTTACCCGAACACGCGCAGTTATCCGAGACTGTAGCAGTCGCGGTAAAGTCCGGAACCACAGCCTGACAACTGGCGTCTGCCGCGATGGTCTGCGGCGCGGCTGAGATCGTCGGCGGAGTGACGTCGTTTACCGTGATTGTCTGGGTACACGACGCACTGCCCGTGCGAGCTGCTTCTTCGTCTTCCGCCGTTGCGAATGGACCAGGCGAACTATGCGAATAAGCAGTCCAGGTGATCGTGGTGATGCCGGCTGCGAACGGTTCGTCAACGGTCTTGCGTGTGCAGTTTCCGTTGGTGTCGCAGTCGAACAACGACTTGCCGTCGCTGCGAACACCGGTAACAGTCACGTTGTCGCCGCCAGTGCTTGGGTCGACCAGGTCGACTGAAGCCTCGCAGTTAGCGCCGGCGTTGACTTCGACGTTCGCTGAACAACTGATCGTCGCGGGATTCGTGCCGGTGTCTTCAACGGTGACGGTGAAGCTACAGCTACCGCCGCCAGTCGCCGAATTAACAGTGACTGTCGTTGTGCCGACCGGGAAGAACGAGCCCGACGCCGGAGTGGCCGTAACCGCGCCACAGTCGCCTTCAGGTTCAGCAGCGTCGAAGGAAACGATCGCGCCGCGTTCGCCGTTGACGGTGGTGTTGGCGGTTGCGTTGACGTTGTCCGGACATGCGAGCGTGCAAGCGACAGGCGCGCCGACAGTAATGATGCTCAGTTCGCCGGTTGCCGAATTGTCCGCCGGTCTCAACTCGTTGGTGTCGCTGGTCACGCTGGCTGAATATGTGGTCAGTGTTTGAGCGGCAACACCGTTCGTGTGATAGATGGCAGTGAAGTTAGCGCGCGCGCCACGAGGAAGACTGGCAATCGTGCAGTTTGAATCCGTACACGAAAAACTTGGACCAGAATCCTGTGTCAGCGAAACGAAAGTCGCGGCATCGGGAGTCAGATCCGCGAGTTCCACGTTTGTTGCCGTGTCAGGACCGAGATTCGAAACGCTGATCGTAAAGCGCACGGCAGTGTTTTCGTTGACCTTGCTCTCGCCGGTTTCCGGAAACTTGTAAACCGAGAGATCGGAAGTTATCAGTTCCGGATCGTGGATGGTGAACTTCGTGGTTGCGACCGGAGCGCCGTCCACATCGATACTCGAGATAACCCACGTACCGCTGTTGTTGACGGTCAGACTGCCGATTACTGAAGTCGGCGTCAGCAAAAGCGAATCGTTTTGCGTGACGCTCGTGATCATGGTTTCACGTGCCAGGAAGCCATCGGTGTGGCCCCAGACGAGCCGTTCGTTTGCGCCGAGTGGAGCGTTGGAAACGACCGCGCAAACAGTCTCGCCGAAGTTGAAGTCGGTTTTTGGAGTCGTGCAATCTTCCGCGAACGTGCCAATGCTTTCGGCCGCGGGTGGTCCCTGTGGAAGAAGCAGACTGAGAAACCGTCCGCCCCGTAAATCTACGGCCGGCGTAAGTTTTTTGAGACTGGAATTGTCTCTCATGTTCATTTCGCTCAGCCGGGATTTTCCAGAGGACTTCTGGGGCATCACCCGTAACGCGGAATCCTGGGGCGAATTGGACCATCCCGTTGCAGAAAAATCGGCTGAGGTTGAGTGGG
Source organism: Pyrinomonadaceae bacterium (assembly GCA_035760365.1). Taxonomy (GTDB): domain Bacteria; phylum Acidobacteriota; class Blastocatellia; order Pyrinomonadales; family Pyrinomonadaceae; genus PSRF01. The sequence goes on from DASTTB010000012.1 coordinate 223,333, forward strand.
AAAGCGAAGTGAGGATTGCGAGCCCGATGGCGAGCAGCGCCAGAAAGAAGCCCAGTCGTCTGACGGGAGCCCCACGGCGATTCTCCTTGCCACCCGGCTTTATCAATATCGATAAATTTGGGGTCATAATCTTATCCTTTTCACCTTGAAAGACTGACTTTGGTGAAATCCGCAAGCGGATTGAACCAGGAATTCAGCAGAGTGTTACTTCTGCAGAATGACTGTCATCGTCGCTCCGTCACTGCCGTTTCCAAGCAAACGATTGTTGCCGGATGAACGCAGGTTGGCTTGCGGCGCCGCGCTCACGATAGCGGTGGTGTTGCTCTCGAGCGTGCAGCTCGACAGGTTCATAAGAGCACCCGCGCCAACGTTGATAGCGGTAGGATTGTTGTTGACCATGACGTTGTCGAAACTTCCGGTTGGTCCACCGGATCCGGTGATGCTGACGCCGATAGAAGTGCTGAGGTTGATTACGGAGTCGCGAACGCTGACGAAAGCGTTGTTACCGATCAGCAAACCAGTGGGTAGACCTTCAAGACGGACGCGATCGAGAACACCAGCTACGAAACCGACGGACGTTTGCACGGAGATTCCGTTTACTGCGCAGGTCTTGATGTTAGTGTCTTTGACAAACAGGTTGCCGGCCGTGGCGCCGAGGTTGACCAGAATGCCGTTACCATTTCCGGCCGTGTTGTTTCCCTGGCCGTAGATGTTGCAGTTCTCGACGTGCAAGGCTTTACCGGCGAGCCAGCGAATTCCGTTTAGACCAGTGCCGGCGCCGTTGATGGAAAGGTTACGAATATAGACCACGTCATTCGCACCGGCATTGACGATGATCCCGGTGGCGCCGGCGTTGAGGATTCCGGCCAGCGTGCCGTCGCCGTTGATCGTCATGGCTTTAGTAATTGTGACGGCGCCAAAACCGCCGGGGTCGAGAGTAGAAATCTCACCGCCGGCGGCTGTTTTCGAAATTGCACCCGCGTAAGTCTTGCAAGGCGCCGTGCGGCTACAGGGATTTGCATCGTCGCCGACACCCGAGACCCAGGTGCGCGTTGCCTGCGCATTTGCGATTGAGTTGATGCCGAGGGTCAGGACAATAAGCGCTAAACAGTTGACTAACAGTCGGGCCTTACTCATTTTCATATTTCTCCTTAAGGGGTTGAAGGATTTACACCGATGGACAGTGGCGGAAGCGAGGGTTAATTATTGAGACGTGCACTCAATTGGAAGCGCGATGTGCAGTCTAGAATCGTCGAAGCGCGTTCTCCTATGGTTGGAGGCGCAGTCTTTTACTACAAACCTATGGTGAAGTCAATAAAATCTTGCGGCTTTCTGCCGCAAAAGTTTTTGCGCGATTTTGAATCGAAAATAGAGCGTGCGTGAGCGTTCACGATGGTCTATTTTTGTAACTGATCATTACATTTTTTTGCTTTTGTAAGGGTACATGCGAAAAGTCTTTGTAACTGGCGGCGCGGGTTTCATCGGATCCGCATTCATCAAGTTGGTGCTTGAAGAGACCAACGACTGTTTCATCACTAACTACGACGCACTCACCTACGCCGGCAATCTCGACAATCTCAAAGGATTGGACGAAGAGCGTCATCACTTTATTCGCGGCGACATTGCGGATCGCGACGCAGTGTTAGACGCGTTGCCACACGATGTTGAGACGATCGTGAATTTCGCGGCGGAATCGCATGTGGACCGGAGCATAACTTCGGCTGACGACTTTCTGCGCACGAATGTCGCGGGCACGCAGGTTTTGCTCGATGCCGCGCGAGCGAAAGGTGTGAAACGCTTCGTGCAAATATCGACCGATGAAGTGATGGGGAGTTTGCCTGAAGACGACAACGCGTTTTTTACGGAAGCGTCGCCGTTTGAGCCGAATAGTCCTTACGCTGCGTCGAAAGCCGCTGCCGAACATCTCGTGCGCGCGGCCCATCACACCTTCGGTTTGAACACTGTCGTTACGCGTTGCGGCAACAATTACGGACCGCGCCAGTTTCCCGAAAAGTTTTTGCCGCTCGCGATCGCGAACGCGATGAACGATCAGACGATTCCCGTTTACGGCGACGGCATGAACGTGCGCGATTGGATCTACGTTGAGGATCATTGTCGCGCGATTCTCGCCGTGATGAATCAAGGAAAACCCGGCGGCGTTTACAACATCGGCGCGCGCAATCCGCAACGCAATCTCGACGTGGTGCAGTCGCTGCTTGACGCGCTCGGCAAGCCGCGCAGCTTGATCAAGTTTGTTACGGATCGTTTGGGACACGATCGTCGTTACGCGATCGATCCGTCGTTGATCGAATCGGAGCTCGACTGGCGTCCGCGCGAAACGTGGACCACCGGGCTTGCGAAAACCATCGACTGGTATCGCGAGAATACGTCGTGGTTGGAGAACACGCGCAGTGGTGCGTATCGCGACTACTATCGACTTCAGTATGGAACAGAGGTTAACGCTCGTTGAAGATTCTGATCACGGGAGCCGGCGGTCTCGTTGGCCGCGCGCTTGAGGAGCATTGTCGAACGAAGGGTGATGAAGTTTTCGCTTACGATCATCAGTCGCTGGACATCGTCGATTATCAGGCGATTGAAAGAGTTGTCGATGAAGATTAGCCCGAGGCTGTTATTAATTGCGCGGCGTGGACGAACGTCGATGGGTGCGAGAGCGATCCGGAGAAGACGCAACAGGCAAATTCTTTCGGACCGGAGAATCTCGCGCGTGCCAGTCGTCGTGTTGACGCAGTGTTCGTCACGATCTCGACCGACTATGTTTTCGATGGTCTGAAAGAAGGGTTTTACACGCAGCGCGACAATCCGCGTCCGATCAACGTCTACGGGCGTTTCAAACTCGAGGGCGAGCGGCGCGTTCAGGCTGAACATGCGAGATCGATCGTAGTTCGCGCCGGTTACATTTTCGGGCTCGGTGGGAAGAACTTTCTGAGTACGATCGTGACGCGGGCGCGAAGCGGCGAGAAGTTGATGGCGATCAGCGACTGCTACGGCACGCCGACGTATGGACGCGACCTCGCCGCCCGCTTGCGCGAACTCGCGTTGAAAGACTTGCCGGGGATTTATCACGTGGCAAATTCAGGCGCGGGCGCGAGCTTTGAAACGTTCGCTCGCGAGGCGCTGGCCCTGGCGCAGCATCCGGTTGATTCGATCGAGACGGTGAGTATGGACACGCTGCAGCGTCCCGCTCCGCGTCCGCGAAACACGCGGCTGAGTTGTGTCCTGTCGCCGGCAGTCGGCCTCCCGCCCCTGCGCCCCTGGCAGGAAGCGGTGGCGGACTTTGTTGCTGAATTACCCTAAAGAAAATTCGAATTTCGAATTTTGAATTTCGAATTTCGAAATTGCGTTGCGGGTAACGGATGGCTTGCCTCACAGCGAGTCTCTGTTATTATTCTTCCTCTTGGACTGCCCCCGGTTCGCTAACTTAGTTGTAACCCAAGATTTCTAGCCCGGAAAAAAGAAGATGTCGCAAGATAACCGCTTAATGCCGATGCCTGCCGTCGAGCGTCCACTCGATAGACCGCTCAACGATATTGGACAGCTCAGGTCCTATGGGCCAGCAGCCAGCGAACCCAGCCAGATTCGCGATTACCTGTTCGTAGTGTTGAAGCGGAAGTGGCTCATTCTGAGTCTCTGTCTGGTGGTCACGTCGCTCGTCGCGATCCAGATGTTTCGCCAGCCCTCGATTTACGAGGCGATGACGACGATCCGTATCGAACCACGAAAACAGAACGTCTTGCAGACGCAAGGTTTTGTGCTCAACGCCCAGCCGGACGCGAATTTCTGGGGCACGCAGATCAAGCTGCTCGAAAGTCCGTCGCTGGCGCGGCAAGTGGCTCTGAGTCTCGACCTTCAGCACAATCCGCAGTTCTTTGGCGGCCAATCGCAGGGCGGAATCTTCGCCGCGCTCAAGCGAATGGTTTCCGGCGATCAGAAGAAGATTGGTCCGTCGCCCGCCGTCGCGCCCGCCGGCTTGAGTGTCGTCGGCGAAGGACAGATGAAAGACGAGCCGCTCACCGCCGAAGAGCTCGCCGCGCTCGAGCCTTATGAAGACGCGATCATCGCCGGCGAGAGTATCGACGGCATCGTCGGCACGAACCTCTTCCGGATCAAGTATCGACACACCGATCCGGAGATGGCGCAGAAGGTCGCCAACACCATCGCCGAAGTCTTTCGTTCAAACAACATCGAACGCACCACCGCCAACTCTTCAAAGGCCGAAGACGTGTTGGCCCGCGAAATATCGAACTGGCAGGACAAAGTTCGCCAGGATCAGGAAGCGTTGTTCAATTACGCGCGTGAGAAGAGTCTGCCGCCTACGACAGACCAGGCTCTCAACGTCGAAGCGCAGCGACTCGCCGATCTGAGCCGCCAGGTGCTCGAAGCGGAAAATCGTCGCAAGACTGCGCAGGCCATTTACCTGAGCGCCAAAGCGACCAGCGACATCATGACGATTCCGGACGTGCAAAAGTCGGAACGCATCGGCGCGTTACAGGATCGAATCTCGGGTCTCGAAGAGAAAAAGGCGGCGCTCGAGATCACTTATACAAAGGAATGGCCCGAAGTTAAGAAACTTCAGGTTTCGATCGATCGGCTGAAAGAAGAGCTGAAAAATGAAGCCGCCGAAACAGTCGGCAGTTTGAAGTCGCAATATGAAGCAGCGCTGGAGCATGAGAAGAGCGTTCAGCAGAGATATATGCAGCAACGCGGCATCACGAACCAGCAGACGCGCGATCAGATCGAAATGGCCGCGTACTCGCAGCGGCTCGAAGCCAACAAGCAATACCTGAACACGTTGCAGCAGAAGTATCGCGAAGTGCAGATCGCGCAGGGCGACAAGGGCAGCGAAGTCAATATCGAAGCTTACAGCCGCGTTCCGCGTGGAGCGGTCGGACCGCCGCGCGTCAGAAACGTGATGATCGCGTTTGTTTTGTCGCTCGTCGCCGGTATCGGTCTCGCATTCCTGCTTGATTTCCTTGACGACACGGTTAAGTCGATCGACGACGTCGATCGGTACGTTCACCTGCCGGCGCTGGCGATGATTCCCGCGAGCCGTGGCGGTGCGCGTTTGAAAGGACTCACGCAGTCGAATCCCGGACCTTCGGAAACGACCGCGCTTGCGATGATCGACGACGTTCGGTCGCCGATTGCGGAGTCGTATCGTCACTTGCGCACCTCGTTGTTGCTTTCGTCCGCCGGCCAGCCGCCGAAGACGATCCTCGTCACGTCCAGCCAGCCTTCGGAAGGAAAGACGACGACGGCGATCAATACGGCGTTCATGTTGGCGCAAACCGGCGCCGAGGTTTTGATCATCGATTGCGACTTGCGCCGCCCGCGGTTGCACACGCAGTTTGAAGTTGCGAACTCAAAGGGACTGACCACGTGGCTTTCCGGCGAAAGAGATCTCGACAATTTGTTGCAGATCTGTCCGAAGACGCCGAATCTGAAGATCCTGACGTCAGGTCCAGTGCCGCCGAATCCGGCGGAGTTGCTTGGTTCGGAAGAGATGCGCCGGTTGTTGGGACAGCTCAGCGAACGCTTCGCGCACATCATCATCGATTCGCCGCCGGCGATCTCGTTTACTGACGCGTCGATACTTTCGACGATGGTTGACGGCGTGATGCTGGTGGTACATGGCGGCCGCAGTTCGCGTGCGGTCGTGCGGCGGGCGAAACAACAGTTGCTCGACGTTGGCGCGCACATCTTCGGCGTCGTACTCAACAACGTGAAGCTCGAGCAGCAGGATTACTATTATTCCGGCTACTACTCCTCGAACTATTACTCGACGGAAACTGAAGGTGACCGCGGCGCAGCCGGCGAGACTGCGTAATACCGTTTCAATGCAGGTTCTTTGCTGTTGATGCGGGAGTCTCGTGTTCTGCTCGCGCCTTTTTGCAATTGATGCAGGCCTCTCGTGTTGTTTGCTGTTGATGCAGGCCTCTCGTGCTCTTTGCTATTGATGTGGGACTCTCGTTTCGGCTTCGCCGCCGGATGTGAGGCTGGGCTGTGCCCAGCCGGAGTGTTAGAAAAAAGAAAGGGGCTGCGCCCCAAAGTAGGGGCACAGCCCCAAATTTGTTTTCAGAGGCGTCCGGCGAGGCATAGCCTCGCCTCACATCCGGCGGCGAAGCCGAAATGAATCACCCGCTTCAAAAGTAGAAGTGAACGGCGCTTCAAGTAAGTGAATGGCCGCTTCAAGCAGAAGTGAATAGCCGCTTCAAGCAGAAGTGAATGCCCGCTTCAAGCAGAAGTGAATAGCCGCTTCAAGTAGAAGAGAATGGCCGGTTCAAGTAGAACGAATGGCCCGTTTCAAAGTCGAACTGAAGAGCTGCCGGTATCGATAGACGAATGAACGGCCCCGCATCGATAGACGAATGAACGTTCCCCTTTTGGATCTACAGTCGCAGTATGTCTCGCTGCGAGATGATTTGCGCGAGGCAGTCGAGCGGGTCATGGACTCGCAGCGTTTCGTTCTCGGCGACGAAGTGCGAAAACTCGAGGCGTCGATCGCGCAATACACCCAGTCGAGACACGCCATCGCTTGTGCATCCGGATCCGACGCGCTGCTGCTCGCCCTGATGGCCCTCGACGTCGGCGCCGGCGATGAAGTAATCACGACGCCATTCACTTTCTTCGCAACAGCCGCGTCGATCACTCGTCTCGGCGCTCGTCCGGCTTTTGTCGACATCGATCCGGCTACTTACAACCTCGACGTCTCACAAATCGCGATCACTCCACGCACAACGGCCATCATGCCGGTCCATCTTTACGGACAGTGCGCGGACATGGATGTGCTGCTCGCCAAAAGCGAAAACGTTCCGATCGTCGAAGACGCAGCCCAGGCAATCGGCGCCACCAACCGAGGCCGGCAAGCCGGTTCGATGGGCGCGATCGGCTGTTTCAGCTTTTACCCGACAAAGAACCTCGGCGGCGCGGGCGACGGCGGCATGTTGACGACCAACGACGACAACCTCGCTCAGCGACTAAAACGTTTGCGCACTCACGGCGGCGCCAACGAATACGAACACTCGGAAGTCGGCATCAACAGCCGTCTCGACGAATTACAGGCCGCTGTTCTGAACGTCAAAATGCCGCATCTCGATAAGTGGTCCGACGAACGCGCGCGCAAGGCAGGCATTTACACCGAGTTGCTGAACAGCGCGCCACTGAGTTGTGAAGTGATCGCACCAAGAGTGACCCCCGAGTCGCGTCACATCTTTCACCAGTACGTGATTCGCATTCCGAAGCACCGCGACGCGATGATGGAACACTTGAAAACCCACGGCGTGGGCACAAAAGTGTATTATCCAATTCCGCTGCACCGGCAGGAGTGCTTTGCTTATCTCGGCTACAGAGAAGGCGAGTTTCCTGAGTCGGAGCGCGCGGCGTGCGAGACACTGGCGTTGCCCGTCTATCCCGAGCTCACCGACGCGCAACAAGCTTACGTAGTCGAAACGATCGCGAGTTTTAGACCCTGAGGACAAAGAAGTAGCATGGCATTGAAACTCAGCATCATCACCCCTTCATTCAACCAGGGCAGGTTTCTCGAAGAGACGATCCTGTCCGTGTTGAAACAGGGGTACGAACCGCTCGAGTACATCGTGATCGACGGTGGCAGCACTGACGAAAGTGTTTCGATCATTCGCAAGTACGAAGATCGCATGGCCTACTGGGTGAGTGAAAAAGATCGCGGCCAGGTCCACGCGATCAATAAAGGCCTGGAACGCGCGACCGGCGACATCTTCGCGTTTCTCAACAGCGACGATCTTTATCTACCCGGCACGTTTGCCGCCGTGATGAAGCACTTCAACGAGCATCCGGAAAGCGAGTGGATCTGCGGCGACGCGATCATGTTTGGCGAAGGTCACGAGACGAGAGTGATTCGTTCGGAAGTTCCGCAGTCGGCGGCGCATTGTCTGTGTTGGGCCTATCTCGCGCCGCAGCCGGCGCACTTCTGGAAGACGAACATCGTTCGCGAGGGTTTTCAGGAACGTTGGGACTACGATTTCGATCACGATATGTACGTGCGGCTGTTGCTCGCCGGACATAAATGCGAGTATCTGCCGTTGCCGATGGCAGCGTATCGCTTGCACGAAGTAAGCAAGACGATCGCCGAGGGACACCGGCAACTCGAAGAGTTTGATCAGATTGCTGAGTTTTACGAACCGCAGTTGCAGGGTTCGGATCAACGCTGGTGCCGCGCGACGCGTTTTCTGCGGCTGTCGTACGCTGCGAGCGAAGCCGGCAATAAGTCGGAAGCGGCGAAGTGGCTGACGCGCGCGTTGGCCACGCATCCGGAGGGACTGTTGACCCGTCCATTCTGGGGCTGTCTGCGTCGCGTTGCGCTGAGAGCAGGCCGCTTGCCAAATTCCCCCAATAACCACTAATGTTCTGAGTGTTTTCTACTCATTCTGCTTGGAGATCCGCACTGAATGTCTGAACCGACAAGAGTATTGATTACAGGGGCTGGTGGATTTATCGGTCATCATCTTACGAAGTACCTCGTTGATCGTGGTTACTGGGTTCGCGGCGTTGATATCAAGGAACCTGAGTACGAAGCGACAGCGGCCAATGAGTTTATGCTGCTCGACCTTTCAAACGCCGACAATTGTTTGAAAGCGACGAAGGGCATCGACGAGGTTTACGGGCTTGCCGCGAACATGGGTGGGATCGGTTTCATCGAAACAAACAAAGCCGTCATCGTGCGCGACAACACGCTGATCAATATGCACACGATCGAAGCGGCGCGTGAGAATGGCGTCAAGCGTTATCTCTACACTTCGAGCGCCTGCATCTATCCCGGCTACAAACAAAAAGAGACGGACATCACGCCGTTGCGCGAGGAAGATGCGTATCCTGCCGACGCTGAAGACGGCTACGGTTGGGAAAAGCTCTACATGGAGCGCGTTTGCAAGCACTACACGGAAGATTTTGGTCTCGACACGCGCGTCGTCAGGTTTCACAACATATTTGGGCCGCTGGGGACGTACGACGGCGGGCGTGAGAAGTCGCCGGCTGCGATCTGTCGCAAGGTTGCGTTGGCAGCGGATGTTGATGAGATCGAGGTGTGGGGCGACGGTGAACAAACGCGTTCGTACTGCTACATCGACGATTGCGTTGAAGGTATTTATCGCTTGATGCGCAGCGAACATCGCGAGCCGATCAATCTCGGGCAGGATCGGATGATCTCGGTTAATCAGCTTGTCGACATCGTGGCTGGGATCGCCGGGAAGAGAATCAGCAAACGTTACGATCTCACGAAGCCGCAGGGCGTCCGTGGCCGCAACAGTGATAACACGCGTTTGCGTGAAGTGTTGGGCTGGGAGCCGTCGATTACGCTTGAAGATGGGTTGACGACGACATATCACTGGATCGCGGGGGAACTTGCGAAACGCGAGGCGCCTGTCAACGCGGTGGCGACGAGTTAATCCGTGTCATATAAAAAACGCGGATTGTTCTAATGAAGGTTAGCGTTATCGTTCCCGTTCGAGACGAAGAGGACTCGATCCGCGAGCTGCTCGACAGCCTGGTCGCGCAAACACGCCCGCCGGACGAGATCGTCATCACCGACGGCGGATCCACCGACGCCACTCCCGAAATCATCGAAGAGTACGGTCGCAACGGCCTGCCGGTGAAACTGATCCGCGCCGGCGCCGCCCTGCCCGGCCGCGGCCGTAACCTCGCCGCCGCCGAGGCCCATTGCGAGTGGCTGGCGTTCACCGACGGCGGCATTCGTCTCGACAAACACTGGCTCGAGCATCTCGTCACGAAAGCCGAACAAGACGAAAGCATCGACATCGTTTACGGCTCAGTCGAACCCGTAACGGACACGTTCTTCACAGAGTGCGCGGCGATCGCCTACGTCCCACCGCCGAAACCACAGGAAGAAGTGATCGCGCGCCCGCGCTTCATCGCGTCATCACTTTTGCGCCGCGAAGCATGGGCGAAGGTGAAAGGCTTTCCCGAAAACCTCCGCTCCGCCGAAGATCTTCTCTTCATGGAGCGACTCGAAAGCGCCGGCTATCGCGCCGTGTTCGAACCGCGTGCGCAGGTCTACTGGCGACTCAGATCGACTCTCAAATCCACGTTCAAACGTTTTCTCGTCTATTCGCTAAACAACATCCGCGCCGGACTCTTCAACCAGTGGCAAGCGAGAATCCTGTTTCGCTACGTGATGCTGTTCGTGATCTTCGTAGCGGTGCTGATCGTCGAACCGTCATGGTTCTGGCTGCCGATCGCGTTGTGGGTGCTGATGCTGATCGCGCGCGCAATCGTTTCGATCTGGCGAAACCGAGACTGTTATCCGGGCTCGTTCTTTCGCAACGTGCGTCGCACCTTCATGGTCGTCGCGCTGCTCGCGGTGCTCGACGCGGCCGCGTTGATCGGTTGTTTCCAGTGGCTCCTGTCAGACTCCTTTCGCAACAAAGGGGAAAGTCCGGTGGAGGCCGGCGATGGCATTTAACGGGGCGCATGAAGGACGGCTTGCGGGCCGTCGCGTCCTGTTCATTTCCTACAACGGAATGCTTGACCCGCTGGGTCAAACTCAAGTCATTCCATATTTGCGCGAACTAGCAAAACGCGGCGTTCACTTTACCCTCCTGAGTTTTGAACGTGCGAAAGCGTTCACGCCTGAAGGCGTGCGGCAGTGTGAAGCGTTACGGAAGGAACTGAGCGAGCAGGGCATCGAGTGGCACTGGCTGCGCTATCACCAGCGTCCTTCAGTTCCGGCAACTGTCTACGACGTCATCGCGGGCATTCGCAAAGCGCGATCGCTCGTAAAACAAAATCGGATCGGCATGGTCCACGCGCGCGCGCACATCCCCGCGACGATCGCACTCGCACTCAAGAAAAGTCTCGGAACGAAGATGATCTTCGACCTGCGCGGTTTGATGGCGGAGGAATACGTCGACGCCGGACACTGGCGCAAGGACAGTCTGCCTTATCGCCTCACGAAAGCAACTGAACGTCGCATACTCGCGAAAACTGATGCCGTGGTGACTCTCACCGAACGTATCTGGCCCATCATCAAGGAGTGGGACGGCCTGCGTGGCCGCGACGTGCCTCACGAAGTGATCCCGTGCTGCGTCGATCTTTCTTTATTCAATTTCAGTGAACACGATCGCGCGCAACGTCGCGCGGAACTCGGTCTCGGCGACCAGTTCACGATCGTTTACAGCGGTTCGCTTGACGGTTGGTACCTGACGGAGCAGATGGCCGACTTCTTCGCCGCCTTCATTCGACAAAAGCCGGACGCGCATCTGCTTTGGCTGACAAACGGAAGTCACGAACGTGTGCGTGAGTTAATGCGAAACGTGCCGGCGAAACACTTCAGCGTAGTCACCGTTCCCGCGCGGCTCGTTCCATCCTATCTTTCGGCAGCCGACGCAGGATTGTCATTCATCAAACGTTGCGTCTCGAAACTCGCCTCCTCGCCGACGAAAAACGGCGAGTATCTCGCCTGCGGGTTGCCTTTAATCATCAACACCGGCATCGGCGATTCCGACGCCCTCGTGAATGACTGGAAAGCCGGCGTGTTGGTCGAAGAGTTCAATGAAACTGAGTACGCGCGTATCGGAAGTCTGATCGAGGAGATGGCAGCAAAACCGCAAGCCAGGCGCGACGCACGTTCAGTTGCCGAACAACTCTTCGACCTGCAAACAGTCGGAGCCGAGCGTTATGCCGCTCTTTATGAACGTGTATACTAAATCCGCCCATGCGTGTTCTCGCCTTAGTCCACGGACTCTACAATATCTCGCCTAGTCAGCGATATCGGATCGAACAGTGGGAACCTCTGCTGCGCGAACGTGGCGTCGAGATCACTTACGAGCCTTTCGAGTGCGCGGAACTCAACGCGCTGCTCTACGAGCCCGGACAAACGGCGAGGAAGATGATGCTGGTGGCGAAAGGTATGGGCCGCCGGTTTGAAGCAGTAAAAAAGGCGCGCGATTTCGATCTGGTTTACATTTTGCGCGAGGCGGCGCTGCTCGGACCGGCGGTGTTCGAACGCCTGGTCCACAAAACAGGCGTGCCGTTTGTTTTTGACTTTGACGATGCGATCTTTGTTTCGTATCGCAGTCCTTCGAATGGGTATCTCAGTTATTTGAAATTCGCCGGGAAGACGAAAACGATCTGTCGTCTTGCGTCGCACGTGATGGTGGGCAATCCGTACCTCGCGGAGTACGCGCGACAGTTCAACCAGAACGTGACTGTGATTCCGACGACGATCGACACGCAGCAATACCAGCCGCCGCCGCCGCACACGAACAATGGTCCACTGGTCATCGGTTGGACCGGAAGTCACAGCACGGTCCAGCATCTCGACACGCTGCGCGGGGCGTTGAAGAAACTGGCGGCACGTGAGAAGTTTCGTCTCAGGGTGATCGGCACGCCTGTTTACGAATGCGATCCGATCGACGTCGAGGCGATGCGCTGGCGTGCGAAGACTGAAGTCGACGATCTGCGTCCGATCGATATCGGCGTGATGCCGTTGCCGGAAGACAGGTGGAGCAAAGGGAAATGCGGCGCGAAGGCGTTGCAGTTTATGGGAATGGGGATTCCGACTGTGTGTTCTCCGGTCGGCGTCAATACAGACATTATTCAGGACGATCAGAACGGGTTTCTTGCGAGCACCGAAGACGAGTGGGTTGAGAAGCTGACGCGTTTGTTGCGTTCGGCGGAACTTCGTCGCCGGCTCGGGCAGGCAGGACGATTGACGGTCGAGCAGAAGTATTCGGCGATTTCACAGGCACCGCGGGTCTACGAGATTTTCAAATCCGTCTTGAGGAAATCATAAAATCCGTGTTACGCAGATCGCGTCTCGTCGTACTGGCTCTGTTCGCGCCGTTGCCTTCGTTTCTGAAGCGCGCGTTTTATCGCTGGTTCTTTGGATATCGCATTGGGAAACGTGTTCGCATCGGGTTGAGTATCATCGATGCGCGCGAGTGTGAGATCGACGACGACGTTTCGATCGGTCATTTCAACGTCGTCACGCGTGTGCAGAAACTCGTCATTAAAGATCACGTTCGCATCGGGCACTTGAATGTGATTCGCGGTGGGGATCTGGTGAGTTTGGGGCGCTATGCGGAGTTGATGCGGTTGAATGAGATCAACTCGATTCCCGATCCGGAAGTTGTTAACCCGATCGATCCGCGATTTATTCTTGGCGACGGCAGCATCGTCACGGCCGGGCATAAGATAGATTTCACGGACAGGGTTGAGATTGGCAGGCGTGTGATACTTGGCGGGCGCAACTCGTCGTTATGGACGCACAACCGGCAACGGACGCTGCCGATCACGATTGGCGATCTGGTTTACATCGGATCGGAGATTCGGATGGCGCCGGGTAGTGGGATTGCGGCGAGATGTATCGTCGGGATCGGCTCGGTAATTACCACACGGCTTGAAGAAGAGGGTAAACTGGTCGCCGGCGTCCCGGCGAAAACGATCAAAGAGTTGAGTGACGAGGACCAGTTCCTCATCGAACGAAAGACGCGCTCCGATTTACCCGACGATATTTAATCCGTGTTTTTCTAACCACGGATAAAAACAGATATGAATACGCTTTTGATTTTAGTGACCCTCATGGTTTGCGGTGGGGTCATCTTTCTGGCCCCTGGGGCAGCCCCGGGGGCGTTGATGTTTTGCGCCGTCGTTTCTATCCCAACATTTATCGTCCTCGCTCGCTCCCGAGACGAGAAGACGTTCCTCCTGCGCCTGTTCATTCTCGCGGTCCTGGTGCGCATCGGCGTCGCAACAGTCATCTACCTCGGAAACTTACAGGAATTCTTCGGCGGCGACGCCAACACTTACCACGTCTTCGGCGAGTCGCTGAACATGTCGTGGCACGGAGACAAGTATCACGCCGGCCGTTACGCGGCGTTCATTCAATCCGGCGTCGGGGCCTGGGGAATGCTTTACGTGGTCGCTATCGTGTACGAAGTGCTCGGCGGGAACATGTTCGCCGTCCAGTTGATCAACGCTTCGGTCGGCGCCTCGACGGCGATCGTCGTTTACTACGTCACGCAGTCGTTGTTCGGCAACTCGCGCGTCTCGAAACTAGCCGCGCTGCTGGTCGCGTTCTTCCCGTCGCTGATCCTCTGGTCGTCACAGGCGTTGAAAGACGGACTGATCATCATGGCGCTTGCGTTGTGCATCCTCGCGACGTTGCGGCTGATGGAGAAGATCACGCTGCGGTACGTGCTCGTGTTAGGACTCTGCCTCGCTTCGCTTCTGAGTTTGCGCTTTTACATCTTCTACATGATGGCCGCGGCGGTCACCGGCAGTTTCGTGATCGGCATGAAAGCGGCGGACGCGCGTAGTTTCGTGCAGCGCTTCGTCGCGATTGCGGTGATTGGACTCGCGTTCACGTGGTTCGGAGTGATTCGCTTCGCGACCGCGCAGTTTGAACGCTACGGCAATCTCCAGATGATCCAGAACAGCCGCATGGACCAGGCGAAAAACGCGGAATCGGGGTTTGCGAAAGACGTAGACGTGGGAACTACCGACGGCGCGTTGACGGTCATTCCGATCGGACTTCTGTACCTGCTGTTTGCGCCGTTTCCATGGCAACTCGCTTCTCTGCGACAGAGCATTGCGTTACCCGAGATGCTGATCTGGTGGGCGTCGTTTCCGTTGCTGTGCCTGGGCTGGTGGTACGCCGTGAAGCATCGACTGCGGCAAGTCGCGCCGATCGTTTTGTTTACGACGATGCTGACGCTGGCGTATGCGGTGTTTCAGGGAAACGTCGGCACCGCTTACCGGCAACGATCGCAGTTGCTCGTCTTCTACTTCATCTTCGTCGCCGTCGGGGCGGTGATCGTGAAAGAGAAGCAGGAAGACAAACGCCGCGCCGCGGAACTCGAAAAGCAGGAGTTGCGCGAACGCCAGGCCGCCCGCGTGTTGGCGCGACGCAAAGGCACGGACGTACACGGTTCGCAGCCTGTTTGATTGCGGCTTTGCGGCGTGACTTGCCGCTTGGGCGTAACTTGCGGTTTTGCGCGTGACTTGCGGCTATGCGGCGTGACTGCGGCTATGCGCGTGACTGCGGCTATGCGCGTGACTTGCGGCTTTGCGGCGTGACTTGCGGCTTTGGCGTAACTTGCGGCTATGCGCGTGACTTGCGGCTTTGGCGTAACTTGCGGCTATGCGCGTGACTTGCGGCTTTGCGCGTGACTGCGGTTTTGCGGCGTGACTTGCGGCTATGCGCGTGACTTGCGGCTATGCGCGTGACTTGCGGCTTTGCGCGTAACTGCGGTTTTGCGGCGTGACTTGCGGCTATGCGCGTGACTTGCGGCTTTGCGGCGTGACTGCGGCTATGCCGCCCTGATGTGAGGCTGGGCTACGCCCAGCCGCGAAGGTGTTTAAAAATCAGGGGCTGCGCCCCGAACCAAGGGCGCAGCCCACTTGTTTTTGGACGAGCTCCGGCAAGGCAAAGCCTTGCCTCACATCGGGCGGCGAAGCCGCTGCAAGAGAGGTCAGAGCCAGATCGGTAACTAAGCGTTGATCGGGCGGCGAAGCCGCTGCAAGAGAGGTCAGAGCCAGATCGGTAACTAAACGGTGATTTTGAGAAATCCGCGTTCGCTCAGATATTCGACGATCGCGCGCGCGTTTTCTTCAGGTGAGTTTCTGACGGTCTCCAGTTCGAGTTCGGGTTGCACGGGCGCTTCGTACGGATCGTCGATGCCGGTGAAGTTCTTGATCTCGCCGCGCCGCGCTTTTCGATACATTCCTTTAATATCGCGCCCCTCACATTCCTCGAGCGGCGTATTCATAAACACTTCGATAAAACGATCCGCGCCGATCATGTTTCGCACGTCATTGCGCGTCGCGCGATACGGACTGACGGCGGCGCAGATCACCGTGCCGCGATGTTTGACGATCTCCGAAGCGACAAAACCGATGCGATGAATGTTCGCATCCCGATCTTCCTTGCTGAATCCCAGCCCCCGCGAAAGATGATTGCGCACTACGTCGCCGTCGAGCACCGTCACCTGCCGTCCAAACTCCTGTAGCAACACGGTCAGTATTTCAGCCGTCGTCGATTTTCCCGACGCGCTGAGTCCCGTGAACCAAACACAAAAACCCTGCTTGTGACGCGGCGGATAAGTTTCGGCAATCGCGGTCGTAACTTCCGGACGCGCAAACCACGACGGTAAATCAGTGCTGCCGTCGCGATACCACTCGCGAACACGGGTGCCGGAAAGTTGCGCCGTAACAGCGTCCGGCGCGATCTTGTTTACGTCTTCGTAACGGTTCTCATCGGGCAAGTAGACGAACTCACCAAAACACAGCGCCTTCATCCCGATCTCGTCTTCGTGTTGCTGGACCAACTCCTGCGCCGCGTAAGGATCGTAAAACGGTTTGCCGTTCGAATCGTTTCCGGGACTCGCGTGATCGCGGCCGATGATCATGTGATTCGCGCCGTAGTTTCGACGGATCAGCGCGTGCCACAACGCTTCACGCGGTCCGGCAAGTCGCATGGCGAGCGGCAGCAGCGACAACAGAATGCGATCTTTCGGGTAGTAGTTGCTGCGAGCGAGAGCTTTGTAGGTGCGAACGCGAGTGAAGTAGTCGATGTCGCCGGGTTTGGTCATGCCGACGACGGGATGCAACAGCAGCACGCCGTCGACGTCCTCGATCGCGCGCAGCGTTAGCTCTTCGTGTGCGCGGTGCAACGGATTGCGAGTCTGAAACGCGACGACGTTCGGCCGTCCGAGTTGTTCGAGTCGTTGCTTCGTTTGCGCAGGCGTGAGACGAAGCTCGCGAAAATCGTAGTGACGTGGAAGATTCAGAACCTGCAATGGTCCCGATATGTTGCGACGTCCCCACCCGTGCATTTCCGCGATGAGGGGATGGCGCGTGTCTTCAGTGCCGAACACGTTGCGCGCGGTTGCTCGGAGATCCCATTCGTAGATCTCCTCAATCGTCATTACGGCGAGAATCTCGTTTCGCTGATCGACTAGCGCGACCTGGCTATCCAACGCGACATGTTCGTCGTTGCCCACCGGCAACGTGATCGGTATCGGAAACAATTGACCGCGGGCGAGCCGCATTTCTTCGAGCACGCGCGCGTAATCCTGCGCGCCCATAAAGCGGTCGAGTGGATGAAAAGCGCCGGTTCCGAGCAGTTCCAGGTCGCAAACGGCCCGCTCGGAAAGTTTAATCGTTGGGAGTTCTTTGGCTCTGGCCAGAGCTTCTACGGGATCCATGAACACGGATTTAGCAGATTAACACAGCCCAATGTAATATACGTGGCCAAATATGTGTGGAATTGTTGGACTCGTTCGAAACGACGGCAAGCCGATTGACGAAGCGTTGCTGGCCCGCATGAATGAGGCGATCCGGCATCGCGGCCCGGACGAGGACGGCTTTTACGTCAACGGATCGGTCGGCCTCGCGATGCGCCGCCTCGCCATCATCGATCTCAAGGGCGGGCAACAGCCGATTCACAATCACGATCGCACCACGTGGATCGTTTTCAACGGCGAGATCTACAACTATCTCGAGCTGCGCGAAAAGCTCGAAAAACTCGGTCACACCTTTTACACAAACAGCGACACCGAAGCCATCGTTCACGCTTACGATCAGTACGGCGCGGATTGTCCCAAACATCTCCGCGGCATGTTTGCCTTCGCGATCTGGAACGAACGCGACCAGGAACTGTTTCTCGCGCGCGATCGCGTCGGCAAGAAGCCGCTGCTCTACGCGCAAGTAAACGGCCAACTGATCTTCGGTTCGGAGTTCAGCGCGCTGTTGCTGCACCCGGACATCAGTCGCGAGATCGAACCGGAAGCTCTCGATTATTACCTGTCGTTCATGTGCATCCCCGCGCCGATGACGGCCTATCGCGCGATCCGTAAGCTGGAACCGGGACATTGGCTCCGCTGGCGTAATGGCGAGATCAAGACCGAGCGTTACTGGCAACCTGATTTCACGAAGAAGCTCGACATCGGCGAAGAAGAAGCAGGCGAACGCACGGTGGAGATTCTGCGTGAAGCGGTGCGCGTGCGTTTGATGTCGGAGGTGCCGCTCGGCGCGTTTCTTTCCGGCGGCATCGACTCGAGTGCCGTCGTTGCGTTGATGAGCCAGGAGTCGAGTGAACGCGTCAAGACGTTCTCGATCGGTTTCGAGGAGCAGGACTTCAGCGAACTTCATCACGCGCGACGCATCGCGGAACACGTCGGCGCCGATCACCACGAGTTCATCGTGCGGCCGGATGCCGTCGAAGTGTTGCCAATGCTGGTCGAACATTACGGCGAACCGTACGCCGATTCCTCGGCAGTCCCCACTTACTACGTCGCGAAAGAAACCCGCAAACACGTGACCGTTGCGTTGAACGGCGACGGCGGTGACGAATCGTTCGCCGGTTACGATCGCTACATCGCGATGGGACTGACGGAAAAGTATCGTCGACTGCCGGAGTTTCTGCGCGAGTCAGTGATCAAAGAGACTGTGAACCTGCTTCCTTCGTCGCCGACGAAACGCAGCTTGGTGAGATCCGCGCAGCGCATGTTGGAAGGCGTTTCGCGCCCGCGCGTCGCGCGCTACACGCATTGGGTCAGCGTCTTCAACGACGAAACAAAACGCCCGCTCTATTCAGACTTTTTCCGCGAACAAACGCGGCAAGCGAGCGCAACCGGGTTGCTTGGCGAATGGTTCAAACGCGCGAACGGCATCGGCATCCTCGACGCGATGTTGTTGACGGACCAGATGACTTACTTGCCCAACGATCTGCTCGTGAAAGTAGACATCGCGACGATGGCTGTTTCACTCGAGGCGCGTTCGCCGTTTCTCGATCATCACGTGATCGAGTTTGCGGCGAGCCTGCCGCAAAAGCTGAAGCTGCGCAGACTGACGAGCAAGTATCTTTTGAAAAAAGTGTTGCGGAGGTTGTTACCGAGCGAGAACTTGAATCGACGGAAGATGGGATTCGGAGTTCCGATTGGACACTGGTTCCGCGGCAAGATGCAGCCGTTCTTGCGCGAAGTGATCCTTTCGGACAAAGCGCTGCGTCGCGGACTTTTCAAACCTGACGCGGTGCGACAACTGGTCGAGTTGCACGTGCGCGGCGAACGCGATTATTCGCACCAGCTCTGGACGCTGTTGATGCTCGAGCTTTGGTTCAATCGCTTCATTGACTAAATCAGTGTTAGATGAGGTTCAATGGATCCACACACAGGATCCACGAATTGAGAAGACCGAGCGCGCGTGTGTCGCGTGCGGCTCGGCGAAGGCGCGGCCGCTCGGCGTCAAGAACGAGTTTGACGTCGTCGCGTGTCTCGAATGCGATTCCGTCTACACGCCTTACTCGCCGTGGTACACAAGCGCGGACTTCTACACCGGTTTCTATTTGAACCAGGACGAACTTTCGCCGCCTACATTTGTGAATCAACGTTTGGCAGAGATCACGGCGGAGTTTGGTCCTTACAAACAGAACAATCGTTTGCTGGATATCGGTTGTGGCGCCGGGAACCTGCTTCAGGCCGCGCGCAAACACGGTTGGGATGCGCAGGGACTCGAAGTCTCCGCGGGTGCGGTCAAACACGTGCGGGGCCTTGGTTTCGAAGTCTTTGAAGGTGAACTTCAGGATGCTGCGTTTCCTTCACAGCATTTCGACGTGATTACCGCCGTCGAACTGTTGGAACATCTGGTCGATCCGAAGCCGTTGTTGAACGAGGTCGCGCGGATTCTGCGTCCGGGCGGTTTGTTTTGGACTACAACGCCGCACGCGCGCGGTTTGTCGGGGCGTTTGCTCGGTTTGAACTGGCGCTGCGTTTGGCCGCCGGAGCATCTACAGCTATTCTCGATACGCGGGCTTACGAAGTTGTTGCGCGACGCCGGTTTCCGCCAGTTGCGAATCAAGACCACCGGCGGCAATCCCATCGAGATCTTTCACGCGATGGGCGCCGCGAAGTCCGCGCCTAAGACTGTCGATCAGCACTTCGATCGAGTCACGACGAGTTATCGTTTGAACGAATCCATGATGAAGAGCCGTTCGCGCCGCGCCCTGAAAAACACTGTGAACGGCTTTCTTAACCTCAGTCGCCTGGGCGACTCGCTTAAAGTCTTTGCCGTTAGATAACACGGATTTAGATCACTGACACCCTGGAGGGACAACGTTGAAAGGCGTAGTGCTAGCCGGAGGTTTGGGAACGAGATTGCGTCCGCTCACCTCCGTTACAAACAAACATCTGCTGCCGGTTTACAACCAGCCGATGATCTATTACCCGATTCAGACGCTCGTTAACGCCGGAATCACGGACATCATGGTTGTTACGGGCGGCAGTTCGGCCGGCGAATTTCTGCGCTTGCTCGGTAACGGGAAGGCGTTCGGGCTCAAACATCTGAACTACGCTTACCAGGAAGGTGAAGGCGGCATCGCGGATGCGCTCTCGCTGGTTGAGCACTTCGCGGCTGGAGAAGCGACGTGCGTCGTGTTGGGCGACAACATTATCGAAGGCAACATACTTTCGGCGGTCAATGCGTATCGCGCGCAAGGCCGTGGCGCGAAGATCATTTTGAAGAAAGTGCCGGATCCGCAGCGTTTTGGCGTGCCGCGTCTTGATGGAAACAATGTCGTGTCGATCGAAGAGAAGCCGAAGGTGCCGCAGTCGGATTACGCGGTGATTGGGATTTACATGTATGACGGCGAGGTTTACGACATCATCCGTTCGCTGAAGCCGTCGGGACGCGGCGAACTTGAGATCACCGACGTCAACAACGCCTACATCGCGCGGAATCAGATGACGTGGGAAGAGCTCGACGGCTGGTGGACCGACGCGGGTACGTTTGAGAGCTTGCTGCGCGCGTCAAATCTCGTTGCCGAGACGGGCGCGAACAAACTGACGATGCCGGCTAGCGCGAGTCACACGTAGAAAGAGATTTTAAAAATCCGTTTTCTCGTGGGAGATGCGCAGGCGACTACGACGGGCACATGCGGGAGTTAAATCAAACACGGATTGTCAGGATTATCGCGCGGTTGAATGTCGGCGGTCCGGCGAAGCACGTCGTTTGGTTGACCAGGGCGTTGCAGGATGCGAACTATCGCTCGTTGCTCGTCACCGGCACCGTCCCCGCGGGCGAAGAAGACATGAGCTACTTCGCGGACGAAGCAGGCGTGACGCCGTTCTACATCCCCGAGATGAGCCGCGAGATCTCGGCGAACGACGCGGTCACCGTCTGGAAATTATTTCGCTTGTTTCTACGCGAAAGGCCCGACATTATCCACACGCACACAGCGAAAGCGGGAACTGTCGGGCGAGTTGCGGGCTTCTTTTATCGCTGGCTGACGCCCGGCACGCTGATCGGCCGCCCGCGCCGGTGCAAATTTGTACACACGTACCACGGCCACGTTTTTCATAGTTATTATGGCCGCGGTCGAACACGAATGTTTCTCGCGGTCGAACGGCTGCTGGCGCGATTAGTGACGGATCGCCTGATCGTAGTAAGCGCGCAACAAGGCGCGGAGATCGGAAACGACTTCCGCGTCGGGCGACCGGGACAGATCAACGTCATACCGCTCGGTCTCGACTTGCAGGTGTTTGCAAACCACGCATCGCGGCGCGCGCGCTTTCGTCAGGAATTGAATGTTGATGACGAGACGATACTCGTCGGCATCGTCGGACGGTTGACGGAGATCAAAAACCATCAGATGTTCCTGAACAGCGTCGCGCGCATAAAAGAAGACGAGCGACGCATGATGCGGTTCGTCGTCATCGGCGACGGTTCGTTGCGACAACAGCTCGAACAACACGCGCAGTCGCTGGGATTAGCGAACGACGTGATCTTTGCGGGTGGACGAAAGGATCCGGAATATTTCTATCCCGCACTCGATATCGTCGCGTTAACTTCGCTGAACGAAGGCACGCCGTTGACGCTGATCGAAGCGATGGCGAATGCGCGTCCGGTGGTGGCGACGAGCGTCGGCGGCGTTGTCGATCTGCTCGGCGACGGACGTGGCATTTCCGTTCCGAGTGGCGACGAAGAGGCGTTTGCATCTGCCTTGACGAGGCTGGCTCGTGATAGAGAGTTGCAGCAAGATCTCGGCGCGCGCGGGCTTGAATTCGTCGGGCGTGTTTATCCAAAAGAACGTCTAATCGAAGACATCAAGCGGTTGTACGAGGAGTTAATGGTTTCAGAAATTCGTGTTCCTCTGGAGTGTCGAGAACACGGATTTAACGAATAAAGGAGCACAACGGTTGCGAGTACTCATAACCGGGGGCGCGGGTTTCATCGGATCGCACCTGGCAGACGCTTATCTTCAACGTGGCGATCACGTCTACGTCATCGACGACCTTTCGACGGGAACGATCGAAAACATTCAACATCTCAAAGGCCAGCCGCGCTTCCACTACACAATCGAGACGGTTCACAACCAGCCGGTCACTGCTGAACTCGTCGATCAGTGTGACGTCATTTTCCACCTCGCGGCTGCTGTCGGCGTGAAGCTGATCGTCGAGAGCCCGGTGCGGACGATCGAGACGAACGTGCGCGGCACCGAAGTCGTCCTGTCGTTGGCGAACAAGAAAAAGAAGAAAGTGCTTGTCGCTTCGACGTCGGAAGTTTACGGACTGAGCGCGGACGTTCCGTTTCGCGAAGACGGGAATCTCGTCATGGGCGCGACGACGAAAGGACGCTGGAGCTACGCGTGTTCAAAAGCGATCGACGAGTTTCTCGCCCTCGCTTACTGGCGTGAGAAGAAGCTGCCGACGATCGTCGTGCGCTTGTTCAATACGGTCGGGCCGCGACAGACGGGACAGTACGGAATGGTGATTCCGACGTTTGTGAAACAGGCGCTGTCCGGACGTCCGATCACGGTTTACGGCGATGGAAATCAGAGTCGTTGTTTCGGCTATGTTGGCGACGTTGTCGGCGCGCTGACGAAGTTGATGGACCATGACGACGCCGTCGGCCAGGTTTTCAACATCGGTTCGAATCAGGAGATCTCGATACTCGAGCTGGCGCAACGCGTGAAGGAGTTGACGCAGTCTGACTCGGAAATCGTCTTTATTCCTTACGACGAGGCTTACGAAGAAGGGTTTGAAGACATGCCGCGCCGCGTGCCGGACATTTCGAAAGTCAGTGAACTCGTTGGCTTTCGACCGGAGATGAGCCTTGATGGGATTCTTCGAAGCGTGATTGATTATCAAAGCGGTCGACAAAAATAAAATTTCGAAATTCGGAATTCGAAATTGCGATAGATAAGAACGTGTTTCTTAACCATGCCCTTTAGTCCTCGCACGCTGTTGGCCGTTGCCGCGTCATTTGTTCTGGCGTTGCTACTGACGCCCCTCGTGCGCGCGTTTGCGCGGCGTTACGGTTTTGTCGCCGCTCCGAAGAGCGATCGCTGGCACAAGAAACCGACGGCGATGCTCGGCGGCTCGGTGATCTGGCTGTCGGTGATCATCACCTACGTTATCTTCATCTCAGGGACGACGTACGGAAAGTTCATCCTGCTCGCCAGCACTTTCCTGTTTCTCGTCGGTCTCGTCGACGACATTCTCCACATCAAGCCGTACCAGAAACTGATCGGCCAGGTGATGGGCGCCGCGTACGTCGTTTACTACGGGCTCTCGCTGCCGTGGACGGGTTCGGTGTTGCTGAACATGGCCCTCGCGATCTTCTGGCTGATCGGCATCACCAACGCCATCAACCTGCTCGACAACATGGACGGCCTCGCCAGCGGAATCGCTGTGATCGCGGCGGGCTTTCTGGCGATCAGTTTTGTGAACTCGGGCCAGTACACCGAAGCGCTCGTCATGCTCATCTTCGCCGGCGCGCTGCTCGGGTTTCTCGTGTACAACTCGAACCCGGCGTCGATCTTCATGGGCGACTGCGGCTCGATGTTCGTCGGGTTCTTCCTCGCCAGCTCGGCGCTGATCAACGTCAGCGGCGGCAGATCGCGAAGTATTTTGCCCGTGCTGGCGGTTCCGATCCTCGTGCTGTTCATTCCGATCTTCGACACGACTTTCGTCACTGTCTTGCGGAAACTTTCAGGACGTTCCGCTTCAGTCGGCGGACGCGATCACACGTCGCATCGTTTGGTCGCGCTCGGAATGTCGGAACGTAACGCCGTCCTGATGCTTTACGGCTTCGCGGCGTTGTCGGGCGGGCTCGCGATCGTCGTTCAAAGAACGCGACTCGACGTCAGTCTCGCCGCGATCGCCGGCTTCACGATCGTGTTGACGCTCATCGGCGTGTATCTCGCGGGCGTGAAGGTTTACGACGAGAGCGAAGCCGAAGCGGCGCTCAAAGAAAAGCCGCTCTACACGTTTCTCGTCGACGTCTCTTACAAACGCCGCATCTTCGAAGTGCTGCTCGACGTCGTGCTCGTGATCCTGTCGTACTGGGCCGCGTACGCGATCAATTTCCCTCCAACGAGCCCCGCGTGGAACCTGTTCATCCGCACGCTTCCGGTGCTGGTGTTCGTGAAGATGTCAGTGTTTCTGGTCATGGGCGTGTATCGAGGATTGTGGCGTTACACGAGCATGAGCGACCTGATCGTGTTTGCGAAGGCGGTGGTCGTTAGTTCGGTAGCGAGCGTGTTGATGGTGCTGTTTGTGTTTCGTTTCGAGGGCTTCTCGCGCACGGTTTTCGTGATCGACGCGGTTGGGATGTTCCTCGTTTTGGCCGGAAGCCGCCTGGCTTTTCGAGTTTTTCGACAAATCTTGCCGGTCGTTAGCAAGCACGATGGCCGGCGCGTTCTGATTTACGGCGCGGGTGACGGCGGTGAGCTTTTGTTACGCGAGTTGCGCAACAACCGCGAGTTGAACTTGTCACCGATCGGGTTTCTCGACGACGATCCGGCTAAGAGCGGAAAAGTGATTCACGGGCTGAGGGTGTTTGGCGGC
The DNA here is from genome assembly GCA_035760365.1 of Pyrinomonadaceae bacterium. Lineage (GTDB taxonomy): Bacteria > Acidobacteriota > Blastocatellia > Pyrinomonadales > Pyrinomonadaceae > PSRF01. The sequence goes on from DASTTB010000012.1 coordinate 248,193, forward strand.
AACGGCGATCTCGCGTCTGTTTGCACGCAACACGAGATCGACGAGATCGTCATTTCGAGTTTGAAGATGACTGAGGAACGCATTCGCGAAGTGGTGGATACATGTTCGGAGCGGGAGATTAGCGTCAGGCGAATGCGCATCACGATTGAAGAGCTTAGTTAAATGCCGCAGGAACTGATCCAGGTAAATACTCGCAATCCCGTCATGCGGATCGGGATGATCGTGTTGCTGATCGTTTTGGCGATCTGGTCGTACTACGTCGTTCGCTGGTACACCGGAAACACGTTGGCCGAGTATTTCAACACCGCGCAAAATAATCCGCAGGTTGCGGAACTGGCGGTTTCACTGGCGCCGAAAGATCCGTTGACACACTGGCGCATGGCGCAAGTTTCACAAAAGCTGCTGCCGCTGGACCAACAGGGAAAGTCGATCGAGGAATATGAGAGGGCGGTGAGTCTTTCGCCGAACGACTATCGCTTCTGGATGGCGCTTGGCACGGCCCGCGAGCAAGCGGGGGACAGCGCGAAGGCTGAAGAGGCGTTGCGGCGCGCGGTGGCTCTCGCGCCGTCGTATGCTTATCCGCACTGGTATCTCGGAAACCACCTGCTGCGCAATGCTCGTTATGACGAAGCGTTCCGCGAGCTGCGACTCGCCGCGGAGGCCGACACGGAGCTCGAACCGCAGCAGTTCAATTTTCTCTGGGCCATCTATAGCGAAGACCTCGAGTCGCTGAAGAAAGCGATCGGCGACAACGCGCAGAAACGAGCACGGTTCGCGCTCTACCTGTTGAATCTCCAGCGATACGAGGACGGGCTTCGGTTGTGGGACAGTTTGTCCGCCGAAGAGAAGAAGGCGAGCCGCGATTCGGGCCATTTGGTCGTCTCGAATTTGATCAATGCGCACCGCTATCACGATGCGGTCAGAGTTTGGAACGACATCGCGCCGAACGAGCGTTACCTCGGGGAGGCGGGCAAGGTTTTTGACGGCAGTTTTGAGGAAGCGATCAACTACACGCCCGATATGGTTTTTGGGTGGCAGGTGAAAGGCGCGCCGCAACTTCAGATCGGTATTGATCCGACGAAGAGTAATGGCGGCGTGCGTAGTTTGCGGCTCGCGTTTCAGGTGCGCGCGAAGCTTGATGCGGTTAACGTTTCGCAACTCGTGCCGGTGACGGCTGATACCGAGTACGAGTTCGAATACTTCTTCACGACCGAGAAGCTCGAAACCGGAAGCGCGCCGTTGGTCCAACTTCTCGACGCCGCGGATGGAACGGTGCTGGCGAGTTCGCCGCAGGCGCCGAGCGGCAGCACTCCGTGGACGCGTTTGTCTCTGCCCTTTAAAACCGGCGGCAAGACCGAAGCGGTGACCATCAAGATCGTCCGCATGCCGTGCAACGAGGAAGAGAACGTGATCTGTCCGATTTTTGGTTCGATCTGGTATGACGACTTCAGTTTCAAACGACGACGTTAGCGTGCTGGTGCCGTCGAGCTCGCAACCGTTGGCGAGTACGACGTCGCAGGAGCGCGCGGTCTATCGCATCCGGCACACGCTCGCGAGCCGTTTCGCGTTTCTTGTGATCTGTGTCGGCATCGTGATGTCGGCGCTGGCGTACGGAACGGTTCATTATTGGGCACTCGGTCTGTTCAACCTCGGCGGGTTGACGATCATGATCCTGTGGGTGGCGGACGCGTGGCAACTTGGAAGTCTGCGCGTCAGCCGCAACGTGCTCCAGATCCCATTGCTCGGCGCGCTCGTCCTCGGCCTGGTCCAACTGTTACCGCTGCGCGACGTCGCAACCGACGCGGCGCTCGCTTTCGGTCTCTCAAACACGCTCTCGTTCGATCCGCACGCGACGCGCCTCGTGCTGGTGCAGATGGCGACGCTGCTCATCTACTTCTCCGCGACGCTCGTCTTCGTCGACACACCGCATCGCCTGCACGTGATGGTGCGGACGATCATGATCTTCGGCTTCTGCCTCGCCATCTTCGGCCTGACGCAGTCGTTCACAAGCCCGACGAAGGTCTACTGGATACGCGAACTCAACCAGAGCACCGCCTTCGGTCCATTCATCAACCGGCACCACTTCGCCGGCTACATGGAACTGACGATCGCGTTGCCTCTCGGTCTGCTGTTCGCGGGCGCCGTCGATAAAGAGAAGCGAATTTTGTACGGCTTCGTAGCCGGATTGATGGGCGTCGCGCTCGTCATGACCGCATCACGCGGCGGCATCATCAGCCTCGTCGCGGAAGTCATCTTCTTCGCGCTCGTAACGGCGATCTGGCGCAAGCAGAGCGACGGCGAACGACATCGCCGCACAAGCCGGTTGAAGAGTGTCGCCGTCCGCGCGGGACTCGCGGCCGCGTTATTGTTGAGCCTGTTTTTCGGTGTGCTGATGCTGGGCGGCGAGATGTCGATCAATCGTTTGATCGTCGACAGCGTCAACACAAACGATCCGACGACGGGCCGCGCGCATTTCTGGTCGGTGACGTTACAGATAATCAAAGCGCATCCGTTTCTCGGCACCGGCCTCGGCGCGTTCGGTGTCGTTTACACGCGTTTCGATTCTCGCAATGGTCTGTTCCGCCTCGAACAGGCACACAACGATTATCTTCAGGTGTTATCGGACGGCGGCATCATCGGTGCGGCACTGGCGCTGGCGTTTGTTGGACTGTTGTTCTATCGCGGTTTCGTGCGGGCGCGGTCGCGCGACGATTTCCGCCGCGGTGTGGCGCTGGCGTCGCTGGGCGGTTGTTTCGCGGTGCTCGTACACAGCTTTTTCGACTTCACGTTGCACACGACGTCCAACGCGCTGCTGTTCCTCGTGCTGGCTGCACTGGCTACGCTGAACGGTCGAGTCGAAGACGCGCCGCGCAGACGAAAGCGCAGATCCGCTAATTCTTAGAAACTGATACAGACGATGGCAAAACAGAAAACGAAAGAAGCGTCGTCAGTGCCCGAGTTATGCCTTGGCGCTGTGCTTCGATACCAGAAAGCCGACGCGCTGAATTACCGCGCCGATGGTAAGTGGCATTCCATTTCCGCGGAGAACTTCGTCGAGCGCGTGAAGAACGTCGCGCTCGGGCTCGCCGCCGCCGGCATTCGTCCCGGAGATCGCGTCGCACTGTTGTCGGAGAATCGTCCTGAGTGGTCGATCGTCGATCTCGCGATTCTGAGTCTCGGCGCGATCAACGTTCCGATCTACACGACGCAGGCCGTCGAGCAGATCGATTTCATTCTTTCCGACTCCGGCGCGCGCGCGATTTTCATTTCGAATCGGCGTCTCTACAAACACGCGCAACCGGCGCTCGCAAATCGCCAGATCGAGTTTTTGATCTTCTTCGATCCGGAAGCGGCGCAGAACGTCGAACACGCGACCGCGCTGGACCAGTTGGAACAGAAAGGGAAGACGCACGCCGCCGAACGTCCCGACGCGTACGAGGCGTACATCCGCGCCGTTCACCCCGAAGATCTCGCAACGATCATTTACACGTCAGGTACGACGGGCGAGCCGAAAGGCGTGATGTTGACGCACAACAACTTCATGTCGAACGTGCTGTCCATCGCGAAGGGACTGCCGATCCTGCCGACTGACGTGGCGTTGTCAGTGTTGCCGTTGTCCCACATCTTCGAACGCGCTGGTTTTTATGTCTTCTGTTATTGCGGCGTGTCAGTTTATTACTCGGCTTCGTTCGACCAGGTTGGAGAGAACCTGCGCGAGGTGGCGCCGACGATCATGACCGCCGTTCCGCGTCTCTTCGAAAAGGTCTATCACCGGATTATCAAGAAGGGGATGTCGGAAAAGGGTTTCAAGAAGAGTGTGTTTATGCGTTCGCTCGAAGTGGGCCAACGTTACGGCGAGCTAAAAGACAAGCGACGCTGGATCTCGCCGCAACTGCGTCTCAAGCAAGGGTTGGCGAGCAAGATGGTGTTTTCGAAGTGGCGTGCGGGTGTCGGCGGGCGTTTGCGGTATTTCGTTTCCGGCGGCGCGCCGCTGTCACCGGCGCTTTCGTATTCGTATCTCGCGGCGGGGATCCCGATTCTTCAGGGCTACGGTGCGACTGAGACGTGTATCGTCTGCGCCAACCGGCCGGAGAATAATCACGTCGGATCGGTGGGGATTCCGTTCGAGGGCATTGAGTTGCGGATTGCGGATGACGGCGAGATTCTCGTGCGTGGTCCAAACGTGATGCGCGGTTACTACGGCCAGCCGGAAGCGACTGCCGAAGTATTGAAAGATGGCTGGTTTTACACCGGCGACGTCGGTCATCTCGATAAACAGGGACGTCTTTACATCACGGATCGCAAGAAAGATCTGTTCAAACTGTCGAACGGAAAATATGTCGCGCCGCAGTTGATCGAGAGTTTGTTGAAGCAGAGTGAGTTTGTGAGTCAGGTGGTGGTCGTTGGCACGGGCCGGAAACAGCCGGTGGCGTTGATCGTGCCTGATTGGGAAAGTGTCAACGCGGCGCTTGCGGAAGCTGGTGAAAAAGACGCGCCGAAAGATCGGAAAGAACTAGCGAACTATCCGCCAGCGGTGAGGATCGTGCAGCAGGACATCGCGTCTCTTACCTCTTCGTTGGCCGACTACGAACGGGTCCGGCGCGTCGCGCTGTTGCCGGACGAGTTCACCATCGACGGCGGCGAACTCACCCCAACCCTGAAAGTTAAGCGCCGCGTGATCGACGAGCGTTTTTCCGAAGTCATCGAGTCTCTTTACAGCTAAGCCTGACGCCGTACAGCTAAGCTTGACGCCGTACAGCGTTGTTTGCGGCTATGCCGCCGGATGTGAGGCGAGGCTTAGCCTCGCCGTGAGCGTTTAAGAGTCTTAGGGGCTATGCCCCGCCGTGAGCGTTTAGGAGTCTTAGGGGCTATGCCCCCCGCGCCGACGATGGGCATAGCCCAATTTTCCTTAAGGTCTGCCGGCAGGGCAAAGCCCAGCCTCACATCCGGGGGCATAGCCCCAGCTCGAGGGGACCGTGTCGGCAGGGCATAGCCCAGCCTCACATCCGGGGGCATAGCCCCAGTCTCTAGGGAACCGTTGCCGGCAGGGCATAGCCCAGCCTCCCATCCGGGGGCATAGCCCCAGTCTCTAGGGAACCGTTGCCGGCAGGGCAAAGCCCAGCCTTCACATCCGGGGGCATAGCCCCAACTCGATGGGACCGTGCCGGCAGGGCATAGCCCAGCCTCACATCCAGGGGCATAGCCCCCTAACAAGAATTGCGATGAGTGAGTCAAGTTGCGGCTATGCCGCCTGATGTGAGGCGAGGCTTAGCCTCGCCGCAACGTAACCCCCTCCGACTCGGCTACGCCGTCTGTCCGGCGTGCTTCCCCAAGAATCGACTCCGCCAGGATTCGCAGGTTGATAGGGATTTCGGGTGGTTTCGGGACGGTCTGGTGTTCCGCGTCGTGGTGCGCCAGCAAAGGCAACTCCGCGCTACAGAATTCACAGTCGTCGAGGTGCTGTTTGACGAGCGTGACCACCATCGGCGACAGCCGTTGTGCGCGGAACGAGAGCAACGTCGTAGACGAAGGACAGGCAGCCGATTTTCTGAATGTGAGATGTCGTAGTGAGCGGTTCATTTTCCTACTGCTGTTTCAACCGTACGGAAACGGCCAATCAAAGCTACATTCCAGCACTTTTTCGCGCTTTTCCTCAGTTTTTTCTCACGTTACGCCTGGTGTAAAAAGATGTTGCTCGTTCTTTAAACTGCTGTTATCATGTCTCGCGTCGGTCATGAGCCAACCCGGTCTCTGACGTCTCCAGGAAACACCAAAGCCGCTCACTCGCGGTAAAAATCGGGCCAAAATTAAGATCTTCCCTGAACTTGCCTCCTGGCTGGTACGTGACTTTTTTCATGTCGGGAACAGTGAACAATCTCCCAACCCGTATATCGGGCTCGCCATCTGCATCCACTCGATCAGCGCTAACCCAGCAGATCACTCATCTCTGAACCCACAGCTGCACGACGAAAAACACCTGTGAAATCGATAAGCCAAGATTCGGAAAAAACGGCGCCCGAGAGCGCGGGCATGAAGCGTCCGCCGGCTAAAACGCGCCGCCCCGATCGCCACGCGAAAAACGCGCGATGGGTCGAGAGCCTGCGAGCGTCGGACGTCAATCGTCTCTGGACGGACCTGCATCGCATCGTCTCCCATCACCCGCTCGTGCGAGCGTCGCGCAGCGCCGGCTTGCTCGTCGAAGAGGGCGCCGGAACCGCTTACACCGATCTCACGCAAGAACTTTTCGTGCAATTGCTCAGCAAAAACCGTTTCGAACACTATCTCGACACCGAGATGACCGACTACGAGATCGAGTGTGAGATCAGCCAGATCGAGTTGACCAATTTGCTGACAGCCGAGCTGCGGAAACGCCATCCCGAGAGTTATCGACTCGCGCGCCGCATCTCGACGTTGATTCAGTCGAGCACGAATTTCCGCCGGTTTGATTCGAGTGGCCTCGACGACGAGCCGCATCGCCGTCTCGCGGATCGCGTTTACGGCCTGAGCGAGTGGAAAGACGACAAATCACGCCGGGGGGCGCATGAAGTCGAGCAGCGGGTACAGATTATTCCGGTGCGGCAGCGCGACACGCGAATGGTCGGATGCACAGGCGATTCCCAGGTCGTCATCAGCAATCCAGATCTCGAGGATTTGATCGTGTCGGTGCTGGATGCGGTGGATTCGCCGGTCGACGTGCGGACCTTGCGCAGCCTCGTGATGTCGCGGTTGCCGGTGATGGATATTTACCTCGTACCGCTCGACGGTGACGACAGCGACAACGAAAACAGCAATAGTTACGAGCCGGTCGATAAACGCGAGAATCCCGAGGAAGGCTTGATGCGGCGGGAGTCTGAGCGTGAAGCGGCGGGGTTTGTAGACCAGTTTTTGGTCAGTTTGAATGAGGCTGTGCGGGGGAAAGTGAAGCAGTACAACCGGATCATCGGTGTGCTTTGGTACTGTTATTTGAGCCCGGACCATGCGACACAACTGGAAGTTGCAGCGGCATTAGGCGTTTCTGATTCATTGGTGTCAGACTACCGCCGGCGGATCGAGCAGGAGTTGAGGGCGTTGTCCTTCAGTGAGGTCGAAGAGGCGAAGCAGTTTGAGCTGGCGCTGCGGGAACACGTCAAGACCCTGTTTTTTGAGATGGAAGAGAAAGAGGTCGCTGTTTAGCGGCAGTTGTCATATTTTTATGGTTTATAGAGGCTGCCGCGGTAACAACGTGGCAGCTTTGCTTTTATTAGTTTAAGAAAGATAATTGTCGGGCCAGTTTAAGAGGAGTGCGGGAATACGTGGAGGCAATCTTTTGGTTGAGTGTGGCAGCGATTGGATATGCCTACGTGGGCTATCCCCTGCTGCTCATGGTCTACAGCCGGCTTAGACCAAAGCCGGTCCGCAGCGGTCACTGGACGCCGTCCGTAACCGTGATCATCGCGGCCTACAACGAGGAACGAGACCTCGCCGCCAAACTCGAAAACACGCTTGCGCTCGATTACCCCCCTTCGCAACTCGAGATCATCGTCACGTCCGACTGTTCATCCGATCGCACCGACGAGATCGCGCGCAGTTTTGCGTCGCGCGGAGTGAAGCTGCATCGACAGGAAGAACGTCACGGCAAAACAGCGGCCCAGAACGCCGCCGTGACCAAAGCCCGCGGCGAGATCATCGTCTTCTCCGATGCAACGACGCATTATCGTCCTGACGTGTTGCGCCTGATGATTCCGGCTTTCGCCGACAAGAGCGTCGGCTGCGTCACCGGACGGGTGATTTACCAGGACGACAAAGACTCGAGCGTCGGGACGGGTACGCAGTCTTACTGGAACTACGAGTTCTTTCTCAAGCGACACGAAAGCGCGGTCTGTTCGCTGATCGGCGTTTGCGGTTGCATGTACGCGGTGCGAGCTTCGGCTTACATCCCGCTCTACAACGAAGCGTGCAGCGATTTCATCATCGCGACGACGATGGTGGAACAGGGATTGCGCGCGGTTTACGTTCCCGAGGCGGTTTGTATCGAGGAACCGAATAGACAGGCGAAAAAGGAACTGGCGGCGCGCGTGCGGATCATCTCGCAGACGTTTTCCGATCTGTGGCGCAATCGCAAAGTACTGAATCCGTTCAAGCACGGTTTTTATGCGATTGAATTGTGGTCGCACAAGTTGATGCGTTATCTCGTGCCGGTGTTTTTGATACTGATCTTTATTGCGTCGGCGGTGCTCGCGCCGCATAACGCGTTTTACGCGGCTGTGTTCGTGATGCAAGTCGCTTTTTATCTCGCGGCGCTGGTGTCGTCGCTCCTGGAGCGTTTGGGAGTGACGTTTAGTTTACTGGCATTGCCGCAGTATTTCGTGATCACGAACCTGGCTTCGTTGATTGCGTTCGTTAAGTTTTTGACTGGCGAAAGGTATACGCGTTGGGAACCGAGCCGCGAGTAAGCCGGGTGAGGACAGGTGACTAAGTTCACTCTGCATAGGCTCTGCGGTTTTCCGCGCCTTTGCGGTTTTCCGCGCCTTTGCGGTTTTACCGCGGAGACGCATAGGAACGGAGAAGATCTCGAAATAGGGAAGTATGAAGAATGCTTTATCGATAGATTTGGAAGACTGGTTTTGCGTTCACAACCTGGCGGGCGTGATCAAGCGCGACGACTGGGACAAGTGTGACCTGCGCGTGCGTGCGAACACGATGCGCATTTTGGACCTGCTGGACCGTCACCAGGTGCGCGCGACGTTTTTCATCCTCGGTTGGGTCGCGGAGCGCGCGCCCGATCTGATTCGCGAAGTCGAAGCGCGCGGCCACGAGATCGGCGTACACGGTTACAACCATCTGCTGTTGACGGAGATCACGCCCGAGGAGTTTGACGAAGATCTTGGCCGAGCGCTCGACGTGATTGCGAAGACGGGTATCAAGACGCAGCCGGTCGGATTTCGCGCGCCGTCGTTTTCGATGGTGAAGACGACGAAAGACTGGGCGCTGCCGATCCTCGAGAAGTACGGTTTTCGTTACGATTCGTCGGTCTTTCCGGTCGGTTTTCATCCCGACTACGGCATCGCGGACGCGCCGCTGAGCCCGTACAAGATCACCGAAAAGCTTTACGAGTTTCCGATGAGTGTGCTGGAGATGTTTGGACGTCGCTTTCCGTTTTGCGGCGGTGGCTATTTCCGCCTTTTTCCGTACACCTACACGCGGTTTTGCATGAAGAAAGTGAACGACCAGGGCCGCGCGGTGGTCTTTTACCTGCATCCCTGGGAGCTCGATCCGGAACAGCCGCGAATAAAAAATTTGTCGGCTTCTCAGAAGTTTCGACACTATCGCAATTTAGATCAAACTGAACGAAGACTGGGACGACTGGTCAACGATTTCCAATTCACCACGGTTAGAGAGGTGCTTCAGATTTGAACAACGAGATTCAAGCACAACGCAACTTCTGGAACAGCGAAGCCGATGCTTTCCAGAGAATCTACACGCATCGCAAGTCGAAGTTTTCCAACACGCTCGATCAGATCTTTCGGAAAGATATGTACGAGCGCTATCAGTTCACGATTGCGAACTGCGAACCGATTCCGGGTAGGACTTATCTGGACGTAGGTTGCGGAAACGGCATGTACAGCCTCGAGCTGGCCAAGCGCGGCGCGCGCAAGGTGGTCGGGCTCGACATCGCCGAAGTCATGATTGGCTTGTGCAAAGACGCGAGCGTCGCTCAGAACCTCGACGATCGTTGCACGTTTATTCAGACGGATCTGCTGCAGTGGGACAACGCCGGGCAGAAGTTTGACGTGAGTTTTGGCATCGGGTTGTTTGATTACATCAGCGATCCGTTGCCGGTGCTGCGCCGGATGCGCGAACTCAGCACTGACAAGGCGATCATGGCATTTCCGAGGTTGTGGACGTGGCGCGCGCCGGTTCGCAAAGTCAGACTAACGATCAAAGGCTGCGACGTCTTTTTCTACAGTGCGGCTCGCATTAACCAGTTGATGAAAGACGCGGGCTTCAGCCGTCACACGCTGACGCGGGTGGGCAAGCTTTACTGTGTGGTTGCGCACGTGTAGCTGTTTGAGCAGGAGATTCGTCGCTGCTATGCAGTAATTGAGCAGGAGACATGGCTCTGTCATTAAGTATTTGAGTAAGAGACATGGCTCCACCATTCAGTATTTGAGTAGCACATGGCTCCCGCCATTCAGTATTTGAGTAAGAGACATGGCTCCCGCCATTCAGTATTTGAGTAAGAGATATGGCTCCACCATTCAGTACTTGAGCAGGAGATATGGCTCCACCATTCAGTAATTGAGCAGGAGATATGGCTCCCACCATAAGAGATGATGGCTCTGCCATCCGATGTGAGGCGAGGCTTTGCCTCGCCGTTAAGTTGGCTAAATGAGTGGGGCTGCGCCCCCGGTACCGAGGGCGAAGCCCGGTTCTTTTAAAAACTCGTCGGCGAGGCAAAGCCTCGCCGCACATCCGGCGGCGGAGCCGGGACGAGGGTCTGTCGCGTAAAGCGAGGACCCAAGGCAAAGCCTCGCCGCACATCCGGCGGCGGAGCCGGGACGAGGGTCTGGCGCGTAAAGCGAGCCAAGGACTCTTAAAGGCAAGCAGTCAGTGACTCTTAAAGGCAAGCAGTCAGTGACTCTTAAGGCAAGCAGTCGGTGACTCTTAAAGGCAAGCAGTCAGTGATTCTTAAGGCTAACAGTCAATGCCGTTAAAACCGGAAGCTTTTGATTACGAGGGCGTGTTCCCGGCGAGGGGTGGACGTCGCGATAGTGCTGCGCCCATCGATGACGTGTGGCCCACGGGTGGAAAGCTGAAGGCGTTCAACGACGAAACGTTTGTTCCTGCTCCGGCGGCTGGGCCAATTTCGGGTGCGGTAGTCGAACCGGTAACAGGGCCTGTAGCAGCACCGGTTGGTCCAAACACAAAAGCTGATGCTTCGTTCATGTCCAAGAGCGCGGCCTGGATTCGCCGCCGCGGACACACGCTCAGCTTCGCCGGATTGTTTATCTTCAGCGTAATCCTCTTCGTCCGGCCGTACGAACTGTTCCCGGCGCTTTCGGGCTTCAAACAGATGGCGTTTTGGACCGGCCTCGTTACGCTCATCACCTACGTCGGCACTCAAATCGCACTCGAAGGAAACCTGACCGCGCGTCCAAAAGAGATCAACCTCGTCCTGTTGATCGGCCTGGCGGCGCTGTTGTCGATGCCGATGGCGGAAGATCCCGGCGGCGCGTGGGAAACTTTCAACGACATGTTGTTGAAGACGATCGTGATCTTTATCGTGATCGTCAATGTCGTGCGCACTGAGTTGCGACTGAAGATGTTGCTGTGGCTGGTCCTTGGCGTCAGTATTTTTCTGAGCCTCAGCGCGATACAGGACTATCGCTCGGGCGCGTTTGCGACTGCGGCTGCCGACTCCCAGTTCCAGCGTGTCGGCGGAAGAATCGGGGGCCTGTTCGGAAACTCGAACGATCTCGCGCTGCACCTCGTGACGATGATCCCGATCGCCGTCGCGTTAGGACTGAGCGGCCGCAATCCTTTCAAACGACTGGCGTATTTCGGTGTGACGGCGTTGATGGTCGGCGGCGTGGTCGTGACGTTCTCGCGCGGCGGTTTCATCGGTCTCGTCGCGGCGACGTTAGTGCTCGTGCGGAGGTTGGGTAAGAAGAACCGCGTGGCCACGACGGGTGCGCTTGTGTTTGCCGTCATCTTGTTCATGGCCTTCGCGCCAGGGGCTTTTTCCAGCCGTCTCGGGACGATCTTCAATTCCGCCGCGGACGTGACCGGATCGTCCAGCCAGCGAACGGAAGTTCTCAAACGTTCGGTCTGGGTGGCGCTGCGATATCCGATCTTCGGCGTCGGCATCGGAAACTTCCGTCATAAGTCCCCGCGAAATCTTGAAACTCACAACGCCTACACGCAGGTGGCGGCGGAAATGGGACTGGCCGCGATGGTGGTCTACATCCTGTTTCTCACTCATCCCATTCGGCGTATGCGGCTGATCGAAAAGGAGAGTTACGAAGATCGCGATCGCCGGCGGTTTTATTATCTGTCGGTCGGGTTACAAGCGTCGCTCGTGGGTTTCATGTTCAGCAGTTTCTTTGGCGCAGTTGCTTATCAGTGGTATGTCTATTACCTGGTGGGATATGCAATTTGTCTTCACCGGCTGTACATAATGAAGTTCCCGCCGGAAGATGGGTTTGCGCGCAATCGTTGGGAGCATCCGTTTTCCAAGAAGACTCAGAAGCTGATTGAGGGTGAGACAGCGCCTGAGCCCAACCACGTTTAGTGCGGCTTTACGTAGGTGTGAGATGGATTTAATCGGCGGAATTCATGACAGTTTGTCACTTCATGTGCTGACTCCGTTCGCACGTCTGCAACGATCGACACGTCCAGCCACACGACCCACGCAACAGGCTTTTTCCGAAGGCCTTCGTTTTCGACATCAGACCGCCGATTGGGACAACGAACGCAAGACGAATTGGATACTCGAGCGACTGCGCACCGTCGTGCGTCGCGCGTACGACGAAACTGTTTACTACCGCGAGCTGTTCGATCGAATCAAGTTTGATCCGCGCGCGGATTTTGGTTTTGAAGATTTCGCGCGGTTGCCTGTTTTGGAGCGTGAGCACGTTACCGAATCGAGCAAGGATCTGATCTCGTCGGCCGTTCCCGCTGAACAACTTCGCAAAGAATGCACGGGCGGTTCGACCGGAGCTCCGACCGAAGTCTGGCTTGGACCAAATGAACGCGGCTGGCGCGACAGCGGCATGGAGCACTTCTTCGAACGGCTCGGAATGCCGGAGGGCAGCCGTACGGCGCTGCTGTGGGGACATCATCTCGATCCACAAACGGCCGACACTTTGCGCGAGCGTTACCAGGCTTTCGTCTCGAATCAAAGATGGTTCGACTCGATGCGCCTTTCGCCTGAGACGCTCGATCGTTATCACCAGGAACTCGAACGCTTCCGGCCTGCGGCGATCATCGCGTACGCCAGCGCACTCGGTTATCTCGCCGAACACATACTCACGCGCAACTACAAACCGAGTTATCCGACACGTTGCATGGTTACCGGCGGTGAAAAGCTGTGGTCCAGGCATCGCGATCTGATCGAACGAGCGTTTGGCCGGCCGGTTCACGAGCGATACGGTTCGCGTGACGTTGGTTGTATGGGCGTGCAGTTGGATCCGGCGAAGACGCTCGCGTACACGATCGATTGGTCGTTCACGTTGGTCGAGCCGGAATCGTCAGAACCCGAGTCGCCGATGCTCGTCACCAAGCTTCAGGCTGACGGTATGCCGATGATTCGTTATCGCGTCGGCGACGTCGGACATTTTGCGGCGGGCAGCAAGCCGGGACATCCGGTGCTTGTATTGTCTGACGTCATGGGCCGCGTGGTGGATCGCATTTCGTTGCCGGACGGGCGTTGGGTTGCGGGACAGGAAGTGCCGCACTTGTTGAAAGATTATCCGGTGCGTGAGTTTTTGTTTCACCAACGTGAGGACCATTCGGTGGAACTCCAGCTAGTTCCGCAGAAGGATTTTAATCAGGACAGTCTGCGTAAGATCGAAGATGTTCTGAAAGCAAACTTGCCGGGACTGCCGATCAGGATTGAATTCAAAGAATCCGTTGTGCGTACGAAGTCGAACAAGTGGCGTCCAGTGATTAGCGAGGTGCGGGTATGAGTACGAACTTCGATCCGACACTAGCGCTGGTCGAAGCCTCCGCTTATGCGGATGAGAAAGCGATCGCGCGTGCTGTCGAACGGCTGGGATCGTATCTCGGCTGGTCGCGTGACGATGGCGGCCCGTTTGGGGATTTGATCCCGCCCGGCGCGCGCGTGCTGATCAAGCCCAACTTCGTGTTGGACCACAATCAGAGTGACGGCGGAATGGATCCGATGATCACGCACCAGTCGGTCGTGAAAGCTGTGGTCCAGGCGGCGTTACAAACCGAAGCCGCGGAAGTCACTGTCGGCGACGCTCCGATCCAAACGTGCGACTTCGCGAAGCTGCTGGAAGTTACAGGTTTGGACACGTGGTCCGAAACGATGAAGAAAGCTGACGGCCGGTTCCAGGGCGTGAAAGACTTTCGCCGGACTACGGCGCAGTACGTCAACGGCGTTCGTGTTGCCGAAGAGAACAAGCTTCCGCAAGACGACTTCGTGCTGTTTGATCTAGCGTCCGAGAGTTTGCTCGAACCGATTACCGACGAGAAAGACGACTTCCGCGTCACGTGCTACGACCCGCGCCTGATGGCGAAAACTCACGGCAAGGGACGACATCGTTATCTCATCGCGCGCGACGTGCTGGCGGCGGACGTCGTTATCAACCTGCCGAAACTCAAAACGCACAAGAAAGCGGGCATAACCTGCGCGCTCAAAAACCTGATCGGCATCAACGGCAACAAGGAATATTTGCCGCATCACCGCATCGGCGGCGCGGATCTTGGCGGCGACTGTTATCCCGGAAAATCGCGCGTCAAGAGCATGTTGGAGTACGCGGCGGACCAGCAGAACCTGACGGATTCAGGTACGAAGGGGCGTGTTTGGGGCGGCGTCGCGACGCAGTTGAATCGCGTGCTGCACCTGATGGGCGACAATCTCGGGATCGAGGGTTCGTGGAGCGGCAACGATACGATCTGGCGCACCGGACTCGATCTCAATCGCATACTGATTTACGGCCAGACTGACGGCACGATGGCGGAGTCGGCGCGACGTCGCGTGGTCCATTTGACTGACGCGATTGTCGCCGGACAAGGCGATGGTCCATTATCGCCGCAGCCGCTACAGCTCGGTTTGTTGTTCGCGGGAAACAATGCGCCGTGCGTCGATTGGTTTGGTTCACTGTTGCTTGGTTACGATCCGGCGCTGCTGCCGATCGTTCGCGAGGCGTTTGGCGCATTTCGTTGGCCCATCGCGACGGCCAAGCCGGAAGAGATCACGCTCGCCGGCGATTGGGGCGCAGGGAAGATCGATCGCGTGATGGAAAGGGAACTGCCGGCGGTGGTCCATCCGTTTGGCTGGCGAGACGCGGCTGCTGCGATGGCTGGTTAGTACTTGGTTCTTAGTGCTTTGTGCTTTGTTGAAGCACCTACGCTTCGAATGCAACACAGTCAAAGCACCAAGTACAAAGTACAAAGCACAAACTTGTGAGATACAACGCGCTACAACTCATCGGCAGTTTACATTCGGGCGGATCCGAACGGCAGGCGGTTCAGTTAACGCGTCTGCTGGTGGAGAGCGGCCGTTGCAACGTCTTCGTCGCCACTTTGGACCGAGAAGGCGTGTTGCTCGACGAGATCAAGAGATTGGGTTTCAAAGACGTTCCCGAGTTTCGGTTGAACAGCTTTTACGATGTTCACACCGCGCGACAGGTCTGGCGCCTCGCGCAGTATCTGAGAAAACACGAGATCGACGTTGTTCACGCGCACGACTTTTACACCAACATCTTCGGCATGGCCGCGGCGGTGTTGGCGCGCGTTCCTGTGAGGATCGCATCGCGACGCGAATCGGCCGTGCGTCCGGAGAATCAACGACTGGTGGAACGTGGCGCGTATCGCGCGGCCCATGCCGTCGTCGCAAACTGCGAAGACGTTCGCCAACAACTGATCCGCGAAGGCGTGCCGGCCCAAAAAGTGCGCACCGTTTACAACGGCCTCGATCTCACGCGCGTGCAACCCGCGCAAACGGACAGAAAAGAGATTCTCGCCGCATTGAACCTGCCGGAGCAGGCGAGTTTCGTGACGATCGTGGCGAACATGCGCGCGCACGTATGGAATCCCGAACCCGCATGTTACAAAGATCATCCGACGTTCCTGCGCGCCGCGAAACGAGTTGCTGAAAGTGTTCCGAACGCGGCGTTCATCATCGCCGGCGAAGGCGAGTTGAAAGAAGCGACGCAGGAGTTGGCGCGAAGTCTCGGCATAGCGGATCGAACGTTTTTCATCGGACGCTGCCAGGACGTCGGGTCCGTGTTATCGATCTCGGATGTTTGCGTTTTGAGTTCGCGTTCTGAGGGGTTTTCCAATTCGATTCTGGAGTACATGGCGGCGAGGAAGCCGGTGGTTGCGACCGACGTCGGCGGTGCGAGAGAAGCGATCCTGCATGGTGTGACGGGTTATTTAGTCGCGGTCGGCGAGCACGACGCGATGGCGGATCACATCGTCTCGTTGTTGTCTGATCCTGACGGTGCATGCGCGATGGGTGAAGCCGGCGGGAGACGCGTGAACGAGAAGTTTTCGTCGCTGAAGCAATTGCAAAACGTCGAGAGTCTTTACGCGGAATTGCTGAGGTCGAGCGTGGCCACAAAAAGGCACAAAAAACACGAAGAGCAAAGTACGAAGCACGAAGGGCAAAGCACAAGCCAAAAAATACAAAGGACAAAGTACGAAGCACAAAGTACAAAATTGCGAGTCCTGATCGTCGCGCCTTCGTTGGACATCCTCGGCGGCCAATCGCGACAGGCTGTGCGATTGATGGAAGGACTCAGGCGCGAACCGGATCTCGAGATCGGATTCCTGCCGCACAATCCGCGGCTGCCGGGCATTCTGCGTTCGCTTCAGAAGATCAAATACGTCCGCACGATCGTGACGACGTTGTATTACATCGCGTTGCTGTTATGGCGCGTGCGCAAGTACGACATCATTCACATCTTTTGCGCGTCGTATTACTCGTATTCGCTATCTGCTGTTCCCGCGCTCGGAATCTCTCGCCTGTACGGGAAGAAATCGATCCTGAACTATCGCAGTGGTGAAGCGGAAGACCATCTCAAAACGTGGCGCTCGGCAGTTCCGACCGTCAAATGGGCCACCGAAGTCGTCGTGCCGTCAGGCTATCTCGTCGACGTATTCGCCCGTTACGGCTTACACGCGCGCGCCATTAACAACATCGTCGAGCTGGATCGATTTACTTATCGCGAACGGCATCCGTTGCGGCCAGTGTTTCTGACCAGCCGTCTGCTCGAACCGCTTTACAACGTGCCGTGCGTGTTGCGCGCGTTTGCGATCATTCAGCAAAGCTTTCCCGACGCGCGACTGACGATCGCCGCCGATGGTTTTCTGCGCAACGATCTCGAAGCACTCGCGCGCGATCTCAAACTTCGAAACGCGGAGTTCATCGGCTTCGTGAATTTCGACCAAATGCCCGCGCTCTACGATGCCGCCGACATTTATATGTCAGCCACAAACATCGACAACATGCCAAGCTCGCTAACCGAGAGCATGGCGTGTGGTCTCAATGTTGTAACGACGGACGGAGGCGGCGCGATCCCATACATCATGACGAATGAAGTGACTGGTCTAATCGTCGATCGCGACGATCACCAGGCGCTCGCCGCCGCTGCGATTCGTCTACTGAACGACAACGAGTTTGCGCTCAAGCTGGTTCGCAACGCGCATGAATCGACGAAGAAGTTTACGTGGCCATACATCCGTGAACAGTGGCTCGATCTTTATCGCGAATTGGCTGAAGCGAAAGGTTTTTTGACGAGCACCAGTAATCAGCCGCACGTGCCAATGGCTAAGACTGATTCCGCTCTTTAGAGAAAGTAACCACTCCCCATGAAACAAGTCTTCCGCAAAGGATTGAGTCACATCGTGGTGGCCGAAGCGCCTGAGCCGATGGTGACTCCCAATCATGTTTTGGTGAATCCCGTTTATTCGCTGATCAGCAGCGGCACGGAGAGCGCCAGTATTCACGAAGGAATTATCAAGGAGGTCGCCGAAAACCCGTCACAGTTGCGCAAGGTTTGGGAAGGCGTGAAGTCGATGGGACCCGTCGCGACGATCTCCGAGGTACGGGCTAAGTTCAAGGAATACGCAGCACTCGGATATGCGGGCGCGGGCGTCATTTTAGAGCGACATCCGACGGTCACTGACTTCCAGGCCGGCGATCGCGTGGCCTACGGCGGTGAGGGAACGGGCCACGGCCAGACGATTCTCGCGTCGCGAAATCTGATCGTCCGCGTGCCCGACGAGGTTCCTTTTCACCACGCGTGTTTCACCACGCTCGGCAGCATCGCGCTCAACTCGATCCGGATCTCGGAAGTCGGCGTTGGCGACGTCGTTGCGGTTGTTGGTTTGGGACTGGTGGGCCAACTCGTGGCCCAGTTGGCCCGGCTTCAGGGCGCGCGCGTGATTGGCATCGATTTGCGATCGGATCGTGTTGCCCTCGCGAAGAAGTCCGGAGTGGACCACGGTCTCGACGGCAGCGTATCGATTGCGGAAGAAGTGAGCGCGATAACGAACGGACTTGGCGTCGATTGCGTGATCGTGGCGGCCGCTTCGAAGTCTTCCGCGCCATGCCAGTTGGCACTTCAGATCTGCCGCGATCGTGGAACGATCGTGATTGTGGGCGCAGTTGAGATGGAGTTTCCGTGGTCTGAAATGTACATGAAGGAGATCAGGCTCCTGATGTCGCGGGCGTATGGACCAGGCAGCTACGATCCCGAATACGAAGTGCGCGGGCACGATTATCCGATCGCGTATGTGCGCTGGACCGAAAAGCGAAACATGGAAGAGTTTCTGCGTTTGGTCGCACTTGGACGAGTCGATCTCCAGTCGCTGATCACGCACGAGTTCAACCTTGAAGACGCGCCGCAGGCTTACCGCGCGGTGATGGATCCGGCGTCAAACAGTTTGGGAGTGTTGTTGCGTTATCCCGAGCCGGTTGCGGTTGACGGATCGCAAAAAGCCGCGCCGCGGCGTCGCGTGAATCTGAAAAGTCATGCGGCGAAGTCGGACTTGAAAGTCGCGCTCGTCGGCGCGGGGAATCTGGCGCGGTGGGCGCACCTGCCGAGTCTGTCAAAATTACCGAACGTCAGTCTCCACGCCGTCTACTCCGCGAGTGGCGCGCGCGGCAACACTTACGCCCGGCGGTTTGGCGCATCGTACTTCAGCACCGACTACAAGCAGATACTCGAAGACCCGCAGATCGACGTCGTCATGGTGTTGAGCCGGAATCAATATCATTTCTCGCAGGCTTACGAAGCCTTGATGGCCGGCAAGCACGTGTTTGTCGAGAAACCGATGGCGTTGACCGAGGCAGAATGTCGCGAGCTTTACCACGCGGTCGCTGTTTCGGGTAACCAGTTGACCGTCGGATTTAACCGCCGTTTCGCGCCGTTTTATAAAGACTTAAAAAATTCGTTACGTGGGCGAACAGGTCCGGTGGTAATCAATTGTCGTATGAGTTCGCCGGGAATTTCAGGCTCTTACTGGATGGCCGATCCATCGATTGGCGGCGCGATTCTCGGCGAGGCCGTTCACTTTGTTGACTTAATGTACTGGCTACTCGAATCGGAGCCAGTCAACGTGTCGGCGTATTGTTTGCCGACAGGCAAGACGGATCCGGTCGGCGAAAACAACATGGTGGCAACCTTTCGTTTCGCCGACGGATCGATTGGTAGTCTGAATTATTCGACGATCGGCTCGAAAAAAGCTCCAGGCGAACAAGTCGAGGTATTTGCCAAGGGCGTTACCTCCTCGGTTGAAGACTTTAAGCGGTTCAAGTCGGTTTCGAATTTCAAACATAAGCGAGCCACCTGGTGGGCGCACAAAGGCTACGAAGCACAACTCTCCTCATTCTTTGGTTGCCTTGCCCGCGGTGAGTCGCCCGAAATCACGGTGCGGGACGGTGCCAGAGCGACTCTAGTTTGTGTGGAAATGTTGAGATCGGCTCAGACACTTAATTCACGCGAGATTAAATTGGACGAACTTTTGACGGGCGACACGCAAATCTTCGTCACGTAGCACAAGACGGCTGGGATGTGAATATGATTGCCCCAAGAACTGAAAGGGATAACTCTACCTCCACGCGGAAACCGATTCGGCTGTTGCTGGTCGCGCCCGCGTTGAGAATTTTGGGCGGTCAGGCAGTCCAGGCAAATTATCTTCTCGAACATCTCAGTCGCGAACCGGGCTTTGAAGTCTCGTTCGTGCCTCACAATCCACGTTTGCCGGGACCGTTGCGACTGTTACAGTCGATCAAGTACGTGCGAACACTCGTCACGTCGTTCGTTTACTGCATCAACCTGCTGATCAAAGTCCCGCGCGCGGACATCGTTCACACTTTCTCCGCGTCGTACCTGTCGTTCCTGCTTGCGCCGGCGCCCGCGATACTCATCGCGCGACTGTATGGAAAGAAAGTCGTTCTGAACTACCGTAGCGGCGAGGCTGAAGATCACCTGCGCTGCTGGCCGCGCACCTCCGTGCCGATCATGAGATTGGCTGACGAGTTGATCGTGCCGTCGCAGTACCTGATCGACGTGTTCAGAAAGTTCGGACTACGCGCGTCGGCGATTGCGAACATCATCGATCAGAGCCGGTTCAAGTTTCGCGAGCGGAAACCGCTGCGGCCGATCTTCTTCTCGAATCGCAATCTTTATCCGTTGTACAACGTCGGTTGTATCCTTCGTGCGTTTGCGAAGATTCAACAACACTTTCCCGAGTCGAAGTTGATCATAGCGGGTGACGGCAGCCAGCGACTGTCACTCGAAGAGCTGGCGCGGAGATTGAAACTGCGGAACGTCGAGTTTCGCGGCCGTGTTGCTCCGGGCAAGATGAATGAGCTGTACGACGAGACCGATATTTATTTGAACAGTTCGAACATCGACAACATGCCGGGTTCGATACTCGAATCGTTCGCGTCGGGGGTTCCGGTGGTATCGACGAGTGCGGGCGGAATCAAGTGCATCGTCACTCACGAACAGACTGGTCTGCTGGTCCCGAAGAACGATTACGACGCGATGGCTTCATGGGCCATCAAGCTGCTCGAATCGCCGGAGATGGCCGCTTCGATCGCGCGCAACGCGTACGAGGAGTGTTCGGCTTACACGTGGGAAGCAGTGCGTGAATCGTGGCGCGCGGCTTATGAGCGGCTCGCCGGCCGTGAAGCGTACGTCGGCGGGGCGGTCGTCGCGGAGCAGATGATTCTTGAAGATAAATGATCCTGACGGTTGCAGATGCGGATCCACAACGAAACAATCCAACCGTGACGGTTGTGATTGCCGCCTACAACTCCGCGCGTTACATCCGCGAGACGTTAGACTCGATCAAGGCCCAAACCTTTAACGACTACGAGGTGATCGTCGTGAACGACGGTTCAAAAGATCGCGACGAACTCGAACAAATACTCAACTCGCACCCGCTTCCGGTAGTCTACGTAAGTCAAGAAAATAAAGGCGTTAGCGCGGCTCGGAACGCGGCGATCCGCATCGCGCGCGGAGAGTTCTACGCGCAAGTCGATGCTGACGATCAATGGACGCCGGATTATCTCGAGGTCCAACTCGGGATCTTGAATGACGAGCCTGACGTCGGTCTCGTTTATCCGAACGCGACGATCATCGGCGACGGTTCGGACGGGACCCTCGAGTTTATGAAAGTGTCGCCGTCAGTAGGCGAGGTGAATTTCGAGTCGCTTGTGCGACAGAACTGTGTGGTCATGACGTGCGTCACTGCGCGGATGAATGTGATTCGCGACGCCGGGATGTTTGACGAGAATCTTCGCAGTTGCGAAGACTTCGATCTCTGGTTGCGAGTTGTAAAGAACGGCGGACGCATCATCTATCATCGCCGTCCACTCGTGCTGTATCGCAGACATGAAGGAAGTCTTTCATCCGATCGCGTTTGGATGACGCGACACCTGCTCGCGGTGTTTGAGAAATCCGCGCGCACTTTTGATCTCACTCCCGCGGAAAAGGAGATTCTGAACGAACAAATAACCGAGCATCGCGCGATGCTCAACCTGTTCGAAGGCAAGCATCGATTGACAGCGGGTGACGCCGGCTCGGCGCTCGAAAATTTTGAGAAAGCAAACGAGCACCTGCGCACGTCGAAGCTGGCCGTCGTGATCTTTCTTCTGCGATACGCGCCGCGTTTGGTCGTTTTGGCTTTCGCCGCCCGCGAACGTTTCTTTGCGCGACAGCCCGATCACAAGTTGAGCGGCATCGATCAAGCACACGCCACTCCGAGTGTTCTCAACGAAAGCCACTAATGCGACTCGATGTAGTTGTTCCTACCTATAACCGCCAGGATCTACTTCCGTTAGCGTTGAACAGTTTGCTGGCCGCCGAGATTCCTGAAGGTTTGGAAGTCGGGATCACGGTCGTCGATAACAACTCGACTGACGGCACGCGACAGGTGGTCGAGTCGTTTCAACAACGATTCGGCCACAGGGTTCGGTACTGCTTCGAACGACAACAAGGACGTTCGCACGCACTCAACGCCGGCATCGCGGCGACGAATGGCGATCTCATCGGCACGATCGACGACGACGAAGAGATCGATCCGAGTTGGTACAAGACTGCGTTCGCAGCGCTCAAGGATGGCAGCCTTGACTTCATCGGTGGTCCATACGTGCCGCGCTGGAGCGTTTCACCACCAGACTGGCTGCCGCGTGAGTATGGCGGCGTGGTTGGGTGGGTTGACGGCGGCGATAAACCCGTTCCTTACGACAGCAACTATCCCGGCATCCTGATGGGCGGCAACGCCGTTTTTAGACGCGCCATTTTCGAGAAAGTCGGAACGTACACGACGTGGCTCGGACGCACTGATAAAGGTCTGTTAACTGGTGAAGATGAAGAGCTTTACGGGCGTTTGTTGGCCCATGGCGCGCGCGGCATGTACCTGCCGAACCTCATCATTTACCATCACATACCTTCCGAGCGCGTGACGAAGAGTTATTTCAGGCGGTGGTGTTTTTGGCGTGGCGTTTCGTTGGGCCTGCTCGACCGCACGCGAAGATTGCCGTGTGCGTATCTCTTCGGCATTCCGCGCTGGCATTATCGAAACGCGTTGCGCGGCATGGCGTCTACGACGAAACACCTCGTGTTGAAACCGAAGAATCCGGCGCAGGCGTTTGCGGCCGAGCTTGGCGTGTGGGATTGGCTCGGTCTTTTGTATGGTAGGCACTTTCGCAGATCGAGTACGAGTCGAGGGCAGGTGGCAAACACCAGCTCGTAGCAGGAGGTTTTCCGTTTGTCGTTTTCCGTTTCTCATTTTTCATTTCTGGTTCGGCCGCATTTTGAGGGGCCGCGAAGAAAGCAAAAAGACAAATGAGAAACGGAAAACGACAAACGGAAAATCCAGTCAGCTTCGTGATGAGTAGCGAACCGGAAGTTTCCGTCATCATTCCCACTTACAACAGATCGTCGCTGTTGCGTGACGCGGTGAACAGCGTGTTGGACCAGGATACGTCGATCACGTTTGAGATCATCGTCGTCGACAACAACTCGAAAGACGACACCGCCGCCGTCGTCCAGTCGCTGATGGACCAGCATCTCGGCCGCATCAGTTACATCCTCGAAACGCAACAAGGTAACGCTCACGCCAGAAATCGCGGCGTGAAGTCCGCGCGCGGCGCCATCATCGCGTTTCTCGACGACGACGTGATCGTCGAAAGAAACTGGCTGGCGTCGTTGAAACAAGCGCTCGATTCGCGTGCGGATCTCGCTTTCGTGGGCGGGAAAGTGCTGCCGCAATGGGATGGACCACCGCCGTCGTGGCTGACTCCCGACCATTGGGCGCCGCTGGCGCTGCTCGACTATGGACCAGACGAGTTGACGATTGGCGGGAACAGTCCGCGCGGTTTGCTGACGGCCAACATCGCGTTTCGCAAGAGCGTTTTTGATGAGACGGGGGCGTTCTCGCCTCATCTGCAACGAGTGAAGAATGCGATTGGATCGATGGAAGACACGGAGTTTCTGTTGCGCGTCTGTCGCAGTGGCAAGCATGGAATTTATCTGCCGGGCATGATCGCGCGAGCTCCTGTCGAGAGTGAAAGGCTGACGAAGAGTTATCACCGGCGCTGGCACACGGGCCATGGACACTTCTACGCTGTGATGCGCGATCCTGAGTGGGAACGATCGAGTTTTCGCATCGCCGGCGTGCCCGGACATTTATACAAACAAACACTCAGCGCCGCGCTTAACTGGTTGAAAAGGACCATCAGCGGCAACGCCGACGCTGCGTTTACGCAAGAGTGCCGGCTGCGTTTCTTCGCCGGCTTTTTCCGTCAACGACGCCGTCAAAAGGCTATTTGATTTATTAATCCGTTTTCCCTGAGACTCCCGCCAAGCGCGAGCCACATCCCTTTCGCGGTTTTGCGCCGCCAAGTCCTACTAAAGTAAGTAGATCCACGGATTCTTGCGATCATTGCGGTTGTCTTGTAAATCTGTCAGTAGTATTTACAGCCCCTGTTTCGCGTGTTAGTTTGCGCCTTGTCCAAAACACGCGCGGCGCTTTTGGACCACACCAACAAACGAATACGAAAGGGCTTTCGGCTCGTTAGTTTCATTCGAAACGAACGGATTCGGACTTCGGGAGTGCGACCGGAGTTCTATTTCAACGTAACAGTCTAATTGGTGAAGGAAGTAAACGCTTCGTAAAGATGCGTTGGTAGGAGTGTGTTCCCCGTGTGCTTGCGCCCAGCGAGCCCACAACAAAGCACTCCGTATTTAGTAGTAAAGGACGGGTAATGCATCGACGTCTAGGCTCCCTCTTTGCAATTTTATTAGGGTTCTTTGCAGTAACGACTTCGATTCAGCAGAGCGCACAAGCGGCAACGAGCACGCCGCTGCGTGTGCTTAGTTGGAACATACAGTTCGGCCAGGGCACTGACGGCGTCACCAATTACGATCGCATTGCGACGTGGTTGGCGCGGATGAATCCGGATCTGATTGCGCTCTGTGAGGTTCCGCCGGACAAAATTCCCACGCTCGTTACGCTGCTGAATCAGAAAACGGGCCGTACGTGGAATTCGCATTTCGTCCCGAAGGCGAATGGTATTTCCGAAGGTAATCTGATCCTTTCGAAGTTTGCGTTCGCCGCCGTCGGCTCGCGTTTTCTCAGCTATACTCGATCGATTGCGCAGGTGACGGTCAACGCCGGCGGGCGCAATATCAACTTCTTCGCGACGCATCTCGATCACACATCATCCGCGTTACGCCAGACTGAGGTTTCGGAACTGCTCAGTTGGACCGCGGGGTTTGCTTCGCCCCAAATCATCGCGGGCGACATGAACGCCGCGAACGATACACCCGAAGTGTTGAGCCTGCTGGGGGTGTATCGCGACAGTTGGGTTGACGCGCTCAACTCCGGAAAAGCTTCCGCGTATCCCGATAATCCGGTGTGGATGAACACGCGCACACGTCGGTGGCGCATCGATTTCATCCTGTTTACGGCCAATCTCACCACGATGTCGGTGAACGCCGCGAACATTCCCGACACTCGCGATCTCAGCAACACAAACGTGGTGAATAGGCTCGGCACCGCCGACGACAGTGGTGTCAGGCCTTCGGATCACAATCTCGTCGTGACGGATTTTGACGTCTGGTCAGACGCGACGCCGACACCAACACCAACGCCAATGCCGACTCCGCCCGTGCTGCTTACGCAGCCGAACACGAGTCGTGCAGTCGCCATTCACTCGACCCTATTCAATCGCGAGCCTTTTACGTTGAAAACACCGATAAATCTCGGTTCGGATCAACGCACGCGAATCATGCTGTTCACGACGAACCTGGAATTGTTGGCCGGTGAAACGGCTTCGGCGATCACTGTTCGCGCGGTCGATGCGCGCGGAAACAGTTACACCCTTCCGGTCGAGCAGGTGTTGAAGTTTCCGAATTTGAACTGGTTGACGACGTTGGTTGTGAGAATGCCGGACGACTCGACGATCAGTGGAGATCTATTAATTAACGTCAGTATTCGCGGCGCGGTAAGCAATAACGCGCTTATCGCGATTAAGCTCCCGTAAAAGACACGAGAAAGAAACATGATGATTATGTTGCGAACTAGTTACGAACTTTCCAATTTTTTGACACGGCCTTGTGACCATGTTATCTTGCGAAAGTCTTACCACGCCCGGGATGACCCCGATAGTGGGAAATCTGGTCCAGCGGTTCTCGGCGTAGAAGACACGGCCGGTCCCGTGGTACGTGCGCTTCCCCCGACAGGCGGCCCCGGTTAGAACAAGTTCCATCCGTTCTAATCTTCCAAGATCTCAGGCGAAGAGATCGAAAACTCTAAAACTCGTGTTGTAACGGCCAATCAAGATTTTTGGTCTTGGCCGCCCTGCTTGATTTGTGTGTGTGTGTGCGGACGCGCGCTGTCCTTGATCTGCACTGCATCACGAATAAGCATCGGTCCTGTTAACAATGCTTAGTGAGCTTCAGGTTAAAGCCTGCCCCGTCGCGATTCGGACGAAAAATCGAAAGGAGAATTAGGTAAGTGACCGCACGACGGCCCGTTTTGCTCGTTACATTTATCCCCGTTCTTATTTTATTTGCCCTCGTTCAAGCAGCATCCGCTCAGGAAATCGTTCTTTATGCTTCCGAGGCTCCGGTGAAAGTGGGTAACTGGAGCTCCGTTGGAGATTCCGCCGCCGCGGGGGGCGCGCGTTTGTCCAACCCGGACCAGGGCGCGGCGAAGATTACGACCGCCGCCGCGAATCCCGCCAGCTATGTAGAACTCAACTTCAACGCGATCGCAGGCATACCCTACCGCCTGTGGCTCCGTGCGCAGACGTCGAACAATTCACCTTATAACGATTCAGTGTTCGTCCAGTTTTCCGGCAGCGTGAATACCACGGGTAGCGCCGTTTACCGGATCGGCACGACGTCAGCCGCGGAAGTCAATCTCGAGGATTGCTCAGGTTGTGGCATTTCCGGATGGGGTTGGCAGGACAATGGCTGGGGCATCGGCGTGCTTGGGCCGGCTATTTTCTTTCAGTCGACCGGCACGCAAACGATTCGCATTCAGGTGCGCGAGGATGGAATCTCGATCGATCAGATCGTCCTTTCGCCCTCGACGTACCTTTACAATTCCCCCGGCTCGCTGAAAAACGACACGGTGATTTTGCCGGCCAGTAGTGGACCAGCGCCAACGCCGACGCCCACACCGGCTCCGACTCCGACACCGACACCGACTCCGACACCGACACCGACGGGTCTGGTAGAGTCGGCGAATAACACGCGCGTTCCGACAGCGACTCAGATCGTCGATAGCAATCTGGCAATCTGGACTCGCACGTCGAGTGGATCAATCCTGCGTAACGGTGCAGGTACTTCCGGCACCGGTTCGCAGATTCTTTACTGTAGCCGCCTCGTCTATGTGTTCGGCACCGATTCTCAGTGGTATCGCTGGAACAACGGCTGGACAGGCATGGGAACCGTGGATCCGTGCGGCGGTAGTGGGCCAACTCCAACACCGACACCGACGGGACTGGTAGAGTCGGCGAATAACACGCGCGTTCCGACAGCGACTCAGATCGTCGATAGCGTTCTGTCTGTCTGGACTCGTGCCTCAAGTGGCGCGATTCTGCGTAACGGTGCAGGTACTTCCGGTACCGGTTCGCAAATTCTTTATTGCAGTCGCCTCGTCTATGTGTTCGGCACCGATTCTCAGTGGTATCGCTGGAACAATGGCTGGACAGGGATGGGGTCCGTCGATCCATGCGGCGGTGACGGTGGACCAACTCCAACTCCAACTCCAACTCCGACGCCAACGCCAGCTCCGACACCATCGGGCGGCGGCGGCTCGTTGCGTGTGCTGAGTTGGAACGCTTCGTTTGCCACGGGCACCGACGGTGTCAGGACCGTCGATCGCACCGCGCAGTACGTGGCGAACATGAATCCCGACATCGCGGGTTTGTGTGAAGTTCCGTCAGAGTTGATCTCGTCATTCATTAGCGCTCTGAACGCGAAGACGGGTCGCAGTTGGAACTGGACCTTCATTTCGAAGTACGACGGTACGACGGAAGGTAATTTGATTATCTCGAAGTACAGTTTCTCGAGCACCAGCGGTCGCTACATGAGCGGCCAGCGCTCAGTGGCCCAGGCGACCATCAACGTCGGCGGCCGCACGATCAACTTCTTCGCCACGCACCTCGATCCTGATTCGTCAGGCACGCGGTACACGCAGGTTGGAGAGTTGATGTCGTTCGCTTCCGGGTTCTCCGAGTCGCGGATCATCGTTGGAGACTTCAACGCCGGGCCCGATCTTTCGGAAAGCGTGCGCATGACGAGCGCCTACTACGATAGCTGGATGCGCGCCATGAACGCGGGAACCGCGGTTGCTTACCCCGATAATCCGGTGTACCTGCACACCCGCACACGACGCGGCAGGATCGATTACGTCTACTACTCGCTCAATTCGCCGTATCTCGTTCTGCAGGCAACGCAGGTTCCGGACACACGCAATCTGAGTCAGACGAACGTAGTGGTTTGGCTGGGGACGGCGGACGACAAGGGAGTGCGACCATCGGATCATAATCCGATGATCGCAAACTTCACCATTCAGTAGGTTTTAAGCGGGAATCATGGCCTGGCGGCCTTGAAGTTATCGAAGACAACCGTTCCCGGGTTGTTGACTTCAGTTCGCCAGGTCCCACCTTTTAGCTCAAAATTCACTGAAGTCAGCGGAACGGCTGCCGTGTTCCATGTAGCGGCAGTTAGTTGCACCCACGTTCCCGGCGCGCCTCCGCTTGCCGGCGCCGCTTCAAACACAACCTGCCCGCTCGCCGAATCGTGACGTATGCGCCAGTAGGCGTGATTAGTTGAGTTGTACGCGATCGTCAGGAGCGTCTGTTTCACGCCGCCGATTCTACTCTGCACGACGAGATTCGGGCCCTCGATGTACATGCGGTAGGCGTTATCGACGTTCAGACCAACGCTGTAGAAGGCATTGGCGAGCGTCGACGAGCTCGGCGCCTGTACAAGCTGTACGTATGCATAGCTGCCCGTGAAGTTGAACGCGCCGGCGGATCTGATGCCGTTGTAGTGAGAGCCATCGACTCCCTGTTTCAACGGACCAATGCGGAACTCCGTCGTCTCTTGCAGCGACACCGACGCGTCGGTAAATCCGCTGAAGAGATTGTTCGCGATCCACTTGCTGCCGTCGAGCGACGCGTTATTGAAGTCGTCGGCAAGCAGGAGTGTTTCGCCGGCCGGCGGTGAACCATAAGTGAACGCGTTGCTCTTCGACCCTGATTCGCCGCCCGGATTGGTCACAACCACACTCACACTCCCACCCGCATGCGCGGGCGTGACGGCGGTGATCGTCGTGCTTCCGACCACGGTAACGTTTGTCGCCGCCGTGCCTCCGAAGGTCACAGTTGCGCCCGCCGCAAAGCCGGTTCCCGCGATCGTGACTGTCGTGCCGCCTGCTGCCGGACCTGTCGCCGGTGAAACGGCGTTGACGATCGGCGCGGTGTTCGGCGTGCCTGAGAAGAACTCAGACATGTTGTTGGCGGTTGCGGCTGCGCCCGGATAGCTCGTCAGGCCAAGGCCTTCGGCCGTCAGACGCAGAACGTTTTCGTGCTGGTACAGAGTCGTCGAATCGAAGTCCTGACGAGCACGCGAACTGATGACGACAGTGGCTACGTGACCGCCGCCGTGTGCGGTATCGGCGTCTACGGATTCGTCAAACGTGATCACCAGGAGCCCGCCCTGACGGAAGGCCGCGCTGGAGATTAGCGGATCGATATTCGTCTTGAGCCAGTTATCAGCCGCCCCAAGCTTGTCGGCGTTGGTGCAATTCGGGATCGACGCCGGACAATCGTGCGCGTTGTTCTGTTGGTTCGGAATGATGAACGAGTAGTTCGGAAGCTGGTTGCTCGCCAGATCCGAAGCAAACTGCGTAAACGGCACGATGTTGTTTGCCTGGCTCGCGTTGTCAAGTACGTCCGAGAAGTAAGCAAACGGATTGTGACGTTTGACGTACGGATACGAGTCTCCGCCGGTATAACCAACTGACGGCAAACTCTCGGCGTAAGACTTCCACGTTTTACCGCCGAAGTTGAGTTGCCGAACGATGTTGTCTTCACTGACGACGCCTGCGAAGTTGCTGTCGTTGGTGATGTTTTGTCCGGTCGTGAGCCAGAAATAGTCGCCAATCGACGGTTGCGTATTCGCGAAATAGTTCACCGCGAGACCGTAACGACTGGCGAGCGCGTTCAGATACGGCATCTGTGCGCTTCCGATCACGTTCTCGAAGCTCTGATTTTCGGCTACGACAATGAAGACGTGATCGAATAGCGGCACTGACGTTTGCGGCGCCTCGTATGTGTAGCCGTTAGTTTTCGTTCCACTCAGACCGTTCGTGTTAGTGACTACGACGTCGACGGGTCCGGCGGTATGAGCCGGCGTCAACGCGGTGATCTTGGTGCTATTGACGACCGCGACGTTTGACGCTGTCGTGCCGCCAAGCGTGACGGTCGCGCCGGACAGGAATCCGGTACCCGTGATCGTGATCGATGTGCCTCCCGCGGTTAGACCGGAAGCAGGCGACACTGTCGTCACCGTCGGCGGAGCAGGCGTCGGCGTTGGAGTCGGCGTAGGCGTCGGGGTTGGAGTTGGCGTCGGCGTCGGGGTTGGCGACGGCGCATCGGCGCAAGGATCGGTCGGTCCTACGCGTGACCAGCCGCTGCCGTGCCACCAATACCAAGCCGCGTCGGTGCCAAAGACCCACACGTTGTGATTGCAATACAGGATTTCAGAACCCGCGCCGCTGGTGCCTCCACCGTTGCGCAGGATCGTGCCGTTTGCGGTGCGCGTCCAGATGTTGCCGAGGCTATCGACGATCTGCGTGGCTGGCGGAACTCGCGTGTTGTTCGGCGACTCCCCAGCCGGTGTCGGAGTTGGTGTCGGAGTAGGCGTCGGAGTAGGTGTCGGAGTCGGCGATGGACTCGGTGCGCTGCCGCAAGGATCGACGGTTCCTACTGCTGTCCATCCGTTGTTCCAGCGATACCACTGTGAGTCGGTGCCGAACACATACACGATGCGGCCGCAATAGAGAATTATCGAACCAGCGCCACTTGTACTGCCGCCGTTGCGCAGGATCGTGCCGTTTGCGGCGCGCGTCCACACTGCCCCGGTGCTGTCGACGATCTGCGTGCCCGGCGGGACTCGCGTGTTATCCGGCGACTCCTGGAATGGTGTTGGCGTCGGAGTTGGCGTGGGCGACGGGCTCGTGCCTGAAGTCGTAAAGCTCCACGTTGGACCAGTGGCGCTGAGGTTGGCCATCGTCTTGCCGACGATGCGCCAGTAATAGGTCGTGCCGGGCTGGAGCGTGACCGGCAGCGTGTACGTTTCGACCACGCCGTCGTCAACTGAACCTGTGTTCAGGCGCGGCTGGCCGGGCGCAGCGCCGCTTTGATCGGTGCTGGCGTCCTGGACCAGGAGTGGCGGATTCGGCGACGTGCCGAAATAAATGTCGTATTTGTGAGACCAGCGTCCGCCTTCCCATTTCAAAGTCAGCGTCGTTGATTGGCCGACGGCGCTGTTTAATGGCTCCATGTTGACCGGGTCCTGCGGACCGAGCGGCACGAATGGAACGTTCTCACTCGACGAGTTCCACTTGCGTTCAAACTGATCGACGAACCAGTCGAAGAACCATTGCTTCGTCGTGAAGTAGTTGTGCTCTTCCTGCGAATTTGACGACGGGCCGGTCCAGTTTGACGAACCGAAGATCGTCATGTTCTTGCCGTAAAGCAGAACTGATTTCTGGTGGTTCAGGCCGAGATGCTTGCGCATCTTGATCTGCACGCCCGCCATGTACATGCGATCGATGTTCCAGGAGTCCCACTGCCGCGCCGGATTCCGATATTCGTCGGGCTCGTGAATCAGGCGCACGGGTACACCGCGATTTACAGCAGCGATCGTCGTATCGGTGTACCGTTGATTGGTAATGCGATACATGATGATGTCGATCTTCTGCATTTCCGCGTTCATGTTGGCGGCCGTCCGGTTGTAGAAGTCCTGGCTGTCGTCGAGACTTGGCGGGAAATTCAGCTCCGGATTGATGGGGAACGTCGGATACTTACGCGTCAACGGCTCGTTGATGTTGCCGTAATTCGAGTAGTTGAGCGTGTCCGTCCAGAGATTGTCGTACTTGGTTTTGAAACTATCGATGATCGACTGATCGTCAGTGAAATAGATCGCTTCATCTATGTAGTTTGCGTTCGGCGTGGTTGGCACAAAGAAACTGGCGCCGTAGTTGGCGCCCGTAAACTCGAGCGTGTTCTGCCCGACGAACAGCATCATTTTCCAATGCAGGATGCCGCCGCCGTTTTTGAAACGCATCGGGATGCCGGCGTTCTTGAATTGATTCAGGATCTGCTCGTTGCCGGCGTAGGTCGGGTTGGCGCGCGGGTCAACGAGAATACGGACGGGTACGCCAGCCTGCCAACGGGCGATGACCTTGTTGGCGATCGACGTGTCCTGCATGAACCAGTAGGCGATGTCGATGCCGACGGTTTCGTTATCGATTAGCGACCACAGTGGGGCACGGCAATCTTCGAAGGCGGTATCACAGAGACGTTCCTGCGACTGAGCCGAGCCGGCCAGGGAAGCTAAGAGGATGAATGCTATTGCGACGTAAAGCGACTTTCTACGCATAAAAAGAGAACAGCTTTGAGAGTTTTCAGTATTACCGAGTTGTTATCGAAAGAGTTCACGTCGGGTAGATCTCTTAGTGACGAATCCAAAGATTTAATCGACATTTTTAGCAAAATGGATCGCAGCTTTACCTGGTAACGCGCAAAACCTTTTATTTTTGGCGCTGCCACGTTAAGCTCAGCCAACAATGTCGATTGACCATTGCGATGCAAAGCGTGGGCCAACAGTTGAATGCGGGTTCGATGAAATTTTTCGTTCAGATCTTGGACGGGATTCCGAAATTCTTCCCGATTTCAGACTTTGTATCTGAATTATGGACGCCACGACAGGGTTAGTCGAATCAAGATGAAGTTTTCAGTCATTATCGCCACTTACAACCGCGCCGAAGAACTACCCAGAACCCTTGAGAGTTTGAAGGGACTCGACACCAACGAATCATGGGAAGTAATCGTCGTCGACAACAACTCCACCGATAACACGCGTGAAGTCGTCGAGGCCGTGAAATCTTTTCCGGTTCCCCTCCGATACATCTTCGAAAAGGAACAGGGACGCTCCGCCGCGCTCAACGCCGGCATCCGCGCTGCCCAGGGTGAGATCCTTGCGATTACTGACGACGACGTACGCGTCGATCCGCAATGGCTGACCAATTCCGAGCGCGCGCTTCGCGAACTGGATTGTCATTACGTCGGCGGAAAAGCGTTGCCGATCTGGTCGGGCAAGCGGCCTGACTGGCTCCCGAATCGCGGCGGCAAACACTGGGGCGTGATCGCCCTCCTCGACTATGGACCAGAGCCGATGGAGTTTGGCGACCGCGTGCCGCTTGGCGTAAACATGGTTTTCCGTCGCGAGGCGTTTGAACGTGCAGGGCTTTGGGACAACAGTATCGGACGGAAAGCGGGCACGTTGTTGGGCCAGGAAGTGCGAGAGTGGGCGCAGCGTGCGCGCGCGGCCGGCTTGCGCGGGTTTTACTCGCCGGACCTCGTTGTGCATCACGTGATTCCGGAAGATCGTTTGACGAAGAAATACTTCCGCCGCTGGTTTTACTGGCACGGGATTAGCCGCGCGATTCTTTACCAAAACAATCGGCTCGACATGGAGTCGCCGGAGAGAACGGAGCTTGATTTTTCGACGATGCCGCACATAGCGGGCGTGCCGCGTTACCTGTATCGAACGTGTTTGAGAAAGTTTGTATCGATGTGGTCGGCGCTGGCGCGGCGAGACGCGATTGCTCATTTCGAGGATGAGCTGTGGATCTGGTTTTTCGCCGGCATCGTGAGCCAGCGCTGGAAAGACCGGCAGAAGGTTTAGCCACAAAACGGCACGGAAGGGTTAGACATTTTTGCCACAAAGAGGCACAAAAGGCACAAGAGTTGAAGAGAGGGTAAAGATCATAAAAGCGGGTAAATACACCCTTCAGACTTCTCCCTCTGTTCTTGTATTTCTTGTGCCTCTTGTGCCATTTGTGCCTCTTTGCGGTAAAAAATGTCTAACCCCGTGAGTCAAACAAAGCTGATCTTCCAAAACGTGTCGGTGAACTACGTGGTCATCGGGACGGAGCTTTTGATCGGCATCTTCATGTTGCCGTTCAACGTCGCGCACCTGGGCCAATCGGCGTACGGGTTGTGGATACTGGTCGCGTCGATCACGGTTTACTTTTCGATGTTCGATCTCGGGTTCGGCATGGCGAACGTGAGATTCGCGGCGAAGTATCGCGCGCAGGGCGACGCCCGGGCGTTGAATGAAACGACGAGCACGATCTTTTGCATGTTCGGCGTGATGGGGCTGTTGACGTTTCTGGCGGCGCTCGCGATCGCGTTCAATCTTCAGCACTTGTTTCCGTTGAACGCGGATCAGTTGCGAACCGGGCGGATCGTCTTTCTCTTCATCAGCGCCTACGTCGCGCTTGGATTTCCGTTCAGCGTCTTTGGCGGGATCGTCAACGGTTTTCAGCGTCAGTATTTAAACGGCGCGGTTGCGTTTGTGACTGCGATCACGGTCGCGGCGGTCAACATCGCGGTTTTGCTGGCCGGTTATGGACTGCCGGAACTGGTCGCGTCGACGACGATCGTTCGGATGCTCAGCTACGTTGCGTATGCGTTGAATGCGTATCGAGTGTTTCCGGCGTTGCGCATCCGGCCGAGTTACTTCAACCGCGATCGACTCCGCGAAGTTACAGGTTTCAGCTTCTTTATTCTCATAATCGACCTGGCAAACAAGTTGAACTATTCGACTGACGCGATCGTGATCGGCGCGTTCATGGGAACGGCGGCGGTGGCGGTTTGGGCCGTGGCCCAACGATTGATTGAGATCGTCCAGCGCGTTACGGATCAACTCAACGCCGTACTGTTTCCGGTGGTCGTCGATAGTTCGACCGTCGAACGCGTGGACAAGTTGCAAAAGATCCTGATCCAGGGAATGCGACTGTCGCTGGCGATGGTGGTGCCGCTGGCTACGGTCCTCGGACTAACAGCGCGGCCGGTCGTGATGGTTTGGGTCGGACCGAATTTCGAAGGCAGTGTGAATGTAATCTACGTGCTGAGCATCGTCGTCGCACTGCGTGTCGGAAACGCGACTTCGACGGTGATTTTGAAGGGCGCGGGGCTACACAAACTGCTGGCCTTCTCAAACCTGAGCATGGCGGTCAGCAATCTGGTCTTGAGTGTTGTGCTGGTGCGCTGGTACGGTTTGATCGGCGTCGCAATCGGAACATTGATACCAATGGTCGTATTTTCAATGTTTGTGGTGTTTCCGGCTGCGTGTCGCCGGGTTGAGCTGTCGCGGTCGACGGTGTTTCGCGAGAGTATCTGGCCGGCGTTGTGGCCGGGAATCGTGATGGCTGGTTTTGTCCTCGTGACGCGCGGGCGCGCGGCTGGTTCGTGGCCGTTGCTGCTGGTCCAGGCGATGCTGGCGGCGTTGATTTACGCGGCGTTGTTTTTGCGGTTCGCGATCAGCCGAACTGAACGTGATTGGTATTTTAACAAAGTGAAGGAAGTGTTAAGGCGACGCTCGGTTCCCGCGGCGAAGGCGAACGAGCTCAGCATCTCGTCATGAAGGCAATCATACTGGCAGCAGGGAAAGGCACACGGTTGGACGGCGCGGCCGTGAAGCCGAAGTGTCTGGTGGACGTCGGCGGTTCGACGCTTTTGCACCGTCAGATCGACACGCTTCGTGCGTTGGGCGTGAACAAGATCGTGATCGTGGTTGGTTTTGGAGCGGATGTTATTCGCGAAGAATGCGACGCCGAGATCAAGTTTGTCGAGAATTCTCAGTTCGCGGAAACGAGCAGCATGTATTCGTTGTGGCTTGCGCGCGAACACGTCGCCGGCGGGTTTGTCGTGCTCAATTCCGACGTGCTGTTTCATCCGCAGATGCTGGCCGATCTGCTCGAGTCCGATCATGCGGACGCGTTGTTGATATCCGATTCAGACCCGAATCCACTCGGCGACGAAGAGATGAAGATCAAAGTCCGCAACGGTTTGGTGATGGACATTTCGAAAGAGATGGATCCGCTCGACGCGGACGGCGAGAACGTCGGGATCGTTAAGTTTGGTCCATCCGGGGCGAAGCTGCTTGTCGAGTACATGGATGCGTTGATTGGTTCGGGCGAACTGAAACATTGGGCGCCGCGTGCGTTTCTGGAGTTTGCGCGGCGGCATCCGTTGCACGTGTTGAGCACGCGCGGGTTGCCGTGGATTGAGATCGATTTCCCCGAAGATTATCAGCGCGCTGTAAACGAAGTTCTGCCGAAAATAGAGTCGCTTGCTGGAGTTTGGAGTTCCAGTATCCCGTCGCTGCGTCCTGCCGTTACCACCTTCGATGAGCCTTAAGAGCGTTATTTCCACCGGCCGCGAGATTGATAAGCATTGGCAACGCTGGCGTTCTCCCGATCGGAGACGACTGCTCGTCAACGCCAGGACCGCGATGAACTACTCAACCATTGCGCCGATCGTCGAGCGACTTCAAACAGATCCCCGTCTCGAGCTTTATTTCACTGCAAGTGAAGATCCTGCAAAGCTTGAAGAAATCTATGCCGAAGCGTCGCAGCCGTTTAAGTTCATCACGCCGTTTCAAGCGTCGTTCACTCGTTTCGACGTTTATCTTGCCGCTGATTTTCTGTGGGTGAAGTTGCCGCGTGGGGCGAGACGCGTGCAGACGTTTCACGGCGTCGCGGGGAAGTATCGAACTGTTTACGATTCGCCGTCGCAGTCGATGCGCGACTGGGATCGTCTTTTCTTCATCAATAAACGCAGGCTGCAACATTTCATCGATTGCGGCGCGATCAGTGCCGACAGCAAAGCCGCTCGCCTGATCGGAATGCCGAAGCTCGACTGTCTTGTCGATGGTTCGCTTGTTAGGGATGAGATTCTGACGTCGCTGGGGATCGATCCGTCGCGGCGCACGATCTTGTACGCGCCGACGTGGTCGGCGCATTCTTCTGTCGTGACGATGGGAGAAGAGCTGGTGAAGCGACTCGGCGAGGCGGGCTACGCGGTGATCGTCAAGCTGCACGATCGTTCGCGCGCTTTGGAATACGAACATTCGGGTGGCGTTGATTGGGGCGCGCGATTGGAGCCGCTGTTGCAGCGTTACAACGGATTGTTGGCGACGGGCAGCAACTCGTCGCGGTATTTACCGGCGGCGGATGTGATGATCACGGATCACAGTTCCGTGGGGTTTGAGTACCTGTTGCTCGATCGGCCGCTCGTGCGGATACACGTGCCGGAGTTGATCAAGAATACGGACATCGAACCGAGTTATGTTGAGTTGATGGCGAATGCGTCGAGCAGTGTGAACGACGTAGACGAGACGATCGACGCGGTGGAACGGGCGTTTGCCGATCCTCGTCGCGGATCGGAGACGCGGATTGCTGTCGCGAATGAAATGTTTTACAAGCCCGGCACGGCGACGTCGCGTGCGGTGAAAGAGTTGTATGAGTTGATGGAGCTGGAGCCTGCGTGAAGCTGCAAAAGCTGAAGAATGCGTCGCTTCATGAGTTGCGCGTGCGTGCGTCGCAGCGCATTGCTGCATTTGGTGAGCGGCGCGGTTGGTCCAGTCTGGTTAAGCTGCCCGAGAACATTCCTAACACAGATTTAAAGACGTCTCGTTTTTTTGGCGGGTTTCAGAATTTAGAAAAATCCGTGTTTGAAATGAAATCGCGCTGGTCTGTTGAAAAAATTATTGAACAAGCGAATCGGATCTGTGAAGGGAAGTTTGATCTGCTCGGTTACAAGGATCTGAGTTTTGGCGATCCGATTGACTGGCATTTCGAACCTGTCAGCGGCAAGCGAATTCCCCTGGACCATTGGAGCAAGCTCGACTATCTCGACGCCGGTGTCGCGGGCGACAAGAAGATAGTCTGGGAACTGAACCGGCACCAGTATTTCATGAAGTTGGGCCTGGCCCACGTGCTGACGGGTGACGAGCGATACGCGCGCACGTTTGTGCGCCATCTTGAGTCGTGGATGGACGCGAACCCGCCGAAGCTCGGAATCAATTGGGCGAGCAGTTTGGAAGTCGCGTTTCGATCGATCTCGTGGTTGTGGGCGCTGTACTTTTTCAAAGGCACAGTGCCGGACGCGACGATGAAGCGCGCGGCGAAGTTTTTGTATTTGAACGCGCGGCATCTGGAGTCTTATTTGTCGACGTACTTCAGTCCCAACACACACCTGACCGGCGAAGCGTTGGGCTTGTTCTACATCGGAACTCTGTTGCCGGAATTCGATGAAGCAAAGCGCTGGCAGCAGTTGGGCCACGACATCCTTCTTGAACAGATCCCGGTGCATGTGAAGGCTGACGGCGTTTATTTCGAACAGTCCAGCTACTACCATCGCTACACGACCGATTTTTATCTCCACTTTTTAATCCTCTCCCGCGCCAACGGAATAGAAAACGCCTTGACGCGTTTGCTGGACCACTTGATGTACATCACGCGTCCGGATGGTACGACACCGTTCTTCGGCGACGACGACGGCGGACGTCTCGCGATGCTCGACATGCGCGCGCCAAATGACTTTCGTCCGTCGCTCGCGACCGGCGCCGCGCTCTTCTCGCGTGGCGATTACAAATACGTCGCCGGCGATGCGGCGGAAGAGTTGTTGTGGTTACTCGGGCCGGAAGGTCTACAAAAATACGACGCGCTCGCGGCACATGAACCGGTCGGAACGTCCCACGCGTTTCGCGACGGCGGTTATTTCGTCATGCGCGACGGCTGGTCCAGCAGTTCAAACTACCTGTTGTTCGATTGCGGACCACACGGCGCGCTCAACTGCGGCCATGCCCACGCCGACGCGTTATCGTTCGAACTAGCCGTGAACGGCCGCACCGTGCTCGTCGATCCCGGCACTTACACCTACACCGGCTCGAGAGAGTTGCGCGACTGGTTTCGCAGCTCGCAGGCCCACAACACCGTCACGCTCGGCGACGTTTCCTCGTCTGTTCCTGACGGAGCGTTTACCTGGAAGACGGTCGGCGAGTGTCATTTATTGGATTGGATAACCACCGCGGAGTACGATTTCGTGCGGGGCGAACAGTCCGGTCTCGTCCGCAGCATTTTCTTCCGTAAACGCAAATACTGGATCATCCGCGACACCCTGAAACGCCCGTCGGAAAACCCGGCCGACATCTATTTTCACTTCAATTCCGACACAAATCCGTGTCTGAACGACGGCGTGATCCATGAACCCGCGTCGGGGCTGACAATCCGGACTGTCGGCAACGGACGCTGGATCGAGGAAAATCAGTGGGTTTCGCACTGTTATGGTCAGAAGGAGCCGGCGAAAGTGTTCCGGTACTCGGCTCTGTTGCAACCGGGCGAGAGTGTTTACACGTTCCTCTTGTTATGATTCGATCCGGTAAGCGCGGATCACGCGAAATGGAAATCAATGTGCGGCATTAACGGAATAGCGTTTTCGAGCCGATCCGGACGGATGGTCTCGCGCCCGCAGCTCGAAGCGATGCGCGACGTCATCCGGCATCGCGGTCCTGACGACGAAGGGCTCTTCATCGACGGCAACGTCGGTCTGGGCCATCGCCGCTTGAGCATCGTCGATGTCGCCGCCGGTCATCAGCCGATGACCAACGAAGACGGGTCGTTGCACATCATCTACAACGGCGAGATCTACAACCACGCCGATTATCGCGAGTGGCTCGAATCCCGCGGCCACGTCTACAAAACCCACTGCGACACGGAAACGATCCTTCATCTTTACGAAGAACACGGCGTCGATTGCGTTCAGCACCTGCGCGGCATGTTTGCGTTCGCGATTTGGGACCAGCGCAAGCGCGAACTGTTCATCGCTCGCGATCGACTGGGCGTCAAGCCGCTTTACTATTTTCACGCCGACGACGGGTCGCTGTATTTCGGGTCGGAGATCAAGACGCTCTTTGCCGCGGACGCGCTCAAACCGCAGCTCAACTACGCCGCGCTGCCTGACTATCTCGCGAACCACGCTCCGTCCGGCGAAACGACGCTTTTCGCCGGCGTGAAGCGTCTGCTGCCCGGTCACACGCTCGTCTGGCGCGATGGAAAGATCGACATCCGGCGCTACTGGGACGTCAGTTTCGTCAAAGCAAAAGACGAAGGTTATAGCGATAACGATTACGTCGAACAGTGGAGCGAACTGTTTCGCACGTCGGTGAAGCTGCGTTTGATGGCGGATGTGCCGCTCGGAATGTTTCTCTCGGGCGGCATCGACTCGTCCGCTATTGCCGCCGTGATGAGCGGCATGGTCGATGAGCCGATCAAGACTTTCTCAGTCGCTTTTCGCGAGCGGGAGGCAAACGAACTCGAATACGCGCGACTCGTCGCGGAGAAGTACAAGACCGACCATCACGAGGTCGTCGTCAGTCCCGAAGATTTCTTCGGCGCGCTGCCGAAATTGATCTGGCACGAAGACGAGCCGTTGGCGCATCCGTCGAGCGTGGCGCTGTACTTCGTTTCGCATCTGGCTTCGCAACATGTGAAAGTCGTGTTAACGGGCGAAGGCAGCGACGAAATGCTCGCCGGTTACGCGCGGTACAAGAAAACGATCTTCAATCTCGCGTTCGGCGCACGCTACGAGACGTTCACCACCGCGGGCATTCGCAAGACGATTCAAAACGGAATCGCCGGAATGCCGCCGGGCTCTAAGTTGCGACAAAAGCTGTCGCGGACGTTTCTGGCACTGCGACCTGACATCGAAACGATCTATTTCGACAACTTCGCGGTGTTTCCGCGTTCGATGCACAACGCATTGCTGACCGGCGAAACGCACAGCCGGATCGGCGACAGCGATCCTTATTTCGAAGTTAAAAACCTGCTCGAACGAACGGACGCCGAATCGTTACTCGATCGACTGCTTTACGCCGATATCAAGACGTATCTCCACGAACTGCTGATGAAGCAGGATCAGATGAGCATGGCGACGTCGCTCGAGAGCCGCGTCCCGTTTCTGGATCACAAGCTGGTCGAATTTACCGCCAGTCTGCCCGAGCGCTTGAAACTGCGCGGTTGGACCACCAAGTATATCCTGCGCCAGAGCATGAAGAATGTGTTGCCTGATGCGATCCTGACGCGGTCGAAGATGGGCTTTCCGGTTCCCATTGGCGCGTGGTT
Source organism: Pyrinomonadaceae bacterium (assembly GCA_035760365.1). Lineage (GTDB taxonomy): Bacteria > Acidobacteriota > Blastocatellia > Pyrinomonadales > Pyrinomonadaceae > PSRF01. Next base: position 289,161 of record DASTTB010000012.1, read on the forward strand.
CCGTGGCCCGTATCGCAATTTGCTCGATGAGTTTGTGTTGAGCAGCCGCGCGTTGGACCGCGGGATTTTCGATCCCGACTTCGTCCGCGGTCTCGTGCAACGGCATTGCACCGGCGGCGAGAACCACGACGAACGTTTGTGGGCGCTCGTCAATTTCGAGATGTGGCAACGACGATTCTTTGACGGCGACGATAACGGCGCAAACGCCGAACTTCCGATTACACGCGAGGCCGAACTCGCGCCAGTCTCTGCGTGAGCGTGCGAATCCTCTGGCTCAAAACTGAATTGCTTCATCCGGTCGACAAGGGCGGGAAGATTCGCAGCTACAACATGCTCAAAGCGTTGAAGCGCGATTGCCACATCACGTACCTGACACTCGACGACGGCATGGCTGACGACTCCGCACGCGAGTTGGCGAGCGAGTATTGCCACGAACTGGTGTGTGTTTCGCATCGGCGGCGCGAGAAGTTTACGACCGGGTTTTACGTCGAACTGGTTTTGAATCTCGCGTCGGATTTGCCGTACGCGATTAAGAAGTATGAATCGATCGAGATGCGCCGCGAGATCGAGAAGCGTCGTGGCACTTACGATGTTCTGATCTGCGATTTCCTCGCGCCGGCGGTGAACGTGCCGCGTGATCTCGATTGCGCGACCGTGTTGTTTCAACACAACGTCGAAGCCATGATCTGGAAACGTCACTACGAAGTGCAGACGAACGCGGCGCGCAAGGCATACCTGTTTCGACAGTGGCGCAAGATGTTTGATTTCGAAAAGAAGGCGTGTCCGCAGTTTGACTGCGTGGTTGCGGTGTCGCGCGAGGATCGCGAGATGATGCAGCAGCAGTACGGCGTCCAGAATGTTTACGACGTGCCGACAGGTGTCGACACCGCGTTCTTTCGTCCGAGCGGTAGGCTGACGCGCAAGCCGCACAATCTCGTGTTCACCGGTTCGATGGACTGGCTGCCGAATGAAGATGCGATTCGTTATTTCACGGAACAGATCATGCCGCGGATCAGGCAGGAAGTTCCGGGTGTGACGCTGACGGTCGTCGGGCGCGATCCGTATCCGGGTTTGGTCGAACTGAGCAAACGTGATGCGTCGGTGATCGTGACGGGGCGGGTTGAAGACGTGAGGCCGTACATGGAAGAGGCGGCGGCGTACATCGTTCCGCTGCGAATCGGCGGCGGGACGCGTTTGAAGATTTACGAAGCGATGGCGATGGAGAAGGCGATCGTCTCGACGTCAATCGGCGCGGAAGGTTTGCCGGTGACGAATGGCGAAGAGATCATTCTGGCTGACACGCCTGAGACCTTTGCGGATGCTGTTGTGAAACTGCTCAAGGACGCGGATTTTGCGGATTCAATCGCACAGCGCGCGGCCGCGAGAGTCAGAAAAGAATTCGGATGGGAATCTGTCGCTGATAGTTTTGCCGCCATCTGCGAACGGGCATTGGGCCACAAAAAGGCACAAAAGGCACAAAAGGCACAAGAACAAACAGAAGGGAAAGAGGGTCAGTCGAAACAAGAGGGACAGTCGGAACAAGAGGGTCAATCCAAACACGACGGACAAGTAGCCCTGCCCTGATTTGAAGTTTTGTGCCTCTTGTGCTTTTTGTGCCTCTTTGTGGGCAAACGGAGAAACGCATTGTGCGAATGAAACTGAGTGTATTTGGTTTGGGTTACGTCGGTTGTGTTTCAGCGGCCTGTTTTGCCGACGAAGGAAATCAGGTGACTGGCGTCGATGTGAACCCGACCAAAGTCGAGATCATCAACTCGGGCAAAAGCCCGATCGTCGAGGACGGCATCAACGAGTTGATCGCGAAAGTGGTCGAAGCCGGGAATCTGTCGGCGATCACAGACTCGGCGCGCGCGGTCCATGACACGGACCTGTCGCTGGTTTGCGTCGGCACGCCCAGCAACCAGAACGGCAGCCTGCACCTGCGTCACGTCGAACAAGTGTGCCGCGAGATCGGCGCCGCGATGAAGACGAAGACGTCGCGACACATCGTCGTGATCCGCAGCACGATGCTGCCGGGAACGATTCAAAACACGGTCGTACCTGCGCTCGAAGAGACGTCGGGGAAGAAAGCGGTCGAGGATTTTGGCATCTGCATCAATCCGGAGTTTCTGCGTGAAGGATCGTCGTTGAAGGATTTCTATTCGCCGCCGTTCACGCTGATCGGTGCGGATGATGAAGCGACTGTCGCCGCGGTGCGCAGTCTTTACGCGAAGCTTGACGCGCCTGTTTACGTCACGTCGTTGAAGACGGCCGAGATGGTGAAGTACGTCTGCAACTGTTTCCACGCGCTCAAGGTCAGTTTCGCAAACGAGATCGGAAATATTTGCAAAGCGTTACAGATCGACAGTCATGAAGTGATGCACGTGTTCTGCCAGGACACGAAACTCAACCTGTCGCCCTATTACCTGAAACCGGGATTTGCGTTCGGCGGCTCGTGTCTGCCGAAAGATCTGCGCGCGATCAACTACAAAGCCAAAGAGCTCGACGTCGAAGTTCCCGTGCTCTCCGCGATCCTGCCGAGCAATCGGCTACAGATCGAGCGCGCCGTGGACATGGTCGTCGAAACGGGAAAGAAACGCGTTGGCGTGCTCGGTTTCAGTTTTAAAGCCGGAACGGACGATCTTCGCGAATCGCCGATGGTGACTTTGATCGAGACGTTGATCGGAAAAGGATTCGAGCTGGCGATCTACGATCGCGACGTTTCGCTCGCGCGGCTCGTCGGCGCGAACAAGGAATACATCGAGCGCGAGATCCCGCACATTTCGAAGTTGATGCGCGCGGGCGTCGATGGCGTGCTGAACGATTCCGACGTGATCATCATCGGAAACGGAGCGCAGGAGTTTCGCAGCATCGAAGAGCGACTGCGGCCGGGTCAGAAACTCATCGATCTCGTGCATCTGTTTGACGGCCGCACCTCCAGTGAAAACTACCAGGGCATCTGCTGGTGAACGTTGATTCTCCAAACCCACGACTGCCGCTGCGAATCGGATTATTAGTCGATTCTTTTGTTCAGCGTAAATGGATTCATCAGGTGATCGAAGAGATCCGGTCGTCGGGTTTTGCCGAAATCGCGGTCGTAATCAAGAACGAAGCGCAGTCGTCGCAGCCGTCGCAGGGCAGACTCGCGAGTTACTGGCAGAATCGAAACTACCTGCTTTACGCCCTTTACGGAAAGATCGACGAGCGCCGCGTCAAAGTTAAACCCGACGCATTCGAGCCCGTTGATTTAAAACCCTTACTCGCGGAGATCCCGGTTGTGCCGGTCACGCCGGTGATGAAGAAATACTCCGACTGGTTTCCCGAAGAAACACTCGCGCAGATTCGCGAATACGATCTCGACGTCGCGCTGTGCTTCGGTTTTCGTATCCTCAAAGGCGACGCACTGAAGATTGCGCGTCACGGCGTGTGGTCGTTTCATCACGGCGACAATCTGGTGAATCGCGGTGGACCAGCAGGGTTCTGGGAAGTGATGGACGGCGCGCCAGTCACAGGCTCCGTGCTTCAGATACTGACTGAAGATCTCGACAACGGCGAGGTCATTTATCGATCGTGGTCTCCGACGGCGGATCGGTTTTCAGTCAAAGCCAATCGCAACAATCTCTACTGGAAGTCGGCGGCGTTTGTTATTCGCAAGCTGAAGGATCTCGCCGACGGGCTTCCGGTTTCTCCGCCTGAGAACAATCTCTATCGCCCGTATTCGAATCGCTTGTACCGGATGCCGACCAACGGCGAGATGTTCTCGCGTTTGACGCGTTTGGTTGGGCGATACATCGCGAGCAAGTTTCAGGCGGCGCTGTACAACGATCAGTGGGCGCTGGCTTATCGCTTCAGAACCGGACCGGGCGATTCGAACAACACGTTGTATCGCTTCAAGCGACTGTTGCCGCCGAAGGATCGTTTCTGGGCGGATCCGTTTGTTGTGAAGGCAGGCGATCATTACTGCGTTTTCATTGAAGAGCTTCCGTACGAGACCGGCAAAGGTCACATCTCGGTGATCGAGTTGGACCGCAAGAAAGGCGTCGTGAAGGGACCGACGAAGGTGCTCGAACGCGATTATCACCTTTCGTATCCGTTCGTCTTTGAGTGGAACGGGCAGCACTACATGGTGCCGGAAAGCGCCGCGAACAAGACGGTTGAGTTGTATCGCGCGAAGACGTTTCCGTATGTCTGGCAACTCGAGAAAGTGCTGATGACGAACATTCGCGCCAAGGATGCGACGCTGGCTGAGATCGATGGGAAGTGGTGGATGTTTGTGTCGACGTCGGAGCACAGCATTCCGGACGAGTTGTATCTGTACTCCGCGAAGACTCCGCTTGGACCATGGACGCCGCACGCGCGTAATCCCGTGAAGTCCGACGTGCGCGGATCGCGTCCGGCGGGTGCGTTGTTTGAGTGGAAAGGCGAGGTTTATCGGCCGGCGCAGGATTCCTCCGGACGGTATGGATACGCGATCTCGATCAATCGGCTCACGCAGCTTGACGATGAGGGGTTTGGTGAAGAGCAGGTGTCGAGCATTCTCCCGAACTGGGAGAAGGATCTGTTGGCGACGCACACGATCAGCATGGCGGGCGATCTCACTGTGGTTGATTGTTTGGTTAAGCGGTCCAGGTTGTTTTGAAAACACGGATTTTACGAATTGTGTTGGTGGGGATTGTGGTGTGGACCGTCGTCGCGGCACTGGCGCCGCGAGCGTTGGTCGTGAGTGCGCCACTCGCGAGGGCGGATGCGATTGTCGTGATGAGTGGATCGAGTGCTTACGTGGAACGGACGCAGAAAGCGGCGCAGTTGTATCGCGAGGGACGCGCGCCGTTGGTGTTGTTGACCGACGATCACCAGCGTGGCGGATGGTCCAGTGCGGAGCAGCGAAACCCGTTTTTCGTTGAACGAGCGAGGGACGAGTTGATCAAAGCCGGTGTTCCGCAAGACAGGATTCGCATCGTGCCGGGTGTGGCTGGATCGACGCGCGAAGAGGCGTTGATTTTGAAAGAATATGTCGTGAACGGCGGGTATCGATCCGTGTTGGTCGTGACGTCTTCATATCATTCGCGACGCGCGCTGCGAACGTTGCAACACGCATTTGCGAATACAGGAACGACCATCGGAGTAGAGCCGTCCGGGGCGACTGCGACGGCGTTGTGGTGGTTGCGACCGCAGGGCTGGCGGACGGTCGGCGTCGAGTTTGTAAAGCTGGTCTATTATTGGTTCAAGTATGAGTGACGCATTAGTCAGCGTGATCATTCCTGCGTACAACGCCGCCGAGTTCATCGGCGAGACGCTGGATTCCGTCTTCGCGCAAACGTTCACTCGTTACGAAGTGATCGTCGTCAACGACGGCTCAGCCGACACCGAAGCACTCGAACGAGTCCTGGCCGGTTATCCGTCAAACCTGCATTACATCAAGCAGGAAAACCAGGGCGCGGCCGCCGCGCGAAACACCGGACTACGCGCGTCTGGCGCAGAATTCGTCGCATTTCTCGATGCCGACGACACGTGGCTGCCTGAGTTTCTCGAGAAGCAGATGGACTTTCTCGAACGCAGCAACGCAGATTTCGTCTTTTGCGATGCGCTGCTCGTCGGCGACACGCGGCTCGCGGGGCGCACGTTCATGCAGTTGGACCCATCGCGCGGCGCCGTCACGCCTGAGAACCTGTTGTCGATCAAAGTCACGATTTTGACTTCAACCGTCGTGTCGCGCAGAGCGCCCATAATCGAAGTCGGCTTATTTGATAAAACGATCCGGCGTGGTCACGACTTCGATCTGTGGTTGCGGCTCGCTAAATTGCGAATTCGTTTTGCCTATCACAACGAAGTACTCGCGCATCATCGCATCGTCGAGAGTGGACTTTCGGGAGGCACGATCAGTCAACTCCAGCGCACGCTCGCCGTGCTCGAAACGATAAGGGCCAAAGGGTTGACGCCGAGCGAAGAAGCGGCGCTTCAGTTCAACATGAATCGCACGCTGCGCGAGCTTGCGCTCGAAAGCGGCAAGGAAAAACTGATCGAACGAGACTTCAGCGGCGCGCGTCAATCTTTCAACGAAGCGCAACGTTTTCGGCACAGTTGGAAGATAGCGTTCGTCTGTTTAGCCTTGAGAATCTCTCCCGATTTCCTTCGTCGCATCTATCATCGGCGTGCTAATTTTTCTGTATGACTGACGTTATAAATCGACAGCCGGCGAGTGCGCGAATGAAGGAGTCGCTCCGCAACGTCCCGTTTGTTTTCGGGATGGCGAAGTGGATCTATCGTCGATTTCGTCCCGTCGATCTGACGATACAGGAGCATATCGTGAAGACGGTCGGCAGCAAACCGAGTGTCTTTTTTATCCAGGTCGGCTCGAACGACGGCGTTCAGGGTGATCCGATTCACGACCTGATCGTGAGTCGTGAAGGGTGGCGCGGCATTTTTATCGAGCCGATCGATTTTCTGTTTCAGCGTTTGCGCAACAACTACGGCAACGCTGACAGGTTCATATTCGAGAACGTCGCGATCGGCACCGAGAAGGGAATTAAGAAGTTTTATTACGTCTCGGAGAAGGCGAAGGAGTTGGGCCTCCCGTACTGGCACGACCAGTTAGGGTCTTTCGACAAAGCGCATATCACGAGAGCGCTTGGCGACGAGTTGATTCCGTACATCGTCGAAGAAGATATTGAGTGTTTGCCGTTACAGGACGTACTGGATCGAAACCAAGTTGACGCAATCGATCTGCTTCACATCGACACGGAGGGTTTTGACTACAAGGTCCTGTCGCAGCTCGACCTCAAGCGGTACAAGCCTTCAATCATCCTGTTCGAACACCACCTGCTCAGCGACGACGAGTTTGGCAAAGCGCGCAAACTTCTTCGTGGCTCCGGATATCGCCTGCTCCAGTACGGCAACGACATCCTGGCGATAAGAAGATCTCTGTGGAGCTAACAAACGAGAATTAATGTCGAGCACGTTAAAAGATCGCGCGAACCGAACGTTTGGACTGCCCAAAACTCTCCACGCGTTTGGTGTAAACATCCTGCTTCTGCCGCTGGGGATCGTCACCAGTGTCCTGATCGCGCGATCGATTGGTCCAACCGGTAAAGGAAGCTTTGACCTGATCGTTGCGACGTCGGCGCTGCTGACGATGGTGCTCGGCGTTTCGCTGCCGCCGGGCGTCACGTTTGTCGTGGCGCAAGGGAAAGTGAATACGAGGGTGCTCGCGACGCAGTTGGTTTTTGTGTCGCTTGTACAGGCGGTGTTGGCGGTCGTCGTCCTGGGTGTTCTTCAGGTCACGAACCAGATCGGAGTGTTTTTGCCGAACTGGAACCTGTGGATCGTCGCGGGCGTGGCTTTTTACGTCTGGATCGAGATTCTCACGAGGTTCTGGGCCGGCATACTCGCGGGACAGCAGCACATCGCGGTCGTGAACAATGCGGAACTGATCGGACGCGCGGCGCAGTTCATGAGCGTGTTCATTCTGTACGGCGTGCTGTATTTCTCGGGCCGGCATTTGTCGGTCGGAATACTTTTCGCGATCACGCTGTCGGCAATGACGCTGATCAATATCATTCTCCTCGCGTCGCTCGGTTTTAAGTTTCAACCGTCGAGCGATCTGAGTGGACTGAAAGCGACATTCGGTTTTGCGCTTCCGTGTTACGCCGCGAACGTCGCGCAGTTTCTGAATTACAAACTGGATGTGTTTGTCGTCGGTTATCTGGCGGGAACGGCGTCGGTCGGTCGCTACACCCTCGCGGTGTCGTTGGGCCAGTTGCTGTGGCTGATGTCGAATTCAGTGGCGACTGTTCTGCTGCCGAAGGTCGCGGCGTCAACAGACGACGGCGGGAATATTCGTCACACCATGCAGGTCACGCGACTCTCGCTCTGGGCCACGGCCTGCTGCGGCGTCGTGTTGGGATTGTTAGCGACTCAGGCGATACCGATTTTCTACGGTGAACCGTTTCGGCCGAGTGTCAATGCACTGTTGTGGCTGTTGCCGGGGATCGTGATCTTCAGTGTCGCCAACGTTTTGGCCGCCTACATCGCCGGAATCGGCAAGCCGCGACTGAATCTATTGGTCTCGGGAATTTCATTAATCGTCACGATCACGCTCGATCTGATCCTGATTCCGCGGCTGAACATTGTCGGCGCCGCCATTGCGAGCACGGTTTCATACTCTGTAACTGCGTTGCTATTGGTATTTTTCTTTAGTCGTGAGACTGGCGCGCCCTTGCGGCAGATTCTGCTCCCGACGTCGGAGGACGTGAGGGTGCTTCTTTCCCTGGCGCGGGTGCGCGTGTCTTCCGAAAGCACAGTATGAAAAAGAGAATCCTGTTTGTACCTTCGTGGTATCCCAGCCCGGCCGATCCGATCGGCGGCGTTTTTATTGAAGAACAGGCTGTTGCGTTGTCGAAGTATCACGACGTGGCGGTGTTGCTGCCGCAGATGGCGGCGTGGCGAAACGTGTTGAAGTCGAATGCTCCTGACCGTTCGGTGAAGAAAACGCAGTCGGGATTGACGGTTTATCACGAGTTTGCGCGGCCGCGGATTCCTCACGGCGGCGAGCAGATCGACTACGACACGTTCGCGCGAGCGGCGGAGAACGGGTTCAAGAAGATCGTCACAGAGTGGGGCACGCCTGACATCATCCACACGCACGTCGTTCTTCCGGCCGGCTGGTCGGCGCTCGGCGTCGGCAAACGACACGGCATTCCTGTCGTACTTACCGAGCATTCAAGTCCGTTTTCGATGCACTTGGGGACTGAGTTGAGCCGTCGGCTCGTTCGAGAGACGTTGACGGGCGTCACCCAGGTCATCGCGATCAGCCCGGCGCTGGTGGACCATATTCACGAGTTTCAACCTGAATTGCCGATCGAAGTGATCGGCGAATCGCTCCGAACCGACTTTTTTGTCCCCGCCGAAACTGTTGACAAAGCGAACGGAACGGGGAAGAGTTTCTTCGTCGCCGCGCGGCTGGCCGAACAGAAAGGCCTGACGCACCTGATCGACGCGGTTCACTTGCTAACCAGCAAAGGGATGAACTCGTTCGAGCTTGTGATCGGCGGCGACGGCCCAGACCGCCAAAAACTCGAAGAACAGGCGCAAACTCTCGGTGTTGGGCGGTATATCAGCTTTCTCGGCGGCCTGAATCGCGAGCAAGTTAGAGAAAGAATGCAAAAATGCGATGTATTCGTCTTATCTAGTTTGCATGAGACCTTCGGCGTGGTCGTGGGAGAGGCGATGGCTTGCGGGAAGCCGGTAATTTCGACGCGCTGCGGTGGCCCGGAATTCTTCGTAAACGAGGAAAATGGCGTCCTGGTCGACGTCGCGAACCCGCAGGCGCTGGCCGACGCAATGGCGGATTTTATAAACGATCGGATGTCTTTCAACCCGGAAACGGTGAGGGCGTCGGTCGTGGATCGGTTTAGTCCGGACGCGTTTGTACGAAATGTGACTGCCGTGTACGAGCGTTTCTGGTGAGGTTTCTCGGGCGTTCTCTGCGTCCCTCGGCGTGCTCTGCGTTAAAAAAATGAAACGCAGAGGTCGGGGAGGGACGCAGAGAAACGCAGAGGTCGCGGAGGGACGCAGAGAAACGCAGAGCTGAGTTGAACTACTAATGTGCGGAATTTTCGGAATTTGGAAGCTGGACCGGGAAGCCGTTGACCCGGGCGACCTGCAACTTGCCACCAACGCGATCAGGCATCGAGGCCCCGACGACGAAGGCTATCTGCTGGTCGACACGCGCGCCGAACCCTTTGTTCATGGGGTGCAGCCGTGCGGTGGACCAGACACCGATTATCGTCTTTCACTCCCCGATCTCATCCGTTTCAAGTCTGACTACTTCGATCTCGCCTTTGGCTTTCGCCGACTCGCGATCCTGGACCTTTCTCCCGGCGGGCACCAGCCGATGTCCAGTCATGACGGCCGGTTTTGGATCGTCTTCAACGGCGAGATTTACAACTACCAGGAACTGCGCACACAGCTTTCCTCCGACGGTCACAGTTTCAAATCCACGAGCGATACGGAAGTAATTCTCGCGGCGTATCAACAGTGGGGCGAGTCGTGTGTCGACCGTTTCAACGGCATGTTTGCCCTCGCGATCTGGGATTCAACCGCGCGGAAAATGTTCGTCGCCCGCGACCGCTTTGGCGAAAAGCCCTTCCATTACGTCTATATTCCAAACAGGCTGTTTGCCTTTGCCTCTGAAATGAAGGCGCTTTGGGCCGCGGGTCTGGCCGGGCGCGAGATTCACGAAGAGACACTCGCTCTTTTTACCCAACACGGTCAGGTCGAAATCGGCGAACAGACGATTTACCGCAACATCCTGCGTTTGCCACAAGCCCATACGCTGACACTGACGGCTGATGGCGTGCTACAAAAACGCCGCTACTGGGACATCGATCCACGCTTACGGAACGATGGATGGACCGACGAGCGCTACGCCGAAGAGTTTCGCGAACATTTCACTAACTCCGTGAGGCTGAGACTGCGGGCGGACGTTCCCGTCGGTTCCAGCCTGTCGGGCGGACTCGACTCGAGCACCGTCGTCAGCGTCATCAATAGACTGTTGCCGGAAACAGCGGTGCAGAAAACGTTCTCGGCGCGTTTCGACGATCCGTCGCGAGACGAAGGCAAGTGGATGGACCTCGTGACGAAAAGCAATCGCGTCGAGCGTCACGACGTCTGGCCGACCGCCGAAAGGTTTTTCGAAGAGCTCGGCGACTTGTTCTGGCATCAGGAGGAGCCGTTCTCGTCAGCCAGCGTTTACGCGCAATGGAGCGTGATGCGTTTGGCGAAAGAGAACGGCGTGACCGTGTTGCTCGACGGCCAGGGCGCGGACGAGATGTTGGCGGGCTATCATTCTTACTTCAACGAGAGGACTGACGATCTGATCAACTCGTTCGACTTCCGCGGCTATTTGAAATGGCGCCGCGACTGTCTCGCGATGCACGGCGTCGTTCCGGGTAATTTTCGCCGCGTGTTGACGCAGAAAACGCCTGAGCCGGTGAAGCGTTTGCTCAAGAAAGGGCGGCAGCAGATCGAGCCGGCGCAGCCGGTTTATCCGCGTGAGTTCGCGAAAGTCTCGAGCCTGCGAAAGCTGCTCTGGTGGAACACGACGCGAGAAGGCCTGGTCGAGTTGTTGCGCTACGCGGATCGAAACAGCATGGCGCACAGCAGGGAAGTCAGACTTCCTTTTCTCGATCACAATCTCGTGGAGTTTGTGTTCAAGCTGCCCGAGCGTTTGCTGGTCCAGGACGGCTGGACCAAGTGGATTTTGCGAGAAGCGTTTCGCGGCATCGTGCCCGCGGAGATCAGTAATCGCGTTGATAAGCTCGGCTACATGCCGCCGCAGCAGAAGTGGCTCGGTGGGCAGTCGTGGCCCGATGTGATGATGGAGCAGGTTGCAAAAATTACAGACAGGACCGGCGCCGAGCCGGAATTAGTTACTGAATTAATATGACGATGACTGCCAGCAGAATAACCGAAGGCGTTGTGCGCCGATTCAAACGAGCGCGACGAAAGCTCGTCCGCCTCGACGAAGCAAAGATTCTCGAAGCGCTGCGAAGCTACGGCGAGTTCAAAACTGACGTGCTGCTTGTTCACAGCTCGCTTTCAGCGTGCGGGTCGATCGACGGTGGACCGGGAGCCGTGATCGGCGCGTTGCGTTCGTGGATCGGCGATCGAGCCACGCTCGCGTTGCCCACTCACACGTGGAGCTATCCCGATGCATCCGGCGTCGCGCCTGTTTTTGATTACAAGTCGACTCCGAGCGTCGTCGGAACGATCACGAATCACTACTGGCGCCAGCCTGGAGTCGTGCGGAGTCAACATCCGAGTCACTCGATCGCGTGCAGCGGTCCGGGTGCGGAAGAACTTTGCCGCGATCACGAGTTGCGTGAGACGCCCTGCGGCCCCGGCACGCCGTATCTGAAGATCGCCGAAGGTAATTCGAGTGTGCTGATGTTTGGCGCGACGATGGAGTCGTACACGCTCTATCACACCGCGGAAGATGCAGCGGAGGTTCCGTACCTGTACATGCCGCAGCAGTTCAAGCTGCGCTCTCGAACCGCTGACGGAGAGATCAAAGAGATCCCGACGTGGCGTCAGGACATGGGCGTGCCGCGCCGTTTCGCCGCCACTACCGACTGGCTCGTGGAGCAAGGGTTGGTCATCCGGCGTAAACTCGGCCTCGGCTACCTGTTGTTTATTCCCAGCGCGCGCGCGTTGCACGAGACTGTGGTCGCGACGATGCGGCGCGATCCGTTGTTTCTGGTTGACGAGAGCCACAAAGAGGCACTTAAAACACAATGATTAAGCAGACCTCGTTTGTGGTTTTGGCGCCTCTTTGTGGCAATAACTGAGGTAACAAGAACAGAAAACTATGCCAAGTATCAAAAAGATAGTGCGGAAATCGGCGAAGCTTGCCGCAAAGAGCGCGATTCGCACGCTCCCGCAATTGCCCGGTCGCCCCGGCCGGCTCACCGGCACGCTTGCGAAAGAGGGCGGCTTGCCTGTTCGCGATACGCGTTTTCGTCCGTGGCCTACGTATCCATCGTCGTCGATGTTGGATTGGACCACGAAGATCGCGCCGAAGTTTTTGCAGATTTTTTTGACGGGCGTCGAAGGCTTGCCGCAACCGATGGCGAACCAATTCGCGGACGAGTGGGCGCGTTACTGCGGCGCGAGTTATTCGTTGTTGCTGCCGCACGGCACGGACGCGCTACGCGTCGCGATTGCCTCGGCGATCGACCATGACGGAATCGAGTACGGCGGCGAGATCATCGTTCCGAACCTTTCGTTCATCGCGAGCGCCACGACGGTTCTCGATCGACAGTTTGGCGTGGCTTTGGTCGACGTCGATCCCGAGACTTACCTGATCGATCCGAAGCGTGTCGAGGAAGCGATCGTTCCGGGCAAGACGCGCGCGATCATGGCCGTACACCTGTTTGGCCAACCGGCGGACATGACTGCGCTGCGCGACATCGCGAAGCGTCATTCGCTCGTGTTGCTGGAAGACGCGGCGCAGGCGCACGGCGCGATTCACGAGCTCGGCCGCGTGGGCGCGATCGGCGATGCTGCCGGATTCAGTTTTCAATCGTCGAAGAACCTTTCGAGTGGCGAAGGCGGCGCTTTTACGACGAACGATTCGCAGATCTTCGAACGCGCGTACTCGTTTCACAACGTCGGGCGCGCGAGACGTGGCGGGCAGCGCTGGGGCCATCATTCGCTGGGTTTTAACATCCGTCCGAACGAGTACATCGCCGCGATACTGCTGCACCGTTTGCAGAAACTCGAAGCCGAGCAGCAACGGCGCGCGGAGAATTTTCAACGGTTGCGGGAATACATCGGCGATGTTTCCTGCGTCACGCCGCTGGGGATCGGGCCAGGCGTCAAGCGTCATGGCGTTCACATGTTTGTGTTGCGTTACGACAGTGAAGCGTGCGGCGGTTTGAGTATTCAGGATTTCATGAGCACGTTGCAGGCCGAGGGTTTGCCGATCAATCGTGGTTACACCGCGACGATGGCGCAGCAGCCTGCGTTGCAACTGATTGCTGAGAAGCATCCGCAGTATTTGCGGGTGATGCCGACGCCGGTGGCTGATGCGGCGGTGGGGAACATGCTGTTTCTCGCGCACGATCTGTTTCTGGGTACTGATACGGACATGCAGGAAATCGCCGCGGCGTTCAAGAAAGTTCAGGCGCGGTATGGGACGAGCACGGTTTCGAAGCGGAAGGTTGAAACGCCGGTTGCTTTGGAAGTTAAACCAACGCCTGTTGCGGCTACGGCAACGCGGATTCGTTTTGGTGTGATTGGGCTTGGGGTGATGGGCCAGGAACACGCGCGCGCGATTGCCGGAAATCCGTTGTTAAAACTGGCCGCGGCTACGGACGCCCAGGCCGCAACTGGACGCAAAGTCGCTGCCGATCTCGGTTGCAAGTGGTTCGACACTGCTGACGACATGATCCGCAGTGGCGACGTCGACGCGGTCGTGATCGCAACGCCGCACTGGCTGCACGCGAATCTCGCGGTCAACGCTCTAAACGCCGGATTGCACGTGCTGTGTGAGAAGCCGCTGTCGGTCACGGTGGCGCAGTCTGACGAAGTGTTGAACGCCGCGGCGCAGAGTCGCGGCATGTTTGTCGTCGTCCATCAGAAGCGGTTTGAGCCGGCGTTTCTTTACGCCAAACAGTTGCTCGATAGCGGCGAGCTTGGTCCGCTTTATCGTTGCTCGATGATCGAGTCGGCGTGGCGCTCCGAGACTTACTATCGCGCGAGTCCGTGGCGTGGAACGTGGCGTGGCGAGGGTGGAGGCGTGCTGTTGAACCAGGCGCCGCACATTCTCGATCGTTACGCGTGGCTGTGCGGGATGCCCGAGACGGTGACTGCGCGTTGCGATACGACGTTGCACAACATCGAAGTCGAGGATACGGCGAGCGCGATACTGCATCACGCGAACGGCGCGCATGGTTACATTCACATCAGCACGATCGAGGCGCCGGCGATCGCGCGCACCGTGTTGTGTTGCGACCGCGGGCGGATCACGATCGAGAATGGAAAGGTGCAGATCACGAAGCTGCGCGATTCGATTCGCGAGCGCACGGCGAATGACACGCAACTGATGGGCGATCTGGCGAACGAGACACGCACGATCGAACTGCCGTCAGGTGGTGACGTGCTCAGTGCGTTTTATGATGACTTTGTTGCGGCGGTGCATGGAACGGGGCAGTTGACGTGTCCGGGACATGAAGGACGCAACGCCGTCGAGCTTGCGAATGCGATGCTGCTGAGTTCCGCGCAAGGGACGGCGGTGAGTCTGCCGCTCGATCGGCAACAGTATTCGGAGTTCATGGAAAAAATGCTTGGACACGAACTTCAGGCAGTTTGAACACGGATTTAGGGAATTATGTGCGGCATTGCAGGTTTAGCAGGAGCGGGGGAGCGCGAGGAGGCCCAGTTTCGCGTTCGCCGAATGATGTCGACCCTGGCGCGCAGGGGCCCGGACGGTGAAGGGCTCGAAGTATGGACCGGCGACGCGACGACGGCACTCGGCCATCGCCGCCTCTCCATCTTCGACCTGAGCGACGCCGGCCGCCAGCCAATGCTCTCACCAAACGGCGCGATCGGGATCGTCTTCAACGGCGCCATCTACAACTTCCGCGACCTACGCCGCGAGCTCGAAGCAGAAAACTACAGCTTCAAAAGCCACACCGACACCGAAGTCCTCATCCACGGCTACGACGCCTGGGGACTCGATCGACTGCTCGAAAAAATCCGCGGCATGTTTGCGTTTGCACTGTGGGACGATCGCCAACGCACGCTCTTCCTCGTACGCGATCGACTCGGCGTCAAACCACTTCTTTACTCCGCGAAAAACGGCCAGATCGCCTTCGCCTCCACCGCCCGTGCGCTTCGCGCCGGCGGCTTTGTCGATCAGATCGACGACGTCGCGATGGCGGAATACCTCGAGTTTGGCTACGTAACCGACGACCGCTCGATCTATCGCGACGCGCACAAAGTCGCCGCCGCCCACGTCGTCGAATGGCGCGACGGACACATCCAAACACGCGAATACTGGCGTCCGCCCGTTCCATCGCAGAACCAACCATCGTTCGCCGAAGCAGTCGAAGAAACCGAGCGACTCTTCGTCAAAGCAGTCGAAAAACGTCTCTACGCGGACGTCCCCGTCGGCGCGCTTCTGAGCGGCGGCATCGACTCGAGCCTCGTCTGCTGGGCTATCGCGCAACTCGGCGGCGACATCACGGCGTTCACCGTCGGCACACCCGGCGATCCAGCCGACGAAACCGCCGACGCCCGCGAAACCGCGCAACGACTCGGCATTCGTCACCAGGTTCTGGAACTCGCCGGCGACACTGCAGCGAACCTCGACGAGATGGTCTCAGCCTACGGCGAACCTTTCGCCTGTTCTTCGGCACTCGGCATGTTGCGAGTCTCGAAAGCCGTGCGCGGCTCGGCAACCGTGTTGCTGACCGGCGACGGCGGCGACGACGTTTTTCTCGGCTATCCCGAACACCGTCACCTGCTGATGGCCCAAAAGCTGGCGCGCACGCTGCCGTCATTCGTGGCGAGCGGCTGGCGAGGTTTTGGCGACAAAGTCCCGCAGGTCGGTTCACTGAAACGTCTCAGCTCGTTTCTGAACTACTCGACCGGCGGTCTCGGCGCCGTCGCCTGCGCTCACGACGGACTACCGTCTTACGAGCGCTACGGAATGTTAGGCCAGCGACTGGCCGGCGCGTGCGTCTCACGCAGAAACATCGAATGGTCCTACGAATCGGGCCGCAACGTGTTGGCGGAGTTTTTGGAATACGACCGCGCCAACAGGTTTGTGGGCGAGTTCATGACGAAGGTCGACGGCGCGACGATGTTTCACTCGCTGGAAGCGCGATCGCCGTTTTTGGACCAGGACCTTTGGGAGTTTGCGGCTGGTCTTTCGTTTGAAACGCGTCTTCACGGCGGAAGTCTCAAAGCCATACTCCGCGAGTTTGCGCGGCAAAAGGTCGGAGATCGGTTGGCGAAAGGTCGAAAGCGCGGCTTCACGATTCCGGTTCAACGCTGGCTCGTCGGACGCTGGCGCGACGCGCTGACGGAGTCGTTACAAACGTCGATTCTCGACCGCGAAGGCTGGATAAACTCGCGCGCCGCGCTCGAGCGATTGAAGCTTGCGATTGAACAAGGCTCGGCTCCAAATCAACTCTGGTACATCTTCGTGCTCGAGTCGTGGCTGCGGCACGAACAAAGCGCCGAAGACGTTTTCACTCCCGAACCAGCAACGGTGATCGGCTGAGATGATGCGCAAATCGACTGTATTTCTGGTCGTTGTGCTTGCCGTGCTGATCGCCGGCGTGGGCGTCGCGTTCATGCAGCGGACGCGGCGCGTCGGAACGCCTGTCGCAGGGCAAAGCGGCCCGGTTGTCAAACTCGCCGCCGGCGAAAACCTGCAACGCGCCATAGATCAGGCCCGGCCCGGCGACACGATCATCCTCGAAGCAGGCGCAGTCTACGAAGGCCCGATCACGCTGCCGGTCAAACAGGGTAACGAGTTCATCACGATCCAAAGCTCTCGCGTAGCGGAACTGCCCGAAAACGTTCGCGTCTCGCCGTCACAATCGGCCTTGTTCGCGAAAATCCAGTCGTCGGAAAACGGCGCCGCGATCGTCAAGACTGAACCTGCCGCGCATCACTACAGGTTCATCGGGATCGAGTTCTCAACCGCGAGCGCGCAGATCAGAGTCAGCGATATCATCAGGCTCGGCGACTCCGCTTCGCAAAAGACGCTCGACACTGTTCCGCACCACTTCGTGATCGATCGCAGTTACATTCACGGCTTTCCGACACAGGAGGTCCAGCGCGGCGTTTCGCTCAACAGCGCGGAAACCAGCATCACGAACTCTTACATTTCCGACATTCACGGCAAAGGCTACGACACGCAGGCGATCTGCGGCTGGAATGGACCAGGGCCGTTCAAGATCATCAACAACTATCTCGAAGGCGCGGGTGAAAACGTGATGTTCGGCGGTTCGAATCCGAGTATTCCGAACCTCGTCCCGTCCGACATCGAGATTCGCGACAACTACTTTTTCAAACCGCTGAGTTGGAAAGTCGGCGATCCGAGCTACGCCGGTCAGCACTGGTCGGTCAAGAACCTTTTCGAGTTGAAAAACGCGCGGCGAGTCACGATCGACCGGAACATCTTCGAAAACAACTGGGTCGACGCGCAGGCGGGTTCGGGAGTTTTGTTCACGGTGCGCAACGACGAAGGCGGCGCTCCGTGGTCCACCATCGAAGACGTCACGTTCACCAACAACATCGTCAAGAACAGCCCGTCAGCCCTCAACCTGCTCGGCAAAGACAACCTGAAGCCGTCGCAGCGGGCGAAGAACATCGTCATCTCAAACAATTTCTTCACCGGCATCAGCGGGATATTCCTGACGATGTCCGGTTATCCCAACGTGACGATCTCCAACAACACGCATTTTCAGTCCGGAAACATCATGACGCTTCACGGTGACCAATCGCCGGGGTTTGTCTACAAAAACAACCTCACGGTCCGCGATAGCCGGGGTTACGGCGTGAAAGGCGACGCAAGCGGCGAAGGGACCATCGCCCTTGAGGCATTCACACCGGGCGCTGAGTTTCGAAACAACGTGATTGTTGGCGCTAATGCGTCGCAGTATCCGGGAAATAACGCGTATCCATCGTCGTTAAGCGAGGTCGGGTTGGTTAATCCCGAAGGCGGGGATTTTCGCCTCAGTCCGAAGAGCCGTTACCGCCAAACAGGCAGCGAAAAACCGCCGGTTGGCGCTGATTTCGACCTCCTGCCAAAACCTTCAAAATGATTCTTGACACTCATCGGCCAACGATGTTTAATGCTGTTGCCCATCTAGTTCTGTGGGCTTCAGTTCTTTCGACAAACGACGCACCGATAAAGGCAAACCTGCCGCGAGGTAGGGACGCAAAACCAAGAGTCTTTCTTCATTTCCCTAAAGAAGCGGACTGAAGGCAGATAGTCTGGTTACCGAAGGCGATCTGGTAGCTCTCCGCTTCCGTTCGTTTCATTCCCCGAGAAGCATGGGCTGAGCGACTCTCAGGGTCTTTATCGATGTCGAGTCGCATTCCTTTCGCCATTTAAACCTCCAACCCAAACGTTCCTGCCGTAAGCGTCTTCGTCATTTCAGACCGCCCCTAGTGCTTTGATCTGACGACCGCAGTGTAAGCCACCGACAAATGGCACCCCCGCAGTGATGCGGGCTCGCAAAACCAGGAGTCTCTCGAAGCACGAGAGATCGTCCGGTTACCGAAGTGGAGTTTCCGATGATCCCAGGGCCGAAGAGATCAAGGATCACTAGTGCTTTCAAAGTCCCCTATTTCAAACAAGCAGTTCTTTTTGTTTTACTCTTTTCACTACTTCCGAACGTTTCGTTTGCCTGGTCGTACGAAGCGGATCTATTAACTTCAAACCCCGAAGCAGCCGAATTCATCATTGGGCCGCAGGCGCCGGTTAGCACCTCGTGGTTCGATAATATCGAGATTCAAAAGGCGAAGATTCACGGCGCCGCGTGTCCTGACATCCCGCCGACGGATCCGACGGCGCTCAACAGTTTCGTACTGCTCAACTATTACGATCTTCCGTTAACCGAGTACGTCGTTTATTCGCGTACCGGCAATCCGGAGTTTTTGACTTATGCGCGCAAGTGCGCCGACTCGTGGTGGAAGCACCCGGATTGGATCAAGGAAGGAATGCAGCGCGATTTCGAGAACGGCAGGACGCCGCCGCCGCGTCACGGCGGTATCGGCGGCCTGGTTCTGCGCGCGCTCGACGGCCGTCCCGAACTGTGGGACTGGATCAACAAGTACACGCGCTTTCATTTCGATCTCTGGTTGAAGCGACGCGTCAACGATCAGCAGCTTTACTACGGCGTGCGTGAAGGCGCTTTCGCCCTTCACTATGCGACGTGGCTCGCCAAAGTTCTTCCCGATTCATTCCCGTTACAAGCTGGTGGAACGGAAATCAACGGCGCCGGCCTGCGTGCGCAATATCTCGCCGACGTCGAAGCAGTTTCGACGAACTACTACGGGCGGCTTCAGAAACCTGACGGTTCGTGGCGTTGGGACGACGTTGATTTTGTCGACTCGGACGGCGGCACGCTCAAGGGAATCATGCAGCCGTTCATGATTGGACTGCTGCTGAATGCTTTGATCGACGTCCATCGGTTGAGCACGAATTCAAGCGTCAAGATCAATATTCAGAACCAGATCGCGAACGCGTGCCGGCATTTATACCAGGATGGTCCATACCGCAAGGATGAAGCCGTCGTTGGCCTGACGGGCAAACGCTGGCGCTCTTTCTGGTATTTCTATCACGGCGGTACGACTGTAAATCCGACGCGGTATGAATACGGCGGCGGCAGTTACACATCAGCCGATCAGAACTGGATCGTGAAGTCGGAGCGCCAGGGGATTTCGACGATCTTCAGCGCTTACGGCTACATGTACATGGTCACCGGCGATCCGTCGTACAAGACGATGGGCGACGAGTTGTTTGAAGCGGCGTTTGGTGATTCCGTTGACGGCATTCGCAACGAAGCCGACGGAACGGCGAAGAACTACAACCAGAATTACCGCATGGGCGGCCGTTATCTGATCTGGAGCCAGAGCGCCGGATCGGGAACGCCAACGCCGACTCCCACGCCGAGTGTGTCGCCAACACCTACGCCAACGCCGACGCCAACACCAACTCCGACTCCAAGCCCGACGCCTGCGCCAACGCCGGCGCCGACGCCAGCAGCTACGGTGAGCTTCGTCAAAGTCGACACGACGACCAAGGGAAACTGGAAGAGTGTTTACGGCGGCGATGGTTACAACACGATTGGCGACGTCAGCAATTATCCGAATTTCGCGCAGGTAAGCGTCACCGGCTCCAACTCTTCAACGTGGGCGGCGTCGACGACGGATCTGCGCGCGCTCGAGAAGGTAAACGGCGGCGATCGTGTCGCGGCTCGTTGGGACTCGACGTCGTTCTTTACGATCGATCTGAATCTTACGGACGGACAGAGTCACCAGGTCGCGATCTACTGTCTCGACTGGGACGGCAACAATCGCTCGCAGCGTGTGGACGTGATCGATTGGGCCACCAACACTTTGATCGAAAGCAGATCGATCACGAAGTTCAATGGTGGACAGTATTTGGTTTGGAACATCAAGGGTCGCGTGAAGCTTGCCGTCACGAGGACGGGAGCGAAGACGTCCGTGATCAGCGGTATGTATTTCGGTGGTGCAGCGCCGACTCCGACGCCGACACCCACGCCAACGCCGACGCCGACACCGGCGCCGAGCGCGCCGAAAGTCGTGCTGACGGTGCCGTCGAATGGCCAGACTTTCGTTGCCGGCAACAACATCACCCTCGCGGCGGATGCGAGTGACGCGAACGGTTACGTTACGAAAGTTGATTTCTATCGCTCGGGTACGTTGATCGGAACTGACACGACGGCGCCATACAGTGTCGTGTGGTCCAACGTGACTAAGGGCGTTTATGAGTTGACGGCTACGGCGACGGACGACAGTGGTCTAAGTGCGACGTCTGCGCCTGTGTCGATCACTGTTACGAACTCGCCGAACAGCGTTAACAAGGCGAAGGGACGTGTCGACAACCTGATCCAGAACACCGGCGAGTATGCGGGTGCGGCTGACGGTCACGACGAGAACACGGCGCTGGCGAATGATATCGGCGCGTTGGCGTTCGACATTGAACAGGCGTACGCCGAGTTCCTTGGCGAGACCAATTCGTTTGGTGCGGCGTCGGCGATCGACAATCAGATTCGCGCGGCGGTGTTGTTTGCGAAGGCGAGCAGGGGATTGGCTGTCAGAGCCGCTTCGAGCCCGAACATCAAGAACAATCTGCTGCGGATTGCGTCGCATCTCGCGATTGCTGAAGACCTGATGCGGTATGGGACTGTGTCTCCGGCGACTGCGACGAAGGCGATTGAGACGAAGACGCGCGTCAACGTTCTGGTTGGCGATGCGACGACGGGTTATGGGATGAGCGCTGTTTCGTCGGTTGCGCCGTCGAGTTTGGGCGCGATCGCGGGGGCGGGTAATGTTCAGCCGATGATCATGCAAACGCTGTTTGCGTCGTTATTGGCGGATGGAACGTTGCCGTATGAGGTTGGTGGATTGAGTGTGACTGTTGGCGGTGTGGCGGTGCCGGTGCTTTACGCGTCGCCGTGGGGGATCAAGTTCTACATGCCGGCTGACATGGCGCTTGGGGCGGCTGAGATTATCGTCTCGTCGCAGGATGGGTATGTTTGTAGTGGTGTTGTGAACGTCGAGAGGAGCGGGGCGCGACTCATGACGTTGGACGACAGTGAGACTGGTGGTGCTGTGGTTGGTAACGGACAGACGCTGGTTACTTCCGATTTCGACGTCGAGACTCTTTTGAATTATGGGTCTGACAAGCGAACGCGGTTGAATATCTTTGCGACGGGAATCAGTGCGTCTGCGGCGAATGTTGATGCTGCGAATGATGTGAATCTTGGTGAGAAGGTTCGGGTTAACTTTGCTGAATCCGTTTCGGTTGAGGCGCGGTTGAGTGATGGGCGTGTGTTTACGTTGCCGGTTGAGTTTGCCGGCGAGCAGGGTGTTTTACCGGGGCTCGATCAGGTTACGGTAGTGCTGCCTTCGGAACTGAAACACGCCGGCACCGTCCAGCTAACCTTGATCGTCAACAATCAACGCAGCAACGCCCCCACGGTGTTCATCCGTTAGATCCGCGTTCTCTGTTGCCGTTCATTCAAAACACGGATCTGGAACTACCCCGCCATTAGCAATATCTCCCCTTTGTGGCTGGTGACGATGTCGGTCATTGTCACCAGCCTTTTAATGAGATAAGCTTTGTTACCGACTTAACCCCTGGGTCAGGAATTCAAACGAGCCTTCTCGCGAGGGAATTGCCCTCTCTGGTGAGAAGCTGAGAAGCATTTCGGGGAAACCAACATGAGTGTCACGGACGCCAAGCATTATTGGCGAGCCTTAGCCATTATTTCTGCCATCGCTTTCACCTATGCCGCGGTATTGGTGAAACTCTCCTCTAACTGGTGGTCTGACGAAAATTACTCCCACGGCCTCCTCGTTCCCTTCATCGTCGGCTACATCCTTTGGGTCCAACGCGACAAACTGTCGTCTGAACCGGGGCGTCCATCAATGTTGCTGGGCGGACTCGCAGTCGTAGCCGCCCTGTTCGCCTTGTGGATCGGCGTCGCGGGCGCGGAACTGTACAGCCAGCGCATGTCGCTCGTCCTGCTGATCGCCGGCACGGTGATCTACTTCTGGGGCGTGAAATTCCTGCGTCTCGTCTGGGTGCCACTGGCGTTGCTGATTTTGGCGATTCCAATCCCGGCAATACTCTTCAACAAAATCGCGTTTCCCTTACAGCTATTCGCCTCGCGGTGCGCCGTGTGGTCCATGAGCGCACTCGGCATTCCCGTGCTGCGCCAGGGCAACGTGATCGAGTTGAAACCATTGAATTCGATCGACACAAAGAAACTCGAAGTGGTCGAAGCGTGCAGCGGCATCCGTTCGCTAATGACGCTCGTAACCCTCGCGGTAGTGTTCGCTTACTTTACACATCCCCGTTCAGACGATGGACCAGGCAAAGGCGGGACGTTCGGTTTTCTACGCAGTTACGGCTTCTGGCGCTCGACAATCCTCGTATTTTCAGCGATTCCCATTGCGATTTTGACGAACGCAACGCGCGTGAGCGGCACCGGCATCCTGGCGCATTACTACGGAACGCAGGTTGCTGATGGATTCTTCCACTCTTTTTCAGGTTGGGCCATTTACATCGTTGCCTTCCTGCTTTTGTTTGGTGTGGGCTGGATCCTTGATCGCTTCAAACCCCGGCCAAAACAATCGATCGAGGCGATTGATTCCATCGCGTCCGCGGGGGTGGAAGATCGGACCACGCGTGACCATTCGACAGGCGTCGCAACATCCGCATCGAAAGTCGTTCCAGCAGAGGGAGCAGAATGAGCAAACCTTCAGTGCGCTTCGCAATCCTGTTAATCGCGATCCTGGCGACAGGCGTGTTGGTTAACGCCTGGGCCTATCTCGGCGAAGCACATGTGGACCGTAAAGATTTGAAAGACTTTCCCGCGCAGATCGACAACTGGCGTCAAGGCCGGCCCGATCAGATCCTGGACGACGCCACTCTCGCAGTTCTGCGGGCCAGCGACTATCTCCTCCGCGACTACCGCCGCGCCGACGGTCAGAGCGCGAATTTTTACGTCGGTTACTACGCGAGCCAGCGCGAGGGCGCTTCGTATCACAGCCCGTTGAACTGTTTGCCCGGCTCGGGTTGGACCTTGAGCGAGCCCGGAAAGGTCATGATCCAGCGTCCTGACGGGACCAGCTTCGCCGCCAACAAGTACGTGATCGAAAACGGCGAATACAAGAGTTTGATGATCTACTGGTATCAGGGCCGCGGGCGCACAGTGGCAAGCGAGTATTGGGGAAAAGTTTACACCGTCATCGACAGCGTTCGCCTCCGTCGTTCTGACGGGGCGATGGTGCGAGTCACCGTGCCGTTTGACGACTCCGAAGACGCCGCGCTCCAGGCCGCAACGGATTTAGCGAATAAGACAACCGCCGCGCTGGCGGAATTTGTGCCCAACTGAATCGGAACAAGGTTGGAATTGAGTATTTAGCAATTAAAGAACGCTCGCTCGTCCCGGCAATTGCCCGTCGCGATGAGTGCAGCACAAGAAAATTAAGGATTCGCCCGATTTAAAGGCGAACCACGGAGCAAGGTTATGACAAACGAGTGCTATGGTTTCCGTTATTCACGGATTCTTCTTCTTATACTGTTGGCCGCTGTAGTCTCCCTGAGTGGCTGTACCGACCCCGAACAAGCCAAAGCCGAACATCTGAAACGCGGCGAAGCCTACCTGAAAGATCAGAAATACCAGGAAGCCTCGCTCGAGTTTCGCAACGCCATACAGATCGACGATAAGAACGCCGACGCTTACTGGGGCCTCGCGCGTGCCTACGAAGCGCTGCAACGCTACCCGGAAATGATCACCGCGTTGCAAAAGACGCTTGAGTTCAACAAGGGCAACGACGAAGCGCGTATCAAGCTCGGTAATTACTACCTGACCGCAAGCAAAGGCCGTCCCGAACTCGTCGACGAAGCAGAGCGACTGGCGAAGGAGACACTCGACAAAGATCCCAACAACATCGAAGCCCACATCCTGATGGGCAGCATTTTGTTTGCCCGGAACGATCGCGACAAAGCGTTCGCCGAACTGAATCGCGCAATCGAGCTGAACCCGCAACGAGTTGAGTCGTACCTGAGTCTCGCGCGGTTTTACGTCGTCGTCAGCGACGCCACCAAAGCGGAAGAGACCTACAAAAAAGCGATCGCGATCGACGGCAACTCTTCACTGGCCCGTAGCGAGTACGGAAAGTTTCTCGTACAGAACAATCGCCTTCCGGAAGCCGAAGCAGAGTTGACCAAGGCCGTCCAGGTTGGACCAACGGATCGCAACGCGCGCTTTGTGCTCGCGAGTTTCTATCTCGTCAACAAGCAACAGGACAAAGCGGAAGCGGAGTTCAAAGCACTGGCCGCACTCGACGCCGACAAACCGGAAAGCCAGGTCGTGCTTGCTGATTACTATTCGTTCGTCAATCGCACTGACGACGCGATCAAGATCTACCAGGACGTGATCGCGAAGTCGCCTGATTTTATGCAGGGCCGTTATCGCCTCGCCGAGATCCTGTTAACGAAGGGCGACACGAACGGCGCCAACGCGCAGATCGAAGAAGCGCTGAAGAAGGACAAGCAGGACAGACAGGCGCTTTTGTTGCGCGCCCGTATGCGCGCGCAGGGCGGACAGCCTGAAGGCCTGAAAGCCGCGATGGAAGATCTCAAGAACGTGCTCCAGCAGGAACCAAACTCGCGCACCGGACTGTATTACATGGCCCAGGTGAACTTCGGTTTGGGTCTGATCGATCAGGCACGCGCCTTCGCCGGTGAACTCGAGAAGACCCATCCGGATTACCTGCCGGCGAAGTTGATGCAGGTCCAGCTCGCTCTCTACAACACGGATGCGAATGGACAGAAAGCCGCTATCTCGCTCGCGACCGATTTACTCAATCGCCTGAGCAAGACGGCGCCCGATCGCGACAACTCAGCGCAGCTCCTTGGCGAGCTCGCGGAAAAGAGTTATCTCGCGCGTGGCAGTGCGCAGATGCAGTTGAAAAATCTTCCGGCGGCTCGTCAGGATTTTGAAGCCGCTCGCCAGATCGCGCCGGGTGATCCGGCTGTTTACAACAACCTCGCCCTCGTCGCGCTGCAAGAAAACAAGAACGACGAAGCGCTCGCCGCTTTTGACAACGCACTGCGAGTCGATGCGACTAACTTCACCGCTTTGAATGGTCTGATCACGCTTTACGCAAAGATGAACCAGATCGACAAGGCGCACGCGAGAGTCGATCAACTGCTCGCTTCGTATCCGAACAGCGCCGCGCTTCATTATTTCAAGGGCCAGGCTTACGGCTTCCAGCAAAACGTCCAGGGCGCCGAAGCTGAATTCCGCAAAGCGCTCGAACTCGATTCCAGTTACGTCGCAGCTTACTCAGCGCTCGGAGCGATGTTTATCAACCTGAAACAGGAAGATCGCGCGATCGCCGAGTACCAGAAGATCCTTGCGATTCGTCCCGACAATCCCACGGTCTACACGTTGATCGGGATGCTGGAAGACTCGCGCAAGAACTACGACGCTGCCGCCGACAACTACCGCAAGGCGCTCGACAAAGATCCAAACTCCGTCATCGCCGCGAACAATCTTTCATGGCTCTACGCCACTACCGGCAAGGGCAACATGGACGAAGCGTTGCGCATGGCCCAGGGCGTCGTGCAGAAAAATCCGAACGTCGCCGGCTTCGTCGACACGCTCGGCTGGGTGCTTTACAAGAAGGACCTCTACGACGCCGCGGCGGACCAGCTCCAGAAGGCCGTCACTCTCGACGAAACGGCCGCGCGTGCAGCGAACGGCTCTCCCAGTGCGACTTATCAATACCATCTCGGAATGGCCCTGAAAGGGAAGGGCGACAAAGCGGGTGCGCGGCGCGCGCTCGAAACGGCGTTGCGGCTCGGCGAACAGAAGCCGTTTCCCGATGCTGAGGAAGCGCGAAAAGCGTTAGCGACTTTGTAATCGATCGTTAGTGAGAAAGAGGAGTGCGACATGAGCGTTGAATTTCGACAACGAACACCGGCTGAATACCTGAAGATTTTGCGGCGACGAAAGTGGTTGCTGATTCTTCCGGTGATAGCCATTGGTTCCGCGGTGAGCTACGTGGTTTACAAGTTGCCCGACGTGTACAAGTCGAGCACGCTCATCGTCGTCAGATCTTCGCCGCTGCCGCAGTCGGTCATCCCGATGAGCACGGAAGAAGCACTCACGCGCCAGTTGGCGAGCATTACGCAGGTCGTGACCAGCCGCAGCTCACTCGAGCCACTCGTCGAGAAGTACGAACTCTATCGCGTGGAACGCCAGCGCGGCGAGCCGATGGAATCGATCATCTCGATGATCAGAAACGACATCACGGTCGACGTCAACACCACGCGTAACGACATCACGAACGGCTTCGATATCAGCTTCCGCTATCGCGACCCGCGCATCACGCAAGCGGTTACGGCGGAGCTTGCGGGCCAGTACGTCAGCGTTCAGGCGAAAGAACAATTGAGCTCCGCGAAGTCGGCGCGCCTGTTTATCGACGCCCAGGTCAAGCAGACGAAAGATGAACTTGACGAGATCGACGGCAGACGCCTCAAGTTCATGCAGGAAAATCTCGGAAGCTTGCCGTCGTCCGGTCCATCACTGCTCGGCCAGTTAACGGGATTACGCGAACAGCAGAAAGCACTGATCACGGAAATCGGACGTCTTCAGGATCGACGTTCAGCCCTCTCCAGCCAGTTGTCGCTCATGCAAAAGCAGGCCGAACAGTTGCTCGGCGACGCGGCTGAAAACATGACCGATCCGAAAACCACCCCGGCATGGGCCGAACTCGTGAAACGGAAAGCCGATCTTCAGGGTGAACTGCAACGGATGAAGACTGAGTTCCGCGAGAAGCATCCGGACGTGATCGCCAAACAAGCCCAGATCGACTCCGTCAACAAAGACATGGACATCATGATTGCGGACTGGAAGCAGCGCATCGAGGAGAAGCGAAGAAAACTCGAGAACAGCCCGGATCTGCAAATCAACGCGATGAAGGTCGAGATCAAGAGCATCGACGGTGAGATCGCGCGGCAACAGAAACTGCAAAGCGACACGGAATCGCAGATCTCGCAGATCTCGGATCGCATCAACAGCGTCCCCGGCGCCGAAGTCGCTCTCAGCGCATTGGACCGCGAGTACGCAACGAAGAAATCTGCTTACGACAACCTTCTCGGAGAGCAACAGAAGATCGCGTTGGCTGAGCAGGCCGCGCAGGAAATGCAGGCGCAGGGAATCGACGTCATCGACCCGGCTTATCTGCCGGTCAAGCCAGTCGCTCCGAAGCGCGTCATGCTGGCGGGTATCGGAATCGTCGGCGGGGTCGCGCTCGGTCTCCTGCTGGTCGCGCTCGTCGAAGTGCCGCTGCTGTTAACGATTCAAACTCCTGAAGATGCGCGTCACTACACAGGTTTGCCGGTGCTGATCGCAGTGCCGGAATTATTGACTCCCCAGGAAGCCCGCGCGTTACCACGGCGACGCCGGCTTCTATTGGCTGCAGGCATGGTGGCCACGATTGTGAGTATTCCGCTGCTGGCGCTGGCCTTGCGGCTGACTCACGTTTTCGAGTTCCTGATGCAGTCTCGTGGGTAGTTTAACGGCGCGCTCGTTTTGGACCGCGCTGGAGGGTTAAGAGAGTGTACGCAGAATTTTACGGATTAAAAGAGTTGCCATTTGCGCTAACTCCCGATCCGCGCTTTATCTACTTTACGCCTTCGCACACGGAAGTAATGGCCAATCTCCACTACGGCATCGAGAGTGGCAAGGGATTGGTAGTCGTGACGGGCGAAGTCGGAACCGGCAAGACCACGATCCTGCGCTGGATGATGCAACGTCTCGATCGCACGGTGCTCGTGGCTTACATCTTCAATCCGCGTTTGTCGGTGCCGGAGTTTTACCAGCATGTCGCTTCATTGCTAGACGTGCAGAAGTGGGAAACGAAATCGGAGTTGTTGATGGAACTGGGCCGCGCGCTCGAGTCGCGCCACTCGCGTGGTTTGCGCACGGTGCTGATCGTCGACGAAGCGCAAGGGCTGTCGCCGCACGTGCTCGAAGAGATCCGGTTGCTTTCGAATTTCGAGTCGAACACGGCGAAGCAGTTGCAGATCATTCTGACGGGCCAGCCCGAGCTGCGCGAAGTGCTCAACAATCCCGATCTTCGTCAACTTAAACAACGTATCGCGCTGCGCTGCGTCATCAAGGCGCTGCCGAACGTCGAGGAGACTGATCGCTACATCATCTCGCGACTGCTGGTGGCGGGCGCGGAACGTACCGACATCTTTTCTCCTTCGGCTGTTGACTACATCTTTCGTTGTTCCGAAGGCATTCCGCGCAACATCAACAATCTTTGCGACAACGCTTTGCTGGCCGGATACGCGGCCGGTGAAACGGTGATCAGCCGCACGATCATCGAGGAAGTTGCGGAAACTTTCGACATGCTGCCGCGCGTCAGTTCGGCCGCGCAAACCGGCGGCGAACGCGAAGCGCCGGCCAGTGCTTTTACGTCAAAGGGTCGAGCCGAAATATGGGCCGCCGGTAGCACGGCGAATGAAAACGATCAGGAAAACGTTAGACCGATCCCTATTGAATCGACTTGAAATTCGAAATTGGAAATTCGAAATTCGAATTTTTCCGGTTGAGAGGTGAGTGAATGGGAAGAGTATTTGATGCCATCAGAAAATCGAGCGCCCCTGGCGATAACGGTAAGGCGCCGAAACAACAATCAAGAGATACAGAGCGCCGTGAGGAAGCGCCGCGGGTTTCACGCCCATTGCCTTCCGCCCGCGAGGTCGAAGAGCAGCTCTTTGCCGGCTCGACGATCATGACTCTCGCACGAGAGACGGCGCCAGGTTCAGCGTCCTCTGCGCACACTGCGGATGTACCCGACGGGTCGGCACTCCCCGGCGGAATTGCTTCGCGTGATGCTGGGGCAACTTTGGACGCTGCCGGTGCGACGCGCGCCGGAGGATATGTCAGCTTTGACATTTCTCCTGCGCGCGTCGAACCACATCTCGTGGCCGTCAGCCAGCCGCGTTCTGCTTACTGCGAGCAGTTTCGCGCGCTGCGCACGCGGATTCTCCAGGCCGGTGAGCGCCTGCAAACGCGTGCTCTCGTCGTCACCAGCACCGGCATTGCCGAAGGCAAGACGCTTACGGCACTCAATCTCGGCTGGTTGCTGGCGCAGACCGAAGGCGTGCGCGCGCTCGTGATCGACAGCGATCTGCGCCGTCCGTGCGCCACTGACTACTTTGGCATCGAAGCGAATGAAGGACTCTCGGAAGTGCTTGGCGGCCAGTTACGGCTCGAAGACGCGATCGTGCGTCTCGATCCGGCCGGTCTGCACCTGCTGCCCGGCGGAAAACCGAGAGACGACGTGGCGGAGTTGCTTTCCGGACCGAGCTACGCACGAGTCCTCCAGGAAGCGCGTCGCATGTTTGACTACATCGTCATCGACGCGCCGCCGTTGGGAATCTTCACTGACGCAAACGTGTTGATGTCGCGCGCCGACGGCGCACTCTTAGTCGTGCGCGCCGGTAAAACGCGCTATTCGGCAGTCGACAAAC
This sequence comes from Pyrinomonadaceae bacterium, assembly GCA_035760365.1. Taxonomy (GTDB): domain Bacteria; phylum Acidobacteriota; class Blastocatellia; order Pyrinomonadales; family Pyrinomonadaceae; genus PSRF01. Next base: position 319,495 of record DASTTB010000012.1, read on the forward strand.
TGCTCGAACAGATCCCGCGCGAGAAATTGCTGGGAGTTGTACTCAACCGTGCTGAAGATCAACCGGATTCGACTTCTTATTACCACCAGTATCGTTACAGCAATCGCGAACCACACCTGAACGGTTCCAAACAGAAACCAGCGCTGCCTGAACAGCAACGCGAAGAGGAGGTTGCGGTTCTTAATTGAGATCCCTGCGTCTAAATGGCCGGACGTTAGTCTTGATCCTTGGTGAGGCGGTACTGCTTTACAGCTCGACCATCGCCGCCGTCTACCTGCGCGTCGGCGCGGACGACGCGTGGTTCGAGCTCGTCACCAAGAGCGGCGTCTGGAAGGCGGGGCTGGCGACGTTCCTGTGTCTCGCCGGCTTCTATCTTTTCGATCTTTACGACTTCGTGGTGATGCACGATCGCCGTGAGCTGGTGTTGCGCCTGGTCCAGGCGCTTGGGCTCGCGTGGATCGTGCTGGCGCTTTGTTTCTATTTTTATCCGGGGCTGATGTTGGGCCGCAGCGTTTCGCTGATCGCGCTGCCGCTGGCGCTGGGGTTGATGGTGGCGTGGCGCGTCTCGATTCACTGGTTTTTGGGCCATCCCGATTTTGGCGAGCGTGTTTTGATTGTCGGTTCGGGTGATTCCGCGGTGGAGATCGCGCGTGAGGTCCTGAGCCGTCCTGATGCCGGGTATCGAATTATCGGATTTGTAGGCAATGACGCGGAGCAGTTGGGGAAAAGTTTGATCAATCCGCGGGTGGTGGGTTTGACCGAACATCTCGGCGATATAGTTAAAAGTGCTAACGTCGATCGCATCGTCGTCGCGATGGGCGAGCGCCGCGGACAGTTTCCGTCGGACAAGCTCTTGCAGTTGAGTCTCGCCGGACACGTCTCGATCGAAGAAGGCGCTGCGTTCTACGAACGAATCACGGGGCGCGTGTCGTTGAGCATGATTCGCCCGTCGTGGTTGATCTTTACGGGACCGGGACGCAAGGCCAAGCTCGCGATGCTTTCGCGCGCTGTCGTACACCGTACGGCGGCTTTGATCGGTGCGATACTCTCGCTGCCGCTCGTGATCGTCACGGCGATCCTGATCAAACTCGATTCGCGTGGTCCAGTCTTCTACAAACAGGAACGTGTGGGAAAGAACGGACGCCCGTTTACGTTGATCAAGTTTCGCTCGATGCGGACTGACGCCGAAGCGGACGGTCCGGTTTGGGCCAGCAAGGGCGACGATCGCACGACGCGCGTGGGTCGCGTGATGCGCAAGATTCGCGTCGACGAGATTCCGCAGTTCTGGAACATCCTGCGCGGCGAGATGAGTTTCGTTGGACCGCGTCCCGAGCGTCCGCACTTCGTGGCGCAGCTCGCCCAGGAAATTCCGTTTTACGAGCAACGTCACCTGATTGCGCCGGGTCTAACCGGATGGGCGCAGATCAAGTATCCGTACGGCGCGTCGATCGAAGATGCGCGACAGAAGCTGCAATACGATCTTTTTTATATCAAGAACTACAGCCTCGTGTTCGACGCGATCATCCTGTTTGAGACGATCAAGATCATCCTGTTTGGGCGTGGCGCCCAATGATTCTTTTTGCCGGGTTTTGCCGGTTGGAGGTTGGAAATGACGAAGAACAACAAATCAATGGTGCTGGCGATTGCGGCGCTTTTCGCTTTGACGACCGCGGGCTTTGCGCAGGAGCAGAACGATCAGCAGAAACAGAGACCGCGAACCACGTCGGGCCAGACCACCACGGATAAGACGAAGAAACCCGTCAACGGCGATCGGCTTGAGCCTGACGATACGAAGCAGCGTCCTTTCGATATTCCGAACGATATCGTGGCTAATCGCCACGAGCAGTTGTCTGAAGAGGAAGCGGCGATCAATCCGTACTACAACAACTTCTTCAGCACGTACCGGCTTGGACCAGAAGACGTCATTTCGATCGAGGTTTTCAATCAGGAGCGTTACACGCGCAAGGGGATCGTGGTGCCGCCGAGTGGCCGCATCTCGCTGCAACTGATTCCGGGCGGGGTTTTTGTCAACGGCAAAACGCCGGAGGAAGTCGCGCGCATCGTCGAGAAGCAGTATGACGAGTACATCATCGATCCGCAGGTGACGGTTGTGTTGGAGAAGGCGGCGTCGTATCGGTACAGCATTATTGGCGACGTGCTTCAGCCTGGTGTTCGGTTGATGAATCGGCGCATGACGGTGACGGAGGCGATTGCTGAGGCTGGTGGTGTGTTGACGACTGGCGATCGGAGCAAGGTTACTGTTTTGCGTCGCAAGACGGATGGGAGCATGGATCCGATCGCGATCAATGTGTCGGCGATTTACAAGGGTAAGGCGCCGGACAACTTCTACCTCGCGCCGGGCGATCAGGTTTTCGTGCCGGGGAATAAGTTCAAGACTTTCCAGAAGATCATGGGCATGGCTAACGTGCTCAGCTTCGCGCGCATTTTCACTGGTGGATGGTGATTGTTTTAGAAATCCGTTTTAAGCATGTGACTCGCGCTCGTGTTGCGTCGATGTAAACACGGATCTTACGAATGAAGCTGCTTCTCTGTTCGTGCCTGCTTATTCTTAGCACTGTTTTCCCGGCGGCGGCGCAGTCCGGGTCGTGGGTGCGTCAGAAACCGGGAACAATGGCGTGGCTGCGATCAGTCTTCTTTCACGATCAAAACCGCGGTTGGGCCGCCGGCAGCAAAGGCACGCTCCTGCACACAACAGACGGCGGCCAATCCTGGCAAGTGCGCGCCAACGTCGGCAACGACATCATCCGCGACATCTTCTTTCTCGACCAACAAACCGGCTGGCTCGTGTGCGAAGTAAACGCCTACGAACTGAAAACTAAAGACGAACCTCGCGCCTATCTCCTGAAAACAACCGACGGCGGCGAAACCTGGAAACGAATCGAAGTCAAAGGATTCGACATCAACGCTGTGCTCGTGCGCGCCGTATTCAGCCGCGGCGGACGCGGCTGGACCTTCGGCGAAAACGGCGCCATCTACACGACACGCGACGCAGGCGAAACCTGGAGCGCGCTGCACTCGCCAACCCGACGTCTTCTCCTCGGCGGCATCTTCGTCGACGACGATCGCGGCTGGATCGTCGGCGCGGGCGCCACGATCATTCAAACATCAGACGGCGGCGATACGTGGTACCAGCCGCGCCTGCCCGACGTTGAAAAAACTCTTCGCTTCACCGCGGCGTCCTTCGTCGATAACCGTATCGGTTGGGCCGTCGGCAGCGGCGGCAGCGTTTACCACACGACAAACGGCGGCCGCACCTGGCAACGACAGGAATCAGGCGTAGACACGGATCTGTTCGACGTGAAGTTCGTCGACGCGCGCGAAGGTTGGGCTGTCGGCGCGGAAGGCACGATCATTCACACCGTCGACGGCGGTCAGCAATGGACCACCGAACGCAGCGAAACACAACATCCGTTGGAACGCGTCTTCTTCACCGATAAGACGCGCGGCTGGGCCGTAGGATTCGGCGGCACCGTCGTCGCTTACTTTCGTCAGAGTTAAGACAATGAAGAAAATCTTCGTAATTCTCGTTTTGCTCTGCGGCCTCGGTGTCTCTCCGAGCTTCGCACAGGACGACACTGGCGCTGCGGCTGACACTGTCGACAGTTTGCGTGAAGAGATCGCGGCTACGACGACGTTTCCCGAACGCGTTCGCCTGCAACTGAAGCTGGCCGATCTCCTCGTCAACTCGGGACAGAAATCAGACGCGCTCAAAGAGTTGAACGCGATCGCTGATTCAGGCGGGTTCGATCCGGCGGGTTTTTACAATCTCGGCAACGCGTTTGCGCGTCTCGGCGAGACTGAAGCAGCGTTGCGCGCGTATCGCGAGGCGATCACGCAACGCCGCGGCAAGTATTCGCGCGCTTACAACAACATGGGCGTCGTTTTGTTGCGTGTGGGCCGTTGGGACGAAGCTTACGACGCGCTTAACGCGGCGTTGAAGATCGAGCATTTCCGTTATGCCGAGGCGAGTTACAACCTCGGGCGTGTTTACGCCGCGCGCGGGCAGAACGATCTGGCGGCGCGCGAGTGGCGGCGAGCGCTCACGATCGAGCCGGAGCACGATGCCGCGAAGCAGGCACTGGCGCGATCGCATGATGAAGAAAAGATCGTCGTTGCTGAAGGTCCTTCTGCTAAGCCGGCGCCTGCTAAACCGGTGGCGGTTCGTGAATCGAAACCGGCATTAGGCGCGAAAACGCTGACGTTGGACCAGGTGAGTTTTGACTTTTTGAAGCGCGCGCGTGAGGCGAGTGAACGCGGCAACATGAACGAGGCGGTGTACAACTTTCGAAGGTTGTTGAATCGTCAGGGTGGTTACTTCGCGCCGGGCAATCTCGAACTGAGTTATGCGTTATTGAGTCTGAAGCAGTACGACGAGGCGCTTGCGAACCTGCTTCAGGTTTCGAGTCGTGATGGGGCGCGGTATCCGATCAGCTATTTTCACCTTGCGCGGACGTACGAGTTGAAAGGCGATCTGAAGAATGCGGAAGCGGCGTTTTCGCAGGCGATCGCGTCGTACACGCCGCCGAATGCGCAATTTCTCCTCGACCTCGCGCGGGTGCGTGAGAAGCAGAACGACTTCAAAGGCGCGCTCGACGCGCTCGAACGTTACATCGCGTTGATGCAGGATCGAGGTGAGAAACCGGGTTGGTCCGATCAGCGTGTCGCGGAATTGCGATCGAAGATCAAGTGAACATTTTAAAAATCCGTTTTCCCATGGATACACGGATTTTTTAAATGGCAACGTCTAACTGTCTTTCTTCTCAGGCCGCATGTGGGGGAAGAGGATGACGTCGCGGATGGAGGGTTTGTTGGTTAGTAACATAACCAGCCGATCGATGCCCAAGCCGATACCCGCCGCCGGCGGCATTCCGTAAGAAAGCGCCCGCAAATAGTCTTCATCCATCACCATCGCCTCTTCATCACCACGCTCACGCTGCCGCACCTGATCGCGAAAACGATCGTACTGCTCAACCGGATCATTCAACTCCGAAAACCCATTCGCAAACTCCATTCCCACCATGAACAACTCGAAACGCTCCGCCACCTGCGGATTGCTCGGCGACGCCTTCGACAGCGGCGAGATCGGCTTCGGAAAATCCGTAATGAACGTCGGCTGTATCAACGTGTGCTCCACATGCGTCTCAAACATCTCGAGCACCTTGTCGTCCGGAATGTCATCGCTGCCAATCGCCTGCGCCACACTCTCCTTCATCCCGATGCGCCGAAACGTCTGCCCGAAGTCGAGACTATGCTCGCCGAACGGCGCGTGCGTGTGGCCTAAAACCCTGAACACAACACTCCGCAACATCTCTTCACAAAAATCCATCATCGCGTTCACATCCGCGTACGCCCAGTAAAACTCGAGCATCGTGAACTCGGGATTATGACGTGTCGATAGCCCTTCGTTACGAAAGTTACGATTCAACTCGTAAACCTTCTCGAAACCACCGACGAGCAGCCGTTTCAAATACAACTCGGGAGCGATACGCGCGTAGAGATCGATATCGAGCGTGTTGTGATGCGTCTTGAACGGACGAGCAACTGCGCCGGTCGCAAGCGGCGTCAGCATCGGAGTCTCGACTTCAACGTAGCCATGATCTTCGAGAATCCGCCGCAGTTCCCTGATCGCCGCGGCGCGCCGTTCAAACACCTCCCGCGACGTTAACGACTCGTCCTGGTCAAGCTTCAGACTACCCGCGATCAGATCCGCGTAACGTTGCCGCTGTTTGATCTCAGGATCGTGAATGCCGTGCATCTTGTCAGGCAACGGCAGCAGCGCTTTCGAAAGAAACTGCAATTGTTCGACATGTACCGAAAGCTCACCCGTTTTGGTGACGAAGAGATAACCGCCGACGCCGATGAAGTCGCCGTGGTCCAACAGTTGAAACAGCGCCCACCCGTCAATCTCGCCACCGGTCGCATCGTTGCGCACGCCGGTCACGTCAGCCTTGCGGATATAGATCTGCAAACGGTGAACGCCGTCCGAGAGATGAACGAACGCCGCTTTCCCCATCACGCGCGGCGGCGACGCAATGCGCCCGGCGAGCCGCACCTTGAAATGATTCAACTGTTGATTCGCGAGTTCGAGCTCTTCGGGCGTGGGCCGTGCGCCTTCGGCGGTTTTCGGCTCAAAACTACTGAACTTTTCGACGATCGCGCTGATCGTATCTTCGCGTCCCGGCTGCACGATCTCGCTGCGGTCAAACTTGTTGGGATACACATTGCCGACCAGTTCGCGCAGCGCTTCGAGATGTTCGCGGCGCGCGTTTGTCTGATCGTTCTCTTCGATGAATGGAATAGACAAGCTCTTCGTCTCCAGGGTAAAGGGCTGATTATGCTAGATTCTATCCACGGATGAAAGCCAAAATTCTGAGCATCGAAGAGATGCTTGCGGAGCGCGCGCGTCTTCGCGCCGCGGGCGCGCGACTCGTTTTTACAAATGGCGTGTTTGATTTGTTGCACGTGGGGCACGTGCGTTACCTCGCGCAGGCGCGCGCGCTTGGCGATGCTTTGGTCGTCGCCATAAACAGCGATCGGTCGGTGCGGGAGTTGAAAGGGCCGTCGCGCCCGGTGTTCGAACAGGACGAACGAGCGGAGATACTTGCCAACCTGCGTGTCGTGGATTACGTCTGTATCTTCGACAACGATTCGCCGCGCAGTCTCATCTCGCAACTTCTGCCCGACGTACTGGTGAAAGGCGGCGACTATCAACTCGACGAAATACACGGGCGCGAAGAGGTCGAGGCCGCAGGCGGAAAAGTGATCTCGTTGCCGTTTGTCGACGGCGCTTCGACGACCAGTTTGATTGCACGAATGAAGAAGCAGTGAGCAGTTCCATTCAACCACCCAGCACGCTACAGCAAACGCTGCAACAGATTGCCGACACGCGCGAGTACCAGCAACTCGTCAACGAGCTGCGGGCAAACGCGCGCATCATCTCGATCAGCGGCCTCGTGGCAGGCGCGGCGCGTGCGCTGGCGATCGCCGCGCTGCAACGCGACACGGGAAAAACGTTTGCCGTAGTCGCACAGTCAACGCGCGATCTCGAAGCGTGGGAAAGCGATCTGAGTTTCTGGTACGGCGCTCTTAACCACAAAGAGGCACAAAAGGCACAAGAGGCGCAAAAAAAAGAAAAGGAAGAGAAGGGGACGGAGATTCTCGTGCTTCCGGCGTCGGAAACCGATCCTTACGCCGGCACCTCGCCGCACGCGCAAACACTCGAGAAACGCGCGTTCGCGCTCTGGCGTTTGCATTTGCGAAAACCCGATTTCGTTCTGCTCACCGCTCGCGCGCTCGCACGTAAAACTGTCGCGCCCGAAGTCATCGCTCGCGCCGGCGTCGTGATCAAACGAGACGAAGATCACGCGCCGGAAGAACTGGTCGAAAAACTCTTCGCTACCGGATACGTGCGCGAGGATCCCGTCGGCGGCGTCGGCGAGTTTTCCATGCGCGGCGGAATCGTCGACATCTGGCCGCCGGGCAGGGAAGCGCCGGTGCGTGTCGAATTCTTCGGCGACACGGTCGATTCGTTGCGCGAGTTCGATCCGGAAACGCAGTTATCTACCGGACAACTCGATTCGGTTGAAGTTCCGCCGATGCGCGAGTGGTCGGTCAACGCGGTCGATTTTCAGATCTGGAGCGAAGGCGCGCGCGAACGTTGGGCCGACGAACGTTACGATCGATCGCTGCGTGACCGCACGGCGTTTGCCGACGAAGGCGAAGCGTTTGCGGGTTGGGAGTGGTTGATCGGACTGACGACAAACTCGAACGCTACGGTTTTCGATCACCTGAAAGACGTCGTTGTCGTCGTCGACGAACCAAGCGCGATCGAGTCGTATCTCAGCGAGTTTTACGAACGTCTCAACGCTCGCTACATCGAGATCGATCAGGCTGACGACATCGCGCTCACACCTGAAGAACTTTTTCTTAATGGCGAACAGCTTCGCCAACTGCTGGAAAATCGCCAACGAATCGAGCTTCGCACCCTCGGTCGGGTCGCGTCCGAGACCGACATGAATCTTCAGTTGGACGCGGAAGAACCGATGATCCAGCTCGGACGCTCGCGTGGTCCGCGCGTGCCGGCGTTTCTGTTTCCGATTGTCGAGAAGGCAGTGGAAGTCGAGTGGCAGGCGCAATCGACAATGCGTTATCACGGCCGCATCGCGGATCTTGCATCTGGCGTGAAAGAGGCGGCCGAAGAAGGCGAGATGACGCTGTTTGTGATGCCGAGTTTGGGCGTCGCCGAACGCATCACCGAGATTTTGAAAGACTACGAGATCGAATCGCGTCTCGCGCTCGTGGGCGAGACGTCGGGTGCGGGCGCGACGCCTGTCGTCGTCACTGTCGGCCGCATTAGCGGCGGTTTCGAGTTGCCGAAATCGGGCCTGATCGTTCACGTCGAATCCGACGTCTTCGACGAAACGACAACCACCGTCGATCGTCGCGGCACGACTGAAAGATCCACGCGCACCGAAGGCCGGCGACGGCGTTCGAAAGCCGCGGCGTTTCTTTCGGACTTTCGAGATCTGCGACCGAACGATTTCGTGGTCCACATCGATCACGGCGTCGCGCGTTTCGGCGGCCTGCAAACACTCGATCTCGGACCTCGCTCCGGCGAGTTCATGCTGCTCTACTACGCCGACGAAGCGAAACTCTTCGTTCCCGTCGAACGCCTCGACCTGGTCCAACGTTACTCCAGCGCCGAAGGTCATCAGCCGCAACTCGATCGGCTCGGGGGTCTCGGCTGGCAAAAGACGAAAGCCAAAGCGAAACGCGCCATGCGCGACATGGCCGACGAACTGCTCCGTCTCTACGCGGAACGAAAACTCGTCGGCGGTTACGCCTTCGCCGCCGACACGCCGTGGCAACAGGAGTTTGAAGACGGTTTTCCATTCGTACTGACGCCGGACCAGGAGACCGCGATCGACGAAGTAAAGAAAGACATGGAAGAGGCCGTGCCGATGGATCGTTTGCTGTGCGGCGACGTCGGTTACGGCAAGACTGAAGTCGCGATGCGCGCGGCGTTCAAGTCGGTGATGGAAGGCAAACAGGCCGCGGTGCTGACGCCGACGACCGTGCTCGCGTACCAGCACTACGACACGTTTCGCAATCGCTTCGCGCCTTTTCCGGTAAAGGTTGAGTTGCTTTCACGTTTCCGCTCTCAGAAGGAACAGAAAGAGGTCGTGAAGCGCGTCGAGTCAGGCGACGTCGACGTGATCATCGGCACGCATCGAATGCTTTCGAAAGACGTTCAATTCAAGGATCTCGGACTTGTAGTTGTCGACGAAGAGCAGCGTTTTGGCGTAGCTCACAAGGAGCGACTCAAGCAGTTGAAGAAGCGCGTGGACGTCCTGACGCTCTCCGCGACGCCGATTCCGCGTACGCTCAACATGTCGCTCAGCGGGATGCGTGACATGTCGCTGATTGAGACTCCGCCGCGTGACCGTCTCGCGATTCAAACGCAGGTGGTGCAGTTCTCGGACGTCGTGATCAAGTCGGCCATTGAACTGGAACTGTCGCGTGGCGGGCAGGTCTTCTTCATTCACAATCGTGTGGAGACGATCGAGACGATCGCCGCGCTCGTGCAGCGTCTCGTGCCGCAGGCGCGGCTCGCCATCGGCCACGGAAAGTTGAACGAAAAAGAGATGGAGCGGGTCATGCTCGACTTCATCGACTACAAATATGACGTTCTGGTTGCAACCACCATCATCGAGAACGGAATAGACATCCCGCGTGCAAACACCATCATCATAAATCGCGCCGATCACTACGGTCTTTCTCAGCTTTATCAATTGCGTGGACGTGTTGGACGTTCGAATCGCCGGGCTTATGCGTATCTGCTGATCCCGGCCGAACAGGAGCTCACGCCCATTGCGCGTCGTCGTTTAGCAGCAATTCGTGAGTTTTCCGATCTGGGGGCGGGTTTTCGTATCGCGGCCCTGGATCTCGAACTGCGCGGCGCGGGCAGTTTGCTTGGCGGCGAGCAGTCGGGACACCTCGAAGCGCTCGGGTTCGATCTTTACACCCAGATGCTCGAACGCACGGTCGCCGAACTTCGCGGGGAAGAGGTCGAGGACGAAACCAGCGTCACGCTCAATCTGGCGGTCGATGTGGCTATTCCCGAGGACTACATCGCCGACATGGGACAGCGGCTGAGAACGTACAAACGCGTTTCTTCGGCCCGCGACGAGTCGACTTTACAGAGCATTCGAACCGAAACCGAGGATCGGTACGGGCGCATTCCGCCGCCGGTCGAGAGACTTTTTTCATACGCCCGCTTACGCCGGACGGCGGAGGAGTTGGGTATCGTTTCGCTGGACAAGACCCCGGACGGGATCGCGGTCAGATTCAGTGAAAAAGCGCGTATTTCGCCGGAAAAACTGATGGATTTCGTCAGTAACCATGAGGGATCCGTGTTCACTCCCAGTGGTGTTTTAAAGCTGAGCCTGACCGAGGACGAACAGGACAGTGTCCTTGAAAAGGCGCGTGACCTGTTGCTACAGCTTAAGGCCACTGATTAGAATTCGACGGCCAATTTAGTTTTGAGGAGTAGCTTGTGAAATTAAGATACCTAGCCATTGCAGTTCTTCTCGCCTTTTTCGCCACAAACGTGGCGGCCCAGGAAGGCGAGATGACGGTCGTGGACGAAGTGATCGCCCAGATCAACGACGACGTCATCACCCTCTCGATGCTCAAGCGCGAGACCCAGGACCGAATCGAAGCGCTCAAACAGCAGGGGAAGACGGAGCAACAGGCGCTCGATGAAGTCACGAAGCGCCAGGCCGAGCTGATCGCCACGCTGATCAATGAAAAGCTGTTGCTGCAACGCGGCAAAGAGCTCGAAATGGCGGCCGACATCGAAGCCGAAGTGAATCGCCGCATGTTGCAGATCGCGCAGGAGCAGGGCATCAACTCGATCGAGAAACTCTACCAGGCAATGCGCGAGAGCAAACTCGATCCCGAGGAGATTCGCCGCACGATGCGGACCGAAATGATGAAGCAGGCGGTGTTGCAACAGGAAGTCGATCGCCGCGTCTATCTCGGTTTCTCGCAGGCGGAACTCAAAAAGTACTTCGACGCGCACCCTGACAAGTTTCGCAAACCCGAGACTGTGAAGCTTTCCGAGATCTACCTGACCACGACCGGGAAAGACGAAGCTGCCGTGCGAGCGAAAGTGATGGAGTTGATCGCCCAGGCTCGTGCGGGCACCGACTTCGCCGCACTCGCCGCCGCCAACTCCGAACGCGAGAAAAACGGAAAGCGTTCAGCACCGGAAGACAAGGGTTATGTCGGCGAGTTTGACGTTCCGAACCTGCGTGAAGATCTCGTCGCGTCCATCAGGAACGTGAAGGTCGGCGGCGTGACCGATCCGATCCGAACACAAGAGGGTTACCAGATTCTTCGCGTCGACGCGCGCACGCCAGGCGGCGCGGAACCCGTCTACAACGAGAATCGTGTGCGCGAGTCGATGTTGATGGAGCGCCAGGCACAGGAACGCGAAGACTACTTGCAGAAACTTCGTAACGAAGCGTTCATCAAGATCGCCGAAACTCATCGCGCTTCGGTCGAGCCGCTGCTGAAAATCAAGGCGCCGGCCGCCGCTGCCAAAGACGAGAAGAAGAAGCAGTAACACGGATTGATTAGGCGAATTGCGCTGTTGAGTTTGATTGGCCTGTTCGCCATCGATCCGTTTTACCAAAAACCCATCGATAAGCCTCGCATCGTCGTCTACAAAAAGGAACGGAAACTCGAGCTGTATTCCGGCGAGAAGTTGGTGCGCACGTACAAGGTCGGGCTTGGGTTCAGTCCCGTCGCCGACAAGCAGCGCGAAGGCGACGGCGCGACGCCTGAAGGCGACTTCTACGTGTTCGTAAAGAACAACAAGAGCGCCTATTACCTGTCGCTCGGCGTCAGTTATCCAAACGTCGAAGACGCGGAGCGCGGCCTGCGCGACGGCCTGATCACGCGCGCCCAGTACAACGCGATCGTGGATGCGCACCGGCGAAAAGTCGCGCCGCCGCAGTACACGAAACTCGGCGGTCTGATCTACATTCACGGCAACGGCGCTGGAAGCGATTGGACATGGGGCTGCGTCGCGTTGGAGAATGAGCAGATGAAGGAGCTGTTCGACTCAGTTTCAGTCGGAACGCCCGTAAAGATTAAGCCGTGATGCCGGAAATCAAGTCTTTCAAGATTCGAGACGTCGAGATCAACCCGCCGCTCGTGCTTTCGCCGATGGCTGGTGTGACTGACGTGTCGTTTCGACGACTGTTGAAACGGCGCGGCGGCGTTGGCTTGTCTGTTTCCGAATTCATTTCGGTCGAAGGACTGACGCGTAACAATCCGAAGTCGAAACGGCAGATGCGGTTTTACGAGGATGAGCGTCCATTCGCGGTTCAGATCTTCGGTGGACAGCCGGAACGGATGTGCATGGCGGCGGAGATGGCGCAGGAAGTCGGCGCCGACATTCTCGACGTGAACTGCGGATGTCCCGCGCCGAAGGTTGTGAAACATGGCGGCGGATCGGGTTTGTTGAAAGACCACAGCCGGCTCGAGACGATCCTCAAAGAGATCAGGAAAGTGATCACGATTCCGCTGACGGTGAAGATCCGCGCCGGTTTCTACGATCACACGATCAACGCCGTCGATACCGCGAAGCTCGCGGAAGACTGCGGCGTCGAACACATCGCGCTGCACGGGCGCACGAAAGAGCAGGGTTATCGCGGACTCGCGAACTGGGATCTCGTGAGGCAGGTAAAAGAAGCCGTGAAAGTGCCGGTCTCAGGCAGCGGCGACGTGACCACGATCGAAGGCGCGTTTGAAAAGTTTCGCGAGACGGGTTGCGATGGCGTTTTGATCGGACGCGGAGCGATGGCGAATCCGTGGATCTTTCGCCAGATCGAAGATGCGATGCACGGGCGTCCGATCTTTGAGCCGTCACTCGCCGACAAACGCGCGATCCTGCACGAGTACTTCGACATGTTGCGCGAAGACATGCCGGAGACTCCGGCGATCAATCGCATGAAACAGTTGGCGGGACAGTTCACGCGCGGGCTACAGGGCGGCGCGTTGTTTCGCACGTCGATCTATCACTCGCATTCAGTTGACGAAGTGTTGGATCGGATTGAAGAGTATTTCGAAGCGATTGAGAACGGGCGTCCTTACTACGGTGAAGCCGGCGCGCCCGTGGAAGACGCGCCGGTGCTTGATTCGTGTGAGTTAGCGACCACTGTCTAACTCAACTGCTGCCGGATAACCTTTCTGCGCCGAAGGGATCGCCACTATCGCCTCATTCTTTTTCGACACAGATTTGAGCGCATTCAGTAGCTGAGTTTTTTGTGCGGCGGGCAGAGTTTCAAAATCTACTCCGTGCGCCGTCAGCACGCTGCGCAGGTTCTCTTCAGTGTTCGTCTTCTGATCGTAGACGTCTTTGTAGATGTGCAGCTTTCCATCCTCGAGGACGATCGTCTCGTAGCGCAGTTCGACGGGAATTTCCTCGTCCAATTTAACGTTGCGCGTGCGCGTTCTGTCGCTCAGGTACGAAGCCACTTGCTGATCGGTTATTTCGGTGTTGGCCGCCTGCGCGAGTCGCATCGCGAAGTCTTTGATCTGTTTGTCAGTCAAACCGACGCAACCGTGCGACGCAAACTTCCCGATCTTCGCAGGCGCCTTGCCGCCGTGAATCAACGAAGGCAGACCGATCGGAATCTTGATGACGCCGAGCGGGTTGTTCTTGTCGCCTGCTTCGACAGTCTCGCCGACGCTGACGTTCTTCATCTCCGCCGCCCATGCTTCGTCGGGAACGGTCCAGGTCGGATTGAAGATAACGGTGTCAGCGGTGCGCAAGCCGGTCGGCAGCGGAAACTCAGGCGTGCCGATGCCGACCTTGTAAGTCTTGACCAAAGAGCCGTCCCGAAAGATGTCCATGCGGTACGCGGGTATGTTGACGACAACGCGCGTGTCCTGCGGAATCGCATTCGGACCAGCCAGCATTTCGGGGCTTGGTTCGGCTGTTGGTGATGGTGATGGTGTTGTTGTTGACGGCGCCGGAGTGTTTCTGGCTGTTGGAGCGTTTTGATTATTGGGCTCCACTGTACAGCCCGCCGAAACAAGAAACACGGATAAGAGCAAAATAAGGACGGATAGCTTCATCTTGTTGACTCCTTCGAAGTGCGTGGAGCAACGGGCGTTCCTCGTTGTTACAGGGAAATAATCCGTGTTTTTGCTGATTTGTGAACGATTAGCGGACAGGGAATGTTGGATTATCGGCGGAGCATGGGATACGGATTGATGTTTGTTCCTTCCCAGTAACGTTTCGGATCGGAGACGAGGGCGATCGAGAAGTGCAGATGGTAATTTCCGGGGCCGGCGTTTCCGGTGTCGCCGACGTAGGCGATCACGTCTCCCTGACGAACGAAAGATCCTTCCGACAGGTTGTCGGCGTAGCCCGCGAGGTGAGCGTAGTAGAAGATCATCTTCTCGTCGGGGCTGAGTTGATAGATCGTCGTGCCGCCGCGGTCGCTTTGAAACAGCTTCACGATCTTGCCGTCTGAGGCGGCGAGAACAGGCGTGTTTGCGGGCGCCATGATGTCGATCGCGTCGTGTACGCGGCCTTCGGAACGAGAGTCGTCAAATGTGTCGAGTAGTTGATTTGGCTGCACTCCGGCGACGGGAATGATCAGGTGCAGTTGGCCAACAAAACTCGCGGGCTCTGCCGGTTTCTCGATCGGCGCTGGAGGTGGCGGTGGAGGTGAAAGCGGTGGTGGTTGATCAGTCCGCGTTGGAGTAGCTAAAAACACTAATCCAATAACAAAAAACCAAACAGAACAGATCAGAAATCGCAAAAGCCATGTCCGCATGGCCGTTTTGTAGACAACTAACGTTCCAAACCGAGCGGCAGCAACGGCCGCGGCGCCGTACCTTCAAAAAACCAGCTTGCGCCGACCCGCAATCGATGATGCCACGTAGGCAATCGAGACGTGTACAACGCGAATCGCGCCTGTCTCGCCAACGCTCCACCAAACGCCTGTCCGCCGGACAAAAGCACCGCGCCGCGTTCAGTTCCGAGACTCAACGCTTCGCCGAGCTCTTCAAAATGTCGCGTGTCGAGCGGGCGTCCTGCCACTAAAGATTTGACGTTGTCGGCAACGAGACCTGCTTGTTGCAACGCGAGTTGCGCGGTTCCGGCGAGTGTCGGTTGCGCGTCGGGAAAGAACGCGATGTCGCCAAGCGCAAAGACATTGTCGTGTTGGACCAGTTGCAGAGTCGGTTTCACTTTCAGCAAACCGCGTGAAGTTTTTTCAACGTCGAGTTGTTCGATCAACGGCCGCATCTTCACGCCGCCGGTCCAGACCACGGCCGCGGTTTTCAATTGTTCCCGTACGCCTTCGTGCTCGAACGTGAGACTGTCGCTCGCCACGTTAACCACTCGCGTGCCTGTGTGAACTTCGACGTGCGATTCGCGCAGCGCCTCGTCGACAAACTCGCGAATCTGTTCGCCCATGCCCGGAACGACACGGTCGCCCATTTCGATGACCAGCACGCGCGGCTCGCCGTGAAGAGCGCGGCGTTTCATCGCGTCGAGTAGCAGGTCAGCCATCTTCGTTGACAGTTCGCAACCGCTGGCGCCCGCGCCGACGATGGCGAACGTCAGCTCGCGGCGAATGTCCTGCGGCGCGAGGTCCGGCGGAACGTGATCGAGGGTGTCGACCATGCGGCGGCGCAGGTGGTCGGCGTGGTGGATCTTGCGGAACGGAATCGTAAACTGTTCCGCGCCTTCGACGCCGACGTAGTTTGTTATGCCGCCGACGGCGAGGACGAGTACGTCGAACTTCAGCGGATCGCCCTTTTCGCGGGTCACCTGGTTGGCGTTCAGATCGATGGCGGTGGCGTTGTCCACGACCACGTTGACGTCGCTATCGAGCAGTTCGCCGTATTTTGGGGCGATATGCCACGCTTCGACCTCGCCGCTCAGGTACTCGTAAAGCATGGGCGTGAAGAGAAAGTGGTCCTCGTCCGTGAGGAGGGTCACATCGGACCAATTGCTCAATCCCAGGGCAGTAAAAAGGCCCCCAAATCCGCCGCCGAGAATCAAAACTCTGGCTTTAGCCATCCGCGTCTCACCCTTCGTGTGATTAAAACGGGGATAGTAACAGAGCTATTTCGGGAAGTGGTGTCTTAATGACTGTAATCCGTGTCATTCCTGTGTGCGTAACACCAGCTAACGCCGCACTTATCGGGAACACGGATGAAAACGAATTCGAATCAGGACACTGCCGGAGATGGGGCTCAACTGGACACTCCACACCTCGCGTGGTAAATTGGGCAAGTTTTTTAAGTTTAGCGGTTACCGCGCTTTAGCGGAGTTTACTGCGGTCGAGGAGGACCATTTAAGCAAGTGGCGTTAGCAAAAGAAACCAAGGAGCAGATTGTATCTGACTTCCGCACCCATGAGTCAGACACCGGTTCACCGCAGGTGCAGGTGGCGTTGTTGAGTAAGCGAATCAACGACCTGACGGAGCACTTCAAAACCCACAAAAAAGACAACCATTCGCGACGCGGCCTGCTAAAAATGGTCTCGCAGCGACGTAGTTTGTTGGATTACTTGAAGCGAACCGATATTGAGCGCTATCACGAAGTCGTGAGTCGTTTGGGACTTCGCCGGTAGCACGTGTTTCCATAACCGGAATTTAAGGGAAGAGATCTTCGAGTCTCTGATTAGTAAAAGCCCACGTCTATCGAAGAGCTTGTGGCAGTGCCGAACGTGACGGCGATTGACTGGAAACAAGCTGACGTGTTCGACCCTGGCTTCGACCATCAAGGCGGCATGAGCTCACGGTTCACGGAGACTCGTGCCGCCTTTAGTTTTAGCTGTACCGCCCGTCTCACGTTGGGCGTGGTTCTAAAAACGATCGCAAAAGATCTATTGCCCAAACGGCAGGCGGATGAGACGCCTGCGGCCTGAACCCAGTTTCAGGTGCCAATGTCCTAAGGAGAACAAGAACATGCCAGAAAAGAAATACCTCAAAGAATCAATCAAACTGGGCGAGAAGGAGTTGACCGTTGAAACCGGCCGCATCGCCAAGCAGGCAGACGGCTCGTGCGTAATTCGCTATGGCGACACGATGTTGCTGGTCGCCGCCGTCAGCGCTCCCACTGCTCGCGAAGGTATTGATTTCTTTCCCCTCACGGTTGAATACCGGGAGTCCAATTACGCCGCCGGCCGCATTCCCGGCAATTACTTCCGCCGCGAAGGACGACCAAATGAAAAGGAAGTCCTGACCAGCCGCCTGATCGATCGTCCCTGCCGCCCGCTCTTCGCCGAAGGTTATAGAAACGAAACACAAGTTATCGCGAGTGTCATCTCGGCGGATCCGGACAACAACCCGGACGTTATCGCCATCACCGGCGCTTCGTGCGCCCTTTACTTGTCGGACATTCCGTTCCTGAATCCGATCGCGGGGGTGCGTATCGGTTTGATCGAGGGACGCTACATCATCAACCCGACCTACGACGAAGTGCGCGAGTCGCGTTTGAATCTCGTCGTCGCCGGAACTGAAGAAGCGCTCGTGATGGTCGAAGCGGGCGCGTCCGAGGTCTCGGAAGAGATCATGGTCGAGGCGCTGATGCTGGCGCACAAGGAGATCAATCGTCTCTGTCGTTGGCAGAAGGAGCTTTACAAAGCGCTCGAGATTCAGAAGCGCGAAGTTACTGCCGTCGCTCTTGACGAGGACATGGTCAGGCAGATTACGGAAAACTACGCCGATAGATTGCGCGAAGCGCTGGACACCAGCACGCAGGAGAAGCGCGCCAGTTACGCCGCAGTCGATGCGTTGAAAAAGGAAGTGGTGGAGTCGTATCCGGAAGATGATTCGGAAAAACGCGCGATGGCGAAGCTCATCTTCGATAATCTGAAAGAAGCTGTCTTCCGCGACGACATTCTCAACAAACGACGAAGGCCCGATGGCCGGCGGTTTTCCGAGATTCGTCCGATTACGTGTGAAGTGGGCTGGCTGCCGCGTGTTCACGGCTCGGCGCTGTTCACGCGTGGTGAAACGCAGGCGCTCGTTTCCACAACACTCGGTACGAAGGAAGACGAGCAGTTCATCGACGATCTCGAAAAAGGCGAAGTCAAACGACGATTCCTGCTGCACTACAACTTCCCGCAGTATTCAGTCGGCGAAGTTGGACGCTTCGGATCATCGAGCCGCCGCGAGATAGGTCACGGCGCACTCGCGAGACGCGCACTCGAGACAGTCCTTCCTGACGATTCAGTTTTTCCCTACACAATCCGCATTGTTTCAGACATCACCGAGTCAAACGGATCATCTTCGATGGCGACCGTGTGTGGCGGCACGTTGTCGATGATGGACGCGGGTGTCCCGTTGAAAGCGCCGGTAGCGGGCGTGGCGATGGGCCTCGTGATGGAAGGTAACAAGTACGCTATCCTGACCGACATCGCGGGCGCGGAAGATCACTACGGCGACATGGACTTCAAAGTCGCCGGCACGCGCAACGGCATTACGGCGTTGCAGATGGACATCAAGATCGCGGGTATCAACGCGCAGATCATGGCCGAAGCCCTCGAACAGGCAAAGAAAGGCCGGTTCTACATTTTAGGGGCGATGGAGAAGGCGCTCGCCGAGCCGCGCGAATCGATCTCGCCGCTCGCGCCGCGCATCATCCAGATCAAGATCAATCCCGATAAGATCCGCGACGTCATTGGACCAGGCGGCAAGATCATTCGCTCGCTCGTCGAAGAGACTGGCGCGAAGATCGACGTCGCCGACGACGGCACTATCTCGATCGCGACCGCCAGCGGCGAGGCCGCCGACGCCGCGGTCAATCGTATACGTGGTCTGACCGCCGAAGCCGAGATAGGCCAAACTTATCTTGGCGTCGTTACGAGAATCGTCGACTTCGGTGCGTTCGTCGAGATCTTCCCCGGCACCGATGGTCTGTTGCACATCTCTGAGATCGCCGACCGCCGCGTGAAAGACGTGCGCGACGAGCTCAAAGAAGGACAGCAGATCCTGGTGAAGTGCATCGGACGCGAAGGCAACAAGATCAAGCTTTCGCGCAAGGCCGTCCTGCGCGACGAAAATCGAAAAGCGGAGGCCGCCAGCCCGAGCGAAAGCGAATAGAAAACGTCTGGTCTATGGTCTCAGGCCGTCCAATTTCCAGAATTGCGGTCTGAGACCTGGACGAAAACTAGCGTGGTCCAGCCCCGGGAAGCCGTTGTTTGTTGATGTTTTTCACTCCTGCCCAAATGGCCCACAATTTGCCCTCATTTTAGTTACTTCAAGTGGCCTATGTAAGCGGTGCGGCGTTTACGCAGGATGCCAGTGACCTATCCTTCGAGACGTACGCCCTGACTCCATCTCCTTTGCGCATTACAAAAACCCGAACGGCGCTGGAGTTTGCGAGTTATTAGCAATCTTCTCGTATTGGAAGCGGAGACTATTAGGCCCATAGGCGTGGCAGCGCCTTTCGTGTTGTGTGTGTACCCGGTATGAAATCAACTATCGCCCCCTTTTTCGGTAAGCAGCGCACTCCCAGCGTCCGCGGCCTCAGCCGCATGCTTGCCGCGGTATTTTCTCTCGTTCTGTTAAGCAATGGTTCGACATTGGCTGGTCCAGTGCGAATCAACCAGGTCGCTCAATCCCTGAGCAATCTTCAAGGAACAACAGACATTCAACTGAGCCTGATTTCACAGGATCCGACGACAAAGGTTTCGACTGCGACGGTTGGACCACGCAACGATAGCCCCGGCATAGGCACGAGCGATCCAAAGCTCGATGCCTTGCTGTGGTTTCCCGTCCTCGTCGACAACAGGATCGGAGTCGACATTGACGTTACCCAAGAAGGCGAAGTTGAAGGCACGATTTGCGACTGCGGCGAGATCCTGATCGCGGGCGGCGGCTTTCCGAAGTGGCCGTTAGCGTTCCTCGCGGCGGTGCCGATTGCGTTCATTGACTTTGAGACAGAATGCGACGACTGCACCCAGAGCACGCCGACGCCAACGCCGACTCCGACTCCGACTCCGGCCAGAACCCCCGAGCCAGTGCCGGAACCGGCCTCGTTGCTGCTCTTCGGTACGGGCCTGGTTGCTTTCGGCGCGGGACTACGACGTCGTTACAACAAAGCTAAGCTCGCCAAACAAGATCAGCAGACGGAGGAGGGATTGTGATGACTTCAACGCGCAGATTCTTCTTCCTCGTCGTGTTGGCGCTGTTCGTGTTCATTCCTGCGAGCGAAGCGTCCGCGAAAACGAAGAAAGCGAAGTTTGGAACGGTCAAGATACTGACCAATCCCGGTGGCTTGTTGCTCACGATCGACGGGCAGCCGCATGGCGAGACAAGAACTGAATACACGTCGATCGATCTCGCTCCCGGCGTACACAACGTGTCTGTCACTTTGCCGAACGGCAAACTGTGGACGCGTGATATCGAGATACCAGCCGGTCGCGTGAAGTGCGTGGTTGTAAATTACAAGCCACTGCCGCCGCTGCCGAAGTCGCCGTGCCCGTATCCGGTCCAGGTGTCAGCGCCTGAGAAGGTCAACGAAGGCGAGATCATCACCTTCGCGGGAGACGTCGAATACAGTGGTAATTCCGCTTTGCGATATACCTGGACGGTCAGTCCTTCGCGCGCTCGTATCATCAGCGGCGCGGGAACGGGAACGATCACCGTCGACTCGTCGGGACTCGGCGGACAACGCATCATCGCGACATTAACTGTCGACAACGGTTCCGCGGATCCGACTTGCCGTCAAACGGCGCAAAGCGTTGCATTCGTTGTGGCGCCGGAGAAGAAAGTGATTGTTGCTCGTGAGTTTGACGAGTGCAACAACTGCACCTTCGACGATCAGAAAGCGCGGCTCGACAACCTCGCGGTTGAGTTGCAAAACGATCCTTCTACGACGGCTTACATCATCGCGTACGGTGGACGCGAGAGCCGGTTGGGACAGGTCGAAGTGCTGATGAAGCGCGCGCGCAGTTACATCGTCGATCAGCGCGGCATCGACGCTTCGCGTCTCGTGATCGTGAATGGCGGTTTTCGTGAGGTTGATAGTGTCGAGCTTTGGATAGTTCCGGCTGGCGCGGTTGCTCCCCGCGCGACGCCGACAGTGCAAGCGGGGGAAGTTAATAAGCGAAAACGGTAACACTGTAACCACGGATTACACAGTATTATTCGTGTAATTCGTGGTTACTTTTCTTTTGCCTCACTGTCTTCTATATTCCTCACGTGCCTGCACCAAACATCGAAACCATCGTGTCACTCGCCAAACGGCGTGGATTTGTCTTTCCGTCTTCCGAAGTTTACGGCGGTCTCGGCAGCGCCTGGGACTACGGTCCACTCGGCGTCGAACTCTGTAACAACGTCAAACAAGCGTGGTGGCGCTGGCTCGTCTACGAGCGCGACGACATCGAAGGCATTGACTCGTCGATCATCCTGAACCGGCTCGTGTGGAAGTACTCCGGACACGAGGCGACGTTTCACGATCCGCTCGTCGATTGCCGCGACTGCAAGAGTCGAATGCGCGCGGACAAACTTGAAGGATATTTCCCGGAGGATGGCAGTTCGTCTGATGCGAATGCGCGTCTTCGAGCCGGATTGGTCAAGTGCGCGAACTGTGGTTCGACGAATCTGACGGATGAGCGTTACTTCAACATGATGTTTCGCACGACGCTTGGCGCGGCTTCCGCTGAAGACGATCCAACAGCGATAGCGTATCTGCGTCCGGAAACGGCGCAGGGAATTTTTATCAACTTCATGAACGTGCAGACGGCGATGCGCCGCAAGGTGCCGTTTGGAATCGCGCAGGTCGGAAAGTCGTTTCGCAACGAGATCACGCCCGGGAATTTCATTCTGCGCACGCGCGAGTTTGAGCAGATGGAGATGGAGTACTTCGTCAAGCCTGACGCGGAACATCTGAAACTCGTCGATGAATGGACCGAACTTTACCTCGAGTGGTTCAAGGGGCTTGGCATTGACGCCGACAACCTGAAGCTGCACGAAGTGCCGCAGGAAGAGTTGGCCCATTACTCGAAGCGGACCGTCGATATCATGTATCGCTATTTTCCGGAACGTCCGGAAGAGGAGCGACAGTGGGAAGAGTTGATGGGCATTGCTTATCGCACCGACTTTGATTTGCGTTCGCATTCGAGTAAACCGGTGGACGAGGAAGGCAATCGCGTCAATCCCGATTCGACTGAAGATCTGTCGTATTTCGACGAGCCGACGAAGACGCGTTTTTATCCGCACGTGATCGAGCCTGCGGCGGGCGTCAATCGTACCGTGCTTGCGGTATTGATGGACGCTTACTCCGAGCGGACGAACGACAAGGGCGAGACGCGTGTGATTTTGAAACTGAGTCCGCAGCTTGCGCCGATCAAGGCCGCGATCCTGCCGCTCGCGAAAAACAAGCCGGAGATTGTCGGTATGGCGAAAGCGATCAAACGTTCGCTGCAACCAACACTACGCGCGGTTTACGACGACACGGGTGGTATTGGTAAGCTTTACGCGCGACAGGATGAGATCGGAACGCCATTGTGCGTAACCGTCGATCACCAATCGCTCGAGGACGAAGCCGTGACCGTGCGTGACCGCGACACGTGGGAACAGGAGAGAATTAAAGTTGCGGATCTCGCCGAGCATCTGCAACGGCGATTGCAGTCGTAAGTTTATGCCCGTAGTTAAGAAAAGAAATCAGCAGACTGAGACGCGACTGTTGCTCGAGTCGAACGAACCGGTGGAGTTGCCGCCGGCGGAGATTGACGACGGGGCGGTGCTGGTCCAGTTTGACAAGTTCAAGCCCTACATTCCTCAATTGCTTGAAACGCTTCGCGCGGGAACGGTTGCCGAACCGGTTCCCGTGATGATCGACGGTTCTACGTTTGCCATTCACGGCGAGACGCGCACCTTCTGGGTCAAGCTGTGGCACGCCGCCGGAAGCGAGATGACCAAAATCGATCGCGCCCAGGTTATTAGCTGTATTCCCTCCACGCGCGGCGTTCAGATCCTCGTCGAAGATCCCGATGATGGGATTTCCTGAAAAAGTTAATGCGCTTGCGCGTGCGGTTCGCGACGAAGGTGGTCGGGCACTGCTCGTCGGCGGTTGTGTGCGCGATGCGTTGATGGGCGTCGTTCCGAAAGACTGGGACGTTGAGGTTTACCAGTTAGGGGCGGAGCGATTGCGTGAAGTGCTTGATCGCCTGGGTACGGTGAACGTCGTTGGCGAGGCGTTCACGGTTTACAAGCTGGGTGCGGATCTCGACGTTTCGATGCCACGCCGTGAGAGGAAGTCGGGTCGCGGTCATCGCGCGTTTGTTATCGAAGGCGATCCGTCGATGAGTGTCGAAGAAGCGACGCGCCGCCGTGATTTCACCATCAACGCCATTCTCCAGGATCCGTTGACGAGCGAGTTGCTCGATCCGTTCGAAGGGCAGAAAGACATTGAAGCGCGCGTGCTGCGCGCTGTTGCGGCGGAGACGTTTGTTGAAGACAGTCTGCGTGTTCTCCGAGCGGCGCAGTTTGCCGCGCGGTTCGAGTTTGAGATCGCGCCCGAGACGGTTGCGCTCTGTCGCACGATGGACCTCACGGATCTGCCTGCCGAGCGAATCTGGGGTGAGTTGGAAAAGCTGTTGTTGCGCGCGCGCCGGCCGTCGATCGGCCTCGACTGGCTGGAGAAGCTTGGCGTGTTGCCGCAAGTGTTCCCTGAGATCCAGACGTTGATCGGCGTGCCGCAGGATCCCGAGTGGCATCCTGAAGGGGACGTTTTTGTGCACACGTTGCTGGCCGTGGATCGTGCACGCGAGTCGATTGACGATCTGCCCTATGCGCGGCAAGTGACCGTAATGCTGGCCGCGTTGGCCCACGACTTCGGCAAACCGCCGACGACGCAGTTTCTCGAAGGCCGTTGGCGTTCGCGCGGGCATGAAGAAGCGGGTGTCGAACCCACGAGTCGATTTCTCGATCGCATCAACATCCACACGATCGATGGTTACGACGTGCGGCGTCAGGTCATTTCGCTCGTGCGTGAGCATTTGAAGCCGGGAGAGTTTTACAAGAAACGAGACGAGGTCGGTGAGGGCGCGTTTCGACGGCTGGCGCGCCGTTGCGAGCCGGATCTGTTGTATCGCGTAGCCAAGGCTGACTCACTGGGACGCAATGCGGAATGGGTGCCGCGCGAGAAGTGGTATGGCGCGGAGGCGCAGGAGTGGTTTCTGCAACGCGCGCGCGAGTTGGACGTTGAGAAGCGTCCGCCCGAGCCGTTGTTGTTGGGCCGGCACTTGATTGAGCTGGGTTTGCAGCCGGGACCGGCGATGGGCGAGATCACGCGCGCCGTTTACGAGATGCAGTTGGACGGGCGCGTTCGCACTCTCGACGACGCGATTCGTGAAGCGCGGAAACTGATCAATTAAGTGCGCGGTTCCTGTTGGCTAACGCAGTGAATGGTTCCCATGCCCCAGACAAGCGGTTCGCAGTTGATCGGCACGACGCGTCGAGTTGGAAAGACTCGTTGCAGCGTTTCGACAGCGCGGGCGTCGTTTGCGTGACCAAAGACGGGTGCGAGCACCACGTTGTTGGCGATGTAGAAATTTGCGTAACTCGCGGGCAGGCGATCGAGATTGCGTGTATCGGTGCTGGTGCCTCCGACCACGCCGGGCATCGGCAACGTGACGATCTCAAAGGGACGTCCGTCAGCATCGGCCATCGAATTAAGGCGTTTCAGATTGTCTTGTAGCAACTCGTAGTTTGCGTCTTCAGGATCTTCCTCGATCGCGCAGACGATTGTGTTGGTAGAGACGAAGCGCGCGATGTCGTCGATGTGTCCGTCCGTATCGTCTCCGACGATTCCTTCACCCAGCCATAAAACCTTCGTGACGCCGAGATAGTTTTTTAAATGCTCTTCTATTTCGGCGCGAGTCAGTTGCGGATTTCGATTCGGATTCAAAAGACATTGTTCGGTCGTCAACACGCAACCGGCGCCGTTCACTTCGATCGATCCGCCTTCCATCACGATTCCCGGTTCGAAGCGTTTCAGTTGCAGCGTCGACTCCAGCAAGCGCGGCACTTGATCGTCCTGTTTTAGTATTTCGTACTTGTTGCCCCACGCATTGAAGATCCAGTCGTTGAAGGCGCGGTTACCATGGTTATCGATCAGGAAGTTTGGCCCATAGTCGCGGATCCATGAATCGACAGTTATGATTTGATGGAAGCGAATGTTGTTCGCGGCTGGAAAGCGACTACGTTCTTTGACCTGCTGTTCGGTGTCCTCGTCGTCGACGAGCAGGTTGACGGTTTCGTGCGGCGCGAGTGCCGCGATCATTTCGAGGTAGATCTCCTCGACGTGGGAAACACGATCGGGCCACGTTTCCGGATCTTTGGGCCATGTCAGCCACGTGCCGGCGTGCGGGTGCCATTCGGCGGGCATGTAAAAGCCGAGGGCGGCCGGCGTTTCCTTTTGCTGTTGGTCCATATTCAGGATCTGATTGACTTGAGACGGAAGTGACGGCCGATGCCGATAAAACTGATCAAGACCCAGAACACTTCCATTAGCATGGCGGAGAGATTGAAATTGACGAACAACGAGGCCACGATCATGCTCGCGCCGATCGCGTTCAAAACCGAATACGAGAGAGCGGTACTGCGAAGCTTTTCCAGTTGCAGCATCAGGTAGGCGCCCATTATCAGGGCGACGCCTATCAATCCGATTCCATCCATTACCCAGGAGCTCATAACCTATTCCCCAAAGCGGAAGCGAAGTCCGTCGTAAGCATCGATGCGTCGATCGCGCAGGAACGGCCAGTTCTGTCGCGTTTCTTCGATCTTCGACAGGTCACATTCCACGAGCAGCACTTCTTCTTTATCCGCCGAAGCCTTGGCGATGATGCGGCCAAAGGGATCCGCAACAAACGATTGGCCCCAGAAGGTGAGTTTGCCTTCGCGCCCGACGCGGTTGACGACGATCACGTAGACGCCGTTGGCGATCGCGTGACCGCGTTGAATTGTTTCCCACGCGGAGTGTTGCGCTTCGTTCATCGACTGTTCTTCGTCAGGCAGCCACCCGATCGCCGTCGGGTAAAACAAAAACTCCGCGCCGCCGAGCGCGGTCAAACGAGCTGCTTCCGGAAACCATTGATCCCAACAAACCAGCGTCCCGATCTTTCCGTAGGCGGTGTCGTGCGTTTTAAACCCGAGATCGCCGGGAGTGAAATAGAACTTCTCGTAATAAAGAGGATCGTCCGGAATGTGCATCTTGCGATACTTGCCGACGATCTCGCCCGAGGTATCGATTATGACGGCCGTGTTGTGATAGACGCCGGCCGCTCGTTTTTCAAATAGCGAAGCGACGATCACCACTTTTCGCTGGCGCGCGACTTTGCCGAGTGCTTCGGTGGATGGCCCCGGAATCGTTTCGGCCAGTTTGAACAGCTGAATGTCTTCGGTTTGGCAAAAATATTGAGAGCGAAACAGTTCCTGTAAGCAGACGATCTGCGCCCCACCCTTTGCGGCTTCGTTGATCCCGGCTATCGCCTTTTTCAGGTTCTTTTCGGGCTCCGGCACACAACTCATTTGTACCAGGCCGACGGTTACGGCGCCGGCCGCTCTTTTTTTGTTGGGCATGTCGGGAGTATAGCAAAGCATTCGTGAGATCCATGTTTGCTCTGGTAAGATGTGCGGTCTTTTTGAGTACCCGATTGGAAAGAGTAGAGAAATGATCGATTTTGAATTGACGGAAGATCATCTGGCGCTAGTGCAAACGGTGCGTGAGTTCACGCAAAAAGAGGTGGCGCCACAAATCAAGGAATGGGATGAAAAGCAGCATTTCGAGGCTTCGGTATTAAAGAAGATGGCAGCTTTAAACCTGCTGGGCGTGTGTATTCCCGAGGAGTACGGCGGCGCCGGGTTCGACTACATTTCGCTCGGCCTGGTTTGTGAAGAACTCGAAGCGGTCGACACGTTCATGCGCGTCGTCATGTCAGTTCATACGGGTTTGAATTCGTTGACGCTTTACACGTGGGGCACGGAAGAACAGAAGCAGAAGTACCTGGTGCCACAGGCGAAGGGCGAGAAGCTCGCAACTTATGGTTTGACCGAGCCGGGCGCCGGTTCTGACGTCGTAGGCGCGCGCTCGACGGCGCGGCGTGACGGCAACGAATGGGTGCTGAACGGCGAGAAGATGTGGATCAGTTTGGCCGACATCGCCGACAACTTTCTTTTCTTCTGTTGGACGGACGAAGAGAAGCGGCGCAAGCGGGATCACACCGGCATGTCGTGTTTCATCGTCGAGCGCACGATGAAAGGATTCTCTTCCGGAACGATTCACGGCAAGCTCGGCATCCGCGCCGGCAACACCGGCTACTTCTCGTTGCAGGACGTGCGCGTGCCGCAGGAGAACATGGTTGGTGAAGAAGGCGAAGGCTTCAAGATCGCGATGTTCGCGTTGGAGCAAGGGCGTTACACGGTCGCGGCGGGGGCGACAGGCGTGATTCGCGCTTCTCGCGACGCTTCGGTCGCTTATGCAAACACGCGCGAGACGTTTGGCACGAAGATCGGCAATCATCAACTCGTGAAACAGAAGATCGCGGAGATGGAGGCCGACTACCAGATGAGCCACCTGCTCTGGTTGCGCGCCGGCTACCTGAAGAACATGGGCAAGCCAAACGCAAAAGCCACGAGCCTCGCGAAGTGGCAAGCCACGACCAGAAGTGAGAAGGCGGCGTCGATGGCGATCGAAGTTCATGGCGCAAACGGTTATTCGAACGACTATCCGGTTGAGCGTTACCTGCGCAACTGCAAGGCCGCCATCATTTACGAAGGCACTCGCGACATTCACACGCTGATGCAGGCGGACTGGGCCCTGGGACTAAAGAAAGAGAAACCGGCGCGACGTACGTTGCCCCCTTGGAAGAAATAGCCGCGCCGGTTTCTTCATCGGATCCGCGGGTCTATGGCGAGATGAGAAATACATCCCACGCCCAACGGCCCACGGATCCACCATCCATCACTTTCGCTCGATAACGAAACTGGTTACCGTAGCGGTCAACTCGCATCGACTCCTTAAACTCCAGCTCCAGCGCCGTGATCTTCAACGACGATAGCGTGAGAAGCTCTTCAGGTTCGGACACGGCGTTATGATTTCGGTCCTGCCATAAACGGAGACTTGGGAAGACGGCATCGCGATGGTCCAACAGGCCATCGCCATTCCCACCATTCAACGCGGTATCAAACTCCGCCAGGGCCAGAAAACCATTCTTGTTGTTAGCCTCGGGTTGAGGCGTGTAGTTGCCAAACAACTCCGCTCCGCTATCGATCACGCCGTTGCCGTTGCGATCGAGCGCCAGCCACGCATCGTCCGTCCCGGCCAGCGTCCAACTCAATTTCTCCCTGACGCCGTCGCCATTCAGATCAAACTCAACGCCACCCGCGGCGTCGCTCAGCGCGATTCCATTGCCTGCGATATCGATCACGACCGGCGAACCTGCGCACACATCACAACCGCTGCACGCGCACGTGCTGAAATCAAAATCGCCGCCGTACATCAGGCACTTAGTGGCCAGCGGCCTGCTGCAACTGACGGTGGCGGACGGACAACAAAGACCTGAGCCATTCGACGTAGTGCCAGCGGGACACGTCCCGTTGAGATTTGGAGCCGTACAGTTGCTGCTGTTCGGCAGGTTGCATGAGAAGTGTTCGGCATTGACGTCGCGCCACAGGTTGCCGCCGGTGATAGTGGCGCCGGCGGAAGCTACTCCCAGGTTCAACGACACCGACGCATTCGTGCCGCAATTCGTACTGAGGAAACAGGTCGAGAAGGCGACGCCCGTCGCCGCCGCGCACTGAATCGTCGTACCGGTAGCGCCGGTGCGATTCTCTGTTTTCAAATCTCTCGATCCGATGTGGGCAAAGAGCGGCGTCAGGTGGTCCAATGTTCCCGCTTCGAATGACGCAAAGTCGTTAACCACGACGGCGCACCGCTGGAAACCACCGAGCAGGGGCGTACACGTTCCGGTGAAATTAGCAGTCCCGCCATGCTCACCCGAAATGTGTTCGCCGATATCGGTGCTGAACCAGAATTTCAAAGGAGTACTCACCGAGGCGGTATCCACCGTGCCGGCAGCTGACATCGCGCTCACCGGCGACGTCTCGCCAGTCTTCGTTTTGTATGGCGGACGTTTCTCGTGCCACACGCGAGTCACACCATTGACGATGGCATCCCAAAAATCCGGCGCCCCCGACCCTGTACGAAATAGCGCCAACGCGCGATACGTTCGTGACCGCCCTTCCAGCCTGACGGTCACACGATAAGACGTGTATGAAGCCACGTCGTAATACTTCTCCGGCTCGAAGTGAAAAACATCCGCCACGGTCCACTGCGGATCGAACACAGACGCATACTGCCCACGTTCCCACGCAGCGCCAAACGTCGCCTCTTCCGGTCCCCCATCCTGCGCGTGACTGCCACGCGTGAGCGCAATGACGTCGCCGGTCGGGAGCGTAACCAGCCCCGCATAAGTTTGACCCACAATCTCGTCAATTGCCCCCGAACGAAAATCACCGAGCTCGAACTGCAGACGCCCTTCCACACTGACGTTCTTTTGCGCGACTTCATTCTCGAAAACTCGAGCGGCGGCGTTGTAGCTTTCGAGTTTTGCGTAAGTCTCGCGGATCAACAGTTCCTGGCGTTTTGGTTGGGCCATGACCGCAACCGCGGAGAAGAGAAGACAGATAACCACCCAATTGATTCTTTTCATGAGGATCTCCTAATTTCGTGAGGATAAGCTTGCGCGCTCGCGTTCGATGATCTTTTGAAACTCGGCAAAACTGAGTGCGCCCGTGATCAACTTTCCATTCACCAGAAAGCTCGGCGTACTGTCGATGCGGAAACTTCGCGCCGTC
The DNA here is from genome assembly GCA_035760365.1 of Pyrinomonadaceae bacterium. GTDB lineage: Bacteria > Acidobacteriota > Blastocatellia > Pyrinomonadales > Pyrinomonadaceae > PSRF01. The sequence goes on from DASTTB010000012.1 coordinate 349,422, forward strand.
TCCATGTCGCGCACGACCGCGGCGCGCGACTGCTCTGAACTCACGCACGCCTGAAACCGCGTCATTCCCAACCCGAGCTCCGCCGCAATCTGGTCCAACCTCCCCGGTGACAAACTCTCCGTCGCAAACACGGCGTCATGAAACTGCCAGAACCGATCCTGCTCGCCCGCGCAATAAGCAGCTCGCGCGGCAATCAACGCGTTGCGATGGCCTTCAAGCGGCAGGTGCTTGAAGACAAGCCGCACATCGCCGCCGTAACTCTCCACGATCCGGTTCAACACCGGCTGCACGTCGCGACAGAAGCGACACTCAAAATCCGAGAACTCCACGATCGTCACCGCGGGCTTCGCCGATCCACGCGCCGGCGACACGCCATCGTCGATACCGAGCGCAGGTGCCGTGAGATTTACCGTGACGGTCCATTTCGTTCTCAGGTTCTCAATCGCGGTGCGGTAGTGCTTCATTCGCGCCTGGTTCTCGAGGTCCAAACGCAACCTCTCGCGCGCTTCGTCCGGGCTCATCGCGGCAAAGAACGATGCGTTCTGCGCATACGCTTCTTCCACCTGTCCGCGCGTCACGCGAATCTCACCGTGCGTCAGTTGCCGGCGCAGTTCTTCAACAGACACACCTCGGGCCGTAGCTTCGACTTCAAGCACACGCGAAACGATCAGGTTCTCGAGCGCCGATTTTCTGATCGCATAGAGTTGCTGGTGTAACGGAAACAGCCGAACAGCGATCGATTCGTCTACCTGTTTCTGTGTAATCGGGACGCCGTTTACCGACGCCAGCACCGCGTCAGGCGTTTGCGCCCGCGCCGCGGTAACAAAGAGAAAGACAAGACATAAACAGACATGTGTTCCCTGTGAGGAATGGGACGTCATTTCCTAAACTCCATTTAGTTGATGTTTGGCGGGGCGAGAGCAATGTAGGTCCAAACATGAAAGACGTCAATTGCCCGAAACGGCTATTTTGTGCCGAAAGTGGCTAATCTTTGTTTCGCTGCCAAGCCAATCGGGCCGCGATGCGATACGCGCCCGGAGTCACGCCATGACGCTTTTTGAAGTTGCGCATGAAGTGATTCAACGGGGCGAGGCCGACAGCCTCCGCGATCTCCTTAATAGATAAGAACGTCGTCGCCAGCATCACTTCAGCCTTGCGAAAGCGCAAATCTCTCACGTATTCACGCACGCTTATCCCCGTTTCCTGCTTGAAAAGATGGCGAAAACGCGATGGAGAAAGGTTGACCAGTTCGCCGAGCGTGGCTGCGTCCCACGCACGTGAGGCTTCGGCTTCCAATCGTGAGATGACCAGTTCTATTCTTCGATCCATGTGATGAGGACGTTGAAACGAAGAGTGCCGCGCGAGATTACTCGCTGAGGGTTTCTTTGTCTACTGCCGCTTCGAGTATAGTAGCCAATAACAATTAGTTATGACGCTATCACGCTACAAAATTGCACCTTGCTCTGTTAGTATGAGCACGCTTCCTCATCAGAAATGCGCGGGGAAATGGGCATTCTGAACACAACACAACTTCCAAACCAGGAGACCTTCAATAGATGCGTGACGACATGAGGACTGAGCGTGAGCTGTCTCTCGACTTTCTGCGCGTATGCGAAGCGGCGGCGATTGCCGCGGCCCGCACGATGGGTCAGGGCGATCGAAAATATTCGGACCACGTCGCCGTCGAGGCGATGCGTGAAGTGATGGATACAGTCCCGATGCGCGGACGGGTCGTGATCGGCGAAGGCGAACGCGACGAGGCGCCCATGCTTTATATCGGCGAGGAAGTGGGCGGTGGATTTCACGCGGGTGAAGAACTGGCGTCGTCGTGTCCCGAAGTCGACATTGCCGTCGATCCGCTGGAAGGCACGAACCTCTGCGCGCTTGGCGCAAACAACGCGATCGCGGTGCTGGCCGCGGCCGAACGTGGTGGTTTACTCAACGCTCCCGACATTTACATGGACAAGATCGTCGTCGGTCCATCGTCGCGGGGCGTCGTAGACATCGACGCGCCCGTTAAAGACAATCTAAAAAACATTGCGCGCCGCCTTGGCCGCGACATCGAAGATCTCACGGTCATCGTGCTCGATCGTTCACGTCATAAGAAACTGATTAACGACGTACGTGCCGCCGGCGCGCGCATTCGTTTGATCTCGGACGGCGACCTCTCGGCGGGAATCTCGGCCGCGGTCGCGGGCACGAACATTCACGCGTTGATGGGAATCGGCGGCGCGCCTGAAGGCGTAATCACGGCGGCGGCGATGAAGTGTTTGAACGGCGAGATCCAGGCGCGGCTTGTTTTCGATCCCGATCGACTCGGCGTCGATAAAGATAAAGTGCCTTCGAGAGACGAAGTGCTCGACCGACTCGCGACGATGGGAATTCGCGATCCGAACAAGGTCTACGACACAGACGATCTCGCGCCGGGCAAAAAGATCATCTTTGCTGCAACCGGCGTGACCGACGGCGCGTTATTGAAAGGCGTGCGATTCTTCGGTTCCGGCAAACGGACGCATTCGATGGTGATGACGACTGAGTCGCGGCACATTCGTTTTGTCGATACGTTGCACATCGAGGGCGGACCGGACACGGTCATCAGATTTTGAGCCACAAAGAGGCACAAAAGGCAAAAAAGAGGTTGCTGGTTGTGTGGTTAGTGAGCGCGTTGACGATGTTGTCGATCGCGCTCCTGATTGTTGTTGCTCCGCTCGCCGCGGCAGGCGCGCACGATCGCGTCGCTCTTACGATCTACGGCGCATTCGCCGTACTCTGTCATCAACTTCCCGAACGTTCGTACTTTATCGCCGGTCACAAGCTGGCCGTCTGCTCGCGTTGCACCGGGCTGTACGCCGGCTTCGTGTTCACGATGCTGATCTACCCGCTGGTCCGCCCGTTGCGGAGCGTCGTTTGGCCGCGGCGCGAGTGGCTGATTTTGGCCGCGGTGCCGATGGCCATCGACTTCAGCCTGACATTTTTCGGTGTTTGGGAGAACACACACACGTCACGGTTCCTCACGGGAATCCTGCTCGGCAACGTCGCGGTTTTTTACGTTATGCCGGGACTTGCCGAGCTAAGTCTCAGAACAACAAGGACATCGCGGCCCGTCTTCATACGTCAGACGCCCGAGCCGATGGCGTCAGCCCCGAGCGACTACAGCGCCCCTGAACGCCGGATTTAGGGCGCGCCGAGTTCGCCACAACCGGCTACGATGATGTAGAATCTGCCGTTTTGGATTAGCCGCAATTCATGATTTTGCAAGCACCAGCACCAACTCCCTGGCCCAGTCCCACAGGTCCTGCCCCACAGGCGCTCTTCGAACGTTACTTCCACGACGTTCACGACAAGACGTTCAGCAACATCAGCCCGCTTTACCAGCTCGACGCTTTTGACTGGATCATCCTGATTATCTATTTCGCGATCCTCGCGACGCTGGCGGTCTATGGCGCGTATCGCATCAAGCAGGTCATCGATTTCTGGCGTTACCGGAAGTTTGTGCCGACGCCGAGCGCGAGGTTTGCGGAAGAGGATCTGCCGTGCATTACGGTCCAGTTGCCGCTTTTCAATGAGCTGTACGTCGTCGAACGATTGCTCAAAGCGGTGACGGAGATCGACTATCCGCGCGAGAAGTTCGAGATCCAGGTGCTCGACGATTCGACTGACGAAACCGTGAAAGTCGCGGAAGCCGTCGTGCAGAAATACGCGGCGCAGGGTTTTGACATCCACTACATCCATCGTTCCGATCGCACCGGCTTCAAAGCCGGCGCACTCGAGAACGGAAACAGGACCGCCAAAGGCGATCTGTTCGCGATCTTCGACGCCGATTTCGTTCCGAAACCCGACTGCCTGCGCAAGCTCGTCGACTTCTTTACCGATCCCCTCGTCGGTTGCGCACAGATGCGTTGGGCGCACATCAACGGCCGTTACAACCTCCTGACGCGACTGCAAACGATCATGCTCGACGGCCACTTCGTCGTCGAACAGACAACGCGAAATCGCACGGGCGGTTTTTTTAACTTCAACGGCACTGCCGGCATCTGGCGGCGACAGGCGATCGAGACGAGTGGCGGTTGGCAGCACGACACGTTAACTGAAGACACCGATCTCAGTTTCCGCGCGCAGTTGATGGGCTGGAAATTCGTTTACCTGCTCGACGAAGAAGCGCCGGCGGAAATTCCGGTCGAGATCAACGCTTTCAAGGCGCAGCAGCGACGTTGGGCCAAGGGCGTGATGCAGGTCGGAATCAAACTTTATCCGCGCATCTGGCTGGCGCCGCTTCCGTTTCGCGTCAAGTTGGAGATGTTTTTCCGTTTGACGGGCAACATCAGTTACCCGTTGATGATCGTCGCGAGTTTCCTGCAATTCCCGTTGTTGCTGGTCCGTTACAACCAGCCGTTTTATCACCTGATGGTCCTCGATCTGCCGCTGTTGTTTTTCTCTACGATCTCGGTCGTGATGTTCTACGGTTCGGCGGTCTGGTATCTCGACGAGAAACGAGCGCCACGCTTGTTGCACCTGCCGCTCGTGATGGGACTCGGAATCGGTCTGGCGTTTTCAAACGCGCGCGCCGTGCTCGAGGCGCTGTTGGGTGTGAAATCGGAATTTGTGCGAACGCCGAAGTATCGTGTCGAGGAAGCGACGGACGCGACGTGGAAGCGGAAGAAGTACAAACGTAAGCGCGGGTTGTTACCGCTGCTGGAATTAGCTTTTGCGTTCTACTTTCTGCTGGCGATCATCTACTCGGCGCGGTTGCACATGTGGGGCACGATCCCGTTCCTGCTGCTGTTTTTCTTCGGCTTCGGCTACATGGGCTTGATGAGCCTGTTGCAAACGGCAAGCGGCCGGAAACTCACCGCGCTCTGGCGTCCAAAACCAATCACCGATTAAGCGCGCCCGCGCGTTCCAGCGCAGCACGATCCCACTTCGCGAGGTTCGCGCCTGCTTCGTACGTGCTTTGCAGAAACTCCATCAACGCCTCATCCGGATTCGCCGCCGTTCTGACGTCGTCGTAGTACATCAAAAACTCAGATAACTCGTTGCTGTAGAACGCGGCGGCCGGACGCAGCGGCGCGCTGCTCAAGCCTTCGGGCGCTGGCGCTGTGTACGAGTAGAACGCGGGTTTGCCGAGTGGTCCATGACCCGGCCACCAGCCGTGACTGATCACTTCGTGCGAATACGCTTCGCGTGTGATCGGATCCGCATCGGGTCGCGGCGGCGCGGGACGCCCTGAAAAACGGGTCACCGCCAGGTCGAAACTGCCCCAGAAGAAATGGACCGGGCTGCACTTGCCGATGAAACGCGAGCGAAACTCCTGCATCACCTTTTCCGACGCGCGCAACACCTGCCAAAATCTCATCACATACTCAGGATCGTACGAAGCGTGTTGTTCGTCTTCGTCGAACGGAATCGGATCGGGAATCTCAACCGGCATCTTCCAGATGTGAACTTCGAGTCCGAGAGTGCGCAACACAGACATCGTTTCGCGGTAGAACGTCGCGACTGACATCGGCTGCAAAGTGACCGTGCCAAACGAGCCGTCGCTGCACTTGACCGAGAGCACGTTGTCGATGAAGTCAAACTCCATCTCGAAAAATCTGTCGCCGTAGGGCATCGCGGTCGTGGTCAGTCCACGCGCGGAGACGTAGAGCGGGACGTTCCACCAGTGATTGACGAGCGGTGTTTGCGAGAGCCGCACCTTGCCGACGATCTGCGTCCACATGTGGAGCGTCGCACACGTATCTTTCCATTCTTCGAGGGGTAATGATGGCCATGTCATGACGGAGAGCTTAACGCGAACGTCTGCAATCAACAACGGTGGTGTCGTAATATGCCTGTAATCTCGTTTAATCCGTGTTCTTCCTGTGCGTAACATCAGCTAAGGCAGCGCTTATACGGAACACGGATAAAACGAATTTCAATTAGGACACAGCATCAACAATCTGCGATTTCGCTTATTTGATTCCTAAAGTTATACTGCTAAACCCACTCACGGCGTACGAATTTAGCGTTCCCCGATTCAGCATTACGACTATGCCTCAGGGCCGGATACTTGTGATTGACGACGAGCCCAGCGTTACGGATGCGCTGCGTCTTGTCCTAACTGAGCTGGGCCATCGCGTCGAAACCGCGAAAAGCGGCGCCGAGGCGAAGGATTTGCTCAAAGGCTCCGCGTACGACCTCGTCTTCACGGACCTGCGACTGCCGGACGTCAACGGCATTGACCTGCTGGATTTGATTAAAAGCGAAAATCCTGACACGCAGGTCATCGTGATGACGGCGCACGGTTCGATCGACGTGACGATCGACGCCATCAAACGCGGCGCTTTTTACTACATCGAAAAACCTTTCACCCGCCAGCATGTGACGACTCTCGTCGAGCGCGCGTTGCAACTCGAGGCCATCAAGCGCGAGAACCGCAGTTTGAAGAGTGCGTTGAAGGGCGACGGCGCCGATTTCGGCATCATCGGACGTCATCCGAAGATGCGACAGATCCACGCCATCATCCGCACGGCCGCGCCGTCGGAGGCGTCGGTGCTGATCGAGGGCGAGTCGGGAACGGGCAAAGAGTTGATCGCCGCGGCTTTTCATTTTCAGAGTTCGCGCGCGGAGTTTCCTTTTACGCGCATCAACTGCGCGGCGATCCCGCACGAGCTGATCGAATCCGAGTTGTTTGGTTATCGAAAGGGCGCGTTCACCGGCGCGGATCGCGATAAACGTGGTTTGATCGAAGCAACGGCCGGCGGCACGCTGCTACTCGACGAGATCGCCGAGATGCCGCTTCATCTCCAGACCAAGTTGCTGCGCGTGCTACAGGAACGAAAACTTCGCCGGCTGGGCGACGAGCAGGAGATCAGCGTCGATTTTCGTCTCGTGTCTTCAACCAATCGCGATACATCCCAGATGATTCGCGAAGGTGCGTTGCGCAACGATCTCTATTTCCGCATCAGCACGATCAAAGTCAAATCACCGCCGTTGCGTGAACGACTCGACGACGTGCCGTTGCTGGCGAGTCGTTTTCTCGAGCAGTACGCGGAAAAGTACAAGAAGCGAATCACAGAGATTTCTAAACCGGCGTTTGCGCTGTTGATGCGTTACGAGTGGCCGGGTAACGTGCGCGAACTCGAGAGCGTCATCGAACACGCCGTTCTTTTTGCGACCGAAGACAAGTTGACGCCGGAGTCGTTGCCGGAAGAACTTCACACATCTCAGCCCGGCGAGTTTCGCTGTGTCATTCCTCCGTATTTCACGATGGAGGAGATCGAGCGGGAAGCGATCGCGCAGACGCTCGAACGCACCGGCGGAAACGTTAAAAGGACCGCCGAGATTCTGAAGTATCACCGGCCCCGGCTTTATCGAAAGATGAAGACGTTTGGTTTGCGTGGCGGCGCCGATACCGAGAACGAAGAAGAAGAAGTGTTCCGAGGTGGAACACATTAGCTTCACAAGTGCTAACTTGGAACACAATAGCCTCACGAAACTTAAGTTGGAACACTCCATTCTCAGTACCGCCTACCTAAAACTATTTTGCAGCGGCTTTGCCGCCTGATGTGAGGCGAGGCTTTGCCTCGCCGTGACGTTGAGTGAATAGTTGGGCTACGCCCATATACAGGGCAAAGCCCAATCTTTTTTGCGGACCATCGGCGAGGCAAGCCTCCCCTCACATCAGGCGGCAAAGCCGCAAACAGAGCCGAAAGCAAGCCGCAAACAGAGTCGGAAGCAAAGCAGCTCACTACAACCTAAATGAATGTCCCTTCTCGGGGCACAGCGATTGCTCAAAAGCTGGGCACATTCCGTTTGAGCAAGCTCGGTTTGCACTGACCGGTCTTCGAACAAACAGTTGAGTACGCCAGTGGGCACGGTGAGCTGAACACAGTGCCCACTCTTTATAGATGAACCTCCGATGAAGCCCAGCCACCTGTTTCGACAGGTCGCGCGGCGCGAGTGCCAAACTTAACTAAGCACTCGACCAAACCAAACTCAAACATTTTAGTCCCGAGATCTCGAAGACCCGATCGCTTCGAAGAGGAACTTTCTGCGCCGCAAGGTGCGGAGTTTTTACCTATCAAAGAGGAAAATCCATGAATATAAGAAATGCTTTGCGGCAATGGCAGTCGCTTTTTGCGTCTGGCTGCGCCGCGGCTGTCATCGCTGTCGCCGCTTCGGGCGCGCAGGCGCAAACGTCGCCGCCCCCGACTACGTGCGAACGGACGGTCAAGGCTGAGGTGGTCGCACTCGACCAGGCCTTGATCTACAACCGTCTCGGCGCAATCAACCCGGCGGGGATGATCTATGCACTGAAGCGCGATGTCGTTGCCATCGACCCGTCGAAGGGTCTGGTCGCCGGCAACGTTCAACTGCGCCCGGGCAAGCGTCCACGTCCGATTGCATTGCGCATGAACGTCGGAGATTGTCTCGCAATCAACTTTACCAACCTCCTCGCGCCCGATCCGGCAGACGTCAATTCATTTGCCGCCAACAACGCACCCGCGACGCGTACTGCTTCGGCGCACATCATGGGGCTGCAACTCGTCAACTCGATTCTCTCCGATGGTTCGAACGTCGGACAGAACCAGAGCAGCCTCGTCTCGCCGGGCGCTTCAACCACTTACACCTACATCGCCCAGCGCGAAGGCAGTCACCTGCTTTATTCGACCGCCGCAACGACCGGCGGTGAAGGCGACGGCGGCTCGTTGGCGATGGGGCTCTTCGGCTCAGTCAACGTTCAGGTGAGAAACGCCGAGTGGTATCGCTCGCAGTTGACTGCCGAAGAGCTGGCGCTCGCGACCCAAAAGAACACCGACGGCACGCCTAAGAAGACGGCGGCCGGACATCCGATTCTCGACTACGACGCCGTTTATCCCGCGGGACATCCCCGCGCGGGTCAACCGATCCTGAAGATGCTCGATGCGAACAACAACATCGTGCACACGGATCTGAACGCCGTTATCACCGGCCCGAACAAAGGCCGCTTTCCCGCGGGCACTTATCGTCCGAATGCCGTGGAGCCTGATCGCGATCAGCCGTTTCGCGAGTTCACCGTCGTTTATCACGACGAGATCAAAGCCATTCAGGCGTTCCCGCAGTTTGAAGATCCGGTTCTTTCGCACACGCTCTACAGCGTGAAAGACGGCTTCGCCATCAACTACGGCACCGGCGGTATCGGCGCGGAAATTCTCGCCAATCGTCTCGGCGTCGGTCCGATGGCGAACTGTACCGAATGTAAGTATGAAGACTTTTTCCTGTCGGCGTGGGCTGTGGGAGACCCGGCGCAGATCGTCGACGTTCCTGCTAACACGACCGACGGCAGTGGCAACTTGATCAAAGGCGCGAAAGCGACGAAGGTCCTGTTTCCTGAGGATCCGTCGAACGTTCACCACAGTTATCTCAACGATCACGTGAAGATGCGCGTGGTCCATGCAGGTCCGAAGGAACATCACATCCACCACTTGCACGCGCACCAGTGGTTGAATACGCCTGACAGCGACAACTCGAGTTATCTCGATAGCCAGGCGATGGGACCCGGCTACTCGTTTACTACCGAGATCGCGCACGGCGGTTCCGGCAATCGCAACAAGACCCCCGGCGACTCGATCTTCCACTGCCACTTCTACCCGCACTTCGCGCAGGGCATGTGGGAAATGTGGCGCTCGCATGACGTTTTCGAAGAAGGCACGCAGCTCGACGGCGACGGCCGTCCGGCTGATGGTTCGCGCGCGTTGCCCGACGGCGAGATCGCGAAGGGAACTCCTATCCCCGCGCTCGTGCCGTTGCCGACGCTGGCGATGCCTCCGATGCCGACCGCGGAGTTCAAAGGTTATCCGTTTTACGTTCCGGGCGTCGCCGGACACCGTCCGCCGCACCCGCCGCTCGACACGATCGACGACGGTGGTCTGCCGCGTCACGTCATCGTCGGCGGCGAGGCCGAGAGCGTTGAAACACGTCTCGATTTCAACAAGGAGATCTTAGTGGCTGACGCTAAGGCGATTCCCGAAACGGGAACTCCCGAAGAGATCGCGGCGATGAACTTCCACGCGCAAAAGCAGGTCGCGACGTTCCGTCCAGACGGCACTGCCGCCAACTTCACGTTGAACGGTCTGCCGCCCAAACCGGGTGCGCCGTTCGCTGATCCGTGCCGCGACGATGCGGGCAACGCTGCCGGTCGCGCGCGTTTGTACAAAGGCGCTGCGATTCAGCTCGATCTGAAGTTGAACAAAGCCGGCTGGCACTTCCCGCAGTCGCGCATTTTGACGCTGTGGGGCGACGTTGCTCCGACTCTGAACGGCACGCGTGCTCCAGAGCCACTTTTCTTCCGTGCGAACACGAACGACTGTATTACGTTCCAGCACACGAACCTGACGCCGCACATCTACGAGCTCGACGACTTCCAGGTGCGCACGCCGACCGACATCATGGGTCAGCATATTCACCTCGTGAAGTTTGACGTGACTTCGTCAGACGGCGCGGGTAACGGTTTCAACTACGAAGACGGCACGTTCGCTCCGGGTGAAGTCCTCGAGCGCATTCATGCCATCAACGCGGGCGGCGGTTTGCAGGCGTTCAACAGCACGTCGAGATCGCAGCTCACAGCCAAGCCGCATCCGTTCTTTGGAACTCTTGGCGCACAAACAACCGTGCAGCGTTGGTTCGCCGATCCGACGTTGAACCTGGCGGGCAAGGATCGCACGCTCGGTACGGTTTTCTCGCACGATCACTTTGGACCTTCGACTCACCAGCAGGCTGGTCTCTATTCCGGTCTCGTCACCGAGCCTGAAGGTTCTGTTTGGAAACACAACGAAACCGGCCAGGTTCTCGGCGGACGCTTCGACGGTGGACCGACGACGTGGCAAGCGGTGATTGAGACGCAGAACGCCGCGGATAGCTATCGCGAGTTTCTGCTCGAGTTTGCCGATTACACGCTCGCTTACAAAGCTGGTGGCGGCGTCAACGGTGCGGGACATCCGATTCCCGATCCGGAGAACGCGATCAATCCACCGGCGCGCGAAGAGGCTGCGCTTCCGATCAACATTCAGAAAGCTGATCAGTGTCCGGGTGGCGTACCGCTTCCGTGTCCTGAAGCAGTTTCGGCTGCCGATCCGGGAACGATGGTCGTCAACTATCGCAACGAACCTGTCGCGCTGCGCGCGCAGGATCCTGCGAACAACACGCAGGCCGCTGGCGAAGCCGGCGATCTCTCGAACGTCTATCGTTCGGATATCACTCGTGCGAATGCGGCGTTGAACTCGCAGCCTGGTTTCTATCCGGCTTTGACGGGTGGTCTCCAGGGTGGCGATCCGTTCACGCCGATGATGCGTGCGTATGAAGCCGACAGGGTGCAGGTCCGCATTCTCGTCGGTGCTCACGAGGAAAGTCACAACTTCAACATTCACGGACAGAAGTGGCTCTACGAGCGCAGCGAACCGAATTCGGGTTACCGCAATTCGCAGTCGATGGGCATCTCCGAACACTTCGAGTTTGAATTGCCGGGTATTGCAGCGATCAAGGGCGGAACTCCGTTCGTCGATTATCTGTATCAGCCGGGTGGTTCAGTGGATAACCAGTGGAACGGCACGTGGGGTCTGTTGCGCGCCTATCGTGGCGCGGAAGGTCTCCAGCCCGATCTGCAACTGTTACCGAGCAACCCGACCGGTACGGCCAAGGCCGCTACCAACAAGAAAGACTTCAACGGTACTTGTCCCGCGGCTGCTCCGAGCCGCAAGTTCAGCGTGACGGCTGTGGCCGCGCAGAATGCGCTGCCCGGCGGAACGCTCGTTTACAACAACCGCACGAACCAGGGTGGAGTACTGCACGATCCAACGGCGATTCTTTACGTTCGCACGAATGACATCGACGCTGCGACGGGCAAGCTCAAGGCCAATGTGCCGGTCGAACCGCTCGTACTGCGAGCCAACGCCGGCGACTGCATCGAAGTGACGCTGTTTAATCAATTACCCGCTAACGTTCCTGATGTTGCGGGCTGGAACACGTTGCCGATGATCGTCGAAGGCTTCAACGCGAATCAGGTCAAGCCGTCCAATCAGGTCGGACTGCACCCGCAGTTGTTGGCTTACGACGTAGTGTCGAGCGATGGCGCCAACGTGGGCTTCAACGGTGTCGGTAATCCCGAAACGTACACTCCGGATGGACGTCAAACCGCGAAACCCGGCGAATCAGTGAAGTACAAATGGTACGCCGGCGACATCCGCATGAACGGCACGACCAAGGTTGCAACGCCGATCGAGTTCGGCGCCACGAACCTGATCTCGTCCGATCCGATCAAGCACTCGAACAAAGGCGCGATCGGTTCACTGATCATCGAGCCGCAAGGTGCGACCTGGATTGAAGACGCAAACTCGCGTGCGCAGGCGACCGTCAGCAAGACTGACGGCACGTCGTTCCGCGAATTCGTTCTTCAGTTCCAGACCGACATCAACCTGCGTCGGGGTAACCTGACGGGTGATGCGGCGGCAGTGCCTAACGTCGCGAGGGAAGAGGATCCGGAAGACTCGGGTCAGAAGGCCCTCAACTATCGCACGGAGCCGATGTGGAAACGCCTCGGTTACGAGCCTGATCTTCCGCTCGAGCAGACTCGTGCATTCGACTACACGAACTCGCTTTCAAACGCGCAGGTTGGCGGCGATCCTGTGACGCCTGTGTTCACCGCGAAGGCTGGAACGGCTGTTCGTTTCCGCGTGCTCAATTCAAATGGCCACGCGCGTAACAACGTGTTCCAGGTTCATGGTCACATCTGGCAGCAGGAGCCCTACATCAACAACTCGACGCAGATTGGCAACAATGTGCTTTCCGAGTGGAAAGGCGCCCAGCAAGGTCACGGCGCGTCGAACCACATGGACGCTGTTCCTGTGAACGGCGCAGGTGGCCCGCGTGGTGTGACAGGCGATTATCTGTATCGGACGCAGTCGTCCTTCCAGTTCGACAACGGGCTGTGGGGAATCTTCCGCGTCACGCCGTAACAACGAAGCGACGGAAGAGATTTCGTTTTGTCGCTTATTCAAGAGAGCGCAGTCCGGATATAGTCCGGGCTGCGCTCTTTAGTTTTTCCGGGCTTAACTCTGTCATTGAGGCTGAGCGCTCTCTGAAATTCCTGTCTCCAGAGACGGCAACGGAAACCGCAGTTGCTTATCAGAATCTAGGAGACCTTCTTCGTACAATTCCAATACCTTTGCAAATGCTCTCGCTTGGTAGCGGTAAAACTGCCTCGTGAGGTCTTCTGCATTTTGTTTGGTCTGTGCGAGCCATCGACTCTTTTTAAAGCTCTTCAGATTTAGAAAAATGATGAACATTCCACCAGAGATTGCAGAAAGCAGATTGCTAACAGCCACACCGGAGTCGCCTCGCGCTGACTTATACCCCTCCTCAAAAACTGCCAGAGCTAAAGGGAGTAGTTCCAAACTGACCGTACATATTTCCATAGGAATCTCAGTTGCTCGTTTTTGTTCCTTCAGGGACTTTGCGTCTAGCCGCCGCTTTTCGCTCGGACTGTCGGACCTATCACGAAGAATGCGATACACCGATACTTTATTGAATGCCTCGATATCTTGCTTGAAAAGGTCAATGAGTCGAGGTCTGAACTCCTTTTCGATCCTGCTTTGTATGTACTCCATCTTCCTGTGGCTGTGCTTATAGTTCGTCTTTTTCAATGTCAGTTTGCAAACAGTCGTTATTAGTTCAACTGCTATCAGGGCAGAGAGAGCGGCCGCGCTTCCCGAACCAGGCACATGTTTCCCAGCACCGTATTCTTCGAGCAATTTGCGGGCTGGTAAAGCCAAATAATCCTTTTTGAGCGGCATTGCGAGTTCACTCGGAGATTTTCGCTTTGCCATGATTTTCTTCGTTGTGGAGATTCCACCCCAACCTTGAATACAACGCCGTCTATTATAAGTTAAGACCAGAACTTTGAATATGGTATTCTGTGTTCAAAGTTGGACTTATGAAGACAGATTTTGTAGCAGGAAAATATACGCAACAGTTTCAATACAAGAGCTTTACGCCTTCTCTAATAAATCGACCCTTCAGGTGGTCAGACACGCAGATCGATGTGCTGCTTGAAGATGCTACCCGGCTTCTAGGAGAACTAAACGCCTATTCCCATTTAGTGCCTGACGTAGACTTCTTTATACGAATGCACGTAATCAAAGAAGCTACAACTTCGAGTCGAATCGAGGGAACAAAAACAAACATTGACGAAGCGGTCCTGCCGGAAGAAGAAGTTGATCCAGAGCGCAGGAATGATTGGCTCGAAGTGCAGAGTTATACAAAGGCGATGAATCACGCCATCGAAGCCTTAGAACGGTTACCGCTGTCAATGCGGCTGATAAAGCAAACTCATAAAATCCTTCTTTCGGGCGTTCGAGGTAAACATAAACGACCGGGTGAGATCCGCCTAAGCCAGAATTGGATCGGCGGCTCGAGTATCAAAGACGCAGTATTCATTCCTCCTTCTCATCAAGAATTGCCGGAACTGCTCTCTGACCTTGAAAGATTTTGGCACAATGAAGTCTTGGCGATGCCTCATCTTGTGAAAGTAGCTCTAAGTCATTATCAGTTCGAGACCATTCATCCTTTTCTCGATGGAAACGGACGTATCGGCCGACTACTAATCACTTTGTACCTGGTGAGTTTTGGCCTGTTAACTAAGCCAACTCTATATCTGTCTGATTTTTTTGAGCGAAATAAGGGAGCGTATTACGACGCCCTGACGGTTGTTAGAACGTCTAACAATATCGAGCATTGGTTGAGGTTCTTTTTGGTGGGTGTTGCGGAGACCGCTGCCAATGGGAAAGTCACTTTTGAAAACATCATTGCCCTAAGACAACGAAGCGAACATAAGATTATGACCCTAGGGAAACGAGCGAAAATTGGCCAGGAACTCCTCAAACATCTCTACTCGCAGCCGATAATGAACGCCAGGCAAATGAGCGAGCGGATCGGCATCACTTATGCCTCTGCAAGCACTCTAGCCAAGACCTTCGAAGAGATCGGTATAGTCAAAGAGATTACTGGCTTCAAGAGGAATCGTTTGTTTTTGTTTGAAGAGTACCTCCACCTCTTTTCAAGAACTGACTAGAACCGCCGATTACTCTATGCTATGCGCTCAAAGTTGGGCTTGGGAGTGTCTCCGCGCAAGGTTTATCTTGCGCCGCTATTGCCTCGCATCTTTGGCTATAACTTCCTTAACCGTTTCATTCCTCGCGTCGTTGCACTCTGGCCCAACAGGCCAACGTCACTAACGCAGTTGGGAATGAGCTGATCAATTTTGCATGTTAATGATCAAAGTCGATAATTATTTCCTTCATGCCTGTTTATCCTACATGCATCTTCTGCAGCAAAAACAATTCGCCGCCAAGCAATGAACATTTAATCCCCAAGTGGGTAGCCCGAGAGTTTCCACCGGGTAAGTGGGATATCACTAATCGGCTGACACAATATGTTCGCACAAGCACGAAGTACATACATCTGACAATTGACGCGCCCTGTGAGCGATGCAACAACGGTTGGCTAGCCCGGCTCGAAGACATCGCAAAACCGATTCTGGTACCAAATGATCCACGGTACCTCGACAAACTTGCGACCAATTGAACAGCAAGTGATAGCTGCCTGGTTGTTCAAAACTGCTGTCATGTATGCCCTGCACTCTGAGAAACATGCTCCACGCGCACGCTACTTTGAAAATGACGAATTACGCCCGTTAATGGAAACAGGGCGCTTCAATCGCAAATACCAGCTATACGGCGGACAGCAAATAGCATCTTGGTCTGACGCGATCCCAAGCATGATCCTACAAGTTCAAGTTTGAATTTTTGCGAAAAGCAAGCATGACACGCCGAGTTCAGAACATGATCCGCCAAGTTCAAATCTGAATTCCGCAAAGTGCAAGCATGACGCGGCGAATTCAAGACATGATCGCGCAGATTCAATGTGCAATTTGCTGAATCTCTAATCGATCTCCCCTAGTTCAAAACAATCTTCGTCAAGTTCAGTATGCAATTCCACGGTGACTACTAACTAAACCTAGCAATAAAGGAGAACTTCATGGCTAAAATCAGACTCAACCTGAGAAACCTGTCTGTTACCGAGAAGATCGCGAAGGGCCGACACATTGTCACAGCGATGACGACAATGCGGCCTTCTCCAATCCAAGTCCTTCCCTGTCAGAGGTCACAACGACCTTGGACGAACTTGCGAAAGCAGCGTCCAGCCTTCAGGCGGCGAAATCGGAAGTCGCAACTCGCACTGTCGCCCAGGACAATGCCGAAACGAAGGTCAACGATGTACTGACGAAGCTTGCTGGTTATGTGGAAAGCGTTGCCGGAAAAGACGAGGGCATAATCACCAGCGCCGGCATGGAAACTAAAGCTGCACGTTCGGCGCCGTCAGTCCCGGCCCCACCTCTATCACTAAGCGCGTCCGCCGGAACACATGAAGGTGAGATCAGCTTGACTTGGAAGTCGGTTCCAAGTGCCCGCAGTTACACAATTGAATGCAGCATCGATCCCGCGACCGCGACGAGTTGAAGCCATGTTGGAATTGCTACCTCGTCGAGCAAAGTCATCTCCAACTTAAAGAGTGGTACGCGATATTGGTTTAGGGTCGCGGCTGTTGGGGTCGCCGGCCAGAGCGGTTGGAGCGAGCACGCAACGAAGACGGTGCCATAGCCAGGCAAATCATCAGCAGTTTCAATAAGATTTCACGCCGTCTTCGCTCGCCATAACTCTTAGCGCGAGGATTGCGAGCCAGAAGCTCAGGGGCCACTTAGGTTAGTTCTGTTAACACGTCCACAGGGACATGTTAAAAATCGAGCGATTTTTTAACACGTTCTGGGGAGCATGTCGCCCAGCCGATTTTTTGATAAGGTGAGTGCCAGCAAATAGATGACCCTCTTATTCGCATTTCTAATTGGACTCTTCGCCGGGTTGCGCTCGCTTACGCCTCCGGCGGCGGTCGCGTGGGGCGTGTACCTCGGTTGGCTCAAACTTGCGCGGCCACTATCTCTTATCGGCTCCCTTCCTGCAGTAATAATTCTGAGCCTCTTAGCCGTCACAGAAATCATTTTTGATAAGCTGCCGAATACTCCTAACCGCACTGCTCCGCCAGGACTCATCGGCCGCATCGTGACCGGTGGCCTCACAGGCGCGTGCGTTTCTCTCGGCGGTGGACGGTCTGCGTGGGTTGGTGCTGGGTTGGGAGTGCTTGGCGGAATCGTCGGTTGTTTCGGCGGATATCACGCCCGCGCTCGACTCGCAAGATCCCTGCCGGATTTCAACGTCGCTTTGATCGAGGACTTGATCGCGATCGGTGGCAGTCTGTTCATCGTTTCAAGATTCTAGAGTGTTTGCCTTCCGGTTTTGACTGCGCCGGCACGCTCGTAATTCACAAGAATGACGCCGGTTGAGCCGACGAGACTTTCCGTCACCGTGAACGCCGCCGGGATTGTGCCATCCGCAAACAGACGCTTGCCACTGCCCAATGTGACCGGGTAGATCAGCAGCCAGAACACGTCCACCAGATCGTGCTTCATGAACGTCTGAAGAAGATTTCCGCTTCCCCAAACGTGCAGATCCGGCCCTGGCTGTTGCTTGATCGCGGTGATCTTTTCCGCAAGGTCTCCATTCAAAAACACCGACGGCTGCCATTCGTGAGAAGTCATGGTATTCGAGGCGACGTACTTGGTTGCCGTGTTGACGCTTGGCCAGAGGTCCGCATGTTGCGGCCAGTATGCGGCCCAAATGTCGAAGGTCTTGCGTCCTAACAACAGATCGAACGGCATATTCATCTTCTTCATTAGCGCCGTTCCGATTTTGTCGTCGGAATACGGCGCGGACCATCCGCCATACTCAAATCCGTTGCTGGGATCTTCCTCCGGCCCGCCTGGGGCTTGTATGACACCGTCAAGCGAGATGTGTTCAAGCACGATAATTTTTCTCATCACCGTTGTCCTCGAGTCGATCGAATTTGTAACGCCGATTGTATAGCCATTCCCCGCGTGATGTTTTGCGACAGCCCGCCACTATCAAGTAGCGAAAGCTAAATAGCCTTAGCGATAGACGCGGGGCTGTAAAGATCATTTTAAGGAGATAGTTGACATGATAAATACCAATACAAACCCAGTGACAAGCGCTATGAACATGCTCGTCACACAGGCCAAGAATGGCGACTGCGGTTGTGAGACTCCTCGCACACACAAAGTTCCACGTATGCCCATTATGATCGACCAGGCGAAAGCCAATCCTCTCGACGTCCGTGCGTTCGTCGGTAAACCGCTGCACACCGTGGTGGACGCCGATGCCCTCGATCGCAAGATGCTTCAGATATTTACGAGCGAGAAAACCGCTCAAAGCTATGCCCAGAGCAGCCTTGCGGCGATGAAGCGCAGACGGCAGGCCGCGCAACCGGCATCCACCCCCCAACCGCTTACTGAATGGGGGTATATCGATCTGTTCGAGCATATCGATTTCGGTGGCTGCGAGTGGCACGTTGTCGAACAGAACAACGGCACCGTGGGCAGATACTCTGACCTTTGGTGCGGGATTTTATGGTGGGCGAAGAACGCCGATAACAGGGTATCGTCGGCTGACGTCAACGTCAGTGCCGACCTCGTGACATTCTTCGACTTACCCGGTCTCGACCTCCCTAATGGCAGCGCCACGATAACGTTTGCCGGAGATTCCTGGATACCCAACCTGGTTGAGTTCGGTTGGAACGACCGGATCTCGTCTCACCTTTTGTGGTATCTCAGTTAATTAACCGATCCCCACTGACGACACGGATGGACACAGAGCGATCTGTTTTCATCCGTGTTCTCGTGTGGCGCACTCAATCCGGGAAGTGTTCCGCCACGGAACACATGTTTAGCCGCTCAACAAGTAATGTGGAGAAAAGGAACAAAGGCATAGTGGTTGCTGAACAGAATTCTGCGCCCTGACCCGCGCCAACACTTAAAACAAGATGAAGGAAACATAGATGAAAAAAATATCGTTCGCTGCCTTCGCATTCGCCATTGCCATGCTCGTCGCCGCGCCCGTGGCGCTAGCAACAACGGTCAGCGAAGTGCAATCCATGATTACGCAACTCAAAGGCAAAGTTCAGATTATCCAGATCAGCGGCAAGCAGTCTGAGACGAAAGATCGACCAGGTCTTCTCGGTCAGCTCGACGGCGTTGCCTTGACCCTCGATCAGGGCAAGTTCTGCAACTCGGTGACAAAGGTCAAAGACTTCCAGAAGAAAGTCAGCGACATGATCTCCGCCGGCAAACTCAATCAGGATCCGACGCTTGGTCCAACCGGGCAGGAACTCCTGACTGACGGAGACGCAATCATCGCGGCGCTCAACGAGCTCTCCGTGCAGAGCAACGGCTCTCGCTGCTTCTAACCTCATTAACGTTTAACAACTTATTTCGCATTCTTTAATTGCGGTTTTCGCTTCGCCGTGTGGCCTGTTCATACAAACCATGTGAACGGGCCAGGGCTTAGCGAGCTGAAGTGTACGTGTAGCTACGAACCTCTCTCACCCGAGAGCCGAAAAACATCATGAAAACCATAGTGGACCCGATTCCTCCAGCGTTGAAACCTACGTACCAAACCACTGACCTGACATTAACCAGCTTTCTGCGCTGCCGCGGCTTTCACATCGAGAGCATCAAGCAGAATAACGGACGCACGCTCTTCATCTTTCAGGAGTCGCCGGAATTGCGCACTGCGATTCTCGACTTCGCCAACGATGCTGTCGTTGCCGTCCGATCGTTTTGCAGCACGATGCGCGACCTGAAAGCGATTACGCGCGTGTTGATATTTTTCTTTGCGGGACTCGCGATGGCCGATTCTGCAATGGCCCAAAAGAGCGCGCCACAGAAGATCGAGCGCGACGGCGTCGAGGTGGAGTTCACCATCGAGCCCGTTAAAGAAGACGGCAAGTCGCCCGAACTGATGGAAGCGAAGGAAGCCGTCGTTCGTTTCAAGATCAACGACAAGACAAGCAAGACTCCGCTTTCGGGAGTCAAACCAGCCGTTTGGCTGACACAGCGCGGCGACGGCGTCACAGACGACAAGGTGTGCCGCGAGAAAGTTCAGTCGTTTCTCCAGGGCAGTCTGCGCTCGCGCCCGGACGTCGATCTGAACGCCTACTACCTACTTGCGCTGAACGAAGAAGCGAACATCTCCGTCATCGATCCGCTTCTCGGTTTTGGCTCGAGCAAACTCCTGACGCTCGTCATGCTCAAGAGTCCCGGTGAAGACTGGGTGCAGAAGACTAGCGACGAGAAGCTCTTCGTCAGTATGCCGCTCGCTAACCAGATCGCCGTCGTCGATACAGGCACCTGGAAGATCGTCGCGAACGTCGATGCGGGACTGAAGCCGGCGCGTGTTCGTCTGCAACCCGACGGAAAATACGTTTGGGTCGGGAACGACACCGCTGAGTCCGGCAAAAGCGGCGTGACTGTGATCGACACGACGACGTTGAAAGTCGTGGCCCAACTCGCAACCGGAAGCGGACATCACGAGATCGACTTCAGCAGCGACAACCGTTTCGCCTTCGTCACGAACGAACAGGACGGCACGCTTTCAGTCATCGACATTCAGAAGCTCACGAAAGTCAAAGATCTCAAAACCGGCGCGCCCGCGACTTCGCTGGCGTTCTCGACGATCGGCAACGCGCTTTATCTGGTGAACGAAGTAGACGGCGACATCACTGTAGTCGATGCGCGCAGCCAGCAGATCACGACGCGTATGCAAACGAAGCCCGGGATCAGAAACGTGCGGTTTGCGCCTGGTGGACGTTGGGGATTTGTGCCGAACCAGAAAGAGAACGTCGTCTACGTTTTCGACGCGTCGACGAATCGACTCAAGCACACGATCAGCGTCGACAAAGGTCCGGATCAAGTCGCGTTCACAGACGCGTTTGCTTATCTTCGCTCGACAGGTTCGACGGAAGTCAGCATGGTGCGGCTGAGCACGTTGGAGGGCCAACCGGACATCGCGAAGTTTCCCGGCGGACAGACGGCGCCGGCCGAAGCGTCGGTTGAAACGAGCGCCGACGTCATCGTTCCCGCGCCCGAAGGCAATTCAGTTCTCGTCGCGAACCCGGCGGATCGGACCATCTACTACTACTCGGAAGGCATGGCGGCTCCGATGGGCAGTTTTCAAAACTACCGCCGCAAGCCACGCGCGGTGATGGTGGTCGATCGATCGTTGCGCGAGACCACGGCGGGTGTTTATACGACGACGACGAAACTGCCGAAGAGCGGCATCTACGACGTCGCTTTTCTGCTCGACTCGCCGCGCGTCACGCATTGTTTCAGCGCCGAAGCAAAGGCGAATCCGGACGTTCCGCGCGAAAAGCAGGTGGCGATTCGCGTCGAATATTTGAACAAGGAACAGAAGGTCCGTGTCGCGGAAAACTATAAACTTCGGTTCAAGATCGTCGATAATGCTACCTCGAAAGCGAAAACGGATTTGAATGACGTGCGCGTGTTGACGTTGTTGTCGTCCGGCATCTGGCAGAAACGCGATTTCGCGCGCGCGACGGGCGACGGCGTCTACGAGCTCGACATAAATGTTCCGCAAACTGGCGTGTATTTCGTTTTTGTCGAGAGCAAATCGCAGGGCGTGAGTTTCAGACAACTGCCTTACCTGACATTACAAGGAACGAACTGACATGAAACGAAGCACAGCAATTTTCGCGATAATTCTCGGTTTGCTTATCTGCACGGGCGCGGTCACTCCGCTTCAGGCCCAGACGAAGCAAACGAAACCGCAGGCGACGTATTCGTGTCCGATGCATCCGGATGTGAAGTCGAAAAAGAAAGGCAGATGTCCGAAGTGCGGCATGGATCTTCGTCTCGTGAAGAACGATGAAAAGGCGACCGCTGAACCGCAGCCGCCCGCAAACGACGCTGCTGCTACGACGAAGATGAACATCCCGGACGTCGAACTGCTCGATCAGAACGGACGGAAGATTCACTTCTACACCGATCTCGTCAAGGGCAAGACCGTCGTCATCAACTTCATCTTTACAACGTGTACGACGATCTGTCCGCCGCTCGGCGCAACGTTCGCGCGCGTGCAAAAAGAACTGGGCCAAAGCGACGTTCGCTTCATCTCCGTCAGCGTCGATCCCGTGACTGACACACCCGAACGGCTCAAAGCGTGGGGAGCGAAGTTTCACGCCGGCGACAGTTGGACCTTTGTCACCGGAGACAAACCGCAGGTTGACGAACTGCTGCGCGCGCTCGGTGCGTCAACGGCACGACGCGAAGATCATTCACCGTCGATACTCATCGGCAATGATGCGACGGGCACGTGGACACGCAGTTACGGTCTGAGCAAGGTCAGTCAAATAATCGAGGCGATCAATAAAGTTCAGTCTGCCACGCAGGCGACGAAAGCCGCGACTGAACCTTCGATGGCGGAGAAGTACTTCACCGACGTCGAATTGATCGACCAGGACGGCAAGAAAGTGCGTCTTTACTCCGACGTGCTCAAAGGCAAGACCGTCGTCGTCAACGCCTTCTTCACCACCTGCACCTCGGTATGCCCGCCGATGAACCGCAACATGGAGAAGATCCAGGAAGCTTTCGGCAATCGCGTCGGCAAAGACGTGTTTCTGGTTTCGATCACGGTCGATCCGGAGGTTGACACGCCTACGCGACTCAAAGAGTACGCGCAGAAGTTTCATGCCGGTTCAGGCTGGATGTTTCTGACGGGCAAGAAAGAGAACCTCGATGCGGCGCTTTACAAGCTGGGCCAGTACGTCGAGAAGAAAGACGATCACAAAACGATCTTCATCATCGGCAACGAGCCAACCGGACTATGGAAGAAAGCGTTTGGCATGGCGAATGTTGCGGAGCTTGTTCAGGTCGTCGAAAGCGTCGCTAACGACAAAGGCGACGCTGCGCGCGCGAAATCGAAATGACGATCCGAGTCTTACTTTTCATCAGCGTCCTGCTCGTTAGCTCGGTCGCCTACGCGCAATTAACCGAGAGCGAGCGGCGCGGCAAGGCCATCTACCTGCGCGGCGAAAGCACGTCGGGACGAAAGATCACGGCGATGCTCAACGATCTCGACGTGCCGTCTTCGACGATGACTTGCGGCGGTTGTCATGGCCTGCGCGGTGAAGGCAAGACCGAAGGTGGCGTGACCGCAGGCGACCTGACGTGGTCCAACCTGCTCAAGCCGTACGGTCACACGCATCCGACCGGGCGCAAGCACGGCGCGTATGATGAAAAGTTGTTTACTCGTTCCGTGGTCCAGGGGCTCGATCCGGCAGGAAATAAGTTACTCGTGGCGATGCCGCGCTACGAGATGTCGCCTGAAGACATGTCCGACTTGATCGCGTATCTCAAACGCATCGAAACGGATCGCGATCCGGGTCTCACTGAAACGAGCATCAGGATCGGTACGATCGTGCCGAAACAAGGCCCGCTCGCCGAAACGGGCGCGGCCATGAAAGACGTGCTGACCGCTTACTTCACCAGCATCAACGAGAACGGCGGAATCTACAACCGTCGCATTGAGTTGCAAACGATCGAGACGGGCGCGGATGCAGCCGCGACGGCGGCGAACGTCAGAGCGTCGGTCGCGAAAGGCGAGATCTTCGCGCTTGTCAGTGGTTTGAGCGCGGGCGCGGATAAAGAGCTCGCGGCGGCCACGCGCGAAATGGAGCTTCCTTTCCTCGGCGCGTCGACGCTCGTAACGGAAACCGCTGCTCAACAGGATCGCTATCTCTTCTACTTGTTGTCGGGCACGAATCAGCAAGCGCAGGCCCTCGTCAACTTCGCGGCCCAAACGCCGGAATTAAAGAAATCACCGCTGGCGATCGTTCACTCGGAAAATCAACTCGCAGTCGCGGCCGCCGCGATAGTAGAAACTCAAGCGCGCAAACTCGGATGGACCACCGTCACAAAGAAAACGTTCTCCCCGAAGAGCTTCGATGCAACGGCGCTCGCCGCCGAACTCAAAGCCGCTGGTGCTCAAATCGTATTTCTTTTTGGACCAGGCGGCGAAACAGAGCTCATCAACGCGGCGGCCGCAGCCAATTGGACGCCGCGCGTTTATCTTCTCGGCGCGTTCATGACGAGGAACCTGATTCAGATCGTGCCTGAGACATTCAACGATCGTGTGTTCGTTGCGTTTCCAACCGTGCCGAATGACGTTGCGCCGGCCGGGCTCGCCGAGTTGCGCGCGTTGGAAGAGAAGTACAAGTTGCCCGCTGGTCACATCGCGTCAAAGTTGAGCGCTTTCGCGGCGGCGAAGATCTTTACCGAAGCGCTGAAGCGTACCGGGCGAGATTTGAGCCGCGAAAAGCTGGTCACTGCGCTTGAAGGTCTCTACGAGTACGACACCGGCGTCACGCCGAAAATCACGTTTGGACCAAACCGTCGCGTAGGGGCACTCGGCGCCTACGTCCTTTCCATCGATCCGGCGAAAAAAGAGTTTGTCTCCCGCGGCTGGGTCAGTAATTAACATTTAATAGGTGAAAGCGAAATCATGAAGAAACTTTTTTTGGTCGTTCTAATTGTGGCCGCGATCGGCGCGCCTGTGGTTGCGCAGCAGCAGGATTGTGGTTGCGAAGATAAACCTTTGCCGGAAGTGATCGGCACGGTTAACGGCGTGAAGATCACGAAACAGGATCTCAGCCCGGAAACGCGTTCGCGTGTCGAACAATTGCAGCACCAGGTTATCGACGCCCGTGCGCGTGAGCTCGATCTTCAGATCGATTCGCTGTTGCTCGAGAGCGAGGCGAAGAAGCGCGGTGTGAGTCAGGCGCAGATCATCAAAGACGAGGTGATTGCGAAGGTGCAGACGCCGACCGAAGCTGAAGCGCTCGCGTTTTACGAGAAGAACAAGGCGAGCTTCAAAACGGAGTTCAAGGATGAGAAGAACAACATCGTCGAGTATCTCCGTTACGAGCGGCAGCAGGATCTCGCGCAAAAACTTGCCGAACGGTTTCGTGCGGGGGCGCAGGTGAAGATTCTTTCGAAGCTGACGGCGCCGCCTGCGAACGATGCAGATCGCGCGCGTGTGTTGGCGACTGTCAACGACAAGCAGATCACGATGGGTGATATTGAAAGCAGTCTGCGGCCGTTGATTTTCAATGTTCAGGAACAGGTTTATGCGCTGCGTAAGCAGGACCTCGACTTGAAGATCAACGATACGCTGCTCACGCAGGAAGCGCAGAAGAAAGGCGTGACGACGCGGGCGCTGCTCGAGACTGAGGTTGCGTCGCGTGTCGCGCGTGTCACCGATGCTGATGCGCAGTCGTTTTACGATCAGAATAAAGAGCGGATCAGTGGTGATTTTGCGCAGACGAAGGCGCAGATCGTTCAGTACTTGCAGGAGCGCAAGGAGCGTGAGGCGACTGTTGCTTATGCAGAACAGTTGCGGCGTGCGGCTGCGTTACAGGTGAATCTAACTGCGCCTGTGTCCCCGTCGTTTTCGATCGCCACGGATGATCAGCCTGCGAAGGGAAGTGCGAGTGCGCTGGTTACGATTGTGGAGTTTACGGATTTTGAGTGTCCGAGTTGTGCGCGGCAGCATCCGGTGCTCGAGCGGATCGTGAGTGAGTTTGGGGATCGGGTGCGGTTGGTGGTGCGTGATTTCCCGCTTTCGCAACATGCGAATGCGCGGAAGGCTGCGGAGGCTGCTGAAGCTGCGCGTGAGCAGGGGAAGTATTGGGAATACGCGAGTTTGCTGTTTCGTAATCAGTCGGCGCTTGGGGTTGATAAGTTGGGGCAGTATGCGACGGAGGTTGGCCTGGATCGCGCGCGGTTTGATGCTTCGCTTGCGAGTGGGAAGTTTGCGGAGAAGGTTCAGCGTGACGTGATGGATGCGCGGAAGCTTGGTGTGAACGGCACGCCGACGCTTTATGTTAATGGGAGGCGCGTTTCGGACAATTCGTACGAGAGTCTGAAAAGTGCGATTGAGGCTGTTTTGAAAGCCGAGGCAGCGGTGGTTCGCCCGTAGCGCATGTGCGAGTCACATGGAAAAACGGATTTTACGGAAAAATTTGAAAATCCGTGTCACATATGCGTAGCGCAGGCGGGAGGTACATGGGGGAAACGGATTTCCCTGCACCAACCTTGACAGCTAACTAATCGAAGCCTATAGTTTTTTCGCTCATGACGAAGGCTTGCTCATGTTGTCTCTGTTGTTATTGCTGCTGCAAGTGCAGCGCGACCGAGACGTGTGCAGCCGGTAGATGCATGAGCTAACCACCGACTAGCAAATTCACGAGAAACCGGTCGCACTTTTCAAAAGTCGCGGCCGGTTTTCTTTTTGCCCGAGGACGCAGAAATGGGACTGGCTGTTGTTTTAGAAGGTCACGCCACAACACACGAGATCGCTTCACGCGTCGGCAACACGCCGCTACTGCGTTTGAGCACGTTCGACGCCGAGTTGCCGCACGACGTCCAGGTTTTCGCCAAAGCCGAACACCTGAACCCCGGCGGCTCAGTCAAAGATCGCGCGGCGCTGTCGATGATTCTCGATGGCGAACGTACCGGAAAATTAAAGCCCGGCATGACGATCCTCGACGCGACGAGCGGAAACACCGGCATCGCCTACGCAGTAATCGGCAAAGAACGCGGCTACCCGGTCACAGTCTGCCTGCCAAAAAACGCGAGCAACCAACGCAAGAAGATCCTGCGCGACTACGGCGTCGAGATCATCGAAACGGATCCGATGCTCTCCACCGACGGCGCGCAGACAATCGCCAAACAACTCTTCGCCGCCAATCCCGAGAGATTCTTTTATCCCGACCAGTACAACAACCCGGCGAACTGGCGCGCCCACTACGAAACAACAGCCAACGAGATCTGGCAACAAACCGCGGGCCGCGTAAGCCATTTCGTCACCGGCCTCGGCACAACCGGAACGTTCACCGGCGTCGTCCGCCGTTTGCGCGAACTAAATCCAAACCTGCGCGCCGTAGCAGTGCAACCGGAGTCGCCGTTGCACGGTCTCGAAGGACTGAAACACATCCCGACCGCCGTTAAACCCGGAATCTTCGACCCGTCGCTTGTCGATGAAACTCTGGAGGTTTCGACCGAAGATGCGTTATTAATGACCAGTAAACTAGGCATCGATGAAGCATTGTTTGTAGGTCCGAGCTCAGGCGCCAATGTGCTCGCGGCTCGACGCGTCGCCGTCTCGTTGCCGCCGCCTGCCGTAGTCGTCACAATCCTGTGCGACGGCGGTGAGCGTTACTGGTAACGGACGCGACTTGGTTATTATGAGTTTCCATGATTGACGAGACGAAGCCTGACGAGACTAAGAAGCTCGACATAACGACGAAACTGGTCCATGCAGGCGAGCGGCAACCGTTGCCGAGCGGCGAGCCTGTTTCGACTCCGATTTACGCGACGTCGACGTTCACGTACGACTCGATGCAGGCGTTTGATCGCGTTTTCGCCGGGGAACAACCGGGTTACGTCTACACGCGACACGGCAATCCGACACTTGCCGCGCTCGAACAGTCGATGCTGGCGATCGAAGAAGGCGCGACCGCGTGCGTGTACGCGAGCGGGATGGCCGCGATGCACGCGGCACTGATCGCCTGTGATTTACGAGCCGGTTCGACAGTGCTCGCGTCGCAGGACATCTACGGCGCCACGACGAATTTGCTGTTCACAGTCTTCTCATCGTTCGGCGTGAAGACAGTCGCGACAGACTTCGGCGACGTCGCAGCGTTGCGTGAAACAGTTCGCGAAGTGCGCCCGCAAGTGATGCTGGCGGAAACGATCTCGAATCCGTTGCTGAAGATCTGCGACATCGAAGCGTGCGCCGAGGTCGCGCGTGAAAACAATGCACGGCTGATCATCGACAACACGTTTGCGTCGCCTTATCTCTGCCAGCCCTTGAAGCTCGGCGCCGACATGGTCACGCACAGCGCCACGAAGTACCTTGGCGGACACGCCGATGCGATGGGGGGCGTCGTAGTTTCGCGCGACGAATTCGACGCGAACGCGCTCATGAGCGCGATGAAACTCGTCGGTGGCGTGTTGGGCGTGTGGGAAGCGCACACGATCTTGCGCGGAATAAAAACACTCGCACTGCGTATGGACCGTCAATGCGACAACGCCCGCCGCCTCGCGGAAGTTTTGAGCCGCAACGATCGCGTTGCGCGCGTGCATTATCCGTCGTTGACTGAAAATGGCGCCGAACTAGCGAAACGAATTTTGCGCGCGCCACATGCCGGCGCACTCGTTTCGATCGAGCTGAAAGAGAACACGCGCGAAGGGGCGTTTCGTTTTATGGACGCGCTACGTCTCTGCGTGCGGTCGACCAGCTTGGGCGACGTCTTCACCAGCGTACTTCACGCGGCGAGCGCTTCGCATCGCGAACTCACGCCGGCGAGACGCGAAGAGTTGGGAATCAACGAAGGACTCGTCCGCATCTCCGTCGGCATTGAAAACATCGACGACGTCATCGCCGACGTCGAGCAGGCGTTGGCCAAATGATCACGATCGCTGAAGCACAACTAAACGAGATTCGCGAGCACGGCGTGCGTGATTATCCGTACGAGTGTTGCGGACTGTTACTCGGCCGTTACACCGAAAACGGAAAGCTGGTTCGCGAGACTTACCCGATCTCGAATGCTCGTGAAGAGAGCGCGAAGCGCAATCGTTTTCTCATCACGCCCGACGAGTTGATGCGTGGCGAACGCTACGCCGCGAGCCACGATCTCGAAATCGTTGGCTTTTATCATTCGCATCCGGATTCGCCGGCAGTGCCGTCAAATTACGACCTCGAGCACGCCTGGCCCACTTATTCTTACATCATCGTCTCGACGCGCGCCGACCAGGCTACGGACCTTTTTTCGTGGGAGCAGGAGCCGGATCGTTCGCGCTTTAACGAGGAGGAAATACAATGCCAGTAACTATTTCGATACCGGCGCCGCTGCGCCAGTTCGCGGGCGGCCAATCGCAGTTCGTCGTCGAAGCAAAGACCGCCGGCGAGGCGCTGGATTCGCTCACGACCACACACACCGCGCTGCGTCGCCATCTCTTCAACGATCAGAACGCGTTGCGCAACTTCGTCAACGTCTACCTGAACGACGAAGACATTCGTCACGCTTCGGGGCCTGACACGCCAGTCAAAGACGGCGACACGCTCATGATCGTGCCGTCGATTGCCGGCGGCTCGGTCGTCGAGGAGGAAGTGGGCCAGGAACTGCCGGAACTCTCCAACGAAGAGATCATGCGTTACAGCCGTCACCTGATCATGCCGGAGGTCGGCATGACGGGTCAGAAAAAACTGAAGGCGGCGAGCGTGTTGATGATCGGCACCGGCGGACTCGGCGCGCCTGTCGGAATGTATCTCGCCGCCGCCGGAGTCGGACGCATCGGCATCGTCGATTTCGACGTCGTCGAAGAGTCGAACCTGCAACGTCAGATCATTCACGGCACGAAAGATCTCGGACGCCGCAAGATCGAATCGGCACGCGATCGACTGCGCGACATCAATCCGCATATCGAGATCGAGACGCACGAAGCTCGCCTGACAAGCCAAAACGCGCTGCAACTCTTTGCCAACTACGACGTGATCGTAGACGGCACCGACAACTTCCCGACGCGCTATCTCGTCAACGATGCGTGCGTGCTGAGTAAGAAACCGAACGTCTACGGTTCGATCTTCAGGTTCGAAGGACAGGCGAGTGTCTTCTGGGCGGAGAGAGGCGCGTGTTATCGCTGCCTGTATCCGGAACCGCCGCCGCCGGGGCTCGTTCCATCGTGCGCTGAAGGCGGCGTGCTCGGAGTTTTACCCGGCACCGTCGGCGCGATTCAGGCAAACGAAACGATCAAGATCATCCTTGGCGCAGACTCGGATTTGCTGGTCAATCGACTGTTGCTGTTCGATGCCTGGACCATGAAGTTTCGCGAGTTCAAGCTGCGCAAAGATCCGAAGTGTCCCGTTTGCGGTGAGAACCCGACGGTGACGAAGCTGATCGATTACGAGGAGTTTTGCGGGATGGCGGCGCACCAGGCGCCAGCGCCTGATACGAAACTCGAAGAGATCTCCGCGACGGAACTGAACGCGCGTCGTTTGCGTGGCGACAAGCTGCAGATCATCGACGTGCGTGAGCCGCACGAGTTCGAGATCGCGCGTATTCCGGAGACGAAACTGATCCCGCTGGGTCACGTCGTCGGACGCATGAACGAGATCAATTCCGACGTTGAGACGATCGTTCACTGCAAAGGCGGCGTCAGAAGCGCGAAGGCGATTGCGGCTTTGAAACGCGCCGGATTCCCAGGACGATTGGTTAATCTCAAGGGCGGAATCACCGCGTGGTCCGAAGACGTCGATCCGCGTGTGCCGAAGTATTAGCCGCAAAGAGGCACAAAAGGCACAAAAGGCACAAGAGAAGAAAAGCAGTGTTTGGGACTTTCTACTTCCTGCTCCCAACATAACCTAGTTCTTCTTTCTCCCTTTCTTAAAAAGTCTTGTGCCTTTTGTGCCTTCTGTGCCTTTTTGTGGTTAACGGCTCGTCACCCGGCAACCGCTGTTTACATCTTCGTTTACTCAATCCGCGGCAAAGTTATGCCTCATCCAGCCGAACGCCGGTACTCTACCCGCACTGGAGGTAACACTATGAAAAGAAGAGAATTCATGAGCCAAACTGCGGGTTTCGGTGTTCTCGCGGCGTCGCTGCCGCACTCGATCATCAATCCGGTGCCGATCCTCGCGTCGACGTCGAAGCTGACGCCGCCCGCGAAGGGAAAGATTCCGGTGGCGTTTGCGATCTCCGACGGCGTTACAGTGATCGACTTCGCGGGTCCGTGGGAAGTTTTTCAGGACGTCATGGTTACGAGTCGAGGTTCGAACCACGACGACCAGATGCCGTTTCAGTTGTTCACCGTTTCCGACAAGACTGAACCGCTCACCGGCTCCGGTGGTCTCAAGCTCGTGCCGGATTACACGTTCGAATCGGCGCCACAACCGAAGGTCGTCGTCGTGCCGGCGCAGCGCGGATCGCAGGCGTTGCACGCGTGGCTGCGCCAGATGTCGACGTCGACGGACGTGATCATGTCGGTCTGCACGGGCGCGTTTCAGTTGGGCAAGGCGGGGCTGTTGAAAGGGAAGTCGGCGACGACGCATCACGATTTTCTCGATCGCTTTGCCGAGACGTTTCCGGATGTGACGGTCAAGCGTGGTTTACGTTTCGTCGAAGAGGAGAAGATCTCGACGGCGGGAGGTTTGTCGTCGGGGATCGATCTCGCGTTGCGTGTTGTCGATAGATACTTTGGACGCGAAGTGGCGCAGACTACGGCGACGTACATGGAATACCAGAGCAAGGGCTGGGTGGTATAAAGGGTTTTGCCACAAAGAGGCACAAAAGGCACAAGAGGCACAAAAAGGAAGAAGGAAAAGAAAGACAGAGGAGAAAGGGGATAAAAGTAGAAAGGGTAGAAAGAAGAACTGGGTTATGTTTGAGCGCAGGAAGTACAAGCTCTCAAACACTGAAAATAGTTCTTGTGCCTCTTGTGCCTCTTGTGCCTTTTTGTGATTACAGCCCCCAATGACTGAAACAACTTCTCGACTAAAGTGGCTGGCCGTCATTGCCGTCTGGGCGATGCTGGGCGTGATCTACGCCGGCCCGATCTATTTCGAGATGCGCTCGGAAGGCATGAACCACGCCGCGTGGCGTGTCTTTTCGTGGGGCATCCTGACGTGGGTCGCGTGGGCGCCACTAACGCCGGCGATCGTCTGGCTCGCGCGCCGCTACTCGCTGCTCGACGGCGCGTGGAAGAAAAACCTGCTCGTTCATCTTCCGGCGTTTCTGTTGTTCTCGATCCTGCACAGCGCCGCCGCGACGGCGATCACTTTAACGATCGATCCGTTCGACGGCCTGGGCGACAGTCCAAAGACGTTTCTGCCGCGTTTTCTCTCGCGCGTGCAAGGTTCTTTCGGATCCGATCTGCTGGTCTACGGCGCGGTGATCGGGATCTGTTACGCGCTCGATTACTACCGCAAATATCGCGAACGTGAAATCGTCGCGACGCGGCTCGAAGCGCAGTTGGCCCAGGCGCAACTCGACGCGCTGCGTATGCAACTGCATCCGCACTTTCTCTTCAACACTTTGAACGGCGTCGTCGGACTCGTGCGTGATAACAAGAACCAGGCTGCGGTCAGCATGTTGGTCGGGCTCAGCGACCTGCTGCGGCATACGCTGGAGCATTCGTCGCGGCAGGAAGTCGAATTGAGAGAAGAGTTGAACTTCATTAAGCTCTACTTGAGTATTCAGCAGATGCGGTTTTCCGATCGGCTGCGAGTCGAGTTCGACGTCGATCCCGAGACGAACAAGGCGCTGGTCCCGAACCTTATTCTTCAACCGTTGACGGAGAATGCGTTGCGACACGGTATTGGCGGCAGTGCTTCCGCCGGATTGCTGGGTATCAGTTCGGGTGTTGAAAATGGACAGCTTCGTTTGCTGGTCTATGACAATGGCGCGGGTTTGCCTGACGACTGGCAACTCAACGGCAGCGCTGGAATCGGGTTGGCGAATACTGCTGCTCGTTTGCAGCAACTTTATGACGACGATCACCAGTTTGATATTCGCAATCGTGCTGGTGGAGGCGTCGAGGTGGTGATCACGATGCCGTTCAGGCTTGCTGTGTCGTAATGGGAGAGAAGATCCGCACAGTAATTGTCGACGACGAGCCGTTGGCGCGTCGCAATCTGCGTTTGCTGCTGGAGAAGGATCCGCAGATCGAGATCGTCGAGGAGTGTGGCAACGGTCGTGAAGCTGTGCAGGCGATTCACGCGTTGTCGCCGGATCTGATCTTTCTCGACATCCAGATGCCGGAGATGGATGGGTTCGACGTGGTTGAGCGTGTTGGACCGGAGCAGATTCAGGCAATCATTTTTGTGACGGCGTTTGATCAGTATGCGTTGAAGGCGTTTGACGTTCATGCGCTTGATTATCTTTTGAAGCCGTTTGATGATGCGCGGTTTGGGCACGCGTTGCGGCGGGCGAAGTCGCAGATCGAGGCGCGTGAGATCAATCGGTTGAGCAAGCGGTTGTTGGCGTTGCTGGATGAACGGGAGCGGATTAGTTCGACGCGGCAGAAGAGTTATTTGACGCGAGTGATGATCAAAGCTGCCGGGCGTGTGGTGTTATTGAAAGTGGATGAGATCGATTTTATTGAGGCTGATGGGAATTACGCGAAGTTGCATGTTGGGCGGAAGGCGCATTTGTTGCGGGAGAAGATGCATGATTTGGAGGAGCGGCTCGATCCGGCGAGGTTTGTGCGGATTCATCGATCGGTGATCGTAAACCTCGACCGGATCAAGGAGATGCATCCGCACTTTAATGGCGACTATGTTGTGGTTTTAGAAGACGGCCGCCAACTCCGCCTCAGCCGCACCCGCCGCGAAAATCTCGAGGCACGTTTGAAAGCGGTGTCGTAACGGACTTCTTAATGTATCTCCCGCCTGCGTTACTCACATGGTAAAAGGATTTTTCGGATTTTCTTATCACCATGTACCTCCCACATGCGCTAAGTACATGTATAAAGAAAATCCGTAAAAATCCTTTATTCCATGTTTCTCACACCAGCGCGACGCAGGCGTTAAAACGAAACGCCGCTACGGCTGGTCGCCTTCCTCGCTGGCGCGATACTTCTCTTTCTCCTTCTCGCGTTGCAGGAACGGAATGCCTTTATCCATCCACTCCGCCGCCGGCGCACCCTTCAGGTAGTGATCGAAAAACTCCTGCAACCGCCGCGTGTAATCCTTTTGATTAATACGCTTGCGCAGCCCATGCTTCTCGCCATTGTAGTTGAACATATAAACGGGCTTGCCAAGCCGCCGCAACGCTAAAAAGTACTCAATCCCCTGATACCACGGCACCGCATCGTCTTCATCGTTATGCAGCATCAACAACGGCGTCTCAACTCGATCAGCACGGAAGATCGGCGAGTTGTCGAGGAAGCGCAACGGATACTCCCAAAGACTCCCACCAATACGCGACTGCGATCGCTCATACTGAAACTGCCGCGGCAACCCAGTGCCCCAACGAATCCCGCTGTACGCACTCGTCATGTTCGCCACCAACGCACCCGGCGCCGCAGCCTTGAACCGATTCGTTTGCGTAACCATGTACGCGATCTGATAACCGCCCCAACTGTGTCCCTGTATCCCGATCGCGTCCTCGTTTACAAAACCCTTATCGACAACAGCCTGTATCCCCGGCAGCACGCACTTCAACGCGCTCGCCCCCGGATATCCGATCGTGTAAGCGATGTCAGGCATGAAAACCAGATACCCGTTGCTCACATAAAACGCCGGATTGATCGACGTGCCTGGTCCAGGTTGGCGGAACTGGTGCAAACCCTGCGACAGCCGCTCGTAAATGTAGACGAGCAGCGGATACTTCTTCTTCGGATCGAAGTTGTCGGGCTTCAGCAGGATGCCTTTCAGCGGCAGGCCGTCGACGTTCTTGAAACTCACTAACTCCGCCGTGCCCCAGTTGTACGCCGCGCGTTGCGCATCGCCGTTGCTGATGCGTTTCAACTCGCGGAAGCTGCTGTTGGTGATCCAGATGTCAGGGAACTGATCGAAACGCGTCGCGGATAGAATCATCACGTCGGCGTCGCGCGCTTTGATCGGATTGTTGAAGTCTTTCGAGTCCATCAACATCCGCTGCGGCCACTGATCGCTGTTCACTTTCTCGCGATAGAACCCGGAGTCGCGTGTTTCCTCGTTTTCGGCCTGGAGGAGCATCCACTTGTCAGGATCGATCCAGCGTTCACGCGGATCGAGCCGCACGTAACGAAGCGCGACCTTCTGTTTGCGGCCCATTCCGTCAGTCAGGATTTTCGAACGGCTCCCGTCGGGCGCGATCTGCCAGATGTCATAACGGTCGTAGATCAGAACGTCGGCGTCGTCTTTGGTCCAACCGGCGATGCCGTACGAACCGGGCGTCGCCGGCAGATCGTTCAGCTCGTTGTAGAAGTTAACGTCGAGGTTCTTCGTGAGGTTTGTGACGGTGCCGCCGGCGAGTGCGTACGAGAACCAGTCGTGGCCGTCGAAGTAGATGGCGTACTTTGCGTTCGGCGATAACGAAACGTTGCCGCGTTGCTTGGTGAGCAACGGCTTGCGCGATCCGTCCGCGGTGTCGACGACATAGTAGTCGGTGAAACCGGGATCGTAATCGCTCATCGCGCGATACTTGCGGTTATCGGAGCCGATCGCGTAGCGGCCGTCGTTTGAAGGCGTGATGTTCTCCATCGTTTCGTCGGCGAGTTGGACAAACGTCTTCGTCTTCAGATCGTAGACGGCGCGATACGAGCGATTTCGTTCCTGTTCGGCGCGGACGCGTTGAATCGGTTGAACGAAGTCGTCTTTCCAATGCCACAGATCGACGAGCACTTTCTCGTCAGCGGGGATCTCTTCGTCGGGATTTCGTTCCGGTTCGGGTGGCGGCGCGGCGCCGAGAAACAAGTGACTGCCGTCGAGCGAGAAACTCAGATTGGCGCGCTCGCTGACGACCATGTCTTTGCGAAAACCAGGCGCGGTGACGGAGACGATCTCAGTCGCCTGTGGATCTTTGCGGTTCCAGTGATAGACGCGGAACTTTGGTTGTTTCGCTTCGGCGTCTTCTTTATCGCTGGTGAAGGCGAGTTGTGTGTTGTCTTCGTCCCACGTGAGACGTTGATACTTGCCTTTGCCGGTCAGGAGTGTGATTGGGGCGGAGTCGCCTTCGGCAGTTGTAATCGCGTAGACGCCGTTTGTTTCTTCTTTGCGCGCGGACGTTGTGAAGACGAGTGTTTTCGCGTCTTTACTGATCGTGAAATCAAGCACGTCGCTGAATTTGCGTTCGGTGCCGGTGGATGTGTTTCGCAGTACGAGCTCTGTGCCGTACTCTTTCTTTTTCGCCGAACGTCGCGGCGCCGGCGCTTCAGAAGGAGTTGCGGGTTTCTCGGCGGGAGGCGCTGGTTGAGCCTCCATTAAATACGCAATAAATCCGCCTGCATCTTCCGGCACACGGAACGTCTTCACTTTTTCAATCCGTGTTACCTCGCCCGTTGTGAGGTCCATGATCGACAGCCCATTGCGCGGCATGTCCTCCGGCTTTTTCTTCTCTTTCTTCGCCTTGTTCAGTTCGGCTTTGGTCGGTTCGGTGCCGAAGACGAGAAACCGCGTGTCTGCCGTGAAAACCGGACGAAGCAGCCGCGCCTGTTCTGCCTGGATCTCGGCGACGTTCGCGCCGGGATCGTCAGGCGGAGGAACCGGCGGACGATAACCTCGCGGCGCGCGCCAATCCGTGCCGGACGCGACATTGCGCACGACGATCTCGCCGTCGCCGTCCTGCGGCACATAAGCGTAAGCGACGAACTTCCCGTCACGTGAGATCTGCGGTGCCTGGATCGTACGCCACGAATCGTAATCGTTGTGCGTCAGCGCGCGTTTCGCCGTCGCCGGTTGTTGTCCCTGCGCACCGATTGTCGCAATCAGTAAAACGATGGCGCAGAGGAGCGAGACGGGTCGTTGAGCTTTCATGACGTCACCTCACAAATTGTAGGAATTGCTTGAAGACGAGGAGGGGAGTTTAACACGGATGACACGGATCATAGGAATCATCCGTGTCACCCGCGGTTTGAGGGTTTGTTAGAAGAACAGCGAGTACAACAGCCGGTTCGGCGAGCCGGTGCCGGCGTTGGTCACGACGTTGGCGGTCGCGCCGTTGACGATCGCGTTGCGAACGGTCGCCGACGAAGCCGACGGGTTCACGCCTTTGTAAAGCGCTGCCACGCCTGCGACGTGCGGTGACGCCATCGACGTTCCGCTCAAAGTCGCGGTCGCCGTGTTCGACGTCGAATAGGCCGAGAGAATGCTCGAGCCGGGCGCGAAGAGATCCAAACACGAACCGAAGTTCGAGAACGACGAACGAGCATCGGTGGTCGTCGTCGAACCGACCGTGATCGCGTTGGCTGCACGAGCCGGTGACGAGTTGCACGCATTCGCGTTGCTGTTGCCAGCCGCGACGACAATCGGCACACCCGCGTTCGACAGGTTGTTCACTGCCGTGTCGAGTGCGCTGGAAGCGCCACCGCCGAGACTCATGTTCGCCACAGCCGGCGCCTGGTGATTCAGTCTCACCCAGTCAACACCTGCGATAACGCCTGAGTTCGTTCCGGAGCCGGAACAGTTGAGCACGCGGACCGCACGCAACTGGACACTCTTGGCGACGCCGTAGGTCGCACCGCCGATGGTGCCGGCGACGTGTGTGCCGTGACCGTTGCAATCCTGGCCGTTGCCGCCGAACGCGTCAAAGCTGACCGCCGCACGTCCGCCAAACTCGTTGTGCGTAGTGCGAATGCCGGTGTCGATCACGTAAGCGCGAACGTTGGAAGCCGTGAAGTTGAACGTGTAAGTTCCGCTCAACGGGCGATTGCGTTGATCGATGCGATCGAGGCCCCACGGTGGATTGCTCTGTGTGGCGTCGAGCTGTACGACGGCGTCTTCTTCCACGTATGCGACTCTGAAGTCCTGGCTCAGAGCTTCGGCATCCGCTTCGGACATTTCAACCGAGAAGCCGTTGAGGGCATTCTGATAGACGTCCTTGATTCTGCCACGATGCGTGTTTGCAAGTTCCGAGGCGATGTAGGGAGCAATGGAGAACGGTCCCTTTTCGCCTACAACCGTGTCGTCGAGCACGACGATGTAGTTGTTTTCGATCTTATTCGCGCTCTTGCGGAGCTTATCTTTCTTTGCTTGGGTAGGAACGGGCGCGGAAACGAAAAGCGCTGCGCAGAGGCCTGCCAAAACAAGTAACGCAAAAATCTTTCTCATGCTCTTCTCCTCCAGATTGAAAGTAAGGGTGGGTGGTGTTCAGTCCGTACGGGTGTACCGCACGGAAACGACAAGCCCTTCGGATTGTTCCGAACAGGTAATTGACTACACATGGCAACGAACCTGTCAGAGCGTAAGGGTCGTTCCGGTAAGCGAAACCGTCAGTGCCGCACGGAAACGCAAACCAGAATTTGTTTGGGAGAATTCGTATGTCTCGCTTTGGGAGGTTTTCCTGGGACGGGAGGCGCGCAGTATAGCATCAATTCTGTTAAGCGCAAGATGGAATTACTTTTACACGGACACCTTACAAAAGACCGATCAACAACTAAAGCAGCGCTCATTGGGAACACGGATAAAACGCAATTTCAAAATAAGGACACCACCGATCAACAACTTAGCCTTGCAAGTAATCTTTCGCTGGTGCATGATGTGGCCTGTTAATCCCTTCTCTCGCGCATCAACGGTGATGCGCCCCGTGCCTCGGTGAGTTGGCGGCGGCGTTTAGGATGATTCGAGAGCAGGTGGGCCTAAACTACAGAAGCCGCTCATCTTGAGCATCAGAGTCCGAGCTTTCGCTGCTACCGTTACAACGGAGCCCACTTCGATCCAAAGCTTCTTTTCAAACTCCTGAACAATTGGGAGCGGAGTATTTACATGAAACTTTACGTAGGAAACCTCGCCTTTCAAACCTCCAGCCAGGACTTGCAACAGTTATTCGAGCAGGTCGGCACAGTGCAGTCAGCATCGGTTATCGAAGATCGCGAAACGGGCCGTTCACGCGGCTTCGGCTTCGTCGAAATGGCTTCCAAGGAAGAAGGCGAAAAAGCTATCTCCGAGTATCACGGGAAAGAATTCAACGGTCGTAACCTGACCGTGAACGAAGCTCGTCCACGCGACGATCGCGGCGGCAATCGCGGTGGTGGCGGCGGTCGTGGTTTCGGCGGCGGCGGTGGACGTAGCGGCGGCGGACGCGGCGGTTACGGCGGCGGCGGCGGCGGTGGCCGTGGCGGCTACGGCGGCGGCGGCAATCGCGAACCACGCTGGTAATTCCCTCTATCCGGTCAAATCCGTGTTTCAACTACAACGAAACACGGATTTGACCACCCAACACAAATGAGAACAAAAGCGTTACTAACCCTAGCGGCGCTATTAAGTTTTTTCCTTACTCAAAATTCACAAGCACAGAACGGCCCGAGTCTTTACACGCAACTGCGCAGTTGGATCGCGCTCGACGCTCCTCCAGGTTGGGAACATCGAGCCACTGACACGATCATGCGCCAGATGCCCGGCTGGAAACGCGACGCTCTCGGCAATCTGATCTTGCGCAAGGGCAGCGGCAGTCCACGTCGTGTGGTTGCCTGCGCACTCGATCGGCCGTCTTTCGCCGTCACTGAGATCACTGATGATGGCTACGTGCGGTTGCGCGAAGTCGGCGCCGCACGTTCACATCCGCTTTGGACTCAGTTTCACGAAGGTCAGCGTGTTCGCGTGTTGACGCGCGGCGGCGCAGTGCCCGCGGTTGCGATCGTGAAGAGCACGCACCTGCAAGGCGGCCGTAATCCAAACACACCGCCGGCAACACTCAACGACATGTGGGTCGACGTCGGCGCCGCGTCGCGCGCGGAAGTGAAGCGACTCGGTATCGAAATGCTCGATCCGGTGGTGCGCGAGTCGGAAGGCTGGGCGTACGAGAATTTTGTCGCGGGACAACTCGCGGGTGTTCGTGTGGGTTGCGCGGCAGTCGCGGCGGCTGCGAGTCGCGAGGTCACGTCGGGCGAAACGATCTTTCTGCTCACGACGTTGCGAAGTTTCGGACACGATGGTTTGGAAGCTGCGCTGCGTTCGTTGGGACGTGTGGACCAGGTCACGCTGCTCGATCAATCAACTGACGCGACTACGGGCGTTTCGCAAAGAAAGGTTGAAAAGCCGTCATACCTCCCGGAGTCAACTGGACTGACGGCGAGCACGATACTTTCGCCGCGAGTGCGTTATGCGGGTTCGTTGGTGGAAAGTGTTTCTGTCGATGACGCGGTGGCGCTGTTGACGGAAGTTCAGAAAGCCGCGGGTGTTGCGACGTCGCCTGGTGGTTGGACCATGCTGTCGCAACCGGCGCCGGAGTCGGCGCGTCAGGACGCGTTTTCGCCGACGGCTAATCTACTCAAGAGCCTCGCCGACGTTTACTCGGTTTCGGGTCATGAACACAAAGCGCGTGAAGCGGTGCTCGCGGCGCTTCCTGCATGGGCGCGAGCGCGGGCGAAGACTGACGCCGAAGGAAACCTGATCGTCGAAGCTGGTCCCGATCGCGATCCGGTGATGTTCATCGCGCACCTTGATGAAGTCGGGTTTGACGTAACGAACGTGGCCGCGGATGGCACCGTGTCGTTGCGCACGCGCGGTGGATTGTTTCAGTCGCTCTGGGAAGGACAGCCGGCGCTGCTGCACTTCGATCCGCCGTCGACGAAGGCGCCGCTGCAAGGCGTGTTTGTTCCGCGCGACACAGCGACGGCTAAACAACCGGAAGCGTTGACCGCGTGGTTTGGCGTTGACGGCGAAGCACTGAAGAAGCTCGGCGTCGTAAGTGGAATGGCTGTGACCGCCGCGAAAGAAGCGACTCGTTTAGGACCAACACGCTTCACGGCGCGTGGTCTTGACGATCGCGCCGGTTCGACGGCGCTGGTGCTGGCCGCGCAACGCATCGATCCATCGTCGTTGAAGCGCAAAGTGATTCTCTCGTGGTCCGTGCGTGAAGAGACGGGGCTTGAAGGCGCAATGGCGATGGCGCGACAGTACGGCGCTTCCGTCAAACGTGTCTTCAGCGTGGACACCTTTGTTTCGTCTGATTCGCCAGTGGAAACGACGCGGTTCGCGCACGCGCCGCTGGGTGAAGGCGCCGTCATACGCGGTCTCGACAACGCTTCGGTCGCGCCGCCCGCCGAGATCGATCGCGTTCTCGGAATCGCACGGACGCAAAACATTCCGATGCAAGTCGGCGCGACAAACGGCGGAACTGACGGTTCCGACTTCATTCGTTATGGCGCGCTGCACGTTGGCCTGTCATGGCCGGGACGCTATAGTCATTCACCGGTGGAAGTGCTCGATTTGAGAGACTTACAGTCGTTGGTGCGATTGGTCCATGCGCTGGCGAACGCGCCTTAATCCGTGTTATCCGTGAAAACACTGGCTCTCGCTTGTCTGTTGTTTTTGATGACAGCACCGGTTTGCGCGCAGCGCGACCTCACGCGTCACGTCAATCCGTTTGTCGGAACAGGCGGACACGGTCACACGTTCCCCGGCGCGATCGTTCCGTTTGGGATGGTCCAACTCAGCCCGGACACGCGACTGACCGGCTGGGACGGCTGCTCCGGTTATCACTACTCCGATTCGGTTCTTTACGGCTTCAGTCACACGCATCTAAGCGGCACCGGTATTTCCGATTACGGCGACGTGTTGTTGCTGCCTTTCGTCGGCGCGCGAAAAGAGAAGTACACGTCGCGCTTCAGTCATCAGAATGAAAAAGCGTCGCCAGGTTTCTACTCGGTGAAGTTGGACGACGACAACATCTTCGTCGAGCTGACCGCAACCGCGCGCGCCGGAATGCATCGATATACGTTTCCCGCGACGAACGAAGCGAGCGTCATGCTGGATCTTGCGCACCGCGACAAGGTGCTTGATTCAGGTCTGAAGATCGAAGGAAAGACAGTCGTTGGATGGAGACGTTCGCAGGCATGGGCGAAAGATCAGATTGTTTATTTTGCGATCGAGTTTTCTGAACCGTTTACAGAGCACACGGATGATCTGAAATCATTTTTTCGGTTTGACACCCGGAATGGAAAACCGATTCTCGTTCGCGTCGGCATCTCGTCAGTGAGCACTGAAGGTGCATTGCGTAATCTTCGCGCCGAGATCCCGCACTGGGATTTCGACAAGATCAAAGCCGACGCAGTCGCGGCCTGGAACGCCGAACTGAGCAAAATTACCGTCACCGGCGGCACTGACACACAGCTCACTAACTTCTACACCGCGCTCTATCACGCGATGACGGCGCCCAACATTTTCATGGACGTTGACGGCGTGTATCGCGGGCGTGATTTCAAAACGCACAAAGCGACGGATTTCACCAACTACACCGTCTTCTCTTTGTGGGACACCTTTCGCGCCGCGCATCCGCTCTACACGATCATCGACACTCGCCGCACGCGCGACTTCATCAGCACCTTTCTGGCGCAGTACGAACAGGGCGGACGTCTGCCTGTTTGGGAACTCGCCGCGAACGAGACCGACACGATGATCGGTTATCACGCCGTCTCCGTGCTCGCCGACGCCGCCGCCAAAGGTATCGAGTTGGATCTGAAGAAAGCGTTTGGGGCGATGAAGCACAGCGCCGAGCTGCGGCATTACGGTCTCGGCGCGTACATCGATAAAGGCTTCATCAGCACTGAAGACGAGCGAGAGTCAGTGTCGAAAGTGCTCGAATATGCTTACGACGACTGGTGCATTGCCGAAGTCGCGCGAATGCTCGGCGAGACGGCTGATTACAAACGCTACATGGCACGCGCGCAGTCGTATAAGAACGTTTTCGATCCCGCGACGGGCTTCATGCGGCCGCGCACGAACGGTGGTTGGACCGAACCTTTCGATCCGCGCGAAGTGACGTTTCATTTCACGGAAGCAAACTCGTGGCAGTACAGCTTTGCGGTGCCGCAGGACGTCAACGGCCTCATCGATCTGATGGGCGGGCCGGCGAAGTTCGCCGCTAAACTCGATCAGATGTTTGCGGCGGAGAGTAAGACCACGGGACGCGAACAGGCTGACATCACGGGTTTGATCGGACAGTACGCGCATGGAAACGAGCCGAGCCATCACATCGCGTATCTCTACAACTACGCCGGGCAGCCGTGGAAAACGCAGTCTCGCGTGCGGCAGATCATGGACCAGTTTTACACGCCGGCGCCGGATGGTTTGATCGGCAACGAAGACTGTGGACAGATGTCGGCGTGGTACGTGTTGAGTGCCGCCGGTTTCTATCCGGTGACGCCGGGCTCGACTACTTATGCGATCGGAACGCCGCTGTTTCCCGAAGTACGTTTCAAACTCGAGAACGGACACGCGTTCACGATCCGCGCTCGCAATGTCTCGTCGCAAAACATCTACATTCAGTCCGCACGACTGAACGGCAAGCCATATCACAAATCGTATTTGGACCACGTCGATCTTGTGGCCGGTGGTGAGCTGGTGTTTCAGATGGGACCACGGCCGAACCGTCGGTGGGGAACCGGGCGAGGCAACGCACCAGTTGCGCGTATCGGAGGCGAGTCGATCGTTCCCGTGCCGGTCATCAAAAGCGCGGGTCAGACTTTCAAGCGCGATCATCGCATCGACATACTCCCGCTCGAACGCTCACACACGATTCATTACACGTACGACGGTTCAGAACCGACCTTACGATCGCCGAAATACGCCGAACCGTTGCTCATCGACAAGACTACGACGATTCGCGCAATCGCCGTGGACGCGAACGGACGCCAGAGCCGCGTTACGTCCGCGAAGTTTCAACAGATCCCGCACGATTGGAAGCTCACTTTGCTTTCAAAGTACAACTCGCAGTATCCC
This sequence comes from Pyrinomonadaceae bacterium, assembly GCA_035760365.1. GTDB lineage: Bacteria > Acidobacteriota > Blastocatellia > Pyrinomonadales > Pyrinomonadaceae > PSRF01. The sequence continues at coordinate 392,834 of DASTTB010000012.1, forward strand.
GGCGGCGGCGACTTCGCCGTGATCGACGGCATTCGCGGCACGACGAACTGGAGCGGCGGTGCGTGGCAGGGTTACTGGGGCCGCGATTTCGTCGCGGTGGTCGATCTCGGCGCGCCGCAAATGATCTCGAAGTTGGGCGCAGGGTTTTTGCAGGAGGCTGGTTCGTGGATCTGGATGCCGCGCAGCGTCGAGCTCGAGCTATCGCTGGACGGTCAGACGTTCACTCATGTGGCGTCCATTCCGAACGACGTGCCGGACGGAAGCGATCCGGAGATCAACGTCGGAACGATCGCGAAAGACTTCGTCAAAAACATAACGCGCCGGGAGGCGCGCTACGTTCGCATCAGGGCCGTGAATTTCGGGAAGATCCCCGCGTGGCATCCGGGCAGCGGAGGCGACGCGTGGATCTTCGTCGACGAGATTATTATCGAGTGATTTTGGTTTTTGGTCTTTGTCTTACTGAGGCCCAAGACCCAAAGCCGAAGACCCAAGACCCTCCGTGGTTACCAGCTTAGTTCAAACTCATAATCCGAAGCGCCGCCGCGCGGATCTTTGATCCTGATCACGGCAGCAAAATTGTTATCGCGCGATGGTTGTTGCTCGATGAACACCTGGCCGCGTCCGCGTTTGACGTTGAGTCGCACGGTGACGCGTCGCGGAGGCAGCGAGTTTGTAAAGTTCGGTTGCGAGTCGTAGTACGGACTGCCGCCGATCGTTTCGACGTCGGCGGTTCCGCCGCGAATGGTGATTCGCACGTCGTCGTCAACGCGTCCACGCCACGTCATGCGTCCACCGCGGCCTGTGTCAGGCGGCTGGTTTCCGTTCCCCGAATCGAGATCGAGCTCGCGGCCGATATCGGTCATGTCTCGCTGAACGTTGTACCAGGCGTTTCGTTGCAGGTTGTTGCGTTCGACGGAACGCGCGAGTTCCTGCAACAGGCTGAAGGCATCGCGCAGGTCCTGGTTGCGACGGCGATCGACGACCATGCGATAAAAGATGCGCGCCGACGCAGAGAACTGCTGCGCCAGCATCACGGCTTCGATCTCTGTGCGGCTGTTGCGAAAAGAGCTCGTGTAGCCGTTGTAAGTGGCGTCCGCAAAGCTTTCGGCGTTGCGTGCGAGTCGTTCGGCGACGTTCGTGAGCCGGTTTGACTGGCCAAATTGCGCGAAAGCAGGGTGTGCGAAGAACAGAATGACAGCGGCGACGGTTAGCAGGCTTCTGGGAATCATCAGTCCTCCTGAAGTTTGTTTTGGACCGCGCAGGGCCCCCACCGATAATTCCCGTTCGCGCCGCTCTGTGTCAATAGTCTTCTTCAAACCGGTGGTGTCCTGATTCAACTCTGCGTTCCTCTGCGCCTCTGCGGTTACGCTTTACTTACGACGGAATTACCGCCGAGGCGCAGCGGGACGCAGAGAAATTCTTTCAAATTAGGACTTGACCCTTTAAACCGCGACGGCCAGCGCTTTTGGTTTGATGACGGTTTCGGCGAAGCGTTCCATCTCTTCCAACTGCGGACTGCACTGCAATAACAACAAATCGACGCCTGCGTCTTCAAACTCCGCGACGCGTGTGGCGACCTGATCCGGTGTGCCGATGAGACCCGATCGCAAACCGCGATTTGAGACTGAGTAGTCTTCGAGGGAAACGCGCTGTTCCAGTCTCGTTCCCGCCAGCCACTGCTGGTAGTTCTCATACCCCGCCGCAGACTGCTTCACGTTCGTGATTCGCTCCAGCTCCCTGCGTGCCTCCGTTTCGTTATCACGCACGATCGCGTACGCAGCGACGCCGTATTTCATCGGCGGCAAGCCCAAACGTTCGCGCCGCTCGGCCATGTCGGCGATCTTCTCGCGCACACGCGACGGCTCGTCTCCGTGCATGACGTAAGCGTCACACCAGCGTGAGATCATCGCCTTCGCCGCCTCCGACTCCCCACCGGCGTAAATCACCGGCCGCGGATGCGTGATCGGTTTCGGCTGCAACACCGCATCGTCGATCGCGTAATGATTTCCGCGAAACGAAAAGTGGTCCTCGCGCCACAACCGATCGACGATCTGGAGCCACTCAGTCGTGCGCGCATAACGATCGTCGTGCTGTTCAAACTCGACGCCATACTTCTTCGCCTCATCCGCCCACCACGACGACACGACGTTCAGCGAAAGCCGTCCACTGCCGGCGATGTGATCGATATTCGCGGCCTGCTTCGCGAGCAGCGCGGGCTGGTGAAACGTCGGACGCACCGCAACCATCAACTCCAATCGCTTCGTCACAGCCGCGAGCGCAGCCGCGGTGGACCACGCATCGAGCGACGGCGCTTCGACGCCCTTGATGTCATTCAGGTTCAACTCGGCAATCAGCGTAAGGTCGTAACCAATCTCCTCGCTGCGACGCGCGAGCCGGCTGTTGTACTCCCACGTCGCTTCCATCCGCTCGTCGTCGACGTTTCTCAGCCAACCGCCGAAAACCGGTAACCAGTAGCCGTATCGCATCGGAGTACCTCCTCTTCAAGAAAATCAACGAGTCGGGCGTGGGGATCGAAACCGATCACGCGTGGCGCGTCGGCGACAAAGTTTGAAAGCGCGTTGATGTCGTAATACAGCAACGAACCGTCGCGATCGTCGACGATGTATTCAATGCCGCCGACGTCGATCTTCGCAGCGCGCGCGATGCGTTCGACGGCTTCGATCACTTCGCGCGGCGGCGTGTAGCCTTCGACTTGCAAACCCGTGCGCGGCGCGTCCAGCGGGCAAGTCGTGCGCGCGAGCTCGACGCCGTCGGTTGTCTGGCAGATGTCGGCGGGGCACAGGTTGAAACTCTCACCCGAAGTGAAGACTTTGATCGCGTAAAGATACTTGCCGCCGAGTGTTTCGACGCGCGTGATGTGACCGCCGCGCGCCGGGATGAACTCCTGGACCAGCGCCGTCTGATCGATACCGAGATCGATCGTCTGTTCTTCGACGGCGCGTGCCAGCGATGCAGGCGAGTCGTAACGTACGATGCCCGCGCCGCTGCCGCCGACGTTTGCCTTTACAGCAACCGGAAAACGCAGATCGCGCGCGGCGTCCAGCGCTTGCGACGGATGATTGATCACGCGAGCGCGCGGGTAGGGAAGTCCGAGAGAGTTGAGCAACGAGAGCTGAAGCGCCTTTGAAACCTCGATAGTGAAAGCGTTGCGGCCGTTGATCACGCGTGTTCCGAGTCGTTCGAGATGTTCCAGGTAGTTCAGCGTGTAGAAAATGCCCTGGCCGTGATCGCGCAGGTAAGCCGAAGGGCTCATGCGGTTGAACAGCAAGGCAAACTCGACTTCCGTTTCCGCCGGATCGTACTGATGCCGGTCCGCTGCGATCGGAAGGTAAGGAATGTCTCTGCGATCGAGTTCCGCGAAGAGTAGGCGAAACCAATCGGGATGTTCGTAGTAGACGGCGATGGGTTTGGTCATGGTGGTCCTCGTTGTTTGCTGCGCAAAATAAAAAAAGGCCGCTCGATTGAGCGGCCTTTGCCATGTGTAAAATTACGCTTAGTTTACGTCACACAATGCGGTCCGCTCGTTAGTCGACCTTTAGGACAACAACAACACACGCACGCCGCATCACTGGAGGTCCGATGCAGTTGGTGTTGTGTGTTTGAGCTTCGCTTCATTGCTGTGACCAAAAACTACGCCTGCCATATGGTTTTGTCAACACGGATTTTTGCGGAGGATTCGGTATACTCTCACACCGATCTTAAGCCCTACTTAAAACCTGCCCTTTAGGAGACCAGTATGTCAGCCGAAAACAAACAACTCATCGAGGGTTTATATGCAGCGTTCGGACGTGGCGACGTTCCGGCTATCATCGGCGCACTCGACGCGGAAATCGAATGGTGGGAGGCGGAGAATTTCATCTACGCCGATAAGAACCCGTATCGTGGACCACAGACCGTGCTCATGGGCGTCTTTGGCCGGATCATGGCGGACTGGGACGGCTTTACAGTCACTCCCGAAGAGGTTTTAGACGCCGGCGATACGGTTGTCGGGCGCGGATACTACGCGGGAAAGTATCGCAAAACCGGCCGCGCGGTGAAGGCGCAGTTTGCGCACGTGTTCAAGATCCGGGATGGGAAAGTGGTGAAGTTTCAGCAGTACACGGATACGGCGCAGTTTCGTGAAGCAGTCGCCGCATCCGTGTAAAACTGGAGTTTAGCTCTTGCCGGTAAATCCGCGTTTCTTCATCAACGCGTCGATCTTCGGATCGCGTCCACGAAACGTGCGATAACCTTCCGCCGGATCGATCGTGTTGCCGATCGAGAAGACGTTCTTCCGCAGACGCTCCGCGACCGCTTTATCGTACGGACCTTTGCCTTCGACGAACGCGCCAAACGCGTCGGCCGTCAACACGTCGGACCACAGGTAGCTGTAGTAACCGGCCGAGTAGCCGTCGCTGCCGAAGACGTGTAGAAACTGCGGCGTGCGATGGCGCATCACGATCTCTTTCGGCATCCCGAGTTGGGCCAACGTCTCGCGTTCGAAAGCATCGGGATCGATCTTCTTGTCGCCCGCGAGGTGCAGTTTCATGTCGACAAGCGCCGCCGAGAGATATTCGACCGTCGCGAAACCCTGGTTGAAAGTCGCCGAGCGATTGATCTTGTCGACGAGTTCTTGCGGGATCGGTTTGCCCGTCTGGTAGTGAAGGGCGAAGCGCTGCAGGACTTCAGGCGTCGAGAGCCAGTGTTCCAAAAGCTGCGACGGAAACTCGACGTAATCACGCGGAACCGCCGTCCCGGACACTGACGGATAGGTCACATTCGAACTCAAGCCGTGCAAGGCGTGTCCAAACTCATGGAACATCGTGGTCGCGTCGTCCCACGAGATCAGCACCGGTTCGCCGGGCTTGCCTTTAACGAAGTTTGAATTGTTGGAGACGATCGTGGTGATCTCGCCGTTGACCCTTTCCTGACTGCGATAGGCGTTCATCCATGCGCCCGAGCGTTTTCCGGCGCGTGCGTACGGATCGAAATACCAAAGACCGATGTGCTTCTTCGTGGTCTTGTCAGTGACTTCCCAGACGCGAATGTCGGGATGGGCCACGGGAACGTTAGTGACCGGCGTGAAGTTGAAATTAAACAGTTCGCCGGCGACCCAGAAGATGCCTTCGCGCAGCTTCTCGAGTTGCAGGTAAGGTTTGACTTCGTTTTGATCGAGATCGTATTTGGCTTTGCGAACTTTCTCCATGTAATAGCGATAGTCCCACGGCTCGATCTTGATCTTCGCGCCTTCCTTGTCGGCCAGCGCCTGCATGTCCGCGACTTCTTCGTGTACGCGCGCGACTGCCGGTTTCCAAACAGCTTCCATCAACTCCATCGCGCGTTCCGGCGTTTTGGCCATCGAATTTTCGAGGCGCCAGTGAGCGTGCGTGGCGTAACCGAGCAGCTTGGCGCGTTCGGCGCGGAGTTGCAGGATTTCGGTGATGATGGCGTTGTTGTCGTGTTCGCCGCCGTTGTCGCCGCGGTTGACGAACATGCGCCATGCTTTCTCGCGCAGGTCGCGTCGATCCGAGTAAGTCAGAAACGGATCGATCGAGGAGCGCGTGTTCATGATCACCCACGTGCCGGGTTGTTTCTTCGGCTCGGCGGCTGCGGCCGCGGCGTCGCGCAACGACTGCGGCAGACCGGCGAGTTCCGCTTCACTCTTCAGAACGATGAACTGGTCCGTCTCTTCGGCGAGCACGTTCTGGCTGAACTTCGTGAACAAGCCGGCGAGTTTCTGGTTGATCTCCGACAGGCGCTTCTTCGCTTCAGGCGACAGACGCGCGCCGGCACGAACGAAGTTCGTGTAGTAGAGCCACGCGACGCGCTGTTGTTCCGGCGTCAGCTTCGCCTTGGCGGGCGAGTTGTAGACAGCCTCGATGCGTTTGAAGAGCGCTTCGTTTTGTGAGATCTGATCGCTGAATGCGGCGAGCTTTGGCGCCATTTCGCGTTGGACGGCCTGGTATTCCGGGCCGGCCATTGTCGCGCCCCAAACTCCGTAGACAGTCGATACGCGATCGAGTGTTTGCCCGGCCTCTTCGAGCGCGACGATGGTGTTTTGGAAATCGGGCGGCGCCGGATTTTTGGTGATGCGATCGATCTCGGCGAGTTGCTCAGCCATGGCCGCCTCGAGTGCGGGTTTGAACAGTGGGATTTGGACGCGGTCAAACGGCGGCACCCCACCGTACGGCCCCTCCCACTTCGAAAGCAACGGGTTTTCGTTGGTTGATAGTTCTGTATTCATCGCGTTCGTCTTCTGGGCAGTCTTGACGACAATCGAAACTACCATTGCCAGGGCAAAGAGCAGCAAAAAGCTGCGAACGATCAAGGCGCTCATAATCACTTCCTATTCTTTTTGATTTCGCGGCGGTACGGCCGCCGGGGGAGTTACGCAGACTGGTTAGTATATCCGCGTTTCAAACCTGTCTACAAATTAGGATCTGAAGATTTCGACACGTTGGAAGGCACCCGCGAATACCGGCGGAATTTCGTCAAACAATTCAGGATGGATAATGTGTGCCAAGAGTTCTGCGCCTTCGACGACGCGTGGGCCGGGGCGTGCGAAGTAGGAGTTGGCGTCGACGGCGTAGACCCTGTTGTTGCGCACGGCGGGAAGATCGAAGATGTGCCGGTTCGCGGCGTGCGAGCCGTACGGACCGAAGACGCTCCAGATCTGTTTCATTGTCTGTTGCAGATTGAAACCACACGGCATGATGACGAGAACTTCCGGCGCCCAGGCGGCGACGTCGTCCCATGAGACGCGTATCGATTCACCGCCGCAGCGACCCAACTCGTCCACACCCCCGGCGAAGTTCACCAGCTCCGGCACCCAATGACCGCTCGCGTAAACCGGATCGAGCCATTCCATGCAGAACACTCGCGGACGTGACGCTTTCGCTGTGCGCGCCGCGAGAGTTTCCAATCTGCTCGTGCAACGAGCGATGCGTGCGTTGTTCATCGCGTAGATTCCGGACCAAGCAGTTGGTCCACCTCGACTCGGATCGCGTCCAACTCCTTCTTCAAAACCTCGTATCGCTCAACAGCGTCGCGGCCGATCTTCTGATCGGTATTCGCCGTCATGCTCGCGAGATAAGTTATGTGTGCTTGTAATCCCGGTTTGCCGTAGCGAACCGGCTCAGTCAGAAGTTTTCCGGCAATCACTGTGAGGCGTCCCGCGTCGACGCCCGATTTGTTCTGCGCCTGGCGCACGCGCGTCACGAGTTGGTTAACAGCGCTGACCAACTCGCGCATCCGCATATTGTGCTCAAACTGCTCCTGCAAGTCAGCCTGCGTCACACCATCCGCCGCAACACGCGGATCAATCAACACATTGAGCGTTTCCGTCAGCGACACAGCACCGGTCTTGACACGCGCCTGGTAACGCCCGGGCGGCATCGTCACGCCCGAGCTGTTCCGAACGTCCCAAACAAAACGATTCAAACCAGCGACTTTCGTGACCCGCGGTGGCGGCGTGAATCGTCGCATTGGACCAGCATCGGGATCGGGCTGCGATTCCGGTCCGGCAGTGCCGACGCCGGGCATCGCTGGTCCAGCGCCGGATTGCTGGCGACCGCCTCGCAACACCGGCGTCTCGCTGTTGTAAGTGTTAACCACCGTTCCTTTCGCATCGAGTATCTCAATAATTACCGCGTGACTCGGCGCCGCCGGTAGAAAGTACTCGACCATCGGTCCCAAACTCGTTGGACCAACACGCGTGCGATATCCATCACGCGGACGGAACAGATGAAACGACGACTTGTCGAGTTGCGACGTCAGACGGTGCAATGTCGAGATGTTGTCGAGAATCCAGAACGCGCGGCCCTGCGTCGCGACAATCAGATCTTTGCGATGCACTTTGATATCCGAAATCGGCACGTTCGGCATGTTCAACTGAAACGACTGCCAGTGTGAGCCGTTGTCGAACGAGATAAACATTCCGAATTCCGTTCCGGCGTACAGCAGTCCCGCGCGATCCGGATCCTCGCGCACGACGCGCGTGGGCCAGTCGGCCGGTATGCCGTTCTCTCCGGTAGTCAGCCTGGTCCATGTCTCGCCGTAGTTGTCGGTGCGGTAGATGTAAGGCTGGTAGTCGCCGAGCAACCAGCGATAGACGGCGTAATAAGCGGAGCCCTTGCGATGCGGCGACGCTTCGATGAACTGCACGCGCCCGCCCGGCGGCAAGTCTTTCGGAGTGACATTCGTCCACGTCTTGCCGTTGTTACGCGTGACATGAAATGGACCATCATTCGCGCCGGCCCAGATCACGCCTTTCTCGAGAGGCGACTCTGTAATCGCGTATAGCGTGCTGTAAAACTCCTCGCCCGTGACGTCGCGCGTGATCGGCTCGCCGCTGACGCCCTGGCAACACTCGGGCTTCGCCGTCAGATCGGGTGAGATCCGTTCCCACGTCACGCCTTTATCGCGCGTGCGATGAACGTATTGCGAGCCGTAATAAAGCACTTCCGGATCGTGCGGCGACGTCGCCATCGGCGACACGCGTTGCATTCGATAGATCAGATCGCTCGCGGGATTGCCATACAGCGATTGCCCGCCGATCCAGTAGCTCTTCTCCTGTCCGGTCGCGAGGTTCATCACGCCGTACTGGCCCTTGCACGAGCCGTAGACGATCGACGGATTGAGCGGGTGCGGCATGATTGGACCAGTCTCGCAACCTGGACCAGTGCGCCAGTCGGTAGTCGAAGCCGGTTCGGCGACGCTCGAGATTATCAGCGTCGTGTTGTCCTGTTGCGCGCCGTAGAGTTTGTAGGGGAATTGATTATCGACCCAGACGCCGTAGATCTCGGCGGTCGGTTGATTCGTCTGCGTGGACCATGTGCGGCCGCCATCGGTTGAGACGTTGGCGCCGCCGTCGTTCGCCTGAATCATGATCTGGCTGTCTTTGGGATTGATCCAGATGTCGTGATTGTCGCCGTGCGGCGTGCGGAAGTTTGTAAACGTCTTGCCGCCGTCGGTGGATTTGAAGAAACCTTCCGCGCCGGCGTAAACGACGTCGGCGTTCAGCGGATCGGCGCCGAGCGTCGTGTAGTAGAACGGCCGTTGGACGAGGGAACCTTGCGAGTTGACCATGGCCCACGTTTGGCCCGCGTCTTCCGAGCGATACAGACCCCCGCCGGGCTTTGCTTCGACGAGTGCGTAAATGCGATTGGGATTTGCGGCAGTGACGGCGAGATTGCCTTTCCCGATCAGTTCGTTTGGCAGGCCAGTGGCGATCTTCGTGAACGTTTCGCCGCCGTCAGTGCTTTTGTAAAAGCCGCCTTCGCGTGAGCCGCTGATGATGGTCCATGGCTTACGTTCGAGACGCGACATCCAGGCGTAGACGACGTTCGGATTGCCCGGTTGCAGTTCGACGTCCATCGCGCCAACTTCGTTCGATACGAAGAGCGTTTTACGCCACGTCTTCCCGCCGTCTGTGGTTTTGAAGATGCCGCGTTCGTTGTTTGGTTTGAAAATGTCGCCGCCGGCTGAGACCCACACGATATCGGGATTTGTCGGATGAATGCGGACGGCGCCGATCTGTCCGGCGTTGTAGAGACCGGTGAAGGTCCATGTTTGACCGCCGTCAGTTGACTTGTACACGCCGCGGCCCGTTGAGACGTTACTGCGCACGCCGTCGGAGCCGGTGCCGAGATAGATCACGTTTGGATCGGAGTCGGCGACAGCCACGGAGCCGGTCGAACCGAGCGGGACTTTGCCGTCGGTGATTGGCGTCCAGGTGGCGCCGTTGTCGGTTGTGCGAAACAGTCCGCCGCTGGCGACGCCCATGTAGAACGTACGCGGTTGCGAAGGAACGCCGGTGACGGTCGTGACGCGCCCGCCGCGTGATGGTCCAACCAAACGATAGCGCAGCCCGCTGTAGAACGCCGGATCGGGTGTTTGCGCGGTGACCGGAATCGCGAGAAAGATCAACAGCAAGAGGGCACTGGACCGAAGCATGAGTCGTCCTCCGAATAATCCGCAACTGTTTTTGAAACTATGACGTGGCTGGTGCAAACCATCCGCGAATCGTCCGTGTTACCTGTTGGAAAAACCGGCGGATTCGCTTGAAAACCAGAAACGATATTACAAGACCGACGCCGACAATGATAAAGAGTAACACTGGGAGGAAGACGGAGACGATCGTAGAGACGACGGCGACGATGTCTTCGAGTACGCTGGCGACGACGTTTGAGACGGGTTCGGGGCTGGCGTTGAGGGCGACGCGTGTGGCGGCTTTTGTTCCGTGAGACGTGAGGGCGAGTCCGCCGCCGAGAAGTAAGGCGATCATTTGGACGCCGCGATCGAAGTCGCCGAAGGCGCTGGCGGCGAGCACTGCGCCTGCGGGTACGCGGATGAAGGTGTGGATGACGTCCCAGGTGCTGTCGACGATGGGAATCTTGTCAGCGAAAAACTCGATGACGTAAAGGCCGATGGCGACGCCGATGACCCACCAACTCGTCAGCACTTCCAGCTCGCCGGGAAGTTGCAACGAGGCGAACCGGCCCAGCAAGCCGAGCGTCGCGACGCAGGCGTAAAGATTGATGCCGGAAACCCATCCGGCGCCCATCGCGATCGCAATTGTCGAGATTAGTTGAGTCAAGGTTTAGATTATATTGTTTCAGCGCGACTTTTCCATTAGGTTGACGCCACCGCGATGCAACTGCTGAATCACACGCCAGCTTTCGATGCAGAAACCGCGCGAGAGATTGCCGAAGAGCACTTCGGGTTGCGCGCAACCGCGCGTGTTCTGCCGAGCGAGCGCGATCAGAACTTTCTGCTTACGAATGATGCGGGTGAAAAGTTTGTCCTGAAGATCGCGAACGCGCTCGAGTCGCGCGAACTGCTCGAAGCGCAGAATGCGATGCTGGACCACCTGGAACTACGGATTTCATTTTGTCCGCGCGTGCTTCAATCGTTGAACGGCAAACGGATTAACGAACATTCGAATTACTTCGTTCGCTTGGTGACGTATCTGCCGGGTGTGCCGCTGGCGGAGGTTCAACATTCGCCGGCGTTGCTGCACGATCTCGGGCGCAAGCTCGGACAGATGGACCGCGCGCTCGCGGACTTCGATCATCCAGCGGCGCATCGCGACTTTCATTGGGACCTGGCGAACGGGAATCGCATCATCGATGAATACAGCGGATTGGTCGCAGAACGCGAGTTGATAAAGAAGTGCCGATTTGAAGTAAACACGGATCTGCGCCGGAGTGTGATCCACGGAGATGCGAACGACTATAACGTGCTCGTCGAGTCAGATCGGATCGCGGGGCTGATCGATTTCGGCGATATCGTTTATAGCTGGACCATCGGCAACCTCGCCGTCGCGCTTGCGTACGTGGTTCTCGGAAAGGACGATCCGCATGCAGCGGCGCAGCCGGTCATTCAGGGTTACGCGCAGGAGTTTGAAAGCTACGAGCAAGATGTTTTGTGGAAACTGGTGCGCCTGCGATTGGCGATGAGTGTTTGTCTCGCCGCGCACCAGCAACGACAGCGACCCGACAACGAATATCTGAGCGTGAGTCAAAAAGCGATAAGCGAAACTTTGCCGAGGTTGTTTTAGAACACGGATGGAAACCACGATACAGAAACGAAAGCGATTGCTCGGGGGAAACCTGAGCATCGCCTACGACAATCCGATCAACATCGTCCGCGGCTCGATGCAGTATCTATACGACGAACACGGGCGACAGTATCTCGACGGCTACAACAACGTCGCTCACGTCGGTCACTGCCATCCCAAAGTCGTCGAAGCAGGCGTGCGGCAGATGCAGTTGCTGAACACAAATACGCGCTATCTGCACGAGACGATCCTCACTTACGCTGAGCGCCTGACAGCAACGTTACCCGAATCGCTAAACGTCTGTTACTTCGTCAACTCGGGCAGCGAGGCAAACGAACTCGCCATTCGTCTCGCACGCGCGCACACTAAAGCGCGCGACATGATCGTGCTGGACCATGCGTATCATGGAAACACGACGACGTTGATCGATCTCAGCCCGTACAAACACGATGGTCCGGGCGGCGATGGTCCACCTGCGTGGGTACACAAGGTTCCACTGCCCGACAGCAATCACGCGGACGCCCAACACGTAGACGACATCATCGAGCAAACTCCGACAATTTGCGGATTCATTGCAGAGTCAATGCCGAGCGTGGCCGGACAAATCGTGCTTGCGCCGGGCTATCTGAACAACGTTTACAAAGCTGTTCGCAATGCGGGTGGCGTCTGTATTGCCGATGAAGTCCAGACGGGATACGGCCGCATTGGCACGCATTTCTGGGCATTTGAGAGTTATGGCGTCGTTCCCGACGTCGTCGTGCTTGGCAAACCGATCGGCAACGGCCATCCGATCGGCGCGGTGATCACCACGCGCGCGATCGCCGATTCATTCAACAACGGAATGGAGTTTTTCAGCACGTTCGGCGGTAACACCGTCTCGTGCGCGATCGGGTTAGCGGTGCTGGAAGTCGTGCAGGAAGAAAAACTTCAGGCCCACGCTCTGGAAGTCGGCGAGCACTTACTAAACGAACTAAAAAACCTGCAACAGCGTCACGATTTTATCCGCGACGTCCGCGGCTCGGGACTGTTCCTGGGCGTTGAGCTGTCAGATCCAAAAATGGCCCATCGGATCGTGAACGCTTTACGCGAACAGGCGATTCTGATCGGCACCGATGGTCCACTTCACAACGTTCTGAAAATCAGACCACCGATGCCGTTTTCACTAAGCGATGCCGATCACTTACTGTCAACTCTTGGGAGCAGCTTCAAACAGGTATAGCCACAAAGAGGCACAAGAGGCACAAGAGGCACAAAAAGTACAAAAGGTACAAAGGAACAAGAACAAAGGCATGGCAAGTTTTAGAGACAGCAGACAGCAGACAGCAGACAGAAGACAGAAGACAAGAACGAGGACGTCTCACCCTGCTAAAGATCTTTTTTGTGCCTCTTGTGCCTTTTGTGCCTCTTTGTGGCTAAAGCTCACTGCGATTGTGTCTGTTTCTTCTCCGGAAACAGCGACACCTTCACATACGAATTCGTGTTCAGGTACTTGTTTGCCGCATCCTTGACCGTCGCCGCGTCGAGCTTCTTGTAAAACTCCGGCACGAGCCAAACGCCTGCCGGGTCCTCGTCATTCATAAAACGCGCCACGATCTGGCTCAGCAGATAACCATTCTCCTTACTCCTCGTCTCAAACTCGCGCGTCAGTGCTTCCTTCTCGTCATTCAGTTGCTTCTCGGTCGGCCCTTCCGCCTTGAACTTTGCAATCTCATCGAACACGCGTTTGATGAGACTTTCAGTTCGATCGGGCGAGCTGGCAAACTGAATCGTGATCGAGTATTCGGGTTTCGGATACTTCGAATATCCGGGACTTGCCGAGATGCTGTAAGTGCCGCCGAGTTCTTCGCGGACCACTTCCAGCAAGCGGTTTGACAGTATCTCCGACATCGCGCGAATCGCGACGCGGCGCTCCTGCGAATAGTCGAATGGACCATTAAACACGATCGACGTCATGCTCTTCGGTTCGATGCCTTTCTCGACTCGCTTCTCGACCACACCAGTCGGCCGCTTCACACCAATATCTTTCCACGTCTCTTTTCGCTTCAACGACGGCAGCGCGCCAAGATAGCGCTCGACCAGCGGCTTCATCATCGCTTCGTCAAAACTGCCGACGAAGTAGAACGTGAAGTCACTCGCATCAGCAAAACGATCTTTGTAGAAAGCCAGCGACTTATCGAGGTTCCAATAATCCACCGTGGCGGCGGTCGGATTCTTCCTGCGCGGGTGGTCCTGGTACAACGCTTCGTTCAGCGCTTCATAGAATGCGATCTCGGGCACCACACTCTGATTCGCTAAGAACGTTCTCGTCTGCGTCTGCTGCACGGCAAACGCGCTTGCGTCGGCGCGTGGTTGCGTGAAACGAAGATAGATCAATTGAAACAACGTCTCGAGGTCTTTGCGTGAACTACCCCCGGTGAAGCCTTCTTCGAGTTCGCCGATAAACGGATTCGCCGTCGCGATCTTTCCCGTCATCATCTTTCCAAGATCGATGGCGCTGAATTTCGCGACGCCTCCGGAAGTAATCACGCGCGATGCGGTGCTTGCCGGAATGTAGTCGGCGTCGCTGGCGAGCGACGTTCCACCTGGACTCGTCGCGCGAAACACGATCTCATCGTTACGGAACGTCGTCGGCTTCAACACGACTTTCACGCCGTTGTTCAGTTCCCAGATCGTCAGGCCGGCTTTTTCGTTGGTCGTGGTGTTGGCGATCTTGCCGGGCGCGGGTGGAGATTCGAGAAGCGCCGCCGTACCGACGTTATCGACATAAGCCTTCAGGTCAGCGGCGACTGGTTCTTTGAGAACGGCCGCGAGCTTCGCTTGATCGGGAATCGTAACACCGGCCCTTTCCGGCGCCGTTAGTACGACGACGCGATTCTGTGCGGTACCCGGAAACCATTCGCGCGCGAGCTTGTTGATCTCGGCGAGCGTGATCTCGGGAAGGAAACGCTGGTGCAGCGCGTACTCGTCGTCGAGACTCGGAAGCGTTTCGTTCTGAAGGAAGTTGCGGATGTACTCGTTCGCCCGCATCGCCGACTGAACGTTGTCTTTCTCCATCATGGAACGTTCGTAACCTCGCAACATGTTCGTCTTTTGCCGCGCCAGTTCGGTTTCGGTGAATCCGAAACGCGCGACTCGTTCGGCCTCGGTGAGTAATGCGCGCATTGCCCCTTCGACATTGTTTTCTTTCACGAGCGCGGTAAGAAAGGCGACCTCTTTCGTGCGTGCGAGGAAACTGCCGCGTCCGGTAAAGGCGAAGACGAACGGCGAATCCGGTTTTTGTCCGATCTCGGAAAATCGCGCGTTGAGCATTCCGGAAAACAGACGATCGACGGTCTTCTGACGGTACATTCCGACCGTTCCTGCCGGGCGCACCGGCAACAGCGTGTCGATCTCGATGCTCGTGGTCGTCGTCTCTTTATCGGTGCTGATCGCGTAACTCGTGTCTGTTCGATCCGGCACGCTGTAGGTCTCACGCGGTCGCGGTTTGTTTGCCGCCGGCAGTGAACCGAAGTGAGAGTTGACGAGTTTCTCGATCGCGGCCTTGTCGAAGTCGCCGACGGCGACGACGGCCATCAGGTCGGGGCGATACCAGTCTTTGTAAAACTGCGTCAGCCGTTCCGGTTTGGCGTTCTGGATGATCTCGGGCGAGCCGATCGGGAGACGATTGGCGTAACGAGATCCTTTGAACATGATCGGAAACAGTTTCTCGGTCATACGCGCGCCCGCGCCGCGGCGAATGCGCCATTCTTCCATCACGACGCCGCGTTCCTTGTCGATTTCGGCTGGTTCAAAGGTGACGTTGTGAGCCCAGTCTTCAAGGACCTGAAACGCGCGTTCCATCGCGCCGGGTTTGTCCGTCGGCACCTGGAGCATGTAGACGGTTTCGTCGAAACTCGTGTAGGCGTTCAGATCCGCGCCGAAGCGCATACCCAGCGATTCGATGAACGCGACCAGTTCGTGTTTGGGAAAATTCTTTGTGCCGTTGAAGGCCATGTGCTCGACGAAGTGAGCGAGGCCGAGTTGATCTTCGTCTTCCAGGATCGATCCGGCTTTGACGACGAGACGAAGTTCGGCGCGTTTCTCGGGTTTCTTGTTTGCGCGGATGTAGTAGGTCAGCCCGTTCGGAAACTTGCCGATCGTGATCTGCGGATCGACCGGCATCTGCTGCGTAAGTGAAGGAGTCTGACTGACACCGGTGGCGCAGAGTGCGCAGATCAGTATCGCCGTTAGAGCGACGCGGGTAGCAATGTAGGTTTTCATTGTCTTTCTAGGCGAAGTCGCGGTTGAGGATGAACGAGAGCGAGTGCCCTCGTGCGGTCCAGCCGTCTTTTGAATATGCGATTGGGAGATCGACTGAGCCGCTCGTTTCTTGAGTCCAGGCGTTACCCGAGACTTGTTCGCACCTTAGGAGATAGTATTCGATGCCGGTGAAGACGCTGCGCCAGTAGCCGCCGTACAGAGTTTTATAAACAACTCCGTCGACCTCTACATAAACACGTTTTCCGCTGAGAATCTTGTAGTTTATGCGGCCAAGCAGATCGAGCAGCCGGCACTGTTCGCGCTTAGTGGGACCGTAGGCAGACGGAGTGCCTGGAAGATCGTCATCCGCCGATGAGTTGTCGTCACGCCATGCTTCAGGTACGTACTGAGGCACTGGCGGGAGGCGGTTCTTGTTGTCCATTAGGCACTCCGGAGCGCCGGACGATTATATTCCTGTCTTCAGTTTTTCCCTACTCTTTTTGCAGCGTACAGATTCGAGAAGAGGTACTCGATCTTGCCGCTCTTTCCGGGGACGAATACGAGTTCGTTCTCGTTGTTTGCGCCGTAAGTGACTTTTCGTTCGCCGCTTTTGGTCAACTGGTGCTCGGCGCCGTCGACTTTGACGTAGAGTTTTGCGTCGCGAACGCTGATGTCCCAGGTTTGCGGCGCGTGTGAATAAGAGCCGGCGTACTCGGCCATTTCAGCAGCCGTTAAAGCCGTGACAGGCTCGGGTTTCGCGGGTTCGTCTTTCAAACCGAGACCCAATTCCATCGCCTTGTTCAGCGTTTTGCGGAGCGTTTCGCCGCTTTTGTTCGTCAACACGATCACGGCAAACTTTCGCGCCGGAACCATCTGGATCATCGACCCGTAACCGCGACTGAAACCGCCGTGTCCGACAAACTCGACGTCGTTGAACTTGAACGCCGTCAGTCCATAAGCGTAGTAGGACTCTTTCTCGCCCGGAACGGGAATGTGGTGGCCGAACATTTTGCTGATCAGCGATGACGAGAGCACTTGTTTGCCGTCGAGTCGCCCGTCATTCATCAACGCGATCACCCAACGCGACAGGTCGTTGGCGTTTGAAAAGATCGAGCCGGCGGGCCACATCGCGACGTTGTTGAAGAACGGACGGACGATCACCGGCTGGCCTTTGTCGATCGCGTGCGCGGTAGCCATCGGATACGTCAGCGCCATCAATGGACGCAGCGTCGTGCGTTCCATGCCGAGTGGTTTGAACAGAAGCTCGGTCATGGCGTCGGCGTAGGGTTTTCCTTGCAGTTCCTCGACTACAAAACCCGACAGCCAGAAACCGGCGCTCGAATACGAATAGATGTCGCCTTGTTGCGTGGTGAAGAAGATTTCGTCTTTCCACGAACGGACCATGTTGCCGAGCGCGGGATCGTCATTTGAGATCACGGGCGCGGCGAAATCGCGAACACCGGCGGAGTTGCTCAACAAGTGATGCGGCGTCAGTTCGGCGATCTTCGGATTCAGACCCTTGACGCGATTGCCGATCGGTTCGTCGAGTTTGATCTTGTTCTGTTCGGCGAGACTGACGAGCGCCGCGGCGGTGAACATCTTCGTCGTCGAGCCAAGTCGAAAGAGCATTTCGGGTTGCATCGCGGCGCGTGTCTCGATATTCGCGAGGCCAAACGCCTTCCGGTAAACGACGCGATCGCCACTCACGATCGCGATCACGGCGCCTGGTGTGTTGCGCTCTTTGAGTTCTTCCGGCACGAGCTTTTCGAGCTGGGTGAAGTCGGGCGATTGTGCGTGGGCCGACACTACTACGACCAATAACATCAAGCAAACAAACTTCAGCAGTTTCATGTTTCGCATGTTCTCCATCCGGCTAACTGGTTTTGTGCTACGAAGAATTGTATCGCGCAAAGAAAAACAGCGGCCGTTGCCGACCGCTGTTTCTCAGTGTGCCAGCTGCCGGCATTACTCTGTCGGCGGTGTTGGTGAAGCAATCAGCGAGAACCGGAAGTTCTGCGTGTTGCGACGCTGGAAAGTTGCTCCGGCGTCAAGGGACAGGAACGAGAGACCGAAGATCGTTCCCGTGGAATTAATACCCACCAGCGGAGGTTGGCCACTCACTCCCGGGAACGGCGTCGCTGCCGGGACTTCGAGCACGAGGAACAGGTTCTCGATCGAGCCGTTCAACATTCCTTCGAAGATCCGCGGACTGAGATCGTGCGGGTTCTTGAAGTAGAACGGCGCGAAGTCGGTGTCCTGGCCCAGGAACATGATCGATTTGTCGAGCGGGTTCACGAGATCGATCGTGGCCGTGCCGTCCGGATTGACCGTGCCTGTCGTCAACATTGCCTTCGCAAATATCACCGGGACGGACGCATCGAGCACGTGCGTGTCGAACAGTCCGGCCTGAAAGAGTATCGGATGAGCAGGATCGATTCCGAGAAGCAGATTTCTCGGAAATGCGACGGCGTACATCGTCGAGCCGGGCACGTTGATAAACCCGATCGAGTTGCGTGCACCGAAGTTGCTGATGTTGAAGACCTGGTTAGTGGTGATGTTGGTGTTGGCGTTTACCTGTCCGTTGTTGACGTGGACATTCTTGGCATCGGCCGGATCGCGTTCAATCGCGCCTTCGCTGTTGTTGTTGTAAAACTCTTCGATGAAGTTCTGCTGACCGAAGAAGTTTCCGATCTGCGTGGTGAAACTGACCTGCCCAGCCGCCACGGGGCTACCGTCGATTGCCTCTACGCCGACGGCATAGTTTCCCTTGGGAACGGGCAACACGTAGTTGCCGTTCGGGATTGCAGCGGCAACGGTGGGCACGAAGAACAACCCGCCGTTGACAGGATTGAACGATAAGTTGGTGGTGCCGCTGAACGAGCTCACCGTCCTTTCGCCGGTCTTCCAATCGGTAGCGAAGAGAGTTCCGCCGGCGATTGGCTGGTTCAATACTCCGTGCCGCAATTCACCCGTGATCAGTCCAAACGCGCTGTTGAATGCGACGTCGCCGGGTTGCAGTGCTCCCGGTCCAGTTGCTGCCGAGCCTTCGGGATACGTGTAAGACGCCCATGCGATGTCGTCCATAGCGAGTGTCGCCTGGGCCAACTCAGCCGCGGGATCGCCGGTGTCGATTAACGGAAACATCGTCGAACCATTACCGTCGCTGGCGCTCGCCTGATTGTGTTGCGCGTGCGACAGACCTATCGAGTGTCCAAACTCGTGAACGGCGACGCACTTCAGATCGACTGAACGCGTCACGGCGTCAGCCTGCGCGGGATCGATGGTGAAACGGAATCCATTGCTGACCTTGGTGTTGAACTGAACGTCGTTATCGATGATCGTTCCGGCTTTGTAGAAGCCCGCCGGCAACTCGATGTCGCCGTCGTTATCCACGTCGGTAGCAACCGTGATCGCCGACGAAACATCCGCGTCGGCGTCTCCGTCAATTTTATCTCCATTGGCGAGCGTTACGTCGGTGATGAAGTTGACTGAAGGAGACGAAGCGATGGCGGAGAAACCGGCCGCGGTGCGAAAACTGAGTTCGTTGACCATGTCGAAGCCGACCAGTCCAGCGTTTGCCCTGGTACCGACAATTTGCATGTCGATAAACGAAGTGGGGAGGTTATTCCACGAATCGAGCGAGTCCTGGAGCACGGTTGTCGCCTGCGCCACGCTCACGAACGCTGCTCCCAGCGGATTGGGAATCGGATCGAGCGTGTTGTTAATGCGATATTGAACCGGCATCGAGCGAGCGTCCCACTTGATCGGGATCACGCGCGCTAACAAGTGTCCCGCGATCGGGGACGGTGGAGCATTGGTGATGTCAAAGCTTTCGAACGCGCCGCCAGCTCGTGTGGTTACGACGCTCATCAGCATCAGGGAAGCAGTCAGTAAGATCGATGTGAGCTTTCTCATGTAAATTCTCCTCGGTAACGTCCCGAGTTCGTCGGGAGCCGTAGATCAAATTCTGGACGTTGAGTGTGAGCGCAGGGGCAGAGTTATTGCTTTTGCAACTGGCGCTTGACCTCGTTCTTCAAACTCGCGAGTGGCGTCAGGTTGTTTTGACCACGACGGACTCCGTTATCGGTTTGAAGCGACATCTGTCTCAAATCGCGTGAGACCATCGGTTCGCCGTCTTCGTCTTTCACGATGGAGAACTTTCCTTGTGAGAAACCGGCAACGGTGTAACTTCCGGAAACTTCGCCGGAGATGTTGAGAAAGAGGAACACGTCTTCGCCGGGCGTCATACGTGGCGCGCCGGGATAACTCATCGCAACGGGAAACTTGCGATTGGCGTCAACGCCGCCGGGCAGGGCGACAGTAAGATCGCCTTCGGTTCCTTTGAGAGTTTCGTTCACTGAGACTTTCGCGAGTGTAACGAGACTGTTATCGACCCAGACACTTTGTGTTTCCGTACAACTTCCGATCGCAATCACGTCCGATTGTTGCACCATGTCCTCGAGGGAGAGCCCGAGTGCCAGGGTGGAGTCTGCTGTTTGCAGCGCCTGGTTCTCTGGGGTGGTATCGGCGCGGCTAGCCCAACCGGCAGAGATGGCAGCGGTTACGAGGGCAACAAGAACGAGCAAGCAAACACCTAAAGTCTTATTTTTCATATTCTCGGTCCTTTCTGTTTTGGCGCACGGATCTAAAACAGTCGAAACGAATGGGGAGTGACGTGCCCCGTCCGGGTCGGGGCCGTATTAGTTTCGATTTTGTCGAGCGACACAGAGATGAATAGAGGAATTGAGACGCACTATTCACCGGTGCTTTCGTTGAGTTGGCCGAAAGTGCGAGGCACATTATTCTGAGGATAGCTTAATGTCAAGAAGAAACAGCGAAGAGAGAAAGTCGCGAATCCGTATAAATACGGGGTTAAATTCAGCATTATTCGTTGCTTTGGTAGTTATCCTTTTTATTGGATGCAATCGTGATTTTGCGCGCGAAAGTTCGAGCAATGGGAGTGCAATGAAGTCAGGACCGATTGTGTATGTTGCGTTGGGTGATTCCACCGGGTCAGGTGTTGGCGCGCGCAATGGCGGTTACGTTGCGCGGCTATTCACGCGAGTGACTGAGCATCGAGCGGGGTCCGAGTTGTTGAATTTATGTGTCAGCGGATCGACGACTGACGATGTGTTGCGCGGGCAGTTGCGACGCGGCGTGGAGAAGTCGCCCGATGTCGTGACAGTTGGGATTGGTATTAACGACGTGGGCCATGGTTTCACGATCGAGCAGTTTGCGAAGAACTACGACGAGATACTTACGACTTTGAAGTCGCAGACGAAGGCGGCGATCGTTGTAACGAACATTCCCGACGTTTCGAGTGCGCCGCGAATTCCGTCGTCGATGCGGAGTCAGTATCAGCAGCAGATCGCGCAGTTCAATCAGCGTTTGGAAGAGATCGCGCGACGACACGGTGTGACGGTCTTCGACATTTACTCGATCACGCAACGCGAGTTGCCGTCGCATCCGGAGTATTTTTCGGCCGATGGTTTTCATCCTTCGGATGAGGGATACGAGTTATGGGCCAGTGAAATGTGGCCAACGCTGGCGGGTGTTATCGGGGCGCAGTGAGGTAGAATCAGGTTGCCATGCGCAATGTATTCAAGCTTTTCCTCGCGCTCAGTGTATTGGCTGTTGTTCTATCTCTCACCGCGTGCTCGTTTGTTTCAACCTTCGTCGTGGCGAACGAGTCGAACGATCGAATACAGATCCGCTACGTTGTGAAGAAAGGCAATAATCCTGAGTATCCGCGCAGTCTGCCGCTAATTCCCGGCGTTATGTTGATCTCAGAATTGGATGACGGCGACCGCCAGTGGCGCAATTTGTCATCGCCGATGTTGACCTACAACGAGACGAACCGCACGGCGGTTATCACGCTGATGCCGAACGAAGCAGTACGCATCGAACAAGTCGGGGAAACGTTGTGCGAGGATATCGATAAGCATTACGACAGATTCGAGATCGAAGAGATCAGCATCACCGGCGCATCCGGCACGCTGCGATTGACAGGCGAACAGGTAACGAAGAGTTTTACCGCACGTTCCAAACAACTGTGCGTTCTCACTTATCGATAAAGGATCTAGATCTTCAAACAAGGATCTAGATCCTTATTTATGTAGCCATCCTCATCTTACTCAGCTAGAATCCGCGCCACACACGTGGGTTTCTACCCTCAATAAAAAGATCCGGAGTTAGCCATGAAGAAGACTGCGTTAGCCCTCGTCGTTTCTCTTATCGTCGGTTCGTCTCTACTGATTCACGCGCAGAACGCCGCGCATTGGCCGCAGTGGCGTGGTCCATCCTTCAATGGCATGGCGCGTGGCGACGCGCCAACCACGTGGAGCGACACGAAGAACATCAAGTGGAAGACTGAAATCCCCGGGCGAGGTCATTCGACACCGGTGATCTGGGGCGACCGCATCTTCCTGACGACAGCGATTAAGGTCACCAAGCCTGCCGCTTCTCCAGCCAGCACCGCAAACCGCAATCATACTCAAGGCTGCGGTGTGCCGGAGGCTGCGCCGCAAGAGATCAACCGGCTGCCCGGTGGTCAGCGCGGCGGACAAGCCGCACAACGCGGACAGGCCGACGAATTGGTTGAACATCGTTTCAACGTAATCGCGCTCGATCGCAAATCCGGTAAAATTCTCTGGCAACGAACCGCCACGACCGCGACGCCACACGAAGGCTTCCATCGCAGGTACGGCAGCTTCGCTTCGAACTCGCCGGTCACCGACGGCAAGTACGTCTATGCTTCATTCGGCTCGCGCGGCATCTACGCCTACGACTTCAACGGCAAGTTGATCTGGAAAAAAGATCCGGGCGTGCAGATGAAGATGAGGCTCGCATTCGGCGAAGGCGCTGCGCCGCTGCTCGTCGACAATCGTCTTTTCCTCGTCTTCGATCACGAAGCCGGTTCCTTCATCCTCGCGCTCGACAAACAAACTGGTAAGGAGTTGTGGCGCGCGGACCGTGACGAGCCGAGTTCGTGGAGCACGCCGCTGGCGATCAATTACAACGGCCGTACGGAGATCGTCGTCAGCGCGACTAAGAAAGTTCGCAGTTACGATCCGGCAACCGGAAAAGTGATCTGGGAGTCGTCGGGCTTGGGGCCGAATCCGATTCCCGTTCCCGTTTCCGAAAACGGCCTGGTCTACGTGATGAGCGGCTATAACAATCCGAAACTCATGGCGATCAAACTCGGCAGACAGGGCGACTTGAGCGGTTCAGACGCGATCGCCTGGAGTCACACGCGCGGCGTTCCTTACACCGCATCGCCGGTGCTCTACGACAACAAACTTTACGTCGTGACTGACCACAGCCTGATCAGCGCCTACAACGCGACAACGGGCGAGGCTTACTACGCGCAGACTCGCTTGCCCAAGAATTACAACTTGAAAGCCTCACTCGTGGGAGCTAACGGCAAGTTGTACCTCGCAACGGAAGAAGGCGACGTACTGGTGTTGAAGATGGGAGAGAAGTTCGAAGTGCTCGCCACCAACCACCTGACGGACCAGGCGTTCATCGCGTCGCCGGTGATTGCCGCAAACGAGTTGTATTTGCGTGGCCAGAACACGCTGTTCTGTATCAGCGAGAAAAAGTAGTCATTTTCCGTTTGTTATTTCTCATTGCTTATTTTCCATTTGCGGCCTTACGGCTCAAATGAAAAATGACAGACGACAAATGAACAATGGAAAATCAGGTTTACTTCCACTTGAAGACGCTGAGGATATTCGAGAAGTCGTCGGTCCAAACGTCGTCTGCGCCGTCGCTTACGAGACGTTTGGCAACTGGGTCGTCGCCGAGCGCGCCGTAGTCCGCGCTATCGCGTGTGAGCACGACCCAGTGCGACGGATCCTTTCCGGGTTTCGCTCTGAGATCCAGCAGCGATAATGCTGTGAGTTCCCGCGTCTTCGCGAGATCCGCAACCACCCCACTCAAATCCAGATTACGATTCGAGATGTGAAACACGAGCATCCCGCCGGGCGCGAGTTTCGATAGATAGAGATCGAGCGCCTGTTGCGTCATCAAATGTATCGGGATCGAGTCGCTGCTGAACGCGTCGAGCACGAGCAGGTTGTACGTATGATCGGGCGCGCTGAGTAGTTTCAAACGCGCGTCGCCGAGAACCATTTCGACAGGCGCGGCCGCGCATTCACTGACATAAGTGAAGTACTGAGGCGACTGCGCGACTGATACGACCGCGGGGTTGATCTCGTAGAACGTCCATCGTTCGCCCGGCCGCGAATAGCTGAGCGTGCCGCCGATTCCGAGACCGATGATCCCGACGTTCGTGCCTTTGCCTGAGTTTTGGAACTGCGACATGATCCGGCCGAATGGTCCTTCGCGATGGTAGTAAGAAAGCGGGTCGCAGCGTTTGCCCGGCGTAGTGACTTGTCTTCCGTGAACAGTGCTGCCGTGCAGGAACGAATGCACGCCGCGATCGTTCAGCACACGCAGGACGCCGAAGAAGTTTCGCTCCGTATGTAGAGTCGTGCGGCCGATTCCGGTTACTGTCGCTGCGGCGACGATCACCGCCGCCAGTGACAACGAAAAACGCAACGGACGCCGTCGCAACGGATACGTCACGAACAGCGGCAACCCCACGACAAACACCGCACCGTTCATTCCAACCGGCACTACGATGTCGGCAACCCATCCGAGCGCGAATGTGAAAGCACCGATCAGCATCGGAAACGCGAAGTCCAATCGACGTTCTTTCGTCGTCTCGGTTTTCAGTCCCGGTAGGAGTAAACACGACAAGAGGATCGCGAGTGGATACTCGACGACGCTGCGAAAGACCATCGGCGCGATAAGGGCGTTGAAGATTCCGCCGAGTACGCCGCCGAGCGAAAGCCAAACGTAAAACTGCGCGAGGTGCTGTGGTCCGGGGCGATCGTCGGCGAGTCGTGTGTGACACATCAGCGCGGCGAAGAAGAAGTACGCGAGGTGCATCAGGACGAGCACGCGCGATCCGCTTCCGGAGTGATCGGAGAGATAAAGTATCAGCAGTATCACCGTCGCGCCGGGAATGATCAGATCGCTGAGCCGGGCAGGAACAAATCGCTTCGTCGAGAACGCGAACACCATCGTCAGCAGATAAAGCGCGAGCGGGATGATCCACAGCAGCGGAACGGAAGCGATATCGGTCGTGATGTAATTCGTCACGCCGAGCATCAGGCTCGACGGCGCAAACGCGAGCAGCAACCAGCGTAAACGACGCCGCACGGTCAGAGTCTCAATGGGTACAACTATTTCGCTCTTCTGTTGCTCCCGTTGTTCCCTCGCGCGGAACAGCATGAACGCGTGGACGACGACCAGCAGCACCAGCGCCACGTAGCCCACAGTCCAGAGCCGGCTCTGCATTCGTAAAGTAAAGAACGGTTCCAGTAACACTGGATACGCCAGCAGCGCGAGCAGACTGCCGGCGTTTGACGCTGCGTACAGGAAGTATGGATCTTTCGCCGAATCCGTCGCCGTGCGCGAAAACCACTTCTGAAGTAACGGACTATTGCTCGAGATGATGAAGAAAGGGAGCCCAACCGACGCCGCGAGACACAACAACACCCACAGCGAAGGATCCTCCGTCTGCGGAACCGAATTGACCCATGAAGACGAAAGCGCGATCGGCAAACTGACGAAAGCAAGACACAGCACCGCGACTTGCACGATCAGTTGGCGCTTCAACGGCCAGCGCGACACGAGCAGTGCGTATGCGTAACCGCACAGCAACACCGCTTGAAAGAACACCATGCACGTGTTCCAGACCGCAGGCGTGCCGCCGAGGAGCGGTAACAGCATCCTGGCGATCATCGGTTGGATCGAGAAGAGCAGCGCCGAACTGATGAATATGGTTACGCCAAACAGCAGTGTATGAACACCATGCGTGCTTTTTATCTTCATATCGGATTTTGTGAGGTGATTTGGGGCAGTTGCTACGCGCGCGGCGCAGTCAAAACAGGCAAAACGAAATATAACACGAATCCGTCGATCCCGTGCGCTTCTTATTCTGCTCGGCTAGAATGCGCCATCGATGCCCCTCGCCCCCAAAACACAACTCGGTCGATACGAGATTCGCTCTTTGCTGGGCGCGGGCGGAATGGGCGAAGTCTACCTTGCGCAAGACACGAGTCTGAATCGCCCGGTGGCTCTGAAAGTCCTGCCTGCCGACGTCGCTTCAAATCACGACCGGATGCGGCGTTTCAAGCAGGAAGCGACCTCAGCCGCGTCGTTGAATCATCCAAGCATCGCGCACATCTACGAGATCGGCGAATCCGAAGGGCATAACTTCATCGCAATGGAGTACGTCGATGGCGCGACGCTCCGCACGAAGATTCACGTAGAGCACGAAGAACTTCCGAAACTGCTGCGCGTCCTGCAACACGTTGCCGAAGGACTGGCAAAAGCGCACGACGCGGGGATCGTCCATCGCGATCTCAAACCCGACAACGTGATGATCACGTCTGACGGGCACGGGAAGATTCTGGATTTTGGTCTGGCTAAACTCGTCGAACCGCAACCGGCCACAGGCAGCGTGAGCAGCGAGGAGCCGACGATCCTGCAACACTCGACTCCCGGCGTGATCCTCGGCACCGCCGGTTACATGTCGCCCGAACAGGCGCAGGGAAAGACAAAGGAGATCGATCACCGCGCCGACATCTTTTCGTTTGGCTGCATACTCTTCGAAGCTATCACCGGCCGCCGCGCGTTCTCCGGAACAGACACGATCGACACGCTCAACAAGATCATCCGCGAGCCCGCGCCGTCGATCACGATTTTCAATCCGTCGGCGCCCGCGGATCTGCAACGCATCGTGCGGCGTTGTCTGGCGAAGGATCCGGATCAGCGTTACCAGAACATCAAAGACGTCGCGATCGAGTTGAAAGAAGTTCGTCGCGATTTGCAGGAGAACGCCAAGTCTTCGTCCGTGTTGAGCCGTGACGCGAAGACGTTGGAAGACATGGACGCGACGGTCGTGCAGAATCCTTCGACTGCGGCGCCGAGTTCAGCGTCGACGCGAGCTTCGAGCGCGGAGTTCATCGTCAACGAGATCAAGCGTCACAAAACGGCGACCGTGCTTGTTGCCGCGCTCGTTTTGCTTAGCGTGACTGCCGTTGTCTTCGGTATTCGTTCGTATCTGCACGCCGCGGAGACTGAAGTCGCCATCGAATCGATCGCGGTCGTGCCGTTTGTGAACCAAAGCAAAGATCCGAATGCCGACTGGATCTCGGATGGTCTAACCGAGAGCATCATCAACAACCTGACGCAGCTTCCGAACCTCAAGGTCATCGCGCGCAGTTCGGTGTTTCGTTACAAAGGACGTGAAGAGGATCCGCTGAAGATCGGAAACGAGCTTGGCGTGCGTGCTGTTTTGACCGGCCGGTTGATGCCTCGCGGCGACAGTATGCTCGTCAGTGTTGAGTTGATTGACGTTCGCGACAACAAACAGGTTTGGGGCGATCAGTACGAACGCAAACTCGCCGACATGCTTTCCGTGCAGCGCGAGATCGCGCGCGAGATTACAACCAATCTGCGCCCGACGCTGTCAGGCATGGACCAGTCGCGTATGGAAAAGATGTACACGGCGAATCCCGAAGCGTATGAGCTTTACCTGAAAGGCCGCTTCTACTGGAACAAGCGGACAGCCGCGGACTTCGAGAAAGCCATCGTGTTTTTTCAACAGGCGATCGAGAAGGATCCCAGGTACGCGCTTGCGTATTCAGGTCTCGCCGACGCGTACACGCTGCTGACTGTTTACACCAATCAACCGCCCGTTCAGTTGATGCCCAAGGCGAAAGCGGCTGCGCTCAAGGCCCTTGAGCTCGACGACAAACTGGCGGAGGCACATGCTTCGCTCGGACAGATCGTCATCTACTACGACTACGATTTCGCCACCGCTGAAAAAGAGTATGACCGCGCGCTCGAGCTGAATCCGAACTACGCGCCGGCGCACCAGTGGCTTGCCGAACACCTCGCGACGACCAGGCGTTTCGACGAAGCCATGGCCCGGATCAAACGTGCGTTGGAACTCGATCCGCTTTCAGTCATCATGAATCGCATTTACGCCGACATACTGATGGACCAGCGGCGCTTCGATGAAGCTATCGAGCAGTATCGAAAGACACAGGAGCTTGATCCAAACTTTCCGACGACGCTGTTTTTTCTCGGTCGCGCTTACGAAGCGAAGGGGATGTACGATCAGGCCGTGGCTCAATACGCGATCGCCGGACGGCTTACAGGATTTCCGCCGGAGCTGCTTGCGGAGGCGAATCAGGCGTATACAAAATCAGGCTGGAAAGCCTACTTGCAAAAGAGCTTAGACCAGATTCTGGCGCTGCCGCCCAGCCGCCAGTTTCCTCCTTTCATGATCGCCACGCACTACGCGCGGCTTGGTAAAAAAGAGGAAACGCTTTCGTGGTTGGAGCGCGCGTACGAGGAGCGTGATTTTCGTTTGCGACACGTCGGCGTGATGTTCGAGTTTGACGGAATGCGATCGGATCCGCGATTCGTTGAGATCGTGCGAAAGGTTGGTCTGCCGCAGTAGAATGAGGCGTAACGTGCGTCAACTACTTTCCCTCATCGTGCTCATGCTCGTGTGCGCTTCGGTGCTGCACTCGCAGACTGCAACGCAGGACGACGACGTCATCCGCGTCGATACTGACGTTACAAATCTTCCGTTCACCGCCGTCGATAAACAACGCCGCTTCGTCACGACGCTCCGCGCCGAAGATGTGCGCGTGCTCGAAGACGGCGTACCGCAACAGCTCTTCACGTTTCAACGCGAAACAGATCGCCCGCTGGCGATCGCGTTTTTGATCGACGTCAGTCGATCGCAGGAGTTTACGCTGCCGGATGAAAAGGCAGCCGCGCGTGCTTTCATCGAGAGTGTGTTTCAGTCGAGCCGCGATGTGGTCTCGATCATTCCGTTTACGGGGCTTGCGTATCTGGAGCAGGAGATGACGCGCGACGTGTTGAGTGTTTACAAGGTGCTTCAACGTGTCGAGGTGGCGTTGCCTGCGTATCTCGGTTCGGGGCGTCCGTTGACGGGCATTCCGACTGGTCCAGGTTTGCTTGCGCCGCCCGAAGAAGGTACCACCGCGATTTGGGACGCGATCACGCTGACGTCGAGCAACGTCCTGGCGAAGACGCCGGGCCTGCGGCGACGAGCGATCATTCTTCTCACCGACGGGCACGACACGACGAGTCGATTGACGAAGTCGGAAGCGGTGAACAGCACGCTTGCGGCTGAGTCAGTGATTTACGTGATCGGAATTGGCGACAGTAAGAATGAAGGTGTGGACCGCGGCGCGCTGCGTGACCTGGCCCAACGTACTGGCGGGCGTGCGTTCTTTCCCGACAAGAAGCTCGACATGGCGGCGGCGTTTGCGGAAATTGAAAAAGAGTTGCGCACGCAGTATTTGATCGCGTATTCGTCGACCAACAAACGTCGTGACGGCGCGTATCGCAGGATCACGATCGAGATCACTAACCCTGAGCTTCGCAAGGATAAACTGGAGCTTCGCCACCGTCCCGGTTACTTCGCCAAAGCCGGCGCTTGAGTTTTCTATCGTGAGAAAGCAAACCGCGAATGGAAACTCATCATCGTCGCCGGCATCTTCGGCGCCTTAAACTTCATGTTCATCGTAATCACCACCGCATCCGCGTAAGCGTTCACGATAAAATTTTCAAAAAAAATCTTGACAGGACCACCAGAGCAGGCGTATACAAAGCAGCTTGCGCTTGAATCCTGTGACGGAGGTGCGTCAGAAGAATTTGCCGAGAATGAATATCAAAACCAGAGATCACAAGATGGAATGGCGACCGACGTGTGTCGTCAGTGGTCCCGGTCTCGGTATGTCATTTACCGGCTTGTTCACTGCGCGACTCGGACAGGATTCGATCACCGGCGTTAGCCGGCACATAAAGCAATAATCTGCGGGAGCGGACTCCCGCTCCCAAATCTCCAAGAAAAATCGCGAGAATTGTATGGAGCGGGCAGCTTCCCTGGGAGGCTCAAGGCCCGCTCTTTTAGTTTTTTGACAAGCGAAATACCTTTTTGCGAGATGAAGGCAGGGAGCCTTCCGGATGATGATCCCGGTGCTTTGCGAGAGTCCATGGGTTCGCCATCCTCAGGAGAAGTGTGCCTCGAAGTGTGTCTAAGTGTGTTCGGGACAACATGCTCTCTGCCTTTTTTGTTACACGGATTAAACTATGAAAGGAGGTCAACAAGTGCCTTACGAAAAATTAAATCTCGGCGGTGCGCAAAAGGACATCTTGTCCTGGGCCAACCACGAGTTCAGCATTGAAGAGCAATCGATGCTGCGTAACGTTTCTCGCTTGCCATGCTTGTTCAAGCACGTCGCGCTGATGCCTGACGCACACCTTGGAAAGGGAAGCATGGTCGGTTCCGTCGTTGCCACGAAGGACGCAGTCATTCCCGCAACGGTCGGCGTCGATATCGGTTGCGGCATGATGGCGGTAAAGACGCCATTCAAGAGCGGCATCCTCGACGGCAAGTTGAAAGAGCTTCGCTCGAAGATCGAAGAAGCAATTCCAACCGGCTTCGGTCAATACGACGAATCAGTTGACGAATCGTCATACTGGGAAGGCTGGAACGAATTCGCGAATCTCCACGAAGGCGTGAGCGATCGCAAAGCGAAGGCAATGAAGCAACTCGGAACACTCGGTGGCGGTAACCACTTCATCGAAGTTTGTTTAGACACCGAGAACGTTGTTTGGCTGATGCTTCACTCCGGTTCGCGCAACATCGGTAAGGAACTGGCTGAGCGTCACATCGCAACCGCCAAGAGTTTGTGGCGTTTGAGTGAACTCCCTGATCCGAACCTCGCTTACTTCATCTCAGGCACGCCGGAATTTAAGGCGTACTGGAAGGACCTCGAGTGGGCGCAACGTTACGCGATGAAGAATCGTGAAATCATGATGACGCGTCTGTTGAAGGTCTTCAACAAGATGTTCAATCATCGCCAGCCATTCAAGCCTGAGCTCGCAGTCAATTGTCACCACAATTACGTCGCACTCGAGCAGCATTACGACGAGAAAGTTTTCGTCACGCGCAAGGGCGCGATCAACGCGGCGGCAGGAATGTACGGCATTATTCCCGGATCGATGGGCGCGAAGTCGTACATCGTCAAGGGACTCGGGTTGCCGGAAAGCTTCAACTCGTGTTCGCACGGCGCAGGACGCAAGCTTTCACGTGGAGCCGCGAAACGCAACTTCACGAAAGAAGACCTGGAGCGTCAAACGGAAGGCGTTGAGTGCCGCAAAGATTTAGGCGTGCTCGACGAAATCCCAGGCGCTTACAAGTCAATCGAAACGGTGATGAAGAATCAGAGCGATCTGGTTGAAGTAGTCGCCGAGATCAAGCAAGTCGTTTGCGTGAAGGGGTAAGAGAGTCTTAGCGACTCTCCGGCCCCTCACCCTCTCACCCCACTCACAACCCCAAGCAAAAATTCGAAATGCGAATTTCGAAATTTGACAACCGGCTTCGATAGCGAAGCCACAGCAAATAGAAAGAAGGTTTATGGAAACGCAGTTAGAGACAATGTTTCGACGTATGGGAGCACGCGTCAGGGTGCGCGATGTATTGCGACCAAGAGAACGCGCCGGCGTCGACATTCGATCCGATGACCGCGGTGAATTCTTCGACATCGCCGTCGATCGCATCGATCCGGCCGAGTATCAAGTCATCGATATTCGCCCCGAAGCGAGACATCTGCTGCTCATGGCCCGCACGGACAAAGGAAAGCAAAAGTTTCTGTGTGGTCATGACGAGCGACACTGGTTTGTTTGCGCTGTTCCCGGCACTTCAGTGTCGAACGTGAAAGGTGCGATGGAAGCATTGCAGCCGCCTTTGGTGCGCTGGTCAGTGCACCGAAGACTCAAGCGGATTAAGAATCGACTCAGACGCAGAAACGAAGCGTTTGTCAGACAAGGCGAATGGTTCTTCATTTCCGCTCCCTTTTTAACCGTAAACGAAAAGTTAATCCGAAAGAACGAACCGATCAGTCGTGGCAACGGTGGTAAGCCACACATGTGCCAGTACCTGTATCGCACTGGCGGTCAGGCAGTGTTTGTTTGTTCCCGTTATCCGCGGGGAGTTTCGCCGGCAGAGTATCGCAGGCTGCTCCTGGAGAACGAGGATGCAAGACGCTGGAACTGGAGTTCCCGGGTCGTGGACGCAACTGTTTATGTTCGCGGTCGCGTTTCCCATCCGGACCACAAGACCGTGCTGCTCAATGAGTGGCACCGGGTCGCGATGAACACCGAGCGTCTTGCACCAGGCGCGAAACACGTCGTCTTTCTCGATTAACTAAAGCTTCAAGAGCGGTGACTCGCACCCTGCGAAGTCTTGCCGTCCTCACCAACCGCTCTTGAACTCCATTTTGAAAATTTCGAATTTTGAATTTCGAATTTCGAAATTGAAAGGAGGTGCCCGGTGATGACACTCGACGGGCGAGTACTCTTACTGAATCAAACTTACGAACCGCTCGGCACTGTGAGCGTGCCGCGAGCGGTGATCATGACAATCAACGGTACGGTTACGGTCGAAGAGCTGGAAGGCGATCGCGTGCTGCGTACGGCGCGAAGCGTGTTTCCGGTTCCGTCCGTGATTCGCCGCCGAATTTACATCAACGTGCGCCAGCGCCGTCAGGCTTCAGGAATGAAGCGGACGCGTATCTACATGCGCGACAAGTTTCGTTGCCAGTATTGCGGTGACAAGAAACAGGCAAACGAGCTGACGTTGGACCACATCCTGCCGCGTTCTCGTGGCGGCGATAACTCACCGGTCAACGTCGTGACCGCATGTGTGACGTGCAACGGTCGCAAGGGCAACCGCACTCCGTCCGAAGCACGTATGCCGTTGCTTACGTCGCAATCGGCGCTGCGCGTGAAGCTGGAACGCGTGGTGCTCTGTCACTACGCCGAGGCGCGTGCTGAGTGGCGCAAGTATTTGTTCATGGACGTCTACGATGATCGTGACGTGCGTGACAGAGTCGCGCAGGAAAGGATGCGCCGCTGATCGCAATCGCAAAAAGGTATTTCGCGTGTCAATGAACACTGATATATGAGCATTGAAGACTTCATCCGCGACGCACACTACAAACCTGACGACTACATTGCTTATCACGTCGCTCGGGAGTTGGCGGAGCTGCACCCGGGAAAGACCATCATCGAAGGCGCAACCGGATACTTCGACCTCGAAGCCTTCGTCCGGGCGCGGAAGTGCGCGATCGTCGAGCACAAATCCGTCTTCCACCACGTCAGAACCGACTGGATGGGCGCCAGAAAACTCCGCCAATACATCAATAACTCCTGGCTCAACGTCCTCTGGAATGGACAACTACTCGACGTCGTACTGATCAGCTGGACCGACACCTGCTACAGCCGCCGTCATCACTGGATCATGTCGGATGAACCGAACGTCGCTGAGTCTTTCTTCGACGCTGTTTGTGAGTGGAACTGCGAGGTGCGCGGCGAGATCCTGGTCTACAAAGACGGCTACTTCGACAAAGACAAAGAGCTCTTCGACTCGATCAAGAGCTCGACTTTCGACAACCTTGTCCTGCGTGGTTCGCTGAAAGAAGAGATCCAGAACGACTTCAACCAGTTTTTCAACTCGCGCGACGTGTACGAGCGTTACGGCATCCCGTGGAAACGCGGCGCCATCTTCATTGGACCACCAGGAAACGGAAAGACTCACACGCTGAAAGCGCTCATCAACCAACTCGGCAAGCCTTGTATCTACGTTCGCAGCTTCAAATGCGAAGGCGCGACGGAACAGCAGAACATGGCCGAAGTCTTCGAACGCGCTCGCATGTCGCCGTGCGTGGTCGTGCTGGAAGATCTCGACTCGATGCTCGGCGACGAGAACCGTTCGTTCTTCCTGAACGAGTTGGACGGCTTCCAGCCGAACACCGGCGTCGTCGTGCTGGCGACGACGAACCACCCCGAGAAGCTCGATCCGTCGATTCTCGATCGGCCGAGCCGTTTCGATCGCAAGTACATGTTTGACTTGCCGCAGCCCGCGGAGCGACTGGCCTACATCAACAAGTGGAACAGCGAACTGCAAACGGAGTTGCGCATTTCAGATCGTGGTGCAGCAAAACTCGTCACGGAAACGGAGGGGTTCTCGTTCGCCTATTTGAAGGAACTATTCGTCGCCTCGACGGTGAAATGGTTGTCCGAAGGCCGCCGCCGGTCCACTTACGACGTGCTGCTCGCGCAGGCAGGAACGTTGCGCCAACAAATGAGTGCGAAGGAATGATCTGAGTTAAACTACGCACGCTTTTGCGACTTTTCCACTCGTGGCGGGCGGAGGCGTGTTGCTTGTCAACGCCGATCCGGCGTTGTCGAGTTCGCGCTTTTTCGGGGACGTTGCAGAGCAGGGAAGAGAAGCGGATCGAGTTGACGGTTACGAAGCCGAAGCGTTAGTGGCTCATCGCGTAGATCACCACGTTGATTCCCACCTTGTAAGCAGGCAGACCATACTTCACCGGGTAAGCAGGATCGTTGATCCATTCCCACGCGTCGCCGAGGTCGCAATTGCGCGCGAGGAACGCGACGAGGCGTCCATTCTTGTTCTCGATCCCCATGTAGTGCGGCACGACGCCGCCTTTTTCTGAAGTGATTCCGCGCTGCGCGTTGTAGACGTTCGGAACCTGGACCACCTCTTCCACGTCGAGATACGAATGAAAGATCGGATGCGTCAACGGCAGATCTTTGATCTCGTACTCCGGAACGATCTTGTGAAACTGTTCCTGCACGTTCTGCCATTCATACTCGCCCCAGAAGTCGTCGAGAAAGATGAAGCCGCCACGCATGATGTACTCGCGCAATCGCGCGGCCTGTTCGTTGGTCAACTCCATGAAGCCGGGTTCGACGACGTAAAGGATCGGGTAATCGAAGATACGATCGTCGAGGATCTCGAGTGCTTCAGGACGCGGCGCGATCTTGAGGTTGGTGCCGGCCCATTCACGCAGGCCGACGATGAAGTTGTTGTCAGCTTCGGGATAGTCGGTGGTCCATGTGCCGCCGCCGTAGCCGCGACGGCCGTAGCCACGAAACGGCGATTCGTAGATCGTGCGAACGAAGGTGAACTCGCCGAAGGATGGACCAGCATCGGCGGACGTCGAGGTTGAACGGCGACGCTGGCGGAAGTTGCCGAATTGATCGAACTGGCTCTGGGCCACTGTCGGGATCAGCAGCGCGACGAGTACGAGCGTTGGCAATATCAGCCGTTTGAAGAGCTTAACCATTTTCCATTTTCCGTTTGTCGTTTCTCATTTGTCATTTGCCGAGGGTTCCCAATGTCGTTGTGTTTACTTAGCGTTAATGACAAACGACAAACGAAAAATGGCAAATGAAAAATGATCACTGTCTCGGCCGAGCGCCTGAAAGTCTGCGGTAATACTCTTCGACAGCGCGGCGATATTTTTCAGGCGC
This sequence comes from Pyrinomonadaceae bacterium, assembly GCA_035760365.1. GTDB lineage: Bacteria > Acidobacteriota > Blastocatellia > Pyrinomonadales > Pyrinomonadaceae > PSRF01. The sequence goes on from DASTTB010000012.1 coordinate 428,097, forward strand.
GGCGCCTTCGTCTCTGAGTCGCAGGTTGGTGCGTCCGCTTTGTTGCTGCAATTGCCGGCTCAATTCGAGTTCGAGCTGGCGCAGCGGTTCGATGACTTCCGATTTGACGTATGCGGCAGTTGCGGCGTCGCCTTCCATGCGACCGTCGGCGAGTCGTTTGAGTTCCTCGATGACTTCGTCGAGACGTCCGACGCCCTGGCCGGTTGCGCCCCACTCGCGTCGCAGGTCTTGCGCTTCGCGGAGTCGTTCACGAACTTCGGCGGAGAACTGGCGATTGTCGCCCCAGTCGCCGCCCATCGGTCCCCATTGTGGTCCAGCATATTGGCGACCGCTGCGGCCGTCGCCGCCGTTTTGCGAGCCGCCTGCTTGTTGACCGCCTTGTTGCTGGCCGCCTTGTTGTTGACCGTTCTGCTGTTGTCCCGATTGGCCCTGCTGGCCTGACTGGCCTTGTTGACCTGACTGACCTTCGCGGCCTTGCTGTGACTGCTGACCCTCCTGGCTGTTTTGTCCTTGCTGTCCGCGTTGTCCTTGATTTCCCTGTTGCGAGCTTTGTTGGTTTTGTTGATTGCCCGGTTGTTGTCCGCCACGACGCGACGCGTTCTCGTCCAGACGACGACGCAGCGAATCGAGGTTGTCTGCAAGTTGGCGCGTGCGGTCCAGGTTCTCTTCCGCGTTCGAACCATTCGCGCCGCGCGCGCTCTGCTCTGCCGCTTGCAGCCGTTCGGAAAGGTTGTTGAGACTGCGTTCGATCGCGCGTTCATCCTGGCGGCCCGCACCTTGTTGGGCGCCTTGTTGGCCACTCTGCTGTCCACTATTGAGCGACTGTTTGCTCTCGCGAATGCGATCCGCAACGCGATCGCGCGCGAGCGAATCGGCTGCGTCTTTCAACTGTCGCGCCGTGCGCTGTTGACCCTGGTTACCCTGGCCACTCTGGCCCATCGCGCGTGCCGACTGTTCGATATCCTGTTGCAACCCGGCAACACTGTCAGCGAGTGCATCTTTGCGTTCGGCGAGTTGCTCGCGAGCTTTACGCGAGTTTTCGTCCTGGGCGTTCTGACCACCGCGACGCGAAAGATTTTCCATGTCTTTCGCGATCTCGCGCTGTCGCGACGCCGCTTGCGCCGCACGCTGGCGCAGATCCGAGATCTGTTGCTGACGTCCGGACGAACCGCTTTGTCCGCCGCGCTGGCTGTTCGAGCCGCTCATTTGTTGAAGACGCTGTTGCGCTTGTTGCAAACGTTCGAGCGCGCGTTCGTTTTGCGCGATCGACTCGCTCGAGTTTCCACGCGCAGCGGCCTGCGCCTTTTGCATCTCGTCAGCGGTCTGATTGAGTTGCTGGCTCAACTGCTGCATCTGCTGATCGCGCCGCTCACGCGACAGACGTTCCAACTCGCGTGCGGCTTTGCGCGTTTCGTCGATCAGTTCCTGTTGCTCGCGTTGATTACCGCCTGAGCCACCCGACTGCGCCTGCTGCCGGCGTCGTTGCTCCTCGAGTGCCGCCTGTTGGCGTCGCGCAAGCTCCTCCAAACGACGTTCAGCTTCGCTCTTTTGCTGCTCGGCCTGCTGTTGTTGGGCGCGTTGGACCGTCTCGTACTGGTTCTTCATCTTGTCCAGTTCGAGTTCAAACAGGCCCGCGAGTTCCTGTTGTTCGCGTTGTCCACCGCCGCCGCCGCCGCCACTTTGATTGCCCATGGCGACCTGCACTTCACGAAAGATCGCGTCGGCGGCGAGCAGCCGTTGCAGCGCGCGCTGTTCGGGCGGCAACGCATCTTTACCGGTTTCTTTGCGCAACGGTGGCGGCGCGCCTTCCATCTCCTTTGCGGCCTGGCGAAGATGTTCAGCCATTTCAGCCACTTGCTTCTGTCCGTCCGTGCCTCCGAGGCGGCGGCCCATGCGATCGATGAACTCGAGCGTGTCAGTGCGAAGTTTTTCCTGGCCGGTCGCCACCGCTTCGTAACCGTCGCGCCGTTCCTGTTCGGTGTATTTGTCACCTTCGCGAATGAGCCGGTGCGTTGCGGCGATCAGATCTTTTTGCCGGCGCGACAACGCGTTTTGATCCTCGTCGCCGCCGCCGCCACCTCCGCCTCCGCCTTGTTGCTGGGCCTGCTTGTACTCCATCTCAAACGGTTTCACTTCGATGAAGTAGATGTCGCTGGTCGCTTCGCTACTCGCGTCGCGGGCCTTCGCGTAATAGGAGATGAAGTCGCCGGGTTTCAGACCGTACTCTTCGAGGAAGAACGTGTACGCGCCACTCAGCGAGCGCGCGGAATCGCGCGTCAGTTGTTGCAGGTTGACTTTCTTCTCGTCGCCGCCGTTTACGGAGAAGTGCAGGTCCATCGAGACGACGCCGTAATCATCTTCGGCGCGTGCCTGCGTGAACACTTCTTCAAGGTTCGTGGCTTTCTTATCGCGGCCGGGTTTGTCGAACGAGATCGTCGGCGGTTGATCTTCGAGCACCGAGACGTCGTACTCGTTCGAGCCGCGATACGTCTCGCCGTCGGTGCTGACGAGCTCGATGTAGTAACTGGTATCGCCACTGACGGTCAGTTCGCCGACAAAATCGGCGCCCTGCTGTTTCATATCTGACTTCTTACCGTCCGCGTAAACGATGCGCGCCGAGCGTACTTTGCCGGTGAGCTTTGCCGTGATCGTCGCCGTCGTTCCTTTCAGCGCCGCGATGTCGCCGCCGTCTTCGACAGTTTTCGTCGGCAGATTTGTAAACGCGGGGAAGTTCAAAACGAGGTCGAGCTGTTTCACGTAAGGCAGATCGACGACGTTGAGTTTGTAAACTTCAGAACGCACGTTATTCGACTCGACGAAGTACTCCATCGAATCCTGAATGTTGAAGATCGAGAAACGAAAGTCGCTGCGTGCTTTGGCGGGTTCCATCGCCTGGCCCTGAAAGTCGTCCTTGGAGCCGATGGGGCGCGCGAAGACTGTTACCGTTTGCGAATCGAAGTTGACGAGTGTCGCGAGGATGTCCTGATCGGAACCTTTCGGAACGCGCGCTGTGCCGGGTTTGACTTTGATACTCATCGCGTTCGTGGAGGCGGCGAGAGTAGTCGGCGTGACGAGTTGGGCCACGCCTTGCGAAATCTCGCGTGGTCCCCACTTCAACACTCCGGCGAAGAGCAACAAACTGGCGAGCGCCGCGCCGCCGTACATCAGCAGGCGCGAACGTCGAATCACGTTTCGGACGTCGAGCGTGGCGGAGATGTCGTTCGCGTCGCGATAAAGACGGTTGACGATCGCGGGCGAGATGTTTTTGGCGTTGCCGTTAGCGTATTCGACTGCCGTTACCAGACGATCTTCAGTGCCAAACGATTTCTCTTCTATTAGTCGCGCGAGTCGAGCATCGCTGATGCGTTTGAGCAGCGGGCGAATGAGTGCGAAGTAAATTGCGGCGAGACAAGTGAGTAGCGCGCCGACGCGCAGCACGATGAGCGCGGCGCCGTTGTAACGAAAGCGATGAGCGGCCCAGCCCGTGAGCAGCAGCACGGCGGCCACGACGCCGGCGCTGATCGCCACTCCTCGCAGTGAAAGCAAAAGCTGCCGCCGTGATCTCGCTCGACGAAGGAGATCCTGCAATAGGTTCGTTTCAGGGCTCATCGCTTACTCCCTTTAGCCGTTTACCCGATCATTTTCACCATTTTTGTTCGGCGCGCCAATACCGATTCCGCCAACAACAGTAACAGCGCCAAAAATAACAACCCCCACCAGACTCTCTGCCGTCCTTCGACTTCCTCGCCGCTCAGGTTGCGGCTCGCGTCAGTTCCTTCGGCGCTGCCCGCGCCGCCGGTGACGCCCGACATAAACTCCGCGAAGTTCAACTTGGTGAAGTCGCCTTCCGCGCCGTCTGTGTCGACGGCGGCGAATCCCGGTTGCGCGTTGTAACGCAAACGATAGAAGCCCGGCTCACGCGCGGTGACGAGCAGATCGCCGTCGGGCGTGTTGCGAGTTTCAGTCAAACGCGCGCCCGCGGGCGTATCGACGGCGGGCGGTTGTCCATTCGCTTCTTTACGCACCGTGAAAGTTTGGCCCATCCCGTACCATGGGTTTTCCTCACGCGCGCCGGTGTACCGCACCATCTGGTGAATAAACGGAAGATACAGCGGCATGAGGGGTAGATCGTTCCAGCTTGGACCAAGCGACGAAGTGAACAACAGCACGCGGCCTTTGCCGCTGCGTGATTCGACGAGCGCGGGACTGCCGTCTTCAAAACGAGCGAGGACGCTGGCGGTCGCGCCCGGTTCCGAGCGGAAGTAACCGATGACGTGCGCCGCGGCGAGCCGTCCGCTTTCCTGAAACACTTCGAAGATCGGATGGTCGAACTTCACGTTCGTGATCGCCACACTCTCGCCCGCCTTGGTCTCTACTGCTTCACGAAGCACAGCGGGCGCGATCCGTTGCAGCGAGGAGTTGAAACTGTCCGCGGTGGTCCGTGGTCCAGTGGAGACGATCATCTGCCCGCCTGCTTCGACAAACTTCATCAACGCCTCGGCTAGCGCGCCGCTGATTGGACCAGCATCGTTGAGAACGACGAGCGAATATTCGGCGATGCTCGACGGATCAACCGAGCCCGTGCTCTTGAGCGTGAACGTAAACGGCAGATCGTCGTTGGTCGTCAACGCGCTTTGCAGGTGCAGACTGTCGCTGCGTCCGCGCGAAGCGCTTTCGACGATCAACGCTTTCGCCGGCGTCTCGCGCCGCAGTGTGAAATAGAAACGATTGTCGGCGGCGAAGTCGTCGGAGACGATGTTGATCGTACAGCGATTCGCGCCTTCGTTCAGGTTGAAGCCGCTGAACTCGATCACTTTCGTGTCGCGGCTGTTGAGACTGATGTCTCGTTTTTCGACGGTTTGTTCGTTGATCTGGAAATCGACCTGGATGTGATCGCGCGGCGTGTCGCTGAAATTACTGACGTGGACCGCGAGATTCTCGAGATACTTCTGCCCAAACACCACGCCGCGCGCCTCGACCTTCGTCACCGCGACGTTTGCGACGGGTTCGTTTCCGCCGACGTCAATCGTCGTGAGTTTCGTGCTGTTGGCGAGTTTGAAAGTCGCGGTGTTCTGGCTCCAGCCGGGCGCCTGGAAATCCGAGATCATCACGATCTGCTTTGGCCCGCTGGTTTCGATCTCGCCGAGTAGCGATTCAGCACCGCGCAATGCTTGTTCGTAATCAGTTCCGTCCCAGCCGGCGCTCAGAGTCCTGACTGCCATTCGCGTCCGGTTCTTATCGGACGTGAAGCGATTCACCACAGCGTAGCGTTTATCGAAACTGACGAGCGCGAGTTGTTCGTCGTTGCGTGCTTCGTCAACCGCGGCTTCCGCGCGTTTCTGCGCTTCTGAGAAGAGCGGCTCGCGTCTCATGCTCAACGAATTATCGACGAGGATCACCGTCGCGCCGGCGGCCGTCGATTCCTTCGCGGAACTGCCGCCACTGAAGAACGGGCGTGTAAACGCGATCACGATCAACAGGATTGCGAGACAGCGAAGCAACAATAGCAATATGTTTTGCAGCGTACGCCGGCGGATGGTCCGTTGCGGCACCTGGCGCACAAACACGAGCGCCGGAAACTGGACCTTGCGCGCGCGGGTGCGGCGCACGAGATGCACGAGGACGGGCGCAGCCAAAGCTGCTACACCAAGAAAAAACAGTGGCGTTAAGAATGACATCTCTTACCTGCCTGCGCGTCTCGACAAAAACGAGAACAACGCAAAATCCAACGGCTGGGTCGTCAACAGCATTTCGTAATCGACATGGTTTGCCGCCGCGCACTCGCGCATCTCCTCAACGTGCCGGCGCATTCGCTCGCGATAGCCGCTCATCACGACGTCGGGCAACACCGGCATCTGCTCCTGCGTTTCGGCGTCTTCGAGCAGCAACACCGGATCGGTGAAATCGAAGTCGAGCTCGTTCTGATCGAGCACGTGAAACGCGACGAGATCGTGTCCTTTGAAACGCAGATGCTGAAACGCTTCTTTGAGACGATCAGGTTGATCGTAGAAGTCTGAGATCAGCACGACGATGCCGCGGCGCGTCAGGATCTCGGCGAGTTGATGAAGCGATTCGGCGAGCCGCGTTTCGCCGCCGGCTTCGATCATCGACAACGTGCCGAAGATCGTGCGCATGTGACCGGTGCGATTGCGTGCGGGTACGTGCGTGTGAATCTTGTCGCCGAAACCGACGAGACCGACCGCGTCCTGTTGCTTGTTCAGCAGGTAAGACAGCGATGCGGCAAGAAACTGCGCGTATTGCAACTTCGTGACTGAAGTCGCGTGCGCGTAGTTCATCGAGGCGCTGGTGTCGATCAGGATGTGACACTGCGTGTTCGTGTCGGCGCGATACTTTTTGATGAAGTAGCGATCCGTGCGTCCGAGCAGTCGCCAATCGAGATAACGCAGATCGTCGCCGGGATTGTATTGGCGATATTCAGTGAACTCGGTTGAGAAACCTGTGAACGGCGAACGATGCAGCCCGGACATGAACCCTTCGACAACCGCACGCGCGAGCAACTCCAGCGATCCGACGCGAGCCAGTAGCTCCGGATCGAGAAATCGTGCTGGTGTTGCTGCTTGGGTGCTCATATCGTTTTTAGCCACAAAGAGGCACAAAAGGCACAAAAGGCACAAAAGGCACAAGAAGGATAAAAAGGGTTAAGAACCATAGTGAAATACGGAGCATGACCAGTGGAATCATTACTTTCAACCCCTTAACTCTTTTTGTGCCTCTTGTGCCTCTTGTGCCTCTTGTGCCTCTTGTGCCTCTTTGTGCCTCTTGTGCCTTTTGTGCCTCTTTGTGGCTAAACTTTTCGTCCCTCTTTGTCGCTAAAGACCACTCTTCGGTTCGGGCACTGTTTCGATCAACTGTTTGATGACGCGATCGGAATCGACTTTTTCTGCTTCCGCCTGGAAGTTCAACAGCACACGATGGCGCAGCACCGCGGGCGCGACGGCGCGGATGTCTTCGCACGAAACGTTGTAACGTCCGCGCAGGATCGCGCGCGCCTTTCCGCCGAAGATCAGAAACTGGGACGCACGCAGCGACGCGCCCCATGTCACCCACTTGTTCACGAAATCGGGCGCGGGCGGCGTTCCCGGCCTGCTTGCGTTCACGAGTCGCACGGCGTAACGCGCGACCGTGTCGGACGCTGGCACCTGGCGCACGAGTCGCTGAAACGCGATGATCTCGTCAGCCGACATCAAACGCTGAAAGTCGTAGTCCTGCGGCGACGTTGTTTGCTTGACGACTTCGACTTCGTCTTCTTCCGGCAGGTAACCGATCTTTACGTTGAACATGAAACGATCGAGTTGCGCTTCCGGCAGCGGATAAGTGCCCTCCATCTCGATCGGGTTCTGCGTGGCGAGTACGTGAAACGGTCGCGGCAGATCGTAGCTGACGCCCTGCACCGTGACGCGTCCTTCCTGCATCGCTTCGAGCAGCGCGGCCTGAGTTTTTGGCGGCGTGCGGTTGATCTCGTCGGCGAGCACGATGTTGGCGAAGATTGGCCCAGGAATGAACTGCAACGCACGACGTCCGGTGGCGCGATCCTCCTCGATGATCTCGGTGCCGGTGATGTCGGCCGGCATCAGGTCGGGAGTGAACTGGATGCGTTTGAACGAGAGATCGAGCACGCTCGCAATCGTGCGAACCAGCAGCGTCTTGGCAAGACCCGGAACACCGGTGATGATCGAGTGGCCGCCGACAAACAACGCGAGCAGCACCTGCTCGACGACCTCGTCCTGTCCGATGATTGCTTTTCGGATTTCCCGCAGCAGGCGCTCGCGCGCCGAACTCAATTTATCGAGCATCTGCTCGTCGCTGATCGTTAATTGGTCAACCGCCATGTTTTTCCTTTGAACTCTTTTGTACTTTGTACTTTGTATTTTGTGCTTTGTAGTTTGCGCTTCACCTTAAACGAGCTCCTTTATGAAAAGGAACAAAGTACCAAGCACAAAGTACAAAGCACAACGCTCACTGTCCGGTAATTCTCAACAACAATTCCTGTGCTTTCTCGTAACGCGGCGCGGCTTCGAGCGCGCGCAACACCGAACGCTTCGCGTCGAGCTGACGGCCGAGCGCGTGATACGCGGTCGCGACGTTGTAGTTTGCTTCCGCGACGTTCGGCGGCTGCAACGCCAGTGCTACTTTAAACTCGGTCAGCGCCTGCGAGTAGTCTTTTAGATCGACGCTCAACTCTCCCGCTTGCGTGTGCAGTTTGTAATCAAATGGGCTGATGTAGAAACTGGCGCGCAACGCGTCGAGGGCTTTCTGTTTCTCGCCGAGCGCCGAACGAATGCGGGCGACGGTTTTCAACGCTTCGAGATTGTTCTCGTCGGTCTTGACGAGTCGTTCCCAAACGGACGCTGCCTGGGCCAGGTCGCCTTTCTGTTCGAGCAGTTTCGCGAGTGACTCGTAAGCGCTTCCGCTCGCCGTCATGTACGGGAAGAGCTCGAGAGCGCGAACGTAATGAATGGCGGCGCCGGCCGTGTCACCGTCGGCGGCGAGCAGCTCGGCCGCGCGAATACGAAGCGCGAACGTGTCCGTTTTTTCGAGTTGTTTGAGTACTTCTTCCTTCGTCATCGACGCGACGACGTTGCTTTGCGAACTCAGCGCCTGGTGCAACGGGCGCGCTTTCGTTTCGACGTACGAGAAGAACTCGCGATCGAAATCGGCCTCACTGAGTTTCAACACCTGTCGCAACACGTCCGCGGTGTTGGCCTTGTCGCGATAGAGCGCGAGCATCTTCAGAATGGCGTCGAAACCAAAACGCTCGACGATAAACTCGCAGATCTGCGAAGCCTGAAAATATGCGATTCCGACGTCCTGCGGAGTGCGAGGGCGTTGAAAACCGGCGTCGAGATCAGTGATCTTGAACCACTTGCCGTCGATAAAGGAACGAACAAACAGCGGGTTCCAATCGTCACCCCAACCGGGCCGCGCGCGTCGCTCTTCGTAAACCGATAACCCTTCCGAGAACCAGCGCGGAACACGATAGTCAGTCATCTGCAACGTGATGACGTGCGTGTATTCGTGCCACAACGTGCTGCCCCAGTTGAACTCACCTGCATCGCGCGCGGACGGCGAATCCTGCGCGACGACGGGTCCGAAACAAACTCCGAGCGCGCCCAAACCGGGAATGCCGAGCGTACGCACCGCGAAGTCGGCGTGGTTATTAAAGATCTCGATGATGATCGGGCTTTTCGGCGTGAACTTGTACTTCGCCGTCAGCTTGGCAGCCGCTTCTTCGAGAAGACTCACGGCGTAGGGCGCGAGCACGTCGCTTTCCTGGGCCGACGCTTTGACAATGAATCCGGCGGTCTTTGTCTCGCGGAAGTCCGCCATCGTATCGAGCAGGTCCAGCGTGTTCTTGGCCCAGAGATTAAACGGATCGCCCTTGAACGCTCTCTCGACGGCGGCGCGTCCCGGTTCCATCTGGCCCATGCGCAACTGGGCCATGCCGAGATTCAGATGTGCGTCCCACAGACGCGGCGCGATTTCGGTCGCACGACGAGCGAACGCCGCCGCCTGTTCGGTGCGACGCGTGATCGTCGCGTAACGCGAGAGCGTGTTGTAGACGCCGCCGTAACGCGGGTTGATCGCGAGTGTCGCAGTGACGATCGGTTCGAAGTCGCGATCCTGCAAGTAGAACATCGCCGCTTTCAACGAGTGCGCCTCGAGCGAGCGCGGGTTGATCTTCAACGCCTTCTCGATCTCGGTTGAAGCGGCTTCGTACTGGCTCGTCTCCAACGAGAGTGCGGCTTTCAGCGAGAGTGCCTCGACGAGATTGGGATTGATCGCGAGCGCGCGTGAAATGGCGGCGTTCACCTCTTCGCCGCCGTCGATGCGTTTGTTGAGCGCGACGTCGAGATGCGCGCGGGCGCTGTTCGGATTGATCTTGAGGGCGTCGTCGAAAAACTGCGCGGCGTCGCCGTACTGGTATTTCTCACTGAACAACTCGCCCGCGCCGAGCTGCGCGTCGAGATAGTCGGAGTCGGCCTCGATCGCCGAGCGATACATATCGTTCGCGTCCTGAAAACGTTCCAGGTGGACGAGCGCGCGTGCGATCAGCGTCAACTCAAAAGCGGATTGGGGATCGTTGTCGGTGTAGTACTTGACGAACGTTTCGTAGATTGGTTTCGCCCGATCTTCCTGGCCGATTGAGTCGAGCACTTCGGCGCGTCGCAGATCGCTGGCGAGTTTGTCGTGCGGCGCGTCTGATTTTTCGGCGTCGGTGGCGGCTTTTTCAAACTCCGCGATCGCTTCCGTGTACTTGCCGGTGAGCGCGAGGACTTCGCCTAACTCGTGGCGTATCGTTCCGCTTTCCGGAGTCTTCGTTAGAAACCGTTTTGCCGTTGCTTCGGCTTCGGCGTAACGACCCGTTTCGATGAAGACGCGCAACAGCGCTTTTTGCGCGACAACGTCGTCGGGTTTTGCGGTGAGTCGTGCGCTGAGCAACTTGTAGGCGTTCTCGTAATCGCCTTTTTTCAGTTCGGCGAGACCGCGCAGTTCGGTGGTCTGTGAGTGAGAGGCCGGTCCAACACAGATCAAAGCCAGAATGAAAAATGTGATTAGGATCAGTGTTCTGAGTCGCATTTAAGATCCCGCTTGTTTGATTGAGCGATTCACTTTCGCCAGCTCGATGAAGAGACGTTCGAGCGTGGCTTCATATTCTGCTTCCGCCATGTTTGCTTTGCGCGCGATCAGTTGTTCGATCTCGCCTTCGAGCCGCGAGCGTTCTTTCAGCAATCGTCCGGTTGCGGCGTTTGCGGCAGCTTCGTCGATGCTGAGCGAATCGAGATACGTCGCGCGTGCGAGCAATCCTTCGCCTGCTTCCGGTTTTTCGCGTCCGACGCCGTCGCCGTTATCGTCAATCAACGCGTGCTCGGTCGCGAGCCGCCCGGCGCGTTTGTAAAACTCGTCGGTCAGACGCGTGGCATAGACGAAAGCTTCAAGGACTGACGTGTGGCCGTCCTGATCGGTATCGCCGTCGGTCGCGTTGAGCGCGGCGAGAAAGAAACCGGCGAAACGCGTCGCATTAGTTTCCTGTCCGTTGCGTGTCGCGGTGACGACGATGCGTCCCTTGGCGGAGAGACTTTTGACGAACTCGCCGCTCGCGCTCGCCATGTTGAAGACGATGATCCGCTTGGTCGGCAGCGCTGAGAGCAACTGGTTGTACTCAGCCGCGGAGAGATCCGGTCCAACGAGATTGAACTTCGATTCCTTGCCGTCGAACGAGCCGTGACCGATCAGAAACAGGAAGAGGACGTTCGTCTGATCGAGTTGCGTCTTCAACGTGCCGAACGTGCGTTTCACTTCCTCGGCAGTTGCTTCTTTGTCAGACAGTACTTTGATTTGCTTCGCATCGAAACCGTAACGTCGCGAGAGGACTGTATTCAGTTCCGTGGTCCATTCGGAAAACTGTTTCGTGTAAGCAGGCTCACCGCCTGGTCCATTGACGATCAAGGCAAACTTGTTCGGATCGATTTTCTGGGCCACGGAGGAGGCCGCAATAAACAGGATCAATCCGAACGAAGCTAGGTATTTCATTACGCCAGGCCTTCACGTTTGCGCAGGAACCATTCGCCGCTCAACAAACCGATGATGAGCATGAAGTTTATGGGCATGTCCCACAGGTCTTTTGTTACTCGTTCCGAGTACGGTGATTGGCGATAGACCAGATCGTCCAACAACAATTGCGCTTCCGCGGGCGTGAAGTATTTACCGCCCGTTTCCGCTGAGATTCGTTTCAGAAGATCGCTGTTTTGCGCCGCGCTGTAGTATTCGCGATTCAGATCGCTGACCAGGATGCTCGATCTCGCGCTCAACGTTCCGAGTCCCGCGCTCGTCCCCATCAACTCGATGCGATGTTCGCCCAGTTCGTCGGCTTTGAACTCACCGGCGTAAGTGTTCACCGAGTTGAGCGTCGTGAATTTCAACGGCACGTCGACGACGGCGCCTGATGGTTTGGTCACGCGCGCTGTCGCATGTGCGTCGCTGACCGGATTGAAGCGTTTGTCGCGAATGTCGGCGACGATATTGACCGTGTCGTCCATCGCGTAAACGTCTTTTTCCGCTCCGATCTCGATCTGTTGTGGTGTGCTGCTGACAACATAGCGCAGCATCTGTCGCCAAAAAGTCTCGTGCGCATTGTTTTTTGAATCCATGCGCATACGCCAGCGCCACGTATCGGATGCGGTCAGCGCGAGCGTTTGTCCGCGACCGTACCGTTGTTGGACCAACAGGGGCGCGACTTGATTGCCCGCACCGTCGACGCGTCGGGCTTCGAGCAAAACAGAGGCGCCGGGTTTCACGTTTGTCAGTACTTCTGACACTGAGATCGGCGGCAACTCGTTCCACGCTTTTTGGTTCGCGCCGCGATCGTCGTTGAGACGTGTGATCGGGTGCGTCTGGCCCGCGCCGGTCAGGATCGGTTTGAAGACAGGCGCGAACGAGTTGGCGTCGTCGACTGCGCCGCCGGTCAGTGCAACCGGCAGCAGATCGTCGATCGTCGTGCCTTTGTACTTACCGCCGTCGAAAGCAAGACGTCCGCCGATCATGAGCAAGCCGCCGCCGCGGCGCGCGACGAATGCTTCGATGTTGCGCAACTGATCGGCCGTGAAGAAACCGGCTTCGACACTGCCGATAACCACTCCATGATAGGAGAACAGTTCTTCTTCAGTTAAGGGAAAGCCGGTGGCGAGTTCGGTCTGCGTGCCGATGCCCTGGCGGTAGAACTTGTTTTCGCCCGTGCGCTGAAGAGAAACGAGCACGATGTTCTTTTCGTTGAGCGCGAGTGATTCGCGAATCTTGCCGAGTTCCCAGCGTGGCTCGCCTTCGACGTGCAACAGTCGGAGCGGGCCGGAGATGACTTCGACGAGCGCGTCCTGTTTGTTGTTTTCGATCGTCAACTCGCCGTCGAGTGGCGTGACTTCGACGGTGTAGCGATGAAGGCCGGGCGTTGTCGGAGTGATCTCGAGATTCAGGGCTTGCGTGTCGTTGCCGCGCAGGTTGAATTCTTCTGTTTTGATCGCGCGGCCGTCTTCGCGTACGCCGAGTAAGACTTTCGTCGCCTGGTAACCGCTGAGTCCGACGTAAGTTTCGATGTTTACGCGCGAGCCGACGAGGACGCGGCGCGGCATGTTGATGCGCGTCAATTCTGCGTCCATCGGACGCGCGGTGTTGCCGACGCCGACTGTGAACACCGGAATGTCGCGGGCGCGCAGTTCTCTCAAGGTCGCGGCGAGATCGCGTGGGACGTTTGCAGCACCGTCCGTGGCGAGGACGATCGCGGACAGCGGCGTGCCTGAAGAGCGTTTGAGCGTTTCGTCGAGGGCGCCCGCGAGATCGCTCGTGCGTCCTTCGGCGAAAAGATCTTCAGCGCCTTTTAATCGGGACAAGCTGCCGCCGAAGCCGTACAGGTTCGTTTTGAACTTCGCGTCGAGACGGTTGAGAAACGAGTTTTGTTCCGTGCCGAGGAGCGACTGTTTGACTGTGTCGATACGCGTCGCGCCGTTTGGTGTGTCGCCGAGTTTCATGCTGACGGAGTCGTCGACGACGACGGCGACGTAACTGCTGCGCGGAATCACTGAAGAGACGACGACTACGGGTCGCAGCAGGAGCGTGACGAGTAGTGTAAGCAGAGCGACACGAAAGGCGATCAGGGCTGCGGTCGTGCGTTTTGACAGGCGAACGCGTGGGCGCAGGTAGATGAAATAGATAAAGGCGGCGGCGAGTAAAACGATGAGAACCAGCAGGAGGGGACCCGGACGCACGTCAAAGCCAAACCGGCCGTTAGTAAAAACGGCCTGCTCATGTCCGAACAGAAACCGTACGAGTTGGTTCATTTTGTGGTGCTCGTCATTATACACGCGGCCCCGCGTGGGGGCTGCAAAAGCGCGACGAGCTTCGGCTACCTTGGCCTTTTAGTAGCCGTCGACCACCGGCCGGGTTGTTTGCGGGGGTGATCAAAGTTGATGTCGGAATTAATGGTCGGGTGTACAAAATTCTGTTTGAGGGTTAACTACGAATTCATGAGCCGTTAACGCTCGATTAGCATTGCGTCGTTAAAGTGCGTGGCAGATGGTCGCCGTGAGGCGAACATTCCCGCCCGTGAAACTGCGAAAGCTCCGGTGGAAGCCTGGTCCGCCGGAGCTTCACCCCTTCACAACTGTGCGTGCTATACTGCGCCTCAAGGAGTTAATGAACATGTCTCACGAAGTCTCATACCCAATAACACCTCTTGAGCATCACCAGCGACGGGCAGACATCCTTTAGACAACGCATCGGCGAGACGCACAATGACTGACAAAAACTTCCTCAAGCTCGCGAAAAAGTATTCCGATCCGTTTCGCGTCACCAACGGCAACAATTTCAGACTGAAACAGATCGATCCGGCGGAGACGTTGGGATTAAAGACGGCGGATAAGCCGAAGGCGAAGCAAGCGCTCGAAGCGGGCGTCGAGATGCTCACCGACCTCCAGGACAGATTCTACGCACACAATCGCTGGGCCTTACTCGTTATCTTCCAGGCAATGGACGCAGCCGGCAAAGACGGCGCGATCAAACACGTACTCTCCGGCGTCAACCCGCAAGGCTGCGAAGTCACTTCATTCAAAGCACCCTCGGCCGAAGAACTGGACCACGACTTCCTCTGGCGCTGCGCCAAACGCATCCCCGAACGCGGCCGCATCGGCGTCTTTAACCGCAGCTACTACGAAGAAACCCTCGTCGTACGCGTCCATCCGGAATACCTGGAAGCACAATGCCTCCCAAACCACCCACAAGACACCACGCCGACAGAAGATTTTTGGCAACAACGCTTCGAGGCCATCCGCAACTTCGAAAACTACCTGGCGAACAACGGCGTCGTCATTCTCAAGTTCTTCCTCCACGTCTCGAAAGAAGAACAGCAGCAACGCTTTCTTTCGCGCATCGACGACCCCGCCAAAAACTGGAAGTTCTCGATGAAAGACGTGAACGAGCGCGAGCATTGGGACGACTACATGCACGTCTACGAAGAAACAGTGCGACACACAGCCACGGATCACGCGCCGTGGTACGTCGTCCCCGCCGACAAGAAGTGGTTCACGCGACTCGTCGTCGCTTCGGCGATCGTCCAACGACTGGCCGCGCTCGATCTCTCTTATCCAAAACTCGGCGACGCTGAACTAAAAGAACTCAAATCGGCGAGAGCGGCACTGCTCAAATCTTAATTCGCGGAGTAGATCATCTCGCGTTTGCGCCGGCTCTGGCCAAACAGCAGTCCGGTGGCCGCACCGGCGCCAATCCCAAACAGCGTTCCCACCCAGATGTAGATCTCACTATCGTCGGAATCGGGCGAATACTTGATCGCGCCGATACCCGCGCCGGCCGCCGCACCCGCGCCCGCTCCAATCAGCGCCCACTTTCCCTTCTGCGCTTTGCCTTCGATCACATGCACCTTTTGCACGTCCGCACGCGCGATCGCGAACGGCTTACCATCGCGATCGATCGTCAGCGTCGTCTCTGACGCATCAATCATGCGGCCTTTAACCTCTTTGCCGTCTTTTTGCTTGACCACAACCTTTTCATCAGTGCCGATTCGTTGCACGCCGGCCCAGTTATTCAATGGTCCACTCGTTTGGGCCACGGCCCAGGAACTCTGACCCGAGACGAGAAATATGACGAGTAATATGGGAAGAGTTTTGTGTTTCACGGTTGTTCTCCTTTGAAGAAACGAGATTTTTCAACCGCAAACAGTGCAAGCTTTATTCCGGCGTATTTATTGAAATACGCCGGGAGACCGACGCGTGAGGCGCAGCAGTTTTAAGACGTGTGGAATGCTTTAGCGGCACAAGCACGACCGCAAAAGCAAACGTTCACTTCGGTTCAGTTTTATCAGCCGCCTCGACCAGCTTCTTGAAAGCAGGCATGGACCGCAAACTGTTGAAATCCGAATCCATAAGCAGCAACGCGGCGGTACTCGGATCGAGTTCAACCGCTTTTTCCAAATCCGCGATTGCCTCTTTCTTTCGCCCGAGCCGCGTCAGGACGGCGGCACGTCGATAATAAGCATGGCTGTTCTTCGGATCGAGCGAGACCGCCTGCTGCGCCGACTTCAACGCCTCGTTGACGCGCGACAGTTTCAGATAGACCTGAGACAGCAGGATGTGAGATTCAGCGTATTCCTTGTCGAGCTGTATCGCTCGATTGAGCAAATCCAATGCTGAACTGTGCTTGTCGTTGATTATGTAAATGGCAGCGAGTGAGACGTTGGCCCAACTGCTCGTCTTCATTCTTTGCGACTGCGTGGCAGCGAGTCGTTCGGCTTGCTCCAGCGTCAGGTTGTCGTAGAGCTGGTTGAGAGTCGTAGCCAGCAGATCGTCATCCGCCGTCAAATACTTGTCAGACGCGACAAACACGACATCGACTTCGGCGAACCGATTATTCGCGATCAGGAGGTTGATGAGACTGACGTAAATGCCTTTGTCGTGCGGATCGATGGCGAGAGCTTTTCGCAGCGCTTCAGCCAACGCCGTTTCTTTGCCGGCCTCGTAAACGGCCGCCAAATAGCGATACGCGCGTGGATCGAACGGCTCCATCGTCGAATAACGTTTGTAGAGTTCGATCGACTTTGCCGGATCGGTTTCCGCCACGACACCTGCCAATCGCAACACTGCCTGCGCCTGAGCCGGTTGCTCGTTGCTCAGTTCAGTCAGCAGTTTGGTGCCTTCTTCAGCCTTGTCCGCAACGAAAAGAACAAACGTCTTGAGAAGACGCGCATCCTGGTCGTGTGGTTTCTCTTTGAGCAGCCGATCCACAGCCTCCAGGGACTTCGGCACATCCACTCTCATGAGTCTCAGTGACAGCAGCGACTCGGAGTACGGAGCCGGGATCGTCTTTTTACCGGCGCGATTATCTTCGATGGCTTTGACAGTTGGTCCAAGTGTTCCCGAACCGATTTCCAGAGCCGTATCTACGTGGGTCATCCCCACCAGATGCCACGCGTTGTCATGTCGCAGAAACCGCAACCTCAACAACATATCGGCCGACACCTACAGGCATAATGCTTCGGCGCGATCACCTTTTTCCTCCACATGCAGCAAGCGCACGTCGCGGGGGTTCTTTTCGCTGCCGAAACCCACTATCTCCCGCACTGCGCGGCGGTATGCCGACGAGATTTGATCGCGCTCGTGTTCGTTGAGCTTGTTCCATGCGCCCTGGCCCATGAACTCGTCCGTCATCGCGGGCAGATCCATCGCGGCTTCGATCTCCGCCTCGTCGCCGATCGGAATCACTTTTACGAGATGCGCGGCGAGCGCCTGCGGAGTCTTCTGAAACTCGGCCACGGCACGGCGCGTCTCGAGCACTTCGAGATCGATCATGTTGAGCGCCGCGGCTGTTACCAGCGCGCTGTCGTTATTGCGAATGTGCGTCGCGTCCACGAAGTCGGTGCCCCACGTCGGATCGAGTTCAACCCAATCGCCGGCCCACACCTCGACCCACGCGTGACCGCCAAACGAATTGCCGCTGTACGCCAGACCCGACACGAGACGCGCCGGTAGACCAAGCGAGCGCGCCATCGCGACGAAGAGTTGGCTAAACTCGGAACAATCAGCTTCGCGCGTCGCCAGAGTCTCGGCGGCGCCGGCCCGTGCGACGCTTTTCCAAACGAGGTTGTTGTGCGTCCAGTCCGCGAGCTTGCGCGCCACACTCCACGCGTCTCGATCGTCACCGGCGATCGCTTTCGCCTGATCGATCACAGCCTTGTCGTTGGCAGCGAACTCACCCGTCGCCTTGAGAAACGGCGCCAACGCCGCATCCGTAACCGGCAGTTGCGCCTGCTTCGTTCCGCTTTTGCGACGTGCCGAGACTGTTACGATCAACTCGTTCGGCGATTTATGTTCGACAGTCTGGTTAGCCGTCTTGATGTCGTCGCGGATGTTGTCGATTGGTCCGGGCGTCTTCGAGCGGACTTTCAACACGAGGTTACTGAGCCGGTTTTGATCGATGATGGGCGCTCCGTGAGGTTCCAGCGTTGCGTACGTGATGTTCGCGCCGCGCGGCAGATAGGTGAAATCGGCGACTGCGTAACGTCCTTCGCGATCCATCGCTACCGATGAACGTGCTTCGATCGCGCCCGGGCTCGCCGTCGCGTAGAAGCTCTGACTATGAAACGCACTCGCCACCGAGAAGATGATTCCCGCCGCGGTTCCGCTTAGTCCATCACCGGGTTTCGCGTTGGCGGCATTGACCGCAGCTTCAAGATTGTAGCCACCGAACGCGACGATTCCGGCGGGGACTTTCTCCGCCGCTCGCGAATAATCGCGCGTCGAAGCGAGGTTCTTCTTGTCGCCCAGTGTCGTCACTCCCTTGCTGTTACTGGAAACAACAAAGAAGCCGTTTTTGGTGGTGACAAAATACGACGTGTCGCCGCTTTTGACTTCCGCGAAGCTCGTTGTTGGACCAACGCCGCGAAATAGTTTGCCGGCGGCCAAAGCTTCGGCGAGCCTGTTGCTCTTGAGTTTGCAGAACGCCGTCCATGTTACGCCGCTGGACAGATCGAGATCCGGCAGTTCGAGCAGTGCGACGCCACATTCCGGGCCAAGCTCTGGCGCCACTTCCTTTTTGAAATCGAGGGCGAACAGAGACAACTCCGCCTCAAACCTGTTGCGCAGGTTCATCGTCCTGGGCCAGGTCTCCAACGCTCCCGGCACGTCGAACTTCATCAGGTAGTAAGCGATCGTCGACGAAGGCAATAACTCGCTCGGCGCCGTCAACTCCTTCGGGTGAAACGGCACGAGAGGCTTGGACCACTCGCTTTCGTTGAACGTGATGCGATGCGAGTTTTCCCACGTCGAAGTCGCAAACTTGAGCGCACCGCTTTCGTTCGTCTTTTCATTTGACTCTACTTCCGCCGGCTCGGGCAGAAGTGCGTTCAGATCGCTGAAATAAACCACGTCGCCGTCGCGTTCGATCGCGCGGCGAAACTCTTCGTTCGCGGCGAGTAGCTGCGGTGCGTCGGCAGTTGCGTTTGACAGCAGTTCGCGAACCGAAGCGATGTCTGAAGTCAAAATCGCCATGTCGCCGATGAACGTGATGTGAGTAGCAGCGCCATCAAGGTCTCCGTTTGGATCGATCGAGAGGTGGGCAACGATCTTGATCGGCGTGCCGTTCGTCTCCCAACGGCCGATGTCCGTGAATTCAAGCGCAGGAGTCGTTTTGGGTTTCTCCGCGTTGTTGGCGAGCACTTCCTGTGCGGCGACCGGAAGTATGGCGGGCAAAGCGGCGATGGCGCGCGTGCCGACGCCGACATAGTTCGGCAGCGACATGAAATCGCCCTTCGATCGTTGAAAGTTTTCGATCGCGCGCGCAAAACGTTCGCGATCTCTCACACGCAAAACGACGGCATTGCGTTCTGCGCTTGCCGTGGCATCGCTGGCGCCTGAAGCGGTCCACGAGCCGATCACGAAGGGAGCATTGGGGTCGATACCGGTGTAGTCGATCAACGCGGCAGCATCGGGAGGAGCGCCCAATCCATCACCGATTGCTTCCCTGATGTTGGTCATCACGAGAAGCAGATTCGCTTGTGCTCGCGGCGAGTCGAGTTGCAGTCCGAGCAGCGTCTCGTAGAAACGTTGGACCGTTTGGGCCGGGTTTGGAATGACCGCATAGTGACGCATCTTTTTCGGAAAAATATTTTCCGCGAAAGGCTTCACTTTGAAATCCGGCGGGAGCGCACGCGTTGTTGCCGGACACCCCGCGGTCATCGACTCGCAGTCGAAACGCCACGCGAAGTCGGCAAGCGCCGGATCAGCCGAGGAGGCTTTGCGAATGCGTTCTCGCTTCTCCTCGGCAGTCTTCGCCAGGTTGAGTTCTTCACGAAGACGAATCTTTTTGACGACGAGCTTCGCGTGTTCGCCCAACTTTTCAATACGCGGTATGTCGGAGGCGGATGCCGAATAACTCAAATTCTCGACGGCGAGCCTCTTGATCTCTTCGTTTGACGAAGCTGTTAGTTTGAATAGTTCATTAACGGGCAGTGACTCGCGACGGCCAATGCCGAATCTGAGCGCGAGTGTGGTCAGCAAATCGTTGTTGGCGGCGATGATTCTCGTGAGCGGAAGTTTGAACTCTTCCGGTTTCAGTGTCGCAGCCAACGTGAGTGCGCCGAGCTGGAGTTTCGGATCCTTCGCGGGACTCGTCCCGTTAAGCACTGTCTCCAGAAACTTGATCTGGTTTGGTTTCGACAGAAACGGCCAGATACGCGCGATTGTTTCGCTCCTGTTTTTGGACGGCGCTTGCGACAGAACGTGCGTAACCACGTCAGGTTCTTCGGCGATCCGCCGCGCCGCCGGCTCGGCGACGAAGGGATCAGAATCTTCCATCACGTGCCACAGAAACGACTTCAGCGCGGCGTTCTTGCTGCGAGCGAGCGCTTCAACCGCCGCCGAGCGCACCGCGACTCTGCGATCGAGTAACAAGTCCACAGCCGCGTCCGGCTGTGACAGAAACAGCGGCGTCAAACGATTTATCGCCGCCTCGCGATCCGAATTCAGTTGATTGAGAGTGTCGACAATGTTTTCGAGTTCATTGATTGGACCAGGCGCCGGGGATTTGATCGCGGCTGAACGCAGACTTTCAAAATCTGAAAAGTCAGCCGGAGCAAGGGTCAGTGACTGAAGCGCCGCTTTGAAAACAGGTTCCATCTCAGCCGCATGCTCAACGGGCACATGGAAAACGAAACTGACTGCGAGCGGACCTGATACCGTGATCCACGTCACGCTGCGAAACGGCAGGTTGTGGATTTGGGTCTCGAGCAAAATCTCGCGAGCTTCCAGATCCTGGATTTGAGTTCTGCGCGTGAGCACGTTTTCGTTCGATCCGGAGAGATCTCGAATCTGCTTCAACATGCTGGCGACGTAATCGGTGAGCGGGTAGCCGTCCGCCATCTTATCGACGAACAACGTCATCGAGGCGCCGTTTGGCCCCTGGTAGAAATCATTTGTGGCTGCGCGCGTCCAGCCCGCGGGTATGCGGACGATGACGTTTTTGTCCTCGCTGATGAGGCGGGTGAAGTTTGTCGCGGGTATTGAGTAGTTTTTCCACTCAGCATCGCGAGCTTGCAGCCGCGTAGTCTGGGCATTCAGTGTCGTGCCTGTACAGCACAAGACACAGGCAAGTATGAGGAGCAGTTTTCGCATTAAGCGGCCTTTCGATGGAATTCGCGCGCGCGCGCGCGGTCGTTGCAGAGTAAGCGGCTTCCTAAGGAGTACCGGGCGCTTAGTTTATATACGTGTTTTTGTGTGGTGGCAATACAAGATACAATCCCGTTTGCTGCCAACAATCCAATGCCAGATCCCATAACAAGACGTGTCAAAGTGATTGATTCGCACACCGGTGGTGAACCGACGCGCGTCGTGATTAGCGGCGGTCCCGACCTCGGTCACGATACGCTCGCCATTCGCCTCGAACGCTTCCGAAACGAATACGACGACTTCAGGTCCGCTGTCGTGAATGAACCACGCGGATCGGACGCCGTCGTCGGGGCGTTGTTATGCGAGCCCCTCGATAATACATGCGCCACGGGCGTGATTTATTTCAACAACGTCGGTTATTTGGGAATGTGCGGGCATGGCACGATCGGCGTGGTCGCCACGCTCGTCTACCTGAATCGCATTGGACCGGGTACGCATCGTATCGAAACCCCCGTCGGCGTCGTCGTGGCAAAACTCGACGAGCACGGGGCCGTCGAGATTGAAAACGTGCCGAGTTACCGGCTGGCCGAGAATGTGACCGTCAACGTGCCGGGCGTTGGACCAGTGACTGGGGACGTTGCGTGGGGCGGCAACTGGTTCTTCCTCGTTAAGAATCACGACATGCGAGTGACGCTCGACAATCTCGAAGCGTTGACGGATTACACGTGGCGAATTCGTGAGTCGCTGGCGCGCGAGGGAATCACCGGCAAAGGCGGACAGGAGATCGATCACGTCGAAGTCTTTGGTCCATCGGAGTTGCATGGAGTCGACAGCAAGAACTTCGTGCTGTGTCCGGGCAAGGCGTACGACCGTTCGCCGTGTGGGACTGGAACGAGTGCGAAGCTGGCGTGCCTGTTTGCTGATGGAAAACTCGCGGAAGGGCAGGTTTGGCGACAGGAAAGCATTGTCGGCAGCGTCTTTGAAGGAACTGTTTCGGTGATTGGTGATCGAATTCATCCGCACATCAAAGGCTCGGCTTTCATCACTGCTGAGGCTGAGTTGATCCTCGACGTGCGCGATCCATTCTGCATGGGAATACGTGCGTAAGTGATTTCTAAAAATCCGTTTTTCCATTGGTGATGCGCTTGCTTTACGACGTTGTGATCATCGGCGGAGGCATTGTCGGTGCTGCATGTGCCGATGAGTGTGCGCGCGCGGGTCTTCGTGTCGCGATCGTCGAGGCGAAAATGATCGGCGGCGGTGCCACGGCGGCGGGCATGGGCCATCTCGTCGTCATGGATGACTCTGACGCGCAGTTTGCCTTGACTCGTTATTCGCAACGTTTGTGGGATGCGATGCGCGATGAGTTGCCGCGCGAGGTGGAGTACGACGCGTGTGGAACGATCTGGGTCGCCGCGGATGACGAAGAGATGCGTGAGGTCTCGCGTAAGCAGGAGTTTTATACAGAGCGTGGAGTGGCGGTGGAGGTTTTGGATGCCCGCTCGCTTGCGGAAGTGGAACCGAACTTGCGCGACGGATTAGTCGGAGGATTACGCGTGCCTGGCGACAGCGTGATCTATCCGCCATGCGCCGCGCAGTTTTTTGTCGACCGTGCGTTGACGCGAGGCGCGCAGCTTTATCTCGGTCAAGCGGTGCAGGAGATTACGCGCGACGGCGTGCGATTGCGCGATGGTTCGACGATCTCGGCGGGTGTGGTCGTGAATGCGGCAGGGAGTTGGTCGCCGAGTTTGACGCCGCGCGTGAACGTTAAGAAGCGCAAGGGCCATCTCGTGATCACCGATCGCTATCCACGGTTTTTACGACATCAACTCGTGGAGCTTGGATACCTCAAGAGCGCGCATTCGCTGACGGCTGATTCGGTTGCGTTCAACATTCAACCGCGAAAGACGGGGCAGTTATTGATCGGTTCATCGCGACAATACGACGTTGATGATTCGGCGATCGATGCTTCGCTCTTGTCGCGCATGGTGGCGCGCGCGCTCGAGTATCTGCCCGGTTTGGGCCGGTTGTCCTCGTTGCGCGCGTGGACGGGTTTTCGTGCGGCGACACCTGACAAATTGCCGTTAATCGGACCAGATGTCGAAAATGAGCGGCTCTACCTCGCGACGGGCCACGAAGGTCTCGGCATCACGACGTCGCTCGGAACAGCGCGTCTGCTCGTCGACCAGATCGTGAAACGTACTTCGGAGATTCCTGTTGGCCCATACTTGCCGTCGCGCATGACATCGGAGCTGGTCCATGCCTGAGACGGTAAGACTCTCCGTTAACGGCGAGACGGTGACGATGCCGGCGGGCAGCACGGTTGCGGCGGCGATCCTCAAGACGGGCGAGAGTGCGTTTCGAGTTTCAGTGAGCGGCGAGGCGCGTGGTCCACTCTGCGGGATGGGGATCTGTTTCGAGTGTCGCGTAACGATCGACGGCGAGCCGCACTGTCGCAGTTGTCAAACGATCTGCCGGAACGGCATGGACGTGCGCACTGATGGATAGATCGCGGCACGAGTGCGACGCGTTGATAGTCGGCGCAGGACCGGCAGGCTTAGCAGCCGCATTTCGCGCCGCACAGGACGGCCGGCGGCGCGTCACGGTTGTCGACGACAGTCCGGATGCAGGCGGGCAGATCTGGCGCGGTGAACGACGCGAGCCGCGATCGCCTGAGGCGAGAGCCTGGTTTCAACGTTTGCGCAGCGTCAAGATCGAGTTGATCAACGGCGCGCGTGTGTTCCAACAGGTCGAGCCGCGCAAGTTGTTGGCGGAAACGTATGACGGCGGCGTTTGTGAGTTGGTGTTTGAGAATCTCGTCCTCGCGACGGGTGCGCGCGAGCGGTTTCTGCCGTTTCCCGGATGGACCATGCCAAACGTGATGGGCGCGGGCGGGCTTCAGGCCCTCGTTAAAGGCGGACTGCCAGTCGAACGGAGGCGAATCGTCATTGCCGGGAGTGGTCCATTGTTGCTGGCGGTGGCCGGTTATCTTCGCGACCACGGCGCGGATGTTTTATGTGTGGCGGAGCAGGCGTCGCAGGGCAAGGTGATGCGATTCGGTTTGGGCCTAATCAACAACGCCGGCAAGTTGTCACAGGCGTACTCGTTTTTGAAAGGCTTCAAATATCTGACCGATTGCTGGGTGACGGAGGCGCAAGGCGATGAGTCGCTGAAATCGGTCCTGCTGCGTCGCGGTGGAAAGCGTTGGAGTGTATCCTGCGATTATCTCGCGTGCGGTTTTCATCTCGTGCCGAATCTCGAGTTGGCGGAGTTGTTGGGATGCGACGTCGCCGGCGGCGTTGTGCGTGTCGACGAATTTCAACAGACGTCAGTGCCGCAGGTTTACAGCGCGGGTGAATCGACGGGCATCGGCGGACTCGAATTATCGCTCGTCGAAGGCGAGATCGCGGGACTGGCGATCGCAGGCAGGCATGATGAAGCGCGGCGTCTGTTTCCCGCGCGGGCGAAACAACGCCGCTTTGCTGACTTACTCAATCGCACGTTTGCACTGCGCGATGAATTGAAAACGTTGGCCGAAGCGCAGACGATTGTCTGTCGTTGCGAAGACATCACGTTCGACCGCTTGCGCGGACACGATTCGTGGCGCGCGGCGAAGTTGCAGACGCGTTGCGGAATGGGTCCATGCCAGGGAAGAATTTGCGGCAGCGCGGTCGAGTTTTTGTTTGACTGGAAAACGGAATCGGTGCGGCCGCCGATCCTGCCGGTGAGGGTTCAGAGTTTAGCCACAAAAAGGCACAAGAATCACGAAGAGTGAGTTTGCAGAACAAAGATCAAAGAACCAAAGTCCAAGTACTAATCTTATGAACAAGATGATCTGGCGCGGCGTGATGCCCGCCACTACCACACCTTTTGACGAACGTTTGCAGATCGATCACGCCTTTGCGGCGCAGCACTGCAACTGGCTGATCGACAACGGATGCACGGGAATAGTGACGCCGGGTTCGCTCGGCGAGAGCGCGACGCTCACGCTTGATGAAAAGACGGCGCTTTGGTCCACCGTCGTTGAGGCTGTCGGCGATCGAGTGCCGATTGTCGCGGCGATCGCGTCGTTGAGCACCGCGGAAGCCGTCGAACTGTCGAAACGAGCTGCGGATCTCGGTTGTCGCGGCTTGATGGTTTTGCCGCCGTACGTCTACCAGGGCGACTGGCGCGAGATGAAAGCGCACGTCGAAGCGATCTTTCGCGCCACGAACCTGTCGTGCATGTTGTACAACAACCCGGTCGCTTACGGCACTGACTTCCTTCCCGAACAGATTCAGGAACTGGCAGCGCAATACGAGAACTTCGAGGCCGTGAAAGAGTCGAGCACGGACGTGCGCCGCATCACGTGGATTCGAGAGTTGTTGGGCGACAGGTTGGCGATCTTCGTCGGCGTCGACGATGCGATCGTCGAAGGGATCGCGGTCGGCGCGGTGGGCTGGATCGCGGGTCTCGTGAATGCGTTGCCGAAAGAGTCGGTCGACTTGTTCAACTACGCGATGAGTGGTGAACGAGAGAAGGCGATGAGTTTGTATCACTGGTTTCTGCCGCTGCTGCGCATGGATACCGTGCCGAAGTTTGTGCAACTCATCAAGCTGGTCCAACAGGAGGTCGGGATGGGCAACGCGCGCGTGCGTCCGCCGCGATTGGAACTTGCTGGTCCGGAACTCGAAGAAGCGAAGCGCATTATCGGCGACTCACTGAACAGACGATGACGCTACAGGGAACATCGATCATTGGTTTTCAACGCGGTGCTGCTGGAGGCGCAACGTTACGCGGATTCAATCCGGCTACGGGAGAAGAACTGTCGCCGGTCTATTACTCCGCGAGCCGTGCGGACGTGGACCATGCGGCGCGGCTTGCGCATGACGCATTCGTTGTTTATTCGCAAACGACGGGCGCGGAACGTGCACGCTTTCTGCGCGCGATCGCCGCCAACATCGAAGCACTCGGCGACGAACTGATCTCTCGCGCGAACGCCGAGACTGCGCTGCCTGAAGCGCGTCTGCGCAACGAAACCGGGCGCACGTGTAATCAGTTGCGTTTGTTTGCGGATCTCGTCGAGGAAGGTTCGTGGGTTGACGCGCGGATCGATCGCGGCGATCCGGATCGCAAGCCGTTGCCGAAACCCGACGTCAGATCGATGTGGCGTCCGATTGGACCGGTCGTCGTATTCGGCGCGAGTAATTTCCCGCTTGCGTTTTCCGTGGCGGGCGGCGACACGGCGTCTGCGCTCGCGGCAGGCAATCCGGTGATCGTGAAAGCGCATCCCGCGCATCCCGGAACGTCTGAACTCGTCGGACTCGCGCTTTCCGACGCGGTGAAGAGTTGCGATCTGCCAGAAGGCGTCTTTTCGCTCCTTTATGACGCTGGAACCGACGTCGCCACGGCGCTGGTCCAGCATCCGTTGATCAAGGCTGGCGGCTTTACCGGGTCCCGTGCGGGTGGACGCGCATTGTTCGACCTGGCATCGTCGCGCCCCGATCCCATCCCGTTCTACGCCGAGATGAGCAGCATCAATCCGGTTTTCATCCTGCCCGGTGCACTGCGTTCCCGTTCGGATCAGCTTGCGACCGGCCTGCACGCCTCCGTGACGCTAGGCGCAGGACAGTTTTGTACAAATCCCGGGCTGGTACTGTTGGCTGACAACGACGACTCGAATGCGTTTGTGAACAAACTCGGCGCGTTAATGAGCGGCACTGCCGAGCAGACAATGCTCACACCCGGCATCACTAAGAACTATCGAAACGGGGTCGCCGCACGAAAAAACCATTCCGCCTGCGAGACGATCGGTGCAAGCGCGCTTTTCAAAACGAGGGCCGCGGACTTCATCGCTAATCCGGAACTCGCGGAGGAGCTCTTTGGTCCATCAACGCTCGTCGTCTTTTACACGGATCAATTAATCGAATTAGCAAAGACGCTCGAAGGTCAACTCACCGCCACCATTCACGGCAGCGAAGAAGATCTACACACGCATCAAGACTTGATTCAGTTGCTCGAAACCAAAGCAGGTCGATTATTGTTCAACGGTTTCCCAACCGGCGTGGAGGTCGGCCACGCTATGGTCCACGGCGGCCCATACCCTGCAACGTCCGACGGCCGCTACACCTCAGTCGGCACGCGCGCCATCTATCGTTTCGCGCGCCAGGTCTGCTTCCAGGACTTCCCCAGCAGCGCCCTCCCGGCTGCGCTGCAGGACGAAAACCCACTCAACATCGCTCGCATGGTTGATGGAGAAATATGCCGCAGATAAAGCCGAACGATTGTCTGGGTTCGCCGTACGCACGACTCGTTACTAGATCGACTTCAACACTTCATCCGCGACACGCAAGCCAACGTCAAACGCTTCTTCAAAAAGCGCGACGCCACTCAACTCGGAATGCGCGAAGTGAATCGAGCGAAAAGGCTTCGCGCCTTCGCGTCGCGCTTGTCCCCACATAAACCCGGAGCGTGGACGAATCATCGCGTGTCCCCAGCGCATCACGTCCAGGCGTTCGACGAGTTCGCGAATGTCGGGATGCGCGCGTTCGAGATCCGCCAGCGTGACGTCGGCCCAACCACGCCAGTCTGTTTCCAGTAATCGCGTCCG
The DNA here is from genome assembly GCA_035760365.1 of Pyrinomonadaceae bacterium. Classification (GTDB taxonomy): domain Bacteria; phylum Acidobacteriota; class Blastocatellia; order Pyrinomonadales; family Pyrinomonadaceae; genus PSRF01. Next base: position 455,868 of record DASTTB010000012.1, read on the forward strand.
CGCGGTGCGCGCGTTGTCATCCGTCAGCGGATAGTAGTAAGTCAGCACTGTTGGACCATGATCGCGGCCGCGCTGGTGCGTTGCGACGACGTAACCAAGCGACGGACTCTCGTAGAACACGTTGTCCCACGCGAGCGGAAAATCGCGCGGCGACTGCTTCGGACGGTTGCGCAACGTCAGGTTCGCCACCATCCACGATCCAAACTGAAACTCCGCGACATGCGGCGGCGGATTATCGCGATACGGCCTGACGACATAACGCGCCATGAACTGCGGCGCCGCGAAGATCACTCGACGCGCGTGAAAACCACGCGGTGCTCGTCCTTCACGATCCACCGTGATCACGTCGACACCGGTGTCAGTCGGAATCAACTCAACAACCGCGCGATCGAGTTGTACGCGCGATTTGGATTTCTCAAACAGGTGATTCACGAGACGTCCGTTGCCTTCGGGCCAGGTGATCAGCGACTGCGATTCGACGCCCGGCTTCGTTACGCGCGAACAGAAGTAAAACAGACCGGCCCACGCGCTCGTTTGTTCGAGCGTCATGCCGTAATCGTCGCGGCACGCGTAGTCGATCCACCAGCGCAGCCGCGGACTGTTCAATCCGCGTTCGTTCAGCCATTGGTCCATCGAGATGCGATCGAGTGCGGTGACTTCCGCGTCGTCTGAACAAGCAGACACCGGCAACGTGAAAGCGCGCCGGCCGCCGGCATCCCGCCACGAGATCCAGCGCGCAGTTTCCGCATTGAACTTGTCGAGTTGTTGCTGGTCTTGGTCTGTTGCGCCGGCGTGCAGATACAGACCTTCGTACCAGCGGCCTTTGTAAAAGACGCGTTCCTCGGGATCGCGGCACAGGAACTGTTCGCGAATCACGGGTTCGCCGTCCGCGTCTTTGCCTTCGACGACGCCCATCTCGTCGAGCAGCGACAGCAGCGCGACGTTCTCTTTCATCGGCGTGGGAATGTAATGAGCCCCCCACGGGAAAGAGGCGACGCGATTCGTGCCGGACCGTGAAGTGCCGCCGGGCGCGCTCTCGATCTCAATCAAAGCAAAATCGTTGAAGCCGGATTTTTGCAGACGCCACGCGGCGGTGAGTCCAGCCACGCCGCCGCCGGCGATCACCACCGGGACGTTGGTCCAGGCGTCGCTCGGTACGTCGATCTTGAGACCGTCGCGCAAGCGGTGTCCAAAAACGTCCGACGCGCCTACGATCTCGCCCTCTGGAAACGGCGGCGTCGAAGTGCGACGGCACGCCGCGAGTGCGAGCGGCATACCCAAGAACGCAGCGAGAATTTCACGACGCGTAAACATTAGCCGCAAAGAAGCACAAGAGGCACAAAAGGCACAAAAGGTTTTTTAGAAAGAGTTCGCATGAAGTAAACATCGACGGTTCAGGTATAGATCATCATTTACCGTATAGATCATCTTTCAGAAAAGCCTCCCCATGACGAAAAAACTTTTTTGTGCCTCTTGTGCCTTTTGTGCTTCTTTGCGGCTATGTGCTTCTTTGCGGCTAAGTGCTTCTTTGCGGCTAAGTGCTTCTTTGTGGTTACTCAAAGCGTCTCCACTCGCCTTCGTAATACCGCACCAGCGCCTGGTTATCGAGTCGATTGATCTCGACCGGCACTGGTCCGATGTCACTCGACAACGTAAACATCGCCGTCAGTGTTTGATCGTCAAGAAACTTCAACCCCGCGGGCGGATTGCGCGGGATGTCGAAAGGCGTCGTACGCGCGAGCGCGAATCCCCACAAACCGAAGCTCGGCACCGCCGTGTAGTACGGCCTGACGACGAAACCCGCCGCTTCGAGCGTGCGCACGATGCACCAGTACGAGTTGCGCGCAAACATCGGCGACGTCGATTGCACGCTGATCGCGGCGTTTTCATTCAACCGCGTTCGCAGCAAACGATAGAAACGCGTCGTGTACAACTTTCCCAAAGCGAAACTGTTCGGATCGGGAAAATCGACAATTGCAGCGTCGTAACGCCCTTCACTCGTATCCTCGACCCAGATAAACGCGTCTTCATTCAACACCTGCACGCGCGGATCGTCGAAAGAGCGTTTGTTCAAGTTCGCGAGCAACGGAAAACGCGACGACAGCCGCGTCATGTCGGGATCGAGATCGACGAGCGTCACCTTCTCGACCGACGGATACTTCAGCACCTCGCGCAACGCGAGACCATCGCCGCCGCCGAGCACGAGCACGCGTTTCGGATTATTCGCCAGCAACATCGGCGGATGGACCAGGGCTTCGTGGTAGCGATACTCGTCCGTCGAGCTGAACTGCAAGTTACCATTCAGAAACAACTGAAAACCCGCACGCCCGCGCGTGATCACGATGCGCTGGTACGGCGTGTCTTTCGTGTAGACGATCTCGTCGGCGAACATCTCGTCTTCGGCGAGTGACGTCAGCTTGTTTGCCTTGATCAACGCAATGAGCAACAACGCGATCACGATCGCGGCCCGGATGCGCAGTCCGGTGATGCCGCTTTTGATCAACGGCCGCAGCAGCCACGTTCCCCACAGCGCGACGCCGGCGTTCAACATGCCGAAGATCAACGACGTCCGGATCAACCCGAGTCGTGGAACGAAGAGAATCGGAAACAGTATCGACGCCAGCAACGCGCCGATGTAATCAAGCGCAAGCACGCGCGACACCAGTTGTTTGAACTCGATCTTGTCTTTGAGTATGCGCAACAGCAGCGGGATCTCCAGACCGACAAACACGCCGATCGAGAAGACCACGAAATAAAGCACGACGTAGAAATAACTGACGCGCGAGAAAGTGATGAACAGCAGCGGCGCGGAGAATCCGCCGAGCACCGCAACCGCCAACTCGATATCGACGAAACGTTTCGCGAGGGCTTTGTCGATGAAGCCGGAGAGCCACGAGCCGACGCCCATGGCGGAAAGGTAGATGCCGATGATGAGTGAAAACTGAGTGACGGAGTCGCCGAGCACGTAACTGGCGAGCGTGCCCGCCAGTAGCTCATAAATCAATCCGCAGGTTGCGACAATGAGGACGTTAAGGAAAAGTAGCGGCGGTCTAGTCATTTTCCATTTTCCATTCTCCATTTGTCATTTCGTGGCCGCAGAGCTTCAAGTGCGCGGAGCGTCAGGAAATGACAGATGAGAAAAGTCAAATGATAAATGGAAAATGAAACAGCTCTTCATCCGTGGATCGCGGCGGCGATGATCAGCGCGCTGCCGAGTATGACGGACGCGATCACGATCGCGAGCGCTATGTTCTGATCGTCTTCGATCTCTTTGCGGACGGAGAACGGCGTCGCCTTCGCGATTATGATGAAGGCGACGGCAAAGACGAGCAGGCCGATGACGACAAACACTACGGTCGTAACGACGATTGGCAGCAGCGACTCCATCGGCACCACCAGAGCGGGCGCCAGAACTGATTCAAGCAGCATTTATTTTCCTCCGTGCAAGCCGTAATGCCAGAAATGAAACGATCTGTAACCATTCTGTCGCGCGTCAGGCGGCAACTGCCGGCGCGTCCCGCCGCCGATTTCCCAACCCAGCATCGCAGCCATGCTGTACAAACTCACCACGCCGATTGCGAAGATTGTGTAGAGTGTTTTGAGCATTTCTTAGACCCTTTATTTTCCATTCATCGTTTTCCAATTTTCATTTCTCATTTGAATGACAAATGAACAACAGCAAATGACAAATGGAAAATGACTAATCCTCATCGTCATCATCACTACCAGTCCCACCGCTGAACATACTTTCCGACCAGCGCCGTCGTTCGAAACTGATGTGATAGATGATCATGATGATTGGTCCAATCGAGAGCACGATCAGACCGATCAGCAGATTAAAACCGTGCGTGACGTTCTGTTCGATCTTGATCGAAACGGTTGTGGGTTGTTGCCACTTCTCCCACTGTCCTTCCAAACGAAGAATATATCTGCCGGCGGGCATCGACGAAGTCGTAGCTGAATCTGACTGCCCGCCTTCGGTCCACGATTCGCCGTCTTCGACTCCCGCGTAGTAAGAGATCTCGATCGGAAACGATTGGACCACTCCGGTTTCGTCGTTGATCAGATCGCCTTCGAGATAAACCCACGCGTTCTGCACCGGCGACTGGCCGACGATCCGGATGTTTCGCCGTCCGGCTAATTCAAACGGTTCGCTGAAGAACACCTGCGTTCCGTCAGCATTCGGCAACGCGGGGAGATTCACAGTTTGCGAGAAGACTTCTTTCGTCGAACCGCCAACCACCGTCGTCACAAATCCCACGAGCAGCAGCAGGATCAGAAACGCGATCCAGTACTTGTAAATCCACCAGTGTTTGTACGGTTGATTCGGTGCAACGCCTGAGGGACGCGGCAGTCCCGTCACCGAGAATGCTTTTTCGACGTCCGCCACCGGCATGTAAGTGCCGTAGGACCAGTTGATCTCGCCGGTCTTGCGCTTCGTCTGTGACGTGCCGTCTGAAACGGTGACATAGACGGTCGACTCTTCCTTCGAGAGCATGTAAGGCGGAGCGACAAAATCCACGCCGCGCACTTTCTCGCCCGCTTCAACCTTCCAATAAAACTCGCCGACGACGGCTTCGACTTTCGCCTGCGCGTCCTGAAAGATCTTGTAGCGCTTGTTGCGGAACAACGCGTACTTGCCTTCGTCAAGCACTTCACCCGGCGGCACCGCGTACACGTAATTCCAGTGATCGTCGCTATGGACCAACCACCGAAAACCGATCTGCGGCTGGTAAAGCAGGTACTCGCTCCAGAAGTACTGCACGCCTTCGATCGTGACGCTGCGCGCCATCGCGCCGATGACGGTCATCTTTCCTTCCGGCACCTGGCCGGTCTGGCCGATCGGAATCAGCGGTTGGAACCACTGCTTCTCGAGTGCTTTTAGAAACTGGAGCTTGCCCTGGTTGACGTCGAGCAGCGAATTGCAGTTCGGACACGTGACACGCTCGGTCTTGTCCGGCGCGCGAAGTTCGAGTGGTCCGGCGCAGTTTGGACAACTGACAGCGGCAGCGCCGACGCGACGTTCTTCACGTTCGGGCGTGCGCGTGGTCGTGATTCCGAGTTCTTCGAGAGTCGTTTGTTGACCCAGGAAGACGAGCGGCGGCGACTCGTTGTAATCGAGTGTGCCGAAGGCGGCGTTAACGCCGGACAGATCAGCGTAGTAGTAAGTCTCGCCGGGCGTGAGCAGGTAAGGGATCTCGCCTTTGGCGCCGCGCGCGGTGGCGCGTCCGGTTTCGGCGACGATCAACGGCGTGGGCCATGGCAGACCGGAGATCGTTTGACCGAGTTGCAGTTGTTCAAATGGCGGAACCGTGACGCCGTCGGGAATCTGATATTGGAACGTCAGATAAAAACGGCCCTGAGCTTCGGCGAGCCAGCCCAGCCAACCGTTGGAAAACGTGGCGTACCACTCGTCCCACTGGCCGCCCATTTCGTGACCGAGTTGCGCGCGGCCCGTCAGTTCAAAATCAACGTCTTTCCACTTGCCGCGCACGCCGACGTCGAGCGGCGAGCCTGTTTCGACGAGTTCCGCGACCTTGCCGAGATCTTTCAGCTCGCGATCCGTTCGCGCGACCGCCGAATGGCAGTACTCGCAGATCACAACGATCGATTGGCCGCTTTTAAATTGAACCGGCCCGCCGCAGGACGGGCAGTTGGCGACGAGAGCACTCATCGAGCAGCCCCTGCCTCTTCGAGTGCGGGTGTGAAATCGTGGACCACGCGTTCATAGACCTGGACGCGGACTTCGGTCGCGCCGAGCATCTCTTTCAACATTTTTTCCCACGGCCACGTCGTGCGGTCGCGACAACAGTAGAGATTGAATGTGGCGGCGCGAAACTCGGGATACGTGTGACACGCGAGATGCGATTCCGAGAGCAGCGCGAGACCGCTGACGCCTCCCGGCGACTCGAATTTGTGCCACGCAATCTCGCCGAGCACGTGAAGATCGAGATCGCGAACGACGCGTTCGAAAACCGGGCGCAGGCGCTCGACGTCCGCAAGCGCGTCCGGGTCACATCCACTTGCATCCACGAGCCATTCAGTTCCTAAGTTCATGGTCACCTGAGAATATCATTTTCCATTTCTCATTTGGCGCTTTTTAACTCGATCGCCGTGTTCGATTTGCCGAGCGGAACGAGGGTTGCAATTGGTTTCAACGGTTGCAATTAGTTTCATCAGTCGCTGCCCATCAATGAACCGTGATGCAGGATTTCGGGTGGTATCGGTTCGAGAAAACGCGACAGCGTCGGCGAGCCGTCGGCTTCCGGTCCCATGTAGACGTTCACCGCGGGATAGACAAATTGCAGATCTTTCTTCGCGCGCGTGGTGGCGACGTACAGCAGCCGCCGCTCTTCTTCAAGATCGTCAAACTCGTCCTGAAAACGATTCGCGGGAAACCAGCCGTCGGTCATCCAGATCACAAACAGATGGTCCCATTCGAGACCTTTCGCCGAATGGACCGTCGAGAGCGTAACGAATCCGCCGCTGTTGCGCGCGACGTTTCCCTGAACGGCTTCCGTCGGATCGAGCGCGACGTCGTCGAGCAGCTTCGCCGCGGTCTTGTACCGCTTCGCGATTGATTGCAGGTGTTCGAGATCGCGGCCGCGTCGCTGGACGTCGTCGTACTTGTTCTTCAACAGCGGCCGATAGAAACGCAGCACAGCGGAGAGTTGTTCGCTCGGAGTCTTGCTTTCGCAAACGGTTGCGAACACGCGCGCCAGACGCGTGAGTTGCGCCTGGTAACCGGCGCGTCCGGGAAAGCGATGCAGTTTCTTGAACAGCGCCGCCTTGGTGCGCGCCGAGCGAAACTCTCTTTGTTCGACGCCGAGATGTTCGAGTATCTGGTATACCGTGGCGTCGCCGATGTGATCGATCAGCTTCAGCGAACGAAACCATGAAAGCGTGTCTGACGGTTTGTTGACGACGCGCAGAAACGCGAGCGCGTCTTTAATGTGCGCCGACTCGGCGAACCTCATCCCGCCAAACTTGCGAAACGGAACGCCGTGTTTGCCGAGCTCGATTTCGAGATCGAATGAATGCGAACTCGAGCGAAACAACACCGCGATCTCTTTCAACGGCACGCCTTCGTTGCGCAACTCGTCGATGCGTTGGGCCACGAATCGCGATTGTTCGTTTTCATCCTGCGCGCTGACGACCACCGGCGGCTGTCCGCCTTCGATCTTTGAGTAGAGACGCTTTTTGAAGCTCTCTTTGACGTCGGCGATGATGGCGTTCGCGACGTCGAGGATCGGTTGTGTGCTGCGAAAGTTTTCTTCGAGCTTGATGATCTGCGAGTTCGGAAAGAGTTTCGGAAACTCCAGCATGTTTCGATGACTCGCGCCGCGAAACGAGTAGATGGACTGAAACTCGTCGCCAACGACGGCGACGTTGTCGTGTCGCGCCGTCATCAGTTTCACGATCTGCGCCTGGAGTTTGTTTGTGTCCTGGTACTCGTCGACCATGATGTAGCGATACTGCGCCGACAGTTGTTCGCGCAGTTCCTGGCTCGACTCCAGCGCTTCGCGCAAACGCACGAGCAGATCGTCGTACGTCAGCATGTGACGCGAACGTTTGAACTCTTCGAACGATTTGAAAAGCGTTTCGAGATTGCGGCGCTCGTCGATGAACTGCGGATACTCGGTGTTGAGCACCTGCTTCATCGACAGGACTTTGTTCACCATCATGCTGAAGATCGAGGCGATGGTGCGCTTACGTGGAAAATGAGTCGCGCGTGTGATCTTAATTTGACGCCGCAGCAGATCGATCAGGTCTTCGGTGTCGCTTTGGTCCAACACGGTGAAGTTTCTGGCGACGCCCGCCTGTTCGGCGTACTTGCGCAACACTGAATGGCCCAGCGAGTGAAACGTGCCGCCGGAAACGCGCTGGCAACGCGCGTCGGCGAGTGCGGCGGCGCGCGCCAACATGCTTGCGGCGGCGCGACGCGTGAACGTCAACAACAAGATCGATTCCGGTTTGGCGCCGATCTCGACGAGCCGCGCCACGCGATAGACCAGCGTTCGCGTCTTGCCTGTGCCGGCGCCGGCGACGATCAGCAGCGGACCTTCCGTCGTCGTGACCGCTTTGAACTGTGCCTCGTTGAGTTCTTTCTCGTAATCGATCGTTTGCGCACCCGCGACGACGCGTTTCAACACAAGCCGCGTTTTTGTCGGGACAGGCAGTGTCTTGCCGAGTTCGAGATCGCGTTTGAGTAACTTGAGTGCGGCGGCGAGTTCCGCAACCGACTGGTATCGATCCTTCGGTGTTTTCGCGAGTGCTTTCGTCAGTATCTTTTGCAACTCGAGCGGGAGCTCGGAGCCGTTTGCGCCCGGCAGACGCGGTTCGCGATGAAGGATCGCGTGCATTGTGTCGATGCGGTTGTCGTGGACGAACGGCGCGATGCCCGTCAACATCTCACACAACACGACACCGAACGAGAATACGTCGCAACGTCGATCGACGCGTTGGCCCAGCAACTGTTCGGGCGCCATGTAATTGACGGTGCCCATCAGCGTGCCTGATTCAGTTTCGACGCCGCGGATCAGAGTTTTTTGTTCGCTGTCGGCGGCGAGGGCGCGTTCGCGTTCGGCGACCAGTTTTGCGAGACCGAAGTCGAGAATCTTGGCGTAGCCGTCGCGGCTGAGCATCAGGTTCTCGGGTTTGAGATCGCGGTGAATGATGCCGAGCTCGTGCGCGCGGGCGAGGCCGGCGGCGATCTGAATTGCGATGTCGAGTGTTTCGCGGAGCTGGAGTTTGTTTGCTTTGATCTTCTGGCGCAGCGTTTCGCCTTCGACGTACTCCATCGCGATGTACGGCTTGCCGTCGTCTTCGCCGACTTCGTAGATTGTCAGGATGTGCGGATGGTTCAGTGCGGAAGCTGCGCGTGCTTCCTGGAAGAAACGCCGGCGACGGTCCTGTTGGGAAACATACTCGGCGGGCAGCAGCTTCAACGCGACGACGCGCTGGAGCTTGTTGTCGAAAGCTTTGTAAACGGCGCCCATGCCGCCGGCTCCGATGGGTTCGACGATCCGGTAATGGGCGATGGTTTCGGCGGGAATGGGCTTCACAACAGTGCTACAGCTTAACGCAGATGAAACACAGATCGAAACGCATTATACTAAGGTCCTATGTTGTGTCCTCGTTGTGGTGGGAATCAAAGCGACGATGTGAAGTTCTGCACGTCTTGTGGGGCGAACTTGCAGGCGGTGCGAGACGTTCTCGCGGGCAAGGAGCCTGAGAACTTCAACTGGAACGACACCTGGCTCGCGTCGATGTTTCGCTCGGGTGAGATTGCTGAGCAACGCAAGCTGGAGATGGAACGGCGGCTGGGCATCACGCCGGAAGTGAAGCGTTACAACGAGATCAAGGCGGGCGTGATCACGAGCAGCGTCGGTATTGCGGTCGCGATCTTTTTATTCATCTTCATGCAGGGGATTGCCGGCAAGGTAGACCCTGACACAGTGCCGATTCTGACTCGCCTCTGGGTGGCGGGCGCGATTCCGTTCTTTGTCGGTATGGCTTTGATTCTCAACGGCCTGGTTGTGAGTAAGAAACAGGCTGAGATCATGGAACGTGAGTTAAACCGATCTAAGAACCTTGAAGATCCGAACCCGAGCCCACGGAGTTTACGGCCCGCCGATACAAACGAATTCATTCCCACACACTTCAGCGTCACCGATTCAACCACACGCCATCTGGTTAATACAGAGAAAGAACAGAAGCACTAAGACTTCCCGAGCATTTCGAGCTCTTCCGGAGTGCGGGGCCAGTCGTCTTTGAGGAGACGGGAGAGGGCGCGGTCGGCGAGGAGTTTGCCCCCGGTCTGGCAGGTCGGGCAGTAGTTGGTTTCGTTTGAGCCGTAACGGATGCGTTGTATCTTGTTGCCACAACGTGGACACGGTTCTTTGTAGCGTCCGTGAGTCGCCATCTCCGGACGAAACGCAGTGACTTTCTCCGGAAACTTTTCACCCGAATCGGCCCGCAGACGTTCGACCCAGTCAGTTAAAGTAGACTTAACCGCCGCGAACAGATGTTTGATCTCGTCCGGCGTGAGCTTCTGTGTGAGCGTGAACGGAGAAAGCTGCGCGGCGAAAAGGATCTCGTCGGAGTAAGCGTTGCCGATGCCACTCAGGATGCGCGGATCGGTGAGGGCGCGTTTGAGCGTATGGTTCTTCGCCTGAAGCGCAGCCGCAAACTGTTCCTCCGTGGCGTCAAAAACTTCCAGCCCGCCGGGATTCAGCGTTTGCAGTCCCGCCTCGCCCTGGACCACATGCAGCGAAGCGCGTTTCTGCGTTCCAGCTTCGGTGAGAACAAGCGTGCCCGTGCTGAAATCAAACGCAGCCAGTCCGCGGGCTTTGAGAGCTTTGGCCGGATCGCCGTACCAATGAAGACGACCGGCGATCATCAGATGGAGCACGAGCCACAGATCGTCTTCGAATCCGAAGCAAATCCGTTTGCCGAGCCGTCGCAGTTCGACGACTTTCCGGCCTTCAACAGCGGACAACGGCGGCACGGCCGTGCGCAGCAGAAAAGGACTTGCCACGCGGACGCGTTTGAGAACGGCGCCTTGAATTCGTTTCTCGAGAGCCTCGATGTAAACGACGATGTCCGGCAGTTCAGGCACTCAGGGATTTTACGTCACTGTGCTCCGGCTTCTCATCATGCGCCATATCCAGAGCACTACGATCGCGCCGAGGATTGAGAGCAGCAGTCCAGCGGGACGAAAGCCGCGGCCCGCCTCGTCAACGCCCCAAATTGCCCAGCTTATCAGGCCGCCGAGAATCGATCCGACAATACCCAGCAGCATCGTCGCGACCCAACTCATCGCGTCCCTTCCCGGCATGATCAGACGGGCTATGGCGCCGGCGATCAATCCGATGATCAACCACCAGATAAAACTCAGCATTGCATTTTCCTCCTTGGTCGTTAAAGGTCCTCAGCCCCGATCGCTTCAGGACTGCACAGTGGAGGCTAAACTGTAGGGTAATGGGCGAGTGAGTTATATCACTCCTTGGACGCGCTCACAATGCTTAGTTCAGACTTCCGGTTCGGGCTGCTGTGCGGTAAACCTCGACCAGCGCCAGCGTGATCGCGAGCACCACCGGACCGAGTACGACGCCGAGTACGCCGAAGACACTCAAGCCGCCCAAAACTGAGAAAAAGATGAGCAATTCGTGCAGTCGCGTGCGGCTGCCGACCAGTTTCGGACGGAGAAAGTTGTCGATCATTCCGATCACAAACGTTCCCCAAACGGCGAGCATTAAAGCCTTGACCCAGTGTCCGGTGACGGCGAGGTAGATCGCGGCGGGAACCCACACCAGGAATGCGCCCAGCATCGGCACCATCGACAGAAACGTCATCGCCACGCCCCAGATGAGGGCCGACCGAAGTCCGAGCGCCCAGAATGCGAGACCGCCGAGCGTTCCCTGGATGGCGGCGATCGTGATCACGCCGTAGACGCTGGCGTCGATGACCTCGCGTGTGCGCGCCATGATGCCTTCCGCTTGTTCACGTTCGAGCGGGAGGGTGTCGCGGACGGTGCGCGAGATGTTCTCGCCGTCGCGGAAGAAGTAGTACATCGTGAAGATCACGAAGAACATCTGGACGAGCACGCCTGCAAGTCCGCCGAGAAAACCGAGTGTTTGCCCGGCGATCTGTCCGCTGACGCCTTTGAGTCGGTCGAGCAGAAACTCTTCGGAACGAAGTTGCGAGATGTCGACGAAGCGGCCGACGAAGTTGAGGATTGGTCCGGACACCCGCGAATTTGGATCGAGCAGGGAGTTGACTCCCGCCTGTATCGACTGCAACGCGTTCGCCAGCTCGTTGAAGACTGCAACCGTTATCAACCCGATCGGTACGAGAATGATCAGAACGACGAGCAGGCACGAGATGAGCGCCGCCAGCGCCGGCCGGTTGAGTCGCTTCGCGATGCGTTTGTGTACCGGGTAGAAGAGGATGACAAGAACGGTGGCCCACGCGATGACGCCGAGGAACGGCACCAGCATCCGCCAACACAAGTAAAGAAAGATTGCTGTCACAAACAACAGCAACCACCAGCGGACGTTCTTGCTTTGAACCGACATCGCTTTCTTATAGACCAGACGGGACCATAAACAAAGAAAAATCCTTGTTCTGCTGGTCGTTTGACCAGGGAACACGAACTTAATAGATGGTTCGGCTCGTCAACTCACCGGCGGTTAGCACTTTGGATACCGGCGACATACAATACCCAGCGCCGAATTCACAACTCTTAACAAATTTTTACGTGCATTTGACACAGCACGCCGGCATTGAGCGTATGCTGCGCCTGCTTTGACTCGACCAATCGTGGAGGCTGGAATGAGGTCCAAATGGCGAGCGCTTCTGGGCGGTAATCCCCGGATCAGGCTTGTCCTCACGCTGGTGGCAGTAGTTCTGCCGGCGCTGGCGCTCATTTACATCAGTTTTCATCACGTCAAATCCATCCAGCGCGACAAGAAGGTCGAGGCGCTCATCCATCGCGACTTTCAGTACATCCTTTACAGCGGCATCAAGAAGATCAACGAAAAAGCCTACACGATGACTGAAGAGGCGCGAGATCTCTTTCCGACCGACACTGACTCAGAGGAACAGACGAAACAAAAGCTCGCGGCGATCCTCGAGAAGCGACCATGGTTCGCGCACGCTTTCCTTTTCGAAGCGAAAAAGGGAGCGATCGTGCTGTCGCAGCCCGGGCAGATGAACGATCAGGAGATCGAACAGTCAGCCAGGATGTATACGGGCTGGCTGAGTTTGGAAGGGCCGTACCTCGTCGAGCAGATCAAGAGGCGACCCAAGCCGATGGTTTGGTACAGCGGAGAATCGGCCCACTCCGGTAAGCCGCGTTATGTAACCACAGCCATCTTCACCGTCCCGAAGCTTACGTCTAAAGATCGACTCGTGCTGGGTGGTGTGAGTTTCAGTTCGGAGTACTTGAAGAACACGTTCTTTCCGGAGCTACTCGCGGAGTTTACGTCGCCGAAATTCGATGAGAACGACGGAAGCTATGGTTCACCCGCGTTTCATGAATTGACGCAGCAGGAAATCAGCGAAGACAAGGAGCGCCGCCTGGCGCTAAAGGTCTATCCGGCGGAGGCGCAGAAGTCGGAGCCTGATCGTCCGCTTGCGGTGTCGGCAGGTTGGGGCAACGGCAAACCGGAAGTCACGCAGATGCTCGACGATCCGTTTCGCGGTCTGGCGATGGGCATCAAGTTTCAGGGAACAACAGCGGAAGCGATCGGCCGGCGGTTCGTGCGCGAGAGCATGATCATTCTCGGCGTCTTATCAGTGCTGATGATCGGGGGACTCGTGTTGACGTATCGCAGTGTGAACAAGCAGGTGGCGCTTGCGCGTTTGAAGTCAGACTTTGTTTCCAACGTGTCGCATGAATTGCGCACGCCGCTCGCGCTCATTCGTCTGTATGCGGAAACGCTCGAGCTCGGCCGCATCAACACGCAGGAAAAGAAACTCGAGTACTACAGCATCATTCGCAAAGAAAGCGAACGATTGACGGCGTTGATCAACAACATTCTCGACTTCTCGCGGATTGAAGCGGGACGCAAAGAATACGACTTTCGCGAGACTGACATCGCGGAGCTCGTGCGCAACACGCTCGATTCGTATCGTTATCAGATCGAGCAGCAGGGATTCGCGCTCGAAGAGCAGATCGATCCGGGGATTCCGCCGGTGCGCGTCGACCGCGAAGCGATTGCGCGAGCGCTTGTCAATCTGGTCAATAACGCGTTGAAATATTCAGACCGAAACAAATTTCTGGGAGTGAAGCTTTATCGCTCCGATAGTGTGTTGAAGCTCGAAGTCGTCGATCGTGGAATTGGGATCGACCGGAACGAGCAGGCGCGGATTTTCGAAAAGTTTTATCGCACGTGCGATCCGCTTGTTCACAACACGAAGGGAAGCGGGCTTGGTTTGTCGCTGGTGCAACACATCACGCAAGCTCACGGTGGCGAGGTCGAAGTCGAAAGCGCGCCGGGACGCGGAAGCAAGTTCACGATGACGTTGCCGTTGGCGGGTCCGCAGCCCGACGCCAGCGCCGCTTGAAATGGGAAATTTTGCGACGGCTTCGCCGCTTCGGATGTCCTTGGACACGGCTACGCCGTCGGATGTCCTTGGACACGGCTACGCCGTCGGATGTTTGCCGACACGCGCTTCGGATGTCCTTCGACACGGCTACGCCGTCCGATGTGAGGCGAGGCTTTGCCTCGCCGGATGCTGAGAGTTACTGAGGGGCTGCGCCCCGAGGGCATAGCCCGTAGTTTTTATACCCGCAACGGCGAGGCAAAGCCTCGCCTCACATCCGGCGGCGAAGCCGCAGCAAGGAGCGAAGCGCCGTAAGGAGCGAAGCCGCAGCAAGGAGCGAAGCCGCAGCAAGGAGCGAAGCCGGAGCAAGGAGCGAAGCCGCAGCAAGGAGCGAAGCCGCAGCAAGGAGCGAAGCCGCAGGGA
>DASTTB010000013.1:0-123671 GCA_035760365.1 Pyrinomonadaceae bacterium
CAATACGAAGGTGAGGATTTCTATACTCATCGATCTTGATGTTCTGAATTACTTCAAAGAAAGAGCATCAAAAGCCGGAGCGCCAGCCTATCAAACGCAAATCAATCAGGTGCTTCGGGCTCAAATGCAGGGCCAGGAAACAGTCGACGCCCAGAGCCTGGCACAAGACGATCGTTTCATTCGCGCCGTGGCGAAACGCGTCAAGGAACTATCGGCAAAACGTCCAAACGCTTGAGTCGTCATCCCTCCAACGGAATCAGCTTTACAATCTCTCTCCCCACACCTTTGCGCGCTGCGGTGAGTTGAACGTCAATGGCATCGTCGACGCGCAGATTGTTGTACTTGAAGGAGAGTTGTTCGCGGGCGACGCGGTTCGGTGTTGATTGTTGTTGGCTATGCACGAAGAGTCGGTCGATAAGATGAGTCAATCGCGTTTACCTTAAAGACTGGCTCTTCGTGCAGGGCCGCACAGTTGCGGATGCCGAAGCTGAACGAATAAGCTGCCACTGTTATGAACCTCAGCCTTACACCAAAGGTCCTGCGTTGGGCTCGCGAACGGGCGGGACTGGATCAGAGTACCCTGGCGAAGAAGGTGATTGGTAAGCCAACTGCTGAACGCGTCAAGGAGTGGGAGCAGACTGGCGTGTTGACCTTCGTGCAGGCCAGGAAACTCGCGCACGCAACTCACACGCCGGAAGGCTTCCTTTACCTGAACGAACCTCCTGAAGACCGCCTTCCCATCCCGGATTTTCGTACCGTTAGGGATGAGCCTGTCAGACATCCAAGTCCGGATCTGCTTGACACCGTTTACATGATGCAACGTCGTCAGACGTGGATGCGCGACTTTCTAATCGAAGAAGGCGAAGCGCAACTCGCTTTCATCGGCAGTTCCACGTTGAACAGTAATCCTCAGAGAGTGGCCGCCGACATTCGCAAGACTCTCGGTATTGGCGACGGGTGGGCCAACGAGGAAAGCACCTGGACAGACGCACTAATGCGTCTGCGACAGAAGATCGAGGCCGCGGGTATTTTGATTGTCATCAATGGTGTAGTCGGAAATAACAATTACCGAAAACTCGACCCGGATGAATTTCGAGGATTTGTCCTATCCGACGTATATGCGCCTTTAGTTTTCATCAATGGCGCTGATTTCAAGGCTGCGCAAATGTTTACTATTGCGCATGAAGTGGCCCACCTTTGGATAAATAAAGATGGCGTTTCGAACTTCGAAGCTATGCAGCCTCCGCCGATCCCGGTGGAGCAATGGTGTAACAAAGTAGCTGCTGAATTCCTCGTCCCAGCGGCTGAACTATCGAAAGTCTGGGACCATGCCAGGCAGTCAAAGGAACCATATCAATCTCTCGCCGCCCGCTTCAAAGTCAGCACAATAGTCGCCGCCAGGCGCGCGTTGGACCTTGACCTTATTAGTAAGAAGCAGTTCTTTGACTTCTACGAAGCCTATCAAAAAGATGAGCGTCGAAAGAAAGAGTCGAAGAAAAATAAAGGTGGAGATTTCTGGAACACGCAGAACGTGCGCGTGGGACAGCGCTTCGGCACCGCGGTTGTGCGAGCGGCCAAAGAAGGCCGGCTCCTTTATCGCGAGGCATATCAACTGACTGGTTTGACTGGAAGGACATTTGACCGCTTTGCTGAGAATCTCGGTTTTAAAGTATGAGCACTTCCTCTCCGGTGTACGTACTGGATACGAATATTTTCGTCCAGGCGCATAGACGTCACTACGCATTTGAGATTTGCCCAGGATTTTGGGCTTGTCTGACCCATCATCATCAAGCCGGACGCATTGTAAGTATCGATCGCGTCCGCGATGAGATACTTCACGGCGACGCTCTGGAGGCGTGGGTTAAGGACTCTGCCCCTGCAACTCTATTTGCACCCACCGCAGACGCAGCAGTTGCCGGGAACTATGCAAATATGGTTCGCTGGGTTCAAGCAAATTCGCAGTTCAAGGCGGAAGCGAAGACAGAGTTTGCGCACGTGGCCGACGGTTGGTTATGCGCATACGCGAAAGCGAACACCCAGCACGTTGTCGTAACTCACGAAGAACTCAGTCCTCACGCGAAGAGCCGAGTTCCATTGCCTAACGTCTGTCAGCAGTTCGGAGTGGACTATATGGATCCGTTTACAATGCTGAAAGACTTGAGCGTTCGCCTTCAATGGAGCGCTGACGACAATTAATTTCAAGCTCACCGCGTGTCGTAATTGACGCGCACGGCTCGGCCCTTTCCGCGGACGGGTTGCGGCCTGTTACGCAGGCGAAATACTAACCCGCCACAATCGCGCGAGCCACAAGAAGCGATCTATAAGAGGCGCAGATCAGTTATTCTGGCGCACTACATGATCGATTTATCCGCTTCAGCGTCGGAGCTTGCGTGAATCTGCCTTCGGGAAAACGCGTCAAAGTCTATGAAATCGCCGGTGTCTGTTTCCTGCTGATCGTTATCAGCGTGCAACTGTTTTCTTCTGTTCGGCGAGAATCGCAAACGTGGGATGAAGCGAATCACATCTTTACCGGATATCGAACCTGGACCAACGCCGACTACGGACTGAACCCCGAACACCCGCCGCTCGTGAAGCTACTGACGACCGCGCCCTTGTTGTGGTCCAAGCCACAGTCTCCCGAACTTGAAGGACGCTTCTTCAAAGAGGACGCATTTCTGCGCGGCAAAGAGTTTCTCTACCGCAATGACGCGGACAAGATTCTCTCGCGCACGCGCACTGCCGCCGCACTTCTGACGCTGCTCGCCGCCGTCGTCGTCTTCTTCGGAACGCGAGAGATGTTCGGTCCAGGCGCTGCTTTCATCGCGCTCGTGCTGTTGGCGTTCGATCCAAACCTGATGGCCCACGGCGCGCTGATCACGACAGACGTGGCGCTCGCCTGCTTCATGTTTCTCAGCGTGTACATGTTTTACCGGTTCGTGAAGTCGCCATCCGCGCCCAGGCTGATTGTCGCGGGCTTCGCAGTTGGACTCGTACTCGCAGCCAAACATACCGGCCTCCTCGTTCTCCCGATTCTGTTCTTACTCACGCTTTGCGAGATCCTTTTCAACCGCAACCGCCGTGATGCGCTCAAGCTCGCCGGTTCGTTCGTGCTCATCGCGTTGATCGGGTGGGTGGTCCTGTGGACGTTCTACGGATTTCGCTACGCCGCACGGCCGGACGGTCTGCAACTGAATCCGCCGCTCGTCGATTACGTGCAGGGTCTAAAACCCTCCGAAGCGTGGCCCATTTCAACGATGGCGCGCTTTCGCATACTTCCCGAGTCGTATCTCTACGGCCTCGCCGATGTCAGACTCACGGCGAATTACTACACCAGCTACGTGCTCGGCAAAGTTTATGCGCACGGCGTCTGGTTCTACTTCCCGATCGCCTTTCTCGTGAAATCGACAGTGGGCGTTCTGGTGCTATTTCTCCTGACGCTCGGCGTGATCGCCACGCGGCACTTGAACCATCGCCGCGAAATACTGTTTTTGCTAGTTCCCGTGGTGTTCTATCTCTTGGTTGCACTGACGGTCGGAATGAACATCGGCGTCCGACACATCCTCGTGGTCTATGTCTTTCTTTACGTGCTGATCGGCGGCGCTGCGTGGGTGTTGATCCAAAAGAGTCGAAAATGGGCGTATGCGGTCGGCATTTTGTTGTTGGCCCACGCGGCTTCGTCCGTGATGGCGTTCCCAAACTACATCGCTTACGCAAACGAACTCTGGGGTGGACCATCGCAGACGCACAAATACTTAACCGACTCGAATTCCGATTGGGGCCAACAACTAAAGAGCATCAAGCACTATCTCGATCAACGCGGCGTGAAAGACTGCTGGTTTGTGTATTTCGCGGCGGGCGTCGCCGAGCCGAGCTACTACGGAATACCGTGTAAACCATTGCCGACCATCAACACTTTGTGGCTAAACCTCCCGATCGAAGTCCCAACGACGATCGATGGACCAGTGTTAGTTAGCGCCAGCAATTTATCAGGTGTCGAATTCGGACCGGGCTCGCTCGATCCTTACGGCCAGTTCAAGCTGCTCAAACCGACGGCCGTGATCGATCGCGGCGTCTTCGTGTTCGATGGAAAGTTTGACTTGCCGCTCGCCGCCGCGATTAGCAAAACACAAAAGGTGCGAAACCTTATCGACGAGAAACGACTCGACGAAGCGTTGCAGGAAGCGCGGGCGGCGGTCGCATTGGCGCCCGACGCGATTCAGTCACAACTTGCAGTCGGAGACGTTCTTTCCGCGATGGGCCAACCACAACAAGCACTCGAGAGATACGAAAAAGCGCTGCAACTCGCGAGGACCATCGAGCCGGAGTTTCAGATCCGCTCGATTCCCGGCATCGAGGGACGACTCCAGTCGCTGCGCGCGGGCGCGCCCTAAGCCTTGATTTGCCAGTGAAATTTCTTTAAGAACTTCCAGCGGTTTTATCGCAAACGCACAGTGCCAATCAGTGAAGGCATAAAAGTCGGCCGCTACGAAATCCGCGCGCACATCGGTACGGGCGGGATGGGCCAGGTGTACCTCGCACAGGACACGAGCGAGTTGGACCGTGTGGTCGCGATCAAACTCCTGCCTGCCGAAGTCGCCGCCGATCCGAAATGGATGCAGCGCTTCATCCGTGAGGCGCGAACGGTTTCCAGTCTCAATCATCCGAACGTTCTCACGATCTACGAGTTCGGTATACACGACTCGACACGCTTCATGGCGATGGAATACGTCGAGGGCGTGACGCTGCGCGAGCACCTGGCCTCGAACCGTTTGAATCTTCACGAGGTGCTCGACATCGCGATGCAGGTCGCCGCGGCGCTGAATGCCGCGCATGAATCGCACGTCATTCATCGCGACATCAAACCTGAAAACATCATGCTGCGGAAGCGCGACGGCATCGTCAAAGTCCTCGACTTCGGTTTGGCGAAACCCGTGAAGCAGGACAGCGACACGAACACGCTGCTGCAAACAGAGACTGGCATCGTGATGGGCACCGTTAGCTACATGTCGCCCGAACAGTCGCTGGCACTGAAGACACTCGACTATCGAACCGACATCTGGAGTCTCGGCGTCGTGCTCTATGAAATGGTTACGGGGCACGTTCCGTTTGAAGGAAAGGATCTGTTACAGCAGATCATCTCGATCCAGGAGCGACCTTACACGCCGCTGTCGCAGTTCGTCGAGCACGCACCAAAGCAGTTGGAACACATCATCGGCAAAGCGCTCGCGAAGAATCCTGACGATCGCTATCAGACGGCGACTGACATGTTGGTCGACATGCGTAATCTCAAGCGTCAACTGGAGAACGAGGCCGAGAACGATCGTACGGCGCTTTTCGATCGACGCCAGATCACGCCTGTGGGCGGCCAAAGTTCAGGCGCGGTTGCCCAAGGGAGCGGCGCTTATCCGGTTTCGAGTGCCGAGTACATCGTCAACCAGGTCAAGCTGCACAAGCGCGCTGCGTTGGCGATATTCGGAGTGTTAGTGATCGCGGCTATCGTGGCGCTGTTCTGGCATCTCAAGTATACGCGAGTTGCGCCGCTGACTGACAAAGATACGATCCTGCTCACGGAGTTCGACAACAAAACGGGCGAGGAAGTTTTTGATCGCACATTGCGGCAGGGGCTTGCCGTGCAGTTACAACAGTCGCCGTTTCTCGACATCTTTCCCGAGAACCGCACGCGCGCGACTTTGCAGCTCATGAGTCTGTCGCCGGACGAGCGCGTCACTCGCGAACGTGCGCGCGAGATTTGTCAGCGACAGGGATTGAAAGCTTTCATCGCCGGCACGATCGTCAGGTTTGAACGAAACTACTCAATCACGCTCGAAGCCCTCAACGGTCAAACTGGCGATCAACTGGCGCTGGTCCAGGTCGAAGCCGAAGGCAAGGATCAAGTGCTCAAAGCGCTCTCGCGCGCCGCGACGGAGTTACGCGAGAAGTTGGGCGAGGAGTTGAGCTCGATCCAGAAGTTTGACGCTAAGTTGGAAGTGACGACTTCGTCGCTCGAAGCTCTGAAGGAGTACGCGCTCGGAAGAAACGAACAAGACAGAGGTCAATTCTTCAAAGCGATCGAGTTTTATAAACGTGCGACGGAGATCGATCCGAACTTCGCGGTCGCGTGGTTGGGGCTCGGGCTGCAATACTTCAACACGAGCCAGCCAGGCCTCGCTGCTGAGTCTTTGTCGAAGGCGTTCGCGGTGAGTAACCGCGTCAGCGAAGATGAACGCGCGCGCATCACGTATTTCTACTACCAGATCGTAACCGGCGAACTGGAGAAGGCGATCGAGGCGCAGGAGGCTTACGTGCGCAGTTATCCTCGCGAAGCTCGCGGCCCCGGCAATCTCGGCAATCTTTATTCGATCACGGGCCAGTTTGAGAAAGCGGTAAGCGCGACGACTCAGGCACAGCAACTCAATCCGAACACCGCGATCTGGCCCGGAAATCTTGCCGAAGCACTGCTGGGACTGAATCGCTTCGACGAAGCGCGTGACGTCTGCCGCCGCGCGCTGGCGCAAAAGTTGGACAGCACGAGTATTCATGAGCGGCTTTACGCCGTGGCTTTCGTCACTGGCGACGCCGCCGCGTTGCAGGAGCAGATCTCGTGGGCCAGAGGAAGGACCGACGAGTATCGGGCGGTGTACTGGTTGGCCCAATCGTCGTCGTTTGCGGGTCGTTGGCGCGAGTCGGATGAACATCTACGCCGCGCGACGGATATTGCGCTTCGTGCAGAGGCGAAAGAGGTCGTTGCGATGTACACCGCGGACCAGGCGGTGCGCGCGGCGTGGCTGGGCCAGTTTGCGCAATCGTCTGCGTTGGCCCAGTCGGCGTTGAAGATCGAACGCAATCGCAACGTACTCACGCGCACCGCGCTGGCGTTCGTGCTTGCGGGCGAAGTCGCGAAAGCGCAGCCACTGATTCAGGAGCTCGAGGAGAATTATCCTAAAGACACGATGATCAATCAGGTCTGGTTGCCGGAAATCAAGGCCGTGATTGAGTTGCGCAGGAACAACGCACAAGCCGCTGTTGATTTACTCGAAACAGCGAAACGATACGAGTCGGCCGCGGCGTTCTCGCCGCAAACCCTGCGCGCGATGGCTTACTTAAAACTCGGGCAGGGCGCGCAATCCGCCGCTGAAGCACGCAAGATTCTCGATCATCGTGGTCAAGGTCCGCTTTCCTTGTTGTGGCCACTCGCACACCTCACGCTCGCACGCGCCTCGGCGATGCAGGGCGACACGACGCAGGCGCGCAAGTCGTATGAGGATTTCTTCACGCTCTGGAAAGACGCGGATCAGGATGTTCCAATTCTGATCGAGGCGAAGAAGGAATTCGAGCGACTGAAATAAGGTCTCGGGTTGTGTCCGGATCTCAAAGAACTCTTCTGGGTTTTTCTGCGCCTCTGCGGTAATTCCGGCGTGTAGTGAGCATAACCAATTCCGGCGTGAAGTAAGCATAACCGCGGAGACGCAGAGGAGCGCAGAGTTAAATTAGGACACCACCAACGGCCTGACATTTCTGGCTGTCACTCGCCGGCTGTGGTATAACAAGCTACAGTTTCCGACAGTTATCCCAAAACTCCCAAACTGCCGGAGACGTCTCACGATTATGAAGTCTGCAAGCCCGACTCCAGTCACAAATTCTTTCGGTAAAAGGCGATTTTACTGGTTACTCCCGGCATTTTTACTCGCCTGCTGCGTAGGGCCGATGCAGGCGCAAACGAACAGGCGAGAGACTGTGCAACAGGAGCGGCTGAAGAAATTACTGTCGAAGGTTGACGTGGATGTTCCGGAGATCAACGCCCGGGGCGCTCAACCACAAACTTATCGTGAGTTGAAAATCCGTTGGGGTGATTCGAAGAAAAGCGAACTCAAGCCCGCCGCAAATGCCGGCGATCAAATCTCGAGCGCCGCTATCGTCGAGGACAAGAAACGCTCAGGCGCATTGCCACGCAGTCGTTCGCTCGAGCTTTCACCGGCGCACGTCTTTGTGGCAGCCGTCGACGCGTCGAACAAGCTGCGCTGGTGGTCGATCATGCCCGATCCGCGCGTCGTCAGATCTGAAACCCAAACGGCGTCGGGCGAACTGCGCAGCCAGGACTACTACGTTTCAAACGTCACGCTCCTCGTCGCTTTTCCTGACGATCCTGAAATCGCAAACTTGCGCTTTTATCATCCTGTGTGGAACGGGACCGACTTTGACTTAAAACTACTGACAACCGTGCCTACTCGTTAGGCTGAAATGAAGATCTACCTCAAAACCCTCGCCTCTCACTTGGCCGCCTTCAGCGCCGTCTTTGTGATTCTCTGTATTCCGCAAATCGCCGCAGCCGAGCCGGTTGAAACGATCCTCAATAACGGCAGTTCCACGAATCGCGTGGACATCGTGATCATGGGCGACGGTTACACCGCCGGCGAGATGCAGAAGTATCGCAACGACGTTCAGGCGTTGCTCGCGCAGTTCTTCAACGGCGAGCCTTTTCACGAGTATCGCAACTTCTTCAACGTGCATCGTGTCGACGTCGTCAGCAGTCAATCAGGCGCGGACCATCCCGAAAGAAGCGTCTTCGTGAATACGGCACTCGACGCGACGTACAACTGCAATAACACTCAACGACTGATCTGCGTCAACTTCACGAAAGCCAACACGATTCTCGGAAACAGCGTTACACCTACCCAACGCGACATGACTCTCGTCATCGTCAACGATTCGGAGTATGGAGGATCGGGAGGATCCGTTGCGGTCGCGTCGACGCATCCGGACGTTGTCGAACTGGTGCTGCACGAACTCGGTCACAGCTTTGGTCTGCTAGCGGACGAATACGGAGGTCCGCCGCCGCCGCAGTGCAACAACACTATCGAGCCGTTCGCGGTCAATGCAACCAGGACAACTGAGCGTTCACTCATCAAGTGGAATCACTGGATCGATCCGAGTACGCCGATTCCAACCTTCACGACGGCGCTTGGCATTCCGGGTTTATACGAGGGCGCGGTTTATTGTGATTCCGGACTGTACCGTCCGACGTCCGGTTCGAAGATGCGCGTACTTGGGCGGGCTTTCGAGCAAATCAATAGCGAGCAACTGGTCAAACGTATTTACAATTTCGTCTCACCAATCGACGCGTTTGATCCGGCGGCGAGCGATATTACGCTCACGACCGCGCAGTCGCAGTCGTTCTCTGTCACGCCACTCGCAACGTTCAGCAACACGATCAAAATCGATTGGTTTGTGGATGGTGCGTTGCAAACTACTGGAACGGCATTCACAGTTAATAACCTGACGAGCGGTGCGCATTCCGTCGAGGCTGTCGTAAAAGACATGAATGCGATGGTGCGGAAAGACACGGACAACCTGTTGGGCGACAGTCACAAGTGGAACCTCACGGTCAACGCAACGCCAACTCCGACTCCAACGCCGACACCTACTCCAACACCAACACCAACTCCGACTCCGTCGCCTGCTCCGTTATTGCTGCTCGAAGAAAACTCGACGCGCGGTGTCGCTTTCGACTCCGTCAACTGGTTGCGCGATCCGTTCTCCGTCTTAACAACTCTTAACTACAGCGCGGACGGACACACCCGAATCGTGCTGCTGGCGATGAACGTCGAATTGCAGCCCGGCGAGAATGCCTCGATCGTTAAAGCCGAAGCCGAAGACTCACAACAGGTGGTCCATCAGCTCATCGTCGAATACGTCGGCAACGTCCCGAACCTCAACTGGATGTCGCAAATAAATGTGCGTCTGCCCGACAACCTCGCAAACGCTGGAAACGTGCTGATAAGTATCAAAGTTCGCGGCGTGCAGAGCAATAAGGTCCTCGTCAGAATCGGCCCCGGACCTTAAAAATGTAGACAGTCGCGGCCGGATCTTATTTAATGAACCAGACACTTCCTCACCCGTTCTCAGCGCCTCAAGAACAAGCACTACAAACCGAAACGAGGTTGTTGTGAAGTCAACAAATAAGAAAGCGTCGTCGGCGAAAGTGACACCGCAATCGCGTCCGGTTGCGCCGCCAGTCTACCGCCCGCAACCGACGCCGCTCGTCCTGCAACGAAAAACGGCTGTTGCGCCACCTGTTTTTAAACCGTCGCCCGTACCCGTACAAACAAAGGCGGTGGTTCAAAGAGCAGCCAAACCGACGCCTCCGAAACCGAGCGCCGTAATTCAGCGGATGGAAGATCCGCGCACGACGCAACACTACCCCGGACGTCCGCCCTCAAGCAGGAAACAAGAAGCACGACACAACTACGCTCACCAAAAAGGTCAGCGACAGGGACAGATGCAGCATATAGACCATCGTGTGATAGGCAACGATGAGTTTGATCGAATCGCACACAGCACCGATGCGAAGGCGGTTACGACGATGGTTTTCATAGACAACCGTCAGGTACAGCCTCAAGCCAACGCCGAGTTTGTCGACCTTTTCAAGCATCCGGCCCAGAAGCACATCGAGCACGTTGTCTCAGACGAAGACGCCGAGGTCGCTCCGCTTTCGTCAGCGCTCGCCTGTCTCGAAACGGACATGATCGACTCGGGTGAGAGACCGAGCATTACTCACCGGCTGGCATTGATTGGTCCTTACGGCGCGTGCGACGGTTGTAAAGATCGCATCAGGCTCTTTAAGAATCTCTGGCGTGAAATGGCGCGACGTTACCGCCCCGGAATGGCGACGAATCTCATCGTCACTTACTTCTATCACAAGGTCGATACGCAGCACCGGTCGGTTACCAACTACGACCTCGCCGACGTCCGCGGAGAAAAGCTGAAGAAGGCCGCGAAACAGTCTTACCGGAACGAGGAAAGTCAGTATGGCTGGGATGAGAGCCAGCAGTTTGGGATCGAAGTTCCAAACCCTTCCAGAAAGAGCGGGGCGAAGAAGTTTTTGCGGGAGAACATCAGATTTCGTTCTTACAACGCGAGCGGCCAGGACCAGGCGAAGGTCAATGCGAACCAATTTCAGCAGCAGATCGACACGTGGAAGCTGAACCGAGGGTTTGATACTTAGGACACCGACTAGATGAAAAACCCCCGACAAGATCTCGTCGTATGAACCAGCTCGCTAACTGGCGCCCGCCTGATCACTGGACTCGTATCACAACAATTGACATGCACACCGGCGGTGAGCCGCTGCGCATCATCGTCGATGGTCTACCTCCGATCGAAGGCCGCACGGTCCTCGAAAAACGCCGTTACTTTCGCGAACACTACGATCATCTGCGCCGCGGTTTGATGTGGGAGCCACGCGGACACGCAGACATGTACGGCGCCGTCGTTACTCCATCCGCTGACGCCGACTTCGACGTTTTCTTTCTGAACAACGAAGGCTACAGCACGATGTGCGGCCACGCGATCATCGCTCTCACAAAACTCGTAGTCGATCTTTTTACGAAGACAGAGATAACGATCAACGTTCCCGCCGGCAGGATTCGCGCCAGGGCGACTGTTTCCGGCGGACGTGTCGCGGAAACGTCATTTCGCAACGTGCCTTCTTTCGTTCATCTGCGTGATCAGCACGTTGACGTCTATGGAGTCGGCGACGTGCGGTTTGACGTCGCGTATGGTGGCGCGTTCTATGCGATCGTCAGTGCGGAAGATGTTGGGCTGGAACTCGTTCCGCGGAGTCTGAATCAACTAATCGACTACGGCCGACGGATCAAGGACGCGGTGGCGTCACAGTTTTCTATCGTGCATCCGACTGAACCTGATCTCAGTTTTCTTTACGGCACGATCTTCACTGGACCACCGGAGAACGCCGCGCGACACAGTCGCAACGTCTGCATCTTCGCGGATGGCGAGGTTGATCGGTCGCCGACGGGCAGTGGCGTCAGCGCCCGTGCCGCGTTGCATTTCGCGAAAGGCGAACTGCGTCTCAACGAACGCGTCACGATCGAGAGCATCGTCGGCAGTACGATGGATGTGAAGCTGGTGGAGGCCGCGGTGTTTGGACCTTACGACGCCGTCATACCGGAGGTCAGTGGGACGGCGTCGATAACCGGTCGTCATGAGTTCTATTTCGATCCCGAAGATCCGTTTCAAACGGGGTTCATTCTTCGGTGACCGTCATTTTACTCCGCGGCGATGGCGGCGTAATCGGTGTAGCCGCGCTCGCCCGGCGAGTAAAACGTTGCACGATCGGGTTCGGCAAGCGGCGCTCCGCGCCTGAACCGTTCGGGTAGATCAGGGTTCGCCAAAAACTTCGTGCCGAACACGATGGCATCCGCTCCGCCTTGGGCCAACAGCTCTTCGCCGTTCTCGCGCGTGAATCCGCCGCCGGCGAAATAAAGTCCGTTATACAGTGGACGCAACTTCGCGTGCCAACTCCCGCCGGTGCTGTCCATCACGTGGATGTAAGCAAGTTTCCGCTCATTCAAACGCTCGATGATGTATGGATAGACCTGGTCTGCGTCGAGTTCCTCGATGTCGTTGAACGGTATCTGCGGCGAGAACTTCACGCCCACACGCTCCGATCCGATCTTGTCAATCATCGCGTCGAGCACTTCGAGGACGAATCTGGTGCGGTTCTCGATCGAGCCGCCGTACTCATCCGTGCGCAGGTTCACGTTTGTGGTCAGAAACTGCTGCACGATGTAACCGCTGGCGGCGTGTAACTCCACGCCGTCGAAGCCGGCGCGAATTGCATTCTCAGCGGCGGTCGCGAAGTCGTTAATCGTTTGCGCGATCTCTTCCTTCGTGATCTCTCGCGGCGTGACAAACTCCTTCATTCCTTCGTCAGTGAAGTTACTTCCTTTCGCGCGGACGGCGCTCGGCGCTACCGGTGTGGCGTGGTTTGGCAGGAAGTCGGGCAACGCGATGCGGCCGGTGTGAAATATCTGCATGAAGATCTTTCCGCCACGCGCATGGACCGCTGCGGTAACGGGGCGCCAGCTTTCGATCTGCGCTTCCGTGTAGATGCCGGGTGTACGGATGTAGCCTTTCGCCATCGGCGAGATGTTCGTCGCCTCGGTGATGATCAGACCGGCGGAAGCACGCTGGCTGTAATATTGCGCAGCGAAAGGCGGTTGAATCCCTTCGTCGTTCGCGCGGCTGCGCGTCATCGGCGCCATAACGATACGGTTGTCCAGTTCAATATTGCCGACCAGCAATGGGTCGAATAGTGTTGGCATCATCTTCTCCTTCAAATCATTCAAAAGGTTCTGGAACATCTGTTCCAGAAAACTACAAAAAAAATTAATCCAGCACGGAAAGCGTAACTTTTACGACGTCCTCGAGCGTTTTGCGATCGCGGGTGGCCTTCGACATCAGCACCAGTCCCTGAAAACTGTTGTACAGAAACCGCGCAACCGCGCGTAGATCGCGGACGTTTATTTCGCCCTGTTTCCGGCCACGCAGCAGCGCGTTGTAAAACGCATCTTCGATCGCGGCCATGTTTCCGCGGGTTTTCTCGGCCGTCGCCGCGCAGCGCCCGGCTAGTTCAGACATCGCGTTGTTCATGAGACAGCCACGGTGCTGGTTGTCACATAGCGAGCCTTCGATAACGTCTGTAAACAACTGCCGGATCGCCTTTTTGACCGGCCCCGGCCTGCTCAGCAACTCGAAGAGTTTGCGCGATTCGATCTGTTGATAGCGATCGAGTGCCTGTAGATAGAGCGAGTGTTTGTCGCCGAAGGTGTCGTAGAGACTCTGGCGGTTGATGCCCATGTGCTCGACGAGGTTCTGCATCGAGGCGGCTTCGTAGCCGCGCGCCCAGAAGACTTCCATCGCCTTCTGCAACGCTTCGTCCCGATCGAACTCTTTGTGCCGAGCCACGTTTCGTCTCGCCTCCCGTACAGTTTTATACGCTTTCTGGAACGATTAGTCAAGAATCCAAAAGCTTGACAGATTATGCGAGCGCGGCATAGGTTTAAGACGGTTGCTCTTCACGGCCCGGCCGAATTTTCACCCTCCAGTGAGCCAATGAATAAGAAACCTATCGCCCCTCCGGTCTACAACCCATTTAAGCGCCCGGCTATTCAGCAAAGCGCCAAACGTCCGGTTGCTCCGCCGGCGTATAGACCGCAGCCCACGCCGAAAGTTTTACAGTGCAAACAGGTCGCGCCGAAACCACCCATGCTTAATCGGGTTGCTCCTCCACCTGCGCCTCGTGTGCCGGTTCGCAAAAACCTGATACAGCCGAAAGCCGCGCCCGCAATCATCCGCAGCACGCGCCCGAACATCGCAGCGCCGCGCGCGACGCCGTCACAGGCGAACAACACGATTCAGCGACTTGTCCTGTTCACGCATGGGCCACGACTGCGACAGAACAACGTCGCCGAGTCGATCGCGAACATGGTTGATTACGGAATCACCAAGACCACGCTCAACGGCAGCATTTATCCCGGAGGCACGAAGGAGAATTTTATTTCCGCACTGGTGGCGCCGACGCTCAAGGTTGGGAGGGGAAGTCTCGGCGGCGTGGCTGTCTCTGTTGAGTCAGTGCCCGTACAACGGGTGAGCTATCAGATGGAGCTTCCGACGAATGGCCCATGGACGCTCCAGGTCGGCGCCGGGAACATCAAGGTGAAGCTTGCGAATCAGCCGATCGACGATGGTGTCGACATCCCGATTGGACCAGAAGAGGCGGGCGATCTCACGCTTCAGGTTCGCGGACTTCCGACGAATCAGATCTTCGCGAATCTGGTGGAGACGCATGAAGACGTTCACGTTGCCGATATTGAAAGAGCCATCGATGAGATTCTGAAACCGTGGGATGCGAGGTTGAGTCTGTTTCGCAATCAGGGGCGGGAATTTGAGGGGATGAGTGAGATGACGGCGACGGCGAGGCTTTATGAAGCGGCCGGCGGTACGCCGCGGCAGATTGCGGATCGATTCGTGAACCGGTTAAGGCAGTTGGGAATGATCTTTCACGACACGGATGCGGGCAAGGCGCCGAGTATCGTTTACATGGGCCGCGGTGGTGATGGCAACAGGCTGCTTGAAGTTTACCTGAAGCATCGCGCCGGGTTGATTGCGTTGCATCAACAGAAACAGGAAGAGGCGGAAGAGCGTGAACGCAGAGACCGCATGATCTTGGCGAGGGGGCAGGCGGCGAGTCTCGCGCGGCCGGTCGTCGGATCGATCCAGGGTCCGCTTGGCAACGCGTACATTAACAACGACATGCTTTAGCCGGCGATTCTTTAAATCCGTTTTAGTCTTCCAGGTGATGTCCTAATTTTGAAATTCGTTTTTATCCGTGTTCCCTATGGGCGCCGCCCTGGCTGATGTTGCGCACACAGGAAGAGCACGGATTAAAAAAAGATTCACAGTCAGATTAGGACACCATCAAACGAACGGCTGTTTAGCTTTCTCACCTTCTTTGTGGCATTGTGTCCACGATGAGGATCTTCTTCAATGCGATCACCTTGTTGCTCATCATGGATCCGCTGGGCAACGTGCCGCCGTTCCTCTCCGCACTGAAACATGTACAACCTGATCGACGTCGCAAGGTGTTGGTGCGAGAGATACTGTTTGCGTATCTCGTATTGCTGGTGTTTCTGTTTCTCGGCAAGTATCTGCTGCGGTTGCTGAGTTTACAGGAAGAGACGATCAGCATCGCGGGCGGTATCGTCCTCTTTCTGATCGCACTACGAATGATCTTCCCGACCGACGGAGCTCCCACTGACGCACTCGCCGGCGAACCGTTCCTGGTCCCACTCGCTATTCCTTTGGTCGCTGGTCCATCGACGCTGGCCGCGTTGTTGCTGTTACAGTCCACGTCAAACAGCACGTTGCAACTATGGGCGTCTCTGACGCTCGCGTGGGTAGTCACCGCGATCATTTTGTTGTCTTCGACGATTCTTTATCGGCTGTTGAAGGAAAGAGGACTGATCGCCGTCGAGCGATTAATGGGAATGTTGCTCGTAATGCTTGCCGTTCAGATGTTCATCAACGGCCTCGCGAAATTCATGAAGCCGTGAACACTAAGGCGCACTCTTCAGCGGCAGGCGAAAGAGTTGTGCGTAAGCGCCATCTTCACCGCTGATGCGCACTGTGAGAAACTAGCGGCGTGGCGAAACCTGCAAAGCTCGACGACGAGGTGGACCAACTCTTTCAACTTCCGCTGTCGGAGTTCACCGGCGCACGCAACACGCTCGCTGCACGACTTAAGCAAACCGGACGCGCCGGCGATGCAAACCTCGTAAAGACACTCGCCAAACCTCCGGTCTCAGCATGGACCGTCAACCAACTTTACTGGAGTCATCGTGAGGCTTTCGACACGCTGTTGGCCGCGGGTCAACGTTTTCACAAGGCGCAAACGGCCGGCAAAGTCTCCGACATGCGAGGAGCGCTCGAAGCTCGACGCGACGCGCTTACAAACCTAGCTGATATCGCTGCGACAGTGTTAGTCGAGGCCGGTCACAACCCATCGGGCGACACGATTCGCCGCATTACCACGACACTCGAAGCGCTCTCGGCTTACGCCTCCGTTGCCGATGGTCCAACTCTCGGACGCTTGAGCGAGGACGTCGATCCGCCTGGGTTCGAATCACTCGCCGGCTTCATTCCCGGTCCTGCTCCGAAACGGGAAACCGCGCCTGCGCCTCAGAAATCTTCCGCGCCCGCGGCGCGACAGAAGTCAGCTAGCGAAGACCGCGAGGCGGAAAAGACGCGCCAGGTGAGAATCGCAGCCGCGAAGCTTTCACTACAGTCTGCGAAGCGCTTGCTCGCGGATGCGCGGGTCAGGGCTCAAAGCATGGAGTCGGCGCAGAAGAAGGCGTATGCGGAAGCGAAGCAAGCGGAGAAGCAGACGCGCGAAGCCGAGGAGCGATTCAAAAAGGCAAAGCTTGCATCGGATGCGGCGGCCGAACGATTGCGCAGCATCTCGGATGACGCCGACGAGGCGACGAAGGCTGTGGAAGACGCGAAACTGGCGCTTGATAAAGCGACGAAAGAACTCGAGGCATCGTTTCGAGAACAGCCTTAATAATCGATTCGGATCAACTTCACACGACCCGATCCGCCGCTCTTGATCGACACATCGGACTTGCGACATTCGAAGTGCTTCGCGATGAGTGCGATCAGTTCTTCGTTTGCCTTGCCGTCGACCGGCGGCGACTTGATCTGCGCCAGCCACGTTCCGTCTTCTTGTTCGTCGAGCGTGCTGGCGCGTGAGTTTGGTTTAACTCTGACCTGGATCACTCGCGACGGCATTATTCTCTCTGCGCGGTCTTGCGTTCGCCGATTGCGTAAATGGCATTCTCGCCGCGCAGGATCAGCAT
This sequence comes from Pyrinomonadaceae bacterium, assembly GCA_035760365.1. Lineage (GTDB taxonomy): Bacteria > Acidobacteriota > Blastocatellia > Pyrinomonadales > Pyrinomonadaceae > PSRF01. Next base: position 17,214 of record DASTTB010000013.1, read on the forward strand.
GTCCTGCGAGAGCGCGGGCGTCGCCATCAGCGGTTGGCCCATCGTGTTCTTCGACAGCAACTCGTATTGTCTCCCGGCCTTCACCACAAACACATCGCCGTCTTCGCTTGCGAGATACAGTCTTCCGTCAGCCGCCACCGGCGACGCGCTGAACGAACTCGGCAGTCTCTGTTGATACACGACCGCGCCGGTCTTCGCGTCGTAAACACTGAACACGCCATTGTCCGCGAGGACGTACATCAGGTCGCCGTAAATCAACGGCGTCGGCGTGTAAGGACTGCCTTTGCTGGTGGTCCATGCGACGAACGCGTTCTTCTCTTCGCCTGACTTGAGCGAGATGTCGCCAACCGCGCCGGGACGAAACGCGTACATCGTGCGTCCCGGTGGATAACCGCCCGTGATGTAAATCAGATCGTGCGCGATGAGCGGCGCCTGCATCTTCACCTGCGTTTCGTTATCCGCGAACCGCCACAGTTCCTTGCCCGTCTGCGGATCGTAACCGCGAATAAATCGTCCGCCGTTTGCGATGAGTTCGGTGCGATCCTTGCCCTGGTAGATCGTCGGTGTGGCCCATGACGTGATCTCGTTGCGTTCGACACGCCAGGCTTGTTTGCCGTCTTTCAAGTTGTACGCGGCGATGAACGACTGGCTGTGTCCATCCGCTTGAACGATGACGAGATCGCGGTAGATGACGGGGCTGCTCGAATGTCCCCACGAAGACGTTTTGTCGTCCCAGAGTCCGGGATTGAGAACGCCGAGATCCTGTTTCCACAGCAGCTTGCCTTTTATGTCGTAACAGGCGAGACCTTCGGAGCCGAAAAGCGCGACGACGTAGCGGCCGTCGGTCACGGGCGTGGCGTTGGCTTGCGTTGCTTTGACGTGTCGCTTCGCTCGCGGCACGCCTTCGTAAGCGGTGTTGGACCAAAGGATCTTGCCGTTGCGTTTGTCGAGTGCGTAAATCATCCACGTGTGTTTGGCATCGTCGTTGGCGAGACCGATACCGCGATCTTTCGCGATGAAGCCGGTTTTCGCGTCACTACTCACCGCGGTGATGACGAATATGTGGTTGTCCCAGACGATCGGGCTTGCGTGTGAGAGCCCGGGAATTGCGGTGCGCCAGAGCACGTTCTGTGTTTTGGCGACGTCCCAGGTGATTGGTGGTTTTGATCCTTCGGCCACGCCCGACGCGTTCGGTCCACGGAAGGAAGGCCAGTTTTGTGCGTTGGCTGTGGTGAATGAAAGAATAGCGATCGCAATCAAGATGGTTAGACGTTTCATATTTTGGATCTGTCTCCACTAATCTGACGGTGGTTTTCGAGGCACATTATAAACTGTAATCTGTGCACGTCGTATGATGATCTCGGGAGAGACTTTAACTCGCATTACGATCTGGATCTCGGTTGCCGCTTACGTGATCGGGTGCGCCGTGTTTGCGATGTCTCGCGGCCGCGTTGCGTTGGATCGGTGGACGCGGTTGGCATGGACCATCGGTTGCGCCGCGCTTGTCGCGCACTTCGCGAGTGCGTTTCATTTTTATCATGCATGGCGTCATGCTTCTGCTTACGCTGACACCGCGCGGCAGACGAATGAAGTGTTTGGCATCGACTGGGGCGGTGGATTGTTTGTGAACTACGCGGTCGCGCTTTTGTGGTTTAGCGACGTCGCGTGGTGGTGGTTTGCGGGTGTCGGTGCTTATCGGCGGCGTTCGTGGCCCGTGACGCTTCTGTGGCATGGGTTTTTGGTTTTCATCATCTTTAATGGCACGGTCGTGTTTGCGCACGGATTTGGGCGATGGGTTGGAGTTGGTGTTTGTTTGGTATTGTGCTTGAGCTGGGTCTTCGTTATTCGCTCGCGTTCGGTGATTCTTAGTGGCCACTGAAATACGACAACGTCCTGTAGCGCTCCCGTTTTATTACGGATGGGTTCACGTGTTTATCGCGGCGCTGGCGATGGTCGGAACGCTGCCCGGTCGAACACAGGGCCTCGGACTGATCACGGAGCCGCTGCTCAGAGACTTGCGGATCGATCGCGTCGACTTCGCGCGGATCAATCTTTGGGCCACGTTGATTGGCGCGTTGTTCTCGATAGGCGTCGGACGATTGATCGATCGTTTCGGCAGCCGGATCGTGTTGACTGTCGTCGCTGTGGCGCTGGCGTTTGTTGTGTTTGGAATGAGTGTGACGCGCAGTGTCGCGGCGATGGCGTTATTGATCACGCTGACGCGTGGATTCGGGCAGAGCGCGCTGTCGGTGGTCAGTATTACGATGGTGGGGCAGTGGTTTGTGCGGCGGCTCAATTTGGCGATGGCGGTTTACACGATCGCGTTGAGCATCGGTTTCATGCTGGCGTTTCCGCTCGTGGGCGCGATCGTGTTGGCGAATGGGTGGCGCACGGCGTGGTCGTTGATCGGCGTGGCGCTGCTTGTCGGTCTTGCGCCGATTGCACTGTTACTCGTGCGTCGCTCGCCTGAGTCTTGTGCTATCGATCCGGATTTCGATCGAGAATCATCCGTCAATTACACGCTCACAGAAGCTTTAGCAACGCCGAGTTTCTGGGTCTTCGGTATAGCGAGCGCTGTTTACGGACTGATCGCTTCGGGCATCGCGCTCTTCAACGAGTCGATTCTGGCGGAACGTCGTTTCGACGCTTCGACCTACCATCGCAGCCTTGTTATCGTCGCTCTGACTTCGCTTGTCGGAAACTTCCTTGGCGGCTGGATCGCTTCGAAGTGGCAGATGAATCGACTGCTTTCGCTGGCGATGATCCTGTTGGCAGGCTCACTGGCGGCACTTCCACACGTCTCGACTCAAACACACGTCGCGATTTATGCGGCCGTCATGGGTCTCGCGGGTGGGTTCGTAATCGTCATCTTCTTCAGCTTCTGGAGCGCCGCCTACGGCCGCCAACATCTGGGGAAGATCCAAGGCGTCGCCCAATCCCTAACGGTCATCGCCTCCGCCCTCGGCCCCCTAATCCTCGCCGAAACGGTCACGCGCACCGGCTCGTACGCTTCAATCTTTTACTCATTGACGGTAGTGGTTCTTGTGTTGGCGCTACTGGCGTGGTTCGTTAAAGTGCCTGTGAAAATTCATAGCTAAAATGTCGATTCTGCTGTTTCCCGTTCGACTCATTATTAGAGGAGTCGAATTTCGGTATTAATTAAAAGAGGACACGAAAAGATGAGCAATGTACGAGTACTCGTAGGCACCAGAAAGGGAGCGTTTATTCTTACTTCAGATGGAAAACGTGAGAATTGGGAAGTTAGTGGTCCTCACTTTGCCGGCTGGGAGATTTATCACCTCAAAGGTTCCCCCGTCGATCCCAACCGGCTCTACGCTTCGCAAAATAGCGGCTGGTTCGGACAGATCATTCAACGCTCCGACGACGGCGGAAAGACGTGGTTCCAACCCGGCACGCCCATCGGCGAGCCGACCACCACACCCGAGGGATTTCCAAAAGGCGAGAGCAACAAGTTTGTCTACGATACGTCGGAGAAAACAGGCAAGCCGCTCCTGACGCACCAGTGGTACGACGGCACGCCGCACCCGTGGGAGTTCAAACGCGTCTGGCACCTCGAACCGTCACTCGACGATGCCGAAACCGTTTACGCCGGCGTCGAAGATGCTGCGCTGTTTCGTTCGACGAATGGCGGCCAGACGTGGCAGGAACTTCCGGGCTTACGCGGACACGGTTCGGGATCGCAGTGGCAACCCGGCGCGGGCGGCATGTGCCTGCACAGTATCATCCTGGACCCCTCCAACAAGAACCGGATCTTTGTCGCCATCTCAGCAGCGGGCGCGTTTCGCAGCGACGACGGCGGCGCGACGTGGAAACCGATCAATCGCGGTTTGCACTCGGAGTTCATGCCGAATCCAACCGCGGAGGTGGGCCACTGCGTTCACCACATCGTGATGCATCCTGCGACTGCAAACGTGCTGTTCATGCAAAAACACTTTGACGTGATGCGCACCGACGACGCGGGTGAGTCGTGGCATGAAGTCAGCGGAAACTTGCCGAGCGATTTCGGGTTTGTGATCGACGTTCACGCGCACGAGCCGGAGACGATCTACGTCGTTCCGATCAAGAGTCACAGCGAACACTATCCGCCCGACGGCAAGCTACGCGTCTATCGCAGTCGAAGTGGCGGCAACGAGTGGGAGGCGCTCACGAACGGCCTGCCGCAGGAGAACTGTTTCGTCAATGTGTTACGCGACGCGATGGCGGTCGATTCGCTCGATTCGTGCGGCGTTTACTTCGGCACGACGGGCGGACAGGTCTATGGATCATCCGATGCGGGAAACACGTGGGCGCCGATCGTTCGCGATCTGCCGCCGGTGCTTTCAGTGGAGGTTCAGACACTCACATGATCCTGGTTGTACTACCGGCACATTTGCGCACGCTCGCGGGCGTCACCGGCGATGTCAAACTCAATCTCGACGGTGAAGTGACACGACACACGATCCTCGAGGCGCTCGAAACGCAGTATCCGATGCTGCGTGGGACCATTCGCGATCACGTCGCCGGAGACCGACGGCCGTTGGTGAGGTTCTTCGCCTGCGGTGAGGACGTGACGCACGAGCCGGCTGATGCTCCGCTACCCGAGGCCATCGCTTCGGGAGTGGAGCCGTTTTACATCATCGGCGCGATCGCAGGCGGCTAACGTTGACAAGCTGTTTAGTGGCGCATAGGTTAACAGGGTTCGACCCAACTTCCTGCGATCAAGGGTTAACCGGAAAATGTCCACGCCTCGTGTAAGCGCACTCGTCTTATTACTCCTTCTGTTTTCAACCGCCTGCCAAACGCAATCCGACACCCGCGCGGCCGACGAATCTGCCCTGAGAAAATTGGACGAAGAATGGTCCAAGGCAATTGGGGCCAGGGACGTTGATAAGACAGTGTCCTACTATTCGGATGACGCGATGCTGATGCCGCCAGATATTCCGACCTTGACGGGTAAGGAACCGATTCGAGGGCTATGGAAAACTATGCTCGACTCGCCGTCGTTCTCCGGCGGCAGGACGGCGACGAAAGTCGAGGTCGCGCGTTCAGGAGATCTCGCCTACGTCAGTGGAACCTATGAGTTCAAGGAGCAGGACGACAAGGGCGCTCCGATTGTTGATAAAGGCAAGTACGTGGAGGTCTGGAAAAAGCAGGCGGACGGTAACTGGAAGTGCGTCGCTGATATGTTTCACTCGGATGTCGATGTCAGTCGTTCGCAATAGAAATATTTTTCAAAACACAATCTCGGAAAGTCGATCTAACGCGTGCGCGTTCGACTTAACAGTAAGAACGTAAATAACTGAATCCGAGGAGAAATCATGACTGATACAAACACAATCCGCCTTCATCGCGTGTTTCAGGCGCCGCCCGAACGAGTTTACCGGGCATTTCTTGACGCAAGTGCACTCGCCAAGTGGCTTCCGCCGAATGGATTCACATGCACGGTACATGAGCTCGACGCGAAAGTCGGCGGCCGTTACAGGGCGTCGTTCAAGAACTTCAGCAGCGGCAAGAGCCATACGTTCGGTGGAGAGTACCTCGAACTAAAACCAAACGAACGCATCCGCTATAACGACACATTCGAAGATCCGAATCTGCCCGGGGAAATGCTGACGACGATCACGTTGACGAAAGTGTCGGTGGGAACCGAACTGAACATCGTGCAGGAGGGGGTGCCGGCTGTTATTCCGCCTGAAGCCTGCTATCTCGGTTGGCAGGAGTCTTTGAAGTTATTGGCGAAAGTCGTCGAGCCCGAAATCCCGGATCAGATGTAATTGAGTTGCAGCTTTGAACTGACTGCGTTATACACTCTTTCACACCCCTGTCAGGTTGAACATCATCAGCGGCGCAGTGCGTGCCGATTCAGCACGCACTGTTCGCGTGAGGCGTGAAGGAGAATGTATGAGCAGTGATGAACGGGAAACGATTACGCGTCGTGACAATCCGTTGCGACGATTTGCCATTTACGCGGCGATACTCCTGGTGGTGTTCTTGCTCGGTCTCGTTCCGATGTGGTTGACCGCCAGGAGTCGGGCCCGCGAACGCGACGATGCGCAACGTGAACTGCGTGTGAGTAAATTCGAAAACGATCTCAGTTCCGCGGTCATTAACGCTCGCAGTGGTGAATACGAACCGGCACGCCAGGCAGCCAGCAGGTTCTTTACTTCATTGGGAACGCAATGCGACGCATCCAACGCGCCATCCGATCTAACGCGCGATCATTGTGAAGTGCTGCGACCGGCATTGGCCCAGCGTGACGAAGTGATCACGCTTTTGGCGAGGAGCGATCCCGCCGCTGCCGATCGCCTGACCAGCATTTACGGTTTGTACACGAAAGCGATGAGCACGCCACGCTAACGCTTTACTGATTAGGACGGACTCCCTTCCACAAGTCGTTGAAGGCGATCGAGTCGAAGAAGGCTGTAGCACTGACGATCTTGCCGTCTTTCATCTTCAGATACCACGAGTACGTGTTCTGGTATGACTTGCCGTCGCGCGCGATTGCGGCCCCCTCCCATAACACCACAACCATGTCGCCGTCAGCGTAGATGCCTCGCACCGTCGGCACGAGCGGCGTCTGTAGTCTCGCGTTGAATGGAACGATGACCTGATCGAGAAAATCGCGACGGCTGTGATATGTGCCGGACACCGTGGAGAGTCCGACGATGGTCCATTTTGCGTCGGAAGCGAGAAGATCGAAGAAGTTGCGGTTGCTGCGGCGCCAGTTATCGAAAGCAGTTTGAATTGTCTGACGGTTTTTCTCTTCGACATCAGCCTGGGCCATCGCAGTCGCTTGCATCGCGATCAAAACGAGAAGCACCCACACACTGTTTCTAAACAACCGAATCTTAGTTGACATGCTCTCTCCTTCTTAATTCGTGTGTCCGGCAACAATCAACAAACCTTCACCACCACCACTAAAAATCCCGGCCACGCATCCGGTCATTAACGTTGCGAGCGTGGCGGCGAGGAGGGCGCGGAGGCCGAGCGCAGCGAGATCGTCGCGGCGCGAGGGCGCGAGGGCGGCGGTGCCGCCGACGAAAATGGCGACGGCCGCTACGTGGGCGAAGCCACACAGCGCGTAGCTCAGTATGATCACCGTGCGCGCGGATGTGATCTGGCCGCTGGAGATCAACTGGGCCAGGTGGTTGTACGAGAAAACCTCAGTCAGTATCACGCGCTCGCCTAACAGACGCGCGGCGACAGAGACATCGCTCGACTCGATCCCAAGCAAATACGCAAACGGATAAAAGATCCAGCCCAACAGCTTCACGATCGAAAGCGGTTCGCCCAACCACGCACTAATGCCAAACCACGAACTCGCAACACCGAGTATCTTGTCGATCAGCGCCACGATTCCCAGAATCGCAATGAGTAATGCGGAGATCCCCGCCGCCAACCTCAACCCGTCCATCGCTCCCTGAATGATCGCGCCGATCAGTGTCTTCGATCGCTCCGACTCGTCTTCCGGTGGAACGGCCGCCAGCGTCTCCGGCGTCTCAGTTTCAGGAAGCAGCAGCTTCGACACGACGACGCAAGCCGGTATGGCGAGGATCGACGCGGAGATCAAGTGCCCCGCGATCTGTGGAAACACACCGCTCAAAAATCCTACATAAACTCCGAGCACACTCGAAGCGACAGTGGCCATGCCCGTCGTCAATATCAACAGCAACTCGGATCGCGTCATCCTCTCGAGATACGGCCGTACGACGAGCGCCGACTCGATGCCGACAAAGATGTTCGCCGCACTCGACAGCGACTCAGCGCCGCTGATGCGCATGGTCCGATGAAACAACCTGGCGAAGAGACGCACAAACACCTGCAACACGCGCAAGTGATAGAGCATCGCCGTAAACGCCGCGAAGAAGATCACGACCGGAAGCACTTGAAACACGAGTATGAAACCAACCGAACCAGTCTCGCCTGGCCCAGCGGCAAGTGGTCCAAACAGAAAAGTCGAACCACTCTTTGACGCGTTCAGCAGCGCGAGCACTGCGTCATTCAGCCAAAGCAACACGCGTTGCGAAACAGGCAGGCGAAAGATGATCAGGCCGATCAGGAGTTGCAGCGCCGCGCCCCAGGCGATCGTTCTCCACGCGACTTGCCGTCGATGACGGGAAAGTAACCAGGCGAGACCCGCGAAAACCACGAAGCCCGCGAGGGACACCGCGTGATTGATCATCAGCGTTCTTTCCTCTTGCTGGTCTTAAATGCAGGGGCCGTAAGATACGAGAAGAACGAAGCGCGACGCAAATCTGCCGCGTGGTAGTGTTCTAATTCGAAATTCGTTTCATCCGTGTTCCCGATGAGCGCTGCGTTAGCCGATGTTACGCACACAGGCAGAACACGGATTAAAGAGATTTCAGTCAGATGCGGATACGACCTGCCGCGCCGGATGCGTAAAATAATTGTTCCCCGGGAATAATTGAGGTAAGAAGAGGGTATTTACAAGATGACAAACAATAAGAATGAGGTGAAGTATGAGTCAACGAACTGAAGCGCTCGCGAACGCGCTTGAAGCAGGCGCACGCGCCCTGACAGAGTTTGCAAACAATCTGACGGACAAGGAGTGGCAAACCCCGTTGCCGCACGACGGACGAAAAGTAGGCGTGGTCGTGCATCACGTGGCGATTGTTTATCCACTCGAGATCGATTTTGCACGCAGTATCGCCGCCGGAAACCCCGCTGGAATCACGGGTGAAGCTGTAAACCAGATGAACGCGGGCCATGCAAAAGAGCATGATGCGGTTACAAAAGACGAAGCGCTGAAACTGCTTGCGACAAACAGCGCGGCGGCCGCCGCGGCCATCAGAACTTTCACGGACGAAGATCTCGATCGTGTTGCTCCGGTGCCGCTCTACGGCAACGCTCCCTTAACGTGCCAGTTCGTTCTCGAAGATCACGCGGTGCGTCACAGCTATCACCATCTCGCGCGCATTCAGGCAGCAGTGACACGCGCGGCGGCGGGTTAACAACATGGAATAAATGAAAGGTTCTCCCGGTATGTATAACCACAGGCATTAAGCCATGAGGTTTACAAACAGGGAGAGCGTATGAAGACACATGTCATAACCTTAATTACGAAAGTCACTGTGCTGGGTGCACTGCTGATCCTGACGTCAGTTGGTTCAGCCAATGCGCAGTCGTTGTCATCCCGGTAGGGGCCTAATGTGAAATTGGTTTTTATCCGTGTTCCCCATGAGCGTTGTCTTAGCTGACGTTACGCACACAGGAGGAACACGGATTAAAAAAGATTACCGTCAGATTAGGACACGACCGTAGGTGGCTGTGCAAGGTGGATCACGAAGCAGGCGGTGCGTTTGCCCCTTGAATTTTTGCCCCTCACTCGCGTCTTGACTTCCAACTTCGCGTGAAACAAACTCCTTGCACCGTTAGAGTCTGTTCCACAAGTAGTATGCGCCAGCCTGGACCATCTGCCGGAAATAACGAAACCCCTTCTCCTACGGAAGAGATCACGCAGCGAGAGAGAACCGAGGCTTTGCGGTGGCGATCTGTCTTTGATAACTCGCCCATCGGTTTTGTGCTGATGGACACAACCGGCCGCGTGCTGGGGACAAACGCCGCTTACCAGTGGATGCTCGGTTACTCGGAAAGTGAAATCGAGACACTGTCGTTGCTCGACATCACTCACGAGCGTTACCGCGAACACAACCTCGCCCTTTTCACAGAACTGCTCGAAGGAAAACGCAACCACTATGAGATCGAAAAGCAGTACCGGCGTAAAGACGGCACTCTGGTTTGGGTGAGCAACCGTGTTTCGATCATACCGGGGACGGAAAACGCACCGCGACTCGTCCTCGCTCTCTCGGAAGACATCACGGAACGCAAACGCGCCGAAGCTGCGCTCGAGTTGAGCGAAGAACGCGCTCGCCTGATTCTCAACTCCGCTGCCGAAGGTATCTTCGGATGCGACTCGCAGGGCACCTGTCTCTTCTGCAATCCGGCCGCAGTTCGACTACTCGGTTATGAAGACGCAAACGAACTGCTTGGGCAAAACATGCACCGGCTCGAACACCACACCCGCAGCGACGGACGACCGTTTCCGCTCGAAGAGTGTCCTATATATGTAGGCATTCTCGACAACCGCGGCGTGCACATCGACGACGATGTTTTCTGGAGAAAAGACGGAACGAGTTTTCCGGTCGAGTACTGGTCTCATCCGCTCGTCAGGGAAGGGAAGACGGTCGGCGCCGTGGTTACGTTTTTCGACATCAGCGAACGACGCCGCGCCGAAATCGAACTGCGCAATAGCGAAGAGCGCAAATGCTCGTTGCTCGACATCAACAATACGATCATCAACAACCTCACTCAGGAAGCGCTCTTTGGTTCGGTTTACGACGCGATTCGCCGCGTAGTCGCCTTCGATCGCGCGGCGTTCCTGTTTTATCAACCAGAGTCGGGGACGTTGAAGCTTGTGTCGATGGAGAGTGACGGTGAATCTGAGTTCTTCCGCGTCGGGAAAGAGTATCGATTAGAAGAGAGCCAGATTTCAGCGTGGGTGCTGGAACACCAGGAAGTCGTGACGCGTGGCGATCTCGACAACGAGCCGCGCACACTCGGCGAACAGCGATTGGTCCAGGAAGGAATTCAGTCGTACTGCGTCGTGCCGCTGGTTGCGATGGGCAAGAGCATCGGAACTTTTACGCTCTGGAGTGAGTCGCGAAATCGCTACACGCAAGCCGATGCGGAACTACTGCGCGAAGTAGCGAACCAGATCGCGATCGCCATCGCCAACATGAAATCGTACGAAGAGATCAAAGCGTTGAAGGGACGGCTTGAAAAGGAAAACGTTTATTTACAGGAAGAGATCCGCACCGTACACAACTTCGAAGAGATAGTCGGCAGTAGTCCGGCGTTGCTCAAGTTGCTGCGGAGAGTGGACCAGGTCGCGCCGACGGACTCCAGCGTCCTCATCTATGGTGAAACAGGAACCGGCAAAGAACTGATCGCGCGCGCCATTCACGATCGCAGTAATCGCAAGAATCGCCCGTTGGTAAAGGTGAACTGTAGCGCGATCTCGGCGGGTTTGGTCGAGAGTGAGTTGTTTGGTCACGTCAAAGGCGCTTTCACCGGCGCGTTCGAACGACGCATCGGACGGTTTGAACTCGCAGACGGCGGGACGCTCTTTCTGGACGAAGTCGGTGAGCTTCCTTTAGACACGCAGGTCAAACTGTTGCGCGTGTTGCAGGAGCGCGAGTTTGAACCCGTCGGCAGCAATCGATCGATTCGCGTCGACGTGCGGATCATCTGCGCGACCAATCGAAATCTCAAGGACTCGATCAAAGAAGGAACGTTTCGTTCCGATCTTTACTATCGGTTGAACGTCTTTCCACTCGAGGTGCCGCCGCTGCGAGAACGACGATCGGATATTCCTCAGCTGGCGATGTTCTTCCTCTCACGATTTGCGCGAAACCTCGGCAAGAAGATCGACGGAATCTCGGCTGCCGCAACCGAAAGACTGATGGCCTATTCATGGCCCGGAAACATTCGCGAACTGCAAAACCTGATCGAACGCGCGCTGATTCTCGGTTCTGGTCCAATCATCGATCTGGACAGCGATCTGACGAACGTATCGGGCGCGTTTCGTATCTCTCCGTCTGGCCTGGTTCCGGTCGATCAACCTTCTTTCAAGACGTTGCAGGAAGTCGAACGCGAGCACATCCTCAATGCGTTACGGGAAAGTCGCGGCGTAATTGAAGGTACAAGCGGAGCGGCAAAAGCTCTGGGAATGCATCCGAACACGTTGCGTCATCGCATGGAAAAACTCGGCATCAAACGTTCCGCCCACCGCATTTCGTAGTTTGCCCACAGCGGCGGATTTCTTCGTCCACCAAATATCGTAGCTGCTGGTTCTCCAGTTCCAGCATCGTTCCCGTAAGTCTCACAGATCCAACAGTTTCGCATAACACCTGAGCCATGTTTCGGGCGGCACGGCGTCTGCAATGGTCCAACTCCGTGCCCGAGAGGTTTTTATGCAAACAACAAGATCTACCCAAGCAAGGAGAGAGATTAGGAATGAGTAAGTTGAACAGTATTTTTACGGTGGCAGGTGTTAGTCTTGCCATCCTTTTGATGTTCCTGGCCGTACACGTTGACGGTCAGGCGTCAGGCAATCTCGCAAATACGACGTCAGATTTTGTCGCGCCCGTTGTGTTCCAGGCTGCGGGTCCAACCGTCGCTTCGATTCAGAGCTCCGTGACTGAGTTTCGAAATGCCCTTGGAGCTCCGAACGGCAACGCGACTACAGAAGTCGCAAACGGTCGACGCGAAATCAATTGGGATGGCGCGACTCCGACCGACGTCACGACGCCCCCAGTCAATCCATTCAATACCTTTCTTAATACGCGAGGCGCGCAGTTCACCACGCCCGGAACCGGGCTCTCGCAGGCGCCGCCGTCAGGTGGACCACAAGGCGGGCTGGCGACGTTATTCAATAACCCGAGCTACGCGGCGGAATTCAAGGCGTTTAGTCCTTCTCGTCTGTTTACTCCGGTCGGCAGCAATGTCACCGACGCGTTGTTCTTCACTGCCGGTTCCAATGGAACTGTGCGCGCGGCCGTAACCGGCTTTGGCGTGATCTTCACCGATGTCGATCAACCCGACGGCAGTGGACCAGGAACAAAACGCGGCAACCGCGGCTCGAGCACGCTGGTCCAATTTTTCAGCGTCGACGGCCGGCTCCTGTTCAGCAGTTTTGCGCCCGCTTCACCGGGACACGGTGGTTTCTCTTTTATCGGTATCAAGTTTAACGACGCGCGCATTGCGACGGTGCGGATCATCGCCGGCGACGTCGCTCCAGGTCCAAATGATAATCAAGCAAACGACGTCGTCATGATGGACGACTTCATTTACGGCGAGCCACACAAGCTTCCGTAAATCGGGCGCGCTGCAAGGGTCTGTCGTGAGGGTTGGTGTCGGCAGTCCTTGCAGTTACCCGTTTTGACACAACCGAGCCGTATCGAGAACTAACAAAGAGAACCCCCCCATGTTGAAAATTACCAAGGTTACAGGGGCGGCCGTTCTGTCAAAACGGGAAACTACGCTGCGTTTGGATGGTCGTATTGCCGGACAGTGGGTGGCGCTACTACGCGACTCGGCCGAGTCAGCGTTGACCGAAGGTCTGAAGCTCACCATCGATCTGAAGAACATCTCTTTTATCGACTGCGAGGGGATCGTGCTGCTGCGAAGCCTGATCGAACGCGGCGTCGATCCCGTGAACGCTCCACTGTTTGTCAATGAACAGATCAAGAAGTGCCGGGACCAGGGCAGGTAACGAGTAATGGAGCATAGCAATGCAAGGGTTACTTCCAGACTTTGAAAAAAGACTTCCAGACGTTGAGGGAAGACTTTCAGTCTTCGAGGAAACCGTTCTCCCGCATCTCGACGCCGCTTACAACCTCGCTCGCTGGCTCACCCGCAACGAACAGGATGCCGAAGACGTTGTTCAGGAAGCGTTTCTCCGTGCTCTTCGTCACTTCCGCACCTTCAAGGGCGGCGATGCGAAGCCGTGGATGCTGGCTATTGTGAGGAATACTTTTTACACGTGGCGCAAACAAAATCGATTACCGATAGACGAAACGGATCTGGAGGACGACAAACTCTCGCTCGCAGATGACGCGCCGGATCCCGAGACGCTGTTGTTGCGCGAGACGGATCGACAGTTATTGCGCGACGCGCTGCGGCGGTTGCCGAAGGAGTTTCTCGAAGTCATCGTGTTGAGAGAGTTCGAGGGGCTTTCGTATAAGCAGATCGCCGAGGTGGCGCAGATTCCGTCCGGGACGGTGATGTCGCGTTTGGCTCGTGCTCGCAAGCGCCTGTTTCAGGTTCTCGCAGGGACGAAAGAATGCGCTTGCGCAGGCTGTCTGGAGCACGGTAATAGAGCGAACTGTCTCGGATAGTTGAGCGCAGAATGCGTTCCAGTGCTGTTTCGGTTTCACAGCGCAAGTTAGAGAACCTCGGTTTTTGATAGTTAAAACCTTGGGAGTTGGGTCGCGTGGGGGGAACCGCCTACTTACCCGGCGCGACCTACCATAAATACCGCAAGCTACGGTTTTTATTCCCGAAGGTAGTGTTCTAATTTGAAATTCGTTTTTATCCGTGTTCCCTATAAGCGCTGCCTTAGCTGAGTTGCGCACACAGGAAGAACACGGATTAAAAAAGATTACGTCAGATTAGGACACCGCCATTCCCGACGTACCGCTTTTTAAATTCAACGCTTTCCCGTACAATAAGCGTTCCCCGGTTACCCCTCGTTAAGCGCTTCCCCTGAATGGTCTTCGGCTGCTTAGTGTGTATCTCTGTTTTGTCACTCCACGTGTCTACTGGGAGACAATGCCAGACGAAAACAAGATGAACAATATTCTGGTGGTAGACGATTCCCCGACAATGCGGCGGATGGTGATCACCTCGTTAGGAACGCTGCGAAGGGTCAAATCGACGCAGGCGGGCACTGGCCTCGAAGCGATCGAACGGCTGGCCATTGAACCCATTGATCTGATGGTGCTGGACTTGAACATGCCCGACATGCACGGCATGGAGGTTATCGACTTCGTGCGCAGTCACCATGCTTACCGCGACATCCCCATCGTCGTTCTGACCACGAAGGGCGAGGAACTCAGCCGCAGCGAGGCGATCGCCGCCGGCGCTAATCGTTACCTCACAAAACCTTTTGACCCCCGGCAACTGGCTGACGTCGTGGGCTCATTGCTTAAGGCGAGTTGATGGATAAACCGACGCCCGACAAAGCTGGCGAATTTTTTGATCAGTTTCTCGACGATTATTACGCGGAGTGTGACGAACACCTCGTTTCGATCCGCCGTTCGCTCGTGACGCTTGAAGACGAAGTCGACGCCGGCGCCGTCGATCGCACGCTGTTGGATAATCTCTTTCGCAGTTTTCACACGCTCAAAGGAATCTCGGGCATGGTCGGACTGAGCGCGGCTGAACAACTCGCTCATCACCTCGAGAGTTATCTACGCGGATTGCGTGAAGGGACTGTGATCCTCAGCGAGACGGGATTCGAAGCGCTCGCGGCCGGCGTTTCAATTCTCGAAAATGTGATTAACGCACGTCGGCAGGATCAGGCCATTCCGCCTATCGACGACATTATCGAACGACTGCAAGCCGTCTCCTCGACTCAGCCACTCGCGTCGCCGTCTCTTCCGAAACAGGAAACGCCGGAGAAAGTTTCGGTGACCACACGTTGGCGCGCGGAGTTTACGCCGACGGCGGAACTCGCAGCACGAGGCGTTAACGTAAACAGCGTCCGAGCGCGATTGCAGGAAATCGGCGAACTGCTTCAGGCGAAACCGATCGTCAAGAGCGCGGGAGAAATTGCTTTTCACTTCGTTGTCTCAACTGATGCCGGTGAATCAGTGCTCAAGAGTTTTGAAGCCGATGGTCTGAATTTCGAAGTTCTGCGAAACGAAACCATCGAGAAAGCAAAAGCCAGCCAGACCGTTTCCACGATAGGGCCGACGATCGCGCCTGCGAGTGTGGTGCGTGTCGATCTCGATCGCCTCGACGAACTGATGCGCATCATCGGCGATCTCGTTATCAGCCGTACGCGTCTCGAGGATCAAGTGAACGATCTGAAGTGTGCGACTCCGCCTGCTGTTTGGCGTCCGCTTCAGGAGACGAGTCTGAGTATCGGACAGCAGTTGAAGCGCCTGCGCGAGAGCGTCATGCGCGTCCGCATGGTCCAGCTCGGCGAGATCTTCGAACGCATGACGTTCGTGGTACGCGACCTTGCCCGCGAGAGTGGCAAGAAGATCATCGTGCAACTCAGCGGCGGCGAAACTGAGATCGATAAGTTTCTCGTCGAACGGATCATGGATCCGCTCATGCACCTCGTGCGCAACGCCGTCAGCCACGGACTCGAAACCGTCGCCGAACGTGAAGCAAAAGGGAAACGGAGTGAAGGTCTGTTGTCGCTCACGGCAGCGACCGCCGGCGAAAAGATCATCATCAAGATCGCGGACGACGGACGCGGGATCGATCGGGATCTGGTCCTCGAACGCGCGCGCGCGCGCGCAACCGCGCGTGGTCTCAGCCACGGAGCGTCAGCCATCGACGACAACGCCTTGCTGGATCTGATCTGTTCTCCCGGCTTTTCGACGCGCGATGAAGCTGATCGCGCGAGTGGGCGCGGCGTCGGAATGGACGTCGTCAAGAGAGCGATCGAAGATCTCGGCGGTTTCGTCACGCTTTCCACAAAGATGTGCGAAGGCACGACTTTCACGATCGAGCTGCCGCTAACGCTCGCGATCGCCGAAGCGCTCATCGTCAGCGTCAACGGTCAGCGGTTCGCGGTGCCGCAGTCGGCGGTGAGGGAAGTACTCGAAGTCGAATCAGCTTCGACGAAGGTGTTGGAAAACAACGAGATCATTTCTTATCGCGGACGAGTGTTGCCGTTGCTGCGGCTGGCTCGCGTCTTTGACATGGACCATCAACGCGGACCAACCTTTCATGTTTTAGTTCTTGGTGAAGAGTCGAACGCAGTAGGTCTCGCGGTCGATCGCATACTGTGCCAGCGAGAGATCGTCGTGCGCGCTATCAAAGATCCGCTGGCGCAAACAAGGGGAATCGCCGGTGCTACAGAGCTCGGCGACCAGCGCGTCGTGCTCATCCTGGACATCAGCGCGTTGCGAGAGTTCGCGCTGAAGTCACGACACTAAAGGATACAGATGGAACCGTTTATTCTTTTTGAGCTCGCGGGCACGACGTACGGCGTCCGTAGTCGCTCAGTGCAACAGATCGAGATGATTGACGACGTCGCTTCGGTCCCAAACGCGCATCCGGCGGTTGAAGGAGTCGCCCTCGTCCGCGGCCAGGTGATTCCCGCGTTGAACCTGCGCACGCGTTTTGGCTTTGACAAAATCGAGCGCAGTTTGCGTTCGCGTCTGGTTGTTATCAACACGGGATCGAGAGTGGTGGGAATGATTGTCGATACGGCGCGCGAGTTTATTAAGATTTCGCCGGAGTCGATCGAGCCGCCGCCGGAAGCGTTGACGGGGCTGAGTGGGAAATATCTCGAAGGCGTCGCCACGATTGGCGAACGTCCTGTTTTGATCTTGAATTTAGATGCGGTGCTTGATCTGGAGTACGAATTAGAAGCAGCAGTCGAACAAAGCTGATGGCGCGGCGCGCGCAGGGAGAGATACGACTATGTCGCAGGTATTCGAAACATTCGGCAACAACCTTGAGCGTGACATCGGACTGGTCCGCCAGCAGGCGTTGCAGGTTGCGGACACGGCCACAATGATCACCACGACCGCGAATGAGGTAGCCGAAGGCGCGGAAGTACAGTTGCGCGTGCTTGAACGGACCGTAGCGGTCGCCGACGAGATGACGACTTCGATGAGCGACACCATGTCGCAACTCGAATCGATCGCTACGTCGACCGAAGAGCTCGCATCCTCGGTCAACGAAAGTGCTGCTTCGGTCGAAGAGGTCAGCAAGAATGCCGAGGCTCTCTCAGCTTCGATCACGCAGATCTCGGCTGCCGTCGAACAGAATACTCGTTCGATCGAAGGCGTCAGCGGTGCTGTGCAAAGCATGGCAACGTCGTCAGAAGAAGTGACTGCGGCGATGACGGAGATCGCCAGTTCCGTCAGGACCGTAAGCGCGGACACGGATGCGCTCACAGCGGCCGTCAACGAAACCGCCGCGAGCATGGAGCAAGTCACTGCGTCGATCGTGGGTCTTTCCGGAAACGCAGACGATCTCACGGTGTCGGCCGAAGAGACGTCTTCGGCGATCAATGAAATGGCGGCGTCGATCGAAGAGGTTGCGGCGATGACCGAGAGTTTGTCGTCGTCAGTCGAAGAAGTGTCGACTTCGATGGAACAGATGGCGCGTTCGGTTCAGGGCGTGGCGGAAAGCGCATCGCGCATCAGTGAAGCTGCGACGACCGCCGCAACTAGCGCAACTCAAATGGATCGCTCGCTGCGTTCGGTGGCCTCGATGACGAAACGCGCGGAGGAAGCAACCGAAGAACTCACCAAACAAGCTCAGGAAGGCGGAGCCGCAGCGCATAAATCGCTGCAGGGATTGCAGCGTGTGCGTTCCGCGATGGAACTATCCGCGGGCGTGATTCGCGAGATGGGCAAACGTTCCGACGAGATCGGCGGCATCGTCAACACGATCAATGTCATCGCCGAACGTACCAACATGCTCTCGTTGAACGCTTCGATCGAAGCCGCTCGTGCGGGTGACGCCGGCCGGGGATTCGCCGTCGTCGCGGAAGAGATCAGAAACCTTGCGGACAAGTCGGCCCAGGCGACCGCCGACATAGCGTTGATCATTCGTTCGTTACAGGAAGTCGTCAGGGAAGCGTTGACGACGGCGAGTGACGGAATGCGCGTAGCCGATGAAAGCGGACAACTCGCGGAGGACGGCGTCGCCGGTCTCAAGAAAATATTGAGCGGCATCGCGCAAACGGCCGAGCTCGTCGGACAGATCGCCAATGCTACCGAAGAGCAACTGACAGCGGGTCAACAAGTCGTTACAGCGATCGACACGACGGCGACGCAAACGAAACAGGTGTCGAACGCCGTCATCGAGCAGGCCACGGCTTCGCAGCAGATCGTGAAGTCCGCGTCGCAGATGCGCAAGACGGCGAAGGAAGTCAGTAGGGCCGTCAGCGAGCAGGGACGCGCGGCGCGAGAGATCATCAAGGCCGCGCAGAGTACGAGTGGTGTGGCGAAGCAAGTGCGCAAAGCGTCGAACGAACAAGCCTCCGCCGCGAAACAGATCACGCAGTCAGTTGAATTGATGCGACGTGGAGTGGTTTCTACTTCGCGTGCGTTGAGCGAACAGGCAGTCGCCGGAGAGCAGGTTTCGCGAGAGGCGATCCAGCTCGCGCGCCAGATCAGTGAGATCAACAAAGCGATGACGGAACAGGCAATTGCGTCCACGGAGATCGCGACCGCAGTGAAGGACATGCGCTTGCAGGCGGACCAGGTAACCAAGGCCATGCGCGAACAGTCTCGCACGGCTCACGAAATGACGATCGGCGTCGGCAGTGTTTCAAAGGAAGCCTTGCGGGTTACGAATGCGAATCGCACTCACCTGGACGCCGCGGAGCGAATTCGCGGCGCGGTCACGGAGCTTCGCGAGATCACGCACCGCAATGCGGATGGTGTGAAAATCACGTTGGCAAACACTTCCGGCCTGGCCGATCGCGCGCGCCAACTCGGCGAAATCACGGACAGCATGATCGGCGGCAACGGTAATGAAGAGTCAAAGGCAAATGGCAAGACTAAACGCCGCCGAACAAGAAAATCGACGACCGAGACAGACCGCTCAGAGTAATCGAGATTAATTCGTGACCAGCACGCAACCATCAGTCGGCGTTTTCACTACAGACACTCATCTGGTTATTCGAGTTTGGGATGCCACACTTGCGCGCCTCACCGGCATCAGCGAGGAGACGGCCTACGGTCAAACTGTCACCTCCCTACTCCCCGATCTCGAGAAGCGTGGGTTGTTAAAGCGCTTCGAGCGATCGCTCAACGATGGTGTTGTCGAAATGTTGGCGCCTGCGTTTCATCATTATCTGATTCCATGCGCTCCCGCCACTCCCGCCAAACATTTCGACAACATGCAGCAACGCGTAACGATCGCGCCGCTGCGTGACGAGTCCGACGCGATCGCCGGATTGATCGTCACTGTCGCAGACGTTACCGAACGTCTCGACCAGGAACGCGAACTCTCAACTCGTCTCGCCGAAGGCGACGAAGCGACGCGCTTGAGTGCGGCTGAAACTCTCAGCGCTGATCCGAGTTTCGACGCGACGCAATTGCTTGGCGCGTTGCGTGACGACAGTTGGAGAGTTCGACGCGAAGCGGTGAAGGGAATTTCGCAACGTGCGGCGCCGGAAGCGATCGCGGCGTTGTTGAGTTCGGTAGTCGCAAACCATCACGATGCGTCGCTCTTGAACAGCGCGCTTCAGGTGTTGACGTCGAGTGACGTCGATACACTCTCGCCGCTCGTTGAACTGCTGAATGGAACAGATCCGGACTTGCGAATGCAGGCGGCGCTGGCGCTGGGTGAACAACGCGACTCGCGTGCGGTAGAGCCGCTCGTCAACGCCTTGCGCGACGACGATCCAAACGTGCGTTATCACGCGATTGAAGCGCTCGGCAAGTTGAATGCAGTTGACGCTGTCGACGTTCTCACCGAGATCGCCGAGACAAGAGATTTCTTCCTTGCTTTTCCCGCGATGGACGCCCTCGCGAAGATCGGCGACCAAAGCATCGCGCCGCGAATCGTGCCGCTTCTCGAAGACGATCTGCTGCGCACGCCGGCAATCAACCTCTTGGGCCAACTCGGGGATGAAACTGCCGTGGCGCCGCTGACGGCGTTGTTGAATACGCCCTCCGCGCCTACCGACGCGCTCGCCGACGCACTCGCCGCAATCAGCGATCGATACGAATCACAGTATGGCGAAGGACGTCACATCGCGGATCTGACGAGTCGCGAGCTCACAGCCACCGGCGTTCAGAACCTGCTCGACGCAATCGAATCGCCGGGTAAAGAAAACCTGCGCTCGATCGCGTTGGTCCTGGGCTGGCTCAGACGATCCAGTGTCGATCGCGCACTCACGAGGTTGATGGGCCGCGAGGATCTGCGCGACGAGATCATCGAAGCGCTCGTGGAACACGGCCGGGCGACGTTCGACCTGCTGGTCCCGCAGTTGACGGCCGAAGATCTCGAGATCAGACGATCCGCCGTCGTGGCGCTCGGACGTCTTCGTGACGCAAGAGCAACGTTGCCGCTCGTCAACACACTGCGCGAGGAGTCTCTCGCCATCGAGGCGGCGCACGCACTCGGACAAATCGGAGATCCACAAGCGACGGATGGCCTGCTTAATCTACTCGGCAACGACGACGCGTCGATCAGGCAGGCGGCGGTGAGTGCTCTTAACTCACTCGCGTTGCCCCAGATGTCAAAACGTATCATTCCCCTGCTTCATGACTCAGATCCGAACGTTCGCGAGTCGGCAGTGAAGATCGCCGGATACTTCGGCTACCCGGATGCGGCGAATGAGTTACTCGAGCTGTGCGATGACCCGATCGAGCGCGTGAGGTGCGCGGCCATCGAGCAACTGCCGTTCGTCGAAGACGACCGTGCGTCTAGCTGTCTCGCCCACGCGATTAAAGAAGACACGCCAAGCGTTCGTGCCGCGGCCGCGCGTGCGCTCGCGAGCATCGATTCGCCTGATGCGAACGCTCTTTTGATCGAAGCGCTCGAGGACGATGACGTTTGGGTGCGTTATTTCAGCGCGCGGGCGTTGGGTCGCAGACGTGCGGCGGAGAGCGTCGCCGCGCTGGAAAAGATCGTGGCGCGGGAGGAGTTCAATCACGTGCGGATTGCGGCCCTTGATTCGCTGGGGCAGATAGGCGACGCACGTGTTCCCGAGATCGTCGCGAACCTGGTTAGAGACGACGATCCGGATCTGGCACACGCCGCGAAGGTCGCGAAGGCCGCGGCCGAAGGTCACACGCGGTTTAACGAATAAGGGGTTTTGGACTAACTGTTTTTATGACGTCTCGTTCACACAATCTGGCGTTGCCTGAAGGCACCACCACTTTGATTCAGGGTTTAATCAACGAACGTACCGGTATGTGTTTCGACAACGGCAAGCGAGATCTGCTGATGGACAAGCTCTCGCCGCTCGTTATCGAACGAGGTTTTACGTCGTATCTCGACTATTACTACCTGCTGAAATACGATGCGGCCGCTCGATCCGAGTGGCAAAATGTGATGAACGCGCTCTCCGTGCAGGAGACGTACTTCTGGCGCGAGTTTGATCAAGTGCGCGCCCTGGTCCACACTCTAGTGCCACAGTGGCACGAGAGTTACGGGAGTTCGACCTTGCGGATTTGGAGCGCCGCCTGTGCCACCGGCGAGGAGCCGCTCACGATCGCGATCGCTTTGAATGAAGCCGGTTGGTTTGAACGCACGTCGATCGAGATCTTCGCCAGCGATGCGAGTTCGAAAGGGATCGATCGCGCTCTCGAGGGAGTTTATCGAGCGCGTGCGTTTCGAAACCTTCCGTCGCACTTGCAAGATCGCTATTTCACGCGAGCAGGTTCGGACTGGCGTGTACGAAGCGACATCCACTCCCGCATCAAGTGGCGAATCGCCAACCTGATGGAAGAGGATCAGATCGCCGACCAGGCGTCGTCGGATTTTATTTTTTGTCGTAACGTTTTTATCTACTTTTCAGAGAATGCGATTCGTCGCGCGGTTCGTTCCTTTGCCAGGTATATTCGGCCTCCTGGTCATCTGTTTGTGGGAGCGGCGGAATCGTTATTGAGAGTGTCAACGGATTTTACGCTGACCGAAGTTGACGACGCTTTTGTTTATGTGAAGCGCGAACGCGAAAGAGCGGTTTGACGAACGGAGTATTGATGGATCGAGTCTTGCGAGTTGTGGTGATTGATGATTCAGCCTACGTGCGAAAGGTGGTCAGGGAGATCCTTTCACGCAGCCCCTTCGTCGAAGTTGTTGGAACCGCGCGCGATGGTTTGGAAGCATTGGACCTGGTAGAGCGTCTCGATCCGGATGTGGTGACGTGCGATCTGATCATGCCGGAACTGGACGGCGTCGGCTTTGTACGCGAACAGATGAAGCGGCGTCCCGTGCCGATCATCATCATGAGTATCGCAAACGAGACTGCCGAAGCTGCGTTGACGGCACTCGATGCGGGGGCGATCGATTTTGTCCAAAAA
Source organism: Pyrinomonadaceae bacterium (assembly GCA_035760365.1). Classification (GTDB taxonomy): domain Bacteria; phylum Acidobacteriota; class Blastocatellia; order Pyrinomonadales; family Pyrinomonadaceae; genus PSRF01. The sequence goes on from DASTTB010000013.1 coordinate 39,974, forward strand.
CCGACGGCCCTCGCGAGTGAAAAGATATTTGAAGTCAGCTCCGAGTTGATCGACAAGGTCAAAGCGGCAGGCGCGATCTCGCTGAATCGAATTCCGTTGCCGCCGGTGGCCCCCGTCGCCGTGAAACCCGCGATCAAGGTTGCCGGGAATCATTCGGTGGACCTCGTCGTGATTGGTATTTCAACAGGTGGACCACAGGCGCTCAAGCGACTCATTCCGCAGTTCCCAAAAGATTTTTCGGTGCCGATCGTGATGGTGATGCACATGCCGATCGGTTATACCGAGATGTACGCCGCGAAATTGAACGAACTATCCGCTTTGGAAGTGCGAGAGGCAGCGCCGGGAGACGAAATCACACCGGGGCGTGTTCTGCTTGCGCCCGCGGGTCGTCACCTTACTTTGATACGAGGAGCGAACGGCATTGTCACCACGCATCTCGATGCGCGGCCGTTTAATACCCTCCATAAGCCGTCCGTCGATGTGCTCTTTGAATCGGCAGCGGAGGTCTATGGCAATCGTGTCCTTGGTGTAGTGATGACGGGAATGGGATCGGATGGAAGACAGGGCGCCGCGTGGATCAAATCGCAGGGCGGATTGGTCTTCACCGAAGCCGAGAGTAGTTGCGTTGTATTCGGTATGCCGTCGGTGGTAGTGGAAGCCGGATTGAGTGACAAGAGTGCCGCTCTGGAAGACATGGCCCAGGCGATCATGGAGGTCGTATGAGCCTGAAGGTTCTGATCGTCGACGATTCAGCGCTTTCGCGCCGAACGTTGCGACGCATCCTCGAATCCGCGGGTTACGAGGTTGTCGAAGCCGACGACGGAATGACCGCGCTCGAACTCTATTTTCTTGAGAAGCCAAGTCTCGTCTTGCTCGATCTGGTGATGAAAGGAATGTACGGACTCGATGTACTCGTGAAGTTACGTGAGATGGATCCGAAGGCGCTGGTCGTGGTTGCCAGTGCCGACATTCAAAGCTCGACCCGCAAGCTTGTTGACGAAGCAGGAGCGCTCGGTTTCATCAACAAGCCGTTTATTTCGCAAGACGTGATTGCCGCTGTGGAAGCAGCACTCGCGGAAGGAGCCACCAGTGAAACTAACTGAGCGACAAAACGACGCTCTTTCCGAACTGATCAACATCGCGTTCGCGCGTACGGGAGCTGCGCTGTCTGAATTGACCGGTCATCGTGTGCTTCTTGATCCGCCGGAAGTTGCTGTTTATCGCACTGAAGAATTGCGGCCTGCATTGGCGAAGTTTGTTCCCGGCGACGTAGCGTCGATCCATCAGGTGTTTGCGGGACCAGTCGCCGGCGATGCGCTGTTGTTATTGAACTACGCCGGCGCCGTGCATCTCACCGAATTGCTCACTGAGGGACACAAGCCTTCTTCGTACCTCGACGAGTCGGCGCGAGAAGTGCTGACCGAAGTCGGCAATATTCTGCTTAATGCGTGTCTCGGAATGTTTGGCAACTTGCTGAACGTTCACGTTACGTTCTCCGTGCCGCGTTTGCACCTCGAAACACTCGACGATTTGATCGACTCGACGACGTCGGACAAAACCGAGATGCATTACGCGCTCGTGGTCTATACCGGGTTTCAAATTCGCGACAGTTCAGTGAAGGGGTTTCTGGTGATCGTGTTGAGTGTTGACTCGCTCGATCGACTGATACAGGAAGTGGATGCCTGGGAGGCGCACCAGACCAAATGACCTCGCAGACTGCATCCGCATCCGATGCGCTCGAAATGAAAGAGACAAGCTCCAAAGAAACGTTGCTCAACGCCGCCGTTTTGCACTGGATGCACGACCTGGCGGCGCAGGGGATTGTCACGACCGACAACGAATTGAACGTCGTCGAGTGGAACCACTGGATGGAGGAGCACACCGGCAAACGCGCGCCCGACGTTATCGGTAAAAACCTGCTCGACCTGTTTCCGGAGTTACAGGAACGTCGTTTGGATCGACATTACAAGTGGGCGCTCGAAGGCCAGGTGCGAGTGTTGTCGCAGGCACTGCACGGCTACATGATCGCGATGCAATCCGTGTCCGGCGATCACGGTTACACACAGATGCAACAGGCGGTTCGGATCTCGCCGCTTAGTCACGACGGACGGGTGATCGGAACGCTCACGATCATCGAAGACGTGACGGAACGCGTCGCGCGTGAGACCGAATTACAGGCCCAGCTCGAAGATCGTTCGCGGCTCTTGTCGAATGAGAAGTTGGCGCGCAACGAAGCGGAGCGAGCGAATCGTTTGAAAGACGAGTTTCTGGCGACGATCTCGCACGAGTTGCGCAATCCGTTGAACGCCATCATGGGTTGGGCGCACATGATGCGGCTCGGCAAACTCACTCCCGCGAACGTCGAACGCGCAGTGGAAACCATCTACCGTAACGCGAAATCTCAGAGTCAACTCGTTGCCGATCTGCTCGACGTGTCGCGCATCATTACCGGAAAACTCCGGCTCGACGTGCGCACGGTCGATCTGATTTACATCGTCAACGCGGCGATCGACTCGATTCGTCCCGCGGCTGACGCGAAGGGAATCCGGATGCAAACGATGCTCGATCCGGCGACTGGTCCAATCTCCGGCGACGCCGATCGCTTGCAACAGGTCGTCTGGAATCTTTTGACGAACGCTGTGAAGTTCACGCCGAAAGGCGGGCGCATACAAGTCAAGGTTCAGCGCGTCGATTCTCACGTGGAGGTCGTCGTGAGTGATTCGGGTGTCGGCATCAGCAAAGAGTTTTTGCCTTACGTTTTCGATCGTTTTCGTCAGGCGGACGCGAGCACGACGCGAATTCATGGCGGACTCGGTCTTGGTCTTTCCATCGTTCATCAACTCGTCGACCTGCACGGCGGCAGCGTGAGCGTGTACAGCGATGGAGAAGGGCAGGGCGCGACTTTTACGATCAGTTTGCCGTTTGTGGGCGTCGTCAATAGTCAGCAGATGGAGGCGGCGCCTCCAAGCAGCGATGACATCGTGCCGTTCGACGGGTTGCCTTCACTTGTGGGGCTGAAGGTGTTGGTCGTCGACGATGAAGCCGATACGCGCGAGTTGATCTGCGAGGTGCTCAGGGGGTGCGGCTCCGAGGTGATAATGAGTAGTTCCGCCGCCGAAGCTTTGGTTGATTTGAAAAAGCACAAGCCTGACGTTTTGATCAGCGATCTGGGAATGCCGGATGAAGACGGCTACTCGTTGATCACGAAGATTCGCGCCTTACCTTCCGAGCAGGGCGGACAGATTCCCGCCGCGGCACTCACCGCCTACGCCCGCGCCGAAGATCGAATGCGCGTGCTTCGTTCCGGGTTCCAGTTTCACCTTCCCAAGCCGGTCGACGCGGCGGAGTTAGTGACCGTCGTCGCGAGTCTCGCCGGCCGCGCTTACAAAACGTAACGAAAATATTTCTTCTAAAATTCTTGCAATGACGATCACGGTCCATGGTGAGTTGACGAATCGTCTGTTGGGTGGTCAACTATGCGGGTTTTCTCCCGCCCAGTAAAGCTACATACGTTTTGAATTAGTCCGCTTTGCAACCTGGCGACGTCGCGATCGTCCGTCTCCAGTGTTCCACCACTTTAATGGTCAACGAAAACCAAGCAAGCGCATTGCCGCCGGTGTTTGTTTTATCGCACGAACGCTCAGGTTCGACGCTGCTGCGTTACATCATCGACACGCACCCGCAGGTTTGCAGCCCGGCGCATCTTCATCTCGGACAGCTTTGTCGCAGTCTTTACACTTCGATCTTGTTTTCGGTCGGCCAGACGTTTGACGAGGCGATCCGTGAACGGCTGGTTGCCGCGGAGACACGTCGGATCGTCGACGAGTTGATGACTCGTTACACGAATGCCAAAGGCAAACAGACGTGGTGCGAGAAGACGACCGAAAATCTTCAATACCTGGGGATTCTGCACGATGTCTTTCCCGATGCGCGCTACATCTGTCTTTATCGCAATTGCATGGACGTCGTGCATTCGAGCATCGAATGTAGTCGTTGGGGTTTCATGCCTGAGCTCGCGCCTTACGTTCAGAAACGACCGGACAACATCGTCGCCGCTATGGTCGAGAGTTGGATTGAAAAGACGAAGGTTCTGCTGGAGTTTGAACAGGCGCACGCTTCGCAGTGCTTTCGCGTCAAGTATGAAACGTTGGTCGCCGAACCCTCGCAAACGTTGTCGGCGATGTTCGCTGTGCTCGGATTGGATTGGGACGAGAACCTCCTGAACGCCGTCTTTTCGACTCCCCACGATCAGGGATCGGGCGATCAAAAAATACTCTTCACGAAGAAGGTCAACACCGATTCGATCGGACGCGGTTCGACTATCGCGCGCGAAAACATTCCCGCCGATCTACTGGTCCAGATGAATAGTCTACTGGCTCAGCTCGACTATCCCGTCGTCGGAGAAGATTGGGACATCGCGCCTTCGCCATACGTGCCGCAACGAGTTGCGACTGAAGAACCGCCGAAGGTTTCGAGCGTCGAAGAGATTTTCACCAACTACATCCCCCGCTTGTTTGGGAACGGAAACGCCGCGCCGCCGGAAGTCAACGGCAAATGCAAATTCAACGTCAGCGACGGCGTTGGACCATGGATCTTGACGTTGCACGAGTCGCGGGTTTTGGCAGCAGCCGGTGACGGCGACGCAGATTGCACCGTCCGAATCTCAGCCGCTGACCTGATCGATCTCGTCAACGGCAAACTCAACGCTGTCGCAGCATTCGATCAAGGGAGGATCGAGATCATGGGAGATTACGATCTGGCGAATAAAGTCGGACGACTGCTCTTCGGTGGCTAAGTCAAATGATCACTACGCACTATGCACTATCCCTCTGTTCATTCGGTTGAAACCAGGACCAACTTATCTACGCTGATCGATCTTCTTCGCCTGCGAAGCTTCAACGAGCCGACGCAAACGGCTTATCGTTTTCTCGCGGATGCGCCGGAGAGTGTCACTTACGCTGAGCTCGATCTGCGCGCGCGTGCGATCGCGGCCGTGTTGCAAGAAAGGCGTTTGCAGAACGAGCGCGCCTTGTTGCTCTACCCGCCGGGTCTCGACTTCATCGCGGCTTTCTTCGGCTGTATTTATGCAGGCACGATAGCGGTTCCCTCGCGCTTGCCACAGGCGAAGCGCGATCGATTGCAGGCGATCGCGGACGACGCGCAGGCAGCGTGTGTTTTGAGTTTGGGCCAGGATCTTGGCCGGATCGAACGCGAATCGTGGGCCGGTAGTCTGCAACTGTTGGCGACGGATACGGTTTCGCTGGACCAGGCTGACGATTGGCGCGAACTTTCTACCGGTTCTCTCGCTTATCTCCAGTACACATCCGGCTCGACGTCCACGCCGAAAGGCGTGATGGTGACGCACGCCAACGTCCTCGAAAACTCTGCTTACATTCAACACGGATTCGAGCACGGTCCGAACAGCGTGTCGTTATCGTGGCTGCCGCATTTTCACGACATGGGTTTGGTTGACGGAATCATTCAACCACTCTACAGCGGTTTCACCGGACTGCTCATGTCTCCCGCGGCTTTTCTTCAGAACCCGGCGAGTTGGCTGCAAGCGATCACGCGCTATCGCGTGACGCATAGCGGTGGTCCAAATTTCGCCTATGACTTGTGTGTTCGACGGATCGACGAGTCACAACGCGCTTCGCTCGACCTCAGTTCCTGGAGCATTGCTTACAACGGCGCGGAACCCGTGCGTCACGAAACACTGGAACGATTTATCGCGGCGTTTGGGCCGTGCGGTTTTCGCCGGCAGGCGTTTTATCCCGCGTATGGACTCGCGGAAGCGACACTGAAAGTGACAGGCCGTCGCCGGGATGATGGCCCGGTTTATCGTACGGTCCACGCGGCGGCGCTCGAGCGTAATCGCGTCGTGCCGTGCGAAGTCGATGCGCCGGATTCACGCACGCTCGTCGGTTGTGGTGATGCGTCGCTCGAAACCGAAGTCGTCATCGTGAATCCTGAATCGTCGACTGTTTGCGCGGTGGACGAGGTCGGTGAGATCTGGGTTTCGGGACCGGGCGTGGCGGCGGGTTACTGGAACTGTCCGGAAGAAACAGAGCGCACTTTCGATGGCCATTTGGTGGGGCGCGGAAGTTTTCTGCGCACCGGAGATCTCGGGTTCGTTCTCGATGGCGAGTTGTTTCTTACAGGACGGCTGAAGGATCTGATCATCATCCGCGGCCGCAACCACTATCCGCACGACATCGAGCTAGCGATGCAGTCTGCGCATACGGCGTTGAAGCCGAATGGTGGCGCTGCGTTTTCTGTTGAGATTGAGGGTGAAGAGCGTTTGGTGGTGGTCCATGAAAGCGAACGGGTCGCGGAGTCTGCGGAGGTTATCGCAGCGGTTCGCACGGCGATCGTTGAAGAGTTTGATATTCAACCGGTGGCTGTCGTGCTGATCAGGTCCGGCACGTTGCCGAAAACGTCGAGCGGGAAAGTTCGTCGCGCTGCTTGTCGTGAGGGTTTTTTGAGCGGCGGTTTGAGAGTGCCAGTCATAATCGCCGAGTGGCGTGCCCCAATGGGTGATGGTGTGTTGCGCTGGCTGCATGAATTATTGACTCAGAAACTCGGGTCGCCGCTTGTTGAAGTGGATCAGCCGCTTGCGAGTTACGGAATCGACTCGCTAACTGCGCTTGAGTTAAAGCACGCGGTCGAAACGAGTCTCGGCGTGCGATTGCCGCTGACGAGCTTTTTGCAAGATCAGACGCTGTCGGATCTCACGCGCGTCATATCGGCCTCCGCCTCTGCGCCGGCGCGCGTTTCGACGATGGACCAACCGCGCGAGTTTCCGTTGTCGCACGGACAGCAATCGCTTTGGGCCGTGCAAAACGTTTCGCCCGAAAGCACCGCGTATAACGTTTCTTTTGCGGCGCGTATCAACGACGAGCTGGATCTCGACGCGCTGCATCGCGCCTTCGAGGCGTTGGTCCAACGTCATCCGCTACTGCGCGCGAGGTTTCCTTCGCGAGATGGCGCGGCGGTCTGTGTCATACCGGAAGAGGCGGAGATCTCGCTGCGCGTCGAAGACGTGGCGGGTGAATTGCGCGACCGTTTGCAGGAGATCGCTGAGACCAGTTTCGATCTCGAGCATGGTCCGTTGTTGCGTGCCGTGTTGTTTCGCGAGTCAGCTCACGAGCACGTCCTGCTGCTCAGCGCGCATCACATCATCGTTGACTACTGGTCGTTGGCGATCCTGCTGCGCGAGCTCGGCGCGCTGTATGTGGCGCCCGTTTTGACGTCTACTGCAAGCCACTATTCAGACTACGTTCGCCAACAAACCGAGTTGCTCGCCGGTGCTGAGGGTGAGCGTTTGCGCGACTACTGGCTTCGGCAGTTAGCGGGCGAACTGCCGGTGATCGACCTCCCCACCGATCGCGCGCGGCCCGCGGTTCAGAGTTATCGAGGCGCATCGCTGTCGGTTCGGATGGACCAGCAAGCGACGAAGCAGTTGCAACAGCTCGCCGTCGATCACGAAGCCACGTTGTTCATGACGCTGCTCGCCGCTTTTCAGGTGTTGCTGCATCGCTACACGGGCCAGAAAGAGATCCTGATCGGAGCGCCTTCGTCAGGGCGTGTCGCGGCGGAGTTCGCCGACACGGTCGGCTACTTTGTCAACCCGCTGGTTTTGCGAGCCGCGATTGCAGGCGATAGATCGTTCGCGGAGTTTCTCGACGAGACTCGGCAAACTGTTCTTGCCGCTTTCGAACATCAGGAGTACCCGTTCGATCTACTCGTGAAGCAGTTGCAGCCGCAGCGCGATCCGGCGCGTTCACCGCTGTTCCAGGTGATGTTTGCGTTTCAGAAAGGCGACCTCACGTTGCGACTCGGCGACCTGCCGATGCAGCCGATCGCATTGGACCAGCGTGCGGCGCAGTTCGATCTGTCGCTGACGGTAGCTGAGGTTGAATCCGGGTTCGAAGCGTCGTTCGAGTACAACACGGATCTGTTTGACGCCTCGACTATCGAACGTCTGCACGAACATTTTGCGGTGCTACTCGAAAGCATCGTGAGCGATCCGACAACGAGCGTCGCGGAACTGCAATTACTCTCGAACGCCACGCGCCGGCAGCTCTTGTACGATTGGAACAACCCCCACGTTAACTTTGGATCGTTTGCCTGCGTGCATGAATCGATCGCCCAACACGCCGCCGGCGCGCCCGCTCAGATCGCAGTCGTTTCCGGCGACGAGAAGTTGAGCTATGGCGAGTTGAACGCGCGCGCTAATCGCCTGGCCCATTACCTGCGCGCGCACGGCGTGGGACCGGAAGTCCCGGTCGGTATCTGCCTTTCGCGTTCTGCGGCGATGGTGATCTGCGTGCTCGGAGTGCTCAAGGCGGGCGGCGCCTACGTTCCACTCGATCCGTCGTACCCGGAAGAGCGCTTGAGTTTCATGCTCGAAGATAGCGGCGCGGCGTTGGTGCTGAACGAACAGTTTCTCGATCGTGAAGCGACCGCCATCGACGCTGAGAGCGACGCGGATCCTTCAGTCGTGACCATGGCGGAAAATCTTGCGTACGTTATCTACACTTCGGGTTCAACCGGAATGCCGAAGGGCGTGATGGTCCAACATGGTTCGCTCACCAATTACATCCAGGCAGCAAACCGCGCGTACGAGATCGTTGCCGACGATCGCATCCTGCAATTCGCGCCGTTCAGCTTCGACGCCAGCGTCGAAGAGATCTTCGCCTGTTTGACGAGCGGCGCCACGCTGGTGTTACGCGATGGTGACGCGCCGAAGAGCCCGATCGAGTTTATGCAGGAGTGTCGGGAGAAGAAGTTAACGGTTCTCGATCTGCCGACTGCGTACTGGCACGAGCTCGTTGCGTATCTGGATGCGGATGATTGGGCCACCGACTTGCGACTCGTGATCATCGGTGGAGACAAGGCGCTGCCTGAACGTGTGGAACGTTGGCGCCGGAGTGTTGGACCACGCATTCGGCTTGTGAACACGTATGGACCAACGGAGGCGACGGTTGTCGCGACGATGTGCGAAGGTGCGCACGCGGACGTTTCGATCGGCCGGCCTGTCGCTAACACACACGCATATATTCTCGATGAACACTTGCAGCCGGTGATGGTTGGCGCGCGCGGTGAGTTGTGCCTTGGTGGCGCAAACGTTAGTCGCGGGTATTGTGGCAGTCCGATAGCCACGGCGGAAAAGTTTGTTCCTGATCCTTTCAGCCGCGAGGGTGGCGCCCGACTCTATCGCACCGGAGATCTGGCGCGCTGGAGGTCTGACGGGCAGATCGAGTTTCTCGGCCGCGTGGACCAGCAGGTCAAGATTCGCGGCTATCGGATCGAGCCCGTGGAGATCGAGGCGGCGTTGTTGATGCATGAAGCGGTGAGTGAAGCCGTTGTCGTCGCGCGTGAAGCAGCGAACGGCGAGCGGAGGCTCGCGGCTTATGTCGTTGCCAACGGTAACGCTCAGGAGTTGCGCAGCTTCTTAACGTCTCGATTGCCGCCGCATCTGATCCCTGCGACGTTCACATTCTTAGACGTGTTGCCGCGTTTGCCGAGCGGAAAGATCGACCGCCGAGCCTTGCCGTCGCCCGATCATTCCGCGACAGACGGTTCTTATGTTGCGCCGGCGACTTCGACTGAACGTGTGTTGTGCGACCTGTGGGCTGAGGTCCTCAAGCTCGAGCGCGCCGGCATTCACGACAACTTCTTCGCACTCGGCGGCGACTCGATTCTGAGTATTCAGGTAGCGGCGCGTGCTCGTCTCGCCGGATTGCACGTAACCCCGAGCCAGATCTTCCAGCATCCCACGCCGGCCGAGTTGAGCACCGTTACTTCGCGTGTTGACACGCATCACGCTGAAGCGGAACCCATAACCGGCGACGTGCCGTTGACGCCGATTCAGCATTGGTTCTTCGAGCAGCAGTTTTCAACGCCCGATCACTGGAACATGGCCGTGATGCTCGAACCACACGAACGGCTCGATTCCGATCTGTTGGACCAGGCGTTCGCGCGCTTGGTGCGGCATCACGATGCGTTGCGGCTGCGTTTTACAAAAACGTCCGGCGGGTGGCGACAGTTTCTTCCCGAGCTCGAGGCGCAGGAAAAGTCTGTCCGCGTTGTCGATCTTAATGACGAAAATGATCTGCAACAGATCGCTGACGAGACGCAGGCTCAACTCGATCTCGAAAGAGGCGTACTGCTGCGAGCGGTGTTGTTCGACCTCGGCGAACGGCAACGTTTGCTGATCGTCATTCACCATCTCGTGGTTGACGGCGTCTCGTGGCGAATACTGCTGGAAGACCTCGATCGTGTTTACCGGCAGTTGCAGCGCGGCGAATCCGTCACGCTGCCGCCAAAGACCACGTCGTTTGTTCGCTGGGCGAGATTGTTGCCTGAGTACGCCGGCTCCGAAAAAGACTTCCATTACTGGACCAGTTTGGTGGCACGACGCATCAATCCGCTGCCGATCGATTTCCAAAATGGAAGCAATATCGAAGCCGACACCGAGACAGTCACAGTGGCGCTCGACCTGGCCCATGTTTATGGCGTCCAGATCAACGAAGTCCTGCTGACGGGCTTGCTTGACGCCCTTTCGCATTGGACCAATGAACAAGCGATCTGGATCGAGCTTGAAGGACATGGGCGCGAGGAACTTTTCGACGACGTGGATCTCTCGCGAACAGTCGGCTGGTTTACCGATCAGTTTCCAGTCGTTCTGGAAGCAAGAGCCGGCCATTCGCCAGGGGCTGCATTGCGATCGGTTCGTGAGCAATTGCGCCGTATTCCACGACGCGGAATCGGTTACGGATTGCTTCGTTATCTCAACGACGAGACGCCGCAATTGCGTCGCCTGTCGCCGGAAGTCAGTTTCAACTACCTGGGCCAGTTGGACCAGATGCCTGACGACTCGACGCTCTTTTCGCTGTCGTCCGATTTCGTTGGCAAGACTCGCCATCCAACCGCGCGTCGTGGCGCACTGCTCGAGATCAACGCTTACGTCCGTAAACGTCAGTTGCGCGTTGATTGGAATTACAGCCGTTGTTTGCACCGGCGGCAAACGATCGAAGACCTCGCCGAACGTTTTACTCAGTCGTTGCGCGACATCCTCGCTCAGCTTCACCCGAGCGACACCGAAGAGCTTTACCCGCTCTCGCCGTTGCAGCAGGGAATTCTTTTTCACAGCGTGTACGAGCAGGACTCGGCCATCTACGTCGGGCAGTTGAGTTTTGCCTTGCACGGCAAGCTTGACCCGGAAGCGTTTAGCGAGTCGTGGCGGCGAGTCGTCGCGCGTCATGAAATCCTGCGCACGTCGTTCATCTGGGAAAACCGCGAAGAGCCGTTGCAGCGAGTCAGTCACAATGTTGAGCTCTCAATCGAAACGTACGACTGGCGTGAGTCTATCGATCAAGAGAGCCGGTTGACGGCATTGTTGTCCGATGATCGTCGACGCGGATTTGATCTAACCGTCGCCCCACTAATGCGACTGAAGCTGATCCGACTCGGCGACGAATCGTATCGCTTTATCTGGACTCACCATCACCTGCTGCTCGACGGGTGGTCGATTGCTCTCCTGCTCGAAGAAGTCTTTGCCGGCTACGATGCATTGCGGCGAAGTCGCAACCACGAATCGCCTCCCGTTTGCCAGTATCGCGACTACATCGCGTGGCTCCGCAAACAGGATCTCACACAAGCCAAAACCTATTGGCGCGACTACCTGCAAGGCTTTCTCGCGCCGACGCCGCTGGTAGTAGACCATGCGCCCGCCGCGCCCGCGCGTGCGGCTGACACGAGACGCTTGAGCCTCCGTCTTTCGCACAGCGAGAGCGAGCGATTGCGCACCTTTTCACTGCTGCGTCAGTTGACGTTGAGCACGTTGGTCCAGGGCGCGTGGGCGTTGCTGCTCAGCCGTTACAGCCGTGAAGCCGACGTTGTTTACGGCGCCACTGTCGCCGGCCGGCCTGCCAGTTTCCCCGGCGTCGAACAGATGATCGGTCTCTTTATCAACACGCTTCCGGTGCGAGTTCGCTTCCATCCCGGCATGTCGATCCTCATGTGCTTGAAACAAATTCAGACCGAACAAGTTGTGTCGCGTGAGTACGAGCACACTCCACTCGTCGAGTTGCAGGCGTTGAGCGCGGTGCCGCGCGGCACACCGCTGTTCGAGAGCCTGTTGGTGTTTGAGAATTACCCGTTGGATGTGGGCGCGTTTGGTACGGGTACGGGTGTCGAAGTCGGCGATGTGTGGTGGTTCGACCAGACCAATTATCCGCTCACGGTCGTCGTGCGGCCTGAAGGCGAGTTATCGTTGGAAATACTCTACGACGCGCATCGATTTACCGGCGACGTGGTCCAGCGAATGCTCGGTCACCTGCAAACGATTCTCAATGCTTTCACAGTTGATGCGGAGCGTTCGATTGCGCACGTCTCGCTCGTCAGTGATAGCGAACGATCCGTTTTGTTATCGGAGCCGAACGACACAGCTCCGACGCAGTGCGTTCACCAGCTTTTTGAGGCGCAGGCGCGGAAGACGCCGGATCGAATTGCTCTCGTGTGCGGATCGGAGCGACTGACCTACGCCGAACTGAACATACGCGCGAACCGCCTGGCGCGATACCTGTTGGGCCACGGCGTCGAAACAGAATCCTGCGTGTGCATCTGTCTTGAACCGGGTGTCGAAATGATCGTCGCGGTGCTGGCGGTGTTGAAAGCGGGCGCGGCTTACGTGCCGCTCGATCCCGCTTATCCCGAGAGCCGCCTGGCTTTCATGCTTCAGGATTGCGGCGCGCGCGTGTTGTTGACCGAGAGCCGTTTATTGGATGGACGACTGCCCGGCGATACAGCGCGCGTGATCGCCGTCGATGAAGAGCGCGACGAAATCAGTCGTGAGTCGACGTCCGATCCCGCGGTCGACGTGCGCGGCGACAACCTGATTTACGTCATCTACACATCGGGCTCGACCGGACGGCCCAAAGGCGCCGGCGTCACGCATCGCGGCTTCGCCAACCTGGTTCGCTGGTTTGTCTCCGAGTTTGAACTAAGCCAACGCGACCGCGCCTTGATCATTTCGTCGTTCAGTTTTGATCTCACGCAGAAAGATCTCTTTGCGCCTTTGACGCTCGGCGGACAACTGCATTTTCCGAGTTCTGGTCTATATGACCCGGCGGAAATCGTTACCACGATCTCCGAAGCAGAGCTCACATTTATCAACTGCACTCCGAGCGCTTTTTATCCGCTCGTCGAAACCGGTGGTCCAAAGTTGTCGCCGCTGAAATACGTCTTTCTCGGCGGCGAACCGATCAACGTCTCACGGTTACGACATTGGGCCACGCAGTCCACGACCGAGATCGTAAACACGTATGGTCCAACAGAAGCTGCCGACGTCTGTTCCTCGTTTCGAGTACCGCCAAGTTTCACCGGCGTTCCGCCGATCGGAAAGGCAATCGACAACGTCGAGTTGTTGATCCTCGACGAGCAACAGAACCTTGTGCCGCAGGGGATTGCCGGAGAACTGTGCGTCGGCGGCGTCGGCGTGGGCCGTGGTTACTTAAACGACCCGGCTGTGACCGCGGCGCGTTTCATCCCGCACCCGTTTAGTGCTCAACCCGGCGCGCGGCTCTATCGCACGGGCGATCTCGTGCGGCGTCTGCCGGACGGCAACATCGAGTTTCTGAATCGTCTCGATCACCAGGTGAAGGTAGCGGGCTATCGCATTGAACTGGGCGAGGTCGAGTCGGCGGTGGTCCAACACCGCGACGTCAGGGAATGCGTCGTCGTGGTCCGGCCCGACGCGCATGGCGATGCGCGACTCGTCGCGTATGTCGTGCCCGAACCGGGTGCTCAATTGGATGTGTCCGCGTTGCGGCGTTATCTCGCGGACAGTTTGCCGGCGCATACGATTCCGTCGCTGTTTGTCGCGCTTGAAAAACTGCCGTTGACGCCTGGCGGCAAGGTGGACCGCCGTGCGCTGCCGGCTCCGGACGCAAACGCTATGGACCACGGCACGGGTTATGTCGCGCCGCGTACGGCCGTCGAAGAAACTCTGGCCGCAATATGGCGCGACGTTCTTGCGGTGGAGCGCGTCGGGATTCATGACAATTTTCTCGATCTCGGCGGGCACTCGCTGCTGGCGATGCGTTGCGTTTCGGCAATAAGGCAGGCGTTTCGCGTAGACCTTCCGTTGCGAGTGTTGTTCGAGTCGCCGAGTCTCGCGGAGTTGGCCCAGGCGCTGACGGCGTATGTCTCGTCGGAAGAGACGATTCCGCGTCGTCAACGGGACGATGAGATACCGCTTTCGTTCGCGCAGGAGCGACTCTGGTTTTTGGACCAACTCGAACCGGGTAGCGCTGCTTACAACATGCCCGGAGCGGTGTGGTTGGAAGGCGAGTTGAATGTGAACGCGCTGGCGCGAAGTCTTAATGAAATCGTTCGGCGGCATGAGGCTTTGCGCACGACGTTCCGCTCGGTTGATGGCGAGCCTGTGCAAGTCATTGGTTCATCGGTGTTTGAGATTTTATCTTTCACGGATGTTACGGATGTTTCAGAAGCGCACCAAATGGCGGCAGAAGAAGCGCAAACGGCGTTTGATCTCGAACATGGACCATTGATTCGAGCGAAGTTGTTGCGGTTATCCCATGAGCGGCATCTGTTACTGGTAACGCTGCACCATATCGTCGCGGACGGTTGGTCGGTGACGCTGCTGGTCCAGGAGTTGGCGGCACTTTATGCGGCGTACGTTACGGGGCAGGAGCCGGCGCTGGCTGAACCGGAAGTGAGTTACGCCGACTACGCAGTGTGGCAACGGCAGTGGCTGACGGACGAGCGACTGGAGCAGCAGTTGAGCTACTGGCGCGAGCAATTGCGCGGCGAACTGCCCATCCTGAAGTTGCCACTGGCGCACGCGCGTACCGGCGAGGCGCGCCATCGCGGTGCGTTAGAAACGGGGCGTATCAACGCGGAGTTGACCCAAGCCATACGCGACTTGGGACGGCGCGAAGGCGCGACGCTGTTCATGACGCTGCTCGCTGCGTGGCAAGTGTTGCTGTGGCGCTTAAGCGGTGAACGCGATGTGGTGGTGGGGACGCCAGTGGCCGGGCGGGGACGCCGCGAGTTAGAAAGCCTGATCGGGTTCTTCGTGAACACCCTCGTACTGCGAACAAAGCTCGACGCGCGACAGACGTTTGTCGAGGTGCTGAAGCGAGTGCGTGAAGTCAGCCTGGAAGCTTATGCACACCAGGAAGTGCCGTTCGAGCGCGTCGTCGAGAAACTGGCCCCACAGCGCGAGCTGAGTCATGGTCCATTGTTCCAGGTGTTCTTCGCTTTGCAGAATGCTGCGCTGCCGCAGATCGATCTGCCTGGTCTGCGTTTGCGTGTCGAAGACGCGACCAGCGGAACTGCCAAATTTGATCTCTCACTCGAGATCACAGAAGACGCGGACGAACTGGCTTGCGTCTGGCAATACGACGCCGACGTTTTCGAGGCTGAGACTGTGGCGCGCATGGCCCGGCACTACCAGACTCTCCTTGCCGGCATCGTCGCGAATCCCTTCGGTGTAACAAACGAACTGCCGCTGTTGCATGACGATGAACTACGCGCGCTGATCAAGGACCACAACGCCACCCACGTTGCTTATCCGCCACAGACACTGCTTCACGAACTGTTCGAAGAGCAAGCGGCGATCACGCCTGACGCAACCGCCGTCATCTTTGAAGACGTCCGCCTGACGTACGCGCAACTGGACCATCGCGCAAACGCGCTCGCGCATCACCTTCTCGATCTCGGATTACTTCCCGAGGAGCGCGTCGGCGTGCTGCTGGAGCGTTCGGCTGATCTCGTGGTGGCGTTGCTCGCTGTGCTGAAAGCCGGCGGCGCCTGTGTTCCGCTCGACCCTTCGTATCCGGAAGAACGCTTGCGCTTGCTGATCGAAGATTCAGGTGCTCGCATCGTGCTGACGCATGAGCATCTGGTCCAGAGTCGTTCCGAAACTGCGCCACCAAGGCGTGTCGATCCCGCGAATGTTGCCTACGTCATCTACACGTCAGGCTCGACCGGCAGACCGAAAGGCGTGATGGTGACGCACGCCGCCCTCTGCAATCACATGCGCTGGATGCGCGACGCTTTTGCGTACAACGAAACGGACGTGTTTCTGCAAAAGACGCCGATCGGTTTCGACGCCTCGATCTGGGAGTTTTACATGCCGCTCATCGTCGGAGCGAAGCTCGTGATGGCCCGGCCTGCTGGACACCAGGACAGCTCGTATCTCGCGCGCACGATGATCGAGCACGGCGTCACCGTGGTCCAACTCGTGCCGATGCTGCTGCGGATGCTCGTCGACGAGCCGGCATTTGCCTCGTGTGAAAAACTGCGGCTGGTGTTCTGCGGAGGCGAGGTGTTAACTCAGGAACTCGCCAGACAGTGTCTGGAGCGACTGCCCGCGGCGCGTTTGTACAACTTGTATGGACCAGCCGAA
Organism: Pyrinomonadaceae bacterium; assembly: GCA_035760365.1. GTDB lineage: Bacteria > Acidobacteriota > Blastocatellia > Pyrinomonadales > Pyrinomonadaceae > PSRF01. Next base: position 56,412 of record DASTTB010000013.1, read on the forward strand.
ACAACGATCGACGCTACGTTCTGGGAGGCAACAAGTTGGTCCAACACGCCGACGGTGCCGATCGGAAAGCCCGTGGCGAACGCCGGCGCATACGTGTTGGACCAGTGGCTGAATCCTGTGCCGCTCGGCGTTGTTGGCGAGTTGTATCTCGACGGCGCTGGTCTCGCACGCGGGTACGAAGGAAGACCGGATCTGACTGCGGATCGATTTCTGCCGAATCCCTTCAGCGACGAACCTGGAATGCGGATGTACCGAACGGGCGACCTGGTCCGTCGACTCCCGGGAGGAGAGCTCGAGTTTCTCGGCCGCGCCGACGGGCAGGTAAAGGTGCGTGGTGCTCGTGTCGAATTGGGTGAAGTCGAAGCGGCGTTGTGCGCCCATGCAAGCGTGAATGCGGCCACGGTGATCGGTCACGAGGACACGACGGGCGCGTTGCGGCTCGTGGCGTACGTTGTTTCGACGGATGAAAGTGACAGCCTCGCACGCCGGCTTCGCGCGCATTTGCAGGAACGCTTGCCGGGACACATGGTCCCGAGTGCGTTCGTGCGGATGGAAGAGTTGCCGCTTTTGCCGAGCGGAAAGGTGGACCGCCGCGCGTTGCCCTTGCCCCCGCCGGACCGGTTTGAGCGAACTCAGCAACTGCCGTATCGCGTGCCGCGCGGTGCGATCGAGAAAAAGCTGTGTGCAATTTGGGAAGAACTACTCGGTCGAGATTCGATCGGCGCCGACGACGACTTCTTCGAACTTGGCGGCCATTCGTTGCTTGCGACGCAGGTCGTGTCGCGAGTGAAAGAGGCCTTCGCGGTGGAACTGCCGCTCACGAGGCTTTTCCAAACACCGGTGCTTTCTGATCTGGCGGAGTTCATAGAACAAGCGGGGAGCGACAGCGCCGAGCCTCCATTGCAAGGCGTCTCGCGCGAACAGCCGCTGCCGTTATCGTTCGCGCAGCAACGACTCTGGTTCATAGATCAGTTGGAACCAGCCAATCCGCTCTACAACACGCCCGGCGCACTGCGTCTGATGGGCCCACTCGACACCGAAGCACTCGAACGAGCGTTGAGCGAGATCGTGCGACGTCACGAAACGCTGCGCACGACGTTCCGCGTGGTTGACGGAAACCCGGTGCAGATCATTTCAGCGCCGCAGCCGGTAAAAATTCCCGTCATCGAGGTGGATCGCGAAGAGGAAGCGCAGCGATTGATCGAACGCGAGGCGCAACGCCCGTTCGACCTGTCGCATGGACCACTGATGCGCGCGACGTTGCTGCGGTTGCGTGAAGAAGAGCACCTGCTGTTGTTCACGATGCACCACATCATCAGCGACGGCTGGTCCACCGGCGTGCTTGTTCGCGAGGCCGCGACGCTCTACGCGGCGTTCACCGGACACGAGACAACTTCACCGCCGGAGCTTCCTGTGCAATATGCGGATTATGCCGTCTGGCAACGTGAGTGGTTGCAAGGCGAGACACTCACGGCGCAGCTCGACTACTGGCGCAAGCAGTTTGACGACTCGTGGCAGCTACTGGAACTGCCGTTGGACCATCCGCGGCCGAAAGTCCCGACGCGGCGTGGAGCTTTCGTTCCCGTAACGTTCAACGAAGCGCTGACGGCAAGATTGCGCGCGCTGAGTCGCAGCAAGGACGCGACGTTGTTCATGACGTTACTCGCGGCGCTGCAAGCTTTACTTTCGCGCTACACCGGACAGCATGACTTCGCGATCGGTGTCCCGGTCGCAAACCGGCGGCGGCGCGAGATCGAAGGCTTGATCGGTTTCTTCGTCAACACCCTCGCATTGCGGGCGGACCTCGCAGGTGACCCAACGTTCACCGAACTTCTCGGACGCGTGCGCGAGATCGCGCTCGGCGCGTACGCCCACCAGGACGTGCCGTTCGAGATGCTGGTGGAACGCTTTCAGCCGGCACGCGAAGCCGGACGCACACCGCTCTTCAACGTCCTGTTCGTATTACAGAACGCGCCCGCAACGACTCTCGAATTACCGGGACTGAAGATCGCAGAGACGCACGTAGGAACAGGCACCGCGAAGTTTGACCTGATGTTGTCGCTCGAAGAATACGGCTCGGGGATAAGCGGCGTGCTCGAGTACAGCACCGAGCTGTTTGAAGAGACGACGATTCTTCGCCTGTTGGCCCATCTGGAGACGATGCTTGAAGGCGTTGTCGCGCGTCCGCAGTCGCGTATTTCGGAATTGCCGCTGCTTGGGCCAGGGGAAGAGCGACAGCTCATCCGCGAATGGAACCAAACCGCGACGGACTTTCCGCGTGCCCGTTGCATTCACGAATTCTTCAACGATCAGGCGCGGCAAACGCCTGACGAACTGGCTCTCATCGCCGGCGAAGAACGACTGACGTATCGCGCGTTGGACCAGGCGGCGAATCGGCTCGCGAATTTTCTGAGGCGACAGGGTGTTGGACCGGAGGCAGTCGTCGCCGTTGCGACCGGTCGTTCAGCAAAGATGGCTGTCGCGGTGCTGGCGGTGTTGAAAGCAGGCGCCGCGTATCTGCCGCTCGATCTCGAATACCCGCACGAACGTCTTTCGTTCATGATTGAGGACGTAAGCGCGTGTGTGGTGTTGACTGAGCAACACCTTGTCGAACAGTTACCGGCGCAAACTCCGCGCGTGATTTGTCTCGATCGCGATGCGGACTTGATCGCAAACGAAAGCGACGAGATGCCGGTGACTGGTGTGAGCGAAGTGAACCTTGCGTACGTGATCTACACTTCGGGATCAACCGGCCGGCCCAAGGCGGTCATGATGGCCCACCGCGCGGTCTGTAATTTCATCGCGTTTCAAATGAGCAGCAGCCGCGCGAAGGCGCGAACACTGCAATTCGCCTCGCTTAACTTTGACGTCTCGGTTCAGGAGATGTTCTCCACATGGTGCGCGGGCGCAACGCTCGTGCTGGTCGAAGAAGAAGTGCGTCGTGATGCTGTTGCGTTGTTGCGAGTGTTGAAGGAGCAGCGTGTCGAACGGCTGTTTCTGCCTTTCGTTGCTTTACAGCATCTGGCTGAAGCTGCCGGCACGGAAGACCTTGGGCGCTGCTATCTGCGCGAGGTCATTACGGCCGGCGAGCAGTTGAAGATCACCCCTGCGATCGAACGCCTGTTTGAAAAACTGGACGGCTGCCGGCTCGACAATCAGTACGGACCAACCGAAACGCATTTGACCACGATGTGGCGACTCGATGGACCAGCACGCGAGTGGCCCAGGCTGCCGCCAATCGGTGGTCCAATAGCAAACGTGCGGGTTTATGTGCTCGACGAACACTGGCGTCCGGTGCCATGCGGCGTCGTGGGCGAATTGTACGTCGGCGGTGAAGGACTCGCGCGGGGCTACTTCAATCGCCCCGATCAGACGGCGGAACGATTCATACCCGATCCGTTTAGCGGCGAAGCCGGGGCTCGACTCTACAAGACCGGCGATCTCGTACGGCGGTTCGATCGAGAACGTTTGGAGTTCGTCGGGCGCAGCGATCGACAGGTGAAGGTGCGTGGTTTTCGCGTTGAGGTGGGCGAGATCGAAGCTGTGTTGAAGTTGCATCGCGACGTGCGGCAGGCAGTGGTGACGGATTGGGAATTTGAAGACGGGCGCAAGCTGTTGGCCGCGTACGTCGTCGCAAGCGGCCCATCCAGGCAACTCACGGGCGAGCTCAAACGACTGCTGCGCGAACAGCTTCCTGAATACATGGTGCCGTCGCTGTTTACGTGGATGGACCAGTTGCCGCTGTTGCCGAATGGAAAGGTCGATCGGCGCGCGCTGCCGCCGCCGGATCCGGAGGTGTGTGAAGACAGCTACGTGGTTCCGCGCACGCCGGTCGAGGAAGTGTTGTGCGGGATTTGGGAGCAGGTGTTGGGCAGGGAGCGAGTCGGTGCGGATGACGACTTCTTCGAACTCGGTGGGCATTCGCTGCTCGCGACACAAGTGATGTCTCGTGTGCGGCAGGCGTTTCGTGTCGAAGTAGCTTTGCGGTTGTTGTTCGAACATCCGACACCCGCGCGATTGGCCCATGTGATTGAAGCGGAGATGCGCATCGGAAGCGAGCCGCTGCCGCCGGTCGTGCGCCAGCACAATGGGCGGCGTGCGCCGGTTTCGTTTGCGCAGCAACGGCTTTGGATTCTCGACAAACTGGAGCCGCACAGTGCGGGGTATAACCTGCCGTCAGCATTGCAGTTGGATGGACCACTCGACGTTGTGGCGTTGCAACGCAGCTTCGCGGAATTAGTTCGACGTCATGCGGTGTTGCGCACGACGTTCCGCCTGGTTGACGGCGAGCCTGTGCAGGTCATCGGGTCAGGTGTGTCTGAGGTTTTGTTTTTCACGGAGCTTTCAGAAGCGGATGCGCGACGGCTCGTGGCAGAAGAAGCGCAAACGCCGTTTGATCTCGAACATGGACCATTGATTCGAGCGAAGTTGTTGCGGTTGTCGCATGAGCGGCACCTGTTACTGGTAACGCTGCACCATATCGTCGCGGACGGTTGGTCGGTGACGCTGCTGGTCCAGGAGTTGGCGGCACTTTATGCGGCGTACGTTAGCGGGCAGGAGCCGGCGCTGGCTGAACCGGAAGTGAGTTACGCCGACTACGCAGTGTGGCAACGGCAGTGGCTGACGGACGAGCGACTGGAGCAGCAGTTGAGCTACTGGCGCGAGCAACTGCGCGGCGAACTGCCCATCCTGAAGTTGCCACTGGCGCACGCGCGTACCGGCGAGGCGCGGCATCGCGGTGCGTTGGAAACGGTGCGAATCAACGCGGAGGTGACTGCTCGATTACGCGACTTGGGCCGGCGCGAAGGCGCGACGCTGTTCATGACGCTGCTCGCTGCGTGGCAAGTGTTGCTGTGGCGCTTAAGCGGTGAACGCGATGTGGTGGTGGGAACGCCAGTGGCCGGGCGTGGACGCCGCGAGTTAGAAAGCCTGATCGGGTTCTTCGTGAACACTCTCGTGTTGCGAACAAAGCTCGACGCGCGACAGACGTTTGTCGAAGTGCTGAAGCGAGTGCGTGAAGTCAGCCTTGAAGCTTATGCACACCAGGAAGTGCCGTTCGAGCGCGTCGTCGAGGAACTGGCCCCACAGCGCGAGCTGAGTCATGGTCCATTGTTCCAGGTGCTCTTCGCCTTGCAGAACACGCCGGCGCACGATCTCACGCTTACCGGTCTGACAGTGACCGCGCAGGAGATCGCGAATCCTGCTGCGCGTTTCGATCTCGCGCTTGAAGTCTCCGAAACAGCGGATGAACTCGATTGTCGCCTGACGTACGACGCGGACCTGTTCGATTCGGCGACGATCGCGCGGATGGCCCAACATTTTGTAAACGTGCTGCAAGCCGTCACCGTTGCGCCGCAGCGGTCGATCTCGCAGATCGATTTTCTCACCGACGACGAGCGCCGGCGTTTGTTATTCGAGCAGGTGGATTTCCCGAACACGCGCTGCATTCACGAACTGTTTGAACAGCGAGCGGAACTCACGCCTGACGCGACCGCCGTCGTGTTCGGCGCGAAGCAGCTTTCGTATCGCGAACTAAACGAGCGCGCCAATCAATGGGCGCATCGTTTGCGCCGTCTCGGAGCTGGACCGGAAACAGCAGTCGGCATCGCCGTCGAACGATCGCTGGAGATGGTCGTCGGCATTTTGGCGATACTCAAAGCGGGCGCGGCTTACGTTCCACTTTCGCCCGACACTCCGCCCGAACGGCTCGAACTGATGATGCAGGACGCCGGAATCGATCTGCTCCTGACCGAGCAACATCTGGCGGTCCAACTGCCTGCCTCAGAGAGTCGCGAGAATCCGGAGCCAACCACGACTGCCGACAATCTCGCGTACCTCATCTACACGTCGGGATCGACCGGCCGGCCCAAAGGCGTGGAAGTCACGCATCGGAACCTGGTCCATTCAACGAGCGCGCGTTTCGTTTATTACAACGAACCGGTGCGAAGCTTCCTGCTGGTGTCGCCGTTTTTCTTCGACAGTTCGGTGGCGGGGATCTTCTGGACTCTGTGCCAGGGTGGAAAGCTCGTGTTGCCGCCGAAGGACACAGAAAGAGACCTCAAAGCACTGGCTGCGTTGATCGAGTCGGAACAGGTTTCTCATCTTTTGTGCCTGCCTGCGGTCCATTCGCTGCTGTTGAACCAGACCGGTTTGAAGAGCCTGCGGTGTGTGATCGTGGCGGGCGAGGCGTGCCCGCTCGAGTTGCCGCAGCTTCATTTCGAACAGCTCCCGCAGGCCGCTCTCTACAACGAGTATGGACCAACTGAAGCCACGGTCTGGTCCACCGCTTACGAGTGTACGCCGCACGATCGCGCGGGCACAGTTCCGATCGGGCGTCCCGTGCCGAACGCGCAAGCGTACGTGCTCGACGATCAACTACAGCCGGCCGCGCTTGGCGTTGTCGGCGAACTCTACATCGGCGGCGAAGGCGTAGCGCGCGGCTATCGCAACCACGCCGCGCAAACAGCCGAACGTTTCGTGCCGCACCCGTTCGCTGCTGATACCATCGCGGGCGCGCGTTTGTATGCAACTGGAGATCTGGCGCGGTGGCTGCCGAACGGCGAGCTGGAGTTCCTGGGCCGCCGCGATCTTCAGATCAAGATACGTGGCTATCGCATCGAGTTGAGCGAGATAGAAATGGCGTTGCTCCGTCATCCCGCCGTGCGCGACTCTGTCGTAACTGCTGACGACAACCGCATCGTTGCGTATCTCACAGCGGCCAACGACAAAGAGCCAACAGCCGAAGCGTTGCGCGAGTTTCTGCGCGAGCGACTTCCTGAATACATGCTCCCCGCGCACTTCATCGTGCTCGACGTGATGCCGCTTGGTCCAAACGGCAAGATCGATCGCAACGCACTGCCGGCGCCGAGTGCGGCGCGTCCCGCGATGCGTTCTGCGTTCGCGCTTCCGCAGACGCCGCTGGAGCAGACGATCGCGGAAGTGTGGCGCGAGTTTCTTCGCCTGGACACCGTCGGCGTCAACGATGTCTTCTTCGAACTCGGCGGCCATTCGTTGTTGCTTGTTCGCGTACACGAAACACTCGAGAAGCGACTCAATCGCGAACTGCCGGTTGCGGCATTGTTCAAGTATCCGACGGTGCGCGCGTTGGCCCAACATCTCGACGGCAGGTTCACAAACGAAACTGGGAAATCACAGAATCGCCAACGCGCAGGCGACAGACAGGCGGCGCTCAGGGCGCGGCAAAACAGGGCGCGGAAATCAGAGGGTGCGGAATGAGTGAAGCGGATCAGTTTGCGTATGACATCGCTGTGGTTGGTTTATCGGGACGTTTTCCGGGCGCTCGAAATCTTGACGAATTCTGGGACCGTCTGCGCGAAGGGGCGGAGTTAGTCAGCTTCTTTAGCGATGAAGAGCTCGTGCGTCGTGGAGTTCCGCAAACGGCGCTCGACGATCCGCATTACGTGAAGGCCGAAGCGGTTCTCGAAGACGTCGAACTGTTTGACGCGTCGTTCTTCGGCTTCACCCCGCGCGAAGCGGCGACGCTCGATCCGCAGCATCGCATCTTTCTCGAAGAGTCGTGGGCGGCGCTGGAACACGCGGGTTACGGAAACGCCGAAACTCACCGCGGCCGCATCGGCGTCTTCGCCGGAGAGAGTTTGAACACTTACTTTCTGAACAATCTTTATCCGAACCGTAAGCTGCTGGATTCACTTGGACCATCGCAAGTGATCATCAACAACGATCGCGATTATCTGTCGACGCAGGTGTCGTTTCGTTTGAACCTGAAGGGACCGAGTCTCAGCGTTCAGACCGCGTGCTCGACTTCGCTGGTTGCGGTGCATCTCGCCTGTCAGAGTCTGTTGAACCACGAATGCGACATGGCGCTGGCGGGTGGCGTTTCGATCAGCGTGCCGCAGGGACTCGGCGGCCAGTATCAGGATGGCGGAATCATTTCGCCCGACGGTCACTGTCGCGCCTTCGACGCGAATGCGCGTGGAACGGTGAAGGGAAGTGGCGCGGGTGTCGTCGTACTGAAAAGGCTTGCGAATGCGTTGAACGATCGCGACACGATTCATGCGGTGATCAAAGGTTCGGCGATCAACAACGACGGCGCAACGAAGGTCGGGTTCACGGCGCCGGCGGTCGAGGGGCAGGCCGCCGTGATCGAAGAGGCGCTGGCGATCGCTTCAGTCGAACCGGAGACGATCGGATACGTCGAGACACACGGAACGGGCACTGCGCTTGGCGATCCGGTGGAGATCGCCGCGCTGACGCAAGCGTTTCGCGCCGGCACTGCGGCGACGGGTTTCTGTCCGATCGGTTCGCTCAAAACCAACATCGGACACCTTGACGCCGCGGCGGGCGTGGCGAGTTTGATCAAGACGATTCTCGCGTTGAAGCACAAACAGATTCCGCCGAGTCTGAACTTCGAGCAGCCGAATCCGAATATCGACTTCGCGAATAGTCCGTTCTTTGTCAACACTGAATTGCGCCGTTGGGATACGAACGGAACGCCGCGACGCGCGGGTGTTAGCTCGTTTGGGATCGGTGGAACGAACGCCCATATCGTGTTGGAAGAGGCGCCCGCCGAGGCTGCGAGCGACGAATCGTCGACGGCGCCTCAGCTTCTGCTTCTTTCAGCGCGAACACAAGACGCGTTGGTCCAGGGGGGCACAAACCTTTCGCGCCATTTGATGGACCATGCGCCGGTTGAGCTTGCCGACGTTGCTTATACGTTGAGCGTAGGCCGAAAAGCGTTTGAGCATCGTTCGGCGGTTGTCGCTCGCGACGTCGCGGACGCCGTCGCGAAACTCGCCGAGCCGCGCCCTCTCAGTGCGGCACATTACGAGAAACGGCCGGTGGCGTTCATGTTTCCCGGACAGGGAGCGCAATACGTCGACATGGGCCACGCGTTGTACAAACGCGAGCCGGTATTTCGTCGTGAGTTGGATCATTGCGCCGAACTGTTGCGCGGATCGCTCGGTGTGGATCTGCGGGAGATCATTTACGCGCGCGATCTGCCACTGGCTGAAGCCGCGACACGACTTGCTGAGACACGCTGTGCGCAGCCTGCACTCTTCGCCGTTGAGTACGCGATGGCGAGACTGTGGATCGAATGGGGAGTCGTGCCGCAGGCGATGATCGGCCACAGCATCGGCGAATACACGGCGGCCTGTTTGGCCGATGTTTTCTCACTCGAGGACGCGCTGCGACTCGTCGCCGCACGCGGTCAGATGATGCAGCGGCTGCCACGCGGCGCGATGCTGGCGGTTTCGCTCACACCGCTCGAAGTCGAGCCTTTGTTGAACGACGAACTATCGCTCGCAGCGGTCAACGCGCCGTCGCTGTGTGTGCTCTCCGGCACGATCGAAGCCGTCGATCAGTTGGAACGTCGACTCACAGGCGAAGGCGTCGTCTGTCGTCGCGTGCAGACGTCACATGCGTTTCACTCCGCCATGATGGAGCCCGTGCTCGAAGAGTTCACCGCGCTCGTGGAAAGTGTCGAACGTCGCGCGCCGCGGATCCCGTATCTCTCAAACGTCACCGGCACGTGGATCACTGAAGCACAAGCAATCGATCCTGCGTATTGGGCGCGACACTTGCGCGAGGCCGTGCAGTTTTCGGCCGGCGTGGCGGAGTTGACGAACGATCCGGCGCTCGTGTTGCTGGAAGTTGGACCAGGACAGACGTTGGGAACGTTGGCGACGCAGCAACAGAAGCCGGAACTTGTCGCGCTGGCATCGTTGCGTCCGCCGAAGGCTCAACAGTCGGAGATCGAGTTTCTGCTGAAGACCGTCGGTGGCTTGTGGCTGGCCGGTGTCGAGATCGACTGGTCCACGTTTTACCGCGAGCGACGGCGCGTGCCGTTACCGCCTTATCCGTTTGAGCGCCGACGTCACTGGATCGATGCGGAGTCGAATACAGGAATCGTCGTTGAAGAGCCGCAAGACGCAGCGATGCCCGAAAAGACGTTTTCAAACGTCGCTGAATTCGAAACCGCAGTTATTGGCATCTGGCGCGAGCTTTTCGGGATCGACAATATTCGTCTGCACGACAACTTCTTCGACCACGGCGGCAATTCTCTGATCGCGCTCCAACTCGTGGCCCAACTCCGCGCGACTTTCAAGATCGATCTGCCATTGCGTGTTGTCTTCGAATCTCAAACCGCCGCGGTGCTTGCTGGTCGCATCTTCGAGATGATCGCGCAGGAAGAGGAGCTGGCGGAACTCGACACTCTCGTGCGTGAGATCGAGTCAACGGTGCCTGAAGAAATCGAGCCGCAGTTTCAAATTGCGCCGATTGAAAATCGATCGACTGCAAAAGGCATCCGCTTCAGTCTCTATTTTTTCTCCGCCGACGGTTCCACGACTTCGGAGGACAAGTACCGGCTCGTGTTAGAGAGCGCGAAGTTTGCCGACCGTCACGAGTTTACCGCCGTGTGGACACCGGAACGTCACTTCCAGGACTTCGGCGGTCTTTATCCAAATCCGTCCGTGCTGAGCGCGGCGCTGGCGGTGCTGACCGAGCGAATACAGATTCGCGCCGGCAGCGTAGCGTTACCGCTTCATCATCCCGTGCGCGTCGCCGAAGAGTGGTCGCTGGTCGACAACCTCTCGCACGGCCGCGCCGCTGTTTCGTTCGCTTCCGGCTGGCACACCGACGATTTCATCTTCGCCCCCGACGTCTACGACGACCGCAAGGAAGTGATGTTTCGTCACATCGAGTTGATCCGTGAATTGTGGGCCGGTCGCAAGGTAAAACTTCCGAGTGCGAACGGATCGGAAGTCGAATTTCGCATACTGCCGCGACCGATACAGTCGCAACTGCCAATTTGGATCACGAGTTCCGGCAGTCCGGAAACGTGGCGACGCGCAGGCGAGATCGGCGCGAACGTGCTCGCCGCTTACGTCGGTTACTCGCCAGAAGATCTGGACCAGCGCATAAAACTCTATCGCGAAGCGCGCGCGCAGAACGGACACGATCCGGGCATCGTGACGATCATGTTGCACACGTTCGTGGGCCATGACGACGCGGCGGTCAGAGAAAAGGTGCGCGCGCCTTTCTCGCATTACCTGCGCAGTTACTTTCGGCAGTATGAAACGGCGAGCAACACCGCCGTCAGCGAGGCTGACAAGGACGCGTTAATGAGCGCGGCGTTTGAGAAGTACTTCGAGACGAGCACGCTCATGGGGACGCCGGAGAAATGCGCCCGCTTGCTCGACACGTTGTCGGACCTCGGCGTTGACGAGATCGCGTGCCTGGTCGATTTCGGAGTCGATGCAGATTCGGTGCTTGCGAGTCTCAGCCTACTCGACGAGTTAAGAGCCGCGTTCGTCCCGCGGCCTGAAGTGGACCAGATCCCTCGCCGCCCGCCCGCGGACACCAACCTCGTTCCGACTTCGATCGATCAGGAACGCTTGTGGTTCATCGATCAACTACAGCCCGGCAACGCCGCCTACAACATCTTCACCGCCAGCCGGATCAAGGGCCATCTCGACGCGGAGGTGATGGAGCGCGTCGTCAACGAGTTGATCGCGCGTCACGAAGTTCTGCGCACGACGTTCACCATCGTCGACGACCAACCGATGCAGGTCATCCAGCCGCACATGCAGATCACGCTGACGCCCGTCGACTTGCAATCAATGCCGCTGGACCAACGCGAGCAGGAAGCGTTGCGCCTGGTTACTGAAGATTTTTCACGGCCGTTCGATCTCGAGAAAGGCCCGTTGTTGCGCGTCGGCTTGTTGCGCCTCGCCGAAGACGATCACGTGATGCACATCAACATGCATCACACCGTCACGGATCGTTGGTCCGGCGCGATCTTCGAACAGGAAACCGGCGCGCTCTACGACGCTTTCGCCAACAACCGGCCATCGCCGCTGCCGCCTTTGCCGATTCAGTATGCCGATTACGCGGTTTGGCAGCGCGGGCGCGCGGAGAGCGAGATCTATCGTAAACAAGCAGCTTATTGGACCAGGAAGCTGGCGGGCGTCCCGTTTGTGTTGGAAGTGCCCATCGATTTCCCGCGTCCTGCGATGCAGAACTTCCGCGGCGCTCGTGTTTACACGCGCTATTCGAAACGACTGCTCGATGCGCTGAGGGAGTTGAGCCGCCGCGAGGGCGTGACGATGTTTACGGTCGCGATGGCTGCGTACAAGGCGCTGCTCTATCGCTACACGAGTCAGGAGATGGTTCTCGTCGGCGCCACCTTCGCCAATCGCAACCGGCCGGAGTTGCAGCACATGGTCGGCTATCTGTTGAACCTCATTGTGTTGAGTACGGACCTCTCGGGCAATCCGACGTTTCGCGAACTGCTCCAGCGCGAGCGCGTCACGGTGCTGGAGGGTTTCGCGAACCAGGATCTGCCGTTTGGCAAGCTGGTCCAGGAACTGCGTCCCGCGCAGGACGCGAGCCGCAATCCCATCGTGCAGCACTCGCTCATCTATCTCGATTTTCCTGAACTCACGGTGATGGAGACGCTTGGCCTGAACGCGAAGCATTTGGATATCGACAACGGCGCGTCGCGGTTCGACATGACGCTCGCGATGACGGAGACGCATGAGGGATACGAAGTCGACATCGAGTACCCGACCGACCTGTATCGCCGTGAACGGATCGAACGGATGACGAAGCATCTCGAAAACATTCTCGAAAGCATCGTCGCCGATCCGGGACAGCGTTTGTCGGACTTGCCGCTGTTGAGTGAGAACGAAAAGCGCCGGCTGCTGATCGAGTGGAACGACACTGCCGCCGATTATCCGCGTGAACGGTGTATTCACGAACTCTTCGAAGCGCAGGCGTTGAAGACGCCCGACGCGGTCGCGGTCGTGTTTGAGAACGAACAATTAACGTATCGCGAGTTGAACGAACACGCGAATCGGCTGGCGCGCTATCTTAGAGATGCAGGCGTTGAGAATGGTGAATTCGTTGGCGTTTTGACCTCACGTTCGCTGCGGATGGTGGTCGCGCTGTTTGGAATTTTGAAGGCGGGTGGTGCGTATGTGCCGTTGGACGAGAAGTATCCAGCGGAACGTCTGTCGTTCATGTTGAAGGATTCAGGCGTGCGCGTGGTGCTGACTGAAGCGCGTCTCAGCGCGCGGCTCTCCGGATATCGCGTGGTCCAACTCGACGCGGAGTGGGACCAGATCGGCAAGCGCGACGCAGCGAACCTGGACCACCGCATGTCGAACGAGCAGTGCAGCAACGTGATCTATACGTCGGGCTCGACGGGACAACCAAAGGGCGTCGTGGTGACGCATCGGTCCGTCGTGAACGTGCTCTTCTCAGTGCTTTCGCAGATGTCCCTGACCGCCGCCGATACTATGCTGGCAGTTACGACTCTCTCTTTCGATATCGCGGCGACGGAGATCTTCCTGCCGCTCATGATCGGCGCGCGCGTGGTGATTGCCGATCGCGACGTTATTGCCGACGGCGTGGAATTGCCACGGTTGCTCGCGAGGTCCGGCGCGACAGTGATGCAGGCGACGCCGGCAACCTGGCGCATGTTGGTCGACCTGGGATGGCGGGGCGACCCGCGGTTGAAAGTGCTGGCCGCGGGAGAAGCGTTTCCGCGGACACTTGCGGATCAACTCTTAGTCACATGCGCCGAAGTTTGGAACCTTTATGGTCCAACCGAGACGACGATCTATTCCGGTGTAATTCAGGTGACTGCCGCGAAAAGCCCGGTGCCGATCGGTCCACCGGTGGCGAACACGAGCTTTTATGTGCTGGACCAGTTCATGAATCCCGTTCCGATCGGCATTTACGGCGGGCTGTACATCGGCGGCGCGGGTCTGTCGCAAGGGTATCTGAATCGTCCGGAGTTGACGGCCGAACAGTTTGTGCCGGATCCGTTTGGGCGTGAACCGGGCGCGCGCCTGTATCGCACGGGCGACCTCGTGCGCTATCGGGAGGACGGCGCGCTGGAGTTTGGCGGGCGTATGGACCATCAGGTCAAGGTGCGAGGGTTCCGGATAGAGCTCGGCGAGGTCGAGGCAGCATTGTCGCGGCACGATGCGGTACGTGCCGCCGTGGTGGTTGCGCGCGAAATACGCGGCGAACAACGTTTGGTTGCGTATGTTGTTGGCGACGAGTTGCCCACCGCGAGTGAGTGGCGATCGTTTCTGATCCAACGTCTGCCCGAATACATGATCCCGTCGTTGTTCGTCACGCTCAAAGCGTTGCCGTTGTTGCCGAACGGTAAAGTGGACCGTCGCGCGTTGCCGGTTCCCGACTCGTCGCGGCCGGAACTGCGCCGCGAATTCGCGCCCCCCGAAAACCCGACACAGGCGCGTTTGGTCGAGATGTGTATGAACGTTCTCGGACTCGATCGAGTCGGTATTCACGACGACTTTTTCGAACTCGGCGGCGATTCGATACTCGCGACGCGCTTCGTCTCGCGCGTGCGCCGGACGTTCGGGATCGAGTTGCAACTGCGCGAACTGTTTTGGAAGCCGACGGTCTTTGAGTTGGCCCAGGTCGTCGAGGATTTGTTGATTGAGCAATTGGACGACCTCAGCGACGAGGAGGCCGAGAGGCTTTTGCAGAATGAGCTCTGAAACGCAGGACAAAGATCGTGATCGGCTGTCGGCGGCGAAGCGCGCGTTGCTCGAGAAACGACTCGCGGGACGGTCGGTTGAAGCTGACGCTATTCGTCCAGTTTCGCGCAGTGGACCAGTGCCGCTCTCGTTCGCGCAGCAACGGCTCTGGTTCCTGGACCAACTCGAACCCGGCTTGGTGGCTTACAACATGCCCGCCGCCGTGCGTCTCGTTGGCAGTCTTGACGTAGCGGTTCTGACCTGGAGTTTGAACGAGATCGTTCGGCGTCACGAGAGTCTGCGCACGACGTTCGACTCTGTCGCCGGTCAGCCGGTGCAAGTCATCTCACCTACCCTCGAGTTATCCATTCCCGTAATCGATTTAACCGGCCTTCCCGACGACGCGCGCGATGCGGAAGCGATGCGGCTTTCGCGTGAAGAAGCGCAAAGGCCGTTCGATCTGATTCATGGTCCATTGATTCGCGCGCTGCTGTTGCGTTTGCATAGCGAGGAGCACGTGCTGGTCCTGACCATGCATCACATCGTCAGTGACGGGTGGTCGCAGGGCGTGTTGAAGACGGAACTCGGCGCGCTATATGGTTCGAACGGCCCGTCGCTACCGCAGCTCGCGATTCAGTACGCCGACTTTGCGCACTGGCAACGAGGTTGGTTGCAGGGCGCGGAGTTGGACCGGCAACTCGCGTACTGGCGAAAGGCGATGAGCGGAGCGCCGCCTGCGGTGGATCTTCCGACGGACGGTGCGCGTCCGCCGCGGTTGGATTATCGCGGCGCGACGTTTCTGTTTGAGCTTTCGGCAGAACTCGCAGAGTCGCTCAATGCTTTGAGCCGGGGCGAAGGGGCGACGCTGTTCATGACTTTGCTGGCGGCGTTCAAGGCCTTGCTCTGGCGTTACACGGGCCAGACCGACATCGTGATCGGCACGCCGGTGGCGAATCGCAATCGCGAAGAGCTCGAAGGTTTGATCGGGTTCTTCGTCAACACGCTGGCGCTGCGCACCGATCTTTCGGGCGATCCCACGTTTCGTGACTTGTTACAACGAGTGCGTGAAGTCGCGCTTGGTGCATACGCGCACCAGGATCTGCCGTTCGAGTTGCTCGTCGAAGAGTTGCAACCGGTCAGAGACTTGAGCCGCAATCCGATCTTTCAAATCGTTTTCGATCTTCAAAGTGCGCCACCGTCGGCGCTCACGTTGCCGGGACTCACGTTGCAGCCGCACGAGTTCACGGCAGACACCACGCGTTTCGATCTCGAACTACACCTCACCTCGACGGGCGAGACAATCCTCGGCGCGCTGGTCTACAGCACGAATCTTCTTAGTGAAGCGACTGTGCGTCAGCTTGCCGATCGCTATCGGATGTTCCTGGAAGCAGTCGTCAGCGATCCGGGACAGCGTTTGTCGCGGATTAATTTGCTGACGAGTGGGGAACGAGATCAGTTGCTGACTTTCCCCTCATCGAGCGGCACGTCCCGTTCGTCAAGCTGTATTCCCGATCTGTTCGAAACATGGGCCACGCGCACGCCCGACAAGACCGCATTGGCATTTGGTGACGAACGTTTGAGTTACGACGAACTGAATCGCCGCGCAAATCAGTTGGCCCATCATCTGATCGCTTACGGCGCCGGGGACGAAACACGCATCGGCATCCACTGCGAACGTTCGATTGAAATGATCGTCGCGATCCTTGGCGTGCTCAAAGCGGGCGCCACTTACGTCCCGCTCGATCCGTCGTACCCCGATCAGCGACTGTTATGGATACTCGAAGACGCGGCTGTGCAGTTGGTGCTCAGCGTCTCCACGCTCCACGACGAACTGCCTGCACATCGCGCGCCTGTAATCCTGCTCGATTCCGACTGGCCGCTGATCGCCGCCAACAACGAAGAGAACCACGGCCAACGGATCACGCCCGATCACCTTGCTTACATCGTCTACACGTCAGGCTCGACGGGGACTCCGAAAGGCGTCGCCGTCCCGCATCGCGGCGTGGTGAGACTCGTCAACGGCAACAACTACGCGAGCTTCGGTCCGGACGAGGTTTTCTTACAGTTCGCCCCGCTCGCCTTCGATGCCTCGACGTTTGAGATCTGGGGGAGTCTGCTGAACGGCGCGCAACTCGTGCTCATGCCGTCCGGCGTGGCCTCGTTGTCGGATCTCGGCCGTGCGCTGCTGGACCATCGCGTGACGACGCTTTGGCTGACAGCCGGCTTGTTTCATCAGATGGTCGACGAACAGCTCGAGTCTCTTGCCGGACTCAGACAGCTACTCGCCGGCGGCGACGTTCTCTCGCCGTCACACGTAAAGCGATTCGTCACTGCCGTTCCATCGTGCAAGCTGATCAACGGTTATGGTCCAACCGAGAACACGACGTTTACATGTTGTTATCCGATGGACCACCAGACCGAGTTGTCAGGCTCGGTCCCGATCGGACGCCCGATCACAAACACGCAGGTTTTTATCCTGGACCAGCAACTGCAATTGTCGCCGCCGGGGATGACAGGCGAATTGTATGCGGGCGGCGACGGCCTCGCGCGTGGTTATCACGGACGCGCGGACGTTACGGCCGAGCAGTTCATCCCGCATCCATTCAGCACGACACCCGGCGCGCGACTGTATCGCACCGGCGACCGCGCCCGTTATCTCGCCGACGGCAACATCGAGTTTCTGGGACGAGCCGACGAGCAGGTCAAGATTCGCGGGTATCGCATCGAGCTCGGCGAAATCGAAACCGTCCTCACGCGGGCGCCCGGAGTGCAGCAAGCGGCTGTTGCCGTTCGTGATTACGGCGCGGGTGACAAGCGTCTCATTGCATACGTGGTTGGCGACGTCGTTACCGACAAGCTGCAAAAGAATCTGCGCGCAGTGTTGCCCGATTACATGGTCCCTTCGACGTTCGTCATGCTGAATCAACTGCCGCTCACTCCTAACGGCAAAGTCGACCGGCGTGCACTGCTCGCCCGCGAGGAGAACGAAACGCCGTCGAGGCCGGCTCAGGCGACGCTGCGAACGCCGGTCGAAGAGTTGCTCGCCGGCATCTGGGCGGATGTATTGAAGGTGGACCACGTTAGCGGCAGCGACAACTTCTTCGAACTCGGCGGCCATTCGCTACTCGTGACGCGGCTTGTTTCTCGCGCGCAAGCGCACTTCGGCATGGAACTGCCGTTGAAACTGTTCTTCGAGTCGGCGACGCTGGCCCAACAAGCCGCCGCCGTCGAAGCAGCTTTGGGCGCCGGAAGCGATTTGCCCGCGCCGCCGATCGTGCCGGTGTCGCGCGACGGCCATCTTCCGTTGTCGTTCTCACAACAACGTCTGTGGTTCCTGTATCAGTTGGAGCCGAGCACGTCTGCCTACAACATTCCAACGGCGGTTCGTCTCAGTGGGCTGCTTGATCGCGATGCGCTCGGACGCACGCTGAATGAAGTTGTGCGGCGGCACGAGATCCTGCGCACGTACTACTGCATGGTCGATGGTCGGCCGGGGCAGGTCGTTGGTCCACCTCAGGAGCTGGCGATCGATGTGCTTGACCTCAGCGCATTGGCTGAGAGCGAACGGGAGCCGCGCATGTTGGAACTGGCGGCGGAAGAGGCGCGCAAGCCTTTCGATTTGACTCGTCCGCCACTCTTGCGCGCGAGCCTCGTGCGGCTTGGACCAGAGGAACACGTACTCTTACTGACCGTTCATCACATCGTCTCCGATGGCTGGTCGCAGGGCGTGCTGGTGCGCGAGGTGGGCAAGCTCTATCAGGCCTTTAGCGAAGGCAAGGAATCGCCACTCGAAGAGTTGCGGGTGCAATACGCCGACTTCGCGCACTGGCGGCGCAACTGGTTGGCGGGCGACGTGTTGGACCAGCATCTGGCGTATTGGCGGCGACAACTGGCCGGCGATCTCCCGGTGCTCGATCTTCCAACCGACCGGCCGCGTCCCGAGGTGCAAAGCTTTCACGGTGCGACCCTGACGACGATCTTGCCGTCACGTTTGAGTGAAGCCCTCAGCATCGTCTGCCGTCGCGAAGGCGTCACGCTCTTCATGCTGTTGCTCGCGGCTTTCAAAGCGTTGCTGTATCGCTACACGGGCCAGGACGAGATCGTGATCGGCGCGCCGATAGCGAATCGCAACAACATCGAGACCGAAAACCTGATCGGCTTCTTCGTCAACACACTGGTCCTGCGCACGGACCTCTCGGGCGATCCACATTTTCCTGAGCTACTGGCGCGCGTGCGCAAAGTGACGCTCGAAGCTTATGCGCACCAGGATCTGCCGTTTGAAGTGCTGGTCGAAGACTTGCAGCCGGAACGCAGTCTCAGCCGCAACCCGCTTTTTCAGGTGATGTTTCAACTGGAGAACACGCCGAAGGAGGAACTGCCGCTGCCGGGTTTGACGTTGAGCCCGGTGGGCGTTGCCGGCGTTGCGAGCCAGTTTGATCTGAGTATCGACGTCGTCGAGAGCGATCGCGGGCTTGGGGTTACAGCGGAGTACAGCACGGACCTGTTTGAAGCGGAGACGATCCGCACACTGCTCAAGCGGTGGGGGATTTTGCTGGAGAGTGTCGCCGCTGCGCCCGAGCAACGCCTGAGTGAATTGTCGCTCATGGATGATGCCGAACGTCGCCAGGTGGAGATCGGCTGGAACCAAACAGCAAGAGCGTTTCCGGCACGATCCGTTGTCGAGTTGTTTGAAGCGCAGGTCGCTACATCACCCGCGGCGATCGCTGTCGTTTGCGACGGCGAGAGTGTGACGTTTGCGGAACTGAACCGTCGCGCTAACCAGTTGGCCCATCATCTGATCTCGGCCGGTGTTGGACCAGAGGTTCCGGTTGCAGTGTCGCTTGAACGTTCGGTCGAGATGATTGTCGCTGTGCTCGGTATTTTGAAAGCCGGCGGTGCGTACGTGCCGCTTGATCCTTCGTATCCACAGACGCGCCGCACGTTCATGACGGAAGACGCCGGCGCTGCGTTGATACTGACGCGCGACAGCGTGATCGATGCAGTGTCGATCTCGACGGAAAACCCGGTTCGCCGTGCGAGTCTCGATAACGCGGCTTATGTGATCTACACGTCCGGATCGACGGGAACGCCAAAAGGCGTCGTTATCACTCACCGTGCTTTATCGAACCACTGCTTGGCGGTGACACGGGAGTACGAGCTGACGTCGTCGGATCGCGTGCTGCAGTTTGCTTCGTTGAGTTTTGACGTGGCCGCTGAAGAGATCTTTCCCACTTTGCTCGCCGGAGCGGCGATCGTGCTTCAGCGCGAACGCGTGCTTGAGCCAACGTCGTTGTTGCAACTGATCGAGCACGAGCGAGTAAGCGTGCTGAATCTGCCTGCTCGATTCTGGCAGGAGTGGTTGGAGGCGTTAGAGCGCAAAGGTGCCAGATTGCCCGAATGCGTGCGTCTCACCATCGCCGGCAGTGAGAAGGTATTTGCTGAAGGCGTGGCGTTGTGGGCCAGGTTGGCGCCGGCGCGCAGCACTTTACTGAACGCATACGGAGTCAGCGAAGCGACGATTACTTCCACGTTGTATCGTCACAAGGTGGACCACGTCAGCGGCCACTTACCCATCGGCCTGCCAATCGCGAATACTCAGGTCTTTATACTCGACCAGAAACTGAGCCCCGTGCCGGTTGGTCTCGTCGGTGAGCTGTACCTGGCAGGCGAGAGTTTGGCGCGTGGTTATCACGGCCGCCCTGATCTGACCGCCGAGCGATTCATTCCGAATCCTTTCACCACTACGCCCGGCGCGCGGCTGTATCGCACGGGCGATCTAGCCCGTTACCGCGCAGATCGCAATATCGAATTCATCGGGCGCGCAGACGAGCAGATCAAACTTCGCGGTTATCGTATCGAGCTCAGCGAGATCGAGACGGTCCTGAACTCCGTGCCCGCAGTGCGGCAAGCTGTCGTGACGTTACGTGAGTCAGCGGGTAATCAGAATTTGATTGCTTACGTAACGCCTAAGCGTGACGACGTTTCTGATTCACGTGAACTCGAAGCCGAACAACTCGCGCAATGGCGCACGGTCCACGACGACGAAGTCTTCAACCAGAATGACGTGGTCCAGGATCCGAGTTTCAACATCAGCGGGTGGAACAGTAGTTACACCGGCGAGCCGATCCCAGCGGAGCAGATGCAGGAATGGGTAGACGATGCGGTCCAGCGCATCGTTGCGCAACAACCGCGGCGGGTACTGGAGATCGGATGCGGCACCGGATTGTTGTTGTTCCGTATTGCGCCGCATTGCGAGCGTTACGTGGGCACGGATTTTTCACCGGCGGCGTTGAATTATGTCCGCGAGCAAACACGCCTGCCGCAAGTGTCGCTGCTGGAACAGAACGCGGACGACTTCGCGAACGTCGAGCCGGCGTCGTTTGACGCTGTGATCATCAACTCCGTGGTCCAGTACTTTCCCGGCGTTGACTACCTCATGCGCGTGCTGCGCGGCGCGGTTGAGGCGGTCGCGCCCGGAGGGTTCATAGCGATTGGCGACGTTCGCAGTTTGCCGTTGCTGCGAACGTTGCACGAGTCAGTCGAGCAGCACAGAGCTGAGGGTGGGCTCTCGGTGGACCAGTTGCGGCAGCGCGTCCAGCGGCGCATGGACCAGGAAGAGGAGTTGCTCATCGATCCCGCTTTCTTCACGGCGCTCAAGCGGCACTTGCCGCGAATTAGTCACGTCGAAGTCGAACCCAAGCGCGGGCGTTTTCACAACGAACTAACGCGGTTTCGCTATCAGGTGATGCTCCGCGTCGGCGATCAGGAGATTGTGAAAGATCTATCGTGGATCGACTGGCGTGACGAGCGTTGGGATCTCGCTGAACTGCGCCGCCGGCTTCACGATCAACCACTCGCCCTCACAAACGTCGCGAACGCCAGGCTCGGCGACGGCATCGATCCCGAAGACCTGTACCGGTTAGGTGAGGAATTGTCATATCGCGTCCACCTGAGTTGGGCCAGACACGGCGCGGATGGAAGCTTCGACGTGGCTTTCACGCAGAGTTCTCGAGCGGTTGCTTTCCCGATCGAACTCGACGTGGCGAAGTCACTGGACGACTACGTGAACCATCCGCTCCGTGGCAGACAGGCCCGACAGCTTGGACCAGAACTAAGAAACTTCCTGCGAGCGCGGCTGCCGGAACACATGGTCCCATCATCGTTCGTGATTCTCGACGAGTTGCCGTTGTTGCCCAATGGCAAGATCGATCGGCGCGCGCTGCCGGCGCCCGAAGCTGTCCGGCCGGATCTGCCGGAAGCTTTTGTGGCTCCGCGCACGCCCGTTGAAAAGTTGCTCGCCGGCGCGTGGGCCGACTTGCTCGGCCTGCCGCAGGTCGGCATCCACGACAACTTCTTCGATCTCGGCGGTCACTCGCTGCTCACGACGCAGCTCATCTCACGCGTGCGTGACCTGCTCAAGGTGGAACTTCCGTTGCGCCAGGTGTTTCAACAACCGACTATCGCCGCGCTCGCAGTCGTGATCGAGCAGGCACAGGACAACAGCGCGCCGGCTGAAATGCCGAAGATTGTTCGCGTCGATCGCGAAGCGCGACGTCTGGTGCGACCCGCGAGGTCCAATCAATGACGTCCGCTGTTTCTTCCGAAGAAGTCTTCGTATTTCCACTTTCGTTCCCACAGCAACGTTTGTGGTTTCTGCATCAGGTGGATCCGTCGAACGCGGCCTACAACATGCCGCTTGCCTTCCGGCTATCAGGCGCGCTCAAGGTCGAGGCTTTGCAATGGTCGCTCGACGAAGTCGTCCGGCGGCACGAGATCCTGCGCACCACGTTCGACGTTTTGGACCAGGAACCGGTGCAATTGGTCGCTGCGAGTGGAAACCTGACATTGACCGTTAAGGATTTGAGTTCGTTCCCGGAGAGCGAATTAGAAGCCGAAATGTTGGCGAGTGAAGAAGCGCAACGGCCGTTCGATCTCGTACGTGGTCCACTCATCCGGGCCATGTTGATGCGGCTCCGCGCTGATGAACACGTGCTGCTGGTGACGATGCATCACATCATCAGCGACGGCTGGTCACAAACAATCCTCCTGAACGAATTGGGGGCGCTTTACGAAGCCGCTGTAGCCGGCCGGCCCTCGCCGTTGCCGGAATTGTCGATTCAGTATGCTGACTTTGCCGTGTGGCAGCGCGAGTGGCTACGGGGCGAAGTGTTGGACCAACAGCTCGAGTACTGGCGCGGACATCTGGCTGGGGCTCCGTCGTCGCTGGACCTGCCGGCAGATCGGCCACGACCCGCGGTCCAAAGTTTCAACGGCGAGCGCGAATCGTTCGCGCTTTCGCGTGAGCTATCGACGCGGTTGGCGGAACTGAGTCGCCGTGAAGATGCGACTCTTTTCATGACACTCATGGCCGCGTTTTATGTGTTGCTTCACCGGTACACGGGCGAGCGCGACATCGTGATCGGAACGCCGGTCGCAAACCGCCATCGCCAGGAACTCGAATCGCTGATCGGCTTCTTCGTCAACACGCTCGTCTTGCGCGTGGATCTTTCAGGCGATCCGACGTTTCGTGAATTGCTGGCCCAGGTGCGCGAGGTTTCGCTCGGCGCTTTTGCGCATCAGGATTTGCCGTTCGAGATGTTGGTCGAGGAGTTGAGTCCAATCCGGGACCGCAGCCGCAATCCGCTGTTTCAGGTGTTGTTTGCGCTACAGAACGTGCCGGAAGCTGCTTCACACTCGATCGCGCTCGACATCAGTTCGGTTGACGTAAAGACAACCCGGGCACAGTTTGATCTCATTCTCGACGTCACCGAATTCCGCGGGCAACTCCATGCGAATTTCGTTTACAACACGGATCTGTTTGACGCGTCTACGATCGAACGAATGGCCGCGCACTTCAAAGTGTTGCTCGCCGGAGTGGTCGCCGCTCCGGGTCGACGAATCGGAGCGCTGCCGATGTTGACCGCGACTGAGTTACGACGAGTGCCCGAGGTCAAAATCAGTAAGCCGCGAGACGAGGAAAGCATTGGTCCACGTGATCCGCTGGAAACGCAACTGGTCAGCATCTGGGAAGAGTTGCTGCACGTAAAGCCAGGCGTGCGCGATGACTTCTTTGATTTAGGTGGCCATTCATTACTGCTCTTATCGTTGCTGGCGCGTGTGGAAAGAATCTTTGGAAAGAAGTTGGAAGTGGCCTCGGTTTTGAGGAGACCGACGATTGAGGCGATGGCGTTGCTGCTGCATCGGGAAGTGAATCCGTCTGCGTCCGCGCCGCTCATAGCGATGCAGCCGCAAGGATCGTTACCGCCGGTGTTCTTTGTACACCCGGCGGGCGGCAGCGTCGCCGCGTATTTTACTTTGGCCCGCGCGCTCGGAACGGAACGGCCCTTTTACGCTGTTGAGGGAACACAGCGCGACGCTGAGGGAAGAGAACTCGAGACGATGGCGTCGAGCTACGTGCAGGTTCTGCGAACGGTCCAGCCGGATGGTCCTTATAGTTTGGGTGGTTGGTCCACGGGCGGCGTGGTTGCTTTCGAAATGGCTCGACAGCTACAGACCCGCGGTGCGGATGTCGCCCCAGTCCTATTACTCGACTGCGTTGCGCCGGGAGCTGACGA
The DNA here is from genome assembly GCA_035760365.1 of Pyrinomonadaceae bacterium. Classification (GTDB taxonomy): domain Bacteria; phylum Acidobacteriota; class Blastocatellia; order Pyrinomonadales; family Pyrinomonadaceae; genus PSRF01. The sequence goes on from DASTTB010000013.1 coordinate 80,485, forward strand.
TCAGGATCTGGACGATGACGTGTCGATCCTGGCAGGCTTTGCGGTGAACCTGGGTGTTCCGCTCGATCTTGGTCCATCGGAGTACGAGGAAATCCTTAAGTCGGGAAGGGAAGCGCAACTGGAATGGATGTTGGACCATGCGCGTCGTGTCGATGTGCTGCCGCCCGAGGTTGACGTTGACGATCTTCGCCGCCGGTTTCGCCTTTACCTCGCGGACATCGAGGCCGTCAAGAGCTATCGTCCTTCGCCGGCCTCAATTCCGCTCGTACTGCTGCGTGCTATTGACGAGCCGGACGATCCGGAGTCGCTCGCACGCTGGCGCCGATTATCTTCAGCGAGACTCGAAGTTCACGACGTTCCCGGCGATCACCTTTCGATGATGCGCCCACCGCACGTTTCCACGCTGGCTGAAGTTTTACGCGAACATCTTACGCGAGCAGCGAATCTTAAAAGGCGGAGTCCTTAAATGCCGCGTTCAGGACGTGTGCGCGGCGCGGGAAGTGAAGCAACATTCCACCCGCCGCGATGAGGAACAGGACGAAGAAGTAGGGATTGCCAGTTATGAAGTAATCGAGCAGGCCAAGTAGCGCTCCAACTTCCGTTATCGCCCACGTCACAACGTAAGCCTGTTGGATCAATGGGACCTGCCGTCGCTCGGAAGCCAGGTTCAATAATTTTGCTTTAATCACAAACGCAATCAGCACTGTTGAGACACTAACCGCGAGCAGCACGAGCGACAGCGTCTGGTTAGGCCTGACCGGAGATGTCACCATGTACGTGAAAGCGTAATAAAGGACAATGCTCATGGACAGAGCAAACCAAAGCGTGCGCAGCGTACGAATTCTGAGTTCGATATCTTCGTGTGGTTTGTTCATGTCTCACCAGCAACAATGCGGGCTTGCCATTATTGCCGATCAATCGACGGCGATCCACTCAGAACTCGCCGGGAACAGTTTTTTCTCGGGATCGATCGTGACGACGTACGCGCCAAGGGCGCCGATGCGACGATTCGGACCAAAGGTGATCTTTGGCATGAGGCCGGTGTCGTATTCGTAGAGACCCTCAAGGGTCGTGATGAGACGTTCGCGGCTGAGATCTTTGCCGCACAGTTCGAGCGCATGGACCAGGATGCGGGCGGCGGCGATAGCGGAGGCCTGCGCGGCCGCGTGTTTAGATTCGAGTTTGTTTCGTTTGAGCAGTCCGGTGTACTCAGCAGCGCCCACGGCTGAGACGTCGGAGGGAACAGTCGGAAAGGCGAGAAAGACTTTGTCCTTCATCTTCGGTGTAACGGACTCGGCGATGTTTCTTCCCAACAGCGAGCCGAGCATGTAGAGCGGCGTGGCCCAACCGACAGCTTCAGCTTCATTCAAAAGCGCGGCAGTTTCCGGACCGGAGCCGAGAAAGAAAACGGTGTCGATGCCTTTTTGGTGCAGCTCGTCGATGTAGCGCGACGCGTTGAATCCGTCTCGCGGGTACGACACCGTCGTCACCGATTTCCACTGAAGTTTCTTTGCCTGTTCCTCGATCGCCGACGCGATACCGCGATTGAACTCCTGATCGGGCGTGAGAATCGCCACCCGCGAGTTCGCGGGTTCGGTTTTCTTCGCGGCAAAGATCGCGAGTGCGCGCGCCTGTTCCTTCAACCCGGGCAGGAGATAGAAAACGTAGCGATTGACGGGCAGTCCGCGTTGCGGCAACAGCGTGGATGGACCAATGAACGGAACTTCTTTCTCGTGCGTCAACGCCGCAACGGCATCTTCGGCGCCCGCCGTGAGCCCGCCGACGATCGCAAACACCTGATCGTCGTCGATCAGGCGTTTCAAGTTTGTAGTTGTGACTTTCGCGTCGCCGTTCATGACGCGCAATTCGATCTTGCGGTTGTAGATACCGCCGCGACTGTTGACCTCGGCGAAGTACGCCTGCAAGACGTCGCCGATCGATTGGGCCAACCCGGTCATCGCCGTCTTCTCGGGAAGAACGGTGCCGATCACGATCGAGTTTTCGGTCAAACCGGGATCGGTATCGCTTTCGATTCTTTTCAGATACGCGATCAGGTTCGCCATGTCTTCCTGCGGCATACGATACGTGGGCATCGCGACCGCAAGTTTGTTTCCGCCGGGATCGACTCCGGAGGTCATGGCGCGAATGAAAGAAGCCTCGGTGAACGCCGGGTGTTTGCGTCCGCCTTCGTCTGTGTGACCGTAAGGTTTCGTCAAATGCGTCCAGCTCATGTTGCCTGCAGTGACGCCGCCTTCCGTTATTCCCTGACCGCGATTGCCGTGACAACCGGCGCACGTCAGCGTGGAAGCTGGCACGTCGACGTCGCCCATCAGCGCGGTGATCTCCTGTCCCGAGGCGCTCTCGCCGCGAAGATAAAAAGCCTTGCCGCGTTTTTCCTGCAATGTGAGCTCGCGTCGCTGGTTTTGTGAATGGACCACGGGCGGGCCAATCCAGACCAGGCAACCGGCGATTGCGACGAGGAGAATGAGTGTGAGTCTGAGGATCATTTCAGGTTTACATGCGATCGGCGATTACATCTTCGACGATCTTCATCAGCTCGTCAGACTTCGCGAGGCCCATCGCCTTTTTCCAAAGTCCTTTAGGTTCGTTGCCGATGATGATGATGCTCGTGTGGTCGTCTTTCGTTTCGACGTATTGGCCCAACTTGTAGAGCGCCCAGTCTACGTTATCTTTCTTGCCGGTGAGAAACATCCAACCGGGACGTGCGTGAAAGCGACGGCTGTACTCCTTGAGTCGTGTCGGTGTATCAGTCGCGGGATCGACGCTGATCGAAACGAGAAACGCATCTTTGCCAAGCCTGTCGCCGAGTGCTTCCTGGATCTTCTCGAAGTTGCGATTCATCGGCGGGCAGATACTCGTGCAGGTTGTGAAGAACGTGTTGATGATCACGACCTTGTTCTTGAGTACGTCGCTGTAGAAGCGAACCTTCTCGCCGTCCTGGGTGATCAACTCGACGTCGGAAAAATACTTCTCCGCCGGCGACTTCTGGTCTTGTGCGTGGACCACCGTTGCGGCGCAGAGTACCAATAGAAGCAGGATGAACTTCATGGCTTCACTCCTGTGGACGAAGTTTCTTCGGTTCGTCCGGCGATAACGTTTTCAATCACGCCCATGATCTGCGGGATCTTTGCGAGACCGTAGGTTCGTGTCCACACGCCTTTACTGTCGTTGCCGATAATCGTCGCGGGCGTGTGATCTTCTCGCCGCGAAACTGCCGCGCCGAGGGCGTTCAGCAGCTTGTCCATCTCCTGTTTTTCACCAGTGACAAACGTCCAACCCGGACCGGCTTTGAATTTCGCTCCCCACGCCTTGAGGCGTTCAGGTGTGTCAGTCACCGGATCCACGCTGATCGAGATCAGGTGGACGTCTTTGCCTACTCTATCGCCCATCTCTTTTTGCAGTCGAGCAAAAGTTGCGGCCAGTGGCGGACAGATCGTCGTGCAGTTAGTAAAGATGAAGTTGATCGCGACGGTCTTGTCTTTGATTAGATCGGTGTAGAAGTTAAGCGTGTTGCCATGCTGGTCACGCACCTTCACATCCGGGATCTGCATTTTGGTGGAGTCCGCGGCCTTCGCTTTTGGCTGGTGACATTCTTGTGCGTGAGTCAGCGAGAACACGGATAAAAGCAAAATTAATCCGAAGAATTTGTGTTTCATTTCGTCTCTCCTACTCGGTCGCCTGCAACATCAGGTAAGGCAGGTCTACGTATCGCACGCCCATCGAGCTCGATTCGACAAACAGCATGTACAGGCCTGTTTGCGGAACCGTGACTTTGAGCTCATAAACTCCGTCGCCGACCGGCGTCGCGAGGTCGCGGCGTTGCCAGACTCCGGGACTCAGGAACGTCAACACGCGCACGTCTTTCAAGTCTGATTTCGGATTGCCGGTTGCCGTGTCGATGAGTTTGAAGCGGAACGTGAAGTCATGGCCCACCGCCAGCTTCATCTCTTTGACTTGATGTTCGATCCGCAACGCGACCGGCGCCTTTTCTTTTAGCGCCGAGTTTGTTTCAGCGTTCAGATCGAAGCAGTGCGAGACGCGCGGCGCATCGTTCAGAAACGCCACGTCGTAACGACCACTCGACGGCAGTTTGATCGTCGTCGAATAGACACCGGGTTGGACCTCGCGCAAGCTGCGATCGACAACCATGACCGCCAGCGGCTCGCGTCGATAGTTCTGGAAATTTCCCATCGGCGCCGCCATGCCTTCGCTGTAGTAATAGAGAACCTTGTCGGCCGGGTTCGCGACGATCACGGAGTTTCCTTCCGGCGCGAGCACGATCGAATCAGCGCGAACGGGTGCCGAGCCTTTTCCTGGTGGAACCTGCCCGCCGGGAAACTCAGTAACATCGACTTCCTGTCCGATCGTCCCGAGCCGCAGCATCTCGACGTTCTCGCTCTCGAGCGATCTCACAAACGCGAACTGGTTGCTGAACGTGATCTGATCGGGCGCTTTGCCGACGTTCACTTCGTGCAACATGCGATTCGAAGCAGCGTCGAAGATGTTGACGGTGCTCTGTTTGGTGTTGAGAACGAAGCCATAACGGCCGCCTGGCGCGAAACGGATCGAGCGAGCTCCGGCAGGCGTTTTCATACGCGCAAGAACGTTGTGACTTTGCGCTTCGATAACGGTGACGGTCCCATCGTTTTCACTAGCAACGTAGAGGGCTTTGCTCAGATCGGAGAGGGCGAGGGAAGCCGGGTTTGGACCAACCGGCACGTCATGGATCTTCGAGAGCAGGCGGATGTCGATCACCGAGACCGTTCCACCTTCACGATTCGAGACAAAGGCGAACCGGTTGTCGTTGCCGATCACGATGTCGTGTTGACCTGGTCCAGTCGGAATCTTCGACGCCACTTTCAAATTCGCGGTGTCGATAACTGTGACGCCGGCTTCGTTCGTAACCCAGACGTATTGCTGATCCGGTTGAACGAGGATTCGCGACGGCTTTGGGCCGACGTCGATATAACTCGTCACTTTCCAGTTTCGTGTGTTGACGACGGCGACCTGATCGATCAAAGGCAGCGTGACGAAGAGATTCTCGCCGTTGCGCGTCAGGATCCAGTCTTCGCCTGGACTCTTCAGCATCACGAGCGTTAGCAGTTTGCTGCCGCCGAAGCCCAACAGCGGATCGATCACGGAGATATCGGCGCTCTTGTTCAGCGCGAGCACGTAATAAGAATTGAGATCCACTTCCGGCCGAGTGCGGAGACTGCCCGTCAGGTACGATTGGATCTTCTCGCGGCACTTGCCGGCGTCGTTGGGCTGATCGCTTGGCCGCAGGCTGATCCAGGCTGAAAGACCCAGACCTTTAACTGGCGTGCCGGTCGTCGTGTCGGTGACTTTGAACTTGATGTTGACGTCTTCGCCGGCCTTGATCGTCTTTGCGTTTTGGGCCAGGGGATCGGCGGCAAACTCGATGGCGATGCCCTGTTCCACGATCTTCTGCGCCGCTGATTTGTCTTGCTGCGTCTGCGCATTAATTCCCATGAATTGCGAATTAATTCCGATAAGAACGAGGGTGATGAAGAAGAAGAGTAGGTTTTTCATCTTTGCACTCCTAAAAGAAGAAGGACCACGGATTACACGGGTGTTTCCGTGCAATCCGTGGTCCATAGTCGCCGGGTTACGGCGTTACGCGGAAGATACCCCAGATGCCGCCGTCAAACTGGAATGAATTCTGTGTGCGATACAGGTAGTCGCCCGTTATTCGGCGCGCGCCGCCTGCACCATTCACTGGAATCACTTCGTAGTGAGACGATGGTCCAACTCCATACTGGGAACCTTTGAACTCTGACAGAGGATTGTTGCCAATCACCTTGGAGGCGTTGGTGTAGGGTTCCTCCTGCCAGAAGTGTCCGTGGAGATTGAACACGTTGTTACGAGCATGACCGTTGGCGTTCAGTACTCGGAACCGGACTTGTTGACCGGCTTTAGCTGTGAACACCGGGGTCTGCGGATCGCCTCCGACCAGCGCGTTAGTCAACACGTTGGTGAAGTCGAAGTTGCGTGTGGTCCCGAAATCGGTTTCCGGAGCGTAGCCCATGCGTTTCCAAAGCGGCTCAGTGCGATAGTTGATCGCTTTCTGGGCCGAATCTTCAGCATCTTCTGCGCCTTCCGGACCGCCCAGGTTCGGCACCGGGCTTCCGTCTGCAAACCTCATGTTGATGTCCGTCTGGAACTGCATGACGAATTCACGGAACGACGTGCCGTCGGGTTTGGTGACCGTCGCTTGCGCGCGCGATCCCGCATCTTCAATCCACGTAGCTCCCTGAGGTTCAATGATTAGCGAACCAATCGCGCCCTTGTTGCTGTGCTTGATTGGGTCGGAAGAGATCAAGTTGGTTGCGCCAAACTCGATCGGGGTCGCGATGCGCTGGAAGCCGTTGATAACGACGTCTCCGGCGTACCACGTGTAACGGGCGATGCCGCCTGGTCCAACCGTCTGGTTCGGGTTGAAGCCCACGTTCTTGCCGTCGCTGTTAGCGACGTTGTAAGCAAGGAGTTGCGGGTGCAAGCCGACCTGGTTGGATGGTTTCACCTGATTGGCGTTGAAGTGATGGATGATGTTCGGCATCGTGTTGAAGCCGTCCAGATCAGCCATCAGTCTCGGCAGCTTGTTAATCAGAGTGAAGTTGATGCATTCGCCAGCGTTTGCACGCAGGACGAGCGGTTCGATGGGCACGCCGGCTTTGACTTTGCCGTACGCGTCAATGTCCGAACTGCGGAAGTACATGATCGCGGTCGGATCGTTGAGCGCGCCGCCGTTTCCGGCGCGGCTGTTGTAGACCAGCTTACCTCCCGGCAGTGCGGCTGCACTGACGGCAGTGACGCTGATGTTTCTTCGTGGTGCGTTCCACGGACAGATACCGGTCGCGATCGACTTGCCGGTCGCGAAGTCAGTGGGAAGCGCAGTCACGATGGTCTTGGTTAGAGTGAAACCACCTTCGAGGGCCGCACCCTGCTGGAGACTTGTCTCCGCGATCATGTCGGTTGACATCCATTTCGTGTTGGTCTCGAGCGTGGTGTCAGTTTCGACTGAAGCGTCGGTGGTGTCCTTGTAGTCGGTCAAGCCGTTCGGAAACTCCGTATCGACTGTGAACGACGAGTCGTTTTGCGAGAGGTCCGCGGCGCCTGCCAGGTTGTTGGGCAGCGCGAGCAAGTCTGCTTTCAAACCCAGACGTCCGTTGTAGACGCGGAAGATTCCCCAAACGCCGTTCCATTGACCGTCAACGGAAGCGCTGTTCTGATAGAGGTAATCGATGAAGGGACGAGTGCCCAGCACCGATTCCTTGCCTGTCAGAAACTCGAAGTGTTCTGAGATACCGGCTACCTGCGAATTTCTGTAACCGGAGTTGTTGACTGCCAGCGGATCCTGCGGCGTGCCTGGTTGGTGCAGCCACTTGTGACCGTTGACTGTCAGGTTGTGTGTTTCTTCATGCGCGCCGACGAGGATACGAATCTGAACTTTGTCGTTTTCGTAAGCTCTCAGCAGTGGAGTGAACGGGTCGCCCGGTTGCACGCCTTTGGTGAGCGCTGGATAGAACGTCGGTTGCACGTTGAAGAGCGGATCGGCGCGGAAGATATTTGACTTGTAAACCTTCGACAAGTCGCCGGCAGCGCCGCTTGCCTGCAAGTTGGTATTTGGATCGCGAACGCGCAGAGGCACGGGCTCGTTCCTGTAGTTGACACTCATCGTGCCCGGGTCTGCCGCGGAGACTGCTTCCGGACAAGGCGCCGGAACTCCACCGGGACAAACCAATCCGTTTTCAACGATGAACGGCAGGCCTACTTCGTTGATGATCGGCGGACCGATGACACGGACCGGATCGGCGATGGGTTTGCCGTTGGCGTCGACGCCGGCGCCGGCTTGATACGCGAGCTGATAATCAGCGAACTCAAACAGAAACTCGCGATGGCTCAGCGACGGATCGAGTTCGATGATGTTCGCCTGCCAGCTTGTGGGACCACCGTCGGACACTCGCGTGCCCATCGTTACGCCGGTTTCCGGGTCTTTCCAAACTGATCCCTTGGGTTCAATCACGAGGCCGGCATAGAGCCCGGTCTGCTGGTGACTCGATGGTCCAAAGTGATCGTGTGTGAACACGGTGCGCAGCGTGCGGTCGACTTTGTTGTTGTTGAGAACGTCGTCGGCAAACCAGCGTTGGACCGTGGTCTGCGCGCCGAGCGTACCGAAGAACGGATGCGCTTTCGCAACCGGACACGTAAACGTGCCGTCGCGAATGTCGCCTGAATCCCTGCCGATGCAGGCATTCTGTTTGCGAATCGCGTGGATTCGTTCGATTACTTCGTCAGGACTGAAGGTTCCGTCTTCGTAGTTGAAGCCGTTGCCCGATCCGTCTGACGACGTGACGTCAAACTTCACGAGGTGAATGTGTTGTCCGATGATGTCCGTCGGAGTGCGAATCTGGAAGTCGTCCTGTTCGTAAACGCCCGGGACGAGGTTCGTGTGATAGAAGGTGATGCAGTCGTTGGTGTTGGCGCGGAAGAAGAACGGTTCCGGCGGTTTGGTTCCAGCGATTGTCGGGTTTACGTCGGCCCACAGCGAAAGAATGCGCGACTGCGGGAAGTGCCAGCCGGCTTTGTTCAACTTGATGTCGAGTTGGAAAGCGGCAGCTTTGTAGGTGCGTGGAGTTCCGGTCGCGACGCCGTTGCTGTCGATGCAGGGATCCGCGAATGGAGCGCCGGGTTTACGTGGCAGTCCGTTGAGCACGAAGTTAGCGGCGGTGCCGTCGGGCTTGTAGCTCGCGTGCAGCCGTTGTTCGTGGTAGACCATCGCGGCGACTTCCGCAGCCGTTCCGGTTTCAGCGATTTTTTGTGCAACAGCAGTTACTAACTCTTTACTGAAGTCGAGACGATTCTCAACGCTGACGGCGGTGCCGCCGGTGATGATGTGTCTCGGCAAGCCGCCGTCGTCGATCGTGTCGAGTGGCGGTTTTGGTGGACGGTGACCTGCGACGGCCGGACTGAAGAACGGATATCCGGGCACGGCCGCAGTCGGCATCGGCGCCATTGCCAGTGTCGGCAGCGGTACGATCGCCGGAGTAGGTGTTCCGGCTATGATTTCGCCATCGGGTAGAGCGCGAGAGCCGGCGACTGGAATGCCGTTGGCATCCAACACGGTTCCCGATTCGAAGACGTCGTGCGCGCGCCACAGTTCCCACATGCCTTGCGCGAAGTGTGGGTAGAAGTGGCAGTGGAAGATTGAATCGCCAACGGTCTGGTTCCGGTTGCCCGTGCCGCCGTGGGTGATCTCGGTTGTGAATGCGTAGCCTGGTCCAAGACTCTGGCTGTCGAGATAAGTTGAATTATCGTCGTCAGGTGTCTGCAACCACTGATGGGCATGAAGGTGGTGAACGTGATGTTCCTTTGGTCCAGCGTGCACCACTCGCATCTTGACGGGGTCGCCGATGTAGCTGTGGTGTACGTTCGAAGGATCATCGGGATACAAGACCTTCGTTGCTTTTCTTCCCTTGATTAGCTTGCCGGCCGCGTCGGTTGTATTGGCGGGCACGTCGACAATCTGTGCCGGATCGCCAATCGTCCATGACGAAAGGAAAAACTCTTCGAACTTGCACTCGGTGCAGTTGAACATTGGTCCAACTCCGAGGCGGTTCGCCAGGATTTCCGCGCCGGCTCCGGCAACGCCGTAGTTGATGGCGAAACCGTCGCGAACGCTGTGCAGCGTGTGTTTGAGAACCGGATCCGTGAATTGCGGAAACGCCTGAATGGCCTTGATTTCATCGTGATAGATCACGGTGAACTCGCGGAACGGCCGTTCGCGATCCGGTTCGGTTTGATTCGGCTTGAACGTTCCCACGGGGAAACGTCCTTTGTTTGGACCGGTGATGATCGCGTTCAGGTCAGTGTGGACGATCGTATCGCCGTTAAGCATCTTGATGATCGGCTTGCCGGCTTTCGGGTGTCCAACTGGATACACGGCGTCGTAGTTCAGAATCGGCTGTCCTCCGGCCGTGGTGCCGGTCTGAGCCAACTTCATTTCCGCCTGTGTAAGTTGCGAGCGATACCACTCAGCACCCTTCGGCTCCACGTTAACGCTGCCGAACAATCCCTCGGATAGCGTGCCGCCGTCACCTTCGCCACTGGTCGTGGCGCCGGTGCTGTACATGAGGTTGTTACCCTCACGCGTTGCCGTATAGGTGTAGATTCTCGAACCGCCTGGTCCAACGAGACTCGGCGTGTTGGTGCCCACGTTTGAACCGTCGTCCGTAATGCCATTGACTAACTCCATGCCGATGACATGTACGCCCGCGGAGCGCGTTGCGGGTTGATCGCTCAGCGGGGAAGGCGACAACCAGTTCGTAAAGCTGATTCTGATGCAGTCCCCACTGTTCATTCTTAAAGCAATTGGTCGTGGACGTTTGTCGCTACGCAACCGCACGTTGCCGGCGACCAGGCCTTTGACCGGGTCGATAGCCACAACGTCCTGCTTGAGTGCGTAGATCATGCCGCCCGGGTTTACTGCGCCGAGGCGGTTGTACATGATGGCCTGGTCCAATGCGACGACATCTGCCTTGATGATTTTTGTGCAAGCAGGCAGAGGTGTCGGTGTTGGTAACGGCGTTGGGAGCGGCACTATCAGTTCTTCGGCTAAAGGCGTCTGCGTCTGTGCCTGGACGCTTAGTGCCGCAGTTAACAATAGTAGCGAGGATAAGAAGAGCAGAGAGGAGAGTTTCCTCCTCTTGCGGTAGCTAGTGGGATTCCTTTTCATTTTTAGTTTCCTCCGCGTAGAACGGGTACGGCCAATCTCGAGATGTCTCGAGTGAAGATGTCCGCGTTACAGCAATAGCCATGCCTTCACGGTTGATGGTCCATATTTCGTTATCAACGCGAGGAATGAGCGATGCACTATGTCTCACAATGAGAATCGATTTCGACGAGTGCTTCACAATGAAGCTACCGGACCGGTGCAGGGTTGATGATCCCTGGTCGGAAAAAATCTCGCGCGGCTTTGCTGAAAAGCTCCTTGAAACGCTTTGCTGAAAGCTCTTCTTTGAAGCGGCTTTGCTGAAAGCTCCTTGAAGCGGCTTTGCTGAAAAGCTCCTCTTTGAAGCGGCTTTGCCGCCTGATGTGAGGCGAGGCTCTGCCTCGCCGTTGGCGTGCCTATTAAGTAAGGGCTGTGCCCCTGGTTCGGGCTTCGCCCTTTGCGGACGAGGGGCATAGCCCGCCTTGTTTCCCTATGCTGCCGGCGAGGCAAAGCCTCGCCTCACATCAGACGGCGCAGCCGCAAACAGACTTGAGGGTTGGGCTTTTCGGAAAGCCTGTTTGATGGATCAAGCGCGTTCGACCTTGATGCCGAATTTTTTCAGCTTGCGATAGAAGGTTGGACGCGGGCAGCGAAGAATCTGCGCGCTGCGCCTGACGTTGCCTGACGTGCGTTCGAGCGTTTGTAGAATCGCTTCGCGCTCGATGTCTTCCATGGAAACAAACGGTGGAAAGACGAAGCAGGTGTTCGCCGCAGGTGAGTGTTGAAACTCCTCCGGCAGACACTCGGGCAGCAATTGATTCCCGGGACAGAACAGGACCGCGCGTTCGATCACGCTCTCCAGCTCGCGGATGTTTCCGGGCCAGTCATACTGAAGCAGACGCGAAATAGTTGCTTGCGCGAGACTGTGGATCTGCTTGCGATACTGAAGGTTGAAGCGATCGAGAAAGTGTTTCGCCATCAATGGAACGTCGTCGAGACGTTCGCGCAAAGGCGGAACTCTGATCTTGATCGTGCTGACGCGAAAGTAGAGATCTTTTCGCAGTAGACCTTCTTCGACGAGCACTGTCGTGTCGCGGTTGGTCGCGGAGATGAGCCGGAAGTTGACGTCTATCTCACGTTCATCGCCGACGCGTCGCACTTTTCGCTCCTGCAAGACGCGCAACAGTTTGGTCTGTAGATGAACGGGCATCTCGGCGATCTCGTCGAGCAACAACGTGCCGCCGTTGGCAGCTTCGATCAGTCCTCGTTTATCGCGATCCGCTCCGGTGAACGCGCCTTTTTTATATCCGAACAGTTCAGACTCGATCAGCTCGTGTGGAATTGCCGAGCAGTTGATGCGAATGAATGGTCCGGTAGCACGTTGACTCTGAGCGTGAAAAGCCGTTGCTATCAACTCTTTGCCGGTTCCGCTCTCGCCTTCGATCAGGACCGAAGCATCGGAAGGCGCGGCTGTGCGGATGGTCTGAATGATGTGGTGCAGCTTTGGATGGCGGCCGATCATTCCGAACGTTTCGCTGTCGCCGGTCAGGTTTCGTTTAAGTGTTTGATTCTCACGTCTCAACGCGGCAGTTTCGAGCGCGCGATCGACGAGGGCGTTGAGACGGTCCAGGGCGCACGGTTTTTCGAGATAGTAGTAAGCGCCGCGCTTGATCGCTTCGATCGTGACGTCGACTGAGCCGTGGCCCGTCATTAGAATGACTTCGGTCTCGGGCGTTTCAGTCTTCACTTCGTTGATGACGTCCATGCCGGTCGCGTCGGGCAAACACAAATCGCTGATCACCAGGTCGAACTGCGCGTTACGCAGGCTGACGAGTGCCTGCGCAAAGTTATGGGCGCAAACAATTTGAAAGCCGCGGTCCGAAAGGACGGTGAACAAGGAATCGATCACGGATGCGTCGTCGTCGACGATAAGGATCTTCTGGCGTGGATGTGGGTTCATGTCTTTAATTCGCTGAGATAGCTGATAAGCGAGGCTGCAAGTGTTCCTGCAACTTGCGTACACGAGTGTCCGCACAATCAATTCCGGGAAATCTTCGGTCGCGGACGTGGGCCAATTGCGGAAACCTTCACAACTAGTGCGCGCTTTTGCCCAGGATTGAACGGGGTGGTTGGTGGTTTCTTCGTCCGCTACATATAATCGGGCTAATGTCACTCCGAAACGGAACGAGGGAAATACTTGTAGTCGATGACGATCAGGCGATTCGCTGGACGTTGACTGAAGCTCTGCAAAGCTGGGGGTTCGCGGCCATCGAGGCGGACTCGGTTGCTGAAGCAATCAAGCAGTTCAAGGCAGAAGTTCCCGCGGCGGTACTGCTCGACATCGATCTTCCCGACGGTTCCGGTCTCGACGTCCTGCGCGAGATCAAGCGCGAAAATCCCGAAGCGATCGTGATCATGATCACGGGTAACGTTCAGATCGGTAACACGATCTCGGCGTTGCGCGGCGGCGCCTACGACTTCATCGCCAAACCCATCAACCTCGAAGAGTTACGCGTCACGATTCGTAACGGAATCGAGGCCAAACACCTGCGCCGCGAGGTTGAGCAGATCCGAAAGGACCGTGCGCGCGAGTTTAACTTCCGCCAGATCGTTGGCGAGTCTCCGGCGATGAAGAAGATGCTGGGACTCGCGGCGAAGGTCGCGGAAAGCGAAGTGTCTTCAGTTTTGCTTCAGGGTGAATCGGGAACCGGCAAAGATCTCGTCGCGAAGGCCATTCACTACGGTTCGCAACGCGCGGAACGTCCTTTCGTCGCTATAAATTGCGCGGCGTTGCCGGCGACACTCATCGAGTCGGAACTCTTCGGTTACGAGAAGGGCGCGTTTACTGACGCGAAAGCTCGCAAGGAAGGCATGTTCGAGCAGGCTGAAGGCGGAACGCTTTTACTCGACGAGATTGGGGAACTCGAACTCTCGCTTCAAGCGAAACTGTTGCGCGTGTTGGAAGAAGGCGCGTTTCGTCGCGTCGGTGGTTTGAAAGACATTCCGCTCGACGTTCGGGTTTTGGCGGCGTCCAATCGCGACCTGAAGTCGGAAAGCGAAGCCGGACGTTTTCGTCTCGACCTCTATTATCGTTTGTCGATCATTCAGATCGACATTCCGCCGCTGCGCGAGCGCGGCGACGACGTTCTCTTGCTGTCGCAACACTACATCGACACGATCAGCGCGCGTCTTAAACGAGGAAAAAAGATCACCGGCTTGTCGCCTGAAGCTGTCGCCGTGTTCAGAAAGTATCGCTGGCCCGGGAACGTTCGCGAGCTGCGTAACGTGATCGAGCGGGCGTTGATTCTGGAAGACTCCGATCAGATCACGACCGAGTATTTGCCGGGAAGTTTGTTGGAAACTCCGCGGCTCGACCAAGTCAAAGGTGATGACGCTCGGTTTGTGTTGCCCGACGAGGGAATCTCGCTCGATGAAGCTGAACTTTCGTTTGTTCGGCAGGCGATCGAGCGAAGCGGTGGTAATCAAACGCGCGCCGCCGAACTGCTCGGTATCTCACGCGATCAATTAAGATACCGGCTCAAGAAGCTTGAAGACGCTGCAGCCGGCGCCGAGTCGTAAGTCGATGACCACCCACCTTCAACCTGAAGAAGCTTTACAGCGTTCCGAAAAGGAACTCGCCGATATCAAGTTTGCGCTCGACGAATCGGCCATCGTCGCGATCACTGACCAGCGCGGGATCATCAACTACGTCAACGACAAATTCTGCGAGATCTCGAAGTATTCCCGCGAAGAACTGCTCGGCCAGGACCATCGAATTATCAATTCCGCCTATCATTCGAAAGACTTTATTCGCAATTTATGGACGACGATTGCGAGCGGCAAGGTGTGGCGCGGTGAGATTAAGAATCGGGCCAAGGACGGGAGTTATTACTGGGTCGACACCACGATCGTTCCGTTTCTCAACTCTGAAGGAAAGCCTTACCAGTACATCGCGATCCGCTACGACATCACCGAGCGCAAACGCGCGGAGGAACAGATCCGCGAGCAGGCGGCGCTTCTCGATCAGGCGCAGGACGCGATCATGGTGCGCGATCTGGAGCATAAGATTCTGTTCTGGAACAGGAGCGCGCAGAATATTTACGGTTGGACCGCGGCTGAAGTGCTCGGCAAGAACGTTTGCGATCAGATTTTCAGGCAGCCGTCCGATCAGTTTGAAATCGCGCGGAAGCAAGTGCTCGAGCACGGCGAGTGGAAAGGTGAGATGTACCAAACTCGACGCGACGGTGCGCCGCTGATCGTCGAAAGCCGTTGGACTTTGGTCCGTGATGAAAAAGGCGCGCCGAAGTCGATTCTCGTAATCAATACGGACGTCACTGAAAACAAGCGAATGGAAGCGCAGTTTCTCCGTGCGCAACGAATGGAATCGATTGGCACGCTTGCCGGCGGCATTGCCCACGACTTGAACAACGTCCTTTCGCCGATCCTGATGGCGATTGACATGTTGCAGTTGAAAACAACTGACGAGGCGAGCAAGAAGTGGCTCGACGTCCTGCGCACGAACGCTGAACGTGGTGGAAACATGGTGCGCCAGGTGTTGTCGTTCGCCCGCGGCGTCGAAGGCGAGCGCGTAGCGTTGCAGCCGAAGCACCTCATCAAAGAGATCGTCAAGATCCTTCGCGAGACGCTGCCGAAGTCGATCGAGATTAGTTTTCACCTTCCGACCGATCTTTGGATCATTTCTGCCGACGCGACGCAGATGCATCAGGTGTTGATGAATCTTTGTGTCAACGCTCGCGACGCGATGCCCGAAGGCGGCTCGATTACGATCAAAGCGGAGAATGCCTTTGTCGACGAGAATTACGCGCGGATGCACATTGAGGCGAAGCCCGGACGATTCGTGATGATCAGCGTCGCCGACACCGGCCCGGGAATGTCGCTGGAGATTCAGAGCCGGATCTTTGAGCCGTTCTTCACGACGAAGGAGATGACTAAAGGCACCGGATTGGGGCTTTCAACTGCGTTGACGATCGTGAAGAGTCATGGCGGATTTATCAACGTCTACAGCGAACTGCACAAGGGAAGCCAGTTTACGATTTACCTTCCGGCGCTCGATATGCCGGGTTCGGTCGAAGCGGCGGCGTTACAGAGCGATCTTCCAGTCGGACATGGCGAGTTGATTCTTGTCGTGGACGATGAGGAGTCGATTCGCGAGATCACGCGCGGCACGCTGGAGGCGTTTGGTTACAGGGTCCTGACTGCGAGTGACGGCACCGAAGCACTCGCCCTTTACGCCGACAAGAAAAACGAGATCGCTGTTGTGCTGACTGACATGGTTATGCCGTTCATGGACGGTCAGGCGACGATCCGAGCGCTTCAACGAATGAGCCCGCAGGTCCGCATCATCGCCGCTAGCGGATTGGGCGCAGGCCAGAAGGCCGGCGAAGGCGCCCTCGAAGGCGTCGCCGTATTCCTCAACAAGCCTTACACGGCGGAAAAGCTGCTGAAGACGTTGGCGCAGGTCTTAGCGAGCTGAATTGCAGTTTCCGCGAAGGCGCAAAGACGCAAAGGAAGATGGCGTGCCGTAAAGAGGCTTTCCGCTCGCCTCCTCGCTCTCAACTTCGGCACCTGTCTCGACATATTGCTCCGGCTTGCGCCTTTGCGGGAAATTTCCTTCGCGCTGCGAAATACCCCGCAACCCAGATCGTCCCTTTCTCTCGGAAATCCAAATAAAAACAACGTGGTACGGGTTATGCACAAGGCATCTCCGTCGCACCAACGTACGCGCGATCGATAAGGAGAGGGACGAGGACAATGGCAAAGATTCTGATTTTAGGAGGCGGATTTGGCGGGGTCGTAACCGCGGAAAGACTCGCGGAGCAGTTAGGTGACGACCACCAGATCACCCTCGTTTCCCGCAGCCGCCGTTTTGTCTTCTATCCGGCGCTCGTGAAGCTGGCTTTTGGCAAGTGTACGACGAAAGACATCTCGTTCGACCTGCGTCACGCGATGCTGGACCGGCGAGTGAACTTCATCGAAGCAGAAGTCGCGCGCATCGATCCGTTCGAGAGAAAAGTGACCATCGCGCATGGAGAAGTCGAGGGAAAACTTCCTTACGACTATCTCGTCTTCGCGCTGGGCCGCCGGCTCGCAACCGAGCGAATCACCGGTTTCTACGAACACGCTCATCATCTGCTAAACGTCGATAAGGCGATTCAGTTCGGCAAAGCCGTTTCTTATTTTCACGAAGGCCACGCGGTGATCGGACAGTGTGCCGGGACGCGTTTGCCGGTCCCGGTTTACGAGACTGCGTTCGCCCTCGCGCGACATCTCGAGGAAAAAGGCGAGCGCGATCGCGTGAAGATCACGGTTGTCAGTCCCGGCGAGTTTGGGGCTGAACTCGGCGACTACGACACCGCGATTCGACTCAAAAAAGCGCTCATCGCTAAGCGCGTCGAGATCGTTTCCGACTTCCCGATCAGTTCCGTTACGGCAAAATCCATCCTCACCGCGACCGGCGACGCGATCAATCACGATCTGCTGATGTTGCTGCCGCCGTTTCGCGGATCGTCCGCGGCGTCGTACGTCGGTGTGACTGACAGTGAAGGTTACATCGCTGTCGATCCGACGATGCGCGTGGTCGGACAGGAACGGATGTACGCCGTTGGCGACTGCGTCAACTTTGAAGGACCAAAGCTGGGCCATCTCGCGACGCGTCAGGGTGAGGTCGCAGCGACGAATCTCGCCGCCGAGATCAACGGGCACGAAACAGTCGCGCGTTACTCGCACGAGATCAAACTCGTGATCGACGAAGCTGGCGCCAACAGTCTTTATCTACGGAAGAACTTGTGGAGCGACGCTCCCGGCGTCGCGAAGCAGAGTCGTTTATGGGGTTGGGCCAAGCGTGCTCAGAAGGAATATTGGCAAGTCAGGCACGCATAAAATCGGAGGGAATCATGAGCGAGAATCGCACTATTCATCTGATCGACGTTCCTATCGGAGGAAAAGAAGGACGCATCTGGAACCGTTTGCACGGTGAACGCGAAGACATCTGCGAGATCCTGGTCAAACAAGGTGATCAAACGTTCAAAATGCAGCGAAACTCTCTCCAGGCTCGCCTGCGCAAAGTCGACGATGCCCTCGATCGACTGATGTCAGGTTCTTATGGCCACTGTTCACATTGTGGTCAGGCGATTGGCGACACGCAGCTCGCGATCGATCCGGCGTTCGCCTTGTGCACTGAATGCGGCGGTCGTGTTTCAACGACCTCGCACTAAGGGAGCTTTACCGTCATGATCAACATAAAACGCATTCTTTGCCCCATTGATCTGTCGCCACATTCCCGCACAGCGGTGCGTTACGCCGTCGCGCTCGCACGAACGCATGAAGCTGATTTGATTTTGCTTCACTGCGCCGAGAATCCCGACAGTGTAGAACGATTGCGCACGACGGTTTTGGAAGGACTCGATCCGCACTGGCGCTTTATCGTGAGACCAGCCGGCGAGATCGATCAGGAGATCATGCAGCAGGCGCAGGTTCAAAACATCGATCTGATCGTCATGCGTTCGCGGCGGCGTCCGCATCGCGCGGCGCTTTTGGGTTCGACGGCGGAGTCAGTTTCCCGCAGTGCGCCGTGTCCGGTGCTTGTTATGCACAGCGACGAGCGAGACTTTGTCGGAGAGGAGCTGACAGTTGGCCTCAAACGCGTGCTCGTGGCTTACGACTTCTCCGATTACGCTGAGGTGGCGTTGAAGTACGGATTGTCGATCGCGCAGGAGCACCAGGCAGAGTTGCACCTGCTGCACGTATTGCCGCCGAGCTCGATCGGTGAACCGGAGATCGCGTGGTATCCGCTCCAGGGCGAGTCTGCTTACCACATGGCTGCGCGTCGCTTGCAACGCGTTGTGCCGGCTGAAGTCCATCTTTGGTGCAACGTCAAAACGGCCGTCAGCGAAGGACAGCCTTATCGCGAGATCCTGCACTACGCCGAAAGAGAAGAGATCGATTTGATCAGTGTGGGCGCGCACGGCGCCGGGTTCGGAATGCGCGCGTTGTTTGGATCGAATGTCGATCGAGTCCTGCGACAGGCGCCTTGTCCGGTACTGGTGGCGCGTCCGTTGCGGCCGAGCACGATTCCACTTCCTACGCATTCCGAACTGGCTTTCGAGTTTGAGTTCAACAATGGGCGAACATAACTGCGAGCAACTGGCTGACGAGAAACAGACGCACGCCTTCATGAAAGCACTGCTCGAAGATTTGCGTGCGCTTGCGTTCATGCTTGAAGACGGCCGCCTCGACGGCGACGTCACGCGAATCGGCGCGGAGCAGGAGATGTTTCTCGTCGATCGTTCTTTGCGGCCTGCCCCGGTGTCGTTGGAAGTCCTGAAGGAAGCCAACGATCCGCGACTGACAACTGAGATCGCGCGCTTCAACCTCGAAGCCAACCTCTCCCCCCTGGAGCTGACGAACGACTGTTTCTCGCGTCTCGAGGAAGAACTCACCGAGTTGCTGGACCTGGCACGCAAAAGCGCCGCGACTCAGAACGCCGACGTCCTTCTCTCCGGCATTCTTCCGACGCTGCAACGATCCGATTTGACACTCGACAATCTCACTCCCACCGCACGCTATCACGAGCTAAACCGCGGCGTGATTCGGTTGCGCGGTGGTCCACTCTCCATTCACATCAAAGGCCTGGATGAGCTGCAACTCTCGCACGACAACATCATGATGGAATCGTGCAACACGAGTTTCCAGATCCATTTCCAGAACAACGCCCGCGACTTCGTCAATCTTTACAACGTCGCGCAGGCGATTACGGCGCCGGTGTTGGCGGCGGCCGTCAATTCTCCGCTGCTGTTCGGACACCGTTTATGGCAGGAAACACGCGTCGCTCTTTTCCAGCATTCGACTGACGAACGTTCAGGTCCGCAGTTGGCCCGCAACCAACCGACGCGTGTAAGTTTCGGCGACCAGTGGCTCGAAAAATCAGTGGTCGAACTCTTCCACGACCAGATCATGCGTTTTCGTCCGATCATCATCACTCAGCCGGACGAAAATCCGTTTCAGGTCCTCGCGCGTGGCGAGACGCCGCAGCTTTCGTCTCTACGAGCGCACAACGGCACAGTCTGGCGCTGGAACCGCGCGTGTTACGGCGTGACTAAAGGGGTTCCTCATCTGCGCGTCGAGAATCGCGCGCTGCCGTCTGGTCCAACCGTGCTCGACGAGATCGCGAATACCGCGTTCTTCACCGGTTTGATGGCCAGCGTTCCGCAGGCTTACGGCGAGATCTCGAAGCGGATGGCGTTCGACGATGCGAAGCTGAACTTCTTCCGCGCAGCGCGGCACGGCCTCGACGCTACGTTCCGCTGGATTAATGGAGAAAGTTACAGCGCGTCGTCGTTGATCCTGGACCATCTGCTGCCGCTGGCGCGTGAGGGATTGCTTCGCGCGAACGTCGCGAACGCCGACGTCGAGAAATACCTTGCCATCATCGAGGAGCGGACGCGCAGTCGCCAGACCGGCGCCAGTTGGATCATGAACTCGCTTTCGTCTATGCAGGGCTATTCGAAAGACACTCGCCAGCGGAAACTCGCTTCGGCTATGCTCGCGAACCAAAAGTCAGGCCAGGCGGTCCATGAATGGCCTATGATCGCAGACGAGGAAGCTTACGAATGGGAGCAGTCGTATCGAACCGTCGGCCAGTTTATGTCGACCGATCTTTTCACGGTCAGTCCTGATGATTTGATCGACCTCGCCGCCAGCGCGATGGACTGGCGTCACATCCGGCACGTTCCGGTCGAACATGAGGGCCGGTTAATCGGTCTTGTGACTCATCGCGGGCTGCTGCGCATGATGAGTAACGAAAGTCGTTTTCAGGGTAACCGCGACGCCATTACGGCCCGAGACGTGATGATCGCGAATCCCATCACCGTCACTCCTGAAACGTCATCGCTTACGGCAATCGCGATCATGCGCGACAACCGTCTTGGTTGTCTTCCGGTTGTCGATGGCGAGCACCTGGTCGGAATTGTTACGTCTTACGATTTTCTTGAAGCTTCGTACAGGCTTTTTCAGCAACGCCTTGGTGCATCTGGTGAAGAGCCCGGGGACCTGGCGAGAGCACAGGGAGTGTGATCATGCCGAGCGCGCAACATGTACAGATAGACGAGCACAGGGAAGCCACTGTTGATGGAGATCTCCGCTTACTTCTGGACGAGAACCACACGTCGACTATTCCTAAATTCAATTTGTTACACAACCGCGGCCATGTGTTATTCGCGGAAGGAGAGTCAGCGCGAGGGATTCACATACTGCGAACAGGACGGGCCAGTGTGTCGATCTCGTCGAGTGAAGGACGTGTCGTGATCCTGCGGATGGCCCAACCCGGCGATGTGTTGGGGCTCAGTTCCGTGCTACGCAACGCCGCTTACGACACGACCGTGAAGGCACTCGATTCCTGCCGGACGGATTTCATCTCGCGGGCTGAATTGCTGAATGTCATCCAAAAGAGCAAGGCAGGCGCCGATGCGGTGTTGAAGATATTGAGTCATGAGCTGATTCAATTAACTGAGCGCACCCGGTCGTTGCTCTTGCCACAAACGACGTGCGCTCGTTTGGCAAAGCTATTGCTCGAATACGGCAACGAATCACAGCGAATCGACAGGGTGTTCACGCACGAAGAAATCGCGCAAATGATCTGTTCGTCACGCGAGACAGTGACGCGTCTCCTCGCAACTCTGAGCCGGCGCAAGATAATTCAGATCACCGCTGACAGCGTTTTCATTCGCGATCGACTAGCATTGGAGAGCCTGGTCTAAACAAGAGCCCGAAAAAGTTTCGACCGCGATATTAGTGGGGACAACTACCGCAGGAGGCGGGACTCGAAACCGGTCTTGGAATGAAAACCCTTGACGGAGTGTACCTTCGAGAGGATGATGAAGCACATGCGTGACGGTCGTCACATCAAACGACGGCCTAAAAAAATTAGAATACTTCGGCGTTTTCGCTCAAGGTCAAGCTTACATTCGGGGGGCCGAGGATGAATAGACTCACTAAAACACTTCTGATCTGCCTGCTTGCCGCGATCGGCCTGTTCAGCTACCAGAACTCCTCTCAGTCGGCGCCGTCAAGCTTGGCCCAGCCTGGGATACAGAAGTCTCAAGACTATGTAGGCACCGACACGTGTAAAGCCTGTCACGAGGATCAGTTCAAAAACTTCTCGCATACTTCCCACGCTAATCTCGGAAGGATTAGCAGTTGGAAAGACAAGGTGACTGGTTGCGAGTCTTGTCATGGTCCAGGCAGGGCTCACGTTGAGGAAGGCGATCCTGCCAAGATCATTTCCTTCAAGAACAAATCGCCAAAAGAGATTTCCGAAACGTGTCTGACGTGTCATGCCGGCAGGGAAGAGCACAACAACTTCCGCCGTGGCGAACACTGGCGCAACGACATCGGTTGCGTGGATTGCCACAGCAGTCACGCACCGGAAACGGGCCGGCAATTGGCTGCGTCGAATGTTTTCGTCTCCTCGGCAAACTCGCAGAAACCCGGTATCGCCACCGTCAAACTGATCAAGACCAGTGAACCGCAACTGTGCCTGAGCTGTCATAGCGAGACCAAACACCAGTTTCAATTGCCTTTCCACCACAAGGTGCTGGAAGGCGCGATGAAGTGCAGCGATTGTCACAATCCGCACGGCGGGTTTGAGCTGAAACAAACGCGGCTCGCCACCGGCGTCGATGCGGCATGTCTCAAGTGTCACGTAGACAAGCAAGGTCCTTTTGTTTACGAACATGCTCCGGTTAAGACCGAAGGATGCGTTGCTTGTCACACACCGCACGGTTCGTCTAATCCGCGCTTGCTGATTACGAGCCGCGTCGGGCAACTCTGTCTAACGTGCCACAGCGTTGCGCATGGTGTCGGCGCGGAAGAGCCGGCCGGCCCACAGCATAACCAGAACGCGCAATACGCGAACTGCACGAATTGTCATATCAAGATTCACGGTTCTCGAACGAGTCCGGTCTTTTTCCGTTAACGACCCGGGGTTACGTTGATACCCGCCCGGCAGGTCTGTACACACGCAGCGAGGGTTAAGGTCCATGAGCACGAAGCAAAAGTTATCGTGGCGTATACTCGGAGTGGTGCTGGTCCTAATCGTGACCGTGGTTTCGGTTGCGGCACAACAACCATCACCGTCACCGTCTCCAAACAAGCCCACTCCATCCAACACGGCGACGGAAAGCGGCGAAGACGCCGGCGACTACACCGTTATCTCCAGTGTTGAATTCGGATATCGCGGTCTTAGTGTCGACGGCGATCATAATAAGTATCAGAGCGATCTGAACTACCGGACCGGTCCGCGACTGTTCGATAGTTCTTTTCTGCTGAGATCGAGAGAAGGTGACGGCGCCCTGTTCGAAACGCTGTTGGTCAACTCCACCGGCTGGGGCGCCGATCCACAGGGCAATCTTCGCGCCAGCGTCGAACAACCGGAATGGTATCGCTTCGACGCCACTTATCGCCGCTTCAAGTACTTCCGGTTTCTTAACAGTTTCGCGAATCCGAACTGGGTATTCAGTCCGGCACAGTTTAGCGTTCCACCAAAACTGGTGACCGGCGAACACGGACACGACACGAGAATCCAAGTGGGAGACTTTGATCTCACTCTGCTCCCCAAGAATGAACGCATCAGATTCAACATCGGATACTCGCCGGAACGTTACAGCGGACCCGCATTCATCAACTATCACGTCGGCGGCAACGAGTTCATGACGCTCCAGCAGATTGATTCGCGCGCCAACGATTTTCGCGTCGGAGCAGACGGGCGGCTCGGGCCGGTAAACTTTTCGTTCTTGCAGGGATTTCGGCGTTTTCGCGACGATACGAGCATCAATCTCGGGGTTACGCCGGGGATTAACCTGAATCCGGCCGCCGCCAGTTTGACCAGCTTTAATCGTGAGGAACCTGCGCGCGGCAGCGTCAATTACACGCGCTTGAGTCTGCAGTCGCTGATTGCGAAGAGGCTCGACGTCACCGGCCGCATCATCTACAGTAAATCCGAACAGAATTTTACTTTTCTGGAGGCCTTCACCGGTCGAAACTGGAATCCGCGAATCACCGGGTTTCCGTCGACTCCACCGGGCGCAACACCGAATATTCTTAATCTCGGTCAATACAATCTCAGCGGTAACACTGAGCGGCCGAGTTGGCTCGGAGATTTGGGCTTGACCCTGCTCGCGACCGACAAGTTTCGCCTCTCAAATACGACCAAAGTCGAAACGTTTGAAATCAACGGTGCGGCCTTGTTCAGCGATTTCTTTTCGCTTACTCGCGGCACCAGAACCGACACCATCACCATTAGCAACCGCAATGTAATCACCGGTATCGACTACCGCAAGATCCAGAACACGATTGAGGGCGACTATCAGTTCAACCCGCGCGCTTCGATTCACCTCGGTTATCGTTATGGAACGCGACGGGTTACGGAGTCCATCAGTGGTTTCAATCTCGGCACGAACGCTCCGGCGGCAATCCCCGCCGAGAGCCACACCGAAGACAACCACACGCACGTGGTCATCGGTGGCTTCAAGGTGAGACCGGCAAACGACTGGACCATCTACTTCGACGCCGAACATGGCAGCGCTGACAACGTCTTCACGCGTATCGGCAATTACGATTTCACCAACATTCGCGCGAAGACCAGGTTCAAGCCAACTGAGCGGGTTACTTTTAATCTCGCGGTAATCGCAAAGAACAATGCCAATCCATCGGAGATTGCGGGAGTTTCGTTGGCGGACTTTGGCGTCAGCACCAAGTCCAGAATCTTTACGTCCTCGCTCGATTGGGCTGCGACTTCGAATTTTTCGATTAGCGGCGGCTACAATTACCATTGGATTAACAGCAAGGCCATCGTCGATTACTTCTTCAACAGCGTTCAGCATCCGTTTGGCAACAGCCTGTACTACATGCGGAACCACTTCTTCTTTGTGGAATCGGTGGCCCGTCTGGCTCCACGCGCGACGCTGTTTACCGCTTATCGAATCAATAAAGACACTGGTCAAGGGAACCGTTTAGCTGATCCCACCGGAAATCCGGGAACGTTGATCGCTTCGTATCCTATGAGTTTCCAATCCCCGGAAGCGCGGCTGGCTATCAAGCTGCATCACCGGCTCGATTGGAACGTTGGTTATCAGTACTACAATTACAACGAAAGCACTTTAGTAGGACCACGGCCGCAGAACTATCATGCGCATCTGCCTTATACGTCGTTGCGCCTGTATTTCGGCCGCAGGGAATAGTTTAGCGAGTTCTTGTTTTCTTGAAGAAGTTTTCGCGCAAAGGCGCAGAGCAAGGCTAGCTTTCTTCTTGCATTGCGTCTTTGCGCCTTTGCGGGAGAACTGCTTCCATTATTGGCGCGCGTGCTCAGACTACTGACAATTCTGGTGCTTGGCCTGACTCTATCTCTAACGCTGCCGATGGTGGTGTCGCTCGCGGCCATCGAGCCACAAACACGCACCCAATCAAGGCGGCGTCCCGCCCCCAGGGGACAACAAAAGCAAGCCATAAACTACGCTGAGTTTTCTCACACCACTCACGTCACGAAAGAAAAGCTAACGTGTGACGGGTGCCACAAGTTTCCCACGGCCAACTGGAAGGAAGTTCGTAAGGGCGACGCCGCTTTCGAGGATGTCGCCGAGTTTCCCGAACATTCAGCGTGTCTTAATTGCCACCGGCAGCAGTTTTTCGCACGCGAGAGGCCCGCTCCGCGAATCTGCTCGAATTGCCACGTTGCGGTAACCCCGCGCAACACTGTGCGGTTCCTGTTTCCGAGTTTGGGAGACGTGACCGATCCGTCACGGCCGCGCCGCGATTCCGTCAGTGAGTTTGCCGTTCATTTCCCGCACGAAACTCATCTCGAGGTCGTTAGCCGTAACCGGCGCGTTGTTGGATCGTGGTTCGTAAACGCGGCTTTCCAAAGCGCGCAGCAGAAGCAGCCACCAGCAAACTGCGGTATTTGTCATCAAACTTATCAACCGCAAGGCCAGTCGAGCGAAGAGTACGTGACGAAACCGCCTAAAGATCTAGGCGATGCTTTCTGGCTGAAAAAGGGCGCCTTCAAGACAATTCCAAACAGTCATACCGGCTGTTTCACTTGCCATAACGCGGAGTCTGGGATTGCGCCTGTTTCTTCTGATTGTCACACGTGTCATAAGCTGCCGAGTTCTACTGCACAAATTGACAGTGACTTCGATCCAGGCATGCCGGCTACGATGCGAATTACGGACCGCGTGATGCTGAACGCGTGGCGCGAACGAATCTCCGCGGGCGCGTATCGCCACGAGGGTGGCGCGCATCCGGATCTCGCGTGCACGGATTGTCACGTGCCCGCGCGAATGAATACGGTCGATGTAAAGACCCTCAGGGTGCCGGTGAGTTCATGCGGTGGCGCCGAAGGTTGTCATGCGACGGCGACTTTGGACGAAGGTGGCATTTTGAATTACGAGATCGACCAGAAGAAAAAGAATGCGAGTTTTGTGTGTACCAAGTGTCACATAACTTTTGGCAAGCAAAGCGTGCCGGCAAGTCACGTTAGCGCAATTCCGAAACCGACGAAGTGAAGTTTGTTAAAACAGATGATTGGGCCATCCTGCAGGTTTCTGGTGCGTTGCTTAATCGCGCTCGCAGTCACCGGTTTCCCGATCGATGCTTTTTCCCAGGACTATTCAAAATTCAAGCACGACAACCCGAACCACTCGCGGCTGCCGTGCCTGTTGTGCCATCGACGAGAAACGGACGCGCCGCGTCCGGCGATGCCGGGAGCCGCGGACCACGCACCTTGTGCAGGTTGTCATGCGAAGGAGTTTTCAAACACCGGCCATCAGATTTGCACGATCTGTCACACGGACGCGCGGGAGGGAACGGTAAAGGCGTTTCCGCGGCTGGCGAGTTTTGGAACTCGTTTCGATCATTCGCGTCACCTGAACCTGGGACGTCTCGGTTGTGCGAGTTGTCACAGGCCGTTACGTAGTGGAGTCGCTCTTTCAAAACCGGCCGGCTTTAACGCGCACACGAATTGCTTCGGGTGTCACACGTCGCGCGCGCAGGCTGAGGGCCGCGACATTTCATCGTGCGGCACTTGTCATCAGTTGGGCCGGGCTGCTCGCTGGTCTACGTCGGCGGCAGCATTTCGGGTTGGGTTTAGTCACGCAAAGCATGATCGCTCCGAAGGGTTAAACTGTAATGAGTGTCATCGAGTTCAGGCGGGGCGCACGCAGATGACCGCGCCTCAGCCGCTTCACCATCATGCCGCGCCACGCGCGTTCAGTTGTATGTCGTGCCACAACGGCAAGCGTGCTTTTGGCGGCGATGACTTTTCGGTGTGCACGCGCTGTCACACCGGAACAAGATGGCGCTTTTGAACAAGGTGTTTGCATTTGGGACCATGGGAGGTCACGGATTATGAAAATCTTAACTCTTCTACTCCTGATAGCCGCGTGCGGATTGCTCGTGTTAAGTGGATCGAGTGGTCTGCCTAACGCGTCGGCTCAGGAAGGACGAAAGCCGAAAGACGAATCGATTCTCGGGCCTTATGCCAAGTTGGGCGGTGTCAAGTTTAGCCACGTCGATCACGTCACGAAAAACCGCAGCGTTGACGGGACGAAACCGATCGCCTGCGTCGAGTGTCACCACACGGCGCAACCCGCGTCCGAAGTCGTCAAGCATCCGCCACACAAGACTGCATGGCCGGCGGATCGGACTACTACCCTGACCGCGGATCTCCTGGAGAAGGATCCAAGTGCTCCGCCGGTGAATGCCTGCACCGAATGCCATGCGCGAACGGGAACGAAGCCGAAACTATTGCCCGAGCTTCCGAAGATCGCGGTCGAAGGCGTCGCCGAGCCGGTAACCCTCGACAACCAGCAGGCGTTTCATCGCAACTGCGCCGGCTGCCATGATGAAGTGGCTAAAACCGGCCGCGCAAGCACCGGACCAACGTCCAAGAAATGTGTGGCCTGTCACAAGAAGAGCGCGGCTTGATTTGCGGGAACTTTCCCAGGGCGATGCGGGAAAGTTCTCAAGATAATCGTTTTCGGCCGGAAATCGCTGGATTTTGACCCGGCACGGACATTGCTCCCAACGTTCCTGACGAACGGCAACGCCGTTTTAGAGGGAGGATGGGATCAATGAAAACGTTGAAGATGATGACGCTCACCACGGTGGTGGCGATGCTTGTGGCCGGCTTTGCACTCATTTCCGCGGCAGCCCGAGTTGATAATGCAGATGATTTTGACGCGGCCGCTACTTACAAGGCGAAATGCCAGGTCTGTCATGGCGCCGCTGCCGAAAAGAAGTTTGACGCAACCGTAGCTGACGCCGATCTCGTGCAGATCGTTCTCAACGGAAAGAAGGGCGAGAAGCCTCCGTTCATGCCGGCTTACGGCGAGAAGGGCGTTACCGAAGAGCAGGCCAAAGCGCTCGTCGCTCTTATGAAGTCGCTAAAGAAGTAACAGGCACAACTTTGACACTCTCTGTGTAACCTTCGACGGGAGAATTTGCACAGAGTCCAACAGTTAGGATTCACAACTTAGACGCCTCTTGTGCGAAATGAAAGCACAGGAGGTGTCTGTGTGTATTTTTCTGATGAAACGTTGCGCGACATTTTTTGTGATGCTGATTGCGTCACTGGTTTTCCCAGTGTGCAGTGCTATCGCTCAACAGCCGGCACCTTCGCCATCACCGGCCTCGACTCCCAATCTCGAATGTCAGGGTTGTCATGCGCCCGGTAAAACTCTGCCTTATCTTGGTGGCGCTAAGTTTCACGCAGAACCGCACGCAGCGTACGATCGCGGTTTTCACGCCCGCGGAATTCAAGGTGGAATGAAGGCTGCAACGTGTGTCGATTGTCACGCCCGAAATGGGGACTTGACGACTATCCTCCGCGCCTCCGATCCCAAGTCGACGGTTCATCGCAGCAACATCGCCGAAACCTGCGGCCGTTGTCATGGCGACAAATCAGTCATGAAGGGAAGCGGAATCAGCAATCGCCCGTTCCTTTCCTATCGAGAAAGCGTACACGCGAAGGCCCTTGCGCAAGGCAACATCTCTGCCGCGGTTTGCACTGACTGTCACAAGAGTCATGACATACTGCCCGCCGGCGATCCCCAATCGCCGATCGCCAAGGCCAACATTCCCGCTACGTGCAGTCAATGCCATAAGGCAGAAAGCGCGGAGTTCATGCAGAGCGTGCACGGACAGGCCGTGGCGCGTGGTGTGTCGCGCTCTCCAGCGTGTACTGACTGTCACGGCATCCACGGCATTACATCACCGATCGAACAAGCGACGGCGAGTGCGTCCGTCGCAGTCGCCACCGATACCTGTGCCGGATGTCATGAAGGCGTCACTCTCACGCGCGAATTTGGAGTCGCCAGCGAACGGGTCAGCAGCTACAGGGACAGTTACCACGGCCTTGCGTCGGAGCTCGGATCAAGAGTGGTCGCCAACTGCTCCAGTTGTCACGGTGTTCACAACATCCTGCCTT
The DNA here is from genome assembly GCA_035760365.1 of Pyrinomonadaceae bacterium. Lineage (GTDB taxonomy): Bacteria > Acidobacteriota > Blastocatellia > Pyrinomonadales > Pyrinomonadaceae > PSRF01. Next base: position 109,731 of record DASTTB010000013.1, read on the forward strand.
CGTCCGATCCCAAGTCGATGATCAACGCCAACAACCTGCCGCAAACGTGCGGGCAGTGCCATGTCGGCGCGGGAGTTAACTTCGCCACCGGCAAGATCCATTTGACGTCTGAATTAGTTTCGGCGGCGGGAGTCCAGGACGCCGGAATAATCGGCACGCGGATAGTCCGTTGGATCTACCTTCCTCTGATCGTGCTGGTGATTGGCGGCATGACGGTTCACAACGGTTTGATATGGGTGCGCAAGGCGACGGCAAGAAAACGTCAGGCGCGTCAGATCGTGCGCCTGACGGTGAATCAACGAGTGCAACACTGGTTGTTGCTGACGAGCTTTATCGCGCTGGTCCTGAGTGGCTTTGCGCTTCAGTATCCTGACTCATGGCTCGCCTCGTTATTAGGTGGCAGTGAATACCTGCGGCGGATCATACATCGCATTGCCGCGGTCGTTATGCTCGTCGTCGGAGTTTACCACCTCGTCTATCTGGGCATGGCGAAAGAAGGCCGGCAGTGGCTAAAAGACATGCTCGTCAGAGGAAAAGACTTCAGAGATGTGATCGGCAACTTCGGTTACTACCTCGGCGTCGCGAAGGCCCGACCAAAAATGGCGCGCTTCGGGTACGCGGAAAAGGCTGAGTATTGGGCCGTAGTGTGGGGGACCATAATCATGGGGCTGACGGGCCTGATGATTTGGTTCAAGCTGGGCATCTTCGGGTTTTTGCCGCGGTGGACCATTGACATTGCGTTGTCCATCCATTTTTACGAAGCGGTATTGGCGACACTGGCAATCATCGTGTGGCACTTCTATCAGGTAATCTTCGACCCGGACGTTTATCCCGTGAATTTCGCTTTTCTTGACGGGCGCGTCTCAGAAGAGCATTACCGTGAAGAGCATGAGCTGGCTTACGAAGAAAGCCTCCGGCAAGGGCAGGACGAACAGGCTGAACAAGCAGAAGCGCAAGGACAAGAAGGTCAAGAAGGTACCGCGTGAGATTGGTTCCCGCAAAGGCGCCAACGCGCAAAGAATCCTTTAGGAAACGCGGTAGCGCTTTGCGTCTTTAATCGCGGGCATCTTTAACGCAGAGGCCGCCGAGACGCAGAGTTTTAAAATAGACGAACCTGTTACCAGCAAATCACAAGAAGCATAATGAGCGAAGCTGAAGAACCAACTGCGAAACTGCCCAGTCTTTTCCGAAACTACGTCAGTTTCGTCGGCGCGGCGATTACCACTGCGGCCCTCGTAAGCGTCGTGCTGCTGTTTCTGGTTGAGATCACGTCGAAACAGGAAAACCCCTATCTCGGAATACTCACTTACATAATCTTTCCGGCAGTGTTGATTTTCGGATTGGTCATCGTCGTCCTGGGCATGTTGCGTGAACGACGACGGCGGCACAGAGGGTCGCCGGCGGAGATCGCTGCCTATCCAAGACTTGATCTCAACGACTCCAAAGCTCGTCATGCCTTTTTTGCGTTTCTATTGATTACTTTCCTGTTCGTTTGCGCGAGCGCGTTTGGAAGTTATAAAGGATACGAATACACCGAGTCAGATGAGTTCTGCGGCGAGACCTGCCATTCGGTTATGAAACCTGAATACGTGGCCTACAAAGCTGGAGCGCACGCTCGCGTGGGTTGTGTCGGTTGCCACGTTGGACCAGGCGCCGATTGGTATGTGCGTTCGAAGCTCTCCGGGGCCTACCAGCTCTATTCCGTAACTTTTAACAAGTTTTCCCGCCCGATAACTACGCCGGTCCATAACCTGCGACCGGCACCGGAAACCTGCGAGCAATGTCACTGGCCCGAAAAGTTCTTCGGCGCGCAACTCAAGGTGTTCAATCACTATGCTTACGACGAAAAGAACACGCTGAGACAAACGCGAATGTTGCTCAACGTCGGCGGTGGCAGTCCCACGACGGGCCAGGTTGCGGGCATTCACTGGCACATGAATATAGCCAACAAAGTCGATTACATCTCTATCGATGACCAGCGTCAGGTAATTCCATGGGTTCGAATACAGGGCCGGGATGGGAATGTCGTTGAATACCACGATCGCAGTCGCCGGCTCACGCAACAGCAGATCGACGCGGCCAGCAAACGTCGCATGGACTGCGTGGACTGTCATAACCGCCCGGCGCACGTCTATCAACCGCCTGACGTAGCACTGGACCAGGCTTTTTCCGCGGGCCGGCTCGATCCATCACTACCGTTTCTGAAAAGGCAGGCGGTAGAGGTGCTGAACAAGTCGTATGCGACCGAGGACGAAGCACTGCGATCGATAGCCACGAGTCTCGATGGATTTTATAAGTCAAACTACAGCGAGGTGTACGCGCAGAAAAGCGAGGCTGTAAAAGGCGCTGTCAATGAAACGCAGCGAATTTTCAAAACCTACTTTTTCCCTGAGATGAAAACCAACTGGAGCACGCACCCGAACAACATCGGACACTTTTACTCGTCCGGTTGCTTTAGGTGTCATGACGGAGAGCACGTCAGCGATACCGGCAAGGTCATTCGCAAAGACTGCGACATCTGTCACACTGTGATCTACGACTCAGCGAACCCAGCAGCTTCGGTAAAGATAGCGTCGTTTCGGCACCCGGTAGATCTTGGCGCCCTCAGCGACCGAAAATGCGAGACGTGTCACAAGGCCAATGAGCCATTCAAACACCCGGTGAATCTCGGCGATATTTCGATGTTTCAGTGCGCCGAATGTCATCCAAAGAAACCTTAGGGCTACCAGCGGGCATACCAGCGGGCATACCAGCGAGAACTCACGTTACGTGTAACTTCGCCAGGGCAGACGAAGTAAACCATCGGAACAGACAGGATAATAATGATGAATAACATGCTGCACGACAGCCCCGCACCGACCATTGGGCCATCTGGTGCGGATCCAGGCAGACGACGTTTCCTCGATTACCTGTTAGGCACGAGCGCCGCGGCGACCCTGGGGGCAATCATCTACCCGATAATTCGTTTCATTTCGCCGCCCCAGATAATCGAGTCGACCGAGAGCTCTGTGGTAGCCGCGAGGCTTAACGAAATCCCGGTCAATTCGGGAAAGATTTTCAAGTTTGGGAGCAAGCCGGGAATTCTGGTGCGCACCGACTCCGGCGAAGTAAAAGCTTTTTCCGCCGTCTGCACGCACCTCGACTGCATAGTCCAATATCAGCCCGAAACAAAACATATCTGGTGCGCTTGTCATAACGGGCACTACAACCTCAACGGCCAGAATATTGGCGGCCCACCGCCGCGTCCGCTGGAAGAATTCAAAGTGAACACTCGCGGCGACGAGATCGTCGTCAGCAAAGCATGAGGTAGCCATGCGAGTAACAGCGATGAAAGACTGGCTCGACGAGCGCCTGTCAATCAACACTCTTTCCGAGATAGCGCAGAAGAAAGAGATCCCTCTCCATCGCCATTCGATCTGGTACTACTTCGGTGGCATGACTCTCTTTCTCTTTGTGGTACAGGTAGTCACTGGCATTCTGCTGCTTCTCTACTATCGTCCCAGTGCCGAAACCGCTTTTGAGAGCGTGCAGTTCATCGTCACTGAAGTGCAGTTTGGCTGGTTGATCCGTTCGATCCACAGTTGGTCGGCCAATTTGATGATCGCCACTCTGTTCATTCACATGTTCAGCGTGTTTTTCCTGCGTGCCTATTACCGGCCGCGCGAGATGACCTGGGTGAGTGGCGTCTTTCTTTTTTTCATCGCGATCTGTTTCGGTTTCAGTGGCTACCTTCTACCCTGGAACGAGGTTTCGTTCTTTGCCACCAAAGTCGGTACAGAAATTGCCGGCGTCATTCCTGTTGTCGGCCGTCCTGTGATGAGATTTTTACGCGGCGGCGACGACGTCACCGGCGGAACGCTGACACGCTTTTTTGGTTTTCATGTGGCCGTGCTCCCCGCAGCCGCTACCGTTTTCCTGGCTATTCACGTGCTGCTGGTCCAGTTGCACGGCATGAGTGTGCCGCCCTCAATCGAGAAGCAGAACGTAAGGAAGATGAAGTTCATCCCAAACTTCCTGCTTCGCGATCTGATTGGCTGGATTCTGGCGATTGGGGTGCTGGCAGCGCTCGCGGCCTTATTCCCCTGGGAGCTGGGGGAAAAAGCAGATCCATTCGCGCCCGCGCCGGCAGGTATCAAACCCGAGTGGTACTTCCTGTTTATGTTCCAGACACTAAAGTATCTACCTGCAAAGATTGTCGGTCTGGACGGCGAGGTGCTCGGGATCATGGCATTCAATATTGTCGCGTTGCTCTTGTTTATTGTGCCTTTTGTGGACCGTGGGCCCGAGAATCGAAGGCGCACATTGGTCTTCAATATCATTGGCGTTGTGGCGCTTCTCTACATCGTTGTGATGACAATCGTCGGATATGTGACATAACGAGGTTAAAGAAATGGACCAACCCCGGCTGAGAATTCCGTTCTCTTCGACGAAATCGCTTTTTTCACTAATGGTCCTTTTGGCCCTCTTTACGCTGGCGTCCGCGCAAAATAAGAACTCATGCATCGAATGTCACGTGAAGTTGAACGATCCCCGCCTGAGCGCCCCGGCCAAGCTTTTCGAGAACGACGTACACCGTGGACGCGGTCTCTCCTGTAACGATTGTCACGGGGGCGATCCGAATGCCGATACGAGCGAAGCCGCGAAGGATCGAATGAAAGGGTTTTTGGGAAAACCGAGGACGCTCGACATTCCTGCATACTGTGGGAAATGCCACAGTGACGCGAACCTGATGAAGCGGTTCAATCCTTCACTGCGTGTCGATCAGGAAAGGGAGTACTACACCAGCGTCCACGGCCAGTTACTTAGGACCGGGGAACAGAGAGTCGCGACCTGCATCAGTTGCCACACGGTTCATGGCATCAGGGCAGTCAATGATCCGCTTTCGTCAGTTTATCCGCTCAACGTTGCTGACACCTGCGCGAAGTGTCATGGGAACGCTGACTACATGAACGCCTTCAAGATTCCGAGCGATCAAGTGGACAAGTTCAAAACGAGCGTTCATGCAAAGGCTCTCTACGAGAAACAGGATTTATCCGCCCCGACCTGCAACGACTGCCACGGCAATCATGGCGCCGCTCCTCCCGGCATCACTTCGGTAGCTAACGTGTGCGGACAGTGTCATGCACGCCAGGCAGATCTGTTTCAAACAAGCCCGCACAAAGCGGCTTTCGATCAGCAAGGGCTTGCGGAATGCGTTACCTGCCATAGTAATCATGACATCGCCGCGCCAACCGATCAGATGATTGGCACTCAGCAAGGAGCGCTGTGCGTTAATTGTCATGCCAACGGCGACAAGGGTTTTGCGGCAGCCGGTCACATGCGTTCGCGTATCGATGAGATCATCGCAAGCATCGACAAGTCGAACGATATTTTGAGTCTGGCCGAGCGCAAGGGAATGGAAGTCAGTAAGCCAAAGTTCGAGATGAAGGGCGCAACGGATGCTTTGACCCATGCGCGCGTTCTGATTCATTCTTCATCAACCGTCGAGCTCGATAAGGTTATCGGGCCTGGCCTCGATGTGTCGAGTAAGGGATATCAAGCGGGATTGGACGCTCTGGCGGAACTAAGCTTCAGACGTAAAGGTCTGGCGGTTTCTTTGGTCTTCATTCTCTTTCTTGCGCTGGTCGTGTATCTGAAGATCAGGCAAATCGAAAGCCGGCAGATCGCAAAATAGCAAATGCCAACGCGAAGAATGAAAAAACTCCAGCTTGCGTTGATCTGCGGTGTCGTTGTCGTGACTCTGATTTACGTTTTTCAATCCCGAGCCACGACAGCATCCACGATCGAGGCCATCCAGCAGGCGCAAACTCAGCCACCCGAAGGCCTGGATTATTCGAAGTTTCTGCACAACAGCAGTAACCATGCACGCTTACCTTGTCTCCTCTGTCATCGCCGCGAGAGCAATTCACCGCGACCGCAGCTACCCGGGCAATCGAATCACGCGCCTTGCGCGGGATGTCACGCGCAGCAGTTTTCAAATTCCGATAGTCCGATCTGCACGATCTGCCACACAGACGTGAAGTCTGGCGCCTTGAAGTCTTTCCCACCTCTTAAGAGCTTCAGCATGAAGTTTGATCACTCGCGACACGTGAACATGGAAGGTGTTAGCTGCGCTTCTTGTCATCGGCCCTCGCGCGGAGGCGTCGCGTTGTCGATCCCCGCAGGTTTCAATGCTCACGCAACTTGCTATCGATGTCACACTCCGCGCGCACAATCGCAGGGCCGCGATATCTCCTCGTGCCGTACGTGCCATCAATTAGGCAGCTACAGGCGCACTGCTCAATACGCACAAGCTTTCCGCGTGGGCTTTAATCATGCCAAGCATCAGAAAGTCACTTGCAACGAGTGCCACCAGGTCAGAGCCGGAATGCCTCAACGAAGGCAGGTTACTTCTCCTGCGCCGCTGAATCATCACGCCAGGCCCGGTAGTACGAGTTGCATGAGTTGCCACGATGGTAAGCGCGCTTTCGGCGGCGATGATTTTTCAGTCTGTAAACGTTGCCACACCGGAACGCGATGGCAGTTCTGAGCCTCAAGCATCTCTCCGCGTAATCTCGGCGTGCTCTGTGCCTTTGCGGTAAGCTTATGTGCAAGAGCACGTAAACCCAAGAGAATGACTTAAAGGAAAGCTAATCTGTGTTTTTTATCTCTCGTATGGGGCGTGTAGTGCCGGGGGTGATTCTGGGAATCACGATCGGCGTGTGTTTCGGCGTCGGCGCCTACACTTTTGTTTACGCGCGCGGCTATTCGTACATGACTGACAACGCTGAAGCTTGCCTGAACTGTCACGTCATGCAGGAGCAGTTCAGCGGCTGGCTGAAGTCGAGCCATCGCTCAGTCGCTGTCTGCAACGATTGCCACACGCCGCCCGGGCTCGTCGGCAAGTACGCCACCAAAGCACGCAACGGATTCTGGCATTCTTACTATTTCACTACCGGTTGGTTCGAAGACAACATTCACATAACGCCGCGCGGTCTCGCAGTCGCCGAACAGGCTTGCCGCAAGTGTCATGCGGACATCGTCGACGCGATCGAAGGCGCGCACGCGGAAGTTAAAGACTCGCAAACGAGCTGTATTCGCTGTCATCGCTCGGTCGGTCATCTGCACTAATACGGAGAAGAAGAATGAGTGAAGAGAAGCCTGTCAGTCGCAAACGTCGTTCGCTGTTGTTCTTCGGCCTCGTGGCCGTCGCCGTCGGCGCCACCGTTCTCGGCCTCGCGCTCCTCGTCAACATCTTTCAGCGCAAACAGGAAGCACGCAATCCATTCTTTCGCGTCGTCGAGTTGAACGACGACACCGTCGATCCAAGCATCTGGGGCAAAAACTTTCCGCTTCAATACGACGACTATCTCAAGACGACCGATCAGGTGCGCACACGTTACGGCGGCAGCGAAGCAGAACCGCGAACGCCGACACAAGTCGATCCACGCTCCGTCGTGGCCCAGTCGCGACTCGAGGAAGATCCGCGTCTCAAAACAATGTGGGCCGGTTACGCGTTTTCGAAGGACTTTCGCGAAGAACGCGGTCACGCGTACATGCTCGAAGATCAGATGTTCACCGAGCGACAGCAGGTTACACGCCAGCCCGGCACGTGCATCAACTGCCACGCGTCCGCCTACGTCGCTTACAAACAACTCGGCGCCGGCGACATCTTCAAAGGCTTCGAAGCACTGAACAAGATGGGTTACTTCGACGCGCGCAAATACGTGACGCATCCCGTCGCGTGTATCGACTGTCATGATTCGCAGACGATGCAGTTGCGCGTCACGCGGCCGGCGTTCATCGAAGGAATGCGCGTGTTGAAAGCGTCGCAGGGCATTCAGAACTACGACGTCAACGAACAAGCGACGCGACAGGAGATGCGCGCCTTCGTCTGCGGTCAATGTCATGACGAGTATCACTTCAGTGGACCAGAGAAGCGATTGGTCTACCCATGGGCCAAGGGGTTGCAGGTTGAAAACATCCTCGCCTTTTACGACGAGCAGAAGTTCAAAGACTGGGAACACGCGAACACCGGCGCGCCGGTGCTCAAAGCGCAACATCCGGAGTTTGAAATGTGGAACCAGGGAATTCATGCTCGTTCCGGCGTCGTTTGCGCCGACTGCCACATGCCTTACAAACGCGAAGGCGCGTTGAAGATCAGCGATCATCACGTGCGTTCGCCGCTGCTCAATGTTAATCGTGCGTGCCAGACGTGTCATAAGTGGTCGGAAGATGAGTTGAAAGCGAGAGTCGAAACGATCCAGACGCGGACGCACAATCTTCGCAACATCGCGATGGACGCGCTTGTCGATCTGATCAACGACATCAAGGCCGCCAGAGACGCCGGCCGCACGGACAATGGCGTGACGACGGCGCAGGACTTCCAGCGCAAGGCGCAGTTTTATGTCGACTTCATCGAGTCGGAAAACTCAAACGGGTTTCACGCGTCGCAGGAAGCGGCGCGCATTCTCGGCGAATCGATCAACTTCTCTCGCAAGGGACAGAACGCGCTTCGTAGTCAGTAAGTGCTGATCTGAATTATTATCCTCACCATGTCCAACAATCGGAGCGTCGCATTGCGCTGCTCGGGTCTGGTAAAGCGATTTACCGACGTGACAGCCGTTAACCAGCTCGACCTCGAAGTGTTTGCCGGCGAGTGTTTTGGTCTGCTTGGTCCAAACGGAGCAGGGAAGACCACGACCGTTGAGATATTCGAAGGCCTGACGCCGCCTGACGAGGGCGCGGTGGAGTTGTTGGGCCAGAGTTGGAACAACGGCGACAACCGAACACTGCGCGAACGTATCGGCGTTCAGTTACAGGAAACACAACTGGCGGAAAAAGTGACGGTGGTCGAGACGATCAGACTCTTTCGCAGCTTTTACAATCGCGGCCACGACGTCGAAGACGTTATTCACACCGTTGCACTCGAAGAAAAACGAAACGCCCGCGTCGGGAAACTTTCCGGTGGTCAAAAACAACGGCTCGCGGTTGCGTGCGCGCTCGTGAGCGATCCGGAGTTGTTGTTTCTGGACGAGCCGACGACGGGACTCGATCCGCAAGCGCGTCTCTCGTTGTGGGACATCGTCGATCGTTTCCGCGCCGGCGGCGGCACGATCCTTTTGACGACGCATTACATGGAAGAAGCCGCGCGTTTGTGCGACCGCGTGGCGATCATGGACCACGGCAAAGTGATCGCGCTCGGTACGCCGGCGAAACTGATCGAGTCGCTTGGCGCGGATCAGATCGTCGAGTTCAGCGTCACTCAGCCGCTTGACGATGATTCGTTAACGAACCTTCCGGCAGTCAGTAATCTGCACAAACGCGGTGAAATATACGCGCTGACGGTTTCCGAGATCGGCGTCGCGCTGCCTGCTTTGTTTGCCGAGATCAAGCGACAGCAGTCGGAACTGGTGACGCTCACGACGCACCAGGCGACGTTGGAAGATGTGTTTGTTAGTTTGACAGGAAGAATGTTGCGCGATGCCTGATACAAATGAAACTGTGAACGACGTCCCGCCTGGTCTGCGCGCGGGCGTAAACAATTCCACACCCGCGGGAAAGAAAACTCAGACGCTTCATCCGATGGTGGAGTTGACGACGATGCGCGTGCGTGAGTTTTTGCGCGAGAAAGAGGCCGTGTTTTGGGTCTTCATCTTTCCGGTGTTGATGACGTTTGCCCTCGGCATCGCCTTTCGCAACACGGGGCCGGATAAAACTCCGGTGGCGATCGAAGCCGCCACGACGACGGATTCGCGAGTGAGCGAGATCACTAGCGTGTTGCAGCAGTCGCCTGAGATCAGCGCGACGGTGATGAGTCCCGACGAAGCTGCGCGCGCACTAAGAAGCGGGAAAGTATCGATCGTCGTCAAACCGGCAAATGATGCGTTTGACTATCGCTTCGATCCCACGCGTCCGGAGAGTCGTGCTGCGCGGTTGCTCGTCGACGACGTGCTGCAACGTGGTCGCGGGCGAGCTGACGTGGTGAAGGTCGGCGAGGAGAAGATCACCGAACCGGGTGCTCGTTACGTCGACTTTCTGGTGCCGGGTTTGATTGGCATGAACTTGATGGGCAGTGGTTTATGGGGCCTGGGGTTCACCGTCGTCATTGCGCGTTCGCGAAAGCTTCTCAAACGTTTCGCCGCGACGCCGATGCGGCGTTCGCATTATCTGCTCTCGTTCATGTTGTCGCGGTTGATCTTCCTGACGCTGGAAGTAGTGGCGGTGGTGGCGTTCGCGTGGATCGCGTTTGGTTTCACGGTGCGTGGGTCGTGGGTCAGCCTGGTTCTGATGACGATACTCGGCGGCTTCACGTTTTCCGGAATCGGTATGCTCGTTGCCGCGCGGCCCACGACGATCGAGGGCGTGTCGGGATTGATGAACTTCATCATGTTGCCGATGTGGTTGTTGTCGGGGACGTTCTTCTCGTCGGAACGGTTTCCGCAGGTTTTTCAACCGTTCATCCAGGCGCTGCCGTTGACGGCTTTGAACAACGTGCTTCGTTCGTTGATGAACGATGGCGCGACGCTGTCGTCAAACTGGTTGCCGATTACCGTAATGCTTGCGTGGTGTGTGGTGAGTTTTGTGATTGCGCTGAAGATCTTTAAATGGCAGTGAGGTGTTACTGATGCAGAAACGCAAGCTGGGGAGTTTGGAAGTGTCGGCGCTCGGGCTGGGCTGCATGGGGATGAGCTCCGGCTACGGTCCGCCGAAGGATAAACAGGAAATGATCTCGCTGATGCGAACGGCGGTCGAACGCGGGATCACGTTTTTCGACACCGCTGAGGTTTATGGACCATTCACGAATGAAGAGCTCGTCGGCGAAGCGCTTGCGCCGGTGCGCGATCGCGTTGTGATTGCGACGAAGTTTGGGTTCAAGATTGGTCCAAACGGCGAACAGATCGGAGTCGACAGCCGGCCTGAACACGTGAAGGAAGTTGCCGACGCGTCGCTGAAACGATTGAACACGGATCGCATCGATCTGTTTTATCAACATCGCGTCGATCCTGATGTGCCGATCGAAGACGTTGCCGGTGCGATCAAAGATCTCGTTCAGGAAGGGAAAGTGCTGAATTGGGGACTTTCGGAAGCGGGTGTGCAAACAGTGCGTCGCGCGCACGCAGTTCAGCCGGTTGCGGCGTTGCAAAGCGAATACTCGCTGTGGCATCGAGCCCCGGAAGCGGAAGTGTTGCCGGCGGTCGAAGAACTCGGTATCGGTTTTGTTCCGTTCAGTCCTTTGGGTCGCGGTTTTCTGACGGGAAAGATCGACGAGAATACGACGTTCGACAGTTCCGACTTCCGTAACAAAGTTCCGCGGTTCACGCCCGAAGCGCGTAAAGCGAATCAGGCGCTGGTCGATCTGCTTGCGCAAACGGCGACGCGAAAGAATGCGACGCCTGCGCAAATCGCGCTGGCGTGGTTGCTCGCGCGGAAACCGTGGATCGTTCCGATTCCGGGTACGACGAAGTTGAGTCGGCTGGAGGAGAACATCGGCGCGGTTGAAGTTGAACTCACCGCTGACGATCTTCGCGAGATCGATCGCACGGCGTCTGAGATCACGGTGCAGGGAGCGCGATATCCGGAAGAGATGGAACGACGCACTGGTCTATGAGATGACGCGCACACGGATATTAGTGCTCGTCGTTGTCGTCGTCGTTGTTCTCGTAACAGTTTGGCTTGTTCTCGGGCAGAACTGTCCGAGCGTTGGAATTGCGCTCACGAGTCGCGCGCGAGATCTTCACCGTCTCAAGAACCGAACTTCATTTCCTCAAGCCTCTGACTTCGATACCAGTGTCTCGCTCGAGGCATTACTTCAACCGGGCAACGACACGAACCGCTGGTCCACCAACCGCGCCGCGCGGATCCAGGGCGAAGTGATCGACGTCGCTTACGCCGGTTCTGAAGCTGCGAATTGTTTTAGTCCATGCCGCCGCGACATCCACATCAATGTCGCGACGAGGAAAGGCGTCACGCTACGCGAGCAGGTCGTGGTTGAAGTCACGCCGAAGTTGAGCGACTGGGCCAGTCAACAGGGAATGGATTGGACTGAAGAAGCTCTGCGCGCGCAGCTAATCGGCCACTGGTGCGAATTCGAAGGCTGGTTGTATTTCGACGCCGGTCACGCCGAAGAATCCGAGAACATCTCCCCCGGCAAGCCCGGCAACTGGCGCGCCACCGCATGGGAGATTCATCCCGTCACGAAGATCACCGTGATCCACGATCAACGCAGCCACGCCTCTTCTAATCCACGTGACTCGCGCTAGCGGGAGGTTAATGGAAAAACGGATTTAAGAATTTCTTTCAACCATGTGACTCGCGCTAGCGGGAGGTTGAGCCTTACTCGTTGTCCAACAGCCGCGTAGTGTTTTCAGTGACACTCGGCGGTTGCGCGAGGTCGTTTGTTCGTACTTGCTGCCTGCCGATTGGAGGCGTGGGAAGCGGGGTTGCCGGAGGTAGGTAGTTGGGTGTTGGCTTTGCGCTCAGGGTTGCTGTTTGAGCGACGCGATGATTCACCGGCGCGTTCTTGTCGCTGAAGAGACGGGCGTAGAGCATCATCACGACCGAGACGAAGAAGATGAAGAACGGAATGAACATCGGCCCGCCTTCCTCGACCGCGATACTAATCGCGAGGAATATCGGAAACAGCACGCCGCTAAAAAACATCAACTTCGCCGCGCGCCGGATGCCTTTGCGCCGTGGCGACAACGCGTCGACTTTCGGTTCTTCCACGGGTTTCGCGGTCAGGCGACCGCCGGCGAGCCATTCCATCAACCCGCTCAAGGCTAGCCCACAACGTGAGCAGAACCTCATCTCGTCGGAGACCTGCTGCTGACCGCAATTAGGACAATACATAGGTTTTCAGTAAAGGTGATTTTAGCCGAACCGAGAAAAGTACGGTAACGGCTTAGGTTAAGTTCGCTACTTTCGGCGAATACCAAGTTTACGGTATTCCATCCTCCTTCGTCCGTTGCTAAGCTCAATTCCTATCGCAAAAACAGGCTACTAACCGGGAAGCACACGGTGCGCGCGCGCAACTGCTTTTCCGGCTATTGATTTCCCCCTTTTGACAAAGGAAGACAAAGCCATGAACGAGTTTTCACTTTCGCAAAAGCTCAGCGCGGAATTTTTGGGAACGCTTTGGCTCGTACTCGGCGGTTGCGGCAGCGCCGTGCTGGCGGCCGCGTTTCCCGCTGTCGGCATCGGACTGCTCGGCGTTTCGCTGGCGTTTGGATTGACCGTGGTGACGATGGCCTACGCAGTCGGTCACGTTTCCGGCGGACACTTCAATCCCGCGGTCACTGTCGGACTATGTACCGCACGTCGCTTTCCGGCCAAAGAGGTGATTCCGTACATCGTCGCGCAACTTGCGGGCGCGATCGTAGGCGCGGGCATCCTGTATATCATTGCGAGTGGAAAAGCCGGGTTTGACGTTAGCGCCGGCTTCGCCGCCAACGGCTACGCTCAGTATTCACCCGGCGGCTATTCGCTGGTCGCGGCGTTGGTTGCGGAACTCGTCATGACGTTCTTTTTCCTGATCGTGATTCTGGGATCGACGAGCAAACTCGCGCCGGCGGCGATGGGTGGACTGGCCATCGGCCTCGCGCTGACGTTGATCCACCTGATAACGATCCCCGTCACGAATACTTCCGTGAATCCGGCACGCAGCACCGGCCCCGCGATCTTCGTCGGCGGCTGGGCCTTGCGGCAACTGTGGTTGTTCTGGCTGGCGCCCATCATCGGCGCCGCCCTCGCGGGCGTCGCTTATCGTTTTGTCGGCGAAACCGGCCACGCGCTGGAAACGGCGCACGCGGAAACCGTAACGCCGGGTAGTGCCTCAGTTTGAAGTTTTCTCTGATGTGATCTCTGCGTACTACTCTGTTCTCTGCGTTGAATATGCTCCAAGAATACCGTTTACGCAGAGACCACAGAGGACACAGAGATCGGAGAATTCAAACTGAGGCA
>DASTTB010000014.1:0-220058 GCA_035760365.1 Pyrinomonadaceae bacterium
CCCACTTCGCCACGTGTTCCATGATCACCGACACGCCGTCCGTTCCACGGCTCTAACGGTACCTTTGGAGATCTCAGCGTCGAAGGAATAGGTGCCGACGGTTCGCGCTCGACGTTCGATTCGTTCTGCGTATCTTCCAAATTCGGGAAGACACCTTCAGGTTTGCCGGGCTTGGGCCGGCCTTGTCGCTTCGCAGCGTCGTTCTGCGCTCGAACTGTAACGGCGTCAAACAACAACGACGCGTTCGGAGCGAGAAGCAATGAAATAGAAATCGTTACACCGAGAGTAAGACGCAGCGACCACCAGTGAGCGCGGACACGAATGCGCATGAATGCCTCCAGTGAGAAACGGGGCCAGTCATTTAAATTGGTGGGCTAACCGAGCGACAGTTTCGTTTGACGCGAGGGCGCGCGCGAGTATGTCACAGACCACTGGACCATGTAAATAAAAATACAAACTGACGATCACATACTGGGAGTCAACCACTAGTTGATGTGCAGTGCGGCAGATGTACGCGGTTTCCAATCTTATGTTGATCTGTTGCTTCTTTGCGGGAGGGTGAGGACGAGTTTCCACGTTTTACCACCGTCCTGCGTTGAGTAAATATTGTCGCGCGCTACCAGTGTCCAGCTTGGCGTCAGGTGAATATTAATCGAATCAACGCGTCATCTATCAGACTCCGAAACGACCATCCGGTCTCGTATCATGAAATAACTATTGAACCCATGCCCGCCATCAACCGAAAGCCTCAAATTATAGACGTGCGTTTCGACCAACTCAGACGAAGGCGCTCCATTGCGTGGCTCTATTTGCACAAAGCCTGCGGGAACCTGGCCGTATGTGACCGGCCCGACGTCTTTCATCTGAACTCCTTGAGTTAAGGCGATTTCCCAATAGACCTTCAAAGGAGTCAGACGATCAAGGCCAGTTGCTGGTTCACGTTCCGGATCTGGTCCAGTGACTGTCAGGTGCGTCACAATTCGAGATCCTGAAAACACGAATCGCGGAGGATGCGTGTTTTCGATAACAAAAACCGGGCGGTGGCGAGTAATCGCAACCGCCCGGCAAAAGGCAAACAAACTCGTCAGATGCCCAAAACTAAATGTCGTAATACAACGAAAACTCCAACGGATGCGGTCGCATCCGCAGCGGGTTGATCTCACGCTCGCGCTTGTACGTGATCCAGCGATCGATCAGTTGCTGACTGAAAACATCGCCCTTCAACAGGAAGTCGTGATCGTTCTCGAGCGCCTTCAGCGAATCGTCAAGTGAACCCGGCAACGTTGGAACGTCCTTCAACTCCTCCGGCGAGAGATCGTAAATGTCCTTCTCCAATGGATCACCCGGATCGATCCGGTTCTGCACTCCATCAAGCCCCGCCATCAACATCGCCGAAAACGCCAGATACGCATTGCACGACGGATCAGGCGGACGAAACTCCAGGCGCTTCAACTTGGGATTCGTCGAAAACATCGGAATACGAATCGCCGCCGAACGATTGCGCGCCGAATAAGCGAGATTCACCGGCGCTTCAAACCCGGGAACCAAACGCTTGTAACTATTCGTCGTCGGCGCGGCAAACGCGACGATCGCAGCCGCGTGCTTCAACAACCCACCAATGTAATGACGAGCGACCTCCGACAGTCCCGCATAACCATCGCCGGCAAACAACGGCTTCTCACCTTTCCACAGCGACTGGTGACAGTGCATTCCGGAACCGTTGTCGCCGTAAAGCGGCTTCGGCATGAACGTCGCCGTCTTGCCGAACTGATGAGCAGTATTGCGAACTACGTATTTGAATATCTGAAGATTGTCCGCCGTTCCCAACATCGTGGAGAAACGGAAGTCGATCTCGCATTGACCAGCAGTGGCGACTTCGTGGTGATGACACTCGACCGTGATGCCACATCGGCCCAACGTCAGCGAGATCTCCGAACGCAGATCGATAAGCGAATCGATCGGGGCGCAAGGCACGTAGCCTTCCTTCGGACGAATGCGATAACCGAGATTCGATCCGGCAAACTCGTTAGCGTCGCGGCCGCTGTTCCAGTGCGCTTCGTCGGAGTCGATCGTGTAACCCGACGAATGCGGCTCCGTGTGAAACTTCACCGAGTCGAAAACGAAAAACTCAGCTTCGGGACCGAAGTAAGCCGTGTCGGCGACACCCGTAAACTTGAGATAACTCTCGGCGCGTTGCGCTACTGAGCGCGGATCGAAAGCGTAACCCTCCTTGGTGATTGGATCGACGGCGCTGCCGATGAGGCAGAGCGTCGGTTGTTCGGCAAACGGATCCATCCAGAAGCGAGTTGCATCGGGAACGAGCAACATGTCGGATTCGTGAATTGCCGCCCAACCGCGAATGGACGAGGCGTCGAAGCCGAAGCCGTCTTCGAACTGGTCTTCTCCGAGTTCCGCGATTGGGAAAGTTAAGTGTTGCCAGGAGCCGGGCAAATCCGTGAAGCGAACGGATACGAATTTGGCGCCCTGATCTTCAGCGTATTTCAAGACAGTCTTCGGGTTCATTTGATCTCCTGAAATTTGGGAGTGTCGGGGGTTCTCTTCGCCGCGCGTGGTTTGTGTTGGCGAAGTAAATTGGAGTGGTGAACGTCTCTCGGCAACGAGCGAGCGTCATAGAACGACGGCGCGTAAAAAACTGCCATTATAGCGAGGAGACGGATGATGTCAAGAACGATTCCCGGAGGCAGTGTTTCTCGCACCAGCGAACATGAAACACAGATCAATTGCGAAATCCTTAATGTTTTCGCGCAAATCGGTAGTTTTCCTTATCGCTGTGAAACAAAAAAGTTATAGACCGCAACGGCCGTTTTCTGTTACATTGCGCGACTAAAGCGTTCCACCCAACAACAACTCCGCAACTCGAATCGGAAAATGTACATCTGTGCTTTAGTTGAGGGAATCATTTTCGATCAAGTCTTACTTCCAAGGCAGGAGACCGCTAATTGACCACGGCAATCGAGCAAACGCTCGAAACTTATGGAATTGAAAACTGGGGTGCTGGCTACTTTGACGTAAACCGGAAGGGAAATCTCATTGTCCGCCCGGTCGAGGGCGACCCACGGTCCGCGGACCTCAAGGAGATCATCGACGACCTCGCCAAACGCGGCATTACCGCTCCCGTGCTCCTGCGATTTCCGCAGTTGGTAGCGGCCCAGGTACGAAAACTTCAGCGCGCATTCAGCCGTTCAATCCGCGAGTTTGAATATCAGGGTGCGCACATGTGCGTCTATCCAATGAAGGTGAACCAACAGCGCTCTGTCGTGGAAGAGTACCTGCGCGAAGGTTCCCGCTACGACTTCGGACTCGAAGCCGGCTCCAAAGCCGAGTTGTACGCCGCCTTGGCACTGGAACAACCGGCCGACAGCCTGCTGGTCCTGAACGGCTTTAAAGACGAAGAGTTCATCGAGCTCGCTTTTGCCGGAGCGAAAGTCGGAAAGAGAGTCGTGATCGTGATCGAAAAACTGAACGAGCTCGATCACGTCCTCAACGTAGCCGCGCGTCAGGACGACGGCGTGCTGCCGATGCTCGGGATGCGCGTCAAGCTTTACTCCAAAGGTTCAGGCCGTTGGGAAAAGTCAGGCGGCGAGGCCGCGAAGTTCGGACTGACCACGACCGAGTTGCTCGAAGTCATTCGCCGGCTCGAAGAAGCAGATCGCACGGACATGCTGAGGCTGCTTCACTTCCACATCGGTTCTCAACTGACTGACATCAAGCGCATCAAGAACGCGATGAAGGAAGCGGCGCGCGTGTACGCCAAGGTTACCCAGATGCAGGTGCCGATTGATTTTCTCGACGTCGGCGGCGGAATGGCCGTTGACTACGACGGTTCGAAAACGGCATTCGATTCGTCGGCAAACTACACCGCGCAGGAATTTGCCAACGACGTTATCTACACGATCAAGCAGGTCTGCGACGACGAGAACGTTCCGCATCCGACGATCATTCAGGAATCGGGCCGTTTTCTCTCCGCCTATCACGCGATTCTGGTTACGAACGTGCTCGACGAGATCGAAACAGTCGTCGAAGACATCACTCCGATCGAGATCGACGAAGACGATCCGCAGGTCGTGATCGAGCTCGGCGATCTTCGTGAATCGATCACCGTCAAGAACTATCGCGAGTACTACCACGATGCGCTCGAACATCGTGAAGAGTTGTTCACGTTGTTCAATCTCGGCCTGATCTCGCTCGAGGATCGCGCGAAAGGCGAAGTGCTCTTCTGGGACATTTGCGAGCGCGCTGACAAATACGCGCAACAGGCGAAATACGTCTCGGAAGAATTCGACGACTTGCGACGATTGCTGTGCGCGAAGTATCTGACCAACTTTTCCGTGTTTCGTTCAGTGCCGGATCATTGGGCGCTCGATCAACTCTTTCCGATCGTCCCCATTCATCACCTGAATAAACCACCGACCGAATACACGACGCTGTGCGACATCACGTGCGACTCGGACGGCATCGTCGACAAGTTTGTGGACCTTCACGACGTCAAACAGGTGCTGGAGCTCCACACTCTCAATCCCGATGAGCCTTATTATCTCGCGTTCATGCTGGTGGGCGCGTACCAGGAAGTGATGGGCAACAATCACAACCTCTTCGGTGCGCCACACGAAGCCCACATTCATATCGACGAGGAAGGCTTTCTGATCAAGAAGGTAATCAAGGGAACCACCGTGGGCGCCGCGGCGGAACGAGCCCGCTACGAGCGCGGTTTCCTGCACGAAGGGTTTCGCCGCTTGATCACTCGTCGCGTGAAAGATGGAGAGTTGAGCGAGGCTGATGGCGCCGAACTGGCCCAGTTTTACGAGTCTCGTTACGACGCTTACACGTATCTTGCCGTCAACGGCGTCAAGGCCCGTTCACGACGGCGCACGGATTATTAAATGGATTATCAATATGTAATACCCAGAGACATCACGGTTCGAGAGGTTCACAACCTGCATGGTCACTCAACGTAAACCTAAAGCATCGAAATACTTGACAACTCCCACTCGCCCAGTTCAGGTCGATCGCGATCGTTCGGTGGCCGGACTCCTCGAAAAGATGGAAGGCACGGGTTTTGGCGGACGGCAACTCGCCGAAGCTCATCGCATCTGGCTCGACATGCTCGGCGATAACACGACGATCATCGTCTCGGCCTCCGGCGCACTCATTCCCGCCGGCATGCGACGCCTGCTGGCCTACGTTATCAAGAATCGCTTCGTCGATGTTTTGGTCGTCTCGGGCGCGATGTTGTTTCACGATCTCCACGAGACTCTCGGCCGTTATCACTTCCAGGCCCATCCGACGATGACCGACGCCGAACTCGAATCGGCGCAGATCAGCCGCATGTGGGATCTGCTCGCGAGTGACGAAGAGTATCGCGAAGCGAAAGAGTGGATCGGCGGCTTCACTAACCAACTCGATCAAACGCGCGCTTATTCACCACGCGAGTTTCTCCACCTGCTCGGACGCGAACTCGCCGAGATCGCTTCCGAAGACGGCGTTTTGACGTCAGCTTACAAAGCACGCGTGCCGATCTTCTGTCCCGCCATCGCCGACAGTGGACTCGCAGTCGGAATCGCCGGCGCACGCTTCGAGAAGAAGAACAACTTCATGTTCGACATCATTCAGGACGTGCTCGACATGATGAACGTGATGGCGCAGGCTCGCGTCTCGGGCATTATCAATCTCGGCGGCGGCACGACGAAGAGTTTCATTCAACAATCGGCGATCTCGTCGTTCCTGCAAAAAGAGCATCATCACGGGCACAAGTACGCGATTCAGATCTCAACCGACTCCGCGCATCCCGGCGGTCGCTCCAACGCCGTTTCTTTCGATGAGGGTTTGATCTATGGTCGCCTCGCGCGTGGCGCGCACACCGCCTACGTGCCGTGCGACGCAACCATCGCATTGCCGATTCTCATTACTTCACTTTCTCAAACTGCCGCGAAGTACATGAAGGGCCGCAAGCGTCCCAACTTCCAGTTCGGCAAAGAGCTAATTGTGGAAGCTCCATGATCCGTATTTTTCGGCGATCAGTTGTTATCTGTGTTTGTCTGTTTGTTTTACACGGATATTCCACCGCCCAAACTGTCGCTGCCGTAAAAGCCGACTACGCAAAACTCGAACAATCCATCCCGATGCGCGACGGCGTGAAGCTCTTCACGGCGATCTACATGCCGAAGGATCGCTCGCGTCCGTATCCGATCATGCTCACCCGCACGCCGTACTCCGTCAGTCCTTACGGCGCGGAGCAGTACCGGGAGGCGCTCGGGCCATCGCTGTTCCTGCAACGCGAGAAGTACATCTTCGTCTACCAGGACGTGCGCGGGAAGTTCATGTCTGAAGGCGAGTGGATGGAGGTGCGGCCGCATAAAACGACGAAGAGTGGACCAAGAGACATCGACGAAAGCACCGACACCTACGACACGATCGAGTGGCTGTTGAAGAACGTGCCGAACAACAACGGACGCGTCGGCATGTGGGGCATTTCGTATCCCGGCTTTTACACCTCGATGGGCGCGATCGACGCGCATCCGGCGCTCAAAGCCGCATCGCCGCAGGCGCCGATTGCCGACTGGTTCATCGGCGACGACTTTCATCACAACGGCGCGTTGTTTCTGCCGCACGCATTCAACTTCTTCGCCACGCTCGGCAAGCCGCGTCCCAAACCAACGACCGCTTTTCCGCCACGCTTTCAACACGGCACTCCCGACGGTTACAAGTTCTTTCTCGAAATGGGTCCGCTCGCGAATGCGAATCGCAAGTACCTGCACGGCGACATCAAGTTTTGGAACGACTTGATGGAACATCCAACTTACGACGCTTACTGGCAAGCGCGCGACGTGCGCCCACACTTGCGCAACATCAAACCGGCCGTGATGACAGTCGGCGGCTGGTTCGACGCCGAGGATCTTTTCGGCGCGCTCGAAACCTACAAGACGATCGAAAGAACGAATCCCGGCATCAGCAACACGCTCGTGATGGGACCATGGTTCCACGGCGGCTGGGCGCGCAGCGACGGCGACTTTCTCGGCAACATCAACTTCGGTTCAAAAACTTCGCTCGCGTATCAGGAAACGATCGAGCTTCCTTTCTTCAACTGCCTGCTGAAAGACAAGTGCGAAGGTAAACTGCCGGAAGCGATGGTTTTCGAGACCGGATCGAATCAATGGCGGCGTTACGACAGTTGGCCGCCGAAAAACGTCGAGTCGCGCGAACTGTTTCTGAATGCGAATGGCAAGCTGAGTTTTACGTCGGATAAAAGCGTCGCCGGTTTTGACGAGTACGTCAGCGATCCCGCGCATCCGGTTCCGTTCATCAACGGCACCGCGATCGGCATGACGCGCGAATACATGGTCGAAGATCAACGCTTCGCATCGCGTCGCCCGGACGTCCTCGTTTATCAAACAGACGCGCTCGATCGCGACGTCACGCTCGCTGGACCGATCAAAGCCACGCTCTTCGTTTCGACGACGGGAACGGATTCCGACTTCATCGTGAAGTTGATCGACGTGTTTCCTGACAGCACTGCCGATCCGGATCCGAATCCGACCGGCGTCGCGATGGGTGGATACCAGATGCTGGTGCGTGGCGAGCCGATGCGCGCGAGGTTTCGCAACAGTTACTCAACGCCGGCAGCGATGACGCCGGGCAAGGTGACGAAGATCGAGTTTACTCTGCCGGACGTGAACCATGCTTTTACGCGCGGTCACCGCATCATGATCCAGGTTCAGAGTTCGTGGTTTCCGCTCGTCGATCGCAACCCGCAGAAGTTTGTCGACATCAACCGCGCGACTGAGTCGGATTTTCAGAAGGCGACGCAACGCGTCTATCGCTCGGGCAGTAACACATCACATGTTACGGTCAGCGTATTGAAATGAGTTCGTGTTTGAAATAACTCGCCGCCTCTCGCTACGCCGCGCGTACATTGCGTGATCCGCAGTTTCGATCGCATGGCCCAAGTCGCTGAGTGAATCAAAACCAGCGACGCCATGCGACACCGTCACGATCACGGGCTTTCCTGTCCAACGCTCGCAATTCTCTTCCAGAATCGCGTTCAGCTTCTCGATACGACGATTCGCTTCCTCTTTCGGCAGCTTGAACATCAGCACGAGAAACTCGTCGCCGCCCCATCGAAACAACATATCGTCAGCGCGAATCAACGAACGCATCGCACGCGCAACCGCGCGAATCGCTTTGTCGCCCGTGCTGTGGCCCCACGTGTCGTTGATGGGTTTGAGATTGTCGATGTCGAGCACGGCGACGCAGCCGGACGTCATCGTTTCGACGCCGCCTTCCGGACCACGCAACAGCGAATGAAACGCATGGCGATTCAGCGCTTCCGTCAGCGGATCCATCTTCGCGAGCAGTTCGAGCTGATCGCGCGCGCGTAGCAATTCCTGGTTCGCCTGTTCGACTTCACGCCGGCAGCCAGTGACGAACACCAGGCCAAAAATGTATTGCCCGAGAAAGTAGACGGAGTACAGGATCGCCGGTTTCAGCGAAACGTGAAACACGACGAAGAGCAACAGTAGCGCCAAAGACAAACCCGACCAGGTCATGGTCCAATATTTCAGGGACACCCGCCTGATCGACGACCGCAATGCGATTCCAATTAAGGTGAGGATAAGAATGCCTAAGCACTGAAGAAACAAACCAACATTCGAATCCATAAAAGGGAACCTCGTTCCTGGGAACAACGAGTTGAAATTGGGAAAGCTTAAACGGCGAGGGCTAAAACTTCGGATGGGAGGAGAACCCATCGCTCGTTGATTCTAGCCGAGCGGAGGCTGTGAGGCCAAGAGTTTTCTTTAACTTATTGTCTGTTAACGAGTTATTAAAGACCTGCGGCACTTTGCCTCTAACTAAAATCCGTTTTTCATGAGTGAGTCGCTAGCGTTACTCACGTACGAACACGGATTTTTACGTCAACCATTGCAACACTTCCTCTTCGTTGGAATCTCGGTTACCGCCCACGACGTGAATGAAATATTCCTCCAGCGACACTGGTCCCTGCCCGTCGCCTTCCATTCGTATTCCCTTGCGCAGTTCGTTCAACGAACCCGACGCGAGTAATTTGCCCTGCGAGATGATGGCGATGTCGCTGCACAATCGTTCCACGATCTCGAGCACGTGCGAGGTGAGAAAAACCGTCAATCCTCTCGACGTCAGCCGCAACAAAAGATCCTTCAACGTGCGCGACGCGATCGCATCGACGCCTTCGAACGGCTCGTCGAGAAACAGTATTTCCGGCCGGTGAATCAACGCGCACGCCAGCGAGAGCTTTTTCTTCATCCCGTGCGAGTATTCGACGATCAGCTTTTTCGGGTCGTCCTGCAACTCCATCAAGTCGAGCAGCTCTCTCGACCGTTGCGCGATCTCCTCAGCACGCAACCCGTACATGCGTCCGGTAAACGAAAGCATCTCCGCGCCGGTCAGCCGTTCAAACAGGTTCAGGTCTTCCGGCACGACTCCGATGCGGCGTTTGACCTCCATCGGGTGTTCGCTGATGTCGAGGCCAAGCACACGTAAACGCCCGCTCGTCGGCGCGAGCAGTCCGGTAAGCATCTTGATCGTCGTTGATTTGCCCGCGCCGTTCGGGCCGAGAAATCCGAAGAAACTACCGCGATTGATCCGAAGATCGATGTGATCGACGGCATAAACGCCGCCAAACATTTTGACCAACGAAAACGTTTCGACTGCGGGCTCGGCGGCGAGGCCGGTTGCGGGCGACTCAATCATTGACACACGTTAGTTTAAAAACGACGAGATATCAAAAACGTGCGCCGTCTGGTCCGACGTCAGCACAAACAACTTCGTTCCGTCTTCGCTGAATTCGATCAACGCCACGGAACTCGTGAACACAAGCTGTTCGCGACTCTCCATGTTCGCAACGTCGTAAATGTTCAACTTCCCGTCTTCATTTGCGGCGCACAAGAGCTTCCCGTTCGGAGAGACGGCGGCGTATTCGCCGAAGACGCGTCCCTTCAGTTCGCCGGTCTTGAGCGAGTAGAGCAACACGCGATTCTCGGAGTCTGAGACCAGCACCGAGTCGCCATCCGCATAAACTTTATCTAACCGAAACGAACCTTTACCGGTCTCGATCGCCAGTTTCCCGAGCTCTTTGCCGTCGCGCATGTCGAGGACTTTGATGACGTAGTCGCCGCGCTTCTCTTTCATCGCCGCGATCTGTTTGGCGAGCGCGGGATCGTTCTTCATCTCGTCCTTCACGGCTTCGTCGGTCGCATCCCAAACGAGGCTCATCGTCTTTCTACGATGAGCGACGATGACGCGCGGCGCTTCTTTCGGATACGCCTTGGACCACAACGGTTTCATCGTCGTCGCGTCGAATACGTCCACGATCACGTCTTCGCCGTACTTGAAGCCACGCGTTTCTTCGTCTTTGGGATCGGCCTTCGCCGGCTTAACGGTGACGACGTATGGTCCAAACTGTCGCGTATTCGGCGTTTCCAGCGCCGTGCCGGGAACGATCTCGCCGTTCGTCAGATTGAGTTTCGCGATATTTCGCTCCGCGGACTGAAACTTCGGAAAATCGGCGTACAGGAACCCGTCGGGACTCAGGTAACCGCCGCGAAAACCACGCAGCGTCATCACGGCTTTCCCGCTGTGCAGATCCCACACGCCGCCGCGCGAACGGCTCGATAGAACGACGTGGTTCATGTTCGCCGAGATCCCGGCGACGTAAAGACCGCTGAGACTCGACGGCGGGAGTTCGGCAGTTCCCAACAGCTCCTGCTTGTCCACGCGATACATGCCGACTTCGCCGTTGCGCATCTCCGCGACGAGCACGTTTTCGAAAACGTCGAGCGCCGGACGCTGGTTAGCCTTCACGATCGCTTTTTTGTTCAGGTCGAGAACGCCGGCCGCGTAGTCTTTGATGGGCCGAATGATCAGATAGTCACCGCGCGTTGCGGCGACCATGCCCTTGCGCCACAGTTCGTACTCACCCAAAACCTTCCCTTCGGGAAACGTGAGCAACGGCGACTTCTGTGTGTTTTCGCGATTTATGCCGACCATCCGGTTGTCGCTCATGAACGTGAATCCGTGCGCGAGCGATCGTTTGATCACGTCCGGGAACGAGACTTTCGTCAGTCCGGGTAGTTCGAGAGCAATGGCGAGGTCTCCGCCGCCGATGCGTCGCGCGTAATAACCCGCGGCGAAGTAACGGCCGTCGGGAGAAAACTCCATGTTGAGCAGCGGGAGTCCCGCGTCCGTGTTGTCCAACCTTTCCGTCGACACGCGTCTGAGCATCACCATGAACTCGAGGTAGTTCGGAATAAAAAATTCCCGCTTCTCAAACACCGTCTTGCCGGAACTGACCTCGATCAGGTTCAGATCGAATCGCGGCGTCACGCACGCGATCAACTGGCCGTCAGCCGAGAGCTCAGTCTGCAAACAACCTTTGCTGACCACGATCTCCTTCACGTCAGTCATCTTCCTGTCCACGACGCTCCACTTTTCGAAACGCAAGTTAGGCGTGTAGAAAACGACGTTCTGCGAATCGGGCGTGAAGTGCGCGTGGTACGCGTCCGGCGCTTCGATGTGCAGGATCGCGGCGAAAGGCTCGCGCGTCAGGACGTTGATACTCGTCTCGTCCTGGACCAGCAGATACTTCCCATCGCGACTGAACTTGATATGCGTGATGTCGTTGCGCAGCGGCGGCGTCAGTTCCAGTTTGGAAACTACGTTTCGCAGCGACTCCGTGCGTCCCGAACCGGTGTACGCAACGACCGCCGTCTGCCATTGTTTGAACTCCGGAGTCGCGCTTGCGGTACGGTCCGCGACACAGCCCGCCGGCAAAGACGACAACGCGTTCAGCATCTCGCGCAAGCGTCGCTGCTCGGGACGCGTCGTGCCAAACAGATCCGAGAACCAGCTTCCGGTTTTTCCTTTGATCTCGTTGACGCGATCCCAAAAGCTCGCGCTCGCTTTCGGATCGTAACCGGCGTTGACGAGCGAGTTGAAGCCGATCTGATCGGCAACGAGCTGTCCCTTTTCACGGTCGCGCGACTTGAACGCGCCGGGCTTGCGCATCACGTTGTCGATCAGTTGGTTGTAGCGTTCGAAGATGTCGCGCCTGTCGCCGACGGACGTCACGCCGATCACTTCTTTCAAAAGCCGCGTCATGTTGATCGCCGTTTCGTGCGCGGCGAGGTGGCCCAACTCGTGCGAAATCACGCTGGCGAGTTCATCTTCGTTCTCAGCCAGGGCGATCAGCTTGCGCGACACGTAGATTCGTCCGCCGGGGACGACGAAGGCGTTCGCGTCAGACAAGTCGACGAGGAAAAACCGCAACCGGACTTGTTTCAGCGGCAGGTTCTTCAGGAGTCGCTCGCCCATCGCGTTCAGGTAAGCGATGAGCGCCTTGTCCTCGATGACGGCGTAGTCCTTTTGCATTCGCTCCGCCATCGCGTCGCCGAGGATGATCTCCTGCTCCTCGCTGAAGATGTTGAGCTCGGTCGAAGCTGCGGCGATGGGCGCGGGCAGACAGTTCTTTTGCTGGGCTTTGAGCGTCGTGCAGCAAAGGAGTAGGAGGAGAAGGGGGAGGAGTGTTCGATTCATGGGTCTTTGGGCTTTGGTCTTGGGTCTTTGTACTTTGTACTTTGCTTCAGTTTATGCCGGTATCGGCACCATCGTGCCTCGTAAATTTATCACAAAGTACAAAGCACAAAGACCCAAGACCCAAGACCAAAGCCCTAACCCCTCAACAACCCGCTGGCATTGTCGGCGCGGACGCACTCGGGAAGATTGCGATGCGTGCTCATGAGGAAAGCATTTGAGCTGGATTGCAGCGCGTTTCCGTGCGTGGCGGCGAGGCGAACGAAACGGCCAAACGGCGACCAACCGTAGTAATAACCGTCTTCCAGGCTGATGAGAATGTCGGCCGTGTGCGTCACGCGATTCGCGAATAGCGACTTGTAAAGATTAACGACGACGTCCGGATAACGATGCGCGTTCGTCTTTTCGAACCAGACCGATTCGTTGAGGAACTCGTTGCTCAGCGATTGCAGTTCGAGCGGATCGCCGCCGGTGTTGACGTAGCGATACGTGTCGCCGTTGCGTTCGATCCTCGCACTTCCACATGCGCTTTCGACGACGACTTCGAGCGCGTCACGATAGACGACGAAATCAACACCGCGAATGTCCGTAATCGCGCGTGCTGTTTCCGGAACGTACGCGTCGTCGCCGCAGTAAACCGCCGCGTAACTGCACAGCCCAAACGCGGGTATCGAAACCGCGCGGCCTTTGCTTCCCGCGAGGCGTGAGCCGACCTGAAAACCTTTGCGCCGAAGTTGTGTCGTGAGATCGACGCGGAGGTTTTCTTCGAGATTCATTCCGTGATCGGAAAACATCACGATCTCAGTTTCGTCGCCGCAGTATTCACGAATCTCCGTGAGAATCTTGTCGAGCGATTCGAGTGCGACGTTCAATCGCTCCGGTCCCTGCGCGTGAAGCAGACCGTCAGTGGCTTTGAGAAACGCGAAGTAATCGCGATTCTGCGGCGCGGCGCGAAAGCGTTCGCGAAAGCGTCGCATGTCGGCGCGCCAGACTTTCTCAGGCGCGACGTAGATCAAGAACTCGAACGGTAACGGCTCCTGGTAATCGAGGTCGTCCATGTAAGACGAGGGAATCTTGTCGGGCGTGCGGCGTCCGAGATACTTCTTGATTCCGCCGCGCAGTTCGCCGGCGCGTTTGTCGAAATAAAGACTCTCGTAACCCGCAGGCGGCGACGCGTCGAACATCGCTGAGAGCGCGACGTTAGTCATCGTCGGAAACGGCGATAACAGGCGCGTGGGTGGACCAAACGCGTCGAACAGTCCACGCTGTTTCGCGTCGGTGATCAGTTTGTGCGGAACGCCATCGAGGCAAAGCAGTAAGCGGCGTGGGCGTGTCGATCCGTTTGATCCGTTTTTCATGAGACTTCCGCCTTGTAAGCTTTTTGCAAACCACGCTTGGCTGCGTCGTGCGAATCGTAAACATTCGGACGTGCCAGCACTGCCTTGTACTGCGACAACGCTTCATCGCGTTTTCCGCCGGCGTCGTAAGCGCGAGCGGCGTAGAGATGGGCCATCGTCACGAGTCCCTGTTCAGCGCGTTCCACTTTCGTCGTCGCCAGAAACTCTTTCGCGGCGCGTTCGTGATAGCCCGCCATCAGCAACACTTCGCCGTACTTGAAGTGAATCAGGTCGAGCGCCCGCGACGCTGCATCGCGCGCGTTGCGATCGCGCAGGAGTTCGTCAAACGTAGCGAATGCTTCCTTTTCAGACTGAACCGCACCCGCAAAGTCTTTCTCTTTACGCTTCAGACCGGCGAGCCCGACAAGCGCGTCCGCCGTTTCAAGGCGCAACAGATAATTGCGCGGATATTTCGCGCTCAGTTCGCGCGTGAGTTTCAAAACATCCGCGAATCGCTTTTCACGCGTGTAGAGCAGGATCAAAACGCTCTTCGCGTCGTCCTGCGCCCAACGTCCTTTGGCCGCGACCTCTTCGAGCATCGCGAGACCGCGTCGCTTCGAACCGCGATAACCGGTCGCGCCTGCGAGTATTTTGACCGGCAACGGCAGCGAACCGACGACGTATTCGTAGAGCCCGATCGTGATTTGCGCGTCGATGTAAGTGGGATCGAGTTTCAGGACTTCGCGATGATGATCGACGGCGTCATTGCCGTCGCGCAACGCCGCGAAGTGTCGCCGCTCGACTGCCTCTTCAAACGATGCTTTGAGTCCTTCAGTGTTGGCGAGGAAGTCGAGGGCTTCGATGTTCTTTGGTTCCTGTTTGAGTTTTGCTTCGGCGAGTTGTTTCGCCTGGCGCGTGAGGTTGCGAAACTCGGTCACGATCTTCGGATCGACTTTGTCGTCGCCGCTCGAGTAAAACGATTCCGAACTGTAAAGCGAAGATTGCAAACGGCGCGATTCGTAAAGCGTCTTGATCCAAACGCGCGCCGCGAGCAATTGATAACCACCGGGGTGATTCGGCATCAGCCGGACGATCTCTTTGAAATCGCGTTCTGCTTTGTCGTAGTCGATGTTGTAAAGAGCATCGAGGCCGCTGCGTCGCAAGGTTTCGAAGCGCTCGCGCTCCGCGTCAGTCAACCAGGGTTGTTGCGCGGAGGCGCTGAACGCGACCAGCAACAACAAAACAAGAACACCAAAATACTTCACTTAATTCCCTCCAAAAAGATCCGTCAACTTGGTGGCGTCCTAATTTAACTCTGCGTTCCTCATTTGACTCTGCGTTCCTAATTAACTCTGCGTTCCTAATTTAACTCTGCGTTCCTCCGCGTCTCCGCGGTTATTGCTTACTTTACGGCGGCATAACCGCAGAGGCGCAGAGGTACGCAGAGAAATATCTTTCAGATCAGGACACGACCTCAGCTTTCAAACGATTCCATGTACTTCACGCCTGCGCCCGTATTGAACAACACGACTCGTTCACCGGGTTTGACCTCGCCTGTTTCAACCAACTTTCGCAACGCGGGCAAACACGCCGCGCCTTCGGGTGCGCAGAACACGCCTTCGGCCGCGCCAATCTCGCGTGTCGCCTTGATCAACTCTTCGTCGCTGACCGCAACGGCGGTCCCGCCTGAGTTGCGCAACGCGTCGAGGATCAGAAAATCGCCAATCGCCTTCGGCACGCGCAGTCCCGACGCCGTCGTCGCCGCATTCGGAAACTCATCCGCGAACCGCTGCCCTTCCTCGAACGCGCGCACGATCGGCGCGCAACCTTCTGCCTGAACTGTCACCATTCGCGGTCGACGACTTCCGATCCAACCCATCTGTTCCATCTCGTCGAACGCTTTCCACATCCCGATCAATCCGGTCCCGCCGCCCGTCGGATAAATAATGACATCGGGCAAACGCCACTCGAGTTGTTCGGCGAGCTCGTAACCGAGCGTCTTTTTGCCTTCGACGCGATACGGTTCTTTCAACGTCGAAACGTCGAACCAGCCTTCGGCCTCTTTCCTGCGCCCGACTTCAGCGCCGCAGTCGGTGATCAGCCCGTCCATCAGCGTCACGTGCGCGCCGGTTTGCTGACACTCGACGATATTCGCTCGCGGCGTGTCGCGCGGCATAAAGATGAAACTCTGAAGTCCCGCCCTCGCGGCGTACGCGGCGAGCGCGCCCGCTGCGTTTCCGGCTGACGGAACCGCCAGCTTCGTCACGCCCAACTCCTTCGCCATCGAAACGGCCGCGGCCATGCCACGGGCTTTGAAGCTCTGCGTCGGGTTCTGCGACTCGTCCTTGATGTAAAGCTCGTGAATCCCGGCTTTCTTTCCGAGCTTTCGCGCCCGCAGCAGCGGCGTCCAGCCTTCGCCAAACGAGACGATATTGTCCTCGGCGTCCACCGGCAGCACTTCGCGATAGCGCCACATGTCGGCGCGTCTGCCGGTCAGTGATTCTTTTGTCAAAGTGACTTTCGCGCGCTCCAGATCGTAGCGGACCAACAAGGGTTTTCCGCAGGCGCGACATAGGTTGTGCAAGCGATGTGCCTCGTGTTCCAGACCACAGAGCGCACATTCAAGATGAGTGACGTTCATTAGCAGGGTTCCTTCGCGATATGAATAATTAAGGCAAACTTGTGCAGTATGCGACAGAAATGCGGTTCTGAGGTAATTCGGTTGACCGATCAGGTGGTGCGCGATGAGAGGAAGGCGCAAGCAAGAGGTTTACCGCGGGTGCAGTAAACCTCTTGCAGTCGGAGTGGTAGCTTTACAAATGTCCCCGATGCCGCAGGTTGGCGACCTTTTTAGTGCTGGTGACCGCTGTTGCCGTTGATCTGGCTGCGGATTTCGCCGCCGGGCCACAGCGTGCTGTGGACGTTGACGTAGGTCGCGCCGGCGCGGATGGCCTTGATCAGTTCGTCGATCTCGCCCGTGTTGATGCCCTGAGTGCGGGCGGCGGCGGTCGCCGGAATATTCGGACTTACGTCAGCGGCGACGATAGTGCCGGAGATTGTTGCCGGAGGCGCCGGGCACGGCTGCGTTCCCGCCGGACCGTTGCCGAGATTGGTGCACAGGAACACGCTGATGCCGCCGTTCACGCCGACATTACCGAAGTGAATGTGGGCCTGCTGAACGGCGCCTTCGAGGTCCGCGTACTTAAGCTCCCAATCGATCCGCGAGCCGTCATTGCTGATTCGCGCATTAAAATCGCCGGTGGCCGTCGTGGAAACCGCAGGAACTTCCTGATATCCGGTAAGGAGTTCGCTGATCTTCTTGAAGCCCTGCGCCCAGACTACGGTTGAGGCCGACACCAATGCCACTACGGCAATGGACAATGCTACTCTTCGCATCCCTTTTACCTCCAAGTTTTTGTCTGAATTGGGGGCGCGAATAATATCAGGAACCTCCTGCGGAGGGAAGGGGTAAGGAGCGGCTCTGGGCTTAAGACTTTGTACTTTGTGCTTAGTGCTTTGTTCTTTGTTCGCTAGCGTAACATCCGCGTTGAGACGTGAGGTTGGTCAACGAACAAAGTACAAAGTACTAAGCACAATCCGCCCCTTTGCCTTTCTCCCCCGTCTTCCTTTACCTTGTTCGTCTTTATGACGATAAGTCTTCTGGCGTTGGATCTGGACGGCACTCTCCTCAATGGCCGGGGCCAGATTTCTGATCGCAATCGCACGGCAATCGATAAAGCTCGCGCGAACGGCGTGCACGTGGCGCTCGTTACCGGCAGGCGTTTTCGTGATTCGCGGCCGATAGCTTTGGAGCTCGGTCTCGACGTTCCCGTGATCGCGCACAACGGCGCGTTGACCAAACACGCAGAGACGTTGGAGACCGTTTCAGTCCTGCCGTTGCCACTCGCAGCCGCGCGCGAAGCGTTGCGGGTCGGCCGTGACTTGGGCGCCGACGCGTTGCTGAGTGACGATCACGAAGGTCTGGGAGTGCTCGTTTACGATCGACTCAGCGGCGAAAACGCGGCGGTCCACAAATACGTCGCGTGGGCCAGGCGCATTCACGGCGAAGAAGAAGGACAAAGATCCGTGCGGCAGGTAAATACGCTCGAAGAGTACCTGGACCACGATCCGATCCATCTCGCGTTCTCCGGCGCATGCGTAAAGATGGACCAGTTGGAGGAACTGCTGCACGCCGAGCTGGGCGCGACAGTAAAGATTCTCGGCACGAAGTATCCCGAACAGGATTTCACGTTGATCGACGTCGTGAATCCGTCGGCATCGAAAGGCGCGGGAGTGGCGGCCACCGCGGCTGAGTTGGGAGTCAATCCCGACGAGATCATGGCCATCGGCGACAACTACAACGATCTCGAAATGTTGCTGTTTGCCGGCACGGGCGTGGTAATGGCCAACGCGCCGCTTTCATTGCGCGAGATTGCGGGCCTGCATCCGACCGCTTCAAACAGCGAAGACGGCGTCGCGCTCGCGATCGAACAATTCATTTTGAACAACAGTGAGGAGATAACATGGCAAACCGAACGGCGGTAATTCAAACAAACAAAGGCACGATTCGCGTCGAGATGTTGGAGCAGGACGCACCCAAGACGACGGAAAACTTCATCACGTTGGCCGAACGCGGCTACTACGACGGCATCATCTTTCATCGCGTGATCAAAGGATTCATGATCCAGGGCGGCGATCCGACGGGCACCGGACGCGGCGGCGAGTCTGCATGGGGCGGACGTTTCAACGACGAGATCAATAGCAGTTCGCCGGTTTATCAAACGGGATACAAAGCCGGCACGATGGCGATGGCGAACGCTGGTCCAAACACAAACGGCTCGCAGTTTTTCATCATGCACGTCGATTATCCGTTGCCGCCGAGTTACACGATCTTCGGCCGCGTCACGGAAGGCCAGGACGTGGTGAACGCGATCGCTACGTCGCCGACAGGCCCGGGCGATCGTCCGATCCAGGAAGTGAAAATGGAAAAGGTAACTATTGAATAATTCGAATTTCGAATTTCGAATTTCGAATTTAGATCGGGAGGGCGCCGTGTCCGATACGCGGCGCCGTCCGTAAAGCGCGGATTCGTTCAGTGATGTAGTTCTTCGCGGCCGCGACTGCGTCTTCGAGTTCCATTCCGTTGGCGAGACTCGCCGCGATCGCTGCTGACAGCGTGCAACCCGATCCGTGAATCTCACCTACACGAAGATACTCCTCACGAAACTCAACAAAGCGTCCCGTTTCGTCCAGCAAAAGATCCATCGCCTGATCATTGATTGCGCGGTGGCCGCCTTTCACTAAAACCGCTCGCGCTCCCATGGTCTTAATCGCTTCGGCGGCGCGTCGCATGTCGTCCTCGCTTTGTATCGAGAAGCCAGCCAGACGTTCGGCTTCGGGAATGTTCGGCGTGACGATGCGTGCAACGGGCAGCAATCGTGTCTTGAGAATCTGAAACGCATCGTCGCCGATCAGATCGTGTCCGGAAGTCGAAACCATCACCGGATCGACAACCGGCGCCAACAACGACTCTTCGCTAAACAACCGCGCCACTTCCGCGACGATCTCCGCCGTCGGCAACATTCCCGTCTTTGCTGCCGCAACGTCGAGATCGCGAATCACAGGCTCAACCTGCGCGCGCAAAGTCGCCGCCGATTGGTTCTCAGCGCCAAACACTCCGGTCGTGTTCTGATACGTGATCGACGTCAGCGCCGCCGCCGGAAAACATCCGAGCGCGCTGATCGTCTTGATGTCGGCGACGATGCCAGCGCCGCCCGACGGATCGAGACCCGCAATCGTAAGTACAACTTTCATGTGAAACTAAATAACCGTATCGCCGCGATGCCGCTCGCGCCCGCACGATAACATTCCTCCATGTTCGAACGATCGATACCACCAATCGCGAGTATGGGAAAGTGGTTCAACGCCGTCGTGACCTCGCGAAATTTTTCCAACCCTTGCGGCTCGCCGAAGATCCGTTTCGACTCCGTTTCAAACACCGGGCCGAACACGACGAAGTCGGCGCCACGTTCGGCAGCCGTTCGCGCTTCCTCAAGTGAATGTGTGGAAACGCCGATCAAAAACTCTTCACCGCACAGCGGACGAACCACGTCCACCGGCAAAGACTGCGACGTGAGATGCACGCCGTCCGCGCCCGCTGCACGCGCGACGTCGAAACGATCGTTAACAAGCAATCGCGTCTCCGTACCGCGCGTGATCGCAGCCGCACGCTGCGCAAGTTCAAAAAGCACTCGCGCGCTCAATGCTTTTTCACGAAGTTGAACGAGAGAGACTTTCGCTGCTACAGCAGCTTCGACCCAGTGCAGTAGATGGGAAAACTCAGGATCGTCAGGAGTTGTTTTGGCTGTCGTCGCGCCGCTCGTTATCGCGTATGTGATCGGCGTTGTAAGCTGAAGCATCGTCGGTGGATCGAACCGGGCGCGTGGTCTGTTGCTGAAGCGCAGCTACGGTTCGGTTGAAGTTGAAGATCTCCCAAAATGCGATGCCGAGATTCAAAATTCCCACGCCGCTGACGGCGCCGCGTACCCATCCGGAAGCAACCACGGACTGCAAACCCTGAATACCTGTCGTGCGCGCCGCATATACCAGAAAGTAGTTGTTGCCCCAGTCGCTGAATCCCCACATGCCGTGCGGCCACCACGGCGCTACGGTCAGGAACATCCCGATCTCGAGGCACAGAATGATATAGAAAATGACACTGAGCTTAGCTGACATTAGCAGAATTTCGAATTTCGAACTGCGAATTTCGAATTTTAAACTTCCTGGAAACCGCGAGTTAGAATTTCCAACTGCATTCTAAATTTCGCAATTCGAAATTCGCAATTCGAAATCCCAACTTACTTGTTCTTCAACTGGCTGAGCTTGTCCGCAACTTCGCGGTACGAAACGTCGACGCCATAAACCTCTGTATAGAACTCGCGCGCGTGCTTGAGATCGCCAAGCTGCTCGTAGGCCGAAGCAAGTTCATAACGCAGCGCCTGGTACTCATCCTCGCTGTGACCCGGCGCGGAGAGTCCTTTCTTGAACCAGATCACCGCCGCTTCCGGCATTCCCTTTTGCGTGAAGCAATGACCGAGCATGTTGCAGCATTGCAAATAACGCGACGTGCCGTCGCCTGGTTTCACTAAACTTGCCGCGGTCTGAAACTCCTGCACGGCTTCGTCCATCAAGTCCATCTCTTTGTACGCCGTGCCCATGTTGTAGTGCGTTTCGAAGTCTTCCTTGACGTCGTCGGCCTCTTCAGCAACGCGAAACTCTTCGAATAACTCCGCGAGTCCGGCGTCGATCCCCGGCGCGGGTGTTGCAGCTACCGGCGTTCGTTGGTCGTGATTGTCTTCGGCTAATGAGGCGAAAGATGTTTCCGATGATTCGAACGGGATCGCTTCGACCGGTGTCGCTTCGGCATATTTTTCAGTGCCGCCGCTAAACTCAAACTCCGCGGCTTCAGTTGCCGGCGCCGCCGCCGCGGTGTCGCTCGCAAGCCGCTCGCGACGCGCGTCGATGTCAGGATGTGATCCGAACTGGCGTTCCAGCATCTCGAGCGTATCGACTGCGATGTCGGAGTAACCCTGCGCGATGTAAAAGTCGACGCTCTCCAACTCCTGGCGCATGATGTTTTCGAGCCGCGCTGTTTCGGCTGGACTGTCCGCCGCAGCCGCGGGTTCGACCGGCGCGGTGGACGTAGACATACTGAAGTCGACTTCCTGAAAGTCGCTGTGACTCGTCGGTTCAAATTCTTCGTTGAGATCGGCGAACGACGCAGTCGGATCCGAGAACGTCGCGGCGGATGATTCAAACGACGAAGCACCGGGCGCTTCGTTAGTCTCAAACTCCGCGACTTCGAACGGCTGCGACGCAGTTTCAGCAACCTCATCTTCGTCCTGAACGACGGCGAACGTCTCGAACTCGGGAACCGTCTCGAACTCGGGAACCGTCTCGAACTGCGGAATATCGCCAGTCGCTTCCGGCAGCGCCGACAGGTCGTCACCCGTTTCTTCCTGCAAACCGCCGAGCAGGTTTAGTCGATCGAGATAACGTTGCTCATCGGGCGCAAGCCGCACCAACTGCGTCAACGCATAACGTTCTTCGTCGACCAGTTCCGAAGCTTCAGCCGATTCGGCCAGACGTTCGAGCGCGGCACGCAGCGCGTCCATGTCGCGCTGCCACCAGTGAATGCGAACCAGCATTCGCAACGCTCCGACATGATCGGGGTTGCGCACGAGCACCTGGTTCACGATCTCGAGCAACTCTCGCTCTTCGCGACCGGCGAGCATCCGCTCGATGATGGCCGAAAGAATGCGAATCACGTCGTCAACTTCGCCGAGCTTCAGATACAGCCGCGTGACCGGCAGATACTGCGTGTAGTTTGACGAATCGCGCGCCATCAGCAGCGACGTGGCTCGTTCGGCACCCTTTGGCTCGTCAGCTTCGAGATGAGCACGAGCGAGCATCGACACGAGCTCCGTGTCTTCTTCACGTCCTTCGACGACGCGTTCGAGCACTTCGGCGGCTTCGTCGGCCGTGCCGCGCGCAATGTGCGTTTCGAGCATTCCGCGCAACGCATCGCGATCGTCGCGCACGAGCTGAAGCGCTTTTGAATAAGCGTCGAGTGCCTGGTCGTTCGATCCGATCTTGTGCAGACGATTCGCGGCCTGGATGAATGCATCCGCGGCCTCGCGCCGCATGTTTTCTTTCAGATAACCGTCGGCGAGTTTCAGGCGAATCTCGGTGTTGTTCGGGTCGAGATCGGCGATCCGGTGCAGGATGTCGAGCGCTTTCTTGTGTGCTCCGGCGCGCGTGTAAGCGTCGGCGACGACGAGATACTGAGAGCGCGCGTCATGAACCAACCCCTGCGCGGCGTATAGTTCGGCGAGTTTGTTTGCGATGATCGGATCGCGCGTTCTGATACGCTCGATCTTCTTGTACATCGCGATGGCTTTGAGAGTGAATTCCTGAGCGCTGTAGTGTTCGGCGATGCGCTCGAAACAGGTGACGGCTTCTTCTTTCTTATTCGCGCGGACGTAGAGATCCCCGAGCATATTCAAAGCGGTAAGGTCGTTGGCGTCGTTGTCGACGATTTGACGATACTCTTTGATAGCTGCGTTGATCTTCCCCTGGGAAAGGAATTTCTCAGCGTTCTTTAGGACCTTAGCTTTATCGAAAGCCATCAGGAATCTTATGTATCATTAGTACGGGTGTTGCGACTTCAGTCGTAGGCGGCGGGCGGCGGGACTATTGATTGACAATGGGATTTGGACAACCGAATTGTCATAACTCCACTTCCAACTCCGGCACACAGCCGCAGGATACGCTAACATGCGTAATTAAAGGGTGTCAACGAACCTATTTTGAATCGTTTAGCGACTTTGGAACGTAGATTTCGAGCCTTCTTTAGCACCGTCTGAAATGTCGCCCGCTGCTTCCTCCGATCAACGCCCGCTCGCTCTGCTGGGCCAACGGACGGCAATCGTTGGACTGGTACTTTACGTCGCATTTGCGCCTCATTCAGTGGCGGCCAGCGTCATCGGCGTCGCACTCGCCGGTGTGGGATGGGTGTTGAAAGTGGTCGCCACCGGCAGTCTGGGACTGCGGAGGTCGAAATTTGACCTGATCATCCTGCTTTCGTTCGTTTGGACCATTCTGTCGTCGCTGTTCTCCGAAGAGCCTGGGATCAGTCTGGCTAAACTAACAGCGTCATGGTCTGTGTTTGTCTTTTATCTGACGTGCGCGGTCGTGACGAAACGGTCGGCGCTGGGGCTCGTCGCCCTCTTGATTCTCTCCGGATGCGTCGGCGCGCTCTACAGCGCCTTCGATCTCGCGCGGGGCCGTGGAGTGGTCGTGCAGTCGTTGGCGCAGGGAAGCCCGTTTCACCGCGTCGGGATCCAGACGGGCGATGCGATCTGGCGACTCGGACGAACGCGAGTCTATTCGCCCGAGGAGATCGATCGCGTAATGAAAGAGACTCCCTCCGGGACGCCCCTCGTCGTCGGAATCATCTCGAATGGGGAGAATGTTGAACGACCGGGACTCGTGATTTCGGCGGCGCAACAGCAGCAAGCCTCGCCTTCCGGGTTGACGGGCAACGAGCGAAGTCATCGTTTCCGCGCGTCCGGATGGACGCGTCACTACGTCACATTCGCCGAAATCCTGCAGATGATCGCCCAACTGGCGCTCGGTCTCGCCCTCGCGCACCTGCGAAATCACGGCCCAAACAAGTATTTCCGCCTCGCCGCCGTGGCGACTGCGATACTCGTCACGGGAATCGTGTTTACGGCAATGCGGACGGTGGTTGTCGCTTTCGCCATCGGCGCGGCCGTCATGGCGTGGCGCTCGTTACGCGGCGGATACAAGCTCGTTTTCACCATCGCGCTGTTCGGCGTGCTGGGTTTTGGAGCCGTCGTGGTGTCGCAAACACGCGCCCGCGACGCGCTTTTACTTGGCGACGACAGCTCTTCGCTGCGGGCACAAGTGGCGCGTGTCGGGCTTTCTCGCATCCTGATCCATCCCGTGTTCGGGCACGGCATGGACGCCGTAAAACTTCACTGGAACGAGTGGGGGTTCCCCGGCAACGACTTGCTCCACCTGCACTCGACGCCGCTTCAGCTCGCCTTCGACCGCGGACTGCCGATGCTCGGCCTCTGGCTGTGGATGATGACGGCGTTCTGGCTCTGTTCCGCACAGACTGAATCTGCGGCGCGTGACCGCAGTGACACCAATTCCCACGGCCTGACACTCGGAATTCTGGGCGCGCTGACGGGGTTCCTCGCCAGTTCCCTCGTCAATTACAACTACGGCGACGCCGAAGCGACGATGATGTTCTGGTGGTTGATGGGCGTGATGATGGTGCTTTCAGCTAAAAACAGCACAAATTTGCCTGAAAATCAGACCGCCTGAAGGAAAACATTGTTTTTCACTGACTTTCAGGTGTATCTTTAGACGCTGCGGAGCTTACTCACTCCGGCTTTGGCGCGTGCGCGCGCACAATCCGCAGGCCCCATCAAGAACCAGCCCGTATCCAGGAGTGTCGGCATGAAGAGGTGCCCGCAGTGTGAGTTCATTTACGAGGACGACCAGAGTCTGTGCGACATGGACGGAGTCCTGCTGGTTTTCGACGCTCGAACACTTCCCAATCTTCATGCGCTTGCGACTGTCGAAGGGCCGATGCCCGGCAAGGTGCAGCGGCGATCTCGGATGGCGCCTGCGTTTGCGACGATACTTTTAGCCCTGGGTCTTGGATCGGCTTATTTCGTCTCGACTCGCAGTTCAGCGCCCGCGCCGGATTTGGAGATGCCGGCGAGCGTGACCACGACGGCTGAAGCGCCGGCTGCGGTTCCTTCGCCGAGCGTTGAGGAAGCCGTCGTAGCTCCAACTCCCGAATCTCAACCAGCTTCGGAGCCCGCTGCCGCCAAACCGGAAAGAAAACCAACCACGCCGGCGAAGAAGGCCGCGCCCCAACCCGCCGCGGTCAAACCTGGGGTCAAACCCGCGGAACCGAAGAAAGATGACTCAAAAGTCGGCTCGATACTCAAGAAGACCGGCAAAATACTCAAGAAACCATTCAAGTTTTAGCCACAAAGAGCCACAAAAAGACTCAAAACATAGACTGGGAGCGTGATCGAATGCCCGAATTTCGATAAATAACCGCTGCTTTAGTGCCAATATCCAATGGCCTCATTTGTCTTGTCCCTTTTGTGCCTTTTTGTGGCAATGACTCAAAAGTCGGCTCGATACTCAAGAAGATGGCAAAATACTCAAGAAACCATTCAAGTTTTAGCCACAAAGAGGCACAAAAAGACTCAAAACATAGACTGGGAGCGTGATCGAATGCCCGAATTTCGATAAATAACCGCTGCTTTAGTGCCAATGTCCAATGGCCTCATTTTGTCTTTGTCCCTTTTGTGCCTTTTTGTGGCAATAAAGGTTTTTATGAAACGCTGCCCCGAATGCCTCTTCATCTATCCTGAATCCGACGAACTCTGCGATTTCGACAAGACACCTCTCGTCGTCGTCAACGATGCGGAGATCGACGCTGCCATCAAGCCGCGTAAACACAAACTGCTCCCGATAGCTGGGGTGGTGGTTGTGTTTGTGTTCCTGATGTTTGTTCTTTATCTCGGGCTCGCCAGATCGAGACAGCAAAATGTACAAGCTTCAACCGAAGTTCCCGTGACCGCCGCACCAGAAGCGCCGCCGGAAACTTCGCCTTCCCCGTCGCCGTCACCTTCCGCCTCGCCATCACCTTCTTCGTCACCCACTCCAAAATCATCACCCAACGTCGCAACCTCCCATTCCAGAACCAGCGTCAATCCGGTTTCCACCAGCGGCCCCGGAATGGGCAGCAGACGCGGCGGCAAACCCGTCATCATCCTCGCGAGCGGCGCGAAGATCGACGCCGACGAGGTCTGGCGCACGCGCGACGGTTTCTGGTATCGAAAAAACGGCATCGTCACCTTACTCAAACACAGCCAGGTGAAGTCGATCGCCAGCCGCTAATCCCGACACAAAATTTCACGTTTTAACTCAAGCTCCGGCGTGATAGTCCCGAACTCAGTAACATCGCAAACTTTCCGAAGTTTGAATTTGTACGGGGCCGCAGATTTTGACTGCCGTCAGTGCGATCAACTTCTGGGTGCACACGGGTGTGCGGCCGGCGTCGTTCCCGCCAGGACTGGGTTTTGTCAACGACTTCGTGCCCCCGCCGATGCTGCAACCGTAAAGGCGGATATAATGGCCGCCGATGAGTTCGGTGGTTCCATTAACGCAATCGGTAACGTCCGGCGATGCGGCAGCTGTTAGTGCCGCGCTCGCCGGCGGAGCTGACGTCAACGAGCGAAATAATGGCGGGCAGACGGCGCTAATTCTCGCCGTGATTTTCGGTCACAAGAAGCTCGTGCGAATGCTTGTTGATGCCGGGGCGAATCCGCGTTTGCGTGACAATCTGGGGCTTGATGCGATCGAGTGGGCGCAGCGTCGCGGGTTTACCGAAGCCATTCAGATCTTCGGCAGTGACGCTCCTGCTCCAGCACCACCTATCCGTCCAATCCGTGTTGAAGAAGACATTCCGATGGAAACACCGGTCAACACGGATGAAAAAAGTCGCAAGTGGCTCGCCGGCGTCAAACAACGTATTCAAGAACGAGAACAAGCTCGTAAAGAGACGGTTGTTGCTCAGCCCGCTCCTATTGCCAAACCCGAACCAGTTCCCACAGTCGAACCTGCACCACAAACTTCATCCGCACGTAAGCGCTGCCCGAAGTGCAACGCGATCTACGACAGCGAACTGCTCGCGTACTGCGCACATCACGTCGTGCCACTTGTCGACGTCGACGCTGAAACCAGCGACGACGATGCGCCGTTGTTTCAACAGCCACAATCGACTTCGATCACAGCCACGCCGCTGTTGTGGACGTTCATCCTCGTCACTGTCGCTCTCGCTGCGTTCACCGGCTATTTGATAACGACGCAACTGTCGCGCGTCGTCATACCTGACACGCCGGCAGCGGCAACACCGCAGCAACCGCTAGGCGTCCTGAAAGGTGCGCCTGCCGCAACCGGCGAACTGACCGGTAAAGCGGTCCAACTCGCGGAAGCTGAGTGCCCGGTCTTTGAGAACGATTCACGCCCGAGCAAGACGCACACGGTCAACGTACACATCAAGCTCGACAAGACGGGCAAAGTTTTCTGGGCGCGCGCGGAAGGCGGCGACGAACCGCTCCGTCGCGCAGCAACCGAAGCCGCAATCAAATCGACCTTCTCCGCCGAAAAACTCCGCAACCGCGAAACCCAGGGCACCATCACCTACACCTTCACCCCCTAAGCATCCGTAAAATCCGTGATCGCATGTACCTCCCGCATGCGCTCCACCCATGTACAGTCGCGGTGTTATCCTTAACGCGTGCTCGATTCCCAACAGACCCAGCTTCTCCCGGAAGATCTACGCGCGAGTGTCCCGACACTCGGCTCCATCCTGCGCGATCGCTACCGCCTCGATAGCGAACTCGGCCGCGGCGGCATGGGCACCGTCTACCGCGCCACCGATCTCGAACTCCAACGCGAAGTCGCAGTCAAAGTCCTGTCCGCCTCCGGCCAAACATCCGACGGCCGCGAACGCCTGATCCGCGAAGCACGCGCCGCCGCCGCACTCAACCACCCACACATCGTCACCATCCACGACGTCGGCGAAGCAGGCGGACTCCCGTTTCTCGTGATGGAACTGATCGCCGGCCCACGCCTCTCGCAGGCAAAACCAACCGACCTCGAACGCGTCGTCGAGATCGCAATCCAGATCTGCGCCGCGCTCGAACACGCACACACAAACAGCATCGTCCATCGCGATCTAAAGCCCGACAACGTGCTGCTCTCCGGCGCGGGCAGCGCGAGCAACGTAAAGCTCGCGGATCTCGGTCTGGCGTTGCCCGCAGACGCCGCCCGCATCTCTCGCGCCGGCGTGATCGTCGGCACCGCGGCGTACATGGCGCCGGAACAAGCTTTGGGCCAGCCCGTCGACGGCCGCGCCGATCTCTACGCACTCGGAGTCTTACTTTACGAGCTAACCACCGGACGCTTGCCGTTCACCGGCGACGATCCGCTAACGGTCGTGTCGCAACACGTTCACGCGCCCGTCGTTCCGCCACGCGTCCTCCGCTCCGATCTGCCACGCGCACTCGAAGCAGTGATCGTCAAACTGCTCGCCAAAGATCCCGCGCAACGTTTCGCGTCGGCCGACGAAACTCGCGCCGCCTTACTCGCAGCGCTTTCAAGTAAAGACGAACCGGCGTCGAGCGACGCCGCTTCCGCCGTCGCCATTCTCGACGCACTCTCACGCGGACGTCTCGTCGGCCGCACGACCGAACTGACCGAAGCTCGCGAACTCTGGCGCCGCGCGCGTGAAGGACGCGGTCACGCAGTACTCCTGAGCGGTGAACCCGGCGCAGGCAAGACGCGGCTCGCGCGCGAGATCACGATCCAGGCCGCCGTCGACGGCGCACTCGTCCTGAGCGGCGGTTGTTACGAATACGAAGCCACGACTCCGTACCTGCCGTTTGTCGAAGCGTTTCGCCGTTTGGTGCGTGAAGAACAGAACGACGACAAACTGCGCGAGATCCTCGGCGACGCCGCCATGCAGATCGCCAAACTCGCACCCGAGATCGAAACGCGTCTCGGTCCGTTTCCCGCTACGCATCAACTCGCGCCACACGAAGAGCGCCTGCTGTTTTTCGACGCCGTCGCCCAGGTCTTTTCCAACATCGCACGGCGGCAGTCGTTGCTGTTCTACGCCGACGATCTTCACTGGGCCGATCACGGAACCCTCTGGCTGTTGGGCCGTCTGCTGCGCCAGCTTCGCGATG
This sequence comes from Pyrinomonadaceae bacterium, assembly GCA_035760365.1. Lineage (GTDB taxonomy): Bacteria > Acidobacteriota > Blastocatellia > Pyrinomonadales > Pyrinomonadaceae > PSRF01. Next base: position 29,288 of record DASTTB010000014.1, read on the forward strand.
AACGCGTACTCATCGTCGGCGCTTATCGTGAGACCGAACTCGATCGCACGCACCGTCTCTCGCGATCGCTTGTCGACTGGAACCGCGAACGTCTCATCACCCGCATCGTGCTCAGGCGTTTCAACGAGTCGGAAACAGGCGACCAGCTAAGCGCGTTGCTCGGCGAACACGTCAGCGGCGAGTTTGCCGTCGCCGTCCATCGTGAAACGGAGGGCAATCCGTTCTTCGTCGAGGAGGTGTTGAAGGCGCTCGTCGAAGGCGGTTCAGTGCGCCGGGAAAGCGGCGGCTGGCATCGTTGCGACATGGACCAGTTGCTGATCCCGCAGAGCGTCAAGGAAGCGATCGGTCATCGTCTCGATCGCGTCAGCGCGGAGTGCAACGAACTGCTCCGGCTCGGCGCGATACTCGGCAAAGTCTTCACGTTCCAGGAACTGACAGCAGCCGCCGAACAGAACGAAGACGCGCTGCTCGACGCGCTCGACGAAGCGACGAGCGCGCAACTGCTTGCGCCGACGTCAGACGAGTCGTTCAGTTTCACGCACGACAAGATTCGCGAAGTCTTGTACGAAGAACTAAACCCGATCCGCAGGCGGCGTCTGCATCGTCGCGTCGCGGAAGGGCTCGAAAAAAATCGTACGGTCATGTGCTGCGGCTCGGAAAAGTTGGCCCATCATTACATTCAGGCCGGCGATCTCGAACGCGGGCTCCATTACGCGAAGCTGGCGGCGGAAGAGGCGCAACGAGTCTTCGCGTTTGACGAAGCGATCGCCGCTTACGGGCGCGCGCGCGATTGCGCGGAGTCGCTTGGCCTCGTCGCCGAACAGCTCAAACAGGAAGAGTCGATGGGCATGGTCTACATGCTGCACGGCGAAACGATCCTCGCCGGCGAGCACTTCGAACGCGCTATGGCGTTGGCGAGTGATCAAGCGACGCGCGTGCGGCTGCAATGTCAGGCTGCCGCTTCGCTCGTCACGACAGGCGATACGCGCGGGCTCGGATATTTGGAAGAGGCGTTACAGGTTTTGGATCCGGTCGCGGATCCGATCGAAACGGCGAATGCGCTCGCGACGGAAGCGCGGTTTCATCATCTCGCCGGGCGTCACAAGAAAGCAATCGAGATTCTGAAACGTGCTGCTGAGTTGGTCGAGCCGACAGTCGCGGGCAATGATGCTTGCACGTTTGCGGCGCCGATCGTCGCGCAGGTTTATTCGTTTATGGCGGGCGCGCATCAGCACTCCGGGCTCTACACGGAAGCCGATCGCTGGGCGCAGCGGGCGATCGATTTCGGCGTCAAGCACAACGCGCTTTTCGCGGAAGCGACCGGGTATGAGTTTCTCGGCGAGGATGCGATTCACAAGGGTGAATACGAAGCGGGGCTTGAGTACGCGGCGCGTGAGATCGAGATCGCGACGAAGCTTCAGTCGCGACAGCGAAAGGCGTGGGCGCAGCTTGTCGTTGCGCAGTGCCGCGCACATCTCGGCGAGATAGAAGTCGCGGAGCAGGAGTTTCTGTCGGGGATCGCGCTGGCGGATTCGATTGGTGAGAATCGTGCGTCGCTGTTGTTGCGTGCCAGTTTGGCGGCGACGCAGTCAGCGTTGGGGCATCACGATGAAGCGTTGCGCACCGCGCAGGAGAATTTGCAACAGTCGTCGCCGAGTTTGCTTTACTGTCATTTTGAGTCGTTGCGGTGCATGGCTGAGGTTCGGTTTGCGCGTAACGAGATTGACGAAGCGGAGAAGGTTTGCGACGAAGCTGATGCGCTTGTTTCGCCGACTGAGTCACGCGTTAGTCAGCTTTGGCTTGGACCACTACACATCAAGGTCCTGCTGGCCCAGGGCAAACGCGATCTCGCCCGCCAAAAGTTGATCGCCTATCAAACGCTCGTCAGCGAATGCCAATCACCGCGCTTCACCGCCGAAGCCGCCCGCCTCGCGACTCTCGTTTAAAAACGGATCTAAAAATCCTTTTACCCATGTGACTCCCGCTGGCGCGAGATCGGGACGAAAGCACAAGCCTATCGACTACTAATCGCCGATCCATTCTTCAAATGGCGATCGAGAAAGTCGAGTATCGATTTGTAAGCGCGGATCTCGTTCGCTTTCTTCGTGAATCCGTGCCCTTCGTTGTCGAACAGCACATACTCAACCACGCCATTTCGCTTCCGAATGTTCTCGACAATCTCGTCTGACTCCGGCTTGATCACACGCGGATCGTTCGCACCCTGCAACACGATCAACGGCTTCACGATCTTCTCCGTGTGAAACAACGGCGAGATCGCCCGCAGGTTTTCGAGATCCTTTTCCGGATCGCCCATCTCCCTGTAGAGCGACTTGCGGAACGATTCCCAATACGGCGGAATCGACTGCAACGTGCGCACCCAGTTCGAAACGCCAAACAGATCCACGCCAACCGCAAACTCTTCCGGCTTGAACGTCAGCGCCGCGAGGACCATGTAACCGCCATAAGATCCACCCATGATCCCGATCTTCTTTTCGTCGACATAACCGAGCGACGCCAGATACTTCTTCGCCTCGACACAATCCCAAAGCGGTTCGCGTCCATGCTTGCCATCATCGGCGGCGAAGAACGTCTTGCCGTAACCACTCGAACCGCGATTGTTGACGCCGAGCACGACGTAACCATGATTGACCAGATACTGCGCCACCGCGTTGTAACCGACGCGCGTCTGCCCGCCTGGTCCACCGTGAATAAACAACAGCGCCGGCGCTTTTGCCTGCGCACTCGCGCCCTTCGGTTTGTAAAGAATCGACGGAATCTCGAGGCCGTCAAACGATTTGTAACGAATGACTTCCGACTCGACCAGATCCGCGGCGTTGATCTCCGGACTGAGACTTTCAGTCAACTTGATCGCCTTCTTCGTTCCGAAGTTGTAGACGTAAAGATTGCTCGGGCTGCGATCGCCGTTCAGGTAAAACGCCATCAACTTCTCGCTCGGCGAGATATTCACGCCGGTGATGACGCCGTTCGGCAGTTGCGGCAAAGCAATCGGTTTGCCTGTCGCCTGATCGTAGATCTTGATCTTCGTGCGGGCGTCTTCGTTGATCGCGGTGACGCGATATTTTCCATTACGTGAGAAGTAAGTGTAGGTGACGTCCCACGGCGCTTTCTCGACCGTCTCGACCTTACCGGTGCTGAGATCGTAACGAGCGACGTAACTGTATTCGCTGCCTGCGTCGGTGAGGTAATAAAGATACTTGGACGCGACGTCGAACGTTTGCGGACTGTTCGCGACTTCACCGCTGTGCTGCGTGATGTTCTTCATCTCTTTCGTCGCGACGTTGTACAGAAAGACATCGGAATCGGCTTGCGAGGCGCCGCTCTTCTGGAAAGCGATGAACTTCTTGTCGTTGGTGATGTCGCCGAAGTCGAGCCCGGTCTCGTCTTTATAGATCATCGACGGCTTCAACGTATCGATCGGCATTTCGTAAATATCGAAGAAGCGCGCGTCGCGTTCGTTGGTCGAGAAGAAAAAGGATTTGCGATCGAAGCTCCAGCCGACGAAGTTCGCCTTCGTTTTGTCGCCCGGCGTGAGATCGCGTTCGGTGCCGTCAAGCTCGCGCAGGTAGATGTGATTGTTTTCGTTGCCGCCGCGATCGTAGGTGTAAAGAAGTCGGCCGTCCGTCGGGAAGTACGACACGGAATACGTGCTTTCCTTCGTAGATTTGGTCAACTGTGACGGCGCGCCGCCGGTAACCGGAACGGAGTAGACGTTGAAGATGCCGGTCTTGTTTGAGTGAAACAGGATCTGGCTGTCGTCGGCGGAGAACGAACTGCCTCCGATGCGAACAGTGTCGAGAAACTGCTCGATCGTGTACTCCTTGACCGCGGGTTTCGCGGCGTGCGATTGCTTTTGCGGCTGACCGGCAACCGAAGAAAGCAGGAGAAATAGTGTTGCGACTAAGAGGGAAAGATGTTTGACGCGGGTCATCGGAAATCCTTTCTACGGGTGGTCGGCGATTATTAGTCGAATATTAGGTCTACGCCCGACGCGGCAAAGCGACGAACATTGGCTTGGGTTTGGGCATCTTGAGTCAAACTGGCGTGATTAATCAAGAGCGCGAGTTCCATTGTGCGCCCGAGCGTCAGCGCAAAACGCCGCGCGCCGGCTTCCAATTGCGATCGATCTGAAGTGCGTGTAAACCAATTCATCGCGTGATCGAGCGAGGGCGGTACGCTTCCGGCTGCGAGTCTCGTCACGACCGAACGAAACGCGGCAAGCGAGTCGTCGTTCAACGCGCGCAACGTGTCGAGCGCGAGCACGTTCGTCGTGCCTTCCCAGATCGGCAACACCTGGCTGTCGCGTAACAACATCGGCAGGCCGGTGTCTTCGACGTAACCAGCGCCGCCAAACGATTCGAGCACTTCGCTCGACCCGGCGACTGCCTGTTTCGCGGTGGTCAGTTTCATCACGGGCGTGAGCAGGCGCAGCAACAGCGCGTCTTCTTCGTTGATCTCATTCGTCTCACTGCGGCCGGTCAGCTCGGCAATATAGAACGCGAGATGAAACGCTGCTTCAAACTCCGCTTCGAGTCCCGCCAGCGTGTCGTTGTGCAGCGGTTTCTCAGATAACGGCGCGCCGAAAGCGAAACGTTTGCGCGCGTAGTCGCGGCTGAGCGCGACGCCGCGGCGCATCAACGCAACCGAACTGATGCCGTTCCAGAGACGCGTGACGTTCAGCAACGGCGTGATGTTGCGGACGCCGTCAGTCGTTCCTTTGACGAGCTGCGCCGGTGTTCCGTTCAGCATCAACTCGGCCGTCGGAACTTTACGCGTGCCGAGTTTGTCTTTGAGACGATTGATCTCGATGTTGTTTGGACGTCCCTGCTCGTCTCTCGTTTCGACATAAAACAACGCGAGTCCACGACCGCCGGCCGGATTGCCTTCAGGACGCGCCAGCGTCAGCGCCATTTGTGAGCTGATCGCGGAAGTGAACCACTTTCGTCCGTATAAGCGAAATGCGCCGCCCTCTTCGCGCGCGATCGTTTCGGATAGTCCGACGTCCGATCCGCCCGTCAGTTCAGTCATCCACTGACCAGCGGTCCAAAACTCGCTCGGTTCGCGCGTGATCAAATGCGGCACTGCACGATCAATTAACGTTTGGTTACCCGATAACATTAACGTGCGCGCCGCGCCGTCCGTCATCGCGAGCGGACAACTGTAGATATCCGTCGACGGCGTAAACAGGTACGCCAACGCGCACTGATGCACGCGTGAGAGGCTGCCATGCTTCTGTTCGTAAGCCGTCGCGACAACGCCATGCTCGACCGCGATGCGTTCCGCCACACGCCACAGCGGCGTCAGTTCGATCCGATCGACGCGATTTCCCCACGCGTCCCACTGCGTCAAGCGCGGCTCGTTCAAACGGTCCGCGAGCTGCAACTCGTAAAGTTCACCACCGGCCAAACGTCCCATTTCAAACAGCGCGCCCTCGATCGCGCGCAACATTTCCGGCGGCAACACCCGCGCAAGGTAGGAACGCAACACACGATCGTCTTCGTATTGATTGCCAAGCTGAGGCGGAGTCTGTTGGAATGGCATGTCGTAGAGGTTTACACAAGTACGGCAATTCAGCAAAATGTAACCCCCTAACGGTCGTGTCCTTATTTGAAATTCGTTTTATCCGTGTCTCCTATGTAGCCCCCTATGCTCGACGAAACTAAAGAACAAGACCTCTTCCTCAAGTGCCTCCTCGAAGCAAACGTCGACGGCATCATCGCTTTCGATCGCGAGTTTCGTTACACGACGTGGAATCGCGCGATGGAACGAATCTCGGGCGTGAAACGCGAGGACGTGCTGGGCAAGTGCGCGTTCGATCTCTTCTCCTGTCTCACCGAAACAGGCGAAGATCAGTTCTATCGCGAAGCTTTGGCGGGCCACAGCGTCGTCGCCGAAAATCGTTCCTATCAGATTCCCCAATCCGGCCGGCGGGGCTTCTTCGAAGGCTACTACTCGCCGCGTCATGACGAACACGGCGAGGTGATCGGCGGCGTCGCCATCATTCGCGACATCACCGATCGCAAACTCGAAGCGTCAGCCCTCGACGATCACAAGCGACTCGCCTTTCACGTCGAGAACACGCCACTCGCCGTGATCGAGTGGAACAACCAGTTTCAGGTTTTGCGCTGGTCACCCGCGGCGCAGAAACTTTTCGGTTGGACGTCTGAAGAAGTTCTCGGCAAACATTTCAGCGAATGGCAGTTCGTAGTTCCCGAAGACATCGAAGCCGTGAGCCGTGTGGGCCAACGGCAGAACCAGGGACAGGAACATCACGGCATCTCGCGCAATCGCAACTACACGAAACTCGGTTCGATCCTGCACTGCGAGTGGTACAACTCCGCGCTCTATGACGACAAGGGCAAGCTGATCTCGGTGCTCTCGCTCGTGCTCGACGTCACAGTCGCAAGACGAATCGAAGAGGCGCTGCGCAAGTCGGAAACACAGTACCGGTTGTTGTTCGAGTCGAATCCGCAACCGATGTGGGTCTACGATCTCGCGACGCTTCGCTTCCTCGCGGTGAACGACGCCGCCGTCAGTCACTACGGTTACTCGCGCGCCGAGTTTCTCGACATGACGATCCTCGACATCCGTCCTAAAGACGACGTGCAATTGCTTCAGGCCTACATTGCCGCCGGAAATCCCGAGATCGATCACGCCGGCGAATGGCGTCATCGCAAGAAAGACGGCACTGTCATCAGCGTCGAGATCACTTCAAATCGCGTGAACTTTGCGGGCCGGGACGCGGAGTTTGTTCTCGCCAACGACATCACGGAACGCAAGAAAGCCGAGGACGCGCTACGCATCAGCGAAGATCGCTATCGCGATCTCGTCGACAACAGTCACGAACTGATCTGCACGCACGATCTCAACGGCCGGGTCCTGTCGGTGAATCCGTGGGCCGCGCGCGCGCTCGGTTATCCGCGCGAATCACTGATCGGTATCAATATTCGCGACGGCCTGTTGCCGGAGTATCGCGCTCAGTTTGACGAGTACCTGAAGGCCGTCAAAACCGAAGGCAGCGCGCGCGGCGTGATGAAAGTGCGCACCTCGACCGGCGAAGTGCGACTGTGGGAGTACTACAACACGCTCCGCACCGAAGGCGTCGAGACTCCGATCGTTCGCGGCATGGCCCATGACGTAACCGAACGCCGCGAAGCATTGAAACGTGAGAAGGAAGCGCGACTCGAAGCCGAAGCCGCGAATCGCGTGAAGGACGAGTTTCTGTCAACGCTGTCGCACGAGCTGCGCACGCCGTTAACGGCGATCATGGGTTGGTCCGATCTGCTGCTTCACGATGAAGTCGAACCCGACAAACGAACACAGGCCATCGAAACGATCGCGCGCAACGCCAACTCGCAATGCCAGTTGATCAACGATCTGCTCGAAGTGTCGCGCATCATCACCGGCAAACTGCGGCTCGAGTTCGTGCCGTGCGAACTGCAATCGGTGATCGAAGCCGCGGCCGAGAGTATTCGTCCAACAGCCGAAGCCAAAGGCATTCGACTGCACCTCGATATCGACTGGCAGGCGGGTTCCGTCTTCGGCGATCACGAACGGCTGCAACAGATCGTTTGGAACCTGCTGTCGAACGGCGTGAAGTTCACACCCAGCGGCGGCTCGGTCAGCGTGAGCCTGAAACGCATCAATTCACACGTCGAGATCGTGGTGTCTGACACGGGCGTCGGCATCAGGTCCGACTTTCTGCCGCACGTGTTCGATCGTTTTCGTCAGGCCGATGGTTCGACGACGCGGAACTACGGCGGGCTCGGTCTCGGGCTGGCGATAGTCAGGCACCTCGTCGAACTTCACGGCGGCACCGCGTTGGCGGAAAGCGAGGGTGAAAACCTCGGGTCGAAATTCACCGTTCGTTTGCCGCTGATGATAGCGACCGAGCATCACTTCGACCCTCAGACCACGACGCCGGCAGTCGCCGCTGCACAGCGCGATCGGCAGTTGTCGTTATCGGGTTTGCGCGTGGTGGTGGTCGACGATGAAGTTGACGCGCGGATGTTGTTGTCGGCGATGCTCGAACGATGCGGCGCTGAAGTTATCGCGGTGAGTTCGGCGCGCGAGGGTTTGGAGACGATTCAGAGTTGGCGGCCGGACGTGCTCGTCGCAGATATCGGTATGCCGGTCGAGGACGGTTACGCGTTGATGCGCAAACTTCGCGCGCTGCCCAAGGAAGTTGGCGGGCAAACTCCGGCGCTGGCGTTAACGGCGTATGCGCGAACGGAAGATCGCGTGCGTGCGATCTCCGAAGGTTACCAGGTACACCTTGCGAAGCCGGTCGATCGAGTTGAACTCGCGACCGTCGTGGCGAGTCTCGCGAATCGCGTTAGCGCTCAGGCGTCCGATTAGCCACAAAGAAGCACAAAAGGTAACCACAAGAGGCACAAAAAGCACAAGAGGCACAAAAGAAGAGGCAAAAAAGAGAGTTAGACCATTCTGGCTGGTTAAGCTTTTTTTGTGCCTCTTGTGCCTGTTGTGCCTCTTGTGCCTCTTGTGCCTGTTGTGCCTCTTGTGCCTCTTGTGCCTCTTGTGCCTCTTTGTGGTTACCTTTTGTGCTTTTACGTGCCTCTTTGTGGTTACCTTTTGTGCTTTACGTGCCTCTTGTGGTTACCCTTTTGTGCTTTTATGTGCCTCTTTGTGGCTAATCACACCCAGCCCGGCTCTCATGCAAACCACGCCAGCGATGCCCATTCCGTGAAAGCAGTTCATCCGCCTCGGCTGGACCATCACTTCCGGCTGCGTAGCTCGACAACTGCGGCATCTGTCGTTGCGCCCACGCTTCTTCGATCGGCGTGATCAAACGCCACTGCGCCTCGGCCTCGTCGGCGCGAATAAACAACGTCGCATCACCACGCATCACGTCCAGCAACAACATCTCGTAAGCCGCGGGCGACTCCACACCAAATTCGCGTTGATAACAAAAATCCATGTGGACAGTAGCCGTGCGCATCTCGAACCCCGGACGCTTCGCGCCAAACGTCACCGTGATTCCCTCGTTCGGCTGAATGCGCAACGCGACGACGTTCGGATCGATCTCTTCCTTCGGCGTGCGCGCAAACAACGCCTGTGGCGTGGGTTTAAAATGGACGGCGATCTCCGTGAGATCACGTCCGAGACGTTTCCCGGTGCGGACATAAAACGGCACGCCTGACCAGCGCCAGTTAGAAATCCTGAACTCCACCGCCGCAAACGTCTCGGTGACCGAAGCTTTCTTCACTCCCTCTTCTTCACGATAACCGGCGACGTTCTTCCCGTTGATCTCGCCTGGTCCATACTGCCCGCGCACCGTGCGCTCAGCGATCTCTTCAGGCTGCAAACGCCGGATCGATCGCAACACCTGCACCTTCTCTTCTCTGACCGAATCCGCGTCGAACGCCACCGGCGGCTCCATCGCCGTGAGCGTCAACAGTTGCAACAGGTGATTGGCAACCATGTCGCGCAGCGCGCCAGACTCTTCGTAGTACCCGGCTCGTGTGCCGACGCCGCCCGTCTCCGCCGCCGTGATCTCAACGTAGTCGACGTAATTGCGATTCCAGATCGGCTCAAACATCGTGTTGCCGAAACGAAAGACGAGGATGTTTTGCACCGTGTCTTTGCCGAGGTAATGATCGATGCGATAGACCTGGTGCTCGTGAAACACGTGGCCGATCGTCGCGTTCAGCGCCTTCGCCGATTCGACGTCGGTGCCAAACGGTTTTTCGACGACGATGCGCGACCAGTGCTCATCTTCGTTATTGAGATTCGCCTTTCGTAGACCTTCGATGATCGTCGTGAAGAGCGACGGCGGCGTCGCGAGATAGAAGATACGATTTCGACTCGCGCCGTTTGCGGCCAGATCTTCCAGACACGCCGTGATCGCTTTGTACGTTACATCGTCGGCGAGTTCGCCAGCCGTGTAGTGAATACGCTCGGCAAAGTCGCGCCAATGTTCGTCTGTTAATTCGTCGACCTTGTCGGAATTCTCCAGCGCCTCGCGCACCTGCTTGCGAAAATCGTCGTCCGACATCGCCTGTCGCCCGACGCCCAGAATCCGCACCTGGTCGAGACATCCGAGACGACAGAGATCAAACAACGCCGGCATCAACTTGCGCCGCGTCAAATCGCCAGTCGCGCCGAAGATCACGACGACGCACGGATCCGCATTTGGCAACTGCGGTTGGTCCATGTGAACGGGTTCTGGTTGGATCAGTATTGCTGACATTGCTATTTGTGCTCTTTCTCAACGTGCCCGCCGAATTGAAACCGCATCGCCGACAGGACTTTGTTCGCGAAGTCTGCTTCGCCGCGCGACGAGAAGCGCTGAAACAACGCGGCGCTCAGCACCGGAACCGGCACGCCTTCGTCGACCCCGGCGTTGATGGTCCAACGTCCTTCGCCTGAGTCTGAAACGCGGCCCGAGAAGCGTTCCAACTGTGGATTCTCCGCGAGCGAGATCGCCGTCAGGTCGAGTAACCATGACGCGATGACACTGCCGCGCCGCCACACTTCGGTGATGTCCGCGATGTTGAAATCGTAACTGTAGTGTTCGGGATGTCGCAGCGGAGTCGTCTCCGCGTCCTTGGCGTGATCGAGTTTGCCGACGTTTGCGTGATGCAGGACGTTGAGTCCCTCCGCGTACGCCGCCATCAAACCATACTCGATGCCGTTGTGAATCATCTTCACGAAGTGACCCGCGCCCGATGGACCACAGTGAAGATAACCGTCAGTGGCAGTGCCGGCTGAAGGATCGCGGCCGGGCGTCGGAGAAACACTGTCTCTTCCCGGCGCGAGTGTCTTGAAGATCGGATCGAGTCGCGCGACGACTTCGTTTTCACCGCCGATCATCTGGCAGTAACCGCGGTCGAGTCCCCACACGCCGCCGCTAGTGCCGACGTCGACGTAATGAAGTCCCATTAATTTGAGGTCGTGCGCGCGTCGAATGTCGTCGATGTAATAGGAGTTGCCGCCGTCGATGATGATGTCTTCGGGTTCGAGCATCCCCGCGAGATCGTTGAGAGTCGCATCGACAAACGCGGCGGGAATCATCAGCCAGACCGCGCGCGGGCGGCTCAGTTTGCTGATGAACTCCTGTAACGACTCAGAACCGATCGCGCCTGCGCCGGCGAGCGTCTTCACCGCATCCGTGTTGTGATCGTAAACCACGCATTCGTGTCCACCGCGCAAGAGTCGCCGCACCATGTTGGCGCCCATGCGACCAAGCCCGACCATTCCGATTTGCATCCCGCGCTCCTTAACCTTTGTGCGTTTTGAGTTTTATGGTTAGTTTTATACCAGATTGAAGAACCCCAGCCACAATAAGGAGCATTTCGGCATGAAATGTTTAAGCTTTCTTCTTCTTATCGTTTTCGTTGTGCCGGCCGTTGCGCAACGGCGCGCGCAGCATCGCGCGCCCGTATTGCCCAGCGATCGCGTCGTCGATCTGTCTCATGCTTTCGACGCGTCGACTGTTTATTGGCCCACCGCCGAGGGATTCAAGCTGGAAACAGACTTCGAAGGTATGACGGATAAAGGTTACTTCTACTCGGCGTATCGTTATTCGGCGGCGGAACACGGCGGGACGCACCTCGATTCGCCCGTGCACTTCGCAAAGGGCAGGCACACTGTCGATGAGATTCCGTTGGAGCAGTTGATGGGACCGGCGGTGGTTGTCGATGTGACGAAGCAGTGCGCGGCGAATCCCGATTACCTGATCAGCGTGGCAGACATACAGAACTGGGAACGACAGAACGGGCAGATCGCACGTGGCACGATACTGTTGCTGCGAACTGGTTACGGCAAGTTGTATCCGGATCGTAAGCGATATCTCGGAACTGACGAACGCGGCGCCGACGCTGTCGCCAAGCTTCACTTCCCCGGGCTAGATCCGCAGGCCGCACGTTGGCTGACACAAAACCGCGCGATCAAAGCTGTCGGACTCGATACGGCGAGCATCGACTATGGGCAATCGACGTTATTTGAGAGTCACAGAATATTGTTCGACAAGAATATCCCCGCGTTTGAAAACGTCGCGAATCTCGATCAGTTGCCGGTTAAAGGATTTTCAGTGATTGCGCTGCCGATGAAGATCAAAGGCGGCAGTGGCGGTCCGCTGCGAATCGTCGCGCTGCTTTAAACATCGGATGGCACGGATAGAATCTGGCGATGTTCTACTAACAACTCTTCAAAAGCACTGGCAGTCAGCGACTTGCTGAACAGAAATCCCTGCACGACGTCGCAGTCGAGCGAGCTCAAATACTGCAACTGTTCCTGCGTCTCGACACCCTCAGCAACAACCGTCAAATCGAGCGCGTGGCCCAACGTGATGATCGCGCGCACGATCGCCGTGTCGTGCGGATCTTTGCAGACGTCCGACACGAACGATCTGTCGATCTTCAGCGTGTCGATCGGAAAACGTTTCAGATAGTTGAGCGACGAATAACCCGTTCCGAAGTCGTCGATGGCGACCTTGATCCCCATGATCTTCAACTCGTGAAGCTTCTCGATCGCCGCCTCCGGATCCTTCATCACTGAACTTTCCGTCAACTCGAGCTCCAACCAGCGCGGATCAAGATTCGTCTCCTTCAAGATCTCCGCCACGGACGAAATAAACGTCGGCTGCTGAAACTGTCGCGCCGAAAAGTTCACCGACAGGCGCATCGGCGCGAGCCCCGCATCCTGCCACAACATGTTTTGCGCGCACGCGTGGCGCAGGATCCAATCGCCGAGTTGAATGATCAATCCACTGTCTTCCGCCAGAGCGATGAAGTCTTTCGGATACAGCAACCCGAGACTCGGATGATTCCAGCGCACGAGTGCTTCCATCCCCACGAGTTGAAAACTGCGCGTATCGACCTGCGGTTGATAATGAACGACAAACTCGTCACGTTCGAGACCGCCGCGCAGGTTGCTTTCGAGCACCAGTTGCTTGAGCGCGCGCGTCGTTCCACCCGCCGTGTAGAACTGATAATTGTTTCCGCCCTGGTTCTTCGCGCGGTCCAACGCGGCGCCCGCATTTTTCAACAAGCTCGCAGTGTCGCGGCCGTCGTGCGGATAAACGGCGATGCCGATGCTGCTCGCGACAAACACCTCCTGATCGTCAAACAGAAACGCCTGATCGAGTGTTTCCTTGATCGCGCGCGCGGCATTCGCGGCGTCCTGCGCGCGCGTGATGTGCGTCAGCAGGATCGCAAACTCGTCGCCGCCGAAACGCGCCACCGTGTCGCTTTCGCGCACGCAACTCGTCAGTCGTTGCGCCACAGACTGCAATAGCCGATCGCCGGCGGTGTAGCCGAGTGAGTCGTTGATGGTTTTGAAGCGATCGACGTTGAGCAGTAACACCGCCTGCATCTGGTCGGTGCGTCGAGACATGGCGATCGCCTGCTTCAGACGATCTTTGAACAGCACCTGGTTGGGAAGATCAGTCAGCGCGTCGTGATACGCGAGGTGGTTGAGTTTCTCCTGCGTCTGCTTGTTTTGCGAGAGATCGACCACGAAACACGCGATCTCTTCGTCGTTCAATGCCGCGCCGAAAAGCACCGGAAGACAACTGCCGTCGCGCTTCACGAGGTTCTTTTCAAACGGCGCGCAGACGCCGAAGGCCATCAGCTTCTCGAACGCTTCGTCGTCGAGCCGGTGGTCTTCGGGAGATGTCAGATCGTAGATCTTCGACGGCAGCTCGTCGCGCGTGTAACCGAGCGTGTGGAGAAAGCCGTCGTCGGCGTCGAGAATTTTTCCCGACAGGTCGACGAACAGCATTCCGATCAGATTAGTCGCAACGAGGCGCCGCAGTCCTGCGTCGAGCTTATCAATCATGGGTTTGCCTATTTGATGAGGTATGAGAAAGGGCAAACCCAGACTAACACAGATGAACACGGATTTTCACTACAAATTTTTTCTTTAATCCGTGGTTCCGTTTTTACCTGCCGGCATTTTCTCGTGCAAATAACGCGTCATCAGGCCCAGCAGGTGGCGCTGCGTTCCTGGACCCTCAGAGATCGAATGCGATCGATTCGGGTACGAGAACATCGAAAACTGTTTGTTCGCGGCGATCAGCGCATTGATCATCGCCTCCGTGCCCTGGTAGTGAACGTTATCGTCGCCCGTGCCGTGAATCACGAGCAGATTGCCTTTCAACTGGCTCGCGAAAGTGATCGGCGAGCTCTGTTTCCATTCCTCCGGATGATCCTTCGGCAGACCGCCGTATCGTTCCTGGTAAACCGTGTCGTAGTAGCGGAGATCCGGAACCGGCGCGACTGAAATTCCCGTGTTGTAAACGTCCGGATAACGAAACATCGCGTTCAGCGTCGAGGAACCGCCGCCGCTCCAACCCCAGATCGCGAGGCGCGACGGATCGACAAACGGCCACTTCGCGATCGCGCGCGCAGCGTTTGCCTGATCGGCGGAGCTCACGATGCCGATCTTGCGATAGGCGATCTTGCGCCACGCGCGGCTCCGCGGCGCCGGAGTGCCGCGATTGTCCACACTCATCACGATGTAACCCTGCTGCGCGAGCATCCGGTGCCATAGGCCGTTTCGCCCGCCCCAGCCGTCGAGCACGGTTTGGCCCCACGGTTCGCCATAGACATAAAACAGCACGGGATAACGCTTCTGCGGATCGAAATCCGCAGGCTTGATCATCCAGCCGTCGAGTTGCACACCCTCGCCGATGTCGACTTTGAAGAACTCGGCGGGCGTCGGTTTCAACTTCGCAACGCGCTCCTGTAACTCGCGATTGTCAATCAACGTTCGCGCGATCGCGTGATCGGGCAGTTTCACGACTTCCGTAACCGGCACTTTGCTGAACGTCGAATACTGATGAATCGCGAAGTTGCCGGTCGGCGAAATGTTGTAGGAATGAAAACCGGGAACGCTGGCAGGCGTCAGTCGTTGCTCTTTTCCGGAGCCGTCAATGCGGACGCGATAGAGATAACGCTGCGTCGCATTCTCCGGCGAGGCGAGGAAGTAAACAAAGCCATTCGTCGGATCGACACGTTCGACGGTGATCACGTCGTAGTTGCCGGGCGTGATCAACTTGACGTCGCGGCCGTCGCGCGAGATCGAGTAAAGGTGACGCCAACCGTCGCGCTCACTCGCCCACAGAAAACGTTTGCCGCCGTCGATCCATTCGACGTCGCCGCGGGCGATTCCGGTTCGATCCCAATCGATGTCGCCCCACGAAATATCGACCCACGCTTCGTCTTTTTCCGTCAGTATCGGGCGAACTTTTCCGGTACGCGCATCGCCGATCATCACGACGTTCGTGTCCTGGCGGCGATTGAGTTGTTGAATGACGACTTCGTCCGAATTTGCCGCCCACTCCATGCGCGGAAGATAGTTATTACGCGGATCGCCGGGGACGTCGAACCACTTCGTCGCGCCGCCGTTCGCGCTGATCACGCCGACACGCGCGGCGGAATTTGTCTCGCCCGCTTTCGGATACGGGAACGTGATCGTGACGGGATAGAGGCCCGACGTGTTGTCTATCATCGTCATCTCTTTCACGCCTTCGGAGTTGAGCTGCCAGTAAGCAATCTGTTTGCTATCGGGGCTCCAGCGAAAGCCGTCGCGGCAGAACAACTCTTCTTCGTAAACCCAATCGAACGTGCCGTTGACGATGTAGCGCGTGCCGTCGGTCGTCAGTTTGCGGATCTTGAAATCGCCGGTCAGATCTTCGACGTAGACGTTGTTTTCGCGAACGTAAGCGACGCGCGATCCGTCAGGGGAGAACTTCGCGAACATCAGCGACGACGGTTTCGCTTCCGAGCCGCCGAGTTTGCGAAGACTGCCGCTTTGCAGATCGAGCACCCAGTAGTCGCCGCGTGTGTTGCTGCGCCAGACGCGGGCGGTGTTCGTGAAGATGAGTAACTTCTGTTCGTCGCTCGTCATCGAAAACTCTTCGACGCCGAGCGAATCGGTCGCGCCTTGCGGCATGAGTTTCTCGGCGGAGACTTTCACCGAGCGTTCGCCAGTTGCGGCGTCATAGCGAACGATGTCGACGGCGTCTTTCTTCGTCGCGGACGGCTCGAGCGCGAGATAACCGCTGCCGTTGTCCTGCCAGCGAACCGGGCCGAGTGGTTTCGTCCGATACGTAAAAATCGAATCGACCGTGAGTATCGACGGATCGACCGCTTGTTGCGCGAATACTGGAACCAGCAGCGCGATCAGAATGAATGGAACAATCGTGACTCGTCTTTTCATTGCTTACCTCAATTTGAATCTCTTGCCAGACCGACGACATTGGCAATCGCTGCCAGCATCTCGGCCTGTTCGACTGGTTTGGCCATGTGCTCATGATAACCCGCGGCGAGCGCACGTTCACGGTCCTTGCGCGACGCATAGCCGGTCACAGCGATGGCGGGCGTAAGTCCACCCTTGTCCGCTGCCAGACTGCGCAGTTTGCGAATCAATTCGTAACCGTCCTGGTCCGGCATCCCGATGTCGCTAATCAACACATCCGGCAACTCACGCGAGAACGCGTCGAGGGCTTCCGCGGCGGATTTCGTAGACGTAACTTTCGCACCGTAACGTTTCAACATCGTGCTCAGCAGTTTGCGAGAATCGTCGTCGTCTTCGACCAGCAAAATGTGAACTTCGTCCAGCCTGACGCGATCGGTGCGATTGCGACGGCGTTCGACTTCACGTCGCCGTTCTTCAGCACGCGCGGGATCGCGGCGCTCCTGGGCCAGCGGCAGATCGACCGTGAACGTCGATCCCTTACCCAAACCCTCGCTCTCGGCGCCGATCGTTCCGCCGTGCAACTCGACGAGGTGGCGACAGACGGCGAGTCCTAATCCGAGCCCGCCCTGTTTTCTCGACATCGAAGCTTCGGCCTGGCGAAAACGTTCAAACACGTACGGCAGAAACGCATCCGAAATACCTTCGCCGGTGTCACTGACGACGAGACGCGCATTCGACTCGATGCAACGAAGATCGATGCTCACGCTGCCGCCGCGCGAGGTGAACTTGATCGCGTTCGAGAGCAGGTTCCAAATCACCTGTCGCAGACGATTCGGATCGCCTTTCACCAGACACTCGCCGGGTGTGAACTCGGTTTTCAGTTGGATGCCTTTTACGTCCGCCGTGGGGCGCAGCGCATCAATCGCCGCCTCGACAATCGCGGTCAGGTTGAGCGGATTGAGTTCGAGACGAAGATTGCCCGTTATGATGCGTGAAACGTCGAGCAGGTCGTCGATCAAACGCGCCTGCGAACGCGCGTTGCGTTCGATGGTTTCGAGCGCGCGCGTCGCGTTTGCGCCTTCGACTTCCCCGTTTCTGATCATCGACGCCCAACCGAGAATCGAAGTCAGCGGCGTGCGTAGTTCGTGTGAAAGCGTGGCGAGAAATTCGTCTTTGAGTCGATCGGCTTCTTCAGCGTGTTTACGGGCGTCGCGTTCGCGAACAAGCAGCGCCGCGCGTTCCTGTTCGGCCTTCTCGCGCGCCGTCACGTCGAGCACGAGCGAGAGAACGGAAACGAGTTTTCCGCGCTCGTCGCGCAGCACGGAGTTGTACCACTCGCAAAACAGCACGTTGCCTTCGCGTGTGTAGTTTCGGTTGTGTTGCACGCCGTGAACCTCAACGCCTTCGCGTTGACGATTCGTCACAAGCGCGACAGCGTCAACGTCGTCCGCGAAAACGAAGCGCCATTCGTTGACGTGTTTGCCGATCACGTCGTCGGCGTTCCAACCGAAGAGTCGTTCCGCGGACTGCGACCAGCGTGCGACGCGAAAATCGCTATCCCACTCGATCACGGCCAGCGGCGAGCTTTCAACGTGAAACGCGAGTTGACGATAAGCAGTCTGGACGGCTTCTTCCGCGTGCCGGCGCGCAGTGATGTCCTTGATGACGGCGATGCCGCCTGTGATGTTGTCGCTTTCGTCGCGTAGCGGCGAGTAGCGACATTCGAAAGCGCCGGTTTCGGACGGTCCGTAAGGATGATTTTGACAAACTGAGTCGCGACCGGCGATCGCGCTGAGTAAAGAACCTTCGTGACCTTCCTGGAGGAAAGGAAAAACTTCGAGCACGCTCTTGCCGAGCACTTCGGCGTCCGCCTGGCCGGTGATGCGTTGCATCGCTTTGTTCCAGGCAATCAGCCGGAGCTCGCGATCAAACGCGAAGATGCCATCGACGCTCGCGTCGATGAGACGGCTCAACAAAAATGGGGAAGCACTCTCCAAAGCCAGGGGAAACAAATCTGTGTTGCGATTCGTCAAATCCGGGTCCGTTTGAACACGGATTTCGGGACATGCGCACGGTCGAACCTGAGGGAGTTTGTCTGCGCTATACTCTGTGTAAACTTTGGCTTACTTCCCTGTCAATAGCATTAATCCCGTAGCGTCGCGGACGAGGATGTTTGAACCGAGGAGAACGGGCATCGCCCAGGTCGCGGCTTCGGCCACTTCGTAACGCTTTTCCACAGCAAAAGCCGGAGTGTTGCGTTTGGCGACGATCAGGTCGGCGCCATTTGTCAGGAAAACTACGTGTTGCGGGGTCAGCAACAACGACGCGTGCTCGCCCTCGCGTCCTTCAGTCGCCCACTTCAAAGCGCCCGTCTTCGCGTCGATCGCGACAAACTGGCCTTTTCGTTTCGACGAATGACCGTAGATCAGCCCGTCGCCAAAAACCGGCGAACTCATGTACATGGCGACGTCAGGATTTTTCCAGGCTTCGGTCGCTTGCCACTTTCCGCCTGACTGGGCGAGCGCGTATGCGTGCGTGCCAGCGCGAGTGCCGGAGACGACGAGATTGGTTCCAGTCCACAAAGGCGTGGCGATGTTTTCGTGCCATTCGTCTGGAAACGGCACCGACCAGAGCTCGTTTCCGTTTTTGGCGTCAACGCCGACGATCGAGCCCTCCGTCATCGTCACGAGCTGGCGCACGCCGCCGAGATCGATCACGACCGGCGACGCGTAACCCGGACCGAGTCCTTTCCATTCCCATTCCGTCGCGCCCGTGGCGGGATTCAGTGCGAGGATCTGGCCGCCATGAGTGTCGCTGCCGACCTGCACGACGAGCTTTCCATCGATAGCCAGCGGCGAAGCGGCAGTGCCGCAGAAGAGCTTGCTCGTATCGATCGATTTCGAGAAATCGCGTGTCCATAACAGCTTACCGGTCGCGGTGTCCCAGGCGTTGACGATGCCGGTGACTCCGAGCGTGAACAGTCGATTACCGATAACGAGCGGCGTCGCATTTGGACCTTTTGCCATCTCGACGGCGTACTGGTTTTTCTTGAAGACGGCCTGGTACTTCTGTTCCCAAACGATTTTGCCGTCGGCGAGATTGACTGCGGCGACGATCTCTTCCGGATCGCGTCTGCCGTGAACGAAAACGCGTCCGCCTGCGACGACCGGCGACGAGTATCCTTCGCCGATCTCGACGCGCCACGCGCGTTGCAGCGTCTCGGGCCACTTCGTCGGAACGTTTTTACCCGAGACCGAACCGTCGCGCGCCGGACCGCGCCACTGCGTCCATTCCTGAGCATTGATGGTTATTGTTGAGGTAAGGAAAATGAGCCCCAGTAATGCTGTTTTCATGGGCCGGATCATAAATCAGGGGATGCTATCATCAAAGCGGAATGCGCAAGCGAGTATTCAAGATCTTCAAAATCGCCGTCGTCGTGATCATCCTCGCGATCGGGTTCACGGCGATGAGGATCTACAGCTATAGCGACAACTCGACGGACATGCAGGCGGACGCCGCCGTCGTGCTCGGCGCCGCGGTTTGGAGCCAGGGCGTCTCGCCTGTTTTCAGAGAACGAATCAATCACGCGATCGATCTCTATCGCCGCGGCCGAGTGCGAAAAATCATCTTCACGGGCGGCCAGGGAAACCCAAACGAGCCGACTGAAGCCGCCGCCGCGCGCGCTTACGCCGTCAGCAATGGCATCTCGCAGAGCGACATCCTCATCGAACAACGGTCGCACACGACCTTCGAAAACCTGGTCTTTGCGAAGCAACTGGCAGAGGTACACGGATTCAGGAAAGTCCTGATCGTGAGCGATCCGATGCACATGAAACGGGCCGTCACGATGGCCCATGACGTCGGGCTCGACGCTTATCCTTCGCCCACTCTGACCACGCGCTACACCGGGTTTCGCAGCCAGGTCGGAGAGCTGACACGCGAGACTTTTTATTACCTCGGTTATTGCGTCGGAAGTTTCTTACAACTGCCATCGAGATGACGTACTTTCTCGAAGCCATCATCGTCGTTGCTTTACTGGCGGTACTTTCGTGTTCGTCGAATAACGTGAACATCCGTGTCAAAGCAAGTAACACGGATCTTGACGACCACGTCGCCAAAATAAAGCAACGCCTGCCATCCAGGGACTTCTCGATCGTTATTCAACACCCGTTTGTCGTCGTGGGCGACGAACCGGAACACGTCGTGAAAGAACGCGCCGAAGGAACGATCAAATGGGCTGTCGAGAAACTGAAACAGGACTTCTTCACGAGCGATCCGAAAGAGATTCTTGACATCTGGCTCTTCAAGGACGAAGCCTCCTACAAGCACAACGTGCGGCTGCTTTTTAACGACACTCCATCCACGCCTTACGGCTACTACTCGCGTTCGCACAAAGCGCTGATCATGAACATCTCGACCGGCGGCGGCACGCTCGTTCACGAGATCGTTCATCCGTTTATCGAAGCGAACTTTCCGGCGTGTCCGCCGTGGCTCAACGAAGGTCTCGGCTCGCTGTACGAGCAGTGCGGCGAAGAGGACGGACACATTCACGGTTACGTGAACTGGCGTTTGCCGGGTTTACAACACGCCATCAAGGCCGGCGAGGTCGGAACGTTCAAGTCGTTGATGGCAATGGACACGAACACGTTCTACGGCGACACACGCGGCTTGAATTACGCGCAGTCACGTTACCTCTGTTACTACCTGCAAGAGCACGGATTGCTGTTCAAGTTCTACAAGCAATTCCACGCTGCGCAGAAGACCGATCCGACGGGTTACGAAACTCTGAAAAGCGTGCTGCGCGAGTCGAACATGGACCAGTTTCAGCGGAAGTGGGAGAAGTACGTGCTGAAGTTGAGTGAAGAGTTTTCGCTGCGGCTCGCGAATTAGATCACGTCCGCGAAACCTTTGCGCGTGCGGGCGAACCACCAGTAACCAAATCCAAAAACAAACAAGGCGAAGACGGTGAAATATGCGAGGCCGCGCCAGTCAGGCGCGAGACCTTCGAGAAAGATCCGTCGATAGTTTCGCACGAGCGGCGTAAACGGATTGAAAGCGATCAATGATCGGAAACGATCCGGAACGATCGATTCCGGATAGATGATCGGCGTGAGGTACATCCACGCCATCAACAAGAGGGTGATTCCCTGCGCGATGTCTCGCAGATAGACGCCGAGTGACGCGATCAGCCACGCCGCGCCGAGCGCGAACATCAACTGCGGAACGAGCAGCACCGGCAGCCACAGGGTCGAGAGATGCAACTCGCGCAGGATGAAAAGCGTCGCGATCAAAAGCCCGATCGTCGCAAACAACTGGTTTCCCAGCGCGGCGAAAACCTGCGCCGCCGGCAACGTCTCGAGTGGAAACACGACGCGTTTGACGAGGTTTGCGTGGATGATGATCGTGTTCGCCGACTGTTGTAGCGATTCCTGAAACATCGTCCACGGCAACAGGCCGCAGAACAGATACAGCGCGTAGTCCCAGTGGGAAGCGCTGGCGCCGAAACGCGCCCCGAAGATGCCGGCGAAGATAAACGTGAAGATGGCGATCATCACGACCGGCGTCAGCACCGCCCACGCGATCCCGAGCGCGGAGCCTTTGTAACGTCCGAGGAGTTCTCGTTTGGCGAACGAGTAGATGAGTTCCGAGCGCATCGTGTATTTGTACTTAGCACTTGGTGCTTTGTACTTTGTACTTTGTTCGCCAGCTAAGTACAAAGCACAAAGCTCAAAGCTCAAAGAAATTAGGATCCGTTGATCGTGCCGAGGCCGCGCCAACTGTTTTTGTTGTGCCAAGTGATCTCGACGTCAGTCGCGCCGAGATCGCGCCACCACGTTTCAAACTCCTCGCGCGCGATGTAGAACGCCGTCGGCGCTACCAGGTGATCGAACACGATCGTGTGTTGCTCGCGCCAGCCAAACGGCGCGATCGCACTCAGGTAATCGTTGTAGAAAAGATGCCGCCCCAACGTCGAACCACGACGATTGAGTGGTCCATAGATCAGCTTTGTCGCGAGATAAAGACCTGCGGCTGGGATCTTCGACAAGTGCAACAACGCCCGCTGATCGATGCGCGAAGTGATCTTCTCACGCACCGGATTCACTAAACGGACGATCCACTCGTTGTTTTCCGCGCCGTAAATCCACGCCGACAGTTGTCCACCGGACTTTACTTTCGAAGCCAGCGAGAGGAAGCCGTGACGCGGATCTGGCAGGTGATGAAGTACGCCAACCGAGAACGCGTAATCAAACTTCCGCGCGAGGGGCAAGCGAAAGATGTCGGCCTGAACGATGTGGGCATTCGGCAGCGAACGTGTCGCTGCAAACGCAGTCTCGACAGCTTCGCTGAGATCGACGCCGACGACGTCACGCGCGCCCCATTGCGCGGCGAGTTGCGTGTGGCGTCCTTTGCCGCAACCACCTTCGAGCACGACCTTGTCGCGGAAGAACTCAGGCGTGACGGGCGCGATCCAGCCGAGAAACTGTTCGGCGTAGCGGGTGTCTTCCTGGGTGAAGTGTCGCCACTGCCAACCGAAGTTCTCAGCCGTCGCCTGTTTGTCGCTCTCAACCGCCTCGGGATGAGCGAAACGCGGAATCCCGCGGGTGATCGGAAATGAAGCGCCGCACGAAACGCAGCGCAATTCACCTTCCATGATCTCCGCCTGTTCCGCGCGGGAGACAGACAAATCCATAGATCCATCACAGGCAGGACACACCAGGTACGCGAGTAGTTTTTCTTTCAAGCCCTAGATGCTAACACGGATTGTTTTAATTGCATTCGCGGGTGGTGTGCGTGGTGAGAAGACCGAAGCGCGACTGGTACTCTTCCGAGTTCAAAAACGAGCAGGCCATGGAACGCGCGGCGCCGGCGTCGCGAAGCGGTTTGTTCTTCAGCGTGTTCAGCCATGAAGTGAAACCGGCCTCGTCCGGCTCGCGTCGCAAATAGGCGAAATACTGAACCATCACGAGCGTCGGGTTGTACTGCGCGTCGGCGATCTCGGTCTTGGTCGCGAGGCGCGTCAGAACAGCGGCGCGGCCTGCATTCGGATCTTCGGCGAGCGCGATGAGTGCGTCTCGTTCGCTGGATAAATCGACGCTGCTGAACTGCGCCGCAGTCGCAATGACAGCGTCAACAAACTCCGCCGGCTTCAGCGTCGCCGCGTACTTTTGTTTGAACTCAGGACGTTGTGCGAAAGCGGCTGCAAGCATCATGCGTCCACGTTCCTGATCTTCAATCTCGCTCAGCAACACGGCGCGATCTTTCTCAAACTCCGCGAGTCGCGGGCGACGCCCGAGTGAAGTTCCATAAAGACTGTTCAGAAACAGCGCGTTTGACGGCAGTTCGTTCGCAAGCAGGCTGGACGAAATGTCGAGTCGCGCCGCACGCAAACATTCGGCGCGTGTGCCGCATTGGCTGAGTTGGGTCGTGAGCTTTTCGATGACTGTCGCGTCAGCGGTGCGGCCGGTCATGTCCGAGTAATGCTGGTTGATGAAGAAACGAAAATCGTCAACCGGGTTTGAGATCGGCGCGGCGACGGCGGGATCGATCGTGATCGCGCCGGGCACGAATGCCGTCTCACCCGAGTTTGACTGAAGCCGGAGCGTGTAATCGCCAAACGGCGCATTCGCCGCGATTTGAACTTCGACGCTGACGACGGGAAACGGCGCGTTGATCTGTTCGCGAACCAGAGTTCCCGGATCGACGGTGAAGAATGGCGAGTTGACTGCGATACTCGTGCCGGGAACCTGATCGACGCCTTCGCCGCCGAAATATATCTTCACGCGTTTGCCTGGTTCGACCGGGAGCGGAACCGTCGAGAGTTCGGCGTTCAGGCCGATCACTTTCGGACTGAGTGCGGAAGCCTGTGGTGGCACGAGATGGTAGTTCAACGAGCTCGCGTTGTCGGATTTCACGGTCACGAGGTTCGACACTTCGAAACTGCGAAACTTCGGCGCGCCGTTCACGATGCCGTCGTCCGCGCGCGGTGAAACCATGACGCGATACTGTCCCGGCGTTAATCCTTCCAAATGATAGCTGCCGTCTTCCGCCGAAACGTCGCTGGCGATCACGCGTCCGGTCGCGACGTTTTCGGCCCAAACATTCACGCCGCTCAACGGAATGAGCGCGCCGGGCGTGCGGTTGTCGGCGAGACGGCCTTCGATGCGTCCGAGTTTCTGCTTTGGTCCATACAGGCTGCGCAGCTTTTGTCGATCGTCTTCACTCAACGTGCGTTCGGTCAGCGCGGGCAGACCGAAGGTGCCGTTGAACGCCTGGCGCCCCTGCATAGTCGAACCGATCACGGCGGAGTGGTCCAGGCCGAGCAGGTGTCCGATCTCGTGCGTGAAAGTGGCTTCGAGATCGTAGGTGCCGGGCGTGCCGTCGGTGGAAAACTGGATCTCGGTTCCGTCTTCGGCGCGTGGACGCGGGTTGATGCTGACGTCGGCTTCGGCGATGTCGCCGGTTTCGGGATCGAAGAAGACGCGAGTGCGGCCGGCGGTTGTGTCGGAGTTGAACGCTTCGTTTTCGATCGTGTCGGCGATGGTTATGAGACTGATGCCGTCGCCTGCGTCAGCGGGACTGACGGAAGTTGCCGGCGACCAGATGACGATGAAGTTGATGTTTGCCAGGCTGGACCAGCGTGCGAGTGCGCGACGGGCGGCGCCGGTGACGTCGCTGTCCTGTTTGATGTTCGTGCCGGGGGTCATCATCGAAGTCGAAAATGCGACCTCGATCGTTCGTCTGGGCCAGCGGATTCGGCGTGTAGTTTGGGCAGTTGGTTCGACTTCGGAAGAGTCGCGGATCTCTAGTCGCCCTCCTGGGCCGGTGCCCAGAAACAGTGCCACACTCGCAACAATGGCGACGAGATACTGCATTTAATGTTTCCTGGCGAGGACTTACCAGTTAACCAAAAACCGCGGGCCGTTGGAGGCTGGGGAGACCGGCAACGGGGCGGCATAGTATCACGATTTCGGACGAAAGTCGCCAAAATCCGTGTTCTTCCTGTGTGCGTCACATCAGCTAAAGCAGCGCTCACAGGGAACACGGATCAAAACGAGTTTCAAATTAGGACACTGAGTAACGGTTAGTTGATCGTTATTCGTGGTGCGGTGTCGGCGGGGCGACTGGAGGTGGAGACTCCGCCGCGGGCGACTGAGACCACTACTGGCACGTCACCTGCTCCTGCCAACGATGCCGGAAGTTGGAAGTTTATGATGTCGAACCCGGGCATCTCCCGATTCGGCTGAACCGAAAGTATGTTCGAGCCGCTGATCGCCGTCGTGCCAACCGTGACGGTTACCTCCGCGGGTGTCGCGCCACGAACGCCGGTCAAACTCAACTCGATCACGGTCGCCACTGTCGCCCCACTCGCATCAGGCGAGGTGACGTTGAACGGCTCCATCGTGCGTGCGCTCGGGTTCGTGACGTTGAAAGCAATCGCGCGACCGCCGGCGTCATTCGTCGTCGAGAACAGATCCGGCTGCGCGCCGATGATCTGAACGTTCCCGCGCAGAATCGTGTCGGTGTTCGCCCCAGCGTCGAGGATATTGACGACGACGCTGCCCAATCCGGGCGCCAATCCGATCGGCATCACAAAATTGATCTGCTTTTCAGCATTGCCGACGAAATACAGTCCTGCCGCATAACCCCTGACGGCAACTGAAACGCCGTTCAACTCGATCGGCAACGCCGGAGCGCGCCGTGTTTCCGACCCGCCACCTGCCGTCGCATTCGACGGCGCAAGCGCGACCGTCGAACGAACGATACTCAACTCACCGGCCGCCAAACCGAGGGGCGACCCCGGAACGGGGCTCGGCGTTGGCGTCGGACTCGGGCTGGGACTCGGAACCGGCGTCGCCGCGGCAACAGGCATGTTGCTGGCGCCGGTAAAGAACGAGAGCACGGCAGCCGAACTCGCAGTTACTTGCGGGCTCAACAGGTAGTAAACCTCGAGTGAAAAATCGCCATTGCCGCCCCCAAGCTCCACACCACCAAGCACGAACGACATCCGCTTGCGCGTCTCACTCGCCACCGGACGCGTGCCGCCAAAACTCGCGAGCTGCGGGAAAGCCGTCATGCGCACGAACGTGTTTGTCGACGAAGCGGGCAGCGCTGTCAAAAAGATCTGCGGCGCGCGTTGCGGGTTTAGTCCCGTCGCGTCCTCGTTCGCAGGCGGGAATGTTCCGTCCGGACGGAAGTTCAGCGCCGAAGAAAAGATCAGGCTACCGGGCGCGAGCGAACTGTTGTAATCGGTGAACGTCGGGAAGCGGCCGACATCAGTGAAAGTCGTCGCGCGTGGTCCGATCTCGACAAACGTATCGGTCGCCACCGTGTAAACGAAAGTGCCGAGAAAGTTACTCGTCGCCGCCGCGCCTGATTTCGGATCCGTAGCGCGTGACTCAAAGGCGAGCATCGCTCCATTGCGACTCAAGCGCCGTCCCGGACTCCATACATTCGTATTGCCCGTACCGTTCAGCGTGCGCGTAACCTGGCGAACGTTGCTGATTCCCGACCCGCCGAAGTTCGCGACAAAGATCTCACCGTTCCCATCTGCGTTGTTCGCGGCGAGATTCGCGCTCGACATGAACGCCACGATCGACCCGTCCGCAGACAATGTGGGATTACTCTGAAAGACAAGACCCACTCCGGGCGTTGCATCCTGAGTGCTCGTCGCTTGAATAAAAGTTCCGGAGCCGACGTTGAAGAAAAAGAGCTCGGGATTGCCGTCCGCGTTGCCGTTGCTGCCCGTAGGCAGACTACGGGTAGAGATAAACGCCAGAAACGCCCCGTCGTCGGTGATCGTCGGCTCGCGATTATCGTCGGCGAAGAATGGAGAAACCGCGATCCCGTTGACGATTCCGCCGGCGGTCGGTTTACGACTCGCCGTCGTGTTGGTGACTTGTTGGAACGTTCCCGCGGCCAGATCCTGAAGCGGAAGATCCGCGCCGAGTGTCAGATCGACGTCGGCTACAGCCGGAATGCGATAGAGAAAGATCTCGGAGTTTGCGTCGTCGCCGAGCGCAGTGCTGAATTCGCCGTTGAAGTTCTTCGGATCCGGCGCGTTCGACGTGAACACGATGATGTAAGAACGCACGCCGTCGACGAGTTGCGGCGCGAGCGTGATCATCGGCGCACGATTATCGATCTCGATACGGACCTGGGTGAGATCGGCTGGTTGCGGTGTCGGCGTTGGCGTTGGGCTCGGAGTCGGAGTTGGACTCGGTGTTGGCGTCGGAGTCGGCGTTGGTGTCGGGCTCGGCGACGGATTCGGGACGTTCTTCGTGTTTGTGATCTGGAAGATTCGTCGCTGCGCGTAATCGAGCAGGAAGATCTCGCGATTGCCGTCGGCGTTGTTTCGGGTTGGCGTCTTCTCAGTTGAGACGTCGCCGTTCGAAGCGAACACAACGAAGCGGCCGTTGGCGCTCATGTCGCCGATGGCGGTGTTGAAAGTCGGACTCGGGTTCGAAGTGATTTGAACGACGAAAGGGTCGGGAGTCGCACTCGGCGTTTGGGCCGAGACTGAGGCAAGTGAGCCTCCGATCAGCACAAACAGAATGCTTGCGCACAATAACCAGAAAGCTTGCTTCACGAAATCCTCCGCAATAAAGACGCGAATCCGAGCCAGATTTGATGCCATCGGGGAGCTGAGCAGCGTTGCACGCAGGTGAAAGTATTATTGCCGGCACCGGCGATTAAAGAACGGCCATTTTAAGCACAACCCCTGTAGTACGCAAGCACGGCTGAAATTCGAATTTCGAATTTCGAATTGCGAAATTCCAGCATACAATCACGCGCGTGACCAAAAGAGCGCTGATCACCGGAATCACCGGCCAGGACGGGAGCTACCTCGCCGACTACCTGCTGGGACTCGGGTACGAAGTACACGGCATCGTTCGGCGCGTGGCGCTCGAAGCGCCTGACACCAGATTCAGCCGCATCGCCCATCTCCTCGATCGCGTAACACTCCACGCCGCGAGTCTCGAAAGTTATCCCAGCATCTTCCACGTCCTGAGCCAGCACGACTTCGACGAGTGTTATCACCTCGCGGCCCAAAGCTTCGTCGCCGAAAGCTTCGCCGACGGCTTTTCGACAATGAACATGAACATCAACGGCACGCATTACGTGCTCGCCGCCCTCCGCGAACTGCGCCCCAAGTGCCGCTTTTACTTCGCGGGCTCCAGCGAGATGTTCGGCAACGTCGACCAGGTTCCGCAAAACGAATCGACTCCGTTTCAACCACGCAGCCCTTACGGAATCAGCAAAGTCGCCGGCTTTCACCTGACGCGAAACTACCGCGACGCTTATGGACTTCACTGCGTCAGCGGCATTCTGTTCAACCACGAAAGCCCGCGACGCGGTTTTGAATTCGTGTCGCGCAAGATCACCAGCGCCGTCGCTCGTATCAAACTCGGTCTGTCGTCGGAACTCCGACTCGGCAATCTCGAAGCCAAACGCGACTGGGGCCACGCCGCCGACTACGTCCGCGCGATGCACTCGATGCTCCAGCTTCCCCACTCCGACGACTTCGTCATCGCGACGGGGGAGTCGCACAGCGTTCGCGAACTCTGCGAGATCGCCTTTGCCGAAGCTGATCTCGACTACCAGGAGTTCGTCAAAGTTGATCAGCGTTACTATCGCCCGGCGGAAGTCGATCAACTCGTAGGCGATTCGGCCAGGGCGCGTCGTGTTCTGGGCTGGGAGCCGACTTATACATTCCGTTCGTTAGTGAAAGAAATGGTCACGTCCGATCTCGCTATGACAGCTTATGCCAACAGCAATTCGCGTTGAATCGGTATCCAAGCAATACCGGATTTACAACCGGCCCGTCGATCGACTGAAAGAGTCGCTGACGCGCGGGCACTGGAAGACGCATCGCGAATTTTGGGCGCTGACGAACATCAGTTTCGAGATCGAAGCAGGGACGACCACGGGCATCATTGGCCCAAACGGCTCAGGCAAGTCGACGCTGCTCCAGATCATCACCGGCACACTCGAACCTACTCACGGCAGCGCGTGGCATGAAGGCCGCATCGCCGCTTTGCTCGAACTCGGCGCGGGTTTCAATCTCGAGTTCACCGGCATGGAGAACATTTTCATGAACTCCGCGCTGATGGGTCTCTCAAAGTCTGAAACCGAGCGGCTGTTGCCCGAGATCACGAGCTTCGCGGAGATCGGCGAGTTCGTCGATCAGCCCGTGAAGACTTACTCGAGCGGGATGTACGTTCGTCTCGCTTTTGCGATCGCGATCGCGACGACGCCGCGCATCCTGATCATCGACGAAGCGCTCTCGGTCGGCGACGCGGTTTTTCAGCATCGCTGTATTCGTCGTATCAAAGAGCTACAGGAGAACGGAACTACGATTCTGTTCGTCTCGCACGATCTCGGAGCGATACGCGCGCTCTGTTCGCGTGTCATTCTCATGAACGAAGGCCGCGTCGAAGCCGATGGATCGCCGACTTACGTGCTGAATCGTTATCAAAAGGTGATCATGAAGCGCGAAGCCGCGTATCTTCAAAACACCCAAACGATAGACACTCAAGCAGTAGACACGGAAGCGGAACAAAAGGTTGGCGAACGCGCGATTGCCGCCGTTCCGGAGCATACTTATCGACATGGCGACGGCAGCGCGGAGATCCTGACGGTCGAGTTGCTCGACAGCTCGGGCGATTTGGTCGAGGTCGTCGAAACGGGCGCCCCACTTCGTTGCCGTGTGCGCGTGCTCTTTCATGCCGACCTCGACGATCCCGTCTTTGGTTTCGTCATTCGCAATCGTCACGGCATTCATCTTTACGGCACGAACACGAAAGTTCAGGGAATATCGACCGGGCGCGTGTCTCGCGACGAGACGATGGAAGTGACGTTTAGTTTCGACTGCTGGGTCGCGCCAGACTCTTATTCGATTGCGATCGCCGTCCATAGTTATGCCGCGGTGAGTTTTGATTGGCTGGATGGTGCGTTATTTTTTCGAGTCGTCAGCGCGATACCGATCGAGGGAGTCGCTAATCTGAATGCGGGCATCACAGTACAACACGAAGTCGGCAGCGGATCTCTTCAAGAGTGCCGGCGTTGAGGATCTGGCGCGGTTTTATCGCGAGCGATTCTTCACCGGCGGCGTGTTCGACGCCCGCTATTTCGACGCCGTTCATCGTTTCGATATCAAGTTTGCGCGCACGATGTGGGTTTACGACAACGTGCGGCGCGGTTCATCGTTGCTCGATCTGGGTTGCGGCGAGGGAATGCTGGCGCTGCTCAAACGCAAAGACGTCAAGCTGACGGGCGTCGATCTGTCGCCGGAGTTTGCCGAGATCGCGATGCAGAACGGTTACGACGAAGCTCATGTCGCGCAACTCACATCGCTGCCTTTCGCGGATGCTTCGTTTGACTACGTCGTGAGCCTGGATGTGATCGGACACGTCGGGTTCGACGAGAAAGACGCCGTGATCCGCGAGATCAAACGCGTCCTGCGGCCCGATGGCGTGACGATGCACGGGATCGAAGTTCTGAATCGCAGTCTTCATCGCGAATACGATTCAATGAGCGAAGAGGAGTTGCGGAAGTTCATCAGCGTCGACGGCCACATCGGTCTCGAAGACGAAGAGCAGAACGCCGAGCGGTTCAGAAGATACTTTTCTTACGTCGAAACCGAGCCGCGTTATTCGTTGTGTTTGAGTCGCGATGAGATTCTCAAGCAGAGCGAGCAGTACGGCATGGCGTTCGACGAAGATTTTCTCGCGTATCTGCGGAAACTCTCGTTCAACGAGCGGCGCGCGTTTGATATGGCGATGGGTTACATCTTCGGAAAGATCTCGGACCTGCACGTGAAACTACCCGAAGGTCTTTACCTGTTTCTGAAAGCGTCGAACACAGAACCCGAGCCGTTTTACAACGCGCATCGCGACCACAGCGACCTTCTGCCGCGAACGCTGACGGATGAAAACGGGATTTGTGTTGACAGAGATTCACGCGCGACTTTCGACAACGGCTGGTACGCCGTCAACAATCTTCCGCCGCTCGCGCGCTGGATGGGACGGCGTGCGACGATTCAAATAGCAGCCGAGTCGATATCGCGAATCCGGCTCGATCTCACGACGCACATTCCCAATCTCGGCAATGCTGATCCACTCGGGTTGGAATTCTTTTTAAACGGCGTTTCTGTGTGCGCGCTTTCACTGATCAATTACGGCTGGTTGGAGTTGGATATACAGATTCCCGAGAGCAGCAAATTCGATTTTGAGATCCGCGCAGATGGTGTCTGGCAGCCGGTTCACAGCGATCCATCAAGTTCAGACGATCGCGAGTTGTCGATCGCCGTCTGCAACATCGTCGTTTTTCGGTAAACCGAACAATGAAGCGAATATCCATCGTCATTCCCGTCTATCAGAATGAACTCAACATCGCCCCAACTTACGAAGCGCTCACCACGGAACTCGAAAAATCCGATCGCTTCGATTTCGAAATCGTCTTCGTCAACGACGGTTCCACCGACGACTCGTGGGAAGAATTACTCAAGGTCTATCGCGCGGACCAACAGCGCGTCACGCTGATCAACCTGCTGCGAAACTTCGGACAGGTTCCGGCCTTGCTCGCCGGCTTCGCGAACGCTTCCGGTGATTGCGTCGTGGCGATGTCCGCTGACTTGCAGGATCCGCCGTCTGTTGTTCTCGAGATGGCTGAGGAATGGGAACGCGGTCATAAACTGGTGGTTGCGACGCGAGAGTCTCGCCGCGATGGCTTCTTAAATAAACTGACTTCGAAAATGTTCTACCGGCTGATGCGCAAGTTTGCGCTGCCCAACATGCCACTCGGCGGTTACGACTTTTTCCTGATCGATCGCAGCATCGTCGAGTTGCTGTTGAAGATGGACGAACGCAATCGCTTTTTGCAGGGGCAGATAC
Organism: Pyrinomonadaceae bacterium; assembly: GCA_035760365.1. Taxonomy (GTDB): domain Bacteria; phylum Acidobacteriota; class Blastocatellia; order Pyrinomonadales; family Pyrinomonadaceae; genus PSRF01. Next base: position 61,363 of record DASTTB010000014.1, read on the forward strand.
TGTGGCTGGGCCATCGTCCGAAGTTGATCATGTACGAGCGGCGCAAACGCGAGCTGGGCAAGTCGCAGTGGAGCATGTCGCGCAAGGTCAAGTACTTCATCGACGGCTTTGTCGCTTATTCGTTCTTTCCGATCAGGCTGGTGTCAGTCGCGGGAATAGCTGTGTTTTTCGTCGGTCTGATCCTTTCTGCTATCATCGCCGTTCAAACAATTCTCTTTGGTACGAAGGCCGTTGGCTGGAGTTCGTTGATGGTGGCGTTGTTGACGCTCAACGGGTTGCAGATGATGATGATCGGCGTCATGGGGGAGTACCTGTGGAGAAACTTCGACGAGACGAGAAAGCGGCCACTCTACCTCATCGAACACGTCAGTAAGAGCAAACAAGCCGAGACGGGCCAGGAGCGCGCACGCTCGCAAACTCTGAAGCCTGAAGTCTGAGGTATGACCCACCCAATCGTCATTTGGGGAGCTTCCGGGCACGCGCTCGTCGTCGCTGACATTCTGCGACTGTCAGGGTCTTATGAGATCGTGGCGTTTGTCGACGACGTGAATCGTGAGCGTCGAGATTTTCAGGGCGTGCCGGTGATCGACCGAGAACAACTTTTTAATTCGGGAGTCGAGTTTTTGATTGTCGGCGTCGGCGACTGCGCCGCGCGCATGAAGCTCGCGGAAGTCGCACTCGAAAAAGGATTCTCGCTTGCGACCGCAATTCATCCTCGTGCGGTTTTGGCCGGCGACGTACAAATCGGTCCGGGATCGGTTGTTGCGGCCGGAGCTGTCATAAATCCCGGAACCTCGATTGGCTCAAATGTAATCATCAATACCAGCGCCAGCGTCGATCATGAATGCACGATCGGAGACGGCGCGCACGTCGGTCCGGGAGTTAACCTCGGCGGCAACGTCAGGGTGGGCAGCGGCAGTTGGATTGGTATCGGAGCAACGGTCAAAGACGGCGTTTTTATCGGTTCGCGTTCGATCGTCGGCGCAGGCGCCGTGGTACTGCGCGACGTGCCGGATGAGACTGTCGTTTTCGGAGTTCCAGCCAGAGTACAAAGAACCAATAAATGAAACGAACTCTGAGCGATCTAGCGATCTTTGGCGGCCCTGCTGCCTTCGACGAGATCCATCACGTCGGCGGTCCGAACGTCGGAGATCGCAGTCGCCTGCTCGAGCGCATCAACGATCTGCTCGACCGTCGCTGGTTAACAAACGATGGACCATACGTTCAGGAGTTTGAAAAACGGATCGCGCAAACGGCCGGAGCGAAACACTGCATCGCACTCTGCAACGCCACACTCGCTTTGGAACTAACGATTCGCGCGCTAGAGATCACCGGCGAAGTAATCGTGCCGTCGATGACTTTCATCGCTACCGCGCACGCGCTTCAGTGGCAACAGATCACGCCTGTCTTTTGCGACATCGACGAACAGACACTCACGCTAGATTCCGCTCGCGTCGCAGAGCTGCTTACGCCACGCACGACGGCGATCCTCGGCGTACACCTGTGGGGCCGCGCTTGCCACGTAGCCAAGCTCACCGATCTCGCCCAACGAAACAACCTGAAGCTCATCTTCGACGCCGCCCATGCCCTCGGTTGTTCGTGGAACGGACAAAGCATCGGCAGCTTCGGCGACGCTGAAGTATTCAGCTTTCATGCAACCAAGTTTCTCAACACGTTCGAAGGCGGCGCCGTTGTCACCAACAACAACGAGCTCGCCGCGAAGCTCCGCATCATGAGAAATTTTGGTTTCGCCGGTTACGACAACGTCATCTCGCTCGGCACGAATGCGAAGATGAGCGAAGTCAGCGCCGCGATGGGTTTGACCGGATTGGAAAGCATGGACGAGTTCGTCGCTGCGAACTACCACAATTACCAGCAGTATCACGAAGAGCTGCGCGACGTTGCAGGTGTGACTCCGGTCGCGTACGACGTTGCGGAAAAGAATAACTATCAGTACGTCGTCCTTTTGATCGACGATACTCTGACGGGCATCACTCGCGACCAGTTGATGGATCTTTTGTGGGCCGAGAACGTTCGCGCCCGCCGCTACTTTTATCCCGGCTGTCATCGCATGGAGCCGTACGCGTCGCTTTATCCGGATGCGGCCGCACGGTTGCCGGTCACTGAACGCCTCGTCGAACGAGTGTTGTTGCTCCCGACTGGAACTTCGATCTCGTCACATGACATCAGCAGGATTTGTCAGATCCTCAGCTTTGCCGTTTCGCACGGCCAGGAAATCCATCGCAAATCCTTAACAAACACCGCGTGAAAAGAATCGGAGAATACATTTTAGCCGTCGTCGTCTGCCTGTTAATACTGAGTTGGATCATGCAGTTGTGGCGGGCCGACCTGCGCATACCGTTCACTTACACCGGCGATTCCTACGTTTACTCCATGTTCATCAAGGGAATCGTCGACAACGGATGGTATTACCACAATCCGTCAGTCGGCGCCCCCACAGGTTTGGAAATGTACGACTTTCCGTTGCCGGACAATTTCCACTTTCTCACTCTGAAACTGCTTGCTCTGTTCACTTCAGATCACGCGCTGATTTTAAATCTCTTCTTCCTGCTTACTTTTCCGCTCACGACAGTGACGTCGCTGTTCGCGTTTCGCCAATTCAGCATCTCTTATCTGCCTTCACTCGTCGGTAGCTTGCTCTACACGTTCACGCCGTACCATTTCTTTCGCGGCGAGGGACACCTTTTCTATTCGGCCTATTACATGGTTCCACTGATGGTGCTGATCGTCATGTGGATCTATTCAGGCAAGCTGCAACTGGTCAAACGCAAACCGGAGACTGGCAAACCCGCCTTAAACTTCCGCAACGGCAAGGTAATTTTCGCGCTGGTCGCAGCGCTTATCATCGGTTCAAGCGGCGCTTACTACAGCTTTTTCGGTTGCTTCTTGATGCTTGTCGCCGCGGTACTGGCGTTCATCAGCAACAGAGATCGCTATCCGATGATCACTGCGATCATTTTAAGCGCGCTGATCTCACTGACGATCTTCGTCAATCTCGCGCCGAGCATCATGTACGTTCGCAAGCACGGCAATCCACAGTCGATGCCGCGCAGTGCCGGCGAAGCGGAAAGGTTTGGCCTGAAGATCGCTCAGATGCTTCTGCCAATCACCGGGCATCGAGTGTCTTTCATGGCCCGGTTGAAACACGACTACAGTCATGCGCCGCTGACCAATGAGAACAACAACTCGAGTCTCGGTTTATTCGGGGCGGCTGGATTTCTGCTCTTGTTAGGTGTGCTTTTCAGTCACTGGCGAGGCTGGAAAGAACCAACGGCCGAAGATCCAGTTGAACTGTTGCCCACGCTGAGCAAGCTCAATTTGGCCGCGCTGTTGCTGGCGACGATCGGCGGATTCGGTTCGTTGTTCGCGTTGATAGTGTCGCCGCACATCAGGTCATACAACCGCATCAGCGTCTATCTCGCGTTCTTTTCGTTGTTCGCGATCGTGATCGCGCTCGAAGGATTTGCGCGGCGAAGAGTTAGAACACACAACGGCAAAATCATCTTCGCGGTGGCGCTCATCCTACTGCTCGTTTTGGGAGTGCTCGATCAGACAAGCAAATTTTTCATCCCAAACTATGTCGCGTTGCGGGAAGAGTATGGCCAGAACCGCGATTTCATAGCGCAGGTTGAAGAAACGGTGCCCCGCAACTCGATGATTTTTCAGTTGCCGTATGTTCCCTTTCCGGAACATCCGCCGGTCCACGAGATGCTCGACTACGATCACCTGCGAGCCTATCTGCATTCAAAGTCTCTGCGGTGGAGCTACGGAGCAATACGTGGACGGTATGGCGACGAATGGCAAAAATCCATCTCACTTCTGCCCGTGCCGCAGTTTTTGGAAAGCCTCTCCCTGGCGGGCTTCAATGGAGTCTACGTCGATCGCAACGGCTATGACGACAAGGGCGGCAAGATCGAGTCGGAGCTGGCGAAGATACTCAACACAACTCCCCTTACGAGTAAAAGCGGCCGGTTCGCTTTCTATCCGATGCTCGATTACAACAGCCACATACGTCAGAAGTACACGGACGAGGAATGGCTCGCAAAGAAAGCCGCGGTGTTTCCTTCTGTGATGCTGTATTGGCGTAACGGTTTTTGGGACATTGAGTACGCTCGCAAGGAACCATCAAAACCGGAACTCGATACGGAGAAAAACACACAGCAGAAGAGCAGCAGTCCCGAGGAGATTCCGCAGGAGAGCTGGCGCTGGTGTTCTTCCAGCGGTGAGCTGGACATAGAAAACCGGTCGGATCGCGAGATCAGGGTTGTGTTGGAGATGTCGTTCTCGACAGTCCACGAACAGTTTGACGCTTTAACGATCAGCGGCTCTCATTCCGATCAGCTTCAGATCAACCGCGAACCACGTCCTTATACGACGGAGCTGACTTTGCGGCCCGGTCACAACCTTTTGCAATTCAACTCCAACGGAAAACCTGCCGACATACCTGAAGACCCTCGGCAGCTTGTCTTCCGCATCAATAACTTTCGTTTTAAAGAGATCAAGTAGTCATTCCAACCAGATGCGATGGACAGCGATTCCGAGCTCGCGTTCATCCCGACTTGGTGTCCAGACGTTAGAGATCGCGATTTCGCAATTCAGGATTGGGTCCGTGTTCAGATCAAACGTTAGATTGTGCCAGGAATGATCAGCTAGCGTTGTTTCGCCGATCTCTTGTCCATTTATCATCAAGGTTACACGGATAGGAGTCTTCTCAATATCAGGATGAGCGGAACGAGCGCGGATCACTAAGCGTGTCGCGCCGTTGTTCCTTAAGTAAAACTGCGCCGCCCGTTGCGACCAACGAAAGCTGGTCTCCGCTGTTTCAACCGCGTACCAACCCCGCCCGATTTGTCCGACGTCGTCGACTCCCATCGTCAACGAAGATCGCGCGACGTTCCGATACTCGTCCATCAGCACATACAGGTTCTCGGGAAAACCTGCCTTCGCCTCGCCAACCGCTCGCCCAAGCGCAAAGATGTTGTCGCGCCGCCCGGCAAACATGTTGAGAAACTGGCGATAGACACTGATCGTCTCGAGTCGCTCGATTTCATAACCGTTAGCCTGCAACAGTTCCCCGACTTCGCTCGCCGAGTATTCGCGGTTGTGCCGGCCGTAAATTCCGTTGCCGTGATATCGATCGTAGATATTCGCGCCGCGAATCATCGCGAACAGGTTGTCCCAACGAAGCGCGTTCGGCGTCGTGATCAGAAGCTGTCCGCCCGGACGCAGGACGCGATGAGCCTCGTAAAGCATGTGACTTGGATTGATCAGCAGGTGCTCCAGTACTTCACAACACAAAACCAGGTCGTAACTGTTGTCTGCAAAGGGAAAGACGTCCGTTTCGATGTTCAGCGGCTGGTAGTTGAACTCGTAGCGCTCGCCGCATTCGGCGTTTTCGACTGTGTGTGTCGCTGAGTCACACTTCTCAAACTCGAAGAAGCTCAGGGTATCGGCATGGATGCCATGGAACCGAGCGAGCAGGATCGTGAAGTAGTAAGGAATCGCCCCGAGTTCGAGAACCCGGGTATTCGGAGGTAGATTCGGGAGAAATCTGAGTGTTTCGTAAAAGCGGGTGGCGTGAGTCTCGACGTAAAGATCGCCCTCCCACTGTCCCTGGACGTGGCGCTCAAAAAAATCAAAGCCCTTCAGATAACGCTTAAGTTCTTCCGGTTGCGGCATTTCGGGCCACTGCCTAAGTTCATTGTTCATTGACAGATCCGTCTTGAGACATTTCGTTGACAAGCCGAAGAGCGTTTACTTATACTCCGGTTTGGTCTTGGCAGACGGGCCGAGCCCAGGAGTGGCCCCAGCCTCAGAGCAAATCGAAACCGACAATCCCACCGTGTTGCAGGAGTAAAAATACATGCGGAAACTGTTCTTCGTTGCGCTAATCTTGATGTTTGCTTTTGGAGGGGCAATTGCGCAAAGTCCTCCAACTTTGCGGATTGTGACTGAGACCCCGAATCTCCCATCCGAATTATTTTACGGCGATGTCAAAGTCAAGCCCTTGCGGCTTCGACCCGGCACCAACATCCCGATCACCATCGACGATGCCGACTTCTTCGCCGCTCAGCAGTATATCGACTTCCTTCGTCGTTTCCCGGATGCTCCGGGTCACGCGCACTGGACCGGTGAGATCACCGCTTGCAACGACCCCGCAGGTCGTTTTCCTGGCGAATCCCTTGAGCTGTGCGTCTCGCGTAAACGCGCGAACACTTCGGCGGCATTCTTCTTTGCGCCTGAATTCTCGGTAGGCGGCTCCTTTGTGCTGCGCGTCTACTGGGGAACTTTGGGCAAACAGTTGAACCAGCCGGGCTGCCCGGGCGTGCCGCAGAATCTTCCGGGTCATTGCCGTCCGAGATACACGGACTACATCGCCGACATGGCGACCGTCGCGAATGGCATCGTCGTCAACAATCAACTCGATCCGAACGTGATCAATGCCAACAAGATGGCGTTCGTGCAGAACTTCATCAACCGCGCGGAGTTCAAGGCGATTTACGACCCGCTGACGCCGACGCAGTTTGTCGACAAGCTCGCGCAAACCACTGGCGTGCCGATTCCGTCAGCCGACCGCACCGCGTTGATCAACGAACTGACCACGAGCGCAGCTAACAAAGCCAGCGTGGTTTTCAAAGTCGTCGACGGCGCTACGGCCATCAACAACGAGGGCCATCTCCAGTTCAACACGACCTACGGCAAGGCGTACTTCGATAAAGAATTCAACGACACGTTCGTGTTCATCGAGTACGTTGGTTACCTGCGTCGTAATCCTGACCAGGCGGGTTTCGATCACTGGCTCGGCAAGTTGAACCAGTTCGGGAACTGGGTTGATGCGCAGATGGTGCTCGCGTTTATCCTGTCGCCCGAATATCGCAACCGGTTCTAAAGTCGGCGCGAGGGCGCGCTACTACATTCTCAATGCTGACCTGGTGAGGGCTTCTCGATAAACCTCATCGGTCAGCATTGCTGTTTTGGCCCACGAAAACTCCGCCGCGTGTCTCAACCCCGCTTCCGACAAACTCCGCCGCGCATCCTCATCGCTCGTTAACTCAACGATACTCTTCGCCAAGGCGTGAACGTCTGTCGGCGAGATCACGCGCGCGACTCGCGACGTCACACTCGGAACCGCACTCGCGATAACCGGAGCGCCACACGCCATCGCCTCCAGCGGCGGCAACCCAAACCCCTCGAAGATCGACGGATAAACAAACGCACGACACGACGAATAAAGCGCTCGCAGATCCGAGTCAGAAACGTATCCCACTAACTTCACGCGATCTGTCGCCACGCCCTTCAAGAGATCGTTCTGTTTCCAACCGACTTTCCCGGCGATGACGAGTTGCGGGCGTAGCGCCGTCGTGCGCAACACCTCGTCGAATGCTTTTAGTAAAGTCGCGAGGTTCTTGCGAGGCTCGATCGTGCCGGTGAATAGAAGAAACTCATCTTCGACCCCGAGACGCCGGCGCGTCTGAACAGTCTCAGCAGGCGATAAGGGCGCGAAAGCAGATTGCGGGGCGAGGGGAATCGCGAACACCTTCTCAGCCGCAACGTCGAGGTGTTCGCAAACTTCGCGACGCACTTGTTCCGAGTCAGTAATGATCAGCGTCGCCTTGCGGGCCATGCGCGGCAGACGCAACCGGCCACGCAGGACGGCGCGTGCTTCATGCGTGTTAGAATGCAACAGCAAGGAAAGATCATGAATCGTGACGACTGACGGGCAGTTGCCCCGCAGCGGTACTTCGAAGTTCGTCCCGTGAAACAGCGCGATCGAGTTGCTACGAAGATAAGACGGCAGTCCGAATGACCACCAGCGTCGATGTAGCGCGTTTGGTTTTGAATAGACCAGCGAGAGGTTCGTAGGCCTGGCGTCGGTCAACGCCGCGGGCTCAAACGGGCGGGGCGAGATGAGTTCGAAGTCGTCTTGCGGTCTATGGGCGGCGAGGGCACGCGCCAGCTCGAACGTGTAAGTGCCGACACCGGTCTTGAGTTGTGTAAGCGGCAAGCCATCGAGACCTATGCGCATGAAGTGAATCGTTCCTCAGCGATCAATCTATGATCAAGCCAGAGCAGCCACGCATCGAGATCGACGATTTGACCGCCGTCATTCGCGAATCGATCGCCGCGCAGAAGCACGAGGATAGATCCTCGGTTAATTACTCAGCTCCCGCAAATGGTGTTAAATCCCCCATCCCGGAACTGAAGCTGCAACCTGACTTCCAACCTCGCTCGAACAATCGATACCACATCAGCGACCTCTTGCGGTATCACGATCGCGCGTTCGTCGAAAATGCTTTTCGCGCGGTCCTGAAACGTCCGCCTGACGCGACGGAGTTTGCGCGCGATCTGAAGCGACTGCGAAGCGGGCAGTTTAACAAGATCGATCTGCTGTCGACGCTGCGCTATTCCAGCGAAGGCAGGGCCAAAGGCGTGGAGATCGACGGCCTGACCGTGCCGGCGTTAATGCGACGACTGGGCCATCTCCCGATCATCGGTTACTTCATTCGTCTCGTGATCGCGCTCGTTCGTCTTCCCGATCAGGTTCGCGACCAGCGTGAGTTTGCGGGTTATGTTCTCGCGCAAAACCAGCAGATCGCGGACTTCATCAACGTCGTTTCCGCTCGCGTCGCTGAGTGCAATGCGAAGCTCACACAGGTCGAGGAAAAGTTGTCAGACAAGTTCGGCACGTTGATCGACGGCCTGCGAGATGAACATAACGCGCACCAAAAAACCACAGGCGAACAATTTGCTCACATAGCCAGCCACCTTGAAATACAAAAATCACAGATCAAAAACCAATCCGCGTTATTCGATCAACTCGAACCGCGAATTGAAAGCCGCATACAAACTGAAAGGGCCCTTCTAAACAACCAGATCAAAGTTCTAAATGACCTATCCGCCGCGCTCCAGACCGCGATCGAGCGCGAAGCCGTAAAGCGGCGGCAGGAATTGGACCAACTGCGGTCACAACAGCAACAGTCACTATCGCAACAACAAAAGTCGGTCGACGCCGCTGCCGCTGAGTTACGCACTGAGATCGAACAGATCCATCGTCAACTACAGCAGGCTCGTACTGAACTGTCGCTGCAAAGCCGAAACCTGAGCGCCGTTCCCGTGTCTGATTCACCCTCCGCACCGATCGAGAGTCACAAACTCGATGCCCTTTACTCCGCGCTCGAAGATCGCTTTCGCGGCACGCGTGAAGAGATCAAAGAGCGCTTCAAGTTCTATCTGCCGTACGTTGAGCCTGTGCGCGATGCGGACGTCGTCGATCTTGGATGCGGCCGTGGTGAATGGATCGAACTGCTGACGGAAACGGGATTCAAAGCGCGAGGCGTCGAGAAAAATCGCGTGCAGATCGACGCGTGTGGTGGACGCAACCTCGAAGTCGTCGAAGACGACATGATCGCGTACCTGCGCAAACTTCCTGACGAAAGCACCGGCGCCGTCACCGGCTTTCACATCATCGAACACGTCACGATCGACGCGTTGGTGAGTTTGCTTGACGAAGTGTTGCGTGTGCTGCGTCCGGGTGGCGTGGCGATCTTCGAAACGCCGAATCCCGAAAACGTGCTCGTCGGCAGCAATTTTTTCTATCTCGATCCCACACATCATCATCCACTGCCCCGCGAGCTCACGCAGTTTCTATTTGAGAGCCGCGGCTTCGATCGCGTCGAGGTGTTGCCGCTGCATCCGTGGGACGCCGGCCGCGTGGCTGGTCCAGGCGAGCTCACGGAACGCTTCAACGGCTACTTCTTCGGGCCAATGGACTACGCGATCGTGGGGCGCAAAGTCGAAATATGAGAATTCTAATCGCGACCGCGCAGGTGCCTTTCATACGCGGCGGCGCTGAGGTCCATGCTGAAGGGTTGCGCGATGCGCTGCGACGCGCCGGTCACGAAGCCGAGATCCTGGCCATTCCGTTCAAGTGGTATCCGCCGGAACGAATCCTCGATCACATGCTGGCGTGCCAGCTACTCGACGTCTCGGAAGTCGCCGGCACGCCTGTCGATCGCGTGATCGGACTGAAGTTTCCCGCTTACCTGATCCCGCACCCGAATAAAGTTCTCTGGATACTGCACCAGCATCGCACCGCTTACGAACTGTGGGACCATCCGTTGAGCGACCTGGTGTATTACCCGAACGGCACGCATGTGCGCGACGTGATTCAACAAGCCGATCGCAAACTGATCCCGCAGGCGAAGGCCGTCTTCGCCAATTCGCGCAACGTCGCTCATCGTCTGAAGAAGTATTGCGATATCGACTCCACGCCTCTCTATCATCCGCCGCCTGACGCCGAACAGTTCTACACTGGGCCAGCCGAAGACTACCTGTACTTCCCCAGCCGTCTCTGCATTCCGAAACGACAGTCGCTCGTGCTCGAAGCGCTGGCCCACACACGCAATCCGGTGCGCGTCTGTTTTGCCGGTACGTCCGACCAGCCTTCGTACGCCGATGAATTGAAATCGCAGGCGCGCAAGTTGAAGGTGCAGCAACGCGCGGAATGGTTAGGCGCGATCAGCGGCGAAGAGATGCGACGCCGCTACGCACGTGCGATCGGCGTCATCTATCCACCGACAGACGAAGACTACGGTTACGTCACACTCGAAGCGATGCTCGCGTCGAAACCCGTCATCACCTGCACCGACTCAGGTGGACCACTCGAATTCGTTCTCGATCGCGCAACGGGACTGATCGCGGAGCCGACGCCCGAGTCACTCGCAGCCGCATTCGACGCGCTTTGGGAAAACCGCGACCACGCAAAAGTTTGGGGTGAAGCAGGACGAGAACGTTACGAAGGCCTCAACCTCTCGTGGGAGACGGTCGTTAAAAAATTACTCGCATGAAGATCAACTGGTTCTCACCACTGCCGCCTGCAAGGACCGGCATCGCGGATTACACGTTCGGCATTCTTCCCGAGTTGAGCAGCCGCGCAGACGTCACGCTCTGGACCGATCGAACCGGTTGGGATTCCGAACTCGAGAAGTACGCCACCGTTCGTCATTTCCAACCCGAGCACGTCGATTGGGTCGAGCTGAATCGCGCCGAACTGAGTTTCTACAACATCGGCAACAACCATCTGCATCATGCGTCGATCTGGCAGGTCAGCCGCCAGTCGCCGGGTATCGTCGTCCTGCACGACGTTCGGCTGCACGACTTTTTCGAGAGCCTGTATCGCGGGCATTGGCGCGACGAGCCGGGTTATCTCGCCCAGATTGAAAAGCACTACGGCGAGGAAGGACTGCGCATCGCAACCGAGTTCGTCAGCGCGCGTCACGGCGATTACGATTTCATGGCCCAACGTTTTTCGATGACGGGCGCGGTGCTTGAAAACGCCCTCGGCGCACTTGTCCACACGCAGGACGCTTTCAACGAGTTGCGCGCCGCGCACCGTTGTCCGGTGTTCTACGCGCCACTTCCGTCAGCTCCGATCGTCGCCTCGAACCGCAGCGACGGTCAGGCTTCGGGCCCGCACCGTTTGATCATCTTCGGACACATCGGCCGCAATCGCCGGCTCGACGCCGTCCTCGATGCCCTCTCGCAACTGCCGCAACGAGATCGTTTTCAGCTCGACATCTACGGCGAGATCGACGACGCGAAAACCGTGCGCCAGCGCATTCAGACGCTGGCGTTGAAAGACACGGTGAAGATACACGGTTATGCGCCGATCGAGGACCTGGACCACGCGCTGAGTATGGCGAGCCTCGCGATCAATCTTCGTTTTCCGACGATGGGCGAGGCGTCGGCGAGCCAGTTGCGAATCTGGGAACATGCGTTGCCGAGTCTCGTGACGCGCGTCGGCTGGTATGCGTCGCTGTCGGAGGATGCGGTGGCTTACGTGCGGCCTGATAACGAAGTCGCGGACATTCGTTCGCATCTCGAAATGTTCCTCGCAGATCCGCAAAAGTTCGCGCGGATGGGCCGGCACGGGCGACGGTTAGTAGAGACAGAACACCATCCGAAGTCTTACGCGAGCACGATTGTTTCGTTGGCTGAAAACGCGCGGGAGTTTAAGCTGCGGCACGCCGCGTTCGATCTTGCGGGACGAACCGGCGCGGTGATGGGTTCATGGAGCAAAGAGATGAACGACGACGCCGCGGCGGCGAAGCGCGTCGCTGAGAAGATTCATTCACTCACTGCACATTCATTCACTGCACATTCATTCACTGCACAAACCGCGACCGATACTCAGGCGAGACGATAAACGCCAGCACTAGCTGCGCATCCACCCAATTCCCAAACTGGTTCAACTTGCCGAGCCAGTGATCGAAACCCGCCTGGTCTGGATTGCGACGCAAGTACCCGATGTACTCCATGAACACAAACGCATCGTTGAACTCTTTATCGAAATACGCCTTGCCGTAAGTGGTGGTGAACTGAAGGTGTCCCTGGTTGTTGATCGCGACCGCGCCGTCGACGACTTTGAACACGACATTCGCTTTGTTAGTCGCGACCTCGTTAATCAACGCCGTGCGATCAGCCGGCGAAAGCGGAACGCCGGTGGTTTGCGCGAGCTTGTCGACAAACTGCGCCGGCGTCAGCGGGTCGTAGATCGCCTTGAACTCCGTGCGGTTGATGAAGTTCTGCACGAACGCCATCTTGTTCGCATTGATCACGTTCGGATCGAGTTGATTGTTGACGACGATGCCCTGCGACACGGCCGCCATGTCGGCGACGTAATCGGTGTACTTCGGACGGCAGTGACCCGGAAGATTCTGCGGTACGCCCGGGCAGCCCGCTTGATTGAGTTGTTTCCCCAACGTCCCCCAGTAAACACGCAACACGAACGATCCGGTGTGCTGAAACTCCGGCGCAAAGAAGAACGCGGCCGAAGTGTTCGCGCGTTTACGCGAGACGCACAGCTCAAGGGATTCGCCAGGAAAACGACCTGCGGGATCGTTGCACGCGGTAATCTCCCCGGTCCAAAAAGCGAGACCCGGCGCATCCGGCTCTCGATTGAGAAAGTCGAGATAGTGTTGCCGCACAAAGAACGACGCCTCGTCGATCGGGTTCGGCTTCGCCTTGATCTCGTAGACGCTGCCGTTTGAAAGCGACACGACAAACACGTTGCCGTTTGGACCAGTGACGATGTCGGTCGTGACGCCGAAGTCCTTTCCGATGACGAGGCTTTCGCTTTCCGTCTGATCGAACTTGTCGGTGTTGTCGGCGACGCGATCCGCAAGCCGCTGATCGGTAAACACAAAATGTTGCCGATCAACCGTCAACTTGAACCGGAAAAGAAAACCGTTGAGCAGCGTCGTGCGCGACGCGCCGACCAGCAAGTCGCCTTCGAACTGTGGTCCAAGTCCCTTGCCGTTGACGAAACCTATCGGCGACGGCGCGACCGCATACTTCCAACTAAATTCCGGATCGACATACTGCGCGCCCGGCAACATGAACATCCGCGCGAGGGCTTCCTGCGGCGTCGCGGCGATGTTCGACGGCGGCCAGCGGATCTGCTGAAGATTTCCCGCGCCGTACGTCGTCTCGATCGATTTAAACTCGCCGATGCGGCTCAGTGGTCCCATCGACTGAATCCACCCGCCATTGAACGCCGGCGTCACGCGATTGATCTCGTCGAACGCGTCGTCGCCGTTCTCCTGCGTCCAGAGACTTCCGCCAATCGGATCGAAAGCCATGCCGAAACTGTTGCGCACACCGTAAGCGAAAACCTTCTTCACGTTCGCCGCAGCTTCGCCCGTCAGGCCCGTCGCGGCGTTGAAAAACGGATTGTCGGCAGGCGTCGATCCGTCGTCGTTCAAACGCAGGATCACGCCGGTCATGTGCGCGTCGTCCGGTAGCGGCCCGCCAAACTGATCGTCGGTCACGGTCAACATGCTGCTGAGATTCTGCATGTTGCCGCGGCGGCCGTTGTCGCCAAAGATGATGTAGAGCTTGGCGTCTGGTCCAAAACGGATGACGCCGCCGTTGTGATTGCCGCGCGCCGGTTGGCCCGAATCCTGCTGCAACGCGCGCAAGCGAATCAGGTTGCGATCGAACGCCAGTGTCGTCCCGTTCCATAGATATCGATCGACGCGATTGCCGAGCAGCGGGATCTCGTCGATGTTTGACGTATCGACTCCGGTGGTGCTTTCGGTCCAGAAAAGATAGACGAAATGATTCACCGCAAACTGCGGATGTAACGCGATACCGAGCAGTCCGCGTTCGGAAGCGTTGTTGACCGGAAGATCGAGCGGCGTGCTCGACACGACGCCGTTCACGACACGCTTCACACGTCCCGTCGCTCTTTCGAGAATCAGAAAATCGTTCGCCGCCAGAAACGCGATGCTCGTCGGCTGCTCCAGTCCACTCACGACGGTGCTTACTGTCAGCGACGGATCGAGCATCGACGGCGTTGATGCAGCAGGTTGAATAAACGTCGTTATCGACGACGAGTTGTTAGTGGAATCAAAATCGTTTTCGCCTGCGGTCACGGTTGCCGTGTTACTGAGCTGGCCCGTTGCGGAAGGCGTCACGACGATGGTGACGATCGCGCTCGCGCCTGACGCGAGACTTCCGGTGTTGCAAGTGACGGTCGTAGTTCCGCTACACACGCCCTGTGTCGTCGACGACGAAACGAAAACAACGCCGGCGGGCAGCGCATCGGTGACGGTGACGTTCGTCGCGCCGGCTGGTCCATTGTTCGTCGCGACGATGCGATACGTCAGGCTCAAGCCAACTTGCCCGGGATTGGGCGACGCTGTTTTCGTCACCGAGACATCAGCGCTTGTCGCACTCACGACGTTGAGCGCCACGGATTGCGAATGCGTCAGACTTCCCGCTTGCGCGGTCACGTTGATCGGATGATTGCCGATCGGCGTTGCGCCCGTCGTCGACAAAGTCAGCGTCGAGGTTTTCGAAGCGCCATCGTTGATCGTCACGCTTGCGGGATTAAACGCCGCCGTGACTCCAGCGGGCAGCGGCGTCGCGCTCAGGTTCACTGCGCCGGTAAAACCGGCGAGCGGCGTGATCGCGATCGAGTACTGCGCCTGCGTTCCGGCCACGACGTTTCTCGTCAACGGCGACGCGTTGATGACGAAGTCGGGCGTCGTCGAAGCTGGAGCCGAAGCGACGAAGGTCCGATAGATGTAATCGCCGGAAGTGTTGCCATCGTTGTTGGCCTGATTGCCCGCGGCGTAGAACGTGACTGGTCCAATATCTTCGGCGGGCGCGGTCCAGTTGAAGGTCCAGCTCGCGCCGTTTGACTGGCCCACGAAAGTTCCGCCCGCGGTGTGCTCGATGTACTGCCGCTTGCTGCCCGGTCCCTGGTTGTTCAAAACCTGCGTGAGATTGTTTGTGTTCTGAAGCTCGCCGGCTTTTTCGTCCGACGTGTCGAGCGCGGTCAGTTGAAACCCCCAGCGCTGCCGCGTGGGATCAGTATTCGAATGTGTGACTGTGATCGGATAGGTTTGCCCGGGAACGTAGGTTTGCGGCGCGGTGATCGAGATCGTGCCGGTGCCGGCGTCAGGTGGGACGTGACACTCCGCGCAAGCTTCAGGTTCTTCGCCGGGCGCGCCGGTGTAACCCGCGGGTGGACCAGCGGAGAAGGCGTGTACGGGCGTGACGCTGCTGTTGGTTGAAAGAAAAAAGCCAAGGCAGGCAGCCAGCAACGCCGGCAGTAGAATCAACCTGACCTTGGCTCTGTTAGCGATATGCAATGCGTGGTTTACGGCGCACCGAAACGCGATCGATACTCAGGCGATGAGATAAACGCGAGCACCATCTGCGCGTCGACCCAGTTTCCAAACTGATTCAACTTCCCGAGCCAGAACGCATAACCCGCGTCATCCGGATCGCGCAAGAGGTAACCGAAGTACTCGATCTGCACGAACGCGGCGTTGAACTGCGCGTCGTAGAACGCCTTGCCGTAGGTTGTGTTGAACTGAAGATGACCGTCGCTGTTGATGGTCGTCGTGCCGTCCACGACTTTGAACAACACGCTGGCCCGTCCGCCTGCTGTGCCTGCTTCGGCGATCAACGCGTTGCGGTCAGCCGAAGATGGCGTCACGCCCGTCGTCTGGAACAGCTTATCGACGTACTGCGTGTCATTCAAGCCCTCGTAGATCGCCCGAAACTCGGAACGATTGACAAACTCATTCACAAACGCCTGCTTATTGTTATTGATCACGGTTGGCGACAACTGGTCGTTGACGACTATGCCGGATGCAACCGTCGCCGCGTCGCGCGTGAACTCGCTCTGGCTCGTCGTACCGCCGCCAAAACGCGGCATACGCCCAAGCGATCCGCGGTAGACACGCAACACGAAGTAACCCGTCGTCTGAAACTCCGGCGACATGAAGAACGCCGCGCTCGTGTTTGCTCGCTTCCGTGCAATGCAAAGGCCCTGCGACTCGCCGGGCAGACGTTTCGCCGGATCGCTGCACTGCGTAATCTCGTTGGTCCAATGGGCCAAGCCTGGCGCATCCGGTTCGCGCCGCAGAAAATCCCTGTACTGCCACGTCACAAACTGCGCCGCATCGTCGATCGGATTCGACGGCGGCGGCTGGCCGGTCACACTGAAGTTGATCGTGGTGACACTCTGGCCCGAAGTCTGAAATGTAAAGAAATAATCACCGGGAGCGAGCGTACCCAGGTTGTAGATCTGTGCAGTGCTGGTCAACACCTGCGCCGAAAACCCGCTCCACTGCTCGACGGTTGAGCTGACGGCAAAGCCGTTGCTCTGGGTTTGGAAAGGCGAGCCCCAGCTAACCACCCGGTACCCGGCATGTGGGAACAGGAGCTTCGCGTAAATCGAGGTTTGTCCGTCGATAGTCCAGCTCTTTAGTTGCACCTGGCCCGGGTTGAGGCCCGTCGGCTGCCACGAACTGCTACAGGCGAGCGCCCAGTTGAAGGTGACCTCGCCGACGTCGCCACCCGAATTGCTGTTGTTGTAACCATCCACCGCAATGCGGTAGGTAGTACCCGCAACTGCTTGAAATTGGACACTGCTAGTCAGCATAACGCCGGGATCAACGTCGTCGTTTCTGGACACCAAGGTCAGCGAACCAACCGCGCTGCCTGTATAAACGGCAAGCACAGTGTCGAAGGTGCTACCGGCGGTCGTTACCTGCGCCGAACCGCTTGAAGGCGCCGTCCATTGATACCAGATCGAACGACTGCCGCCGTTGTTGTCAGGCGCGTGGTTGGGTTCATTCGTTTCTTTTGTAGCACCGAGGTTCGTGCCGGTGGTGGTGCCCGCACAATCGCTGATGACCTGTGCGGCGGAAAAATTGTCGTTCGGTGGCGGTGTGGGCGCGACGATGGTCGAGTTGTAACCAAAGATATCGAGCGCCTTCGTATCGGCCGGCGTTATCTGTCTACGGATGCCACCTGGAATACGCGGATCCATGATGCCGATGTATCCGGCGAACACGCCGCCGTTTAGAGCTGCGTTTCGCCAGTGACTCGACTGATTTCCGTCGGCGTTATTGTCCATCGAACCACTCGGACCACCGTCGGAAAGTCCGACTTCAGGATTGCCGGGAACAAAGTAGTATTGCGAGTTTGCCGTCGGCCCACCGAAAGTCATGATGCGTTGGGCGGTGCTGAACGACGAGTCGGTCATGCCGGAACGGAAGCGATACAGGTCCCACATCGCGGGGCTCTTATTATCGCTAGTCGTGCCTGATCGTGACGTGAATCCGAGAGCATGTCCGATCTCGTGAGTGGCAACTGCCTCGAAATCTGTTTGGCCGCTGGTAATACCGTCACTGGGGTCGAAATCAAAATTAAAGCTTGAATTGAATCCGATTCTGGCTGGGGAGTCGGTCGGCTCCGCGGTCGCACTCAGGAGACCGATGGCCCGTGCGATCGAATGCGAAACGGAAACGGTGCTGACGTTGCCGACATCGGTCGGCACCGCGCCAGTCGGCAGGGCGTTGTAGACGTTTTGTTTCGGCGTCCCGTTTGCTCCGTTTATCAGCATGGACCGGACCGTCGAAAAACTGCTGGTCATGCTGGGTGAACTTGTTGAACCCAAAACGCCTGCGCCCCAGGCTTGGCCGAAATTCGTACTTCCGTAATCGGCGTCGAGATATATCGTGACCGGCGAGTTAACTACAGCTTCCCAGTTGGCCGCGGCACGGATGAAAGCTGCTTTCGCGAGCGGCGCGCTTTCGAGATTCGCGGTCGCGCGCAGGATAATCGTCAGGTTCGGCCCGGCGTTATCGCTCGTCGATTCCGCGAGGGCGTTCATGCCCGTGTGATTGATTTGGCGGAGGTTCTTGGGACGGACCTTTTCAAGCTGCTCGCGTTCGATCGGCGTGGCTTCGCGGCAGATCGTGTCGCCGTCGTCACCCTGGTAGATCATGAAATGGTCGTACTCGATTTCGGGGGAAGCCGGCGAGGTTTGCGCTTGAACGGAGACGGTCAAGCCCAAAGAACTCAGGAAAATCGCCAGAACAAGGGTAAGGGCGCACGCGGTTCGATATTGCAAAGTCATGTCCTTATTCGAAAGTGGGTAAATCGGGTGAGAGTGGTTCGCGGGGCTAACCACCAGCCATAATAACTTCTGCGCCAACAGCACGTCTAGATCAGACGTGCAATCGGTCGTGTCCTAATCTGACTGTGATCTTTCAATCCGTGTTCTTGCTAACGCACCGCTCATAGGGAACACGGATAAACGAATTTCAAATCAGGACCCTAACCGTGCTATCGGTGCAATTATCGGCTGCGGGGTTGCCTGTTTTTCAGAGAACCGCCTTACGGCGCCCCGAACCGCGAGCGATACTCCGGCGAATTGATAAAGGCCAGCACCATCTGGGCGTCCACAAAGTTCCCAAACTGGTTCAACTTAGCCAGCCAGAACGCGAATCCCGCGTCGTCCGGATCGCGCAACAGGTAGCCGAAGTACTCTATCTGCACAAACGCCGCGTTGAAAAGACTGTCGTAGAAAGCCTTTCCGTACCTCGTGTCAAAACGAAGATGACCCTCGTTATTGATCGTCGTGGTGCCGTCGACCACCTTGAACAGCACACTGGCGCGCCCGCCCGGCGTTCCGGCTTCGGCGATCAGCGCGTTTCGCTCGTCGGTTGTCGGCGCTACACCGGTAGTTTGGAACAGCTTATCGACGTACTGAGCATTCGTCAGGCCGTCGTACGTCGAGCGGAACTCAAACCGCGTAACAAACTCGTTCACAAACGCCGCCTTGTTCGCATTGATCACGTTGGGATCGAGTTGATTATTGACCACGATTCCCGCTGAGACCGTTGCCGCATCACGCGTGAACTCGTCACTCGCACTGTTGCCGCCTCCGAAGTGCGGCATCCGCCCGAGCGATCCACGATACACGCGCAACACAAAGTAGCCGCTGGTTTGAAACTCCGGCGATAAGAAGAACGCCGCGCTCGTGTTTGCACGCTTGCGAGCGATGCAATCCCCAAGCGACTCGCCGGGGTTACGCTTGGTCGGGTCGTTACATATCGTGATCTCGTTGGTCCAATGATCCCAACCCGGACCATCCGGTTCGCGGCGCAGGAAGTCTTTGTATTGCCAGCGCACAAATTCGCGCGCGTCGTCGATCGGATTCGGCGGCGGCAGCGTGGCGCTGACGGTGAAATTCAGGACTTTCGCAGTCGTGCCGGAAGTTCTGAAGGTGAACGTGTAATTGCCTGGCGCAAGCGTTCCCAGATCCCAGATCTGCGCGGTGTTGCTGATCGCGGGAGTGATTGCGCCGTTAAACTTCTCGACGCTCGTGTTGACGCTGAAGTCGTTGCCGGCCTGCGTCGGCGTTCCCCAATTCAGAACTCGGTAACCCGTGTCGGGGAAGTTCAGCTTCACGTAAATCGACGTGCGGCCGCCGATGGTCCAATTCTTCAGTTCAACTTGAGTTCCGGGAAGCGTCGTCGCGGCCCATGGAGCGCGCGGCAGGTAAGTGACCTGGCCGGCGTTGTTCAAGCTGAACGGATTCTCTTCAGACGTATGCGAGGCGACGACGTAACCATCCTGGCCGCCACCGCCGATGCCGACAGTCGGAAACAGCCCGGTGTTACCTGTTCCGTAACGCGTCCGGATCGTTCCGTTCTTATTTAGCTCGATCTCGAAATTAACCGGAGCGCCACCCTGGCATTCCGTGCCGTCGAAATCACACGGCACGCCCTGCCAGCGAAAGATGAGCGTCGTCGAAGCGGCGGTTGGCGTTTGCAGCACGCCTCCCGTTCCGGGTGCGCCGATGTAAACGCCGGCATTCGCACGTTGCGACGTGCTGAGATCCAGGTCTTCCCAGAGTCCGGCGATCATCTGATAACCGCCGAGCGATCGCGGCGATCCCGGTGGATCGTCTGCGTTGTCGAGATTTCCGGGTTCGAGACCTTCGCGTACCGGTGGGGTTGAAAAGAAGAGATTGCCGTTCGACGAGATCGTCAGCTCCGAGAAGTTTGAGCCGAAGAACGGAAACACGAATCCCGCCGGCAACAGAAAATCGACGTAGCGATCGTCGCCGTCGATGTTCAGACGTTCGCCGCCGGTTGAAAGAGTAGTTGCGCCGCCGACGATGACTTCATAAGGATCGCCGCTGAGCGCGGGAATAGTTACCGGCAGGTTCGCCGGCGTGCCTTCGTTGCCTTTGTTATCAAACGAACGCAGCCGCAGAGTGCCGGCCGTGTGACGATATGGAATGGTGACTTGCGCTGTTTGCGCCACGCCCGGCGCCGCGGGGATGACGCCTTTCAAAGGAATCACCGCGCCCGATCCGCCGTCGACAAAGTTCAGTTCGTAGAGTTTTGCAGCGCCGCCACCAGCGCCATCGTCGCCGGATGCGGTCCAGCCGACGGTAAGCGTTCGTCCATTTTGCGAGTTGAGCTGGTAGTTGGTGACTGTCCCCGGCGGTGTTCCGTCGACTTCCTGTAGCGACTGCATACTCGAGCCGATATTCAATCGACGTCCGGTCAGAGTCTTATCGAGCAATTGCGATTCGACGTCGCCGTTGAGCAGCAGCAGGTTCTTCACCTGTTGGACCGTGAGATTCGGATTCTGCGCCCACAGCAGTGCGGCTGAACCGGAAACGTGCGGCGCCGCCATCGATGTGCCACTGAAGAAACTGTAAGTGTCCTGCGTCGGGTTTGCGCCCACCGGAAACGACGGTTCGCACGGATGAAGCGGAAATGGACCAGGATCGCTGCACGGCGGCGTCGTGCTGAGTATGCCTTCGCCGGGAGCAGCAAGATCGACGCTCGTCGCGCCGAAATGCGAGAAGGACGTCAGGTTATCGATCGAGTTCGTCGCAGCGACGGCGATAACGTTGGGAGCGTCGAAGCTCGACGGAAAATGCGGCACGAGATCGTTGTTTGGTTCGCGTGTGCCGTTGTCGACGTTGCCGGAGGCGGCGACGAAAAGTATACCGGCCGAATTCAAACCGTTGATTGCGTTTAGAAATAATTGCGAGAACGCGGTGCCGCCGAAGCTGGCGTTCAGGACGCGGACATTCGCGCCACTCGTTCCGCCGCTTTGCTGCCACTTGTCGCGCATCTGCTTGGCGTAGGTGCAGGCGTCGATGGCGTCCATCGTGTCGCCAAAACCTTCGGCGTCGAGAAACTTCAGCGACATCAAACGGACGTTCCAGTTCACACCAGAGATGCCGGTCGCGTTGTTGCCGCGCGCGCCGATGATGCCTGCGACGTGACTCGCGTGCGTTTCCGGATCGGTGTTGCTGAAGATGTTGCCGGTTGCTGGTCCAAGCGGTGTGAAGTTCGCGCCGTGAATGTCGTCGACAACCCCACTCGCATCGTCGTCCACGCCGTTGCTCGCGATCTCTCCCGGGTTGGTCCACATGTTTGCGGCCAGGTCCTGGTGCGTGAAATCGATACCCTGGTCGACGACGGCGACGACGATGTTCGAACTGCCGGTCGTCACGTCCCACGCCGACTGCGCGTTGATCAAAGTCAGTCCGAACTGCCGCCCGTCAAGAAACAGCGAATCGTTTGGAATCGCCGCCGCCTTCATGATGTAGTTCGGCTCGGCGTAGAGCACGTCAGGCTGCTCGCGCAGCGCGGCAACGGCTTTGAGCGTGTCTTGCGGAGCGACGTGAACGAGTCGTAACCCCTCGACCAGATCCGCGCCCTTGCGGCGCTCGACATCCATCGGCACGAGCTCACCACTGCGAGTCGCGACGACGTCACGGCCCGTGCGACTTCGCGCCATCGACTCACTGCGATAACGCACCAGCACTTCGCCCGGCACAAACCGCGGCCGCTCGCGTTTCCTCCGCGCAGACTGTTGCGAAGAGCGCTGTTTGGCCCCGGAGTTTGATGGAAACTCCATCAGGACCAGGACGACTAGACTGAGACAAAGGCCTAAAGTTACAGCAATGCGAATCAGCGCACGCTTGCTCGCAGATTGAGAGTTAGACATAGAGCATCTCTTCAAGAATCGCAGGTTTTCAGGTGTGATTGTCGTCCACTTTGAAGTGGGGGGTTAGCACGACGACCAAGAATATATAACAATTTTGATTCTGTTTACAGCAGGAGCCCACTTCGCCGAGTGTGGCAAAATGGGCGGTTTAACGGGAGCGCTGGCCGATTTGCTCGGTTCCAAACGCCCCAATGCCGTTCAGACGAAAGCTGAACACGACCCGGTTTTCTTTGCGCAAGCCGACGTTCCACGAAGAAAACTGGCCCGTTATCGCGCAACAATCCCACGCATAACCGAGCGTCGCAGTCGAACTAATCAGCGAACTGTCGCCGCGCCCGGGCCGCTTCTGAAAGTCGAAGAAGAACGACGCGCCGCCAAACGGTCCGCTTTCCTGGTTGCCCAGAAACGCCGCAGGACTCCATTGCGAACCACGCAACGTTCCCGGCTCAAAACCGCGCAGGTCCGCGAACCGCGAGAGGCTCGGATCCAGCTCGATCGCACGCGTGTAGTAAAAACTCTGAAAGATCTGGAGCAGCGGGCGCGACAAGCCAAACGTCGTGGACACCGCGCGAACACCACCGCCATGCGTATCGAGATCCGTTCGCAGATCGACAAACAGATCGCGCCGCGGTCGATACCGCGTATCGACGTTGATCGGCGAAAAGCGTCGCGGCACGCCGCCGTAAACAAAACCTGACAACGTGTTGATTGGATAGAACTGGTTCCGCCGGTTTGGAATAAACGCGCCGCCAAAAAACGGATCGAAGAAGTATTTGCCGCGCAACGTTATCGTCAACGCTTCGTACGGTTGGCTCGACAACAGCGGGCGATTCTCACGTCGCGATACTTCCACGGCTGCGTCGCTGACGTTCTCCGTCGAGCGTCGCGTGAAGAAACGGTTCGCGATGCCAAACTCGATCTCGTTCGTGTTGGCGACGGCGTCGAGGTAGTCGAAGCGAATGATGCGATCGAAGTTATTGATGCCGGCGAGCCGGCGATAAGTGATGTAAGGCTCGATCACGTGACGGAAGTAGAAGCTTCCGTTACCGCGATGAAAGTCTTTCGCAAACGCCGGGGGACGCACGTCGAGTTCAAACTCACCATAGCTGCGCGTGATGTTTCGACTCAGCACGTCGCGCGTGGTTGGATCGAGCGAGTTGGAATAGAACGTCACGCGTCCCGTGCCTGATGCAGTTACGGACCAACCGGCGAAGTGCAACGGCAATTCGAAACGCGGACTGAAATCCAATCGCTGCACGATCGATGGCGTGATGATCGCGTTGCCCAGGACCTCGTTAAAGAACTGCACCGGATCTTCGACCGTCTCTTTGCGGCTGACGCCGTCGGCCGAACCGCTGAATGAAAAGTAGACCGGCAGGTCTTTCAGAAAACTAATGATGCCGGGACGCTTGTCGATGCTGATGCTCGGCAACTGCCGAATACGAACACGCGCATTCGTGAGCGACGTGACCTGCGTGCGTGCGAGGAAGTTGAAACTGTATTCCTCGTGGTCCTTGTTGACGAAAACCTGCGACGTTTCTTCCGGCGAGATCGCTTGTTGAATGTTGTCGGAGAAGACTTGGCGAAACGCGAGGTTCGAAGTGATGTTCACGTCAGCCGCCGCGATGAAACCGTTCTTGAAATAGTGAACCCCTTCGACGTAGATACTCGAACCGCCCTGATCGGGATTCGCCTCTGACGCTTCCGGACCAAAGATGCGATCCTTGACGGCGTAGAAACCGGCGTTCAGGTATGAACGCGAATTGGCGCGCGTGCGTAAGTCGCCGCCGAAGCCGAGTCCGCGTTGCGTGTAGACGTCGCTGCGGAAGGTGAAGTCAGCGGAGCGTCCGAGGGTTTGATAGTAAGCGCTCGAAAAGCGAAATCCTTTCGCGCCCGAGCCGCCGATCGTCGGCGTCAGAAAACCCGACGCGCGATCGCGCGGTTTGATCGATACCGACGCGTACGGCAGATAGAAAACCGGAACGTCTTTCAGTCGCAAACTTGGCGAATAGACTTTCACGCGATCTCCGGTTTTGATGCGCGCCTTGCTCGCGTGAAAACTCCACTTCGGCACGTCTTCATCGCAGGCAGTGACTTGCACGTTGGTCGCGACGATCGTGTCGAGACTGATCTTCTCGACGCGATCGGCCGTGAAATAAATACGGGTGCCGTCCTGCGTTTGGTTTGTGAAGCCGGTGGAGTTTTCGAAGTATCCGGTCTTGGTGCGGTAATTCCATTCGGCGCGCGAACCGGTGATGCGTTGCTGCTCTGCCTGATCGAAAACGACGCTGCCTTCCGCAATCAGCCTGTTCTCGGCGTCGTAGACCGTCACCTTGTCAGCCTGGAGGCGATAGGTGCCGATGCGAACGTCGACGTTTCCTTCGTAGACGAAGACGCGCGCGTTCTCTGGTCCTGATGCGGACTGTTTAGTGGATTCGACGTTGAGCTCGTCGGTTGCGACGCCCGGTACCGCGCCACGCGGCGGCGGACGTCTTTGAACTGGTTGATCGGTATTGAGTGGATTGACGTTGGGCGTATCCGTCATCGGATTCGCCACTTTGCGATCGACCGGATTAGTCTGCTGCGCAAACACAAGCTGGCAGACGAGGATTAGTACTAGGGTGGCCAGCGGGAAACGGGTCATAGGGCGTGTGGATGCTAACACGGGCCACAAAGAGGCACAAAAGAAAACAAAAAACAATGTACTAAGACTGCCGCACGTCGCCCCGGAAGATCGTTCCGGCCTGAAGCTTGTATTTTGTACTTTGTTTCTTTGACGATGCTCTTAGTGCTTCCCTTTTAACGTGTCTTTTGTGCCTTTTTGTGGCTATCATCGCGCGGTGTCTGAAGCTCATCGATTGATGGTCGTCGCGGGCGAACCGTCCGGCGACGCTCATGCGGCGGCACTGGTCAAAACTCTCCGCCGGAAAAACTCACAACTCGAATTCTTCGGTGCGACCGGACCACTCATGCGCGCCGAGGGCGTCGACACCGTCGTCAACTCGGACGAGCTCGCGATCATGGGTATCCTTGAGGTCGCGCAAGTCTTTCCGAGGTTCCTCACCGCGTTTCGCAAATTGAAAGCTGCGGCAATCGCGAGATCGCCCGACGCAGTTATCCTCGTCG
This sequence comes from Pyrinomonadaceae bacterium, assembly GCA_035760365.1. Lineage (GTDB taxonomy): Bacteria > Acidobacteriota > Blastocatellia > Pyrinomonadales > Pyrinomonadaceae > PSRF01. The sequence goes on from DASTTB010000014.1 coordinate 86,857, forward strand.
ACTGGCCGGAGTTCAACCTGCGGCTTGCGACTTCGCTTCACCGCCGCGGGTTGAGAGTCATTTATTACATCAGTCCGCAACTCTGGGCGTGGCGCCCGCGACGCATCAGGAATATAAGACGCGACGTCGATCTGTTGTTGTCGATTCTTCCGTTTGAAGCGGAATGGTACAAGACGCGCGGCGTCGAGCATGTTGAGTTTGTTGGTCATCCGCTCGCGGGCGAGGTTGAGTCGCGGATCGATCGCGCGGAGTTCTGTAAACAACATGATCTCGATCCCGAGAAGCCGATCGTCTCGTTTCTCCCCGGAAGCCGGCGCAAGGAGTTGGAACGAATCCTTCCGCCGATGGCCGCCGCGATCCGCAAGCTCAAAGTGGACCATCCGGAAATTCAACCGGTGGTCGTCGTCGCACCGAGCCGCACGATCGACGAGACACGCCGCATACTGTCCTCGCTAAATTCGATCACGATGGTCCAGGGCCAAACACGCGAGGCGCTCGCCGCGTCCGACGCCGCCGCCATCGCCAGCGGCACCGCTACACTCGAAGGCGCCCTGCTCGAAACGCCGATGGTGGTGGTCTATAAGGAGTCAGCCGTGAACTGGCACACGCTGGGCCGGCTGATCACAGTCCCTCATTACGGTCTCGTAAATCTCGTCGCGGGCACTCAGATCGCGACTGAGTTAATGCAAACGGATCTCACCGCCGACAAGTTGGTCCAGGAAATAATTCAACTGCTTGACCCAAAAAGGAACAGAACTGCGCGTGAAGAATTAAGGCGCGTTAGAAACCTTTTGGGAGAAGCAGGAGCCTCCGATCGCGCCGCGGATGCCATTCTAAAGTTCCTGGTTGATTGCCACTGATCACCGAATACGAATTAATCGTTCTTAATCCGAGTTTCTAATTCGGACATTCGCCGGCGGAGTTGCTTGATATCATCACGCATCTCCGCCAGTTTGTTCATGTGAGCATTCATTCGTTTGTACTGATCGAGCGGCTGCACAGGGATTCCCCACCAAACTCCCGGCCGCACGATCTTCCCTGGCAGGATTCCCGCCTTTGAACCGATGATTGCGCCCTTCTGCACGCGCGTGTGATCGCCAAAACCGACCTGACCGCCGATCACCGCCTCGTCTTCGATCACGACGCTGCCGCTGATGCCCGTCTGCGCGGCGATCACGACACGTTCGCCGATGTCGCAGTTGTGGCCCACGTGGACCATGTTGTCGAGTTTCGTCCCGCGTCCGATGCGCGTGCGTCCCAAAGCAGCGCGATCGACGCACGTGTACGCCCCCAACTCGACGTCGTCTTCGATCACAACCGTTCCGATCTGCGGAAACTTTTGATAGCCAAGCTCGTGACGCACGTAACCAAAACCATCTGCGCCGATGCAAACACCCGCGTGAAGGATGACGCGATTGCCGATCGTCACGCCGTCATACAAAACAACGTTCGGATGAAGCACACACTCTTCGCCAACGGTTACATGCTCACCGATAGAAACATTCGGACCGATATACGCCGTGGGTGAAACACGCGCGGTTTCGGCAACCACCGCAGTCGGATGAATCGACGGCTCGCGACGCGTCGGGTGCAACACAGCGCCGATCAGCGCGAAAGCAAGTTTCGGATTACGGACCTCGATCAACGTGCGACCGGGAAACTTGTCAGCCTGTGGGACGATCAAACACGACGCCTTGCTCGCAAGCGCGGCTTCGAAAAACTTCTCATTATCGACGTACGCAATCTCACCGACATTCGCTTCAACAAGATCGCCAATCCGTTCAATCCGTGTTTCCCGATCGCCTACAAGGCGGCCCTTCACGATTTCAGCTAGTTCCTCAACAGTCATCTTGTGAACCCTCGCTTAGATCCACGGATAAACTTCACCAGGTGCGCGACGTTCGCGTCGTCGCTCTGCTCCAGTTGTTGTAACGCGTCTCCAATCGGCATAGCTGATCGAAAAAGCATTCGATACGCATCTTTCAAACTGTATCTCTCGAGTTCGGAAAACCCTGCGCGACGCAAGCCGACACTATTCACACCACGCAAGCGCGGCGGATTTCCGTCAGTTATAAAAAACGGCAACACATCCTGCACGATCTTCGACTTCCCGCCAACCATCGAGTAGCGTCCAAACCGCACAAACTGATGCGCGCCCACGTTGTTGGAAATAAAAACATGGTCCTCGACGACGATGTGTCCCGCGAGCGCAACTTCATTCGCGAATATGTTGTCATCACCAATGACGCAATTATGCGCCACGTGCGTTCCGACCATCAGGAAGTTGCGGGATCCGATGCGCGTCGTTTGGTCTTCGCCGTTCGCGCGATGCAGCGTGCAAAACTCGCGAATCAGATTGTCGTCGCCAATCTCGAGGTAACTTCTTTCGCCCCGAAATTTAACGTCCTGTGGCTCACCGCCAATCACGGCGTGTTCGAAAATGCGGTTTCGCGCGCCGATTCTTGTAAACCGTTTGATCACGGCGTAGGCGCCAATCTCGCAATCTGGCCCGATTTCTACGTTATCTTCGATGACGGCTGTCGGATGGATCTGCATTGCTGGGGTTTGAGCATAATGGTGTCTTGTGGATCCTGCAAATCCTGTTTATCATGCAGGACGTTTGTGGGTTTGAGTAAAGAGGAGACTGAAAGCCTTTGTTTAGTGACCAGTTTCGGCGCGGGGAGTCCGACAAATCGAAGCTTGCGGGAGTAAAGGGTTCCCGTCTCATCTCCGGACTTTCCGACGTCGCGTGGAAAGCGTTTCAGTCGGTCAACCAGCGACTGCCGGAAGGTGAAGCGATTCGGCCCAACTGGGCGCCCGGTCCGCTTCTCAAATCTTACGAGCGCACCGCTCCACCACTCGGTTTCCCACGCGAGACCGACAGTCTTTGTCCCACCTGTGTAAAAGAAGTTCGTAACGCCGTCATCAGCGGCGAAGTCGCACTCGAAACCTTGATGCACGAGCATCCAGGTGAAATCAAAGCACAGATCGTCGAAGACAATGGACAGGTGTTCATGCGCAAGACTTGTCCGAAACACGGCGAGTTTGAAGACGTGATGTCGACCGATGCTGCGTTTCTTGAACGCATCGAGTCGCTGTTCTTTGGCCGCGACTTTCGCGCCGCCGAAGATGCGAACGTCCATCGTCACGGAACTTCGAATATCAAGTTCGGTCGTGGCGCGGTGTTGACTGTCGACCTGACCAACCGCTGCAACATGATGTGCAACCCGTGCTTCATGGATGCAAACCAGGTTGGTTATGTTCACGAGCCGACCTTTGAAGACACGAAAGCGATCCTCGACCGCGCGGTCTCGTTCAAACCGCGACGACAGGTGATCATTCTCTTCTCCGGCGGTGAACCGACGCTTTCGCCTTATTACCTCGAAGCTGTCGAGTACGCGAAGAAGATCGGCTTCTATCGTATTCTCGCCGCCACCAACGGCATCCGCTTCGCCGAAGACATCGAGTTCTGCAAAGCCGCGAAAGCCGCGGGTCAGCATGGCGTTTATTTACAGTTTGACGGCGTCAGCGAAGAGAAGAACAAACATCGTGGCGTCGGCAACTTGTTTGACGTGAAGTTGCGCGCGATCGAAAACCTCGCCAGTGTCGGGATCAAAGTGACGCTCGTCGTAACGATCGTCAACAACCTGAACAACGACGGTATCGGACAGATCGTCGAGTTTGCCGCGCAGAATATCGATAAAGTTCAGACGATCGCGTTTCAGCCTGTTTCATTCACCGGCCGCGATGAAGACATCTCCGACGAGATGCGCAAGAAGTGGCGCTACACGCTCGCCGGCATGACGCACGATCTGAAGAAACAATTGCACGGGAACATCGAACCGTTGCGCGACTGGTTTCCGCTTTCGTCTTACTCGGCGTTCACGAGCGTGATGGACATGCTTCAGGGCGCGGATGCGCCGTGGGGCTGGTCGTCGTGCAATTGTCATCCGAACTGCGGCATCTTCACGTTGCTCGTCGTCAATCGACATACGGGCGAGTTCAAATCGCTGTTTGAGTTCTTCAACTACGAACAGTTTATGAAAGACGTCGCGGTGATCACCGACACCGCGCGTGGCCGAAAACTTTCCTACGCGCAGCTCGGCATGGCCATCATGCGCAACTTCAGCGCCGAACGCGCGCCTGAAGGTTTTCCGATCTCGCAGATCGTCAATCTCTTCAAACCGTCGTCGACTAACTCCAATTCCGACCGCAACGATCGCATGAAGACGCAGGCCGCCGAAGCTAACGACACATGGCGCGTGCTCTGCGTCGAGGGAATGTGGTTCCAGGATCTTTTCAACTACGACTTCCGGCGCACTGAAATGTGCGTCATCCCGTACGGCACGCAGGAAGGCGAGATTTCGTTCTGCGCGTACAACACGGGCGTGGGTTGGAGACAGATCATCGAGAACATGCATAAGACCGCGAACCTCGCCGAGTGGTACGGAGAACACGGCCGTCATAAAGTTTATGCCGCCGGTAAGAACGTTCCGCTAGCGACGACGAAACACTCGCTGAGTCTGCCGGTTATCCAGGCCGTACTCGCCGAAGACGCTGAACCTGTAACAACCGCGACGCCTTATCTAGTCGAAGAAGAAGACACCGTTTCCGTTTAGCCAGCTCTTAGAACCCAGGGTCACTCTCTTCCCACGTTACATTTTCGATTCTGTCCTATCCATAGGCCCAGTTCCCGGGGTTCCTGCTATCGTTTGCGCCTCGGGTTAATTACTCAAACGGAGAGACAACGATGAAAAAACTAGTAGCCTCAATTCTCATGCTTACCCTGAGCGTGGCTGTGGTTGCTTTCCCCCGCCATGCGCAGGATCCACAAGATCTGAATGCCGCCGCGAAGTCCGCGGCTCCTGCACTGACGAATAAAGACGTGATCGAGATGATGAAGGCCGGCCTCAGCGCGGACGTTATCGTCGCGAAGATCAAATCGTCCGCAACGAATTTCGATACGAGTCCGTCCGCACTCGCCGAACTGAAAGCCGCGAACGTTCCTGACAACGTGATTCTTGCCATGGTCAAACCGGCCCCGCCGGCGGTGTCGGGCGACGGCGTCGTGAGTGTTCCTGACGGAACCGAGATCGAGGTTCAACTCACGAACAACGCGTCCGGTGAAGAACTGAAAGTCGGCGACACGGTCGACTTTGTCGTCGTCGGTCCGGTCGAGCTGAACGGCGTGATGATCTTCGAGAAAGGCGCCGGCGCGAGAGCTCGCATCACCACCGCCAAACGCGCCGGGCACTGGGGCAAGGCGGGCAAACTCGAATGGGCCATGCAGGACGTGATGGCCGCCGACGGTAATCGCATTCCCGCGCGTTTCACGCAACGCCAGATCGGCGATAGCAAAGGCGGAACCGTCGCAGTCGCCGCCGTCGCTACGACTGTCTTTCTTGGACCAGTGGGCTTGTTGTGGGGATTAAAGAAAGGCAAACCCGCGATCATCCCGGGCGGTAATCGTTACAGCGTGTTTGTCCACGGCGACACGAAGATCAAAGGCAAGCCGGCGGAAACGGCAGCCACCGCCCCGTAAGCTGGAGGCTTCAATCATGTTTTCTAAATGCGTGTTCACGATGTTGTTGTTGTTTGCGTCGTGCGTCTGCGTCGCCGCCCAGGAGAACAAACTGATCCCGATCGAGTTTGATTACAAACTGCTCGCGACGAACCGGACGACGACGATGGAAAAAGAGATGAACGAAGCCGCCGTCGAAGGCTATCACTTCCTTGAAGTGATCAGCGGCGACACTTTCTTTGGCGGCAGCGAAGCGTTAGTCGTGATGGTGCGGCCGCGCGAGTCGTTTCAGAAAGGACGCTTCGAGTACAAGCTGCTGGCGACGACGAAGACGTCCACGATGCAGAAGGAGCTTCAGGCTGCCGGCGACGCTGGTTTCGAACATCGCGGGCAGTCAGTATTTAAGAAGACGTTCGGGACTGAGGTGATGGTTATTCTCGAACGCGATCGGGAACAGAAGCCGCGGCTCTGGGATTACAAACTGCTCGCGACGCAGAAGACTTCGACGATGCAAAAGGAAGTGCTGGAAGCGGCGGCGCAGGGTTATCAGTTTGTGGGGTTCTCGCACGGCTCGACGTTCTTTGGCGGCAATGAAGTAGTCACGATCATGCGGCGCCCGCGCGAGCAGGCGGTGCCTGCGGGTGCGTCGTCACATTGAACTGTTTGTTTGTTACTGAGTTATTCGGCCGCTTCGTGTTCGCTGCTTGGCCGTTGCACTTCGCGTAACTGAGCCACGATGTCGCGCAAACGGATCGCGAGATCCTCGATTGTTTGCACTCGTTTGCGCGAACGTTCGCTTAGATCCTCGCGTAGCAGGAGCTGTGCCTGGCCCAACACGCCGGTGAGTGGGTTGTTGATTTCGTGACGAATGCGGGCCACGAGGTCGGCAGTCTCCTCCAGTTTCATGCGATACATCGCAATCTGGTCTTGCTTATCGTGTTCAGTCATCAAGTCTCCGTAATTGGTGCCGGGAAATGAAGGAATAAGAGCGATTGTTTTATGCTTTATTGCAGGTGTGCGCAGCCGCTTGCAATTGTTACAGCGGCCCCATTGTGCCTTTAGAGCGTACTGAATTCAAGCACTTTTAATTTTGTGTGGCAGGTGGTCCAAGGCGGTGGAGTTTTAATCCGTGTTCTTCCTGTGTACGTAACATCAGCTAAGGCAACGCTGACTAGGGAACACGGATAAAAACGAATTTCATTAGGACATCACTACCGGGACACAGGCAAAGTTGACAAGAACGCGGGCTGGCTCGTAAATTCAGACCCTTGCTTGCTGGGAGGTCGTCCAATGGTAGGACTCCAGACTCTGGATCTGGCTATCGGGGTTCGAGTCCCTGCCTCCCAGCCAATTTAACTCCTTATTTCGAAGCTCGCTTGGATCAATTCCTTGACAGCCTCTCTGTCCGAGCATAAAGTTCGTTCCCGTTTTCACCTCATCCTTGCGCGTTCTCGCTAACGTCTTCATTCGGGCAGCGCCGGATGTAGTTTTCAAGTCGTTCAAACTCAGACGAACCCTCTGGAGAAACCTGATGAAAACCATCTTCACATTTATCTCGGCAGCTAGCCTCATCGTGCTCAATGCCGGTTTTGTATTTGCACAACGTAACGACGATGCCGACGCTTGTGCCGGTTGTGGCATCTGCGGCGGCAGCATATTCGTGCTGATCGTGATTCCCCTCGTCATCATCGCTCTCAACATCGCTCTTTTAGTTTGGGTGGCACGCGATGCAAAGGCACGCGGCATGGACAGCGCGGTGCTCTGGATGATCCTCGTTATGCTGACAGGATTATTGGGTCTGGTTATTTATCTCTTCTCGAGACCTCAGGGGAATGTCGTTCAATGTCAAAGCTGTGGAAACAGTCGATTACAGGCAAGCGCAAGATGCCCACATTGCGGCAACGCCTGAAACGGCCGGAAACATATTTGTTCGCGCTGTTACTCCTCGCGGCGCTGGCTGTCTTTGACGCAACGCGGCCCGCTGAAAAACAGATAACCGCGCGCGGATATATTGCCGCGGTCCACGTGTATCAGAAAATCGGTCGCCCGCTTCTTGCTGGCAGAGTTGTGTGTCGCTATCAACCGACTTGTTCTGATTATTCAATTGAAGCGGTGAGGCGCCATGGAATACTTCGCGGTCTGCGATTAACGATTGCGCGCATACATTCGTGCAATCGTTCGGTGCCCGCCGGAACTGTCGATCCGGTGCCGCCGGTTTAATGTGCCGCCAGTGTTCGGATCGTTGCGTAAACCGCAGTATGCTACGACCCATGTGGAAATATATTCTGGCCTCGGCTCTTTTGGTGATCGGGATTGTTGAGATCGTTCTGGCGCTCCACGGCGGCCTGCGTAAAGCGTTGATGGAGACTAGTCCTTTACGCTTTAAACACGCTGAATCACCGATGTTCCTACTTGCCGGAATCTCGGCGTTAGTGACGGCCGTAGGGATTCTCTTTTATGGATTGTTCTTTTAAGCGAGCTTAACTGCGAGGGTAGTAATACCTCACTACCCTCCGCAGTTGGACCATCTTACGCGTGCTTGAACGTCACATCATAGGTAGCATCCTCAAGGTGTGACGGCGACCGGAAACGAACGGTCTGGGTCTCTCCGGGGGCAGTAATCGTGATCCGCTTGACGTCGATTACATCGTCATCGCCTTTCGGAAACTCCATGTAAATTGAAGCAAGCCCATTGAGCGCGTTTCGAATGGCGGTGAATCCCGCCGCTCTGCCCGCCGAGCTGCTGGTGTTTATTCCACCCGAAACCATACCCAACATAACCGACTTCCATATCAGGTCTGTTTGGGCTTTCCAGGCGCCGACGACCGCATCGCCCGCAATGTCCTTGCCATTATCCTTCTCAACCATCATCACTGCATAGACCGCATCGGAAAACGTTTTGGCTACTCCGACGTCGGTATGGTGCGTCTCGCCAGTGTCGAAGTCCGACCATGCAGCGCCCGGTCCTATTGGGCCTAAACCACTGTCAAATGGCGCAACCGTCCTTCCGCGGAAGGTGATGAGATAAATGTCGTCAGCGCCGTTTTCATCGGATTCCTCAACGCACTTGATCTTGTCAACTATTAGACTCATTAGCTCTCCTTGATTGTGGGTTGCCAGTTGCCGGCTCTCTCTCTTTGCTGGCAACCCGGCGAGCAATAGAGTTGGCGATTACGTAACGCGCTACAGCGCAAGTCCTATACCGGAAGCCAATTCGAGATAAGGTTGAGCAAAAACAAGCGCCCTTGGTCCAAAGCGCTCAATTATGTCTACGATTGATTACGTTGACGTAGACAATGGTCTACACATTGGATCTGCCGGAATCAAAACCGTGAGGAGGATCATCTTGATTGCGCTGGTTTGTTGACCAGGGAGATCAACAGTTGTCACTGTTTAATCGGTGTAGTTAAGACATTGACCTGCTTGCGTCCCTCTTTTATCTTCTCACTCCAAGTCTTTTAACTTCCCATATTTTGTGTGGCCTTGAGGAGATCCGACTCTATGTTCCGATTCAGGAAGATGCAGGTAGTCGTTTCGGGTGTGCTTGTTCTCACGATAGCGTGCGTTATGTTCTGGTCAAGCGGTTCACAGGCGAGCGGTTCACAGGCCCAGGGAAATCTACCGCTCTACGCCGACGTCACTAAACCCATCGACGCGCGCGTCGACGACATTCTTTCCCGCATGACGCTCGAGGAGAAGATCGCGCTCGTCCACGCCGATTCGAAGTTCTCATCTGCTGCAATCCCGCGCTTCGGTCTGCCGCAGCGCTGGCTCTCGGATGGACCACACGGCGTGCGCGAAGACGTCGGACCGCACACCTGGACGCCCGCAGGCCGCACTGACGACTTCGCCACCCTCATGCCGGCCTTGATCGGACTCGCCGCCACCTGGAACTCGGATCTCGCAACTGCGTACGGAAAAGTCATCGGTGAAGAAGCCCGGCAACGCGGCAAACAGATCATGCTTGGACCAGGCATGAACATCATGCGCACGCCCTTGAACGGACGTAACTTCGAATATCCCGGCGAAGATCCGTTTCTCGTCTCGCGCATGGTGGTGAACTACATTCGCGCCGTTCAAGCCGAAGACGTCGCCTCATGCGCCAAACATTTCGTAGCCAACGATCAGGAATTTGAACGCAACACGATCAACGTCGAAATGGATGAACGCACGCTTCGTGAGATCTACCTGCGCCCGTTTCAAGCTGCCGTGCAGGAAGCCGGCGTGCGCACCGTCATGAGCGGTTACAACAAGTTCCGCGGTTACTGGTGCGCCGAAAACGACTACCTGCTCAACAAGATTTTGAAAGACGAGTGGGGATTCAAAGGCATCGTGATGTCTGACTGGAACGGCACTCACAGCACGCGCGGCTCGGTGCTCGGTGGACTCGATCTGGAAATGGGTACGGAAGTTTCGCCATACGGAAAGTTCTTTCTAAGCGATGCATTTCGCGATGGCGTGAAGAGCGGCGAGTATCCGATGAGCGTGCTCGACGACAAAGCACGCCGCAACCTCTGGCAGATGTTAAGCACAAAAGCGTTGGAGCCGCGCAGACCGGGCGCGATCAATACGAAGGACCATCAAAAAGCAGCGCGACAGGTTGCCGAAGAAAGTTTTGTGCTTCTGAAAAACGACAACAACGCACTCCCTCTCGATCCGGACAAAACGAAGTCAATCGCCGTCATCGGTGAAAACGCAGTGTTACTTCAAGCCTACGGGGGCGGCAGCGCGCGCATAAAAGTCTTCTACGAAATCACACCGCTCGAAGGCATCGTGCGAAAGGTTGGCGATCGCGCAAACATCTCCTACGCGATGGGCTACAACGAGAAAGAGAGTGCGGAGCTGGCGAATCAGGCTGTGCGCGCGGCGACCCAGGCCGATACCGTGATTTACGTCGGCGGTCTCAATCATCGTCGTAACTTCGATGCTGAGAGTTGGGATCGACAGCACATGAAGTTGCCTTACAAGCAAGACGAGTTGCTCGATCGCGTAGTTGCTGCGAACCCGCGTACGGTCGTGGTCCTGTTTGGCGGTGGGCCGATGGAAATGGGCGCATGGCTCGGCAAAGTTCCGGCTGTGTTGCAGGTCTGGTATCCGGGCATGGAAGGTGGAAATGCGTTGGCAGGTGTTTTGTTCGGCGACGTGAATCCATCAGGCAAGTTGCCGGTTACGTTCCCGAAGCGACTCGAAGATTCACCGGCGCACGCGATGGGAAACTATCCCGGCGCGAACGGCGTCGTTCGTTACGAAGAAGGACTGCTGGTGGGTTATCGCTGGTTCGACACGAAAAACATCGATCCGCTTTTCTCATTCGGCCACGGTCTGTCATACACAAAGTTTGAATACTCAAACCTGCGCCTGACGGAGGCGCGTGACGGCGTGATGACGGCTGGGTTTGAAGTGAAGAATGTTGGACCACGCGACGGCGCTGAAGTGGCCCAACTTTACGTCCAGCCTCTCAAACCGCGTCTCGCTCGTCCACTGCGGGAACTCAAAGGTTTTCGCAAAGTCTTCTTGAAAGCGGGCGAGAGTCAAAAGGTATCGATTCCGTTGGAGCGAACTGCTTTTGCCTTTTACGATCCGGAACGCCGCGCGTGGGCGGCTGAAAAAGGCGACTTCAAGATCGTGATCGGCGCCTCATCGCGTGACGTTCGCTTACAGGAAAATGTTCGTCTAAGAGAGACGACCTACGACAAGTAAGTTATGTGGGTAGTGCCTTGATTCCTCTCTGCGTTGCTCTGCGGTCCTGCGCGTCTCTGCGGTTAATATTTTTGCGGTTCTTTAGTATGAAGAGGTTGTCTGTATATTCTAAAGCTTCTGAATACGGCACCCCGTTTTACCGCAGAGTCGCAGAGCTACGCGGAGAATGCTAACAACGACACTACCTGATTGTAGTGCGAATTGCCTCGAACTCACCGGATTACGATATACTCACGCCACATAATTACTTCCACTTTACGCCCAGTCTTTTAGGCAACTGACTCCCTCGATCGATCGAAACGGGTTTACACCGTTATGGACGTACAACTTCGAATGGAGGAATAACTGGGATGCTAAGAAGATTTCTGCTGCTGAGTATTGTTGTCTTTGCTGCACTCTTCGGAGCGCTGTCTACTAAACCGAACGCAGCTTCAAAGCCGAATGCAGTTCCGGTCGTTACGCCGATCTCCGTCTATGGCGCGTGGCATTGCGGAAGTGAGTTTTGTTCCTGGGCCAGCGTGCGAAACATGACGGACTTCGACACCCGCAATCGCTGGCTGATCGATCGAGGCGACGGCACGCCGTCAGTAAACCTCGTCGTTTTGAGTTTCGTGCATCCCCTACGACTCCTTAACAAAACGAACGACGCCGGCACAACACAAGGCATTCCCAACGGAATGACGCAGGCCGTCGTTGATTACTTCAAGACGCGCGGCATTCGCGTCCAGTTGTCGATTGGAGGCATCACTTACACCGATGCCTGGAACCAGGCGCTCGCGACTAACCCGACTCAACTCGGATTGAACGCCGCCGAAGCGGCGACGCGATTAGGCGTCGGTATCGAGATCGACTACGAAGAGAACATGAACCCGAACCTCACTGCGTTACAGGCGTTCATCACTGCGTATCGTTCGGTCCATCCTTACGACGCTTCCGGAAACAATCACGCGGCGCGACTCACGATCGATCTCGCCGCCGGCGATCGCTGGCTAATCCCGTTGACGCGCAAAGCCACTGCCGACTGGCTCAACACGACGACGCCAGTGCTCGACTACGCAAACGCGATGGTCACGAGCAAGCAGTTCAACAACGCGGCAGACGCGCAGTCGAACTGGCAGGAACACATCGACGGAAAACCGCAGTTTGCACCGCCGATTCTGCCGCTCGCGCCCGCGAAGTTTACCGGCGCGCTCTACATCGTGACCGGATCACGAGCCGCGCCGGAATGCACGAGCTTCAGTTCATCGCTAATCAACTCGACGGGAACGTACGTACAATCAGTTGCGCCGAACGGCGCCGGAACGACGAGTGGAATGTTGGGCTACATGTTCTGGGCGGCGGAATGCCCGTCGTCACGGCGTGTTTGCACCGTGCCGCCGAATTCATGTGAAGGCGGTGTCGGAATCGGCGCAGACGTTTACAACATTCCGATTCCGATGCAGCCGTTGCGTCAGAGTTAGTTTGAGTATGGGCGGCTCCCACACGGGCGGCCCATTTTCAAAACAGATCGAAAAACCAGCCGTAGATCGCGAGGCCGGCGGCAGGCCAGAGCGTGAAAACGATGAAACTCAAAAGCGCGAGTGCGGAGTTGACCATCCGATAGATCGCGCCCATGTAATAAACACCGACAACGACCGACGCGACGTAACACGAAACAAGCCCAACGACGTACACCACCACCGCAACCCAAACAGACGCATCAGCCATCGAGCTTCGCACGACTGGCGCCGCGTAAGCCGACCATCCCAACTGGATCATGCCACTCACAACCAACGCTGAGATGACATATGCGTTGTAACGCTCGTACAAGTTCATGCGGAAGATGCGTTGCGCGAGCACCATCAACATGGACGTGACGATGAGCACCGTCCAGAATATCCAGTAAGCCTTTCCCAGACGGAGCGCCAGCGTCACTTTGCCGAGCGGCCAGAGCAGCAACGCGATCACCGCGAGGAAAACGACGTTCAGAACGAGCGCAAAGAAGTAGTCAAACCACTCTTTCTGGTCCTCGTGCAGTAACCATTTGGAAAACCCACCCATTCCTCAGATCCTCAAAGAAGAAAAAATTTCAACAACACGCTCGAAACGAAACCCAACTTTCATGACATATATAGTTGAAAAGGGTGTATTCTGCGCGCACACACGAGTCTCGACGCATTTATGACCGGCATTTTTGGCGACAAATCCGACTTCAAACAGGAAAACGGCCCCGATGTTTCGCTTGTCGTTCACGGTGATGAGTGGTACGCGCGCTACGAGACGCCCGACGGCTACACCGTGATTTACGATCCCGATCTCGGGTTGTACGCCTACGCTTTAACCGACGACGAAGGCAAGTTTGTCTCGAGTAAGACTCCAACGACCGAGCCGCCTCCCGAAAACCTGGCCTTGCACCTCGAAGAACCTTTTCCAGTCCGCGCTGCGAAAGCCGAAGCGAAAATCAAACGACGCTCCCCGCCGGACACCGCGGGCTAACAATTTCAACCTGTCGCCGTCAACGGCGCTTCTCATTTCACGCCTGGTAGAAAGGAACCCTCATGAGCGGAATTTTCAATGAACAATTGACGTTCAAACAAGAGAAGGGTCCCGATGTCCGCCTCGTGGTCATCGGCGACGAACACTACGCACAATACGAAACCATCGACGGCTACACGGTCGTTTACGACGTCGAAAAAGGTTTGTACTGCTATGCTCAGACGATAAACGGCAGCTTTGTTTCGACCGGCATTCCGATGAATGCGGCTCCACCACCGTACATTCGCCGCCACATTACCGAGTCGGAAGCTGTGCGGCAGGCCAAGTTTCTGCAACGACACGGAACACGCCAGCCGCCGCCGACAGTTTTCGGCGCCGCCGATACGATTTTCACGCTTGGACCAAACAACGGTCTGCTCACCGGCCGTCGCGTCAGCTCGGGACAGGTGCGCGGATTGACGATCATCGTCGAGTTCCAGGACGTCACCACGACAGTCACCAAACAAGACGTCGAAGACTTGCTGAACGCACCGAATTACACGCGCAACGGAAACTTCAGTTCGGCACGCGACTACTTTCTGCTGATCTCCAGCGGCAGGCTCGACTACACGAACGTCGTCGTTGGACCAGTGAGACTGAGCCGGAACCAACAGTTCTACGTCACCAATTCCCTCGTGCCTGAAGCGATGCAACTCGCAGTCGCCGCCGGACTCGATCTGACGCAGTTCGATTCGCGCAACGAAGGAATCATCGACGCGGTCAATTTCCTTTACGCCGGACCCTCGCGTTATGAAGATGAACTGTGGCCGCACAACGCGTTTCGCGAAATGCAGTTCGGCAACATGCGCACGAACTTTTACCTGCTCACCGGCCTGGGAAACACGGCGAACGATCTCACCATTGGAACCTTCTGCCACGAGAATGGTCACCTGCTGTGCCGTTTTCCCGACATGTACGACTACGGCAATCGCGACGGCGACGGCGTCAGAAGCGCCGGCATCGGCGGCTATTGTTTGATGGGCGCGGGAAATCACCTGAACCGCGGCCGCACGCCCGCGCCGGTCTGCGCTTACCTTCGTCACCTCGCCGGCTGGTGCGACAACGTCGTCGATCTCAGCGAGCCTGGACCGAAACAAGCGGTGCACGGCGATTACCGCACCGTGATGATGTATCCGACCGATAAGCTCAACGAGTACTTCATCGTCGAGAATCGGACCAAGATGGGCCTGGACCAACATCTGCCGGCGAGCGGCCTCGCGGTCTATCACTGCGACACCAAAGGCTCGAACGAGTTTCAGGAAGGCTCGTCAACGCGTCACTACCAATGCGCGTTGTTGCAGGCCGACGGCCGCATGGACCTCGAACACGATGCGAACACCGGAGACGGCGGCGACTTGTACGGCGCTATCACCGGCACCGCGTTGTCTCATGCAACGGCGCCCTCGTCGCGACAATGGGACAACGTCGATTCACGTCTCGTCTTATCGCAGATCAGCGCGCCTGGTCCAACAATCACTTTCCGCGTGGGCCAGGAATTGCCGGCGGGAAACGTCGTGACTGGCGAAGTCAACCCGGGGCTCGCGATTCCCGACAACAACCAGGCCGGCATCACCAGCAGCATCGCGTTGAACCAACCCGGTCTCGCACGTCGAATCAGAACCGGCGTCGGGATCACGCACACCTACATCGGCGATCTGCAAGTTGAACTGGTAAGCCCGTCGGGCGATCGCGCATTGATTCACGATCGACAGGGCGGCAACCAGGACAACCTGCAACAAATCTACGATTCGACGGCAAATCCCGCCCTCGCAGCACTCACAGGCAAAACAGCCGTTGGCAACTGGGAACTGCGTGTTCGCGATCTTGAGGGACAGGACACCGGCAAGCTCGACGGGTGGAAAATCGAGATCGAGGTGGACGGCGCGGGCAATCAAGTCGAACGTCGCGAGGTCGAACCGAACCTCCCGATTCCCGACAACGATCCGGTCGGCGTCAGCAGTTCGCTCACCTTCGCTAACCAGGGAACGACCCGGCAACTGAAATTCACGGCGCAGATCCAGCACACGTACATCGGCGATTTGCGTGTCGAGTTGTTGTCGCCGTCAGGACGGCGCGCGCTGTTGCACGCGCAAAGCGGAGGCAATGCAGACGACCTGGCGTTGACGCTTGATTCGAGCGTTCCTTCGTCACCGCTGTTGCCGCTCGTGGGCCAACCGGTCCAGGGCAACTGGGTGCTGCGTGTCACTGACCTCGTGGGCCAGGACGCCGGCGTATTGAAGAAATGGAGTCTCGAACTGACGCCGCAGACGTAGCGACTCAGTTCGCATTGCCTTAAAAGCGGCTTTGCCGTAACGAACTTCCAAGGCAAAGCGACGCAGGACCACTAAAAACAACGCGAGCAGATACGGAATTTTAGATCCGTGTTTGCTCGCGTTTGTTTGTCGCGGTGGGCAACGCTTTGTTATGTTAAGGCCAAGGGAGAAGTATCATGAATAACATAATTCGACTTCTGCTCTCCGTCTCGCTGCTCCTTTCTGTCGTCTCCCCAATATTAGCCGACACGATTCGTCTCAAAGACGGGAGTGTCATTCGCGGGAAGGTGATCGGATTCAAGGACCAGCAGTTCACAATTTTGATCGGCGGTAATGCCAAAGGCCGGCGCGGACAAACAACCGTTTACGTCGAAGACGTTGAATCGATCGAATTCGATACCACGTCCGGCCCGCCAGCCACTGACGACGGCACCATGGCTCGCAACAACCCGCCGCCACGCACCACCATTTCGGAGCCGACTCCCTCTGAGCCGCGCACCGACACGCAACCGATTTCGTCAGCCTCAAACCCGACCTTCTTTACGATCAAGGTCGGCGTTAAAGCAGACTCGTCGAATAACGGTTGGACAAACACCGGCCTCGTCGTTCGTAAAGGACAACGTCTTCGCATCACTGCTTCCGGTCGGGTTTCTCTCGGCCGCGGACGCTTCTCGACGCCCGGCGGTGTTTCGAACCTGAATGACGCCGAGAAGTTGATGCGAAACGAGAATACGGGCGCGCTGATCGCCGTGATCGGCGACGACAACGACGAGTTTATTTTCATCGGTCCGCGGCGGGAGTTTGTGGCGCAGCGCGACGGCGTGCTGTTTCTCGGTGTTAACGAAGGCGACTTGACAGACAACACCGGCAGCTACGACATTGTTATCGAAGCCGAGGCCGGTGGCCGGTAAACGAATGGCATAAAAAATCCGCGTATTTCGACACGGATTGAAGTGCGGTAAACGTGGGGTAGTGCGCGCGCATCAGACCCTTCGACCTT
Source organism: Pyrinomonadaceae bacterium (assembly GCA_035760365.1). Lineage (GTDB taxonomy): Bacteria > Acidobacteriota > Blastocatellia > Pyrinomonadales > Pyrinomonadaceae > PSRF01. The sequence goes on from DASTTB010000014.1 coordinate 103,865, forward strand.
CCTCGCTTGTCCCCGGGAGTTGAACATTATGAGATTTAGACGATCATCTCCGCTTTTTGGCATCGCGCTAACGTGTCTGCTGATTCTCGGTTTGTACGTGCATCCGGGATTGTCCCAGTCGCGCCGGCTGCCGCCGACGTCCAACGAGAAGAAGAACAAACGGCCCGGCGAGACGCCGACCAAAGAAGGCGAACAGGAGCCTTTGCCGCAGGATCTCGAGCCTGTCGCACCGAAAGACATCGAGAAAGTCGCGATCTCGACCCAGATCGTCAACATCGACGCCGTCGTCTATCACAAAAAGAGCGGCCAGATCGTGACCGGTCTGAAGAAACCGAATTTCGCGGTTTACGCCGACGGCGCACAACAGACGATCACGAACTTCTCGACGCCCGAAGCGCCGATCACGGTGGCGATGGTCGTCGAGTACAGCAAGTGGTCGGAATATTTTGGTTTTGCTTCCAGTCGCGGATACGAGCCGGGAACTTACGAAGTCATTCGTCCGACGGCGATGTTTCTTTCGCAGTTCATCAAGCCGCCTGACGATTACGTGTCGGTCGTTGCTTTCGACATGCGTCCCACGCCGCTGACCGACTTCACGAACGATCCGGGTCGTTTGCAGCAGGTGATCAGTTTGCTGTTGCGAAACCAGCCGGCGTTTCGTGAAACGAACCTGTTTGACGCGTTGAAGTTTGTGCTTGTCGGCGGTCGCGGCGACTCAGTCGTGCTCGAGAATTCCGAGTCGGACAAGGCGGATTACGCGGGGTTGGCGTCGGTTCAGGGACGGCGTCGCGCGGTGATCCTCGTCGCTTCCGGAATCGACACGTTCAGTAAGATCAACTACGACAACGCGCGCAAAGTATTGCAGAACGCGGGTGTGCCTGTTTACATCATCGGCACCGCGAACATGTTCAAGAAGATGTACGGCGACCAGTTGCCGGCGACGGATGGCGTGTTTGGTATGCCGGGCCGCATGAGTTGGTTGCAGGCTGACAACACGTTGCAGACGTTTGCGAAAGAGACTGGCGGCGCGTATTTTCCGGTGACTTTTGAAGGCGAGTTGCCGAAGGTGTTGGGCAGTATCAATGCGCTGCTGCGGAGTCAGTACAGCCTGGCGTTTAATCCGGGCGAGGTTCGCGACGGGAAGCAGCACAAGTTGAAAGTCAGTGTTGACGTTGATGGTGACGGGACGTACGACGATAAGGAATACGTGATCCAGGCTCGTCAGTTTTACAACTCGCCGAAGCCCGACAAGGTGGAAAAGGGTTCGAAGTAAAATCCGCGTTTAAATGCCATAGACGCGCAGGCGAAACTCATCGTTAAACGACACGATCTCGGCTTTGCGGTTTGAAAATCGTCTACTCTCACGCAGCAACGCAGGCAGACCGCGAAGCGTGAGTTTCAACCCGTAGGCCGGGTTCGTGAGCACCGCCGCTAACTGCGGATTCAAACGTTGCGGCATCCCGTAACGAATCGCCTTCTGCGCCACCGGCGAAAACCCCACACTCCTGCGCGAATTAACAAACTCCAGCGAATGATCAAAAACATGCAACCGGCTCGGCAGGTCGCGTAACGCCAGATCGCGATGCGACAGCAGATTGGCGATCGCCTCCGTCACAACACCGCGATGGTAATTTGCGCGCGCAGGCACCGGCGAATCGTCAGGCATCGTCTCCGCGGCTAAAACTCTCGGCCGCATGTCATGCAAATCACAATAACGATTCACAAACCGAAGCACCGCTTCATAAACCGTAAGCAAATTCCCCACAACTTTAACGCGCTCGACAACGGGCGACTGCGGTGAATCACCCGAGAACCTCGTCGCCGTCACCGCCGCGCGCGGCAACAACTCCCCAACGCGCTCATCACGACCAAACAACAACATTCCCGCGACTGTCGGCACGAGCTCATGCCCATCATTCGTCGCCATCAATAGATCTCGTTCAAGCACTTCGCTCGTCGGATAACCCACGACACTCGCTTCTTCAAACGCGCCACCTTCGAACTCACGCAGATAACTCCACAAATGAGCCTCGTCGATGTCGAGCATCGTCGCGCCGAGTGCGGGCACGGCTTCGTACCTGAGCGGACGCGCTTCGTCGAGCAACGCCGAGATCTCCTCGCGTGAAGCCTCGCGCTTTTCCGCGCCGATACGCAGGTAAAAACGTCCATCACGCGTGCGATACGGGCGTCGCTTTGTCTCGACGTCGAGGGCCACGATGCGACGTCCGTTGTCGAGCGCGATGCGATCGATAAACGGCACCATCGCCGGCTGCACTTCCTCACGACAGATCCGCACCAGATCTTCCTGAACGCGCTCCGGATCGTCCACGCCTTCAACGCGCATCTGATCGTTCACGCCAAAGACGATGACGCCGCCGCCGGTGTTCGCCAGGGCAACGATCTCCTGTGCGATCTTCTCAGTATTCGAAAGTTTTACTTTGAGTTCGAGAAAGGTATCTTCGCCGCCACGGACCAGCCGCAGTATTTCGGTGCGCGAAGTTTGCGGCGCAGGAGTGGACAGCATGTATTCCTGGAACGAACGCTCCGTGGTGGGTTCGTGTCGCTGATTGCTGCGGAATCTTCTGCGAGCCATTGGAGTAAGTCTGTGGCGTAGTGTAACACCTGCAAATGAGCGAGCCTATTCATCTGACGGCTCGCGGACCGTTTCGAGTATGTCGATTTCGCGTGCCGCGAGTGTACGTCCCTGAAAGTTGATCACGATTCCGTAAACCGCGATTCCCACCATCGCGAAACCCGCCATCGTCAGATAACTGACGTAGACGTTGCGCGTCAGATAACCGGCAACTCCCGCGAGAAACGGCGGCAGCCCGAGTATCACGATGATCGGGATCAACAGCAGTCCGGCAACGCCGGAAACATTCATTCGTTTGCCAAACACCATGCGTTTCGGAAATCGCATCGAGACCCAGTTGCCGTAGATCGACATGATCGCCGCAAACACGATGAAACTCAGCGCGACAAACACCAGATCGCCGCCCGTCATGTCACGAAACACGATCGCATTCAGCGTCAGCAACACGACGGCAAACACGAACGCCACGAACGTGATGGCGATGTTCTTGCCGAGTAGTATCTTGCTTCGCTCGATCGGCGCGAGAATGTAGCTGCGCATTCCGCCTTCTTCGAAGGCAAACAGGTTGCAGGAGATGCCGCCGAGGATCAGAAATACGTAAAGCACTCCGCCCGTCGCCATCAATCCCGACGCGTAAGCGAAAAACTCGCCGGATCTCGGCGCTGATCGCACTTCACCAAAACGCTCTGAGTTGAAAAGTCGAACGACGATCAGGATCAACGGCATCAACGCCATCATTCGCACCTGCGCGTTGCGCAACGCGTAGCGAAGCTCTTTTTCGACTACGGCCGACAACTCCGTCGACAACAACGGAACCTGCCAACCGGCGTAAGCCGGCGCCGCAACACTCGCTTCGACTGTTTTGCGCCGGCGTCTCCCGCTGAGGCCAAGCGCCGAACGACGCGCGATCCAGTACGTGCCGACAATCAGCGCCGCCGTGTACGCCGACAACGTCATAAACGCAACAACATATTCGAAAACATCAGGTTGCGGAGCGCCGAGTAGCACTACCGCCGCCGCGCCAGGCGGCGTCCAACGCAGCGAGCGCAACGATTCAGCATGTCGAAACAGTATCGGCGCGAGTTGCCCGGCGAGTGCGCCGCCGATTCCCGCGGCTGCGCCGATCAAAGCCACGATCGTCTCGCCGCGCGCGCGTTTGCGTTGCAACAGCGAACCGATCGTCGTCGAAAGCCATTTCGAAAGCGAAACGCCGAACAAGATCGCGGGTATCGCGCCGATCAAAGCGATTCCAAGATGACCGGAGCCCAAACCCGCGCCGATGCTGATCGCGAGTATTGCCGGAACCGCGAAAACCGAGTGCAGCGTCGCGAACTCGCTGATGAAATCCACGGCAAACAGCTTTCGCAGCGTGATCGGATACATCAACAACTTTCCCGCGTCGAACTGTTTGCCGCCGCCCAGACTCAACGGCACAGTCGCCCACATCAGGTAGAGAAATCCGAGTATCGAGAAGAAGATGAACTCGGTTGGCGCGTCGGTGGTTTCGCCCCGCGTCGTGCGCCTGAAGAACTCTGCTGCTTCGGGTTGCGTGAGCGTGAAAGCAACGACGCCCAATCCCAACGCTACCGCGCTTGAGAACGCGAGGGCGAAGGCCATTCCGATGACGGTCGCAAGCTTGTTGACGACGGCTTTACGCGAACGCAGCGAGTTGCGCAGCAGTTTCCATTTCAACCAGATGAGTGTTTGCAGTTGGGACATTTGTTGCTGGTCTTTGGTTTTTGGGCTTTGGTCTTGGGTCTTTGGGTCTTTGGTTTTTTCTTGGTACTTTGTGTTTGCCGGACTGTACAAAAACCTAAGACCAAAGACCAAAGACCAAAGCCCGGCTCCAAAGTACCAAGAACAAAGCACAAAGCACGAGAATGATCCAAAACGCCTACGTCGGACTCGGTTCAAATCTCGGCAATCGCTCCGCTTATCTGCTCCTTGCGGTTCGCGGAATGCTCGACGCCGGGCTCGACGTGATTCGCCTGTCCTGCATTTACGAAACCGAGCCGGTTGATAACGAGAACCAACCGCGTTTTCTCAACATGGTCGCCGAGCTTCGCGGACCGACGCTTCCCTCGCCCGAACAGGTGATGGCGCGTTTGCTGCGCGTCGAGTACGCCCTCGGCCGCACGCGCGATGTTCCAAAAGGCCCGCGTACTATCGACCTCGACCTGCTGGTTTGCAAGGATGAACAACGCGAAACGGAGTTTCTCACACTTCCGCATCCGCGACTCCACCTGCGTCGCTTCGTCCTCGTGCCGCTGAATGAACTCGTTCCAACTCTCGTCCATCCGGTTTTCGGTAAGTCGATTGGCGAACTGTTGGCGAACACTTCCGACAAACCGTCGGTAGCTCGATGGAAGTGCTAAAAATGGCGATTGTCCGTTATAATGCCCGGACTTGTTATCACGCCCGCGACATAGCCAAACTTTCCGTTTTCCTGGCAATTCAATTGTCCACAAATCGTGGTGTAAAGAGAGCTGAAAAATGCCTTACCTGAAGCCTGAACGTCCGGAAAAGGTTAGTGCCCCGTCTTTGCGATCCAGCAAACAACGAGGCGAACGATTGGTTTGTCTGACTGCTTACGACTATCCGACCGCGCGTATCTTGGACGAAGCGGGGATCGACATAATTCTGGTCGGCGACAGCCTCGGCAATGTCGTGCTCGGATACGGCAACACCGTTCCGGTGACGCTCGACGAGATTCTGATTCATTTGAAGGCCGTGCGACGCGCCGTGCAGCGTGCGCTGCTCGTCGCCGACATGCCTTACGGAACGTTTCACACGGGCGACGACGATGCCGTTCGCAATGCGCTGCGTCTGGTAAAAGAAGGCGGCGCGGAAGCGATCAAACTCGAAGGCGGTCACAAGCGTGTGCACCTCGTCAAACGTCTGGTTGACGAGGAAGTGAGCGTGATGGGCCATATCGGGTTGACTCCGCAGTCGATCAATCAACTCGGCGCGTATCGCGTGCAGGGCAAGACGCCGAAAGCGGCGCAACAGTTGATCGACGATGCGAAGGCTTTGGAAGACGCGGGCGCGTTTGCGGTGGTGCTGGAAGTTGTGCCGCGCGCGATAGCAAAGATGATCACCGAGAGCATCAGTATTCCGACGATCGGAATCGGCGCGGGCGTTCATTGCGACATTCAAGTGCTGGTCCTGCACGACATGCTTGGCCTTTCGTTTGGCAAGCAGGCTCGTTTCGTGCGCCCGTACGCGAATCTGCGCGAGGTAATGACCGACGCTGTCAGCAGGTATGCCGACGACGTTCGTAACGGCACGTATCCTTCGGAAGCGGAATCGTATGGCTTGCCCGCCGAGACCGCGGAAGAGTTGGATATCGAAATCCCCACGAAAGACTCAAAAGCCGAGACGTCCTGATTCCAACCTCAAACCCTATGGAGATCATCAATCGCCGTCAGCGCATGACTTCCGTCGCGCGCAAAATCCGCCGCGAACAGGACAAAACCATCGGACTCGTACCAACGATGGGCGCGTTGCACGAAGGACACCTGAGTCTCGTTCGCGAAGCACGAAGAATGTGCGACGTCGTGGTTGTTTCGGTGTTTGTTAACCCGACTCAGTTTGGACCAGGCGAAGACTTCGAACACTATCCGCGCGATCTGACGAAAGACACGGCGCTGCTGACTGATTACAACGTCGATTACATTTTCGCGCCGACTGTCGAAGAGATTTATCCGAAAGGATTTTCGACCTACGTCAACGTCGAAGGACTTTCAGAACAGTTAGAAGGCGCATCGCGTCCGGGACACTTTCGCGGCGTCGCGACAGTGGTTACGATTCTCTTCAACACAGTGCGCCCTGACTTTGCGTTCTTCGGACAGAAAGACGCGCAACAGGCGCTGGTGATCCGTCGTCTCGTGCGAGATCTCGCGTTTGACACCGAGATCGTAGTGTTGCCGATCGTGCGTGAGGATTCGGGATTGGCGATCTCATCGCGTAATCTGTATCTGACGTCGGACGAGCAACAGTCCGCGACAGTGATTCACCGCGCGCTGAAGCAGGCGAAGATTGCTTTTAAAGACGGCGAGCGCAGTGCCGCACGTCTCGCCGATCTGATTCGCACGACGGTCGAATCCGAGCCGCGCGCGCGACTCGATTACGTCACGATCTCCGATGCGGAGACACTTGAACGCATCGACAGGATTGACGAACGACCGACGCTCATCGCAGTCGCCGCCTACATCGGCAAGACGCGGCTGATCGACAATACGATTTTGAATAAGGTTAAGAAGAAAGACGGTGCCGCTTCACAGTAAGAAACAGATAGCGTTTACACTCAACGGCGAACACGTCGAAGTCGCCTTCGCCCCGCACAAGACGCTGCTCGAAGTTTTGCGTGAGGATCTAAATCTCACGGGAACAAAGCACGGTTGTGAGTTGGGAGAATGCGGCACGTGCGCGGTGCTGGTTGACGGACGCTCGATCCTGTCGTGCCTGATGCTCGGGCTTGACGCGGAGGATCGCGAGGTCAAGACGATCGAGGGCATGGCGAACGGCGCCGAGCTTCATCCGCTGCAAGAGACGTTTGCGGATCTCGGCGCGGCGCAGTGTGGTTACTGCTCGCCGGGATTTCTGCTCGTGGCGGAAGAGTTGTTGAAGAAGTCGCCGAACCCGTCGCGCGCTGAAATTCAGGAAGCGTTGTCGGGCAATCTGTGTCGATGTACCGGGTACATAAAAATTTACGAAGCAGTAGAACTGGCAGCAGCTAAGATCCGTGGATAAAGATTTCAAAGTCATCGGGAAACCGTTCAGGAAGGTCGATGCGCGCGCGAAGTGCGTGGGCCAAACGAAGTTTGCGGACGACATCGTGTTGCCGCGGATGTTGTTTTGTAAGATGCTGCGCAGCCATCTGCCTCACGCGTTGATCAAGAACATCGACGTTTCCAAAGCGCTGGCAATGCCCGGCGTTTTTGCTGTTATCACCGGGAAAGATCTCCCGATTCCGTACGGCATCCTGCCTGTCAGCCAGGACGAACACGCGCTGTGCGTCGAGAAGGTGCGGTTCATCGGCGATCCGGTGGCGGCGGTGGCGGCGATCGACGAAGACGTCGCTTTCGATGCGATGAACCTGATCGAAGTCGAGTATGAGCCGCTGAATACGATCTCGACGATCGAGGAAGCGGTGCTGATCGACGAGCCGCGCATTCATGACTACGGCGACGGCGGCAACGTTCATAAGAAGGTTTCGCTTGAATTCGGCAACCTTGAAGAGGGATTCGCCGAAGCTGATCTCGTGCGTGAGGATACGTTCTTCTACGAAGGCAACACGCACCTCCCGATGGAGCAACACGCCGCCGTCGCGCATTTCGATTCAGACGGAAAAATCACGCTTTGGAGTTCGACGCAGACGCCGCACTACGTGCATCGTGCGCTGGCGAAAGTTCTGGGATTGCCTGCCAGTCACATTCGCGTGATCGCGACTCCGAACGGCGGTGGGTTTGGCGGCAAGAGCGATCCGTTCAATCACGAAGTCGCCGTATGCAAGCTGTCGATGATTACAGGACGCCCGGTAAAGGTGACTTTGACGCGCGAAGAAGTTTTCTACTGCCACCGCGGACGCCATCCGGTGTTGATGAAAGTCAAAACCGGCGTGAAGAAAGACGGCGCGATCACGGCGATGCATTTTCAGTCGTATCTCGACGGCGGCGCTTACGGAAGCTATGGCGTGGCGAGTACGTTCTACACGGGCGCGTTGCAAACCGTGACCTACGACGTGCCGCGTTACAAGTTTCAGGGCATTCGCACCTTCACGAATAAACCGCCGTGTGGTCCAAAGCGTGGCCACGGCACGCCGCAACCGCGATACGCACTCGAAGTTCAGATCGACAAGATCGCCGAGCAGTTGCAACTCGATCCGGCCGAGATGCGCCGCAAGCACCTTGCGCCGGCGAATTCCCTGACGGCGAATTATCTGCGCATCGGCAGCATGGGACTGGGCGAGTGTATCGATCGCGTTGTCGAAGGTTCCGATTGGAAGAATCGTTTTCGAAAACTCCCTTACGGAAAAGGCATCGGCATCGCGTGTAGTTCGTACATCTGCGGCGCCGGCCTGCCGATCTACTGGAACAACATGCCGCAATCCGGTGTGCAGCTTCGACTCGATCGCCAGGGCGGTGTTTGCGTGATGTGCGGCTCGACCGACATCGGTCAGGGCTCCGATTCGATACTCGCTTACATCGTCGCGGAGATTCTTGGGATCGATCCGTTTGATATTCGCGTGGTGACGGCGGATACGGATCTCACGCCGGTTGACCTCGGCAGTTATTCGAGTCGCGTCACGCTGATGACTGGCAACGCCGCGATTCAGGCTGCGGAGCGCGCGCGCGATTTGTTGGTGATGGCTGTCGCCGAAAAACTCGGCGTCCCGATCGAGAATCTTTCGCTGGCTGAACGTCGTGTTTTTGATGTCGAGAATCCGGAGGTTGGAGTTTCGTTTGCCGAGGCAGTGGTGTTGGCGGAGTCGAAGTTCGGCACCATCGGCACGGTTGGATCTTACAAGCCGCCGCGTTCGCCGGGTAAGTTCAAAGGATCGGGTGTTGGACCATCGCCCGCGTACAGTTACTCGGCGGCGGTCGCTCAAGTTGATGTGAATCCGGATACGGGGATCGTCGTCGTCGAACGCGTCTGGATGGCGCACGACATCGGACGATCGATCAACCCGATGCTGGTGGTGGGCCAGGTCGAAGGCAGTGTTTACATGGGACTCGGCGAGATACTGATGGAAGAGATGGTGTATCGCGCGAACCGCAACGTGGTACACAAGTTTCCGTCGATGCTCGAGTACAAGAGCCCGACGACGATGGAGATGTGCGACGTCGAGACGTACCTGATCGAAGATCCGGATCCGAATGGACCATACGGCGCGAAGGAAGTGGGCCAGGGTCCGCTGTTGCCGATTCCACCTGCGGTCGCGAATGCCGTGTACGACGCGGTCGGCGTGCGGATCGACGAAGTTCCCATCACACCGGAAAAAGTAATGCGCGCCTTGCGCGACAAATCGCGCGGCCGCGATCCGCGCTACGGCCCGGACTCCGTGCCGCCCGTCGCGTGGCCCGACCCGATGCGCATCCTGACGCCGTCCGAAGGAGGCGACGGCAGTGAGATGCCGCGCGTGGCTGTTCATTCGTAGGAGATATCGTCAAGCCATGATGAGGTTGCCGAAATTTGAGTATCACGTTCCGCGGACGATTGCGGAGGCCGTGAGGATTATGGCGGACGTGGGACCCGAGGGACAGTTCGTGGCCGGCGGCACCGATCTCTATCCGAACATGAAACGGCGGCAGCAGATGCCGAAGAGCGTCATTTCGGTAATGAGACTCGCCGAGCTGAATCAGATCACCGGCGATGGCGCAGGCGGGTTGAGAATCGGCGCGTCCGTGACGTTAACCGAGATCTGCGAACATCCGATCATCAATCGCGACTACCCCGTCGTCGCAAGTGCCGCACGCACGATCTCGACGCCGCTACTCCGCAACATGGGCACGATCGGCGGAAACCTGCTGCTCGACACGCGTTGCAACTACTACGACCAAAATTACGAGTGGCGCAAAGGCATCAACTTCTGTCTCAAAAAAGACGGCGACGTTTGCTGGGTCGCGCCGGGAAGCTCGAAATGCTGGGCCGTACAGTCGTCGGATCTCGTTCCCGTGATGGTGGCGATCGGCGCGAAGCTTCGTTTCGCTTCGACACTCGGCGAACGCGTCGTCGACGCCGCGGGTTTGTACAACGACGACGGCATCGAGTATCTGCGCAAACGTCCTGACGAACTGCTCGTCGACGTTCAACTGCCGCCAACAAACGGCTGGCGCGCTTCGTATCAAAAACTCCGTCGCCGTGGCGCGTTCGACTTTCCCGTGCTCGGCGTCGCCGCGTGGATCAAAACCACTAACGACACGGTGACTGACGCGAAGATCGTGCTCGGCGCCGTCGCTCCTTCGCCGGTCGAAATCACCGAAGCCGCTGCCGCACTCACCGGACAGCCACTCAACGAAGATCGCATTCAAGCCGCGGCTGAGGCCGCGTACGTCAAAGCGCGTCCGCTCGACAACACGGACTTCGTTTATCAGTGGCGCAAACAGATGGCGCGCCAGTACACCCTCCGCGCACTCCGCGACCTTCAGTGAACGATGTAGCAGCAATTCTTTTGGCAGCCGGGCGGTCACGTCGCATGGGCGCCTTCAAGCCCCTGCTCCCGTTTGGCGACAAGACCGTAATCGAATCCTGCCTCGATTATCTTCGTGAAGTACAAAATATCGTTGTAGTCCTGGGTCATCGCGCAGACGAGATCCGATTACAAAATGTAACTATCGCGATTAATCCCGATCCCGATAGTGAAATGGGCGCTTCAATCGCTGCCGGCATTCGTGAAATAAACAAGGACGTAAAGTGTGTCGTGATCGCCCTTGTCGATCATCCGGCGGTTCCCACGGAAGTAGTTTCAAAACTCATCGCAGAATGGAAAAGCGGTGCGCAAATCGTCGTCCCGACGTGGCAAAATCGTGGCGGGCATCCAGTCCTCGTCGATCTCAAATTCCGCGACGAACTCCTGAACCTCGACCGCACCGGCGGCCTCCGCGCGTTCTTCCAAAATCATCGAAATCGGCTCAAACGCCTCCCCGTCGACTCCCCGTTCATTGCTCGCGACATGGATACGTGGGATGATTACCGGGCGTTATACGAAGAGGTCGTTGGCCACCCACCGCCCAACCCCTAAAAAGGTCCAACTAAAGCTCAGAAGGACTCATCTAAAACACCGTCGAACGCGCAAATTCACGCGTTCGGCGAAGGAGAAAAGATGGTTCTGAACAACCAAAGGCGGTTTCTGGCGAGCTTACTCGCGATCCTTTTGAGCAGCTTCGCCCTCGCCCAAAACCGTACAGATTTTTCGCTGCGCTCGATCGACGGCCAGACCGTGACCTCCGAGAGCCTGCGCGGCGAAGTCGTCGTCCTGGCGTTCGGCGCTTCGTGGCTGCCGCTCTCGAAAACGCAACTCCAGGGCGTCCGCAAACTCGCAGATGAGTACAGCAAGCGCGGCGTCGTCGTTTACTGGGTCAGCACGGAATCGAACGATCCGAAGTCGAAGAACTTCGCCAGCGACGATCAACTCAAAAACTTCTCGCAGAAGTACGGCTTGAACGTGACCGTGTTGCGAGATCCTGACGGCGCGGTCTCGAAGCGTTTCGGCGTGGACCAACTGCCCTCGATCGTAATTCTCGACAAAGAAGGAAACATTTCCGGCGCTCCGATCGGCGGCCTGGATCCGACCGGCAATCTCGCGACGCAACTCGCACCGCGCCTGGACAAGCTGCTATAAAACTTTTAGCCACAAAAAGGCACAAGAAACACAAGAAGATTTTTCCAGGAAGAACGCATTAAATTGCCCACGACTCACTACTCGTCAATCAAGCCTGGTTTGTGTTTCTTGTGCCTTTTTGTGGCAAAACAAGGACCGGTGCTTAACTTTGCCCTCTGAACTGATCAACCCGGAATCTCTCGGAGCACCCCGCGGATACTCAAACGGACTGCTTACCGAATTAAGTGGTAGACTGCTCTTCATCGCCGGTCAAATCGCGTGGAATCAGCGGCAACAGATCGTCAGCGACGATTTTGTCGAACAGTTTGACCAGGCGCTCGCGAACGTCATGGCCGTCGTCAACGAAGCCGGCGGAAAAGCGACGGACGTCGCGCGGCTCGTGATTTATGTAATTGACAAAAACGAGTATCGCGAACGGACCCGAGAAGTCGGCGAGCGCTATCGCAAGCATCTGGGAAAACATTTTCCAGCGATGGTGCTGGTCCAGGTCGCGGGGCTTCTGGAAGACGCGGCGAAGGTTGAAATCGAAGGGATCGCAGTACTGGCGGGATGAAGCAGCCAACCAGCTTCCTTTATCAACAAGACGAACATGGCGTAGCGACGATCACGCTCAATCGGCCCGAGCGTTTGAACGCGCTGACGTTTGAAGTCTATCGTGAGTTGACGGATCTGTTTGCCGCGTTGCGCGACGAGAGTGACGTCCGCGCCGTGGTCATCACGGGTTCCGGCAGGGCGTTCTGTTCCGGTGGTGACGTACACGACATCATCGGCGAGCTGTTCAGCCGGAACATGGAAGGGCTGCTCGAGTTCACGCGTATGACGTGCGAGCTCATACGCAACATCCGCACACTGCCGAAACCGGTGATTGCGAGTTTGAACGGTACGACGGCAGGCGCAGGCGCGTGTATCGCACTCGCTTCCGACATTCGTCTCGCGAGTGAAGCTGCGAAGATCGCGTTTCTGTTTGTGAAGGTCGGACTGTCGGGCGCCGACATGGGTGCGGCTTATTTGTTGCCACGCGTCGTCGGACTTGCGAAAGCCACGGAACTGCTTTACACAGGTGATTTCGTCACGGCGACTGAAGCTGAGCGGATCGGGTTGTACAATAAAGTCGTGGCGCCGGCCGATCTCGCTGAGGTCACACGCGAATACGCGCAGCGACTCGCGCGTGGCCCAGCGTTCGCCATCGCGAAGACGAAAGAGATGCTGAATCGCGAGCTCGACATGAATCTCGAAACGGCACTCGAGTCTGAAGCACAGGCGCAGGCCATCTGTATGCAGCATCCCGATTATCGTGAAGCTTACGAAGCATTTGTCGCGAAGCGCGAACCGAAGTTTAAGTGAGTCTTTGTACTTGGTACTTTGTACTTTGTGCTTGGTTTACTAGTTCAAAGTACCAAGTACTAAGTACCAAGCACTAAGCAAACACGTCGCTACATGGATCACTTACTGACGCAACTTCCCTTCTTCGCTCCCGAACACCACAGCCTCGCACAGAACGTCTCCACTTTTGTCGAACAGGAGATCGAACCGCACGCCGGCGTCGAAGATGACGTCGACGGGCTCGCACGACACTTCGTCAACGTCCTGGCCCAGGCGGGACTGCTGCGATACGCGGTCGCCGATGGCCCACTCGACGTCACGTCGCTGTGCCTGATTCGCGAAAGACTCTCTTACTCGTCCGCACTCGCGGATCTCGCGTTCGTGATGCAGGGACTCGGCACGTTCGCGATCGCGAAGGCCGCGCCCGAGCATGTTCGCGACTTCTGGCTTCGTCGCGCTGTCGATGGCAAAGCGATCGCGGCGTTTGCTCTGACGGAACCGGAAGCGGGATCAGACGTCGCCGCTATTCAAACGACAGCGCGTCGCGACGGCGAGACTTACGTCATCGACGGGCGCAAGCGTTTCATCTCAAACGCCGGAATCGCCGATTTTTACACGGTCTTCGCACGCACCGGCACACGCACTGACGGACGCGCGGAGTTGTCAGCCTTTGTCGTCGGTTCGAAGATGCAGGGATTTCACGTCGTCGAGCGTACGCCATTGATCGCGGCGCATCCGATCGGCGAGATCGTGTTCGAAGGATGCCGCGTGCCTGCGGAAGACATGGTGGGAAACGAAGGCGACGGTTTTCTGCTGGCGATGGAAACGCTCGACACGTTCCGCGCGAGTGTCGGCGCCGCGGCTTGCGGCATGGCGTGTCGCGCGCTCGACGAGGCTGTGCGTTACGCGTCGAATCGCAAACAGTTCGGCCGCGCGCTGGCGGAGCACCAATTGGTCCAGGAGAAACTGGCCGACATGGTTACCGAGCTCGATGCCGCGCGTCTGCTGGTCTATCGCGCCGCTTACGCGAAGGACAACGGCGCGCGCCGCGTGACACGCGAAGCGAGTGAGGCAAAACTCTTTGCCACCGAAGCAGCCGGGCGAATCATCGACAGCGCCGTTCAGATTCACGGCGGCGTGGGTCTCGTGCGCGGCAACATCGTCGAACAGCTCTATCGCGACGTGCGCGCCCTGCGCATCTACGAAGGCACTTCGGAAATCCAGAAGCTCGTCATCGCCGGCCAACTCCTGAAGGAACGATCCTGAAATGCGCATCAAGATCATCGGCGGCGGTCCGGCCGGGTTGTATTTCGCCATTCTGATGAAGAAGGCGAACGCGTCGCACCAGATCGAGATCTTCGAACGCAATGGACCAGACGACACGTTTGGCTGGGGCGTTGTTTTTTCAGGAAAGACGCTCGCGAACCTGCGCGCCGCGGATGCGGAGTCACATGCGGAGATCACGAAGCAGTTTGAAGCGTGGGACAACGTCGACGTCGTTCATCGAACTGAAAAGATCTCGATTCATGGCAACAGCTTCTCGGGCATCGCGCGTCTGCAACTGCTGAAGATTCTTCAGCGGCGTGCGGAAGCGCTGGGCGTCGATATTCGTTACCGCACGGAGATCCAGGACCTCGAACCACTTCGCCAGGATTGCGATCTGTTTATCGGCGCCGACGGCGTGAACAGCACGGTTCGATTGCGCTACGCCGATCGTTTCAAACCCGATCTGGACGTGCGTCAGCATCGATACATCTGGTACGGCACGAACCAGCTTTTTCACGGCCTGACGCTGACGTTTCGTGAGAACGAAGCCGGCACGTTCGCCGCGCACTCGTACAAGTTCAACAAGACGACGAGCACGTTTATCGTCGAGTGCGATCCGGCGACGTGGGAGAAAGCCGGGTTTGCGACGATGAGCGACGACGATGCACGCGAATACGTCGGCAAAGTTTTTCACACGGATCTTCATGGAAACCCGCTGCTTTCGAATAATTCGAAGTGGATTAACTTTCTGCTTGTCAAGAACGCGGATTGGTTTTTTGAAAATGTCGTGTTGCTCGGCGACGCGCTACACACCGCACACTTCTCGATCGGATCCGGAACCAAGTTGGCCATGGAAGACGCCATTGCGTTAGCAGAGTCATTTCAAGAAAGCGGAACTGTTCATGCAGGGCTGACGCACTTCACCGAGACCAGACGGCCCGTGATCGAAGATTATCAAGCTGCGGCGTTCGAGAGTATGAAGTGGTTTGAGAACGCGGCGCAGTACATGCACCTGAGCCCGATGGATCTGGCGTTCAGTTGTATGACGAGAAGCGGGCGCGTGAGTTACGAGGATTTGAAGAAACGTGACCCGGATTTCATACGCAGATTTGACGAATCAACGCCAGGCGGGCGGCTCTAAGCGCCGGCGTCCGTCGTCGACGGTCGCGATTCCCGGCTCATCAAGATCAACTCGATCCCACAACTTGCAAGTGACCGGCCGGTGCGCCTGATCGAGCGCTTCGCAGTAGTTTGTATAAGTGCAACGCCGCACTTCATCGCCACGGCCCAGCAACACTTTTCGAAACCAATCGGGATCGGCAAGCGCCTGTCGCGCCATCCCGACGATGTCCGCCTGGTCCAAGCGCAAGATCTCTTCCGCTTCAGCAAACGTCGAGATGCCGCCCGCCGCAACGATCGGCGTCGTGAATCCCGCCTCATTTACCGCGCGCTTGATTGCTGCCACTAAAGGAACGTTTCGCCGGAATGGTCCAGCTTCATCGGAGAGCACTGTCGGCATACACTCGTAACCGCTCCGGCCGGTGTACGGATAGACCGCCTGGCCCACCTTCGGCTGTTGTGCGTCTTCAAACTTTCCGCCCTTCGACAGCGAAAGAAAATCGAATCCCGCACGCGCAAACTCCACCGCGTAGTAGATCGCGTCTTCGACACGACTGCCGCCGGCGATCACCTCGTCAGCCAGGAACCTCGTGCCCACGACGTAGTTGTTACCAACTCGCTCACGAACCGCACGATAGACTTCAAGCGGCAACCGGATGCGATTCTCGCGCGAGCCGCCATAGCCGTCGGGACGATCGTTTTGCGCGCTGAGAAAACCCGCCATCGTGTACGCGTGCGCGTAGTGAAGCTCAACGCCGTCGAAACCCGCTTCACGCGCGCGCTCGGCGGCAGACGCGAATATCGGAGGCAAGTCGCGAGGCAAATCCTGAACGTGTTTCAGGTGCATATCGGTGACGCGTTCGCGATAACCAAAATCGAGCGCCTCGCGTTCACGCTCGTCGAGGACCAGAGAAACAACATCGTCGCTGGCGTTTAGTAAGAACGTTTTAACTTGATCGTCGGACCAGTCGGCTTGACCGGTAATTTCCGCCAGCGCTTCTCTGTGTCGATCACGGATTTGAAGAAATCTTTGGAAATACTTCTCACGTTCTGGCCGGCGCTTCACTGACAGGAAGTCGATGATCTGAATAAACAGCAGCGTCTCGCCGCCACTCGCTTCACGAACCCTTTGGACCAGCTTTCGCAACCCCGGAATGAATCGATCGTCGCCGATGCGCAACAACGGTCCACTCGGAATATCGCGCACGCCCGTCGCCTCGACGACCAACACCGCCGGCCGTCCTTCGGCAAAGCGACCATACCAATCGAGATTTTGCTGAGTGACAAAGCCGTCCTCGGTCGCTCGCCACGGCACCATCGCGGGCACCCAGGTGCGGCTACGCGCTTCGAGTCGTCCGATTTTTACGGGCTGATAAAGAAGGGATCGCGCGGCTTCTTCGGCTGTCGGCCAGGTAGTTTCTTCTATCCGATGCCGGATTGGGTTCGCAAACTTCCACATGTACGCGCCGACACTTTAGCACGATCCACAGATTAAACGGATTCTGGTACATTAACCTCAGGAGGAACCTCTTTTTGTCTGACGATTTACTGAAGTGGAGAAGCGAATTTCCGATTCTCGAAAAGGCCGTTTACCTGATCTCGCACAGCCTCGGCGCGATGCCGAAGGCCACCTACGATCAGCTTCACGAGTACGCCGACCAGTGGGCGACTCGCGGCGTTCGCGCGTGGGCTGAAGGTTGGTGGGACATGCCGGTCACGCTCGGCAACGAGCTCGCGCCAATCATCGGCGCCGACCCCGGCACGATCGTGATGCACCAGAACGTTTCGGTGTGCCAGTCGCTCATACTCTCGTGTCTCGAACCCACGCCTGAGCGAAACAAGATCGTCTACTCTGAGCTCAACTTTCCTTCCGTGATGTACGTCTACGAGGCGCACGCACGCGACGGAAAACTGAAGATCGAGATCGTAAAGTCTGACGACGGCATCACCGTTCCGCTCGAACGAATGCTCGAAGCGATCGACGAAACGACGCTCCTCGTTCCCTTTTCACACGTCCTTTTCAAGAGCGCTTTTTTACAGAACGCGAAGGCCATCATCGATCGCGCGCATGAAGTCGGCGCCATGACGGTGCTCGATACGTATCAATCCGCGGGAACTGTGCCGTTCAGTGTAAAAGAGTTGAATACGGATTTCGCGACCGGCGGATCGGTAAAGTGGTTGTGTGGTGGACCAGGCGCCGGTTACTTGTACGTGCGACCCGATCTGCAAGCGAAACTCGAACCGAAAACAACCGGCTGGATGGCCCACGAAGCGCCATTCGCGTTCGATACGGAGCTGCGCTACGCGTCGAACATCTCGCGGTTCCTGCACGGCTCGCCCGCGATTCCCGCGCTGTACGCGGCGCGTTCCGGTTATCGCATCATCAACGAGATCGGCGTCGAGAATATCCGCAAGAAGAGCGTGCGCCAGACGAATTACCTGATCAAACTCGCGGAAGAAGCGGGATTTGAAGTGACCAGTCCGCGCGACGAAGCACAACGCGGCGGCACGGTGACCGTCGCTCACGAACACGCCGCGGCCATCGCGAAGGAACTGATCCGCCGCGAGTTCATCATCGACTACCGCCCCGGCGCGGGTGTCCGCATCTCTCCTCACTTCTACACCAAAGACGAGGAGTTGGAACTAGTGATCGAGGAGATGAAAAAGATCGCGGCCTCCGGCGCACATAACGAAGTGGCGGGAGCGGCGTTTTAACTGCATGAGCTTTGTGCTTTGTTCTTTGTACTTTGTCGTATTTTCAACCGGTCAAACTCGACCGGAACGGCAACCAAGCGAACAAAGCACAAAGCACTAAGTACAAAGTTCATTAAAATGTCCAACGAATACGGTCAAAACCCGGCGCTCTCTTACAACAAGTATCTTCGCGTTGCGGATCTCATCAACTTACAGGATTGCCTGTCTGATCCCGCTCATCATGACGAACTGCTGTTCATCACCGTACACCAGGCTTACGAACTCTGGTTCAAACAAATCCTGCACGAGATCGACGCCGCGATCTCGCTGATGGACCAGGATCGCGTGCCCGCCGCGACGCGTGCGATGAGGCGTGTGGTCGATATCGAGAAGTTGCTGGTGAACCAGATCCACATTCTCGAAAGCATGACGCCCATCAACTTTCTCGCATTTCGGGATCAACTGAATCCGGCGAGTGGCTTTCAGTCGATGCAGTTTCGCGAGATCGAATTCTCTTCCGGGTTGAAAGACGAACGCATCGTCCGCGAGTTTGCGAGCGATCAGTTTGCTTCAGAACGACTGAAGGCAAGGTTGGACCAACCTTCGCTCGCCGACGCGTTTTATCGCGTGCTCGAACGCCGCGGGTTCGATCTGAAAGATCGAGCGCGTGCGATCCTGGAAATCCTCACGCACTTCGAGGATCGTTACGAGGAGTTTCAACTTGCCGAAGCCCTCATGGAACACGACGAATACTTCTCGCTCTGGCGTTCGCACCACATCAAGATGGTCGAGCGGATGGTCGGGGCGAAACGCGGGACCGGCGGTTCCGAAGGCATCGGCTATCTCAAAACCACACTCGACAAGAAATTTTTTCCTGAACTCTGGGAAGCGCGCACCTACCTCGACACGAAACACGGCGAGAGCGGGTGCCCATTCGCACACTGATGGAGAAAGAAAGAAGATCCGCGCCTCGTGCAAGAGTCAATCTTCCCGCACGTTGGGAAGGTGTGTCGTCGCGTGAAACCGCAACCGTGACCGATCTCAGCCGTAGCGGTTGTTTTGTCTTGAGCGGTGGGAAAGTCGGCGTGAAAGAGTTGGTCTGGCTGGAGATTCAGCTGTCGACTGAACAGGCGGTGCAGTTCTGGGCCGAAGTCGTCGATCAAGCGTCCGAGATCGGATTTGCTTTGAAGTTCAACTCGGCGAGTCAGGAAGACGAAGAATCGCTCGCCAGGTTTTTAGAACAGATCTTTTCGTCGACAAACAAGAAAGCGTAACGATGAGCGTATCTTTTCCCGAGCGGTTCAACATGGCCGACTACTTCCTCTATCACAACGTCGAGGAAGGCCGGGAGAATAAGGTCTGCCTGTACTTCGAAGATCGAAGCTGGACCTACGGAGACGTGGCGCGTCTGTCGAACCAGACGGGAAACGCGTTACGCGATCTTTCACTCGACGTCGAAGATCGAGTGTTGCTGGTCCTGCCTGACTGTCCCGAGTTTGTGTGGACGTGGTTTGGCGCGGCGCGTATCGGCGCGGTGATCACGATGGTGAATCCGCTGTTGCCTGCCGGGGATTACGAGTACTACCTCGATTACACACGCGCGCGCGTCGCCGTCATTCATCAATCCGTGGCGCCGGTGTTTACGGAAGCCGCCCGCAACGCGAGGTATTTGAAGAACGTGTTGGTCGTTGGGTCCACTTTCGAGCAGCACGTGAACAGCGCACCAACTGAATGCACGCCTGCCGACACGCGCCGCGACGACATCGCCATCTGGCTCTTCACCTCCGGCTCGACGGGACATCCGAAGGGCGCGGTCCATCTGCAACACGATCTGCCTTTCAACACCGAGGTGTTTGCCAAAGCGACGATGGGCGTCAACGCCGACGACCTCACTGTCTCAGTTCCAAAACTCTTCTTCGGCTACGCTACCGGAACGAACCTGCTGTTTCCCTTCGCCGTCGGCGGCGCAACCGCGCTCTTCTCGGAACGTTCGACAGCGGAAAAGATGTTTGAAGTGATCAAACGCTATCGTCCAACGATCCTGACGACGGTTCCGACGATGATCAATTCGATGTTGAACGTTCCCGGCGCCTCGCGCGACGATCTTTCGAGCCTGCGTTTCTGTTACTCAGCCGGCGAAGCACTTCCCATCGAACTCTTCGAACGCTGGACCAACACGTACGGCGTCGACATCTGCGACGGTATCGGTTCGGCGGAGATGTTTCACATCTATATCACGAATCGTCCCGGCGATATCAAACCCGGAAGCCTCGGCCGAATTGTCGAAGGTTACGAAGCGAAGATCGTCGACGCGGACGGGCAGGAAGTCGCGACCGGTGAGATGGGAACGCTGCGCATCAAAGGCGACTCAGCGGCGCTTTGTTACTGGAACGCACACGAGAAGTCGAAAGAGACTTTCGCCGGCGACTGGTGTACGAGCGGCGACCAGTTTCACGTCGATGAGAACGGTTATTACTGGTATCACGGACGCACTGACGACATGCTGAAAGTCTCAGGTGTTTTCGTTGCTCCGGCGGAGATCGAAAACTGTCTCTTGCAGCACGAAGCCGTTCTCGAGTGCGCGGTGGTGGGCCATGAAGCTGACGGACTCGTGAAACCGAAAGCGTTCCTCGTGTTGCGTGAAGGATTTGAGACGACGGATCAGTTGGCCGAGGAGATCAAGCAGTTCGTAAAAACACGCATCGCAGTTTATAAGTATCCACGGTGGGTAGAGTTCGTCGATTCCCTTCCGAAGAACGATCGCGGCAAGATCGATCGCAAGCAACTGAAGAGTTAGCCACAAAGAGGCACAAGAAGCACAAAAGGCACAAGAAAGACAGAAGACAGAAGACAGACAGAAGATAGAAGAGAGAAGAGAGAAGAGCGAAGAGAGAGAAGATAAAAGACAACAGAAACAAGAAGGACCACTGCAATCCTTTTAAAGTTTCTTGTGCCTTTTGTGCTTCTTGTGCCTCTTTGCGGCTAAAGGTTAGCGCCGGCGTTCGAGATCGTAATCGCGCAGGCGGCGGTAGAGTGTAGAAGGTGAGATGCCGAGTATCTCGGCGGTCTTGCCTCGATGCCAGCCGGTTTGTTCGAGGGCGGCGAGGATCTGTTGGCGCTCGGTGTCGCGAAGCGAACCCGGCATCGACGCGGCAACGACGGGCATTGTCGCGGAATCGACACCGCTCACAACAGGTGTGCCGGCCGAGATCAGAGGCGCCATCTGCGGACGCATAACTTCCGGCGGCAGTTCCGTCAACGTGATGCGCCCATTGTTTGAAAGTATCACCGCGCGTTCCAAACAATTCTTCAACTGCCGCACGTTTCCCGGCCAGTTGTAAGCACGCAACGCCGCAAACGCATCGTCAGTCAGTTCAGGCGGATGAGTGCCCGCGATCTGTTTCAAGAGGTAACGCGTCAACGGTTCGATGTCTTCCGGTCGATCGCGCAAGGGCGCGAGACTGATCTGAAAACCGTTGATGCGGTAAAGCAAGTCGGAACGAAAGACGCCGTCGTTGACGACGGTTTCGAGATTGCGATTCGTCGCGGCGACGATGCGCACGTTGACTTCGACTTTTCTTACGCCGCCGACGCGAAAGAACGTCCGCGTCTCAATCGCGCGCAACAGTTTCGCCTGCAATTGCGCCGGAAGTTCTGTCACTTCGTCGAGAAACAACGTTCCGCCGTCGGCCAACTCGATCAATCCCAGCTTTCGGCCTTTCGCGCCCGAAAACGCCCCCGCCTCGTAACCAAACAATTCCGACTCCAGCAACGACTCCTGAAACGCCGCGCAGTTGAGATCGACAAACGACGCTTCGGCGCGATTCGACAAACGATGGATCGCATGGGCCACGAGCTCTTTTCCCGTACCCGATTCTCCCGTGATCAGCACCGACGCTTCGGACGGCGCAACACGTTCGATCAACCGAATCGCTTCCTTCATCACTTCCGATACGGAAACGATCTCGGGCAATGCTGATTGGCGCGCAAGCTGCTCGCGCAGGCGAACGTTATCGACGCGCAAACGACGCTTATCCGCCGCCTGTCGCACGCGCACGTCCAACTCAGAAATCGTGTAGGGTTTGGTGAGATAGTCGTAAGCGCCGAGCTTCATCGCCTCGACCGCGGTCTCGACGGTGGCCTGGCCCGTCAACATGATCACCTCCGGCGGATTGGGCCGTTGATGAACGCGCCGCAGCAGCTCCATACCGTCGATGCGCGGCATGTTGATGTCGCACAGCAACACGTCGACGTTGCTCTCTTCGAGTTTGCGCAACGCGGCCTCGCCATCAGGCGCCGCCTGCACGCGATAGCCCAACCGTTCCAGCTCCTTTTGCAACACCAGCCGGAGGTTGGCCTCGTCTTCTGCGATCAGAATTCGTGCTTGCTGTTGCTGTCCGTCGCTCAAACCGTCTGTTCCTCGTTTAGATTGACTGCGGAAAGAGTGATCGTGAAAGTGGTGCCCGTTCCGACGGTCGATTGCACGTTCAGGGTGCCGCCGTGCTCAGTTAAGATACCATAACACACGGCGAGCCCGAGACCAGTTCCTCGCCCGATTTCTTTGGTCGTAAAGAACGGCTCGAAGATCTTGGTCAGGTTTTCCGGCGGGATTCCGATGCCCGTATCGCTCACCTCGACGACGACTTTCTCACTCTCATTACGGCCGCTGATCGTGAGCGTGCCGCCGTGGTCAGTCATCGCGTCGATTGCGTTTGCGGCAAGCGCGATGATGGCTTGTTGTAACTGTCCGGGGTCGCCGGAAACATGGGCCAGGTCCGAGGCGATGTCGAGTCGAAACTCGACCGCGGAATTTCTGCGTTGGTGTGAAAGCAAACGCGCCGCCGAACGGATGACGTCGGCGAGATCGATCGTCACGTGGTCCGACGTTCGCGTCCGGCTGAAGTCCAACAGGCCCATCGTGATGCTCTTGCAACGAAACGCCTCGCTGCGAATCAGGCCGAGATAGTCGCGCAGATCTTCGAGCGCGGACGAACCCTCGAACGCGCCTTCGTTGACGCGCGCTTCCAGTGATTCAGCGCACGCCGAGATCGTCGCGAGCGGATTGTTGATCTCGTGTACGACGCCGGCCGCCAAACGTCCGACCGCGGCGAGTTTCTCGGCGCGTGCGACGGCGCGATTCGCCTGCACGCGATCCGTAATCTCCTCGCCGACCGTGATCACGTGACTGACGGTGCCCGTCGTGTCGGCCCACATCGGAATCTTACTGATGACCCAGTGCCTGATGTCGCCTTTTTCGGTCGACGTTTCCTGTTCGATACGTTCGATCTCGCCGCTCTCGAACACACGCTCAAACTCTTCTTCCAGGACGTCGCGCGGTTGGCGTGTGAGGACGTCGAAAACATTCTTACCCAACACTGAACCGCGCGGAATACCGAGTTCGCCGAGTTCACGATTGCGGTTCCACGCAACTACGCGATACTCGCGATCGATCGCGTACAGCGACAGCGGCAGGCTGTCTACAATCGCTTCGATCAATCGCTTCTGTGCTTCGGACTCGGCAGTGCGTTTCTCGACTTCACGGGCGAGGCTCACGGACTGATCCCGCGCCGCCTGGTAAAGCGAGCAGATGTGCGCCGCGAGCGACGTTTGTTGCGCGGCAGCTTCGATCAAGCGTCTTTCAGTTTCGCCACACTCTTCACGTCGATCGAAAGCGACGATCAACGCGCCCTTTGCGCGTCCCGCGAATCGAAACGGCACGATGAACTCGGCGACGTGAATGTCGTCACGCAGAAAGAAGTTCTTCTGTTCGAAGATCAGTAAAGAGTTGTTTGACTCGGCGGAACGCAACCACGCCTGCAACGCTTCGCGATCGAGCAGGGTCACATCGTCGGCAGCGCCTTCGCGATCGAACACACACAACGCGTGCTTGTCACGACCGACCGCGACGTACGCTGCGCAAAGCGATGCGTCGATCGCGTCGTAGGTGGCGCCGGCGACGCGTCGCACGAGTTGTTCGGGTTCGAGTGCTCGAAGCAGACCGCGACCGATGTCAGACAGGAAACGCAGTTCACGATTACTGCCGATCAGCGCCCACTCGCGTTGCGACGTGCGCACATGCAGGCTGACGCGAGAGAGCAATTCGCCGGGCGTTGAAGGCTTGGTGATGTAGTCGTCGGCGCCGGCCGTGAATGCCTGAACTTTGTGGGCCTCGTCGTCGCTTTCGGAGAGGGCGATGATGGGCAACTTGCTCGTGGTGGGTTGCGCGCGCAGTAGTTTGCACAGCGCGAGACCGTCGACGCCGGGCATCTCGAGATCGAGCGCGACCAGGTCGCAGCGGACGCCTTTCAACACGCGTAACGCCGACGCGGCTTCGCTCGCCGTGACGACCCGATACTGCGCGGTTTCGAATATTTCGCGCAGACGGTCCCGCGCCGCTGAATCGTCGTCGACTATTAAGAGTGTTGCGTTTTGGTTCTCGGCAGGAAAAGCCATGGCCCTCAAAAATGATTGAAAGCGATGGGTTAGGAACCTGTCAAGATTTTAATTGGGACTCCTGAATTACCATGGCAGGCACGGACGGCACGTCGATCGGCAAGGTCCGTGTGACTTTGTGGGTCGATTTCACGCGATACATTTCGTTGTCGGCGTGCGCGACGAGGTGGTCCAGCGTGTCGCCGTCGATGCCAAACGTGGCTGTGCCGACGCTGATACCGACGCGCGCGACGCGATTCAAGCCGAGCGAAAGTGAGAACTTGGAGACCGCGCCTTCGATACGCGCGCATAACTCCTCGACCTGCGCGCCGACGACCTCCTGCACGAGCGCGACAAACTCGTCGCCGCCGTAACGCGCGAGAAAATCGTATTCGCGGAGCTGGCTGGAAATGAGATGGGCCACTTCGCGAAGCATCCTGTCGCCCGCTTTGTGACCGTAGGTGTCGTTGACGTTCTTGAATTCGTCGAGATCGAGCATGACGACCTGGAACGCTCGATCCGTGCGTCGCGCGCGTGCCGCCTCTTCTTCGAAACGCAACGCGAGATAACGCGCGTTTGGCAAACCCGTTAGCGGATCGGTCAGCGCGTTTGACTCGGCTTCCGCGTGCTGCATCGCGTTGGCGAGCGCGTCGGAAGCAAGCCGGGTCACGGTTTCGAGCAGCCGCATATGATCGTCAGTGTATTGATCGAGATCCGACGAGTAAACGGAAAGCGCGCCAAGCAACACGTCGTCTTTGAAGAGTGGCAACGAAGCCATCGATCGATACTTGATGCCGGCGTCGGGGTTGATGTCCGTGAAATCAAGACTCGGATGCAGTTGATTCACGGGACTGCGATTCGCGAGCGCAAATCCCGTGACGCCTTCACCGAGAACGATGCAACGCGACGCGAGCTTCTGCGCGTTCTTTCCCACGACGTGCCGCGCCGAAGCGTAGCCTTTCATCTCGTCATAGAAATAGACGACGCAAGTGTCGAATGGGACCACGTGGGCCACCTTGTCGACGAGAATCTCGAGTGTGTGTTCGACGTTCAGCGACGTGCCAAACGTGCGCGCGATCTCGTACAGCGCGTACACCTCGCGATGTGCTTTCTTGATCTGGTCGTAAGCGATGAACGAGCCACGCTCGCGAGTTTGGATCATGTCGATGTCGCTGAGTTGCAGCGGCGGTTCGTTTGATGTGTTTGTGGCCTGGTGTTGCAGGCCACGTTCGGCAATCTGCAACTCAAAGCCCGGCAAGTGTTTCAGAAACTGCTCGACGACGTGCGGATCGAAGTGCACGCCCGAACCGCGTAACAGGAACGCCGTCGCTTCGTCCAACGTCATGCCGCGTCTGAACGGGCGATCTTCACGAAGCGAATCAAAGCAATCTACGACTGAAATGATGCGAGCCGTGATCGGGATCTGTTCGCCGCGCAAGCGATCGGGATAACCGCGACCGTCCCACTGCTCGTGGTGGTGACGAACGATCGGCAACACAGGATAGGGGAAATCCACGCGACCTAGGATCTGCGCTCCCACGACCGTGTGGATCTTCATCTTTTCAAATTCCGCGGGCGTGAGTGGTCCAGGTTTATTCAGAATATGAGGCGGCACGGCGAGTTTGCCGATGTCGTGCAGCAACGCGCCGGCTTTCAACGCCGCGATCTCGTTTAGGTCAAGACCAAAGACTTCGCCCATGCCGGCGGCGTAGATCTGCACGCGACGCACGTGACAATGCGTCGTTTGATCTTTTGCGTCGATGGCGGTGGCGAGGGCTTCGGCAGTCGCGAGATGAAGTTGGCCCAGCGCCGTGATCTCTTCGTTCTTCGATCGCAAACGTGCACTGCCGCTGCGGTACATCAGGTACGTCGCGAAGATCGTGATGGGAACGAGAATGAGAAACGGAAGTAGGTGCGTGCCGTAGAGTATTTCAAGGACAAGAGGGACGAGGAGGAGCGACCAGGAGATCCAGAGTTGATTTGTTAACCACCACTGCAAGACAGCTTCCCACACAGACGTTCGCACCACCTCTGGGTGGTTGAATTCAGACCGTGCGGGGAAGTCCATTTGTTCTCCTGAACCTTTGATCGATCAATCGCAACCCAGGGCGTGCCGGAGGCGAAGTTGGGAGCAACTCAACTCCACCCCCGGTAAGATTGGGCAAGTGGCAGCCTCGTTAACCAAGGCTGCCGTGCTGGGTGAGATTTTCGGGCGTTCTCGCGACGCGCGCGCGCGCGATGTCGGCTCGCGTCTGACGCCTTTTGTCTTTCATAGAACTCTGCGGCTACGGACTCCGTGCGGAGAGCCCGCGAAGCCAGGTTGGCCTCTGCGCCGCGCCCTCCTGTTCTCAAGTACTGTGCCGTACAAAAGGTGGCGATTTTTCGAGACCTTCCGCGCCGGCGTTTCACCAAGTTTCCAATCTGACGTGTCAGATTGAGCACATCGGTCAGCCTGCCTTAAGTTGGTGTCCGATCTGACTGTGATCCTTTTAATCCGTGTTCTTCTGTTTGGGTAGCATCAGCTAAGGCAACGCTCATAGGGAACACGGATAAAAACGAATTTCAATTAGGACATCACTACCTTGCTTCACTACCTTGCTTCAAGTGACTGTTGACAACCATCGAAGGCGAGTTGCATTGTCATTCCGATAAATGAATAGAGCCGATAAGCAAACTCTGCCCGCCTATAAATCCGTCGGGTACATCGAACTACTGCGCAACAACCGCAGCTTCCGCCAGTTGTGGCTCGGCCAGGTCGTCAGCCAGATGGGCGACTGGTTCGACACCATCGCGCTCTACACGATCATTCTCAACCTGACCGGCTCGGGCCGCGACGTCGGACTACTGCTCGTCGCGCGTTTCGTTCCGAGTTTTCTTTTCGGTCCGCTCTCAGGCGTGATTGCCGACAGGTTCAGCCGGCAAAAGATCATGATCTGGTCAGACGTGCTGCGCGCCGTCGTCGTGCTCGGATTTCTGTTCGTGCGCACCGCCGATCAACTGTGGATCGTTTACGTCCTGACGGTTTTTCAACTCGCGCTCTCGACGTTCTTTGAGCCTGCGAAAACCGCCGCGATCCCGTCGATCGTTTCCGATCGCGAACTCGTGCCGGCTAACGCGATCTCTTCCGTGACGTGGTCAGTGATGCTGACGTTGGGCGCCGCGATCGGCGGTTTGATTACAGGCTGGTTCGGAACGGACGTCGCTTTCATACTGGACGCCGCAACGTATCTTTTATCCGCCGCTTTAATCGCGAGTATTCGCGTTCCCAAACGGCGAAAACGCGAACGCACGAAGCTCAGCATGGGCCGAGCGCTGGGAATCACCGAAACGATCGAGGGCATCAGGTACGTCAAGGATCGACCGCGCGTGCTCGCACTGCTGCTGGTCAAACCCGCATGGGGACTCGGCGGCGGAATATTGACGTTGCTCGCGGTGTTTGGCGAGCGAGTCTTTCCCGTTGGCAGCAGTCCGGCGACGGGCATCGGCGTTCTCTTCGCCGCGCGAGGAATCGGCACGGCTGTTGGTCCAATCGTGGCGCGCCGCATGGCGGGCGAAGGCCAGCGGAAGATGCAGACGTCGATCGGGATCTCGTTCCTGATTGGTGGTTTGTTCTACATGGCGTTCGGCGCGTCGACCAGTTTTGTGTTGGCGCTGATCGTGCTCGGCATCGCACATTGCGGCGGCAGTATTTTGTGGGTGTTTTCGACGGTGATACTCCAACGCGTCGTCGAAGACAACTTTCGCGGTCGCGTGTTCGCGGCCGAGATGGCGTTATTCACATTGACTATGGCAGCATCGAATTACGTCACCGGCGAGCTGCTCGACAGCTTCGGCGTTTCGCCGCGGTGGGTAACGATCGGCATCGGATTTTTCTTTTCGCTACCCGGCATCGCCTGGTTTGTGACTCAGCGTTGGTGGGACCGCGAACCAATCGCGACCGCGCGCGAAACGAAGGTGGAAAAGCATCTGCCGGTCATTCATCAATCGATCGAGTGAGCTCAAAGATATGCGAATCAAAGTCGGCGTGATGGGTTCTGCCGCTCCCGACAGCGCGCGCCTCGATACCGGCCGCTTAGTTGTCGAAAAGGCGGAACGGCTCGCGAATGCTATCGCCGCCCGCGACGTGGTGCTGTTTACGGGCGCGACCACGGGACTCGTTTACGTCGTCGGCAAAACGGCGCACGACGCGGGATGTTTTCACGTCGGGATCTCGCCCGGAAGCAGCGTAACTGAGCATGTCGACGTGTATCATCTGCCGCTCGACGCGTGCGACGTGCTGGTCTACACCGGATTCGGTTTGAAGGGACGAAACGTTGTGCTGGTGCGATCGTGCGAAGTGGTGGTGTTTGTCGCCGGCGCGATGGGCTCGTTGAATGAGTTCACGATCGCGCATGACGAAGGGAAGATCATCGGCTGTTTGACGGGCACTGGCGGCGTTGCTGACGAATCAGAGTTTCTGCTTCAGAAGTTCGGCAAACGAGCGACCGGCGCGCGTGTATTTCAGAACGACGATCCGGAGAAGTTATTGGACGACTGCATCGCGGCAGCCCAACAAAAATGATTATCGCCCGCTACATCGCCGAATCTGTTGCTGTAGATCAGTTCGATCACCAGGCGTGGAACGCTTGTGCGCCGGTGAAGATCGAGCATTACTGGTCTGGTCAACCGGCGTCTCCGGCGCGTCACGCCGAAGCGCGAATCTGTTGGTCTGACGAAGCGCTGCACGTGCGGTTTGTGTGTGAACAGCACGAGCCGCTTGTCGTTTCTGCTGATCCGCAAACGGATAAGAAGACGCTTGGTCTCTGGAACCGCGACGTCTGCGAGATCTTCCTCGCGCCCGATCCGGCAAATCCGTCGCGGTACTTCGAATTCGAGGCGGCGCCAACCGGCGAATGGATCGATTTAGGAATCCTGATCACTCCCACCGGACGCCAAACAGACTGGGACTACGCATCAGGAATGACGACTGCGTCCAAAACCATGCCTGGTCGACTCCTCCTAACAATCAAAATCCCGTGGAGCGACTCGATTCCAAAACCTCGAACCTGCCATGTATGGAGGGTAAATGTGTTTCGCTGTGTTGGACCGGAAGCGCCGGAACGCTATCTCGCCTGGCGTCCGACCGGAACTCCGGAACCCAACTATCACGTTCCGGAAGTATTCGGCGAGCTCAAGTTTCAGTAACGATCAAACGCCTGATTTGAGCACCTTCGCGATATGCGCGTTGTAACTCGCGCGGTCCGCGTCGGACATCTCGATGATACGCGCGCCGATCAGATAACCAGTCTCCTCGCTCTCTTCCAGACTCTCATACCGCACAGTCGCCACTTTCAACTCGACTAATCCACTCGGCAGTTCGAGCTTGATGAACAGCTTGCGATCGGCGCCGGCAAGGTAGTGTTCGCCGATGCGAATGGCCGGAACGATCAGTGCGAGGCCGGTGCTGCTGATGTCGAGCGTGTGGCCGTCGAGCGTCGGCAGGCGGCGGTGGCCGTTCGAGTTAACTTTTGGATCTGAAAGATTTATCGTGAAGTTCAGCCGTGACTGCACACGTCGCGAATGACGCCGGTTGCCAAGGAAGCGGCGTAAGCTCGACACGATTCTACGGGGCAGTTCCGACATGTTGTGAAACCACTAAGAGCTGGCGCGCGAGCGCCGGACCGTTTGAGGAGGGGCATTGCCGCTGAGGCGAGTCGGGGAACTTCGCCTGCTCGATTCTAAGAACCTGCCCGTTTTGACGCAATAGTTAATTGCTCTTCACTGGGAGTGGCTTCCCGCCGACGTCGCCATTTCGCACTCCGGCAGCGTCGAGATAGAACGAAAGACGACCGGTGCGGCCGTACTGGGCCGGCTCGGCGGTGGCGTACCACGACTTTCCATCCGGCGCGCGATTGATCTGAAACCGGTAGCCTGTTGTTTCGACGCCCTCGATGTCTTTGGGAACGAGACCGCCGGCGACCAGCTCGGCCAGATTGCCGAACTGTCCGTTATGACTCTGGCTGTAGAGCACCTGGGCCAGCGAGATGCGCGTCATCATGTCCTGAACGTCGTTGTGATGGGCCGTGATGCGAGCCTCGAAGAAGAACTTCTTTCCCGCCTTCTTCACCATATCGAGGCTCTCGCGGTCGCCGACGATCCACGCGTTCGAGATATGGATCAATGTGACCGGTTCGATTTTGTCCTTACCCTCGGCGTCCACAACCTTGAGGAAAACGGTGGCAACGTCGCCGCTGACCTGTTCACCACTGACCTCGATCGCTCCGGGAGCTTTCTCGGCGATGGCCGCCGCCATCTTGTCGAAATCGGGACGCAAGTCCTCAAACTCCTGCGCGCTGAGACCTTCCATCGCCGGTTGATAAATCGACATCGCAAACGCCTCGCGATACTTCTTATCGCGCATGGTCTGGTAGAACGCGCGCGTCGTTTCAGACGGCGTGCGTGGCGGGTTTTGCGCGACCGTGGTCGCGACGGCGGTCGTAATGGTAAGGGCAGGGATCACCGCACAACAAACAAGCAAACTTCTCATCGACATCAGGAAATAGCACCTCGAGTTAATGAAAGGCGCGCCCCGAAACCAGCAGCGCGCCTCAATGGTAACACTATTTTTGTTTCAGTTATTGACGAATAACCGGCTTCGGCTTCAACACAAGCTCGCGTCCGACCAGATAGAGCAGCACCGTGATTATCAGGAACGGCACGAGGCCGAGTATGTCGGAGTAAGGCCCTTCGAAGAACGGATTGTTGTGCGCGGCCCATTCCTCTCGATGCGTGAGCCATCCCGTGATCCCCGAGTTGAGATTCATGAACGCGAAAATCACCCCCGCGAGCGTCGCGCCGGCAATGTAGCCGGAGGCGAGCAGCACGCCCGGGCTCTTGTCCGTCTCGGCCATCATCTCTTCTTCGGAAAGCTTCCGGTTCTCCGGTTTCTTGCGCAGGTATTTATCGACCAGCCACCGAACGGCGCCGCCGACAAAGATCGGCGCTGACGTTGAAATCGGCAGATAAACACCGACCGCAAATGCCAGCGACGGCACGCCGCTCAACTCGAGTACGACGGCAATCATCACTCCCAGGAGGACAAGTCCCCACGGTAACTCGCGACTCAATATTCCCTTGATGATGTATGACATCAACGTCGCTTTGGGCGCATTGAACTTGGTGACTGTCGCGTTAGTGCCCGGCACTTTGTCGTAGATGCCGTTGATACCGGGATCCGCGAGATACACGGGAACGCCCTGTTCGTTCACGAAGTAACGGCCGGCTGGTCCATACTCGGTCGTCGTTTTGTGGACCACGTAATAGCTGTTGCTGTCGCTCGCCGCCTGGCCGCCGTGCAGTTGTTCCTGTTTCGGCTGGCCTCCATCCGTGACGAACTGGTCGCGGCTGAAGCGGAAATCGGCCGGGAAACTGAAATCCTGGCTCTGCGCGATCGGAACGTAAACTGACCCTGACTGGTTAACGGCCATCAGGATCGGACCAAGCGCGAGTGCCGAAACCAACGCGCCGACGAGGATCGCGATCTGTTGATACTTCGGAGTGGCGCCGACGAGGAAACCAGTCTTCAAGTCCTGTGAAGTGGTTCCGCCGTTCGAAGCTGCGATACAAACGATGCCACCGATCGAAAGTGCCGTCACGAAGTACGGCGGCGCGGTCCAACCGATAACCAAAAACACGAGACACGTGAGCAACAACGTCGCGACAGTCATTCCGGAGATCGGATTCGACGAAGAACCAACCTCGCCGGTGAGTCGCGATGAAACGGTGACGAACAGAAACCCAAACGCGACGATCAGGACCGCGCCGAGAATGTTGAATTGCAGGTGCAGTTGCGGAACGACCATGATCGCCGCCATCAATGCGATGATGCCGCTCAACACCCACTTCATCGAAAGATCCTGGTCCGTGCGCGGCGCGTTGTCGTTCCCGCCGGTACCCGAACGACGCAAGTCAGCCAAACCGCCTTTTAAACCGCTCCAAATCACCGGCAACGACCGGAACAGACTGATGATTCCGCCCGCCGCGACTGCGCCCGCGCCGATGTAAAGGATGTAGCCCTTTTGAATCTGGCTGACGGACATGTCCTTGATGAGCAACGTTGTTTCCGGAGCGAGTGGCGTCATCCAGCCGCCGCCGAAGTACTTGATCGCCGGAATCAGAACGAGGTACGCGAGCACACCGCCGCCGACCATGATCGAAGCGATGCGTGGTCCAATGATGTAACCGACGCCGAGCAGCGCCGGATTGTTCTCGAGTGAAATCGACCCGCCCTCAAACGGTCTGCCAAAAACTTTGGTCGGATATTCCTTCCACGTCTTGAAAACCTGCTGGATGCCGAAATAAAGAAACCCGAGACCGAAGCCGCCGATGATCGTCTTACCGCCGGATGCCGCGCGATCGACGACGGTCCTGTCGCCACCGGCTTCGAGAGCCGCGGCGCGCGATTCTTCCGAAGCGCCTGCTTTGAGCACTTCCGCGCACGCAGTTCCTTCGGGGTACTTCAGATAACCGTGCTGCGCGACGATCAAAGCGCGTCGCAACGGGATCATCATCAGGATTCCGAGTAGTCCACCGAGAACCGAGACGAGCATCACGCGCGAGAGTTCGAGATCGAACCCGAGTATCAGGATCGCGGGCATCGTGACGCCGATGCCGAAGGCGATCGACTCGCCGGCCGACCCCGCAGTCTGCACGATGTTGTTTTCGAGAATGGTCGCGTCGCGCAGACCAACCTTCGACAACATGCGAAACAGTGTAATGGAGATCACCGCAACCGGAATCGACGCGCTGACCGTCAGTCCGACTTTCAGGACGAGGTACAGCGACGAGGCACCGAAGATGATTCCCAGCACAGTACCGACCACGAGCGGCAGGATCGTCAGCTCGCGCAACTTCACGCCCGCCGGGATGTAGGGTCGAAATGTTGCGAGAAATGGGTTATCAGGCTTGAAACCCACACGATCCGGGTACTCGTTTGCAGGGATGCTTTCAGCCATCCGGTTGAACCTCCAATTAGTTTGTAAAAACGAGGGAGAGCGGGGATTGAAAAACGCCGCTACTTTACACAGATGCGCGCAACCGGGCAAGCGCCTACTACCCGCTGGTCTGGACCTTTCACGAATTGCGATTGATTCGCTAAACTGTTTGCGATCTTCAAGTTCCGCTTCCCTGGACAAACAAAATGCGCCGCACGCTCGCGTCCCTGTTGCTGCTGGTCTCCCTGCTATCGTCGCTATCCATCACTACGTCACAAGTTAAGCCTGACGAGACCGTCATTCCAGCGCCCGCCGACGTCCTCGGCTTTGTTCCCGGCGAGGACCGGAAACTCGCGTCGTGGAACCAGATCCTCGACTATTTCGAGCGTCTGGATCGCGCCAGCGACCGCGTGAAGTTTGAGACGTTGGGCAAAACGTCGATGGACAAACCGTTCGTGATGGCGACGATCAGCTCGCCGGCGAACCTCGCGCGACTCGACGAGTTCAAGGAAATCCAGGCACAGCTTGCGGATCCACGAAAGCTCGGCGCCCTGTCTGGTCGCGATCGCAAAGCGACGGAACTGATCGCACGCGGCAAAACCATCGTGCTGATCACTTGCGGCATTCACTCGACGGAAGTCGGCTCGTATCTTTCGAGCACGTTGATCGCGCACCGCCTCGCGTCTTCAAGTGAACCCGAGATCCAAAACATTCTCGACAACACGATCGTCCTGCTTGTTCCTTCTCTCAATCCCGACGGCGTGGACATCGTCAAAAACTGGTACGACAAAACACTCGGCACGCCTTACGAAGGCACTGATCCGCCGGAGCTCTATCACAAGTACACCGGTCACGATAACAACCGCGACTGGTACGCGTTCACGCAGGTCGAAACACAGCTAACCGTCGATAAGATTCACAACGTCTGGCGTCCACAGATCGTCCACGACATTCATCAGCAAGGCGCTTTTGGCTCGCGACTGTTTCTGCCGCCGTACATGGCGCCGGTCGAACCGAATGTTTCGCGTCACCTCGTCGAAGGTTACACGCAACTCGGCGAGTGGATGGCCCGCGAGCTGCGCGCCAAGGGTTTCGAAGGCATCACAAACAATTCAACTTACGACGCATGGACTCCCGCACGCGCCTATTCGCATTATCACGGCGGCGTTCGCATTCTTTCCGAAACTGCTTCGGCGCGTATCGCGTCGCCGATCACGTTGAAGTTTGAAGAGCTGCGTTCGCGCGAAGGTTACGATCCGCAGAAAGAAGGTCCGAACTTTGGTCCGGTGTGGCGCGGCGGCGAGTGGCGTCTAGGCGACATCACGAAGTACATGACGTCGGCGGCGTTTCTGTTGCTGAGACATGCGGCGGAGTATCGCGTGTCGTGGTTGCGCCGTTTCTATGCGGTCGGGAAAGACGCTGTGCGGCCGCGTCGCAACGGCGAGTTGTTTGGTTTCGTGATCGAGCCTTCGGGAAACTGCGACAACATGTTCTTCGACATCCTCAAACGAGGCGGCGTCGAAGTCATAGACCAGCGCGACGGCAAGAAGCTGGTGAAGATGGAACAGCCGTATGGTTCGTTTGCGAAAGCCTTGTTGGAAGTTCAACGCTATCCGAACCTGAGAGACGACGAAGGACATCCGATTCCGCCTTACGACGTCACCGCTCACACGTTGCCGTTGTTGATGAATACCGTTGTCCAACCTGTGAAGGCGCCGTTCCGGCCGACTCCACTGAAAACCTTACCGGCAACGCCGACGACGAATCATCCGTGCAAACCCGAGCCCACGTCGGAACGTCCCGCGCTTTATCGAGCGGCGATGCCGGTGTACGACGAAGGATGGACCAGGTGGTTACTGGAAAACTATTCGACTGACTACGGCGTGTTGACTGAGAAAGAACTGCGAGCCGGGACGACGACTTTCCGCCTTGGACCAGGCGCGACCGGCAAGTACTACGTCATCGTGATCCCGGATCAATCTCCGCGCCAGATACTCGAAGGCTATCGCGCCGGCTCGATGCCGCCGGAATTTACCGGCGGTCTCGGCGAAGAGGGCGTGAAACAGTTACGCGCGTTCATCCTCCAGGGCGGCACAGTCGTTTTTCTCAATCGCGCTTCGGAGTTTGCGATCGAGCAGTTGAAACTGCCGGTGCGCAACGTTGTCGCCGAAGTCCCGCGCACGGACTTTTACGTTCCGGGTTCCATACTGCGGCTGGAACTGGACACCACGCATCCGATCGCGAAGAATATGCCGAAGGAAACGATCGCCTGGGCGGAAAACTCGCCCGTGTTTGAAGTCGTGGAGAATGCGGGTGGCGATATTCCCGCTTCCAACGTCCGCGTCGTCGGCTGGTATCCGAAGGACAAAGATCCGCTGCTTTCCGGCTGGCTGCTCGGCGGCGATCGAATCAAAGGCAAAGCCGCGCTGGTCGAGGTGACGATGGGTAAAGGACGCGCGATTCTGTTCGGGTTCCGCCCGCAATACCGCGCACAGTCGCTGGCGACTTACCCGCTGTTCTTCAATTCGTTGAAAACAAATCCATGAAAATGGACGTATAAGTTATTTAGCCGACCGCAATGGTCACCTTATTGATTATTTCGGTTCTTTTACTCGGATTCGTCGCTATCGCCATTTATTTCTGGCAGAAACCCGCGAATACATCGCAAACTATCGAACTGCCTCCGCCGCCACCAACGGGCCTCTTCTCCGATTTCGGAGTCAATGAACTCAGGCCCGGAACGCCGTCGCAACTTCCCGAAGAACATCACCAAGTCGATCGGAAAGACTTCGAACAAGCCATTGCTGCAATTCGCAGTTTCCAACAATCCCCCGACAGAACTTCGACTACAAAACTGCTGCACGTCGCAGCTTCAACTGACGATCCAAAGACGTACGGACGAGCTATCGAACTGGTGCTAATGTCGTGGCGAGACCGTAGTTTGTCCGACCTCTCAGCAAAGGATCTTCAAGCGCTGTTCAACAGCGAATACTGGGTACTCTCATCACGCGCCAGAACTTCCGGAGCAGGATTTGTCCTGAAACAAACCCTCGCAGACGCAAATCGTGAGCTTGAGAGCACGAACCACAACTGATCTAACCGTTAACTGGACCCACCAGTTGGCATGAGGTACATACCATCATGGAAAACCTTGATATAGCTTCCCTCCTTCCAATCCTTTTCGGCGCCTTCGTACTGCTGGTCGCCCTTCTCCTCATCGTGAACCGCATCTTCGTGAACGTCGGCGCCCGCGAAATCGCCATCAAGGAAAGGCGCTATCTCGGCGCCAAAATGCCTCCCGGACGCGTCGTCGCCACTGAAGGCGAGGTCGGTATCCAGGCAGACGTTCTCAAGCCGGGACTACACCTGATCAAGTTTCCGTTTGAACGCGTAGTCCGCAAAGTGCCGCTGATCGAGATCGGCGCTGATGAACTCGGAATTATCGAAGCTGTTGACGGCGAACCGATGCCGCCGGGACGAATCTTCGCTCCCGACCGCGCGCAGAATGCTCATAACAACTTCCAGGACCCGATCGCTTTCATCAAACGTGGCGGCGTCAAAGGCATACAACTACGAACACTGCCGCCTGGCCTGTGGCCCATCCACCCGTACCTGTTCCGTGTTTCAGTCGCGAAAACGACGATGATCCCGCAAGGTAAAGTCGGCGTCGTCACTGCCGCCGACGGCGATCCACTCGATCCCGGCCGTTTACTCGGAAAAGCGATCTCGGATCATCGCAACTTCCAGGATGCAGAACAGTTCATCGCTTCCCGCGGACAGAAAGGACCACAGGTCGACATCTTGACGCCCGGCGTCTATCGCATCCTGACGCAATCGTCGTCGATCGAGAGTAACTCCGAAGTCAAACCCGGTCTGTTCAACGTCAGGCTCTTCGACGCGACCGTGATCAACGAAAACACCATCGGTCTTGTCGAAGCTCTCGACGGCGCGCCGCTGAACCCGCGCGATTACGTTGCCGAGTCGATTGCGGGTCACGACAACTTCCAGGACGGACACGAGTTCATCGGTAAAGGCGGACAACGTGGTCCACAGAAAGACATCCTGCTGCCCGGCACTTACTACATCAACCCGTTGCTGTTCAAAGTCATTCCGGAAACAGCGAAGGAAGTAAGGCCCGGCGAAGTTGCGGTTGTAGTCTCCAACGTCGGACGCGATCCTTCAGAAGAAGTGCGACGGTCGATGGCGGCGAAAGTCCGCGAGCGAATGGAGCGTGAGGAAGAAGAGCAAGCCGAAGAATCAGCCGCGCGTCTCGACGCCATCGACGACACGCGTACGGCGGAAGAGATCAAGCTCGATCTCATGTCGGGCGATCCTGCCGATCGTCGTCTCGACGAAGGCGCGCACGAAGCGTACGTCGTTCCCGAAGGCTATCGCGGGATTCAGGAAACTGTGGTTGGTCCAGGCCGCTACTACGTCAACACACTCGCGATCTCGCCGATCGTCATTCCGACGACTAACCAAACGGTCGAATGGACCGCGGGCGAAGTCGCCAACACGTTCAATCCGTTCGAGGTCATCTCGAAGGACGGTTTCACGATGCAGTTGGAAGTGCGCGTCGTGTTTCGCGTGAAGCCGGAAGACGCGCCGTTCATGGTCGCGAAGATTGGCGGCATCGAACGTTTGATTCAAAACGTGATGCACCCGCTGATCGACTCGATCTTCCGTAACCAGGCGTCAGAATCGTCGGCGATGGCTTACCTGCAGAATCGCCACGAGGAACAGGAGCGCGCCGAAGCTCGCGTGAGAGCGCACCTGCTCAAGTATCACGTGGACGTGGTCAACGTCCTCATTTGCCACATTCATTTGCCCGAGGAGTTGATGAAGACGCAGACTGAAAAAATTCTCGCGGAGCAGCGGCAGAACATGTACAACGCTCAGCGTGAAGCCGAGGAGAAGCGCATTCAACTGGAGAAGACGCGCGCACATGCCGACAACCAGAAAGATCTCATGGCCGCGACAGTGGGCGTCGAGATCGCCGGCAAACGCGCCGAACAGCGCAAAGCCGAAGGCGAGGGTGAGGCGCATTACATCCTCCAAACCGGTAAAGCCGAGGCTGAGAAAGTGCGGCTGATGGGCGAGGCGCAGGGCGTCGCTTATCACGAACAGGTCAACGCGCTGGGCGCGCAGGGCGTCGCGTTGGTCG
The DNA here is from genome assembly GCA_035760365.1 of Pyrinomonadaceae bacterium. GTDB lineage: Bacteria > Acidobacteriota > Blastocatellia > Pyrinomonadales > Pyrinomonadaceae > PSRF01. The sequence continues at coordinate 142,771 of DASTTB010000014.1, forward strand.
AGACTTTAAAGGTTATCGGCGAGAAGAATGTTCGCATCACGCCTGATGTGCTGGCGAGCGGAGGTGGAGCTGAAGGCGGCGGCGGGATCGGAACGTTGTTGCTTTTGAATCTTTTCCGCGACCGATTGAACATTCCGTCGTCAAACGGCGAGAAAGTCACTCGTTAATTCTGTCAAATTTGTAAAATCCGTGTTCTCCTCGACTCAACAGAGGGGAACACGGACTATAATCCGCTCCCATGAAAGAGCGGATTGCCGTGATTGCCCTAATCCTGTTTATTGCCGCCATCAGCCTTTTACTATCTACAAAAGTTGCGCCGCTTTAACCTATCGCTTATCCAAATACATCTGGGCCGCCATCTTCGTGAGCTTCCAAACGCGTGACCACGCGATGCGGTTGTTTCCGTTCTCGCGTCCGGTCAGCTTGTCGAAGATCAGTTGCCGGAATATCCGACCTTCACGCCGCAGCATAAACTCCTTCGCATACGGTTTCGCCGTTTCGAAGAAACTGAACTCCGGATCCGTCACCACGCCGATGCCTTCGAGGGTCATCAACGCGCGCATGATGTAAGTGAAGTTTGCGGGCAGGCGGAATGGATAGTCGTACATCACTTCCGCGAGATCGTAAGTCAACTCTTTGAAGTTTACTTCCCCGAGTTTCAGGCTCAGGTAGTGTTTGAAGAGACCTTCGACCACGGGCCGCACAGTTTCCGGATCGACACCCGGCTTCAGGAAGTTGAGATTGATGATGTCCTGGCCCAGTCCCTCAACGTCGCGGCTGACGACGTGGAAAAAGGCGTCGATCATCTGGTACTGAAGCTGCGGGTTGATCCGCCCCACCATTCCGAAATCAAAGAACGCGAGATGGCCGCTGTCCATCACCAGGAGGTTTCCCGGATGCGGATCGGCGTGGAAGAACCCGTCCTCGAGCAGTTGCTTCAGGTAAGTGCGAATTAGCAGGCGGTTAACTTTGACCGGCGAGATGCGATTCGCTTTGAGTCCTTCGATGTCCACGACTTTCGTGCCGCGAACGAATTCGAGCGTCAGCACGCGCGTGCTCGTGTGTGACCAGAAGATCTTCGGAACACGAATCGCTCGCCACGTGCGGAAGTTGTAACGAAAGCGATCTGCGTTTCGTCCTTCCTTCACGTAGTCCATCTCTTCGTGGATAGTCGTATGAAACTCGCGCAACATGCCTTCCCAATCGGCATTCTCGTTTGCTTGCGGGAAGAAACGATTTGTCAGCTTCACGAGTCGAAACAGGATCGCGATGTCGAAGCTGATCGTCGACTCGAGTTCGGGACGTTGAACTTTAACCGCGACTTCTTCGCCGGTGCTCATTCGAGCGCGATAAACCTGACCGAGTGACGCAGCCGCAATCGGTTCGCTGTCGATCTCGGGATAGAGTTCGTGCAGCGGACGTCCGAGTTCAGCCTCGATGCGCGCGAAGGCGTCGGCGGTCGGAAACGAAGGAACTCGATCCTGAAGTGTCGCGAGCTCTTTAACGTACGCGAGCGGCAACAGATCGGCGCGTGTTCCGAGCGCCTGGCCGATCTTGATGAACGTTGGACCAAGATCGATCAGCTTCTCACGCATCCACACGGCCTGCTTTTCGAGTCGCGCCTGTTTCCTCGCGGAGCCTTCCGCGCCGCGAAAGATCACGTAGCGCAGCACGCGAATAAACCTGTCGAGCGCTGAATACAGACCAGCCTTGAACCACGCATTCAACCGCGCGCGGCGTCCTCGTTCGCGCGCCGTCTCGCGAACTCGCGCGGCCGCGCGTTTGTTGAAATCCGCGCGCACGTCATAGGTATCGAGAAACAGATAAAGTGAAAATAGTCCGAGCACACGCGCGACTTCCGCCGCGCGTAGCCAGCCGCGAAAGCCACGTCCCGCGAGCAGTTCGTCAACGTGCTCTTCGGTCAGCGGCGGAACCTGCGACGTCGGCTTCTGCACCGCCGGCGCTGGAGCAGCGGGAGTGTGACCGTTTCCATTTGTTTTTATAAGTGCCTGATTAGGTGTCATTCTTAAAACACTAAATAACCGAAAGCACGTGTTTCGTGCCCGCGCGTTTGAAATAACTATCGGCGCGCGCAACGTCCCGTGCGATTTGAGTTTTCAACTGTTCGATTGAGCTAAACTTCCGCTCGGCGCGCAGGCGATGCAGGAACCGAACACGCACCACATCGCCATAGAGATCGCCGTTCCAGTTCATTACGAAGGTCTCAACTGAAGGTTCCGTCGCGTCGCCAAACGTCGGCCTGAGGCCCACATTTGTTACGCTTCGTCGCCATAGCCCGTTTATCAAAGTTCCAGTCACGTACACACCGTTCCTGGGTATGACGCGGTTGTGTGGGTGCAGGTTGGCCGTTGGAAAACCGAGCTGATGGCCCCGTTCCGCGCCGTGTTCGACGCGTGCTTCGACGCCGTAAGGACGGCCCAACATGCGTCGGACGAGGTTCACCTGGCCGTTGGTTAACAGCTCGCGAATCTTGCTCGAACTGACGCGGCGGCCGCGCAGTCTGACTTCCGGAACCTCGCCGGCGACGAAACCAAGCTCGCTTCCCAAACGGCGTAACAGTTCGATGTTTCCTTCGCGCTTGTAGCCGAATGCGAAGCCTTTGCCGAGATAGACTTCGCGCGCGTGGAGGCGATCGACGACGACGTCTTTCAGGAACTCTTCCGCGCGCACGGAGGCAAACTCAGGAGTGAAACGCAACACGATTGTCTGCTCGATCCCGAGTACTCCGAGTCCTTCGATCTTCTGATCGAACGTTTGCAGCAAAGGCGGCGTTGACTCCGGATGCAACACCGCACGCGGATGCGGATCGAACGTGATCACGGTCGGGATCGCGCCGACTGCACGCGCGCGTTCGACGATCGTTTTCATGATCAACTGATGGCCCAGGTGCAGGCCGTCGAACACGCCGAGCGTCAGGACCGTGGGCCGGTGGATTTCCGCGTTATCAGTTCCGTGAAAGAGACGCATAAGAAAATTTCGAAATTCGAAATTCGAATTCAGTCCTCGACGACCAGGCCGTCGTAAGCAAACTCGACATTGGGAGGCAGACGCGCCGAGTCGCGTTCGTGTTTTATGTCGTGTGCGATGTGTGTAAAGAACGTGCGCCGCGGGTTCAGACGCGCGACGTATTCGAGCGCCTTGTCGACCCACAAGTGTGTCGGATGTTCTTTGAAACGAAGACAGTCGAGGACGAGCACGTCGAGACCTTGCAACGCTTCGATCGTTTCCGGCGGAATCTCGCTTAGATCGGTGAGGTAGGCGAAGTCGTTGAAGCGATAGGCCATCACCGGTAAACGTCCGTGGATCACTTCGAGCGGGGTTATGGTGAGATCGTCTCCGACGCAGAAGCCCGCGCCGGGCTCGACGATGTTCGGAATCACCATCGGCAGGCCACCGCCGAAGTGCGACGGCTCGAAGATGTACTTGAACATGCGGCGGATATCGACCCACGCGCGTTCGTTTGCGTAGACGCCGAGCGCGCCGAAACGAAAGTTGAGCGGGCGGATGTCGTCGAGACCGAAGATGTGATCGGCGTGGCAGTGCGTGATCAGAACCGCGTCAAGACGTTTCAGACCAAAGCGCAGTGCTTGCTGTCGAAAGTCGGATGAAGTATCGACGAGCACGGTTTTGCCGGCGTGCTCGATGATGACTGAAACTCTCAGACGCTTGTCGCGAGGATCGTCAGACGTGCAGGTCTCGCATTCACAACCGATCGAAGGCACGCCTGTGGAAGTTCCTGTACCGAGGAAGGTGAGTTTCATGTTCTTAGTTACTTAGTGCTTAGTACTTAGTGCTTTGTTACAAAGAACAAAGTTCCAAGTACAAAGCTCTAAATCACCTTCCGCCCGTGATGTCCGACCCTGTAAACGTACGCGCTTTCTGCGGCGCCTGGATTAACCCGACGTACTGCATCCGCAAGTCGTGCAGCAATCCTTCAAGCATGTTTCTTTCCGGCAGCGTCAGGTTGCCGGAAGTCTTCTTCTGCAACATGCCAAGGATGTCGATCCAGTGTTTCCCCAGCTCGATATCGACTTCGCGCTGATGCGTCACCGGATGCTCCATCATCCCTAACGCCGACGCAGCATTCGAAGCGATCGACATCACAAAACTAATAAAACTCGAAGGATCTCGCGCTTCGGCCAGTTCGTCCTCGGTCAGATCCGGGTCGCCGGCGGCCTCGCCAGACGAGCCATCCGACACAGACGAGGCAGCCGCGCCAGACGCCACGTCGGGCGGCGGAGGCGGCGGTTCAGGCTCAGACTGCGACTGCTGTTGAGGCGCTTCGGCCACGGGTTCCGGCGCAGCCACTTTTACTTCCGGTTTCTCCTCCGGTGGGAGATCGCGCGGGCTTCCATCAGCGTTGAAAAGCCTGCGATCGGTTACTTTGAAATTCGGTTGATCCTCACTCATGCCGTTATTAAAACATGATCTGTGTTTCGCATAAAACACGGATCACCTTAGACTACCTCCATGCCAGCAACATTCACCGATCTCATAGCCTTGATGGCTCGACTGCGTTCACCAAACGGGTGTCCCTGGGACCGCGAGCAAACCTACACCACGCTCGCGCCGATGCTGCTCGAAGAGGCGTACGAAGCATTCGAAGCCGTCGAAGAAGCCCGCGAAGGCAAACCCGAAGAACTACGCGACGAACTCGGCGATCTCCTGTTTCAAATTGTTTTCTACGCGCAAGTCGCTTCTGAACGCGGCGAATTCACGATCGACGACGTCACGACGGCCATTCACGACAAAATGGTGCGACGCCACCCACACGTGTTCGGTGACGTCACCGCCGACGACTCCGCAACCGTGCTCCTCAACTGGGAAACGATGAAAGCCGAGGAACGTCGCGCAGCCGGAAAGAAAGAGGAAGCGAAGACTTCGTTGCTCGCCGGCGTGTCGTCGAAAGCGCCCGCGCTAATGGAAGCTCATCAACTGTCGACCAAAGCCGCGCGCGTCGGGTTCGACTGGAAGAGCGTAGACGACATCTTCGACAAGTTGCAGGAAGAGATCGAGGAGTTACGCGTCGCGATCAAAGATCATTCGACCGTGCAGGACGAAGCGAACCATGCGCGAGTTCGTGAAGAGATCGGCGATCTGTTGTTCGCCGCAACGAACATCGCGCGGCATCTGCAAGTTGAACCGGAAGCGGCGTTGAAGTTGACCAATCGTAAGTTTCGACGGCGCTTTCGTCACATTGAAAACGCACTCGAAGCGCAAGGCAAAACTTTCGATGTTACTTCGATAGAAGAGTTGGAAGATCTCTGGCAGGAAGCGAAATCCGTTTAATCCGTGTTCCCAACCGTGATTGGGAACACGGATCTCACGAATAACTACTGGTTGATGCGAACCGAACGGAAGATCGTATTGAACGCAGTTTCGAAATTACGTTCGCCCTGCGGCGCAACGGCGACCATGTAGAACAGTTGGCCGTTACTCAGTTGCGTCGTGATTAGACGAACGTTCTCCGATCGACCGGTCGCTTCGTTAACATTGCTCAGCGTCGACAACAACGCCGCGCGTCCGGCGAGCGTCGTGCGCTGATAACCACCGTTCATCCGCAAGTTGTTGTTTCCCTGTCCCAGGCCGTTGATCAGCTCTTCCGTAGCACGTTGCAGGTTGCGATTGTTCGTCTGCGCGACGCCAAAACTCGCACCGTGCGTGTAAACAGCCTGACCGTTGTACTGGCCATAACCGCCTTCAGGAACAAACCATACCGAGTTGCCGTCGTTGAGCTGTCGCCAGTTCGAAGGCACACTCACCTGCACGCCGCCGTTAAAGATTGAAACGTTCTGGTAGCGCGACGATGGATACTCGACGCGCCCACTCGGCGCATTGTTCGGATAATTTCCGCGATTGCTGGTGGTCTCACCTTGCGGGTAACGCTGCCCGCTCTGGGCGATCTCCTGCATTGAAGGAGCGCGTCCATAACCACGCAGTTTGTTTTGAATGGAAGCGAACTCACGCGAGTCGCGCTGAGTTCCGTCGACGCGCAGCAATCCAGCTTCTCTATTGATACGAGCGTATCGATCGCTCGGGCTCGGATGGGAGCTCAAAAAGCCGCCACTACTGCCGCCGCCCTGTCGTTCGATGGTCTGAAACATGTGCGCGAGATCGCGTGGATCGTAACCGGCGCGCGCCATGATCTGCGCACCGAGCACATCAGCTTCAGTTTCATACTCACGACTGAACTTCAAGAGGTAAACGGCGAAAGGCGCCTGGGCCAGTTGGCCTATTCCCTCGTTGCCAGTGAGAATCGTTCCGGCGATACCGGCGATACCGGCAAGCAGGCCGTACTTCTGACCTTTGGTCGCCTGCGCCGTGCCGTGTCGCAGCGCCACGTGACTGATCTCGTGGGCCATCACGCCGGCCATCTCACCTTCCGTGCGCGCGGCTTCGATCATGCCGCGGTTCACGTACATTGGACCACCGGGCAGCGCAAACGCGTTGATGTCACGCGCGTTGACGACTTTAAAGAAGTATTGAAACTCGGAATGTTGAAATTGCGACGGGATGGCGTCGACCAGCCTTTGTCCTACGCGCTCGACGTAGGCCTGCACCTGGTTGTCGCGCATGATCGGAAACTGTTGCTCAGCTTCCTGCGCGGCCTGGCGGCCGAGTTTGACGTCATCCTGAACACTGTATTTATTACTGTGCAGCTTAATCTGCGTCTGCGCGAGTGCCGTGACCGGCATCATGCTTATGGCCACCAGCGCAACCCACGCCACCAAATTTCGTCGTTTGATTAACGATGTTCCAATCATTGACTCACCCTTTCCGGCGTTAATGCACCAAAACGCAACAGGAATACACGGACCTGGTATCGATTTTATTCCGTGTTTACTGCCGAATTGGCCGGATCGCCAACTCGCAGGCGTTAACTTGCAACGGCGATGCCAACCAGCGTTTCACTGCTGGTTCCGAGGTTCGATATGTTCGTTAAACCATTGAGCAGGTTCGGCTAGCGGGGCGATACGATGCGGCTCACCTTGCCAAACGCGAGCCATTGAAATCACGAGGAAAACAGTAGAAAGAATGTTGAATAAAATCCTGCCCAGGTCACCACCGCCGACGGTCGCGATTACGCCGAAAATCGTGCCGATGACGAGGAAAGAGATGTGCAAAGCCAGCGCCTGGGACGCATGAAAACGCACTCTCAGCTCCTTACGCGGCACCAGGAACAACTCCAAAAGTGAGACGACGATTCCCACGTAAGGCGCGTAAACGAGTAGCAGCGCCCATTTTTCCGGGATTCCGATACCCGGGATCTGGCGCGACGTTGGTGGAACGCGGACCGGGCTCTGCTGATACGCGTTGTTTGGCTGTTGTTGTTGCTGATACTGCGCCGGCGGAGCGTATGTCGGCGGAATAAACACGGACGGATAGGGCGCTTCCAACGGCGGATTGTCGTAACGACGAGTAGGCGCTTCTGAATAGACGTTCTGCCTTGGGTTCTCGTCGGGTGCTGGAGGAGCGCCGACCGGACGCGTAGCGCCACCCATTTGCTGCGTGGAGCCGCCGTCGCCGCCGCCCCAGGATTCTTCGGCCTTGCGTTCGACGTCGGGATCGAGTGGATTTGTGTCGTATTTGCTCTTCTTTGTTTCCGCCATCAACTATCCTCGCAAAGCAAATGCCGTTCAATCTTACTCGTCTGTGATCTCATACTCAACCTGATCCCAGCGATGCTCTCTTTCCGAAATATTGAACGCCTTTACGACTGGACCAGTTCCGCCTAAGCCGATAATCAGGTACGTGGCTGAAGGATAGTAGGCGAGCCGGACGTCGGTTTCTGACGGGCTGGGATCGGCGGCGCGAGGGTGCGAATGATAAATCGCCAGCAGATCCTCGCCGCGTTCGCGCATTTGACGTTGGGCGGTAAAGAGGTCTTCCGGCGCGGCTTCGTAGCGGACTTCGGGTTCGGCGGTGACGTTGCGGAGGCGATAAAGACTGCCGGCTTTGTTGGAAACGCCGCCGATCAAGCCACAACATTCAGACGGCGCGCTCTCGCGGGCGTGATCGATCATCGCCTCGAGATGTTCGCGCCGCAACTGAATGGATGGCATTTGTAAATTCGAATTTCGAATTTCGAATTTCGAAATTTTAATCAACTATGCGGAGATGCAACTCGTCCAATTGTTTCGGATCGACCGAGCCGGGCGCATCGATCATCAAATCTGCTGCCGACGCTGTTTTTGGAAACGCGATCACGTCGCGCATGTTGTCGGTACCCGCCAGAACCATCAACATACGATCGATACCGGGAGCGATGCCGCCGTGTGGCGGTGTGCCGTATTCGAGCGCGTCGAGAAAGAAGCCAAACCGTTCGCGAGCTTCTTCCGTCGTCATGCCGAGGGCTTTGAAAACGAGGCGCTGCACGTCGCGACGGTGGATACGAATCGATCCGCTCGCCATTTCGACGCCGTTGATAACCGGGTCGTAAGCTTTCGTGCGGATCTTTCCGAGCAGATCCGTTTCACCGCCCTCGACAGCGCGTTCGAGAAGTTCGAGATCTTCGTCGACGGGCGAAGTGAACGGATGGTGCATTGAATAGTAACGTCCGTCTTCTTCGTGAAACTCGAACATCGGAAAGTCAGTTACCCACAGCGGCGCGTACACGCCTTCGGGAATCAGATCTTCTCGTTTGGCGACTTCGTTACGCAATGCACCGAGACTCGCCGCGACGACTTTCGGCTTACCGGCAACGATCAGTACCGCGTCGCCTTTTTTCGCTCCGGCTTTGTCCGCGATCTGTCCGACGACATCCGCACCGAGAGCCTTGAGCAAAGATGAGGAGAGTTCATCTCCCAACTTGATCCACGGCAGAGCGGTCGCGCCATAGCGTTTGGCGAACTCCTGTAACTGATCGAGGATCTTGCGTGAAAGATTCGCGCCGCCTGGCGCCACGATTCCCTTCACCTGTTCGCCGTGTAACCCGAGACCGTCAAGATCCTGCAATTCCATGCCGGCTATTCGCAGATCGGGTTTGTCAGATCCGTAACGGCTCATCACGTCCGCAAACGTGTAGCGCGGAAACGGAACCGGCAGATTCACGTCGATCAGTTTGAACACACTCGCAAACAGTCCTTCAATCAACCGGTAAATATCTTCGAGACGCGCGAAACTCATCTCGACGTCGAGTTGCGTAAACTCAGGCTGTCGATCGGCGCGCAGGTCTTCATCACGGAAGCAATGCGCGATTTGGAAGTACTTGTCGAGACCGCCGATCATGCACAACTGTTTGAAAAGCTGCGGCGACTGCGGCAGTGCGAAAAACTTGCCCGGTTGAATACGCGACGGAACGATGTAATCGCGCGCGCCTTCCGGCGTTGATTTGATCAGGATCGGCGTTTCGATCTCGGTGAAGCCTTGTTCCGTCATGTAACGCCGGATCTCGTTGACCACGCGATGACGCAGATGCAGGTTTGCCTGTAGCTGCGGCCGTCGCAAGTCGAGATAACGATACTTCAAACGCAGATCTTCGGCGGCGAGCGCGTCGCCGACGGCGTCGAGTTGAAACGGCGGCGTGCGAGCGTCGTTGAGGATGAACAACTCCTGCGCGTGGACTTCCACGTCGCCGGTGGCGATCTTCGGATTGCGTGTGTTCTCGTCGCGCGCGACGACGTCGCCTTTCATGGCGATCACGTATTCGCCGCGCAGCTCTTTCGCTTTGGCGTGCGCGTCAGGCGCGGTTTGCGCGTTGAAAACGACTTGCGTGATGCCCGCGCGGTCGCGCAGATCGACGAACGTCAACTCGCCGAAGTCGCGACGCCGCGCGACCCAACCCATGAGCAATACTTGTTTGCCAATATCGTCTGCGCGCAGCTCACCGCACGAGTGAGTGCGTTCCAAGTTACCTAAGTGGTCCAACATTTTCTGATTCCATTCAAACCTGACTTGCAACTACAACCACGAGACTCAAGACATTGTGTTTCTTGTGCCTCTTTGTGGCTCAAACTGCTTGCGCGATTTCCAATCGATTGCCTCCGGGATCGCGCACGTAAAAACGCCGCCAACCTGGTGTGGGAAGATCGTCGGGAATGATTTCGACACCTGCGTCGCGGAAACGCTGTTCCGCGTCCTTTAGATTATTGACTGTGTAACAAACGTGCCGCTTGCTGATCTCGCTGAGACCGTCTTCGAGCGAGAGGTGAAGCTGCACCGGTCCCAATTGATACCACGCGCCGCCGCGCCCGCGCGACGATTCCGGCTTCGGAACCTCGGTCATGCCCATCACGACGCCGTAGAAGTGCTTCGCCTCGGCTTCGAGTGATCGAGGCACGGTGACGTTGACGTGATGAACAGCAGCCTGCATTTTTTATTTTTTACGCGGGATACTCAGCGAATTCCAATCCGTGGATCTGAAATGTTTCGCCAGATAAACGATCTGGCCGATGTGATACGCGTAGTGCATCAATTGCCGGTTGATCGCCATCACGATCGTGTGCTCCTCGCCGCGAATCGACACTTTCTTCTCAAAGTCTTCGAGTGTCAACGGTTCGATCGCCGCAAAGACGCAAGCCCAGCCACGTTCCCAGTAGTCGAGCACGTCCTGCTTCGTCGTGCTCTGCTCGATTACAAACTCCATATCACGATTGCGATTGGGTTTCTCGCCGTCGGTCGTCAGGAAGTCGGTCCAGCGTGAGAACATGTTGCCGGCCATATGTTTCATGACGACGGCGACGCTGTTTGCTTCCTCGTCGAGGGTAACAAAAAACTCTTCGTCTTTCAGTTGAGCAATCGCTTTCTCGGCAAGTTTCTTGTACGCCTTCAACGACGCGATCGCGTCTTCGTGATAGTTCCGGACGATTGCTTCGCTCGACATTATCCCTGCCCTTTCAGGATCGCAGCTACCTCTTTTCTGTCGATTGTGAGTTGTTCCGCGGTCCGCAAATTCTTCAGGTTAACCAATCCTTTCGCGCGTTCTTCTTCGCCGATGAACGCGACAAACGGGATGTTGCGTTTAGACGCATACGAGATCTGATTTCCCAACTTAACATCAGTATCCGGGTAAACGTCGACTCTTATGCCTGCCGATCTTAGATCGGTTGCGAGGCTTAAGGCGTCTTTCGCGCCGTCTCCCCAAATCGCGACCATGACGTCCGCCGCCGAACCTGTTACGGCTGCTGGAAACATGTTTCGTTCAGTCATGACCAGGATGATGCGTTCGAGTCCGAGGGAAAAACCACACGCGGGAATATCCTGTCCGCGAAACATGCCGACGAGATTGTCGTAACGTCCGCCGCCACCCAAACTGCCCGCGAGATCCTTGACCTGGATCTCCATGATCGCGCCGGTGTAATACGAGAGTCCGCGCGCCAACGACGGATCGATCTGAACCACTGACGATGAGACGTAGTTGATGATCTCGCGCAGATCTCTAAGACCTTCTAAACCAATCTCGTGCGAGCCGATGAATTTCTCAAGCCGTTCAAGCGTTAGCTCGCTCGCGGTCGTTGATTCAAACAGTTCGAGCAACTTCGCGCCGGCATCGTTTGATAGAACCTCGCGCTGTTCAAATTCGCGCAGCACGCCTTCATGCCCAATCTTGTCGAGCTTGTCCAACGCGATTAGGGCCGTTTCGTGTTTCTCAGACGCGATACCAGCTGCGTCAAGTATCCCCGTCAAAACCTTTCGATGATTCAATCGAACGATGAAATCGTTGAATCCTAACTTGCTCAACGCCTCAGTCGACGCCGAAATAATCTCCGTCTCGACGATCATCGATCGCGATCCGAGCACGTCGACATCGCACTGGTAGAACTCGCGATACCTGCCACGCGCCGGCCTGTCTGCTCGCCACACAGGCTGAATCTGGTAACGCTTGAAGAACTTCGGCAACTTGTCGCGATACTCGGCAACGACGCGCGCCAGCGGCACCGTCAAGTCGTAACGCAGCGCGAGATCCGCCTCGCCCGAACCAGCATGAACACCGCGCTTTAGTATCTTGAAGATGAGCTGGTTGCCTTCTTCGCCATACTTGCCCATCAGCGTCTCGATGTTCTCAGCGGCCGGCGTTTCGAGCGGTTCGAAACCGTAGCGCTCGTAGACGTCTTTGATCACACCGATGACGTATTCGCGTTTGCGAACGTCTTCAGGCAGAAAGTCGCGCATACCGCGCGCAGGTTGAGTCTTCGCGGAAGCCATTACTTGAAAATCGAAAATCCCGCGTAGATCACAAACTGGTTGAGTCCGCGGTTCGATCCGGATCGATCGCCGTTTGAAATGTGATGAAACCTGACGCCAATATTCACCGCGCGCTTGTCGGAAGTAAATATGCGAACGCCGCCGCCGGCCTCGCCGACGAAAGCAAACTGGCCTGAGTCTTCAAGCGGCACCGGCTTGTTGAAGTAAAGAAAGCCGCCGTTGACGTGGACAAACGGATGGACCTTCGAACCGTTTGCGAAGTCGAGTTGTAAGCCAAGCGGCGTGAGTCCCGCGCCGTAAGCAGTCTCGCGTTGAAAAACATCAGCACCTGCGACTGTCGTGCGCGACACGATCGTTCCGGTCGCAACGGCAACGGGAACTGCGTCGAACGTGTACTGCAACGCGAGCGAGTTGTTTGCCGCTAACGTGCGTCCATAACGAAACGCGGCGAGGAAAAACTTTCGATCCTCGGCTTCGTCGTCACGCAGGCCTTCGAACATCGTCGTCGCTTTGGGAGAAAAACCGCCCCAGGCGCCCCACTCGTTATCGCCTCGTTCGAGAGTCTGCGCCGAAGCACAGGAGAAAACGCAGATCAGAACACCAATCAAGCAAACTATTCTCATTCAGAGTCCTTCGTTAAGGTATTCGCGTGTGTAACCAACGTAGTTCTGCCAAAAGATCGTCAGACTGGCAACTTCCTCATCGGTGAGCGGACGTTTGACCTTCGCGGGAAATCCCATCACCAGCGATCGCGGCGGGATGATCGTGCCGGGACTGACGAGCGATCCGGCGGCGACCAGCGACAACTCGCCGATACGCACGTCGTCAAGCAGTACCGCGCCGATACCGACGAGCGATCCGCGTTCGACGTAACAACCGTGCAATGTGACGCTGTGACCGACAGTCACTTCTTCTTCGACGATCGTCGGATGCGACCCGTGACGGACGTGAATCACCGAGTTGTCCTGGATGTTGGCGCGATCGCCGATGCGAATGTAATGAATATCGCCGCGAACCGTGCAGTTGCACCAAATCGACGCCTCTTCGCCAAGATGCACGTCGCCGATTACTTGAGCGCTTGGGTCCACGTAGGCTGTTGGGTGGATCTGTGGATGAACCCCACGAAACGGTCTAATCATGGTTTTGCCCGATATTAACATAGCTGAGCTTTGTGCTTGGTGTTTTGTACTTTGCTCGGCATTTGAGCGTTGGACTGCTGGCCGGACGGACGCTTGTGGACAAAGTACAAAGCACAAACTACAAAGTACAAACCCGCGTGTGCTAAATTGCATCCATGTCCCGACGTCCCCTCTGCCTGCTGCTGGTAGTGACCTTAACTTCGTGCAGCAACTCGCTTTTCAAAGTCAAACCGGTGACCGAGTTGCCGCCGCTGCCCGCCGCGTCCCGTACTGCCGACGCCGGCGGCGTGACGATTCGTGTCGCGCCACTGCTCACGGACGAAGAGAGTCAGGAACTATTCGAAGCGAACCTGCCGTTGAGCGGCGTGTTGCCGGTGCGTGTGGAATTGGCGTTTCAGAGCGGACTGCCCGTGGAAACAAAACGCGCGAAGTTTCATTTGCGCGACAGCCAGAATCGGGAATGGAAACTACTCTCGCCGAAAGACGCCATCTCGCGAATCATGAAAGCAAACGGCGTCTCTCTTTACAATCCAAACTCACGAAAGCAATTCGAATCCGAGTTTACGGCTTACGCCATCGACCTCAAGCGCCCACTCTCGTCGGACGATCCGCAACGGCAAGGCTTTCTCTTCTTTCAAACGCCTGACAAGCGCCCAGTAAAAAGCGACCTGCGGTTAACGCTCTCGGTCGAGCGTCTTCCACAGGCCGCCTCCATTGCTATCAACTAACCGTTCTTAACCCTGTGGACCAGTGGACCTCAGAGTCACTTCAGTTCCAGGCTCCAGTTCGAGATCGTTTCGACCCTGAATGTAGACTGAACCTGCTCCGGCGCCGGCGCCGATCGCGGCGCCAATCGCCGCGCCTTTACCGCCACCCGCAATCGCGCCGATGATGGCGCCGACCGCGGTTCCGATCGCTGTGCGCGTGACAGTCGTCTTGGTCTGATCGCTTTCGCGAACCGCACCTTCGTTGTCAACGCGAACGACGTCTCCATTCGGCGTACGAACGCTTTCGAGAATACCGGCGAAGCTATAACTTCTTCCGTCTCGCAAACGAATCGTGTCGAAATCGAGTGTCATCTCGGAGCGTCCGGTAACTCGGCCGCCTCGATTGACGCTCATCACACGTCCTTCGATCGTCGCGCCTTCAAACTGGCCGGGCGAACGCACGGTCATCGTAAACGTCTCGCCTTCGCGAACGTTCTGGGTTGAAAGGTCATTGTTGAGAACGGCAACGAGTTGCGTGTTATTCGGCACTACGAAGCCGCCGACATTACCGCTGTTCACGCCACCGCCGATGTTGTCCTCGCGATTCGTGTCGTAGATGTTCAACTGCGCAACATCAGACACGCGATCGTAGTAAGTCCTGACCGTTACCGGCTGACTCACGCGGTCGCTGTAGAGCGTTCGCGTCACCAGCAGTTGGCGGCCGTTGTCGGTTGGATCGAACGAGACCGTGAAATCGTTAGCGCGTTCACCGGTTCGCGTGATCGTCAAAGTATCGCCTACCAGGTCGGCGCGAACGCGTACCGTCCGGCCACCCGGAGTGGTTTCAGTCTGCTCGCGGCCATCGGCCGTGAAGTTGATTTGCGGTGCGCGACTCGACGCGATGGTCACCGCTCTTCCACGACGATCGATAGCGAGCATCTGTGGTGGATCCAGCCTTCTCAACAGCGCGTCATAAACACGCTGACGTTCGGCGAGCGAGAGATTCCGCGTGGCGGCGTCTACCGCGCGACGCGCATCGTCGCCCTGGCTCGAGTTATAGCGGAACGTACCGGTCAAATCGCGGCGAGTGGCGCCGTCGTTATCGGCGATCGGCCCGCCGGGCGTTGTGGTCCCGTTCCACGCGATGTTGAAAGCACCTGCGAGACTCTCGAGTTCGGTGCGCAAAGTGTTCCAGTTGTTTTCCGTCTGATACGACAACTGTCGGTCGGCGACGTAGGTGTTCAGAAACGAAGCGCGATCCAACAAGTTACGAACGTCAGACGAAGTTGACTGGCGGCTGTTCACGCGATTGCGAAGCTGGACCAACGCACTCTCGAAAGCGGAGAGTTGCCGGCGAGCTTCGTCAACTGAGTTGCGATCGGTGCCGTAAACACGGTTCAGATCGTTACGGAAGTTACGGCTGAACGTCGCCGAGCGCGTGTCGATTCGTTGAATCAACTGGCGCATCTGCGCGTCGCTCAGGTTGTAGTCGTTGTAACCGCCGGTGTTGGAACCGGAACCCCACTGCGCAGTCAGGTTGTAGTAGCTTGCGAGTTGGTCCAGGTCGGCGCGCAGTGCTTGCCACTCGCGATTCGTTCCGGCGCCGATGCGGTTGTTAATGAAGAAATTGTCGATCTGGGCAGCACGGTCCAGGACTATGCGAGCATCGCTCGCGGCAGTGCGACGGTTGCTAAGCCGGCGATCGAGTTGGTTTGTCGCTGATTCAAAATCGAGTATCAGCCGGTTGAGATCCTCAGCGCGATAGTTGCCGCGGTCGGTCGCGTTTTGAACTGCGCGTTGAAGATTGTCTGTACGGGTTTGAATGCGACGTACTGTGTTACGAATATCTGTCTGACTGGCAAACTGGGCCATGCCGAGACTGCTCATCGCAGTGAGCACCAGCATCACCAAAGATGCCTTAAAAGCGGTTTTTCTCAGGGTGTTCATCTCTTCTCCTCCTTCGCTCCACGGCTATACTGTCAACAGCCGTGCCATAAATGAGAGAAACACCATTTATTCGCGTTTTATTGGATGTTTTACAGCCGTGATGGAGGGATACCGTACGGTTTAGGACATTCGATGTATGGGTTGGTGTAGAAACCGTTTAGCCTGTAGAACCAAATCCGGCAGCGCCGCGAGCGGTTTCGTCCAAATCGGATACCCACACGGGTTCGGGAGTAATGATCTTTTCAACAATCAACTGGCAAATCTTACTCCCTGCTGGCAACACGATCGCCTCGTCGCCCGTGTTGTAAAGCGCGATACAAACCTCGCCGCGATAATCCGAGTCGATTACGCCGGCAAGCACATCGAGACCCTGCTTCACCGCGAGGCCCGATCGCGGCGCAACGCGTCCATAAAATCCCGGCGGAATCGCCACCGCGAGCCCCGTCCGCGCCAGCGCACGCTGCTTAGGCGCGATCTCCACGTCCTCTATCGAACACACATCCAGTCCCGCCGCCAGCGCACTCCCGCGCCTCGGCAGCACCGCTCGTGAGTCCAGTTGTTTGAAACGAAGCGCTTCGACTGTGGTAGGCATCAATCGTTTACATCTTCGGCAGCGTGACGCCGCGTTGGCCCTGATACTTGCCGCCGCGATCCTTGTAAGACGTCTCGCAGACTTCGTCTGATTCGAAGAACACAACCTGTGCGACGCCTTCGTTGGCGTAGATCTTTGCCGGCAGTGGCGTGGTGTTGGAAAACTCCAGCGTGACGTAGCCTTCCCACTCCGGTTCGAATGGCGTGACGTTGACGAGTATGCCGCAACGCGCGTACGTGCTCTTGCCGAGACAGATCGTCAGGACGTTGCGCGGGATGCGAAAGTATTCGACCGTGCGCGCCAGTGCGAAGCTGTTTGGCGGAATGATGACGGAGTCGCCTTTGTGTTCGACGAAGTTTTTGGCGTCGAATTCTTTCGGGTCGACGATCGTGCTGTTGATGTTCGTGAACAGTTTGAACTCGTCGGCGCAGCGAATGTCGTAACCATAACTCGACGTGCCATACGAAACGATTCGCTTGCCGTCCACTTCTTTAACCTGGCCGGGCTCGTACGGCTCGATCATGCCGTACTCCACCGCCATCATGCGGATCCATTTGTCGCTTTTGATGCTCATTGTTGGGTGCTTATTTAAGCACGGAAAGAAAGCGAAAACTACAGGTGAGGTGTTTTACTGTGCGGACTTGCGAATGTTCACCGTTCCATCGCCGACCGTGAACTTGAAAAACGCTCCACCTGCGCCTGCACGGGCGCGAACACTGCGTTCCGTAATGCCCGGTTTCTCGCGTGCGGCGAGCCCGTCGTGACTGTTCACGATCTTTCCATTGCGCAGGATCTCGGCGTCGATGTCGCCGCTGAAACCGGCGGGTAGGTCGACATTGATCACGCCGGTAGCGAGACGGATTTCGGCGCCGCCGCCGCGCCAGCTTCGCACTGGAATGTTCAGCGTTACGACACCCGCGGTAACAGTTGCCGTGACGAGACCGCCGGTCAACGTCAACGTAGTTTCACTCTCCGTCGCGCTGACACGCATCGCACCTTCGACAGCCGACACTTTCACTGGTCCATAACCGGCGTTGATCTCCAGATCCGTGTTCGCCGGTACGCGCACCTTGTAGTCGATCTTCCACGGCAGGTTGAGCAACTTCTTCGGAAAGTTTTTTGCGAACTTTTTCATGTACGCGCGATCGTGAGTGCCGGTTGTGAGTACGCTGATGTGATTCAAGTCTTCGTCGAAGACGAAAGTGTTGACCTTGACGAGTTGGTCCAGGTCCGCTTCGGTCGGCGCGTTGATTTCGATGTCGGCGACTACTTCGACTTCGCTACGCGACCAGCCTTCGACAGTCACCGATCCTCGCGGCGCGCCGACGACGGTAACAGTGCCGCCGAAGTTGAAGCGACTCGTTTCGCGTCGCGTCGTCGTACGCTTCAGCAACTGCACCGGAAGCGATGCCGCGGCGTCTTTCTTTTGCTGCGGAAAGATCGAAGTTGGTGTGAGAATTACTAAAAAAAGGCCGACGATGATGACTAGTCTGGACAAATATTTATCTTCGCAGAAACGTGATCTGGCCCATGAAGTTCGTCACCGACACGGAAGCGCGACCGTCGCCGACGTCGCCCACGATCTTGCGGCCGTCCTGGTTCTTCATGTTGTTGTTCCAGAAATCATTCAACACGATGCGTCGCGCAGGTGAAGCAGCGACTAAACGAAACGCCGAATTTCCCGGGATGCGAATCTGGATCTCGCCCTTGCTTGACTTGAAGTCGTAAGTGCCGCCGCCGAGAAACTCACCGTCGAAGAATATGTTTCCGCTGATGTTCTGCGCGATGACCTGCGAAGCTACGATGTTTGAAAGCTCGATGTCGCCCTCGGTCGAGACGTGCGCGCGAACCAGGCCGCCGCGAACGTTCGTGACGCTGATGTTTCCGCGAACCGTTTCGAGATCGACTGACGAATTCACGGGCACTTGCAGTTTGAAATTGATGTCGCCGATGTCTCCGCGGCCGCGATTGTCGCTCATCACGTCGACCGACAAACACTGGTTGACCTGCTTCGGCACGACGTGGGTGTTCTTCGATTCGATAGTGGCCGTGAGTTTGATCTCGTCTCTGTTCCACGACTCGACGACGATCGTTCCTGAGATGTTACGCAGTTCGACCCGAACGTTTTTACCACCCGGATAGCGCTTGGAAATCTTTTGTTGCGCGCTGACGGTTGCAGCGGCAGAGAAACAAACAAGTGCGACAACAAGGCCACCCGCAAACAGGCCGGCGCGGACTGACGGGCGCCAAGTTAAGGATCTCGTTTTCATTGTGGGGCGTATATCAAAAACTAACTTCAACGATCTTCTCATCGCGCCGAATTACAAATCGGAAAACTTTTTCAGCAGCGCAAGCTTATCGTTCATCGCTTCGTTCAGCATCTGTTCGGAAACGTCATCATGAGGATTTTTCTTCAACTCATTCAGCGAGTTGGCAACGGCCTCATTGATGGTGCTCATGTTGCGATCGAACACGTCGCGCATTTCAGGGTTCCAACGGGCGCGGTTGATTTCAACGCGCTGTTTCCAGTAGGTCAGCGCCTGCTCACGTTGCAAAATGCGATCGCTGATGTCCGACGTTCCGACGATGGCCGTAGGTTGTGTCGTTGGTATCTCAGTCGTTCCCCAGCGTCGCAATCCGACGACGGTCGTCAGTGAAACTAACAAAACGATCGCGACTGTCGAAGCGACCAACTGCGGCAGGGACAGTTCCCAACTGTGGCCCATCAGCCGTTCCCAAAATGACGGCTGGCGTTCGGACGACGCTACACGGTTACCAGTCCGATCGCGTGCGATCGCCTCGGCCTCGATCACGTTGCGAATGCGCAGCCACAGCGCCTGTTCATTTGGCGGTGCTTCGTATTCGCCGCGGCGGGTGCGAGCGAAGCCGACTATCGACGCCAGGTCCTGGCGCACGCTCTCGCAATCCAAACAATCTTTAATGTGCGTATTAAGAAGGGACTCATCGCTCTGGCTGATCGAGCCATCGACCAGATCGTGAATGAGTTCCTGACACGTCTCGCAGTTCATTGCTTACCACCTTCGTTCTGTCGCACTGGCGCACACAATATGAGTCCGAACTATTTGTTGGACAGAATCTTTCCGGTTTTTATCAATCAAGGGAAGACTGCGTTTAAGCCGTATTTTCAAGCTGAAAAACATCGGCTGCTAGCTTCGAGGCTGTTCTGCCTCTTTCTGTTGCCTAAGGAGCCCGCGCAATTTCATTCTCGCTTTGTGTAATTGCGACTTGGACGTCCCTACCGAACACCCGAGCATTCTGGCGATTTCTTCGTGCTCATGCCCCTCAATATCGTGGAGCGTGAAAACCGTCCGGTAACCGGGCGGCAGTTGCGCAATCGCCTTGTCGAGCGCGATCCGGTCGACGACCGGCATTGAGTTCGGGTTTTCAGTGCCTTTCACGATTTGGACAGGCGTTTCGCCGTCCTCAGTCGTCTGCTCCATGCGCACGCCGCGTTTGCGGAAGTGCATGAGCACTTGATTGACTGTCAGGCGGTGTAGCCAGGTCGTGAAGGCAGATTCGCCCCGAAAACTACCAATTTTTCTAAAGAGCTGAATGAAGACCTCCTGAGCGAGATCTTCTGCTTCCGAGACATTACCCGTCATTCGCAGGCACAGCGAATAGACGCGACGATTATGGCGCTGGTAAAGCTGCTCGAAAGCGGCCATGTCGCCTTGGGCGGCTTTCTGCCCCAGCTCATAGTCTGTCGTTTGCGGTGTCTCGGGTTCGGCTGCGGTCACGTGCTCGTTTGCTCGGGCAAGCTGGGAAGAATCTCACAACTTCCGCTTGTGTGGCACGATTTTCACGCTTACGCCAGTTTCAAGGGAGCGGCACTCTTTCCTTCGAAGCACCCGCGTGGGGATGCGGTGCCAGGTCCAGTACCCTCAAACGCGGCTGTGATGCGGCGCTTCGAGCGCGTCGTTGCCTTGCCCGACTCTAAAAATAGTGAATCCCTCAGCCGAATTCGCTGGTTTACGGCTGAACTGCAGGATACGGATTAGCGGTCTTTCTGTCCACTGGAGGGCTCGCCGCCACGGTGAAAAACCGCGAGCCGCGCGGCGGTTCCTGGCATTCTGGGGCTCCTGAGATAGCGCCGCAATCTACTCGCGATATTGACCCAGTGTCAACGGTTCTCTTTGTTGTTTTCCGGTAGCTCACGTCCAGTACGTACGGTCCAATGATCGGTAGCCGACGGCTTCGGAGACGTGGGTTGAGGTGATTTGGTCGCTGTCTTCAAGATCGGCAATGGTGCGGCTCACTTTCAAGATGCGATCGTAGGCGCGGGCGGAGAGGCCCAGACGAGCCATGGCGCTCTCGAGCATCCGCTCGCTCACGGTGTCGATCTGGCAATGAGTGCGGATCATGCGCGGCGTCATGGCGGCGTTCGCGAAGATCTTTTCTCCCTTAAAACGATGTAACTGGCGCTGTCGGGCGTTCATCACACGCCGTCGAATCACGGCTGAACTGTCGGTGTCTGAAGGTTCGTCGCCGGAGAGTTCGCGGAATTTAACGGCGGGAACGTCGATATGAATGTCGATGCGATCCAACAAAGGACCGGAGATGCGGCCGACGTAACGTTGAATCTGCAATGGCGAACAACGACACTCACGCGCCGGATCCGACCAATAGCCACAAGGACAGGGATTCATTGCCGCCGCGAGCATGAACGACGCGGGAAACGTCAGCGCCATGGATGCGCGGCTGATCGTTACCTGTTGATCTTCAAGCGGCTGTCGTAAGACTTCCAAAACGCTGCGATCGAATTCAGGCAACTCGTCGAGAAACAACACGCCATGATGCGCAAGCGAAACTTCGCCCGGTCGCGGCACAGAACCGCCGCCAATCAAACCCGCATCGCTGATCGTGTGATGTGGTGAACGAAACGGACGCTCGGTGACGAGTCCGGCACGGCCAGTGAGACCAGCGACGGAATGAATCTTCGTCAGTTCCAACGCAGCTTCAAACTCGAGCGGCGGCATGATCGTCGCGAGCCGTTTGGCGAGCATCGTCTTTCCCGAACCTGGCGGGCCGATCAGGAGAATGTTGTGAGCGCCCGCGCTCGCGATCTCCAAAGCACGTTTCGCGGATACCTGCCCGCGCACGTCTTTGAAATCGACACTGTAGTGTTCGGTGCGTCGAAGAATCTCGCCCGGATCGACGACGAGCGGCATAGGTGGCTGTTCGGATTGCAGGTCCGCAACGAGATTCACTGCACTGCGCAAATCCGCAACCGGATACACGTTGATGCCTGAAACAACCGCGGCTTCCTTCGCATTCTCCTCCGGCAGTATCAAGTGACGAATCGACGCTTCACGCGCAAGGATGGCAATCGGAAGCGCGCCTTTGATCGCGCGCACGCGGCCGTCAAGCGAGAGTTCGCCGACGCACAGGACATGAGTCAGATTATGGGCTTCGGGAAGATCGCCGTTCGCGCCGAGAATGCCGAGGGCAATCGGAAGATCGAAACTCGCACCTTCTTTTCGAACGTCAGCAGGCGCGAGATTGATCGTGGTCTTTTGCAGCGGAAACGAGTAAGCGCAGTTTTGAATTGCGGCGCGAATGCGTTCGCGCGATTCGCGAACCGCGGCGTCAGGAAGTCCGACGATAGTGACTGACGCAGCTTGTTCACCTTCGACGCGTTGCGAAGACAGATCGACCTCGATATCTACGAGATCGGCATCGATTCCATAAACGGCAGCGGAAAGAGTTCGATAGAGCACGTGAGGAAGCTCCTAATTTGAAAGTGAGGAATTCTAAACTAAAAAAGCCGGCGTTTTCAGCCGGCTTTTCTAAACGTTAAATCTTAGCGACGGCGCGAAGGCGCTGGCGCGCTTGACGGTACCTTGATCTCCTGGCCGGCCTTGAGTTCGGCGTCGACCGGGATTCCGTTCAAACGAGCAACATCATTCGCGTCGAGGTTACGACCAGCGGCGATGCGTGCAATCGTATCGCCCTTGCGCGCACGAACCTTGTCGATGCCGGAAGCCGGAGCAGCTTCACCGGGTTTCGCGGTCGCTCTCACCCACTTGGTGAGTTTGACGTTGCTGTTCGGAACGACGAGCTTGGTCGCCGACTTCAGATCGACGCCACTGTTCATCGCCTGTAATTGAGCAACGGCGATTCCCGTGCGGTTCGCAACGCTTTGCAGGTCTTCACCCGGCGCGACTGAAATCACGCGCGCTGTTTCACGTCGCTCCGGGACGATTCTCTGGAGCAACGCCGCAAACTGTTTCGAACGACCCGCCGGCACGCGCACATCGTAAATCTCACCGCGCGGAGTGATGTCGCGTTTCAGTTCGGGATTGAGTGTGCGAATGTGATCGATACTCGTATCGGTCGCGTCAGCGATAAGCTGCAAGCTGGTTGCGCTTGGAACGCGAACGACGTCGTACATCAACGGCGGATCTTGTTTGATGCCCTTGAATCCATACTTCTCGGGATTCTTGGCGATCAGGATCACGGCCAAAATGTTTGGAACGTAGTTGCGTGTTTCCTGGGCGATGTACGGATAGATCATCCAGAAGTTGCTGCTGCCGGCGCGTGAAATCGCACGATCGATGTTGCCTTCGCCGGTGTTGTACGCAGCCATCGCGAGTTCCCAGTTGCCGTTGTAACGCTCGGCAAGAAACTTCAGGTACCTGGCGGAAGCGCGAGTCGCTTGTTCGTAACTGTTGCGCTCATCGATGTACGCATTCTGGCGCAGTCCGAAGCGACGGCCGGTGCCCGGAATAAACTGCCACAGACCGGAAGCCGCAGCCCAAGACACAGCCTTAACTCGCCACGCACTTTCAACCTGTCCCAACCAGGTGATATCGAGCGGCACGCCTTCTTCCGCGAAGATCTTTCGCGAGAGTTTCATGAACTGGCCCGAACGACGCAGACCGCTTTCCATCGTTGTGCGGCCACGGCCCTGGTAGTAGTTGATGTAACCCTGGATCAGCGGATTGAGCGTGAAAGCAAAGTTGACGTTCTTCTTCGCCGCTTCAAGATCTTCGGCGTCTTTATTCGTGAACGTTGTTTCGTCAGGATTGAGAACGAGCTTGCTCAACTCATCGAGCGGCGATGGCTCGAACTTCTGATCGCGAAAACCAATCTGCGCAGTCGCTGGAGTCTTTGCAGGTTCCTGCGTCTGCGTGTTGTGCGCGACCAACTGCATCGTCACGTTGCTGGGCGCGACTGGCAACTGCGTCGGTACTTCTTCGCGATAGATCCGTTCGACTAACTCGAGATAGTAAGTTTGAAGTTTCTGACTCGCTCTTACGTCGAAGCCCGACTCCAAAATCGAGTCGACAGCTTTATCAAACTCTTGCCGCGCTTGATCGCGCTTGCTGTCTTCGAGGTTGAGTTTCCCTTTGCGGAAATGGTCTTCCGCACGCGCTATGATCTGCGTGATGCGCGATTCTGACTGTTCAACTTCAGTTGGAATTGCACGGGCAGAAGAGGCCGCTGGAATTTGTGCGTAAGTGCTGGCCGCCAAAGCGACGAGCGTCGTTAGTACAGCCACATGGGCCATCAAACGAGGGATGCTCGTTGACATCAATTCATCGTACTCCTTCAAAAGGTAGATGCGAATACGCGTGTGGCTTTCCGGGAAGGAAATCACATCGGCTGCATTCACTTTCTCAGGTGCGGCATCTAAAGGCTCCTCTATGATTTGGACAAAACCAGACTCACGCTCGAGGAGCCCGAAAATCACTTGGAGGTTACCACACGGTTTTTTAGGGTGTCAAACAATCACCCACTCGGAAACAGACGCCCAATTGGTAAATTTTTCCACCAAAGTCGCCTCGGTCGCGAAGGTAAAGATGCTCACCTTCTGTTCCAAGTTGCGCGCTCACGCAACTCAAAACAACGCCCGAGGCGACCTCCACC
The DNA here is from genome assembly GCA_035760365.1 of Pyrinomonadaceae bacterium. Classification (GTDB taxonomy): domain Bacteria; phylum Acidobacteriota; class Blastocatellia; order Pyrinomonadales; family Pyrinomonadaceae; genus PSRF01. Next base: position 167,211 of record DASTTB010000014.1, read on the forward strand.
AGTTTACGGACGTGAACACCTTAACGCGCTGGACCACCGTGGCGTTGCAAAAATCTCGGCACGGAGTCAAACAGCCCAAGTATCGATTTCATACGCAACCACTCCGGGTCGGTTTCGTAACAGAATGGTTAAAACCCAGAAAGAGCAACGTTTAACGCCATCCCGCCTTCGTACTCCTCGGATGGAACAGCTCTTGCCAATTTCCCCGGCGAGGCATGTGCTTTCAGTGGCTCTCTCAATTTATCGAAACAAGTAGCCAATATAACTATGTCAACAGTCGTCAAAAGAGAAGCGCGAATTCATGAGTTCCCGAAGCCGGTAGAGGTCACAGTCGCCCCTTCCAAGTCGCAACTGTTTTTTAACCGCGAACTAAGCCTGCTCGCATTTCATGCGAGAGTTCTGGAAGAGGCGCTCGATGCGAGTAATCCGTTACTCGAAAGACTGAAATTCCTTTCGATTTTCTCGTCAAACCTCGACGAGTTTTTCATGATCCGTGTGTCCGGCCTGAAGGAAGAGCTCGAACAAGGCCTGACAGACGTTGCCGCCGACGGATCCTCGCCGGCCGAACAGCTCGCACTCATTCGCGAGCAGGTCGTCAAGCTAATCAACGAACAAGCACGCTGCCTGCGCGAAGAAGTATTGCCACAGTTGACCGAAACAGGCGTTCAGCTAGTCTCTTACGAATCGCTTTCACGTCACGAGAAAGAGAATCTGAAAGACTACTTCATGGAGAAGGTCTATCCGATTCTGACTCCGTTGGCGGTCGATCCGAGTCATCCGTTTCCTTACATTTCGCCGCTGAGCGTGAACATCGGATTGATTGTCGACGCGCCGCCGGAGATGAAGTTGATCGGTCGCGGAAAGACTTTCAAGTCGCGCTTTGTGCGGATCAAAGTGCCGTCGGTCGTGCCGCGACTCGTGCCGGTTGGCGGATCCGGATCGCGCTTTGTCTTACTCGACCAGATCATCGAAGCAAACATCGACGCGCTGTTTCCGGGAATGCATCCGGGAAGTTGTCATCGCTTTCGCGTGACACGCGACGCCGATATCGAGATTCGCGAAGAAGAAGCTGAAGATCTGCTCAGCATGATCCAGGAAGAACTGCGGCGCCGCAAATTCGGCACGCCAGTTCGTCTCGAAGTGTCTCCGGATATGCCGAAGGACATGATCGAGTATCTAACGACGTCTCTCGATCTCGAACCGCAGGATGTTTACGTGTTTGATGGTCCACTCAACATTCAGGATCTGATGGACCTTTACGACGTCGACCGGCCGGACTTGAAAGACGCTCCTTTCAAACCGACGGTTCCTGAATGGTTCGAGTCGTACGACACGATCTTCGACGCCATCAGGGAACGCGATCGACTGCTGCACCATCCGTACGACTCTTACGACTGCGTCACGGGTTTCATCAACCAGGCGGTGGAAGATCCTGACGTCGTTGCGATCAAGATCTGTCTCTATCGCACTGGCCCGGAATCGCCGATTCCGCCGGCATTGATCCGCGCGGCTGAACAAGGCAAACAAGTCACGGTGTTGATCGAGCTCAAGGCGCGTTTTGACGAAGAACACAACATCGAATGGGCCAGGAAACTCGACGAGGCCGGCGTTCATGTTGTTTACGGCGTGATTGGTCTGAAGACTCACGGAAAACTGACGCTCGTGATCCGCCGCGAAGGCGAGGCGCTGAAACGTTACGTCCACATCGCATCCGGTAACTACAATCCGACCACATCGTGTACCTACACCGATCTGGGAATGTTCACGGTGGACGATCAGATCGGGCGCGACGCGACCGAGTTGTTTAACTACCTGACTGGTTTTTCGGACCAGAAAGATTATCGAAAACTGATGGTGGCGCCTGTCGCGCTACGCGAGAACCTGAACGCGCTATTCGATCGCGAGATCGAACACAAGCGACGTGGCCGTCCGGCGCACATCATCGCGAAACTGAATCGTCTCGCCGATCTGCAAATCGTCCAGAAGCTTTACGAGATTTCGCAGGCAGGCGTGAAAGTCGATCTGATCGTACGCGGTATTTGTGTGCTGCGACCGGGCATTCCGGGTTTGTCTGAAAACATTCGCGTGCGCAGCGTCGTCGGACGTTTTCTCGAGCACAGTCGTGTCTTCTGGTTTGCAAACGGTGGAGACGAGGAAGTCTACATCGGCAGCGCCGACTGGATGTCGCGTAACCTGAAGCACCGGATCGAAGTCGTGGCGCCGGTCACCGAACCGGACGGCAAGCGCTACTTGCGAGACGTGTTGCTCGATGCGTATCTCAGCGACAACACAAAAGCGCGCGAACTACACGCGGATGGAACATATCGTCCGATCATGAACGGTGCGGAGCCATTCAACAGTCAGAACTACTTTACGGGACGCCCGATAAGCACAAGCACGAGTTAACTCTCCCGCTTAAACAGTTCCCCAAAACCATCCCCGTTACCCCCGCGAGTGAAGAACAGCGGACTGGAGACATCTATGCTTATGCGTACTGCGAAATTGCGAACTGCGATTCTGCTGGCAGTCATTCTGAGTATGACGGCGGTTGACGCCGGTGTCGCCGCAAAGCCGAAAAAGAAGAAGCCAGCGCCGAAAGGAACGCCCGTTCTCTGGCAGCGTCCGACGGACATCTCATCGCGCGATCTGTTTCTTGGACCAGGCGGCGCGAGTAATCGTCCCGATCTGCGCCGAATCACTTTTATCAAAGAGGACAAAGGCGGTTACTCGAAGAAGTATCGAGTGCGCGACGCATCTGGCCGGGAGTGGGTAGTGAAGATCGGGAAGGAAGCACAGTCGGAAACTTCGGCGATTCGTTTGTTGTGGGGAGTTGGTTACATCACTGAAGTCAATTATCTGGTGCCGCGCGTGACGATTCCCGGTAAAGGAACGTTTACGAACGTCAGGTTTGAAGCGCGCCCGGAGCAGTGGGATCGAGTCGGCGAGTGGAAGTGGAAACAGAATCCGTTTCTCGGCACGCCGGAATATCAGGGCCTGAAGATCATGATGGCTCTGATCAACAACTGGGATTTGAAGGATTCAAACAACGAGATCATTCAGGTTCGCGGTAACAACGGCGACGAACTCAGATACATCATCAGCGATCTCGGCGCAACGTTCGGACATGCGAGCACGACGCCGTTGCTCTGGCGTTTTACGCGTAGCCGCAATAACCCGCAGAAGTATTCCAAATCGAAATTTCTGGACAAGGTCAAAGGCAATCGCGTCGTGCTGCACTTCGGCGGCAAGAACAGCGGCCTGATGAAGAACATCTCCGTACGCGATGCGCAGTGGTTGAGCAGTTGGCTGTCAAAACTGAGCGATCAGCAACTGCGTGATGCGTTCCGCGCCGCGAATTATCGTCCGGACCAGATCAACACGCTCGCGCGAACTGTGCGCGAGAGAACTAACGAGCTGCTTTACCTGCGAAGGGCGGAAGAGATTGGCAGCCTCAGATAACAGACGTTAATTGACATAAAAAAAGGACTGTCGATGGCATCGAAACGAAAGCAGGAACTGATCACGCTGGCCGTAGTGTTTGCCGGAGTCGTCGTGGTGAGCGCGTTAGCGGCTTATTACCTTGGCGGCGGCGGAAGACAAACGCCAAATACAACTCCCGGCGCGCGACCGGCCGGCACGCCGACCGCGACGTTTGGACCACCCGAGGAACAACCGGCCACGCAGCCTCAACGACCGACAGCCGGTACTGAGCGGGCTACAACCGAGGCAGACACCTTTGTCGATCAGATGTTCGGCACGCAGCACAGTACCAACTATGTGCTCGGAGACACGTGGGCGGAAACGATGGGTCGCATCACGTTGAGGTTCCTGCTGGCGGCGTTGCTCGGCGCGGCACTCGCGTTTCGTCCACGCAAACGGATCCTCGCGTTGAAGCGAAATCCTTACGTGTCGCAGACGCAGATTCTGCTGGCGATTGTAGCGGCAGCGTTGATGATCGTCGTCGGCGACAATGCGGCGCGTGCGTTTGGAATATTCGCCGCCGTGTCGCTGGTTCGTTTCAGGACCAACATTCGCGATCCGAAAGAAGTTACGGTGCTGTTGATCAGTCTTGCCGTTGGACTTGCCTCCGGAGTTGGGCGTTGGGACCTGGCGCTGGCGTTGACGATGTTCTCGTTGATCGTGCTTTGGTTGCTGGAGTGGCGTGAGCCGGAACAGGTGTTTCGCTCGATGGAGCTGAAGGTCACGACGCGCAACGTCGTTTCGACGCAGAAAGCGCTCCGACAGGTGTTCAAGCAACACGGATTTGATAAGGAGTTGCGGGCGATCGATCGCGAGGCGACCGAGGAATCGCCGGGAAGCATTATGTATTCAGTGGACGTGAGCCCGACTGTCAGCACCGATGAACTCAGTGCTGACATACTCGCGCTTGATGGTCAGAACGTAGAAGGAATCGAGTGGGATCAGAAGAAGAGCTACTCGTATCTCTACCAGTAAGATCCGTGTTTACTGTTTAGTGTCGACGGTAGTGATTGCTTTGGACTGAAAACTGACGGCGTAGTCCTGGACGAACTTCTTCATTTCGCCATGTCCCCAGCGCGTGTAGAAGTCGTACTTCTTCATCTCGGCGTAGACCTTTTCGAAGTCCCAGCCGTAATGATTGAAACGATAAACCGCGCCCATCACGCCGGTGCGATGACGTCCGCCGGCGCAGTGCACATAAAACTTGCCCGTTGACGGATCGTCGACGAGTTTCAAGAACTCGGCAATCTTTTCAGCCGGCGGATAATCCTTGTCGCTCATCGGAATATTCACATAACGCATTCCGAGCGATTCGACGGCCTCTTTTCCATATTCTTTCGCGTCGTCGCGCAGATCGATAATCGTCTTGATGCCAAGCGCGGCGAGTTCCTTGTATTCATTCTCTTTCGGTTGGCCGCCGCGGAAGAACCGGTCGTCCATCTGGCCGAAGTTTTTGATCGTTACCGCGGTGGTAGCGTGATTTTTCTGGGTTTCCTGAGCGAGTACGGTTGAAGAAAGCGAGATGAATGAAATCAGGGCGAACAGAACAGGAAGAGAGTTACGTTTTACAGTCCTCATCAAAACTCCTTTAAAAACGTTCTTTGTCGACTTTTGCGACGGCGTGCAGCCGCCAGGATTTCGGGTCAAACCGCGACTGAGATTCTTCTCAATATTCAGCGGTTGTACTTTTCGATCCTATAAAGATGACCGCATTAAATTCATGCGGGCCGCGCATTCGCCGCTTGCGGCATCCGTTGCGGTCGCGGTCCCGACGAGACGGGCGGAACAACCTTCTCACCCAGCGCCTCGCGGAAAACCTGCCGCATATTATCCACAAAAACGAACCGAATGTCTTTAAAAGGCTCTTTTGGCACCTCGTCCAGATCGCGCCGGTTCTGTTGCGGAAGGATAATCGTCGTGACGCGCGCGCGTCGCGCGGCCAGCACTTTTTCCTTCACGCCGCCGATCGGAAGCACGTTGCCGCGCAGCGTGATCTCGCCCGTCATCGCTACGTCTTTGCGCACCGGACGAGTCGACAAGGCGGAAACCATCGCCGTCGCCAAAGTTATACCGGCCGAAGGTCCGTCTTTCGGAATCGCACCTTCCGGGATGTGAATGTGCAGATCGTAATTGCTGAAGTCTTCCTCCGCGATGTCCAACTCTTTCGCGCGTGATTTTGCGTACGAATACGCCGCCTGCGCCGATTCCCTCATCACGTCGCCGAGCTGGCCGGTTAAAACGAGATTTCCCTTGCCTTTCATCTTCAACGCTTCGATGAAAAGCACGTCGCCGCCTACGGCCGTCCACGCCAAGCCAGTGGCGACACCAACTTGATCTTTCTTCAGCGCTTCTTCAGGAATGATCTTCGGCGCGCCGAGAAACTCGTGAATGTTTTTCAACGAGACGCGAATCGCACCCTTATGTCCTTCGGCGATCTTGCGCGCGACTTTGCGGCAGATGCGACCGATCTCACGCTCCAACTGGCGCAGTCCGGCTTCCTGTGTGTACTGCTGAATGATCGTCGTCAGCGCGGTCTTGGAGACGTTCAGATCGCGAGCGGTGATGCCGTTTTCCTCCATCTGCTTCGGCAGCAGGTGACGGATCGCGATCTCGCGTTTCTCTTCTTCGGTGTAACCCGCGAGACGAATCACTTCCATGCGATCGCGCAGCGCCGGCTGAATCGTGTCGAGCACGTTTGCCGTCGTCATGAAGATCACGTTCGAGAGATCGAATGTGACGCCGAGATAGTTGTCGCGGAATGAATTGTTCTGTTCGGGATCGAGAACTTCGAGCAGCGCCGACGACGGATCGCCGCGGAAGTCAGCGCCGACTTTGTCGATCTCGTCCAACATGATCAGCGGATTGTTTGTGCCTGCTTGCTGGACCGCTTGAATGATTCTGCCCGGCATCGCGCCGACGTAAGTTCGACGATGACCGCGAATCTCAGCTTCGTCATGTACGCCGCCCAGCGACAACCGCACGAACTTTCGATCCAACGCACGCGCGATCGATCGTCCGAGTGAAGTCTTGCCGACTCCCGGTGGGCCAACGAGACACAGGATCGGGCCTTTTGGCTTTTCTTTAAGTTTGCGAACGGCGAGCGCTTCGAGAATGCGATCTTTTACTTTTTCGAGGCCGTAGTGATCTTCGTTGAGTACCGTCTCCGCCTTTTTCAGGTCGAGATTATCGACGGACGAGCGCGACCACGGAAGATCGGTCATGATCTCCATCCAGTTACGCAACGTGGCGGTCTCGGCGGCGTCAGGATGCATCCGCTCGAGTTTCTTGAGTTGCCGCAGAGCTTCTTCTTCAGCAGCCTTCGGCATCTTCGCGGCTTCGATCTTCTCTTTGAACTGCGCGGTTTCCTCGGCGAGTTCGTTGCCTTCTCCGAGTTCGCTTTGAATCGCTTTCAGTTGTTGACGAAGATAAAACTCGCGCTGCGAGCGATCGATGTCGGCACGCGCCTGCGTGTTGATCTCCTGTTGGACCGTGAGAACTTCGATCTCCTTGTTCAGCAGATCGTTGACGCGTCGCAGCCGCGCGGTCGTGTCGGGAATGTCGAGCACTGACTGCGCGTCTTCAACTTTCAGTTCCAGGTTTGAGGCAGACAGATCGGCGAGACGTCCGGCGTCGTCGAGGTTCGCGATGATCGCCATCACTTCCGGCGAGATGTTCTTCCCGAGGTTCGTCGCTTTTTCCATCGACGCGCGCACGTTTCGCACCAGCGCCTCGACTTCGAGGGATCGCTCAGGCGGCAATACTTCCTGCATCACGTTGACGCGCGATCTTAGGTACTCACCAGTCGCATCGACCGATTCGATATGGGCGCGCGCGAGTCCCTGGACCAGAATGCGAATGCGGCCGTCCGGCAATTTCAGCATTCGCATGATCACGGCGGCCGTGCCGACCGAATACAGATCCTCCGCAGTCGGTTCTTCTTTATCGAGATCCTTCTGCGAAGCGAGCAGGATCATCCGGTTCTCACCCAGCGCTTCGTCGACCGCCCGGATCGATTTCTCGCGCGACACGAAGAGCGGCACGATCATGAACGGATAGATCACGATGTCGCGCAAGGGCAGCACCGGCAGTTCACTGGGAATCTGTAACTGTTGATCCGTCTCGGTGGTGTCGATTGCTTCAGTAAACTCTGGTTCTTTTACTATTGCCATGGTGTAGCTTTCTACCTGGAAAGTATTACGTACTGCTGGTTGCGGCGCGCACGCAGGAAACTAATCGGCGACATCCTCTTTGACCGTGATGACGACTTCTCCTCCGCGTCGATCTTCGATCTTCGGCAGATGAATGTGGAGCACGCCGTCTTTAAGAAACGCCTTCGTGTCGTGAACGCTGAAGGTCCAGCGAAGCGGTACGATGCGGCCAAACTTTCCGTAGCTGCGTTCGGAACACAGGTACGACATGATACGCCGTCGCGCGGGCCGGCGTTTCTTTTCACCGTAGATTCTGAGCTTCGTGTTACACAAACCGATCTTTATCTGATCGGCACTCACGCCCGGAAGCTCAGCACGCACGATGACAATCTTTTCAGTTTCACAAACATCGACCGGAGGCGCCCACGCACCGGATACGAGCGGATTCTCCGTTTCAGTCGCTTCCTGCAAAGCGGCGAAGAGTCGTCCGACGCGATCGCGAAGCCGTTGCAACTCGAGCCGTTCAAGTCCTGTTGCGCGAACTGGTTTGATCATAACCTCACGACGCCGGTGAAGGCGTTACTTCCTCCCTGCTTGTCCCGTGTTTCGCGTTCGTACTAAATGCTTGAGCTCGGTCATGAACTCCGAAACGTCTTCAAATTCCAGATAGACGGACGCGAAACGAACATAAGCGACTTTGTCGAGTTCCTTTAAGCGCCGCATGATCATCTCTCCGATTTTACTCGTCGGACGTTCGCGTTCGGGTGACTCCTGAACATATTTTTCTATTGCATTGACGATGCTGTCGAGTTTTGTCGAAGGTACCGGCCGCTTTTCACAAGCCCGCAACAATCCAGCCATTACTTTGTTACGGTCGAAAGTTTCACGGCGTCCGTCTTTCTTGACGACCATGTAGGGGATCTCGTCGATGCGTTCATAGGAAGTAAATCTTCGTTCACACCGGAGACACTCTCGGCGGCGACGAATTGCATCGCCTTCACGCGACTCGCGCGAGTCGACAACTTTGTCTTCGAGATAAGCGCAGAAGGGACATTTCATCTCATTTGAACCTCTCCAACTGGGTTCTCAAAATCTTCCGGAGACACCAATGTTCGCAAACGTGAAAAGCTCAAGTCGCCACGAAGCGCGTAAAAGACGCCGAACAAAACTGCTGGTCCAAAGTCGACGAGGTGCAGGATGATCGAGACCGCAGCCGCCAATTCCTTTTCGACTCCGAGGAACAAAAATCCCGCGGCAGTAGCAGCGTGAAATGCACCGGCGGCGCCACCCGGCGTTGGGACCAGCGATCCAACCAACGACCAACCCAGCACGAAAAGAGTTTCCGAAACTCCGACGGGCAAACCAAACGCCCGCATCACCAGAAAATTCGCGAGCGCGATTCCAAACCATAAAAGCGCGGTCCAGGCGATCGTTTCCGCCAGCTCTCGCGCGTTAACCATGACTCCCAACGCTCGCGACAACTGTTCGAGCGTTCGCATCAACAGGTTCGTCAGTCGCCGCGGAACAAAACGCCAACGCTTCAGGCGCCGATCCAAAACTTCAATAAACCAGGCGGACTTCGTCCTGTACCAGATCAGAAAGATCACACCCAGAACCGTCGCCACCAGCATTCCCAAACCGACAAGCCGAACGCGATCGAACGACACTTCAAGGGTGACTGCCGGTTGAAACCAGATCAGGTTGATGGCGAACATCAGGGCAACAGCCATCATGTCGAAGATCCGCTCGACCAGTATCGTGACGATTGATGCGCTGGGTCTTACGCGTGGATCGCGCATCGGTAAGACGACGGGCCTGACGAACTCTCCTGCCCTGCCGACGAGAAAAACGGCGCTAAAACCTATGGTGGTGGCAGCGAACAGGTCGGCCAGCCGCGCCGGGCTGAGTGGTTTTAGCAACGTTCGCCACCGAAAAGCGCGGACGACGTAAGTCGAACACACAACCGCAACCGCAATTACAAGCAGAAACGGATTCGCGCTACTCACCCGATGACCGACCTCGCGCCAGTCAAGGTTCCGTCCGAAAAACCACAAAAGAGCGGAAGCAAGCAGACAAAGGGCGGCAAATTCGACGTATTTGCGATAGGAGCGCGCGTTCACAGAGAAAACCACAATATCTTGGGCCGGCTGCAAAGCCTACTACATCGGGGAACCTAAGGGCAAGAAACCTGAATAATGCGGTAGCGTCGTAATTGGAAATTCGTCTTATCCGTGTTCCCGTTGAGCGCTGCGTTAGCTAGTGTTACGCACACAGGAAGAACATAATGCCAATTGCGCCGAGATCGCGTAATCTTTATTTGCGCGGGAACTTTAGCTCAACCCGATGCGTAAACCGCTGCTGACGACAGGGGTGGGCCGCCTTTAAAGATTTCCCAAACGCAGGGTACCCGGAGAAGAAACGTGGGGGCTGTTAAGGCTTTGGCAGTTAGCGAAGGAGCCGAATTGGTTCGCAGGTGTCGCGCGGGCGACGGCGCGGCCTGGGAAGAGATCGTTCAAAGTTATTCCCGTCGCATCTATAACCTGGCTTACCGCTTTACCTCCCGCTCAGACACCGCCGAAGATTTGACCCAGGAAGTTTTCGTCAGGGTCTATCGCTCACTCGATCAATACGATCCGAAACAGGGCGATTTGCAAAACTGGCTGATGCGGCTGGCGCGTAATTTGATTATCGACGATTACCGGAAACGCCAACGGACGCCGCATGACAACCACGCCGACGATCTGGCGGATCACAGTTACCACCTGCATACGCGGTCGAATTCAGTGCAGCAGGAGATGGAACGGCGGGAACTCGGAACTCAGGTGCAGGCGGGAATCGATAAGTTATCGCCGGATCTCCGCACCTGCGTGATCTTGAGAGATATCGAAGAGTTGAGTTACCAGGAGATCGTAGATCTATTGAAAATTCCTGAAGGAACGGTGAAGTCGCGAATAAATCGCGGCCGCATCGAACTGGCCAAGATTCTACGACGAATGAAAGTTGTTGCGATGAGCGAGGCTTAAAAACGGGACTAATTCCCACGTGTGGGCAGACGCTGGGAGTGAGCAAGAAAAAAGTGGGGCAGGAAGCGAAAAAACAATGCTGTGTGTGGATTTTGAATCATTACTGACCGACTACATTGAGGGCGTCGTCGGTCCCGAAACGAACAAGCTGATGGGCGAGCACGCAATGCGTTGTCCGATCTGCCACGAAACGCTTTCAGCGGTGCGCAGTACGATGGAGGCGTGTCGCACGGCGACGGTGCCTTCGCCATCAAGGGAACTCGAAGCGCGTATTCTGCAAAAGACTGTGCCCGAGACAGCGATGACCTGCGAGGAATTCGAAGAGTCGTTGACCGACTACCTCGACGGTTTCCTGCCGGCGCACAATTACCATCGCTGGGAACGGCATGCGGCGCTCTGCGATCGCTGTACGGAACTTCCGGGTGAAGTGGTGCGCTCGATTGGAGCTTGTTACACGTACATTTCCGAAGAGAAACCGGTCCCGGCAGGATTGAACGAACGGATACTGCAGGCGACTTTAGGAACAGTCACTCCGCAGGAGATCAAAGCTCCGTGGAGATCGCGCGCTGCGTCGCGTTTCAGGTTGTGGCTGGATCCGATCATCTCGCCGCAACTCGCGACAGTGGCAACGATGCTCCTCGCGGCAGTGCTCGTTTTGAGCAGCACGGTTTCAGCGGACGGATCGATCACCGGTGTTTACAACGCGGGACTCCAACTCGCCGAACAAACAACCGGTCAGACTCAAGCACTTTCAGGTACTGCGCAGCCGGTTTCTAATCAGCAGGAACCGACACCGCCGGCGCCACAGAAGCATGACGCCGATCAACAGAAGCAGGAGCATTCGGGAACCAAACCGGATAGCAAAGGCCATAACAATCGTTGAGGAGTCCAGGTTTTTAAGATGATGTACTGTGGCTACCATGCTAAGAATCCCGCGGTTGTTCAGTGCAACCAATGCTCGCGCTGGCTGTGTCCTGCCTGCGACCATCGCGTGCGTGGATTTCCGTTTTGTCAGGATTGCATCGTCGCCGGCGTTGAGTTGCTGCGGCACCAACCCACCGGAAATCCGTCAAACATTTTGCGCCGGAAGAGTTCTCCTTTCGTAGCGACGCTGCTGTCGTTCGTGCCCGGACTGGGCGCTGCCTACAACGGACAAACTTCGAAAGCGATCGTTCATTTCGCGATCTTCGCCAGCTTCTTTCAAATGGCAGTGTTGACTCAGGGCGTGCTTTTCTTCGTCCTCGGCGTCGTCGGAACTTGGTTGTTTGCGGCAGTTGACGCGTGCAGAACGGCACAGCTGATGCGAGCCGGTCTGGCACCGGACGCGGAAGACGACGTCATCGCCCGCCGGCTTTATGGAAATCCATTTGCCTGGGGCACGACGTTGATTATCATCGGCACGTTGTTCCTGTTGCACACGTTGCTGAGAATCACGTTGCCGATCAAGGAACTTCTGCCGGTTGCGCTGGTCGCGCTCGGCGCGTACATGTTGTTTGATTACATTCGACGTGGGAAATCTTCGGATCGTATCGTACGTTTCGATTCGCGACGTCCACCTCCGTCGGTGGTCGCTAACCGGCCGGTGGATACGGCAACTTTTCGCACTGGTGAAACAACGCAGTTCGCGCGGCGCGACGTCACACCGCTTCCGTTCGAACGCAGATCGTGAACTCGGTTTTATTCTTAGGGGTTGAACTTATATGTGTTGCGGCATTCTTAAAACTGCTGGTGGACTCGGCGCCATCGTTGCCCTGATTCTCGTCATCGTTGCTTTGCTGAAACAGTTGATCGCGCTGGTAGGTTTCCTGCTGGTAGCACTCAAGGTTGCCATCGTTGTGGTCTTCGTCGCGGTGTTGATAATGATCGTGCTGGCGATCTTCCGCGATCGCCGCAGACGGCGCGAAGAAGTCTAAAATTTCACCGATTTTTTAACGACACCTTTCTTATATTTCCCTTCCAAAGTTGCAACAGCTTAGGCCCTGTGGTAGGTTCAGGGCCTTTGCAGAACCGGCCGGATGGGTTTCACCTCGGAGGGACCTTGAGGTTTTCAACCCAACCGCTGCAAATCTTCAAGTAGGTAAACAAAAAACTTTCCCGTAATTCGCGCAAATCGCTTTTTGGCGAGTTTGTGCTTAACGGTTGCTGCCGTAGCCCCGATTTCCAAACCCCGGCAGACAACAGGAGGAGCACCCCCAAAATGGCAAGAGAAGACCGATTTATTTCTTTCATTATTGCCCATACATCGAGATCGAGAGCCAGAGTCCAGAGAATCAGAATCGAAAAGAAAGTCGTTACCCTGTTCTCCATCGTCGCTGCCGTGGTGGCGGTCGGTTTGGTTTTCGGACTTTACGGCTTAACGCAACAGGCCGCACATCTTCGCACTGCCTTTGAGAATGACCGCCTGCGCGCCGAAAACGAACGGCAGCGACAGGAACTCGAAAAGCTCAACAATCGCGTCGAAAAAGTTGAAGACACCTCACGCAAACTCGCCGAGAAATCAGGCGTAGTTGAAACTGCCTCCGCATTTCCGGGAACAGGTGGTCCTGAACTGCCGCTCGACGAAATGGGAATCGAAACACTGGCCGCGAAAATGAGCCGGCTCGAAGAAGACATGTCGGCTTATGAAGCCATTCTTCGCCAGCGCGGCTACACGCCAACGCTTTGGCCCGTCGAGGGCACGCTCGAAGGCGGATTCGGCGGACGCCGGAATCCATTCGGCGGCAGCGGATACGAGTTCCACTCAGGTCAGGACATCGAAGCGCCTTGGGGGGCGCCGGTTGTTTCCGGAGCTGCCGGACGCGTTTCGTTTGTCGGTTGGCAGAACGGCTACGGCCAGATCGTGATCGTGGATCACGGCGGCGGTTTGACGACGCGCTACGGTCACCTTTCACACATCGACGTCGAGATGGATCAGCCCGTTTCGCGTGGACAATTGCTCGGAAAAATCGGCTCGACCGGCCGCTCGACTGGCCCACACCTCCACTACGAAGTGCGAATCAACGATCAGGCTGTGAACCCGTTACCGTATTTACTGGCAGGCAGCAAGACTGCCGTGCAGTAAATACACACACAGGCATAGCGACTACAGTTGAGAGATGAAATAAAACAGGGGAAACCCGTTAACCTGAGCTTTGGCTTCACTTAGCTTGTGTTTTTCTTTGAATAATAACCTTGACAGGTTAGACGGTTTGGCCTAATATGCGCCGTCGTTCGATGCCGGGCCAGTAGGTTCAGGCCCGCATTTCCCGATCCACAAGTAAGTCAATGAGTTTGGTTAGTTCTGCCCCCGTAAGTCTGTGCATGTTGAATTAGCGCTCCCCGCGCTTTTCATCATGCATTTTTTGTTGGTTGTGTGTTTCCGTCTAGCGCCACTCCAATGCGCGACCCGGCTCACAAGCATTCACCAAGCCGATGGGAAAGCTGGAAAGCTTTCGCGTCCGTTTTACCGAATCGTTAGGAGGATTCGTTGTTATGTCTAGAATAACCGGTAAGGTCAAGTGGTTTAACAACTCGAAGGGTTATGGTTTTATCGAGCAGCCTGGCTCTTCGGACATTTTCGTTCACTATAGCGCCATCCAGGGCGACGGCTTCAAAACCCTTGAAGAGGGTCAGGAAGTCGAGTTTGAAGTGACCCAGGGCCCAAAGGGACCTCAAGCTGAAAAAGTAACGAAGATGTAAGTCTCCCCGGCTTGCTTCCGCAAAGCCACTGACTTGCTTCCGGTCACGGGTCCGGTAGCCATAAGAAAAAGACGGCCAGCGTGGGCCGTCTTTTTTTTATCCGAAGATCTTCTTTTACATGTGGCTGACGCTAGCGCCAGGTCAATGATTGGCGAATTCTAAAATCTTCTTTGACATGTGTCTCGCGCCAGCGCGAGGTCATTCCCAAGTTCCTACTCGGCTTTCGCCTTGAAACTCACGTGTCCATTCTCAACCGAAACTGAAAACCTGATCTGGTTGCAGCCGTGACGTTCCTTCAGTCCATCCGACTTCGACGCAATCAAACGATGAAACTGCGGAAACGAAAGTCCGTCAGTTGATTCACCGCACTTTTGCTTGGCTTCGAGCAGCGAGTTGTACAGGTCTTTGACGACGCCGACGTCCTTGTGCGCGTCCATACAAACAAACGAAACGGGCGTCACGCTGGCGACAGTCTCCTGCTTCGCGCTCGCTCGCGCCGCCGACGCGGCATCGCGCCCTTCTTCGCGTCCCTGCATGGTCCGTCGCCAAAGCTCGCGAAACGCGTTGTAGCGAGCAGCCAGTGAACTGTAGCGATATCGTTGTGCGAACGTTAAAGTACGATCGTCTCCGAGCCGCTTCAGCAGTGTCTCGACACGACCTTTCGTATCGTAGGGCGGCCGCTTCGCCGCACCGTTAAAAAAGATGTCAAATTCGACTCTCAACCGGCGGATGTCGTCTTCGAGACGCGTCAACTGTTCATCAGGACTGGCTTGGTTTTCGCCTCCGGTATATTTGTTCTTGGTTTGGGCCTGTCGTTTTGATCTAAGCAGTTTATTATCGCGTAGTCCCACTACGTGGATTCTCCTGTAAGAGGGATTAGAGGCGGGGCGCCGCTGATTTGCGGCTCAAGCAGTCTAGGAGGTTCAAAACTGGAGTGTCAACAGTTTATTATCCCTCGTCTGACGATTCGCAAAACTATGTCTGATCCCGTACTTAATCTGCGGCACGTGCCGTCAGTCGACCAGTTATTAAGGACAGATGCGGCGCGCGAGCTGCGCGATTCGATCGGCATCAAGCGGCTGACGGCGATTGCGCGCGAGGTGACGGCGGAGCTTCGCTCGTTGCTTCGCAGCGGCGGGAAAGTGCCGTCGAACGGGAACGCCGCCGAGCTATTACTCGCGGAAGCTGTTGTGCGGATGCGCGCAACGGCGCGCATCGAGAGCCAGACCGGCATTCGACGCGTAATCAACGCGACTGGCGTGGTCCTGCACACGAATCTCGGTCGCGCGCCGCTTTCGATCGCAGCGCGTTCGGCGATCGTCGAAGAGGCCAGCGGTTTCTGTTCGCTCGAGTACGACGTCGCAACGGGTTCGCGCGGTAAGCGAGGAGCGCGTGTCGAATCGTTGTTGAAAGACGTGACTGGTGCTGAAGACGCGCTGGTGGTGAACAACTGCGCCGCGGCTGCGTTGCTGATTCTTTCAGTGCTTGCGGGCGACGGCGAGACTGTCGTTTCGCGCGGCGAACTCGTGGAGATCGGCGGTGACTTTCGCGTCCCTGACGTGATGGCGAGCTCGGGAACGCGCATGGTGGAAGTCGGCACAACGAATCGCACTCACCTGAAAGATTACGCACAAGCGATCAACGCAAACACGCGTCTGATCATGCATGTGCATCCTTCGAACTATCGCATCGTCGGCTTCGCGACATCGCCATCGCTTGCAGAACTCTCCGCGTTGGCCCATGAACACGGACTCGCGGTGTATGAAGATGCCGGTTCGGGCCAGCTTAGCGACCTGACTGCTTACGGTGTTACCGACGAACCCGTTGTCAGCAGCCTAGTCGCCGATGGCGCGGATGTGATCTCTTTTAGTGGCGACAAACTTCTCGGCTCGGCCCAGGCGGGGCTGATTGTCGGAAAGCGGGCAGTCATCGAGCGATTGCGAAAACATCCGCTGTATCGCGCGTTGCGCAGCGACAAGTTGCGACTCGCTGCCCTCGAAGCAACGCTCGTTGCGCATCAACGAGGCGTCGCGGCCGCGGAGGTGCCGGTGATACAGATGTTGGCTCTGACCGCGGGGGACGTCGAGCAGCGAACGCGAGCGGTTATGGAAAACGTTACCGCAACCGGTCTCGAGTTGACGTTGGTTCCGGGCGAATCGACCGTCGGTGGCGGCGCTGGGCCAACATGCAACTTGCCGACGACACTCATCGCCCTCTCGCATCCGCGGCTAACGGCCCAGGAAATCGAGCGCGCGCTCCGTAACTCCTCGCCGCCGCTGATCGGTCGTATTGCCGAAGGAAAAGTCCTGCTGGATCTCCGCACGGTCCTGCCGGAGGAACTCCCGGAACTCGCCCGGATCCTGTCCAATCCGGATTTTGTATAGCTTAAACAATGACAAGCATTGTATAATCCCGGCGCGGCTTCACCTTTGTGCCGCGTAGTTTCAGAAATTCCTGACTCGCCGGAGCGCGACCTCAGCACCCGGCTCACTCGCCAAGCTTGATTCGAACGAAGTCAATAACTTCTTATCTCTGTGCCTTCGGCCTCAGTCTGACAGCCGGCCTCGCGGGCTATTCGTGCTGGCGACTCGGCGTGCTGCCCGATGTGTTTCCGCGTTTCGCAGTTGAACCGACGTCGACAGACACCATCGAGCTACTCACCAGTGCACCGATCCCTGCCGCCGTCCTGGCTGTTTATTCCATCACGATCGGATTGCTGCTCAGTCGTTTCGGACTGCGCCGGGGTTGGAGTTATCTCTTCCTGGGCGTCGCGGTTGTGTCAGCGGTTTCGTTGTTGACGGCGCATTTTCTCGGCACGGTGCTGCTCACGATTCCGTTGCTGTTCAGCGGAGTCCTCACGATCGTGCTGGTCCAGGTGGACCGACTGTGGCGGCTCGACCGGCAGTTGTTTCGAACACTCATTAGCGCGCCAAGCGGCGCCGGTTATCAAAGCACGCCAGGCGCCGGCGCGAATACGCGACTGATGAGCGGTCTAAAACTGCTCAACACAATGCTGCCGTTGAAGGAAGCGGTCGTGTTTCAGTCTGTCGAAGGTTCGTTTGAAGCCGTCGCACGATCGAAAGGTTCGGCGCAAACGTCGAGCGATCCCAAACGCAACTCGGTCTGGCGTGAAGGGATAAAACTCTGCGACCGTGCAGTGACGACGCGGCAACTCGTAAGCGAAACGGCCCAGGGAACTGTCGCTGTCCCTTTGTTGCACGAAGGCGAAGCCGCGGGCGCGCTGCTGATTCGAACGGTTTCAGAGTTTGGCAACGACGACAAGTTGCTGCTCGAAGCGATCGGATCGCAGTTTGCGCGAAATTTGAAGCGCGAGAATTTTTCTAACAGTCCGGCGCGATCTCAATCGTTTGCATACTTCTCGCACGGCGCCAATCAGCGAAAGCTCGATGCTCTCAACGTGTTGAAAGCTCTCGTTGTCGAACAGCGTTGCGAAGCGAGTACGTTGGCCCACATCGAGGACGGCGTAGCGATCGCGTATCTCGACGGCACGCTCGCGCTCGTCAATCCGACACTGCTCGGGTTCGCCGGCTTAACCGCGGAGAGAGCGCGCTCACTCGACCTCTTTGGTTTGCTGGACAACTTTCGCACCGACATTTTTGACGAACCTCAGATTGCCGTTCGGCGCGTGTTGCAAACCGGAATCGAGTACGAAGGCGAGTTGAAGTTTGACACTAAGACGCAGATTCTCAACCTGCGTCTTTCTCTGCTTCGCGATCCGAATACCGAAGCGAATGAACCGATCGGAATCGCGGTCTATGTTCGAGATCTGACGCGAATCAAAGAGTATGAAAAGTTGAAGAGCGACATGATCTCGCTGATGTCGCACGAACTGCGCACGCCGCTGACGAGCATCAACGGTTTCGCCGAGTTGTTGACTGTCGACGACAGCATTCCCGCATCCGCGCGTGAGTTTGTGACGATCATCGCGAACGAATCGCAGCGAATGTCGCGGATGATCAATACATTTCTGGCCGTAACGCAGTTGGAACGTAAAGACAAGCAGGAAGTGCTGAAGATTCCACTGCGTCTCGACGAAGTCGTCCGCGAGACGATCACGTCGCTACAGCCGGTCGCGAAGAAGAAGCGCATTCGACTGATCGAGCAACCCGCGAATCGTATTCCTCCGGTCGCGGCTGACAAGAGCTTGATCACGCAGGCGGTGAAGAACCTCGTAAACAATGCGATCAAGTACAGTCCTGAACGCACGACGGTGACTGTATCGACGGCGCTCGAAGCCGAAACCGTGCGCGTTTGCGTCGAGGATCGCGGTTACGGGATTCCCGCTGAAGCGAAGGAACGCGTGTGGGACAAGTTTTATCGCGTGGTCCGTGAAGGACAGGAGAAGGATGAAGAGTCGACGGGACTTGGTTTGTCGTTTGTGCGTGAAGTGGTTGAGCAGCACGGCGGGCAAGTTGAACTCGACTCCGAAGAAGGACGCGGATCGAAGTTCAGCTTCACGCTGCCTCGTTTATAACTTTATTTGTTGATTGTGCCGCGACAAGTTTCCGCGCCGCAGATGCAACGCTTATCGTCGTCGTGAAGTGTTGACTCGTAGTCGATCGTGATCTCTTCGCCGGGCTCGATGTCTCGCAACGCGAAGAACAGAATGTGATCGCGAATGATCTGCATGAAGGCGTTTGGGACGCACGAGTGATTGATGTAGTGCGTGCCGTTTCCGCCGCGGCTGCCGTCGAGACTGAAGCGACTGTTGATTTCACAGATGCGCAGCATCTTGCGATGCGCACGCCGGCGCGCCTCAGCGTTCGTAATCTTCTCGCCGGTGTATTCGGCGATCTTGTGTCGGCGTTTGAAAGGTATGGTGGCGAAGCAGCCTTTGCCGTGTATCGGAGAAGGCTGGATTGCTAAACCGAGCGCGAGTTGCAGCTTCACTATTTGAGTTTGAAGGTGCGTGCTATCAGATCGGTTTGGTTACGAATGCGATTCAGTTTATCGCGCAGGCCGGTGAATCGAAGTGCGTAGATGATTCGGTTGTCAGCCTGAAGGTAGTAAGTGCGTCCGATCATCGGCTTGCCGGTGCGCACAAACTCGTAAGACATCGTGACGCCGTCGAGCCGGCCTTTGAACGGATCCTGTTTTCCCTGCACGAAACCGGGAAGGAACCGGAGTTTGAGATCTTGATCGCGCATGGCGAAATCCGCGGGCGTGGTTCCTGCTTCGACGACTTCTTTGCGAATCGTCAGGTAACCATCGAGTCGATCGCCGAAAACGAATTCCGGATGTTCGTGAGCCGCGTCAGGCTCGACAATCGTGCGCCAAAGCGTGGAGGGTAGCTCGAAAGTGTATTCGACGTTTTCGTGCGTGTAGAGCTGTTGAGCAAGCGCGCTCGGCGCCACGATAAGTCCAAGCAACACAAGCGAAAGAGCCACGATCCGTTTCATTCCTGTCTCCTTTTGCATCGGTCCATTCAGATGCCTGCCGCGAGAAGCGTGGTTGCCGAACGCGTCATTCAGCCTGGGAAATGACGTTCTTTTGGATGTCGATCAGTCCTTCGATTCCACGCAATCCGAGCGCGAGAAGTTCCTCCATTTGATCGCGGCTAAACGGTTCGCCTTCGGCAGTGCCTTGCAGTTCG
The DNA here is from genome assembly GCA_035760365.1 of Pyrinomonadaceae bacterium. Lineage (GTDB taxonomy): Bacteria > Acidobacteriota > Blastocatellia > Pyrinomonadales > Pyrinomonadaceae > PSRF01. The sequence continues at coordinate 187,154 of DASTTB010000014.1, forward strand.
ATGAACCTTCCCTCGTCGGTACAAATCACGTTCATATCGACTTCCGCGTGCGAGTCTTCGTCAAACTTTAGATCCAGCAACGGCGTGTTTCCGACGATGCCGACGCTGATCGCCGCAACCTGGTTTGTAACTAAAGGACGCGTGATCTTGCCGATTTTCATTAAGTGTTTGCTGGCAAGAGCGAAGGCGACGTAGGCGCCGGTGATCGCAGCCGTGCGTGTGCCGCCATCGGCGTGCAGGACGTCGCAGTCAATATAGATCGTGCGTTCGCCGATCGCTTTCATGTCGGTGACCGCGCGAAGGCTTCTGCCGATCAGTCTCTGTATTTCGTGGGTGCGTCCGGATGGCCCGCCGCGTCCGATTTCGCGTGCGGTGCGCGTTTGTGTCGCGCGCGGCAACATGGAGTATTCGGCCGTGAGCCATCCCTGGCCCGAGTTGCGGACAAAACGCGGCACGCCCTCTTCGAGTGATGCGGCGCAGATCACACGCGTGTTGCCGACCGTGATTAAAGCCGAACCTTCCGCGTACGGCAGGAAGCCTGGCTGGATTTGGACGGGACGCATTTCGTCAGCGGCTCGTCCGTCAGTTCGCGCGAAGCTCATCGTGTCCCCAAATTTCCACTGCCTCGAGAATCGAAGGAGCGGATCCTAAGAATCGCTCCGCTACTTTAGCAAATCTTTCGGCGGCGTCAGTCACGTAAAAGTGGTCGAGATCATCACAGAGACGGCGCTCCTGGTAAAGTCCCAGGGGTTCGTCGTGAGTTAGATCCGCGTTTTCGAGCAGAGTTTCGACGTCGTGGGCGGTTGCGGCGCCGGAGTCGATCAGGTTTATGTTTGCGCCGACAGTTTCGCTGATTACGTCGCGCAGTATTGGATAGTGGGTACAGCCAAGGACGAGCGCTCCGACCGGCGTCGTCGTGAATTCGTTGAGGTAGTCTCGCGCGACGATGCGTGCGACGTCTGAGTTGGCCCAGCCTTCTTCGGCGAGCGAGACGAACAACGGGCAGGCGCGTTCGATAACTTCAACGGTGGAACCCATCGCGGCGATCGCGCGGGCGTATGCGTGGCTTTGAACTGTAGCTTCGGTCGCGATCACTCCGATCTTTTCGCCGCCGGCGATCTCGACCGCGGCGCGTGAGCCGGGTTCGATCACTCCCATCACCGGAACTTTTACTGCTTTGCGAATCGCGGGTAACGCGAGTGCAGACGCTGTGTTGCAGGCGACGACGAGCAGCTTGATGCCGTGTACTTCGAGGAACCGCGAATTCTCGACAGCGTAGCGTTCGACTGTTGCGAGAGATTTTGTTCCGTAAGGGACGCGAGCTGTGTCGCCGAGATAGACGAAGCGTTCGTTAGGCAGACGTTCGTGAAGAGCCCGATAGACTGTGAGTCCGCCAACGCCGCTATCGAATATGCCGATGGGAAGGTTGCGATCCAATGATCAGGCTTCTGGGTCTATTCGAAGATCTTTGAGACCGCTACGCGAAAACCCGGAACAGTATCGTCGACGAGTTCGTCGTTTTCGTGGAAAACTTTTCGTTCGCCGTTGCTGTGGAACACTTCAACTGTGCGTTTTGCAGGATTCACGACCCAAAGCGAGCGGATACCGAAATCCAGCCACATCGTCGCCTTGCGTTCGACCTTGCCTCTACGGTCGCCCGTAGATCGCACCTCGATCGCGAGATCAGGTGGACCGGAAGTGTAACTGTTCAAGTCACTGCTTATGCGACTCTTTAGGCTGAAAGATAGGTCGGGACCGATTATAGTGTCAGGACCAGTTTCGAGATGGAAACCGCTTTCAGCCCAGACCTCACCAAGGTCATGGGCTTTCACATAAGTTGTCAAAATAAAAATGAGGTTAGCGCTAATCCGTCCATGTAGTGGTTTAGGCGGAGTCATCGTGAGGAGTTCCCCTTTTACAAGTTCGTGCCGAAAGTCATCGTCCGGCAAATTCGAGAATTCTTCAGCAGTCATCAAGTGAGTAGTTGTGGTGCTCATAATCATCTCTCGATTCAAGGGGAGTGAGGGGTTTGCTCCCAAGTTTTATGGTGGAGGCGCCGAGAATTGAACTCGGATCCAAAAACCAACGCCGAAGGACTCTACATGCTTATTCGCTTCTCTTTCTTATCGGCCCAATGAGCCGATAAAAATTCGCTCAATGTCGAGTCAGTGAAGCGACAAGACCTCGACATGAGCTAGCCCGACTTTAGTCTCGCCCACTGCCACGGACCGAAGCAGCGGGCCAGCTCATCTAAGTGACATCTCATTCCGCGCGCATGAGCAACTTGCGGCGAGACGCTCGGTGCTTAATTAGGCAGCGAGAGCCAATTCGTTGTTATTGGCAATTGTGTTTCCCTACGCGTTTTAACGAGCTGCATAAGGTAGCCCGGCATGACATCGCGACGATCGTTCAGGTTCCTGTCGAAGCCTGTCGCCCCCATTGCGAAGCCCGTGCATTATAAAGGCTATGGCGCGATTCCCGAAATCCATAGCTGACACGGTATAATTTTGATGCCCTGTGGGTAGCCACGTTGTCCGTAAGCTTCCGATCGGGGCACCTTGTTCTGGGGGAAAATCAAATATATGGCTGTTAATTCTAAGTATTCGCCCAAGGCAATCATCAATACCCCACCCGAACAACGCCGACACATACTGGCGCGCCTTTGGTTGCCCGCCGTGTTGCTGCTGGCGTTGGCCGCGGGTGGACTGACCGGAATCATCGCTGCTTACGAACTCAACTACTCGCGCGCCGCGAACGAGGTTGCGGCATTAGCCACGTATCGTCCCAGCGTCGTCACGCGCGTTTATGCCGACGACGGCGAGACCGTGATCGGCGAGTTTGCGCTCGAAAAACGAATCCCGCTTCGTTACGAAGAAATTCCTCCGGTATTGAAGAATGCGATTCTCGCGGTTGAAGACGTCCGCTTCTACGATCACATCGGAATCGATCCGATTCGTATCATGGGCGCCGCGTGGAAGAACTTAACCACCGACCGCGTCGAAGGCGGATCTACGCTAACGCAACAGCTTACGAAGAACCTTTTTCTCTCCAAGGAACAGACGTACACGCGCAAAGTCAACGAATGGATTCTCGCGCTCCAGATCGAACGCTACTACACCAAAAACCAGATCATGGAGTTGTACACCAACCACATGTTTCTGGGCGCGAACGCGTACGGCATGGAAGCCGGATCGGAAACCTACTTCGGCAAGCAAGCTAAAGATCTGACGCTCGGCGAGGCTGCGTTGCTCGCCGGCATTCCAAAAGCGCCGAGTGATTACTCACCGACGTCGAATCCCGGCAAAGCAAAAGAGCGCCGCGATCTGGTGTTGGACCTGATGGCCAAGAACGGCTTTGTCACTCAGGCCGACGCGGACGCGGCGAAAGCCAAACCGATTCAACTCGCCGACACCGCCTATTATCAATCGCAACCAAAATCGTCGCCGTTCGATTATCCGGTTGAATACATCCGACAGGAACTCGAAGACGAGTACACAACGCGCGTCGCGCAGGGTGGCCTGTCTGTCTACACGACGATCAACGTCGAAGCGCAAAAACGTGCTTACGAAGTCGTGCGCGCCGGCTTGCGTCAATACGATCGCACGCACACCGGTTGGCGCTCGAGCTACACGATGATCCCGACGTCGGTGAGCAACGGCGAAGGACCAGCGACTCAACAGGAACTCAACAACTACAAACATCCTGACTGGCACGGCAACGACTACGAGCCGGGACGCTTTTTGATGGGCTTGATCATGCGCGTCGATCGCGCGCGCAATGAAGCTTCTGTTCGTTTCGGAAACTACACCGCGACGTTGACCGCAGCCGATATGGGCTGGGGCAAGCGTCAACCAAAAGACGAATTCCGCAACGGACATCTCGCCGAGTTTGAAATCAAAGAGGTCGACGAAAAGAATCGCAGATTGACTGTCGAGCTCTCGCAAGTTCCCGCTGTCCAGGGCGCGATGATGACGCTCAACGCCAAAACCGGCGAGATTATCACGATGGTCGGCGGCTACGATTTCTACACGAACAAATTCAACAACGCGACGCAGGCTTATCGACAAACCGGTTCGTGTTTCAAGCCATTCATCTACACGGCCGCGGTTGAGTGGGGAATGACTCCCGACACGCCCGTCAGCGGTGCGCCGATCAAGATCGGCGACTGGCAGCCACACAATTACGATGGATCACTCGGCAACTCAGATTTGCCGATGAAGACGGCGCTAGCGAAGTCGATGAACATTCCCGCCGTACACCTGCTGCAAACAGTCGGCATTCAAACAGGCGCGCAGATGGTGCGACGCTTCGGTATCAAGGAACCGATGTCGCCGTATCTTCCGTCCGCGCTCGGCGCGACGGAAGTTCCGCTCGATCAGATGGTGTCGGCGTATTCGGCGTTTCCGAACAAAGGCATTCGCGTTGAACCGCACCTGATTCGCCGAGTGCTCGATCGCGATGGCGCAACGCTTAAAGAGTGGGAACGCACGACGTACAAAGTGATGAACGAGTACGTTGCGTTGACGATGGTGTCGATGATGCGTGGCGTTGTCACCGGTGGAACTGCAACGGCGGCGTCGTCGCTTCCGATTCCAGTCGCGGGCAAGACCGGCACAGTTAACGATCACACTGACGTTTGGTTCATCGGGTATACGCCAACGTATGTGACCGGTGTCTGGATGGGGTATCCCGGTAGGAAGAGACCACTCGGTAACGACATGACCGGTGGTAAAGGCGCGTTGCCGATGTTCGTCGATTTCATGAAGACGTTTCTGAAAGACAAAGAGAAGGAAGAGTTTCCGAAAGCTCCCAGCATGCCCGAAGACATGCGGGAGTTGTTCCGCCAGCGTCAACGAGAGTTGGCTGCGGAACGCGCGGAACTCCAGGCCGCGGCAGAAGAGTTGGAGGACGAGAACGCGCTGCCGGCCGGTTCGACCGAACCGAAAATGGAACAAGTGACGTTGCCGCCTCCGCCGAAGACGGACGATCAAGCGGCGCCGCAACCGAAGCCGGAAGTTACGACACCGAAGGTCGAGGCTCCGCCGCCACCGGCGACGCGTCCGCGCGAAGTTGAGCCTGCGAAGAAGAAAGGAAAGAAGGGCGACGGCGAACCGTAAACCACGGATCGTTCTGATCCGTGGTCCGATCCGTGGTTAAAGTAGCTTGCCTAAAGCGTAAGGCAGCATCTTGCGCCACCACGGCCAATCGTGATCGACGTCAGTCCCCCAAAGGTCCAACGTGTGCGGAATTTCTTTTCTGTTCAGAATGTCTGAAAGCGCGCGGCTGCGTTCCGGCGCTTCGTAGTTTCCCTGGCCCGTCATGATCAGGATCGAGTCAGCTTTTCGCAGCAGCGGCAGGTAGTAATCGTCGTTGAGGTTGGAAAGATAATCTACCGGGTTGTTGAAATAGACGTTGTCGTCGTAATGATTCTTTAGATAAGCGCGGACGTCGTAACTGCCGCTCATCGCGATCACGCCGCGAAACAGATCGGGATGTTTGAAGTAAACGTTGGCGGAAAGAAACGCACCCAGACTCGCGCCGGTGGTCAGCGGACGATTCTCGCCGTCGCCGCAATCCTTGCGAATCAACGGCAGCACTTCGTCGCAGATGTATCGATCGTAACGCGTGAGCAACTCGGCTTTGAGCGGCGCCGGCATTTGATCGTTGAGCAGGCTGTAACGATTGACGCTGTTGATTGAATAGGCGCGCAGCTTCCCTGCTTCGATAAACGGTTTGATAGCGTCGACGAGATAGAAGCGCTCGTACTCGAGATAGTCGGCCGCGGCGGTTGGAAACATCAGTAGCGGCGGCCCCGCATGTCCGTAGGCAACGAGGGGCATTTCCATGGTCAAATTCTGGCTGTACCAGGCAGTAGTGCGACGTTCCATGTAGACCTTCTTTATCAAGGATTGGGCGGCTGGAGATATTCTCGCAGATTGTGTGAGAGCGCAAGTTTGACCGGCGCTGGGTGGACACTACGAACGGGGTAGTGTGCTAATTCGAAATTCGTTTTATCCGTGTTCCCGATGAGCGCTGCGTTAGCTGATGTTACGCACACAGGCAGAACACGGATTAAAAGAGATTACAGTCAGATTAGGACACTAAGGACGGACGGGCTCGCCTTGACGCTCCGAAACCCATTTGCTATAAAAACGCCTTCGCGCCCTGCATAGTGAGAGCTATGTGAGGGCGCTTATTCCGCAGTAGCTCAATGGCAGAGCATTCGGCTGTTAACCGAAGGGTTGTAGGTTCGAGTCCTACCTGCGGAGCCATAAACTCTAAGAAAACATTGGAAAAGGCCACTCTTGTAAGTGGCCTTTCGTTTTTTGTGACATGGATTGTGACGTAACCATTCTAGGGTTGCACTTAACCTACCGCAAAAATGGGGATTGATGCGCACTTAGATCGGGTTTGCATTTTCGCGTCTGCAGAGTTTCTGCACCTATGTCAGCCTTTATCATGAGCACCATTCCTCAAGTCGCAGCCGAACATATTGGCGTCCCTTAATACTGTTGAGACGAATTCGACGACTTCCTTCCCAGCGATCTGCTTTCGACGCATAGAACTCGGCGAAGGCGACATCGAGTGACCAATTTCGACACTTGGGACGAAACGCGCCAAAGACTCCCTGGAGCTGCATCCGAAATTCATTGTCACCCTTAAACAAAAATTCTTCGAGTTGCGTTCTCAATTCCTCCCTCGAAAGTGAATTCCCCACGGCTGCTGGAAGAAGTTGAACGAAGAGCGTTTCTGAATTGAAACCGGTGTTCTTGAGCAAAGAAGCAACTATGACGTCGTCTTTTTCGGGGATGCGGACAGGCTTGGGGTAATCCCGCTTCGCCGCTTGAAGTAAATCAACAGCCTCTTTTGGTGTCATCGTTAGCGTTTTGGACCAGTGCCACTCCATATCACCGTCCTGAAAGAAGACTACAGATGCATTTACTAACCCAATCTCTGCGGCAAGGTTTGCTACTCGAATGGCGGCGGAAAGTTCCGATACTTTAGCTTTCGACGCAAGCTTTTTCAGTTGTGACGCAACGACCGGTACGGACGGCAGGTATTGGCGGACCACGCTTTCCGGCAAGAGCAGCTCGGAAGCAAGGTCGTTCACCTTTCGCTCTTCAGTACTACCAGATTTCAATGATTCATACACCGATTCGCCCACGACGGTTGGCACTTCGAGGAGCAAGTGGCCCAACTCATGCGCCAGTGTGAAACGTTGTCTATTAGCAGAAGCGTTACTATTGATGCGTATCAATTTACCCGCTGGGCCAGAAAGCGCCCAACCGTCGCATCCGGTGAGAGGTCGATGATAGATGTGGATCCCGAGCTTCTCTGCAAGCCTTTCTGGCCCATCGGGGAAATGCTCTTCCGCAAACTTTTTCGCTTTCTCAATACCAATCATGTATCGCGTCTTTTCAACGCCTTCACGCCTAGAACCTCATTCATGTCATCCAACAAAGTCATCTTTGTGCCGTGGTCCAGCGATGCCAGGTCGTAATTCCTAAAACGAACTTTCAAATCTGGATGCAGTTCCAGCAGCCGTACAATGTGCAGATCCAACTCCGATTCAACGCGAACCGCGCTCAGGTCATCGATATCCTTTCGGATATTGCGAGGAGGTCGCATACTTCCTGCTGGCGGTGCAAAGTCTGGATTCTTTGTCATACGTCATATCCTTCTTCTTGTAGCCATTGCAAAGCTTTAACCGGCGCTAGTTCCATCTGGATCAGGTCGTCGTCCTCGCCAACAATCTCAAATCCTCTCCTTTGGTAGAAAGAAACGGTCTTTTCGTCGCGGAAAGAAAGGAGGTTAACCCTTCCTTCTAATCCTACTACATAACTGTGCAGGGTTGCCCTGAAGAGGAGATTTTCGCCAACTCCGCGATACAAAGGTGAGGAGACTAGCCAAGGACGGTTTCGCGGTGCAGTTGCGAGGGCTTCCACATGAACCGCACCCTTCTCCTCAGCGACGAATGATCTCGCGTTGAGCCAATAAAGAATGGCCCCTTGGATATCCCCTTCCTCGGTTTCAACTGCTGCGGGTTCATGCCAACGATCGTTTTTTAGTTCTCCCACGCGCTTCGCCCAATGCCAGGAGTTGTCGTTCTCTTTTCTTCTCATCTCCGTCGATACGCCAAGATCTTGCCACCACTTACTATCGATTCTTGTCTTAGCGATAGTGCGAGTTAATTTCACGATTCGAGCTTTAACGGGTTGATTATCAACTGCTCTTACGAGATCGATTTTGTCCGGCAGTGGAAACATTCAGTTTACGCATTTCTACTTCGATCGAAGCAGGCGATTCGCAACCTTGTAAGATCATCGTTAGATGAATTGTGAAACTACGAACTCGGTTGCTCCACAATCTGAGCTGTGTCAGTTTACTCGTTCTGCCGTCGTCGGCAATACCTGGGTGAAGTTGGGCTGAAGTGCCGCTGCTGCTTCATCCAGTGCGAGCCTGCGAACGTGTGAGTAAGTTTTCATCATCTGCGGAGCGATATGGCCAACCTGGGCTTGAATAACCCAATCTGGCAAGCCCTTTTCGGCGAGCGTTGTCACTGCCGTATGTCGTGCATCATGGAACCGAACATGTTGCAGGCCTGGATATATAACTTCGCCGGCGTCGTTACGCGCTGCCTTGTAAAGTATGGACCGCCACGCTGAACGCCAGGAGGTTATGGGCTTGGTAGGATCGATCTTCTGTTCTCGCCATGCCACGGAAACACATAGTGTTCACGTTCGGTCGCCCCGATCATCGTCGCTTTTGCATGGAGATTAGCCAAGGCCTGTTTACACACGTGGTTGAGCGTAGGAGTTCGCCAGCCCGCCGGTGTCTTCGAGCGCCGTATGTCAATGAGTCCACCGTCCAGATCAATGTTATGCCAACGTAATGCCTTAATCTCACAGGCGCGCATTCCGCAGTAGAACGCGAGCGTCGCCGCAGCGTGGGCATACATCCAGTCTGAGCGGGTTTGCGCTACGGTAAAAAGCCTTGCTTGCTCTTCTTCTGTTAAAGCTCGGCCTGCGGGGGGCTTGGTGTTCGGAATGGGTTTGTAGTCCTCGCGGAAGCGATACCACAAACGCGCGTGCTTTAGCAGTTGCCGCAGGACTGAAATCTCGCCGTTAATGGTTTTCGGAGCGCGGCCTTCTTGAATTCGGGCGTTCTGATAGGCAGAAAGATGGGCCGGCGCAAAGCTCTTCAGTTTCTGCGTCTTGAAAAACTTTGCTAGTGGGCGACTCTGTTCATTCCAATAACCAACCATGCGGGGTGAGACCTGAGCTCGCCGATCCACGATATAAGCTTTAACAGCCGTTTCAATGTCCATTGAACCGAAAGACTTACTCTTCTTTGCCGGATCAGGTGCGCGGTTTTGCAGTTGCATTATTCGCTCTCGTTCGAGTCGCGGAGCTTCACGCTTGTCAGTGGTTCCTAGCGGTTCACGGAAGCGACATCCGTTGACCACCGCGTCCATCCAATACCATTTCTTCCGCTTATAGATTGCCACAAGTTCAATTCCCTTTCCTCGCCACGCGATCTCGACGATGGGCCGGCCGTTTCCGCGCGATCGACGATTTAGTTTTCTTTTTAGGTATGCGGTCACCAACCTTGATTTCAAAATAACGTTGTCGTTCCTGCCTCTTGCGGTTTGTTGCCCCACAACGTTCCGAGCAGACCCTCTTATCTTTACGACCTGCCCAGAAGTAGTTTTCGCAAACCCCACATCGACGAATGCGACTGACTTGAATACCGAGTACGAATGAAAACAACACAGGTGGGCCCAGATGGACTTTGTCATCGGCGACATAAAGCTGACTTTCTAACGCACCGGAGTCGCCGATATACCAAGCGCTTCTAAGTTCTTCATTAGGGTCGGGTGCGGTTAGGCTGTATAAGATCTCCTCGGCCGCAAGCACGAAAAAGAATCTCTGTCTCGCTCTGACGAGGAGATGCCGAACACCAACTTCTGTAAACTCGCAGTCACCTAGCTCATAGGTTCGCGGAGTAATAACAAGCGCAACTTGTCTTTCGTCACTCCGTGGATTCTTCTGGCGACGCGAAGAGGCGACCTGCTCCGCCAACTCAATTTCTAGGTCAATCCTGCTGGTTGCTGTTGAGATGACTTCCTCCAGCTCTGCCTCAGACTGGCCGAGTAGGTAAATATTTTCTAGCGGTCGAAGATGGTGAGGATCAAGGTGTTGGATGGGTCCAAGATCAGAGTCTCGATACTCACCGTCATTGTCGTGGAGAACAAATGCTTGTAACCCTGATGGCCATTTGCGAAGAGACCGCCGCAGTTCATACATGTCATTAATCGCTGCTTGTTCATCCGTCTCCCAGGACGACCTCACGATTAACTCGTGAATGCCCTTACGTGATCCACGTCGCATCGACGTAGGTAGCAAATTGGCGAGACTCATGAATACCGCCAGCTTTTCCGGTACGGGAATGAGCGCCGAACTGGTTTTCACCCTTTGGTGCCTCTTTGTGCTCATTCTTCCTTTCGTCACGGTTTCGACTCCCTAATTCACAATGACTGACGGGATGCGCCTACTTTTGTCACGGTTTCGCAGACTAAACTTCAATTCAGCTTGCGGAACTAATCCCTATTAAATCCCCGCGAACCACTTCATAATAGCACCCGCTTCTCAATGTAATTGCCAGTGACAAAGGAGTGACACGATACCACAGAGTTTCAAAGCAAGCTACGCATAATTTGGTTCTGCTAAGAAAGGATTCAGAGGTATGGAAAACTACACAACGTCACAGCGGATGGCGTGGGGTCTTGGTGAAGTTGCGGAGTTTACGGGATTGTCTTTGGCTTTTGTTCGCAACGAAGTCCGGGCTGGTCGATTGCCCTTCCGCAGGTTTGGTCGTCGAATCTTGATTCGAGACGAGGACTTGCAGAAGTATTTAGCCGAGGGCAGTCCTGGCGATAAGAGTTCTGATGGGCGCGATTCGGAGCCTACGTCAACTGCTATTCCCCTTCCCTCCGTCTAATGCGATGGGGCAACTTAAACCCATTGAGATAGCTCGCTCCTACCTGCATCAAGGATGGATGCCTTTGCCGGTGCCCTTCCGATCAAAGAACCCGGCGTTTAAGGACTGGCAGAAATTCAGGGTGAGTGAAGCCGAGCTACCGAAATACTTCAATGGTGAACAGCAAAATATTGGAGTGTTACTGGGTCAAGCATCAAGTAATTTGATCGATATTGATCTCGATTGCGATGAGGCGATCGTTCTTGCGCCGTCTTTCCTCCCAGCCACAACCGCAATCTTCGGCCGCGAGACACGTCCAAGGTCACACATGCTTTACGTTGCGCCGGTGGATAGGAAAATCGCTTTTACAGATCCGGTAACACGCACACGCCTTCTTGAAATACTAACTAATGGGCAACAAGCAATCTTTCCAGGTAGCACGCATCAGGAGAGTGGCGAGACTATTCGGTGGCATCAGCTGGGTGAGCCAACCCGGATAGAAGCAAGCAGCCTGCTTCGAGCGACTCAACGGTTGGCGGCTGCGACTGTCCTCGCGAGGCATTGGCCGCAAAAAGGATCCCGTCAGGATGCCGCACTCGCCCTTGCGGGCGGACTGTCGCGTGCGGGATGGCCGACACAAGAAATAGCTAATTTCATCGAAGCTTTGTGCGAGGCAACCAGGGATGAGGAGACAATGATGCGGATCAAAACCGCAAGTTACTCCTGGTCCAAGTTTCGAGCGGGGGCGCACGTCAAAGGTTGGCCCACGCTCGCGGAGCACATAGACGATAAGGTTGTAAAAGCAGTCTGTAAATGGTTGGAAATCGTCAAGCCAGAAAGATCCGAGAAACCTCAAGCAGCGGCACAAACCGGCCTAAGCGATCAACCTTCGCTCACGCCTGCGCGATGGTTTGAAGAAAGGTTTCCGTCCCTATCAAGTGAATTTGGCGAAGCGACGTTGGAGCAAATCGAAAAGAGCGGAAAGCTATCGGTCCAGGATGTCAACGAGGATTTTCTGGCGGCCACTCTAAGTGAGAAAGCTACGCCCGACGCCCCTACCGTATTTGTTCCAACAGAATCAAAGTTCTATACCTACCTGCCAGCCGAGGGTATCTTTATTCACCAGCGCGAGAATGTTTTGGCCGCGCAAATGAGCCGGTTGCTGTTGGAGTGTGCTCGCGGATGCGGAGATGAGTGTGATACGCGAAACTTGAAATTCCGGCACCGCGATTCAGGCAACCTGTCTGGTGTGCTGCGAAAAGCGCGTGGCCTATTGGAAGCAACGGACGACTTCTTCTCATCCGATCTAACCGAGTTCCTTCCGTGCGCTAATGGAATGTTGCGACTCAGTGACAAGGCGGTGTTTCCTTTCAGTCCAGCATATCGCAGGCGAAACAAGTTAGCCGTACCCTTTGAAGCAACAGCACGGTGTCCCCTGTTTCTCAACACCTTGATGATCCCCGCAGTGGAACCGGATGAACTCGACCTACTCCAAAGGTGGTGCGGGCTCGCACTTATAGGACAGAACCTGTCGCAGAAAATCTTGATTCTGACTGGTACTGCAGGTGGCGGCAAAGGGACATTCGTGCGCGTGCTAAACGGCATCATTGGGTCCACCAACTTAGCTTCGCTGCGTCCACACCTCTTGGGCGAGCGGTTTGAGCTCGGACGGTTTCTCGGCAAGACGTTGCTTTACGGTGCGGACGTACCGGAAAACTTTCTCAACCAGCGCGGCGCATCAGTTTTGAAATCGCTGACGGGTGCCGACCCGGTGACGTTGGAATTCAAGAATAGCAACGAGTCACCCCAGATTACTTGCACATTTAACGTTATTGTTACCTGCAACTCGCGACTTACAGTGCATCTCGAGGGTGACACGGAAGCTTGGCGACGACGGTTAGCGATCGTTGACTACCACAGGCCAAAGCCAAATGCCGTAATCGCGGATTTGGACCACCTAATCCTTAGGGCTGAGGCACCAGGTGTTCTCAACTGGATGCTTGAGGGTCTCGACAAGCTGCGCGCTGACGACTGGCAGTTACACCTAACATCCGAGCAACAAAGGTTAGTGGACAACCTGCTGCTCGAATCTGACGGGCACGCTCTATTCGTCCAAGAAGAGTTGATTCGAGCGGAAGGAGCACAGCTTACTGTACTGGATTGCTTCTCAGCTTATGTCGAATACTGCAGCGCACGCGGATGGGTCGGCCTCACGCGTCACAAATTTGGCCATGTCATCGGGGACGTGGTGGCCCGTCAGTACGGAATTACTGTGCGGCATGACATCCTCGACGAGAGAGGTAAGGAGCAGCGGGGATGGCGAGGGCTACGGCTTCGCGAAGAATCCCCAAAAGGCAATTGACAAGAAGGCGTCCGAAGTGTCCGACGATCCCACTATCTTCGGACGAGTCGGACGGTTTTTTCCCACTCGCACACGGGCATCCTCGGCAGCAGAAGCCGTTGGCTTATGGATTCGTAGTTGTCGGTTCTCCTGATCTCCGCTGCTAAGTGGAATAAATGCGCAAACTTTGCGCATTATTCACGCGCGCGCGTATTGTTCTGGCAATGTTAGGGTCTGTTAGCTTTTTTGTGGAATGTACGGTCGCCGATTCGAAGATGGTTAGCTCGTGTAAACAAAACTAACAACAGCCACGAGAGGACTCGTAAGAATCGCGCATCTATTTACCGGCGACAGTTTTTAGCATGGATCTGATTTCAGTTATTTCGAACGGTGGCGTGCGAAGGTGGGCCACGCGATGGCAATTCGCACACAAGATTACCAAATCATCGAGGCGTGTTTTGCGAGCACCATCAAGCAGAGACAACGGTAAGAGGTGGTGCACTTCACAATAATCAGCGGCCAATGTGCCATAGCTGTCCTCGAACGAGAAGCCACATACCTCGCAAATGAGCGTTTCAGCCGATTGCTTCTTGAGCTTTATAATTGCAGGATCTCGCTCGCGCGCTAGATGGTTCCGCAAAGCAATCGACCCTTCTAGCGCTACGCGCTGATCGATATGAATGTCCAAGTCTCGAAGTGGAGGTATAAGCGTCGCGTCAGCAAGTAGAGCATCGAGTATTGACATTGAGGAGTTCGTAAGCTCGCGCATGACCCTGAAACTCTGAACGGAGTTCGGCCCTTTTAAGGATGCGAGCTTGTGAGGCGATTTCAACTCTAGAGTCTCGAGAATTTTCGTGAATGGTATCGCAACCGCCCTCATTACCGGTGCTGAAGCAACCACATGGTAGTCTGATTCCCAAAGGTCTTCGGGCTTTCGTCCCAAGAGTTTTGCTGCTCTCGCTTGGTTCGCGATCTCTTCTACCACCATTCGCCCGAGGAGATAATAAACTCCGTTGCGGTAACTGATTATGTAAAGCCGATCTGAGCGCATGACCTTACGTAATTGATCGCCCGCAGAATGATCGAGCACAATACCACCCGGGTTTTGCCAATCAATGTTGCGTGGTTTCCAATATGTTAGGTAAGAGCGAGCAGTCGAACTTCGTGAGAGTGAAGGTATCTTCAAGCTGCCCAAGTGCTTCCCTTGCTTCACGAACAAAGTCCTTCTAATCATCCGCTGTGCGCCACTGGTTTTTCGTCGAGAGCGTAACGGCGCTTGTGACGGGATAACACTTGCAGGCAGCATCCATAGCTCAAACGATCCATCGTCAGCGCTGAATGCCGCAATCACGGAATCAAGGGTTGAGAGCATCTTGGAAGTAACACCAACGCGGTCGGTCGCGGAGGCTGCGCATTTGATAACAACCTTCTTACCGCGAAAAATAGCTTCGTTGCTACCGGTTTTTTTCATCTTCGCACCTATTTGAGATGCGATATAACGTGCAGTTTCTCTGCCCCACTTATCAGCCGCAGCACCAGTTTTCCGGTTTTGCTTGGCCATCGTTAGCGCCTGGAAACTACTCCAACGGACAACGAACAAGTTGTTTCGATTCTTTGAGCCCCTCGAAATATCCGACTAATCGTTCTACAAACAAGGGATACTTCACAATCACTCCCACTTCGATATTTCGCTGCTGGGCCGCTTCCGTGAAATTTGCTGACGTGATCAGTGCAACGCTGCGATCAATCACAACACACTTCCCGTGCAAACTTGATCGTTTCTCCCACGACCCTGAAAGAGAACGTGGGTCGTACAACAGTTCCGGCATACGTGTTCCCGGCCAGTGGTTCTCTTTGAAGTCGCGGGCAAATCTCGCGACTATTTCTTCCGAGCGGGATGTGTCAGCCTGTTTCCGAGCGATGTCTAGACACAACCACACTCGCAGCTCAGGTTTTTCTTCCATTCGCGAGGCAAGTCGCTCAAAGATCCGTTTCCCTTGGTAAACTGCGTATCCCACAAGCAGCACTTCCGCCTTTGCTTCCTCAATTAATCGGCGAATGACGGCTGCGGTGTCAGATGTCGGAATGCCTTGCACATCTGGTCCTGACAAAACCAAATCAAAAAGAGATGAAGGTTCAGGAGTGAATTCTCTCGCGCCGATAACTGCGTCCACTAGTAAAGCCACGTGCGCCGGCGTCATTCCCGATCTCAGCATTCCATCTAGACATTCTTCTAGTTTTGCTGCTCGCGATCCGCCGATCTGTTGCAGCGCATACACGTTTATTCCAGACGACAAATTGCCATCTCTCAAAGTTGCCGCGAGGTTCTTGAGTGAATACGTGGGTAACTGGTGAAGTATTTCCAGCATCTGCTACACGCCAGGAAAGAACTCAGCGCCCAGACTCTCTATCGTCGGTCCTACAAGCGCACGGTCTAAAAATGAATTGGCTTGTTCACAAGAGGTCTCCGCAATTAAAAGACATCCATGGCACGCGCTTCCTAGCAGTGGCTGATGGTCATGAGTTATAGGAGTATGATGAGCGCAGATCGGGTCATTCGAACAAAGCCTGCCACGTTCTAAGGCCAGCAGCATGTATTTCTTAATCTCACGCCCAGCTTGAACCAATCCTCCTAGCGTACCTTCAGCATCGGAAGATCCTGTGTAAATAAGAATTCCGTATTTACCTGGACCAGCATATACACGTTCACGCAAGGAAGAGGCAGGATAACCACAATCCAAGGAAATCACCGTTAGTACAAGGTGCGACAACGAATGAAGGAAGTAGAAGGGCAATCCAGGAAACTCACGCGAACTCTTCTTTTCATCTTTCCAAATCCTGAAGCCCTCGAGCAGCTGTATTCCACGCTTCGTTACTTGAGAATTCTGGGCCCAACGATCGACCGCCTCGCTCTTAAGAAGCAGAAAGATACCCTCTCCTCGGTTTTCAATAGCTGGAAGCCACTTTAAGTCGAGCGCAAGTGGCGCACGCTTTACGTCGAGCGTAAGTTCTCCTTGAATGTCCACTCCCACGGATTCGAAGCGTGTGAAACCGACTTGAGCAACAACTTCGCGCAAACGATGAACAAGAACTACACGCTCAATTGATTCCATCCATGAAGCGGTCCAATCCTTCTTTGGCAAAGCCCTGGCGAAGAAATTGCCATCTGGAACGTCCGAACCCAATTCCTCCTTTACTTCCGAAAGGGCCTCAAACTCGACTTCCTTTACAGGGCGATCTTCCTCCTCCACGCCCTCGTGCTTCCGTCGTATTGCTTTGTAAACATCGTCGTCGGAAAGCGCTTCCAACTTTGATGCAACGGTCGGTTTGCAACGAATCCGAACGAGGTCTTCCAAACTGTCGACGTCCACCAAAAAATCATCCCATAGCGACGAAATGATGTCGTCGATCGGTTGGCGAGTATCAGGCAGCGAGATGACGGACATTTTTTCCGGGAAGTATGCATTACTCGCACTTCTGATTAGGAGTCGATTTATTTCGCCACACGGTTCCCTTGTTCCGGCGCCAAGCCATGGACGCGAACCGTTACATCTTCCCAAAGCCTGTAGATCCAATCGAGCTGCCTGGCTCATGATCCTATCCAGACCGCATTCACATACGATGGCAATTTCATCGAGGTCGCCACTGGTTCCGCGTTCTTCAATCCATAGTTGACGGATGCAGTCACTCGTGCCGGTGCTATGCACGAACGCCTTCCAGTCAATATCTCCGACATGACCTCTGACACACGCGCGCACGAATCGAAGCGGAACTACCGCGACCTTCTTGTTATCCTCATCACGATATTTGCTGCCATCAAGAGTATTCAGGTGAACCAATCTCCGTCGTCTAAAACCCCTTATAGTACGTTCTAAACGCTGGACGATGAACCATTCTGGAAAGCGCCACACAGTGATGTCTGGTCGAAAACCAAAGTCACGGTCTGACGCTGGAGGGGGAGTTCGTAGACTGAGACTATTGACTTGCAACAACCCCTTCAATTTCGCTAGGAGACGAGGTTCTTCAATCACGGGAATCTGGCTCTGGTCGTAGTGCCAATCGTCTAGTCCTGCGACTATGACCGAAGCTTCGGGTAGATCAACCATCGCGCCAGGGCCGAAAGTGGTTATTAGTTGACTGGCTCTCAACTGATTTTTTGCCACTATCGATCACCCCACTCGTTCAGATTCTTTATTTTCATATCAACCGATGCTTCAACATCTCGCATAGAGCGATTGGCTTTGAAGCGTCGCCTAACGACTGGTAGTTGTGGCAGTTCAGAATCAAGAAAATCGTACAGCAATTGCTTCGCAGAACCAGGTTCCCATTTTTGGTATTTGAGTTTGGTATTTGTGTGCTGAAACTCGTCGGCAATATTCACCCAGTCATCCAGCAGACTATTGCATCGTGACAGCACATTGTCTTTTACGCGATCCTCATGCTCTCGCGAATCGAATGCAGCATGGTTTCCTGCGCGTCGGGCGAACCGGTCCGCTACGTCGCCAAGCGCTGCACGTGTTGAAAGGATCTGTTGTGCTCCTAGCGAAGGAGTCATCGTGGAGTTGGAGTGTCGCGACAGAGCGACAACTGCAGCCGCCAAAGCCCGATCCAACGCACGCGGTGAAAATGGGGTAACACTGGTAGCCTCGACTGAGCGATAAAAAGAGGTGTGGTAGGTTTCAAATCTTTCATAGTGTGATCGGTCACGCGGTTTGTGAATGTTCAGCAGCGTGACAACCAGTCCCGGACGATTCGGATCGCGTCCGACGCGACTCGTAGCCTGAATATATTCTGCGCTGGTTTTTGGTTGGCCCAAAACTACCATTAGTCCAAGACGGATGATGTCCAAACCAACCGAGATCATGTTGGTAGCAATGGCAACATCTACTCGATCATCTTCGCGGAAGGGAGCAGCGAGCCTCCGTTTTGCGGCGGCAACATCATTTGTAGGGACTCGCGACGTCAGCTCAAGAACGTCGTAGCTGATATTACGTTTCGTGAACAGTGCATCAGCAGGATCTAACCGTTGTCGTTGAGAGTATTCGCTCAATCGATTACGAACTTCATCCTCGATGATTCTGCGGCTGCCTCCTAGTTCTCTAAGACTGTTGAAATAACCCAACAATGTCATGTATGGATCCGCTGGATTATCCTTGATCTTCTTACCACCCGCCTTGTCGTAAGCGACTTGACCGGCACTTAACAGCGCGAGCGCAGCTCTTAGCAACACTACTTTCAAACTTCGACCTTGGGCTGCAACCCCTACATAGAGACGAGCCGGTACTTCAGAAGCCGGCTTCGTTTCAGCGAAGAAGGAAGTACGACGATTCGGTCCAGGCGGTGGAAAGACCGTCACCATAAGTCGTTCGAAAAGCGCGCGAATCTGCCTTTCAGCGCGGCGGACTGTAGCTGTACTGGCTATGATCTTGGGCCTTATTCTTTTTCCCTCGACTTCGCGGGTTGCCAGAGCGTCGATAGCGGTTTCGTAGATGCCGGCTATAGTACCGAGAGGCCCCGAGATGAGATGCAACTCGTCTTGAACAATAAGCTCAGGCGGAAGCAGAGATGCACCTAAGGGTTTGCCCTGTGTGCCACTGCTGCGGCCGTAGAATCCATTAGCATCGTAACGGTCCACAATACCTAACAATGCACCGGTTTCACCCGTCCATGGCAATGCAGCAAACTTATCGACGGTTGCTATTAGAAATGCGGGAAGCCGTCGATAAATCGGTTCGTCAACACCAAGGATCGGCAAGGAACGGTCGCCCGAAAATTCGCACTTATGATCTGGGCAATGAACACGGAGATCGATCGGGTTGTCGACCGTAGGAACCAGTCGAAAGGAATCCTTAATAAACTTCGAGCCGCACCACGGACAGTTCTCTAAAGGTATTGGCGCGGGATTTCGGTCGTTCTTTTTGAATCGAGTAGTCTTTGTGTAAGCCGTGTATTCGCGACCGGCTCCGGTGTCTCCCCGCCGCCCCATACGATTCGGTGTCGCAGCCGAACCCACCCATAACCCGATCTCAAATGGCCAATCCCCTAGCAACTTGTTCTGTTCTCGTTCTAATTCTAGAGCGCATATGAGAGCCGAGGCGCGACCGAGTTGATCGAGAGTTAGAAGTCGTAGGGTGTAACGCATTAGAACGCAGATGCCCGCGGAGGTAACACCGGGATTACGAAGTCTGCGCAACACCATGGTGAATGCTGCCAGCCCTAAATACGCCTCTGTCTTACCGCCGCCCGTTGGGAAGAATAGAAGGTCAACTCTCTCACGTTCCTCGCTCTCTGGTTCAACGATGCTGCGAAGAGTCATAAGAATGAATGCCAGCTGAAATGGCCGCCAACGAGGTTCTTCGACGCTTGCCGCATCTGTCTGTCGCTGAATACTCTCTCGTCGACGTGCTGCAACAGACATTGTTCGGTTAGCGATTCGGAAAGCCTCCAGCACTTGTTGGTCGGCGAGCAGTCTTATTCCCTTTTCAATTCTGGAGGCTACGTGTTCGGCCTCAAGTAACAAAGTCTTGGTTGTCTTGCCTCTTTGACCTTCCAAACTGCCATACTCTTCCCTCTGTTGTTGAATCCATTCACGATAGTGAGCCACAAGCGGAAGCAGTTTCTCGATTGCTTCGTCTCCATCCTCGAGTTTGCTCAGCGCCTCCATTCGAAGCTCCATATCCGGAATCGGCGCTGGTGCAATCCATTCAACTTCCTCCGAAGGAATCCAGGTTGTCTTAACGACACTGCACGAACCATCTTCTGATTGCTGAGTTGTTGCTGAAACACCATGACCAACCGCATATTCAAATACGTCTCGAAACTGAAGGTCCGCCAGCATATCGTCCCAATCCTTGTCCTGTTCTAACGCTCCTCGTAAATCAGGTCTTGGAATGAACGGTGTTGCGGACACCAAGCTCAACTCAGTTTGGAAAGCAAAGGTACGATAGCCGTGCTTATCGACGGACTTGCGGCGGTTCACCAAAAAAACCGAAATTGAACGGCTCCCTTTCGGGAGATGCGTTGCGCCCAAGGCAACATCTGAGATTGGTCGTGCGGTAAGAAAAAGGCTAAGGCCATCGCTGTTTGGCACCGGCACTTCAATTAAACTTGCCGATTCCGGTAGGTCTATGGGTACCGACTCTTCTCGTGGAACTCTCCTGTATCCGCGATTTGCTTTTGTGCCCTTGTCCCTGTTCCTTTCGGTTCCATCTTCAGATGTCGGACTATCAAGAGCCCCAACTTCTGTTTCAGGCTCGGCTCGATTTCCTTCGTAGTTGTAATCTCCCCATCGAACGATCGCCTTTAGCTGTTTAACTTCAGCGCTCACCAGAACACTTAATCCCATGGAGGAAGGCAGCAGTTTCTTGCGGGCAGCTGAGCGATCTGGGGGTTCATCGTCATCCACAGCCTCCGATTCGCCGGCCGAATCAATTTCCTCATCCGAAGTCTCGTCCATACGCTGGTCAAGAGGAGCGTCTGAAGGAACGAGGAACCCAGTGAGATACCAGCGTGACGGAGCGTCCGGCAGAAGTTCACGGGCGAACGCGTGGTCGTTTGAGGGGCCAACGAGATCGAGCTGCAGAGCTTCCACGAGTTGGCTGCGAACAGATTCAGAAGTCATAACTGATCTCACTTGTCAAGCGATTCGACTAGCCGTAGCCGCAACTTAGATTTACCACGCGGCCTGAAACAACAAATAGTTCTCTGGATTTTTAGACATCCCGAAATTCGACGCCTAAGTGGTCCTTGAGTCCCTGAACAATCGCAGCGTGCACTTGTCCGCTCGGCATCACAGTTGTAATGATTTCGTGCAAATCGCGCTCAATATAGATTCGAAGCATCGAAACTTCACGCATCAGATGGGGAACAATTTCCTTCCACATAATTGCGTTAGGAGTCGTCAATGTATTGACCCCGTCTGAAAAGTAGCGACGCGTATAGTCGGGGATGAGTCGTGGAGAGATACCCTTTGGTATGATCCCGCGGAAAGGCGCATCGACAAGCATGCCATGTCGTTGAGCGACGATGTCCGTAATTCTTCCTGTGATCTCAGGTTCAACAATGGATTCCCTTATCTCGGAGGCTTGCTTAACAGCTTCTATTAGCATTGCCACAAAAGCCTCTTCGAGGGCCTGCGTTGCCTTGACCCGTCGCTCCCACTCTAGGTTCTGCCGAAGAGCGTTCAAACTCTCGTCCGTCAACCTAGCCAACGGCATCTCAAACGCTCGCTTGTACACCCGCCGTTGAATTAGATCCTCCATCAGCTTTCGGCTACGAGAATTGGCAATCGAGTGAAAATAGTGCAGTGTTCGGCCCACAGAGTCACCTAAGTCGAAGATTGTGTTTTCGTTCTTCGCCAGGTCGGCGGCTACAAGTTCAGGAAGAGTCTTCTTCTCGCGACGAGGCACAGCATCACGATTGTTACGCAGAACATATCGGAAGAAGCTATCAGAGAGTTGCTGCTCCAACGTGGCCGCTATAGGGAGCAACGGAGTAGCCTGGGCCTCACTTGCGCGTGCAAACAGATCGTTTAGAGCTGCGCTCGCACCCGTCAAGAGCATCGCTTTCATGGCCCGATAAGTGTGGTGTAAATAAATCGACTGATAAAGCTGGTACCTGGCAAACGCGAAAGCTTCAGCACTTGCTTTACCCTTCATCTTAATTCCCAAACCCAACGCCGGCGCATCTGGGGTTTGTATCGGGACCACCGTAAGTGCTCGCAGGAACCTCTCGAAATCAATGCCATACCCGTAAGAAACTCGGCTATCCACGGTATCCCTCAATAGATAGTCGGTTTTGTCGGTGTCCATCTGACCATCAAGAAGTTGATTTAGCACAGTGTCAAATGGCTTTGCCGCCTTTCCTTCAAACTGACCAAGCAGCTTCTCGAGAGGAACAGCCCATTCATCAGCAGCGCTCCCAGTAGCGAGTTGCGCAATGGTGCGAGCCCGTTTGCCTCCAGGCATTGGATCTGCAAGAAGAGCTCTTGTAAATGCTTCGTGTGAAAAAATTTTTTCGTCGACTTCTTCAACGTCGTGTCCCAAAGTAGTTTGTCCAAGATCATGCACTAGTGTCGCAAGCAACACTCTTCGGCCTTGATCTTTATCGAACAGAATTCGGAATATTGGGCTGTCAGGATCATAATAAAGCGCCGAAATATATCGGGCGGTAGCATAGTGGACGCCGATGGAATGGACCTGTCGAGTGTGAGTTGCCGTCGGGAATACTTTTCCTAGCAATCCAAGCTGTTTCTCATCCTCAAGTCGAGCGAACAAAGGATGATGAATGATTCGCTTAACTCGACTAGGCATACTCACTATACCTAAGTCAGAAGCATTGAGAGTGTGTGGGTACCAGACATCGAGTTCAGGGAGATCATCTTCTATCCTGTAAGTACCGCGGAGTTTGGAGAAGGCTGCACAAACTTGAGTCATTTTGTCGAAGCGGTGGGCCGCGAAAATATTTGGAGGACAATTCAGCGCTGTATCCGCGACGAAACCTCTGCTCGCTGGCGGCGCTTCTTCCGTTACGGACGGAGGCAAGTTCCTGCCGTCCAGCATTAGACAGGCAACGAAGTGGAGAAATTTAAAATGGTAGTTAGCGTGGACCCGCTCGCCAAACTCCATTTCAAAAAGGTGGAGGACTTCCTGAATGGTTCGCGCGAAGGCAAACAGATCAAACTTCGGGGTTAGGTCTTTACCTTTTATCTTGATATGAGCTTTAGCGGGGCTTTGACTAACCCTGGCGCCGCGGTAGACGTCTGTAAGCTTCGGGTGCGCATATCGATACGTGAACCCCACGACTACATCCTCGTCCTCTCCGTATTCATTGAGAGCTCTGGCAAACCCGAAGTCAGTTAGGAAGGCTCGATCAGACTTAGGTATTAGAATGTTGCCCGGCTTAACGTCGAAGTGGAGCAGCTTCGCTTCCTCATGAAGGTACTGAAGGGCGGACGCAATTTCAGCGAGTCTGTCAGTAATCGCTCTTAATGAACGCTCGATAGCTTCATCGGTGGATTCGGTGCCTGCCTTTCTTATTACGGCCTTGACGTAGCCATCCAACGGTTCAAACTCCGACATCAACTCCATAAGAATGCAGTACTTCCCAGGTTCAATCTCGAAGGAATCGTAATACCTAACAATATTTTGATGAGAGACCTTGGCGAGAGCGTCTAGCTCCTTCACTATGTCGACCGGAGATTCCGTGCTGTGCGATTCCTCCAAGCGTTTTCTAGGCAACTTCGCCGCTCGGGATGCGCCCAAGCGTTCATACTCAAAGATCAAGACTGTACCCGCAGCTCCAGCGCCGGCGACACCCAAATATTTATAGTCCTTCAAACGATCCTTGAGCATTGCATTGACAACGCTTGCTAAATAGGTGGTTTCTTCTTCTATATCGAAGGCGCCAGGAATGCGATCCGCAGGCAATTCCTTAATCTCTTGAGCCAACCGTTCTTTAGTGAGCATGAGGTCAGGGTTCTCCTTAGAGTTTGGGTTAGGGTTCGCTGAAATCTATATTCGCTTGGTCAGAGAGAGAGACCGTTCTCTTGATCAATTTTGAGGGCTTGTTGCGACTAATGGACGTCGAGTTG
The DNA here is from genome assembly GCA_035760365.1 of Pyrinomonadaceae bacterium. GTDB lineage: Bacteria > Acidobacteriota > Blastocatellia > Pyrinomonadales > Pyrinomonadaceae > PSRF01. The sequence continues at coordinate 211,066 of DASTTB010000014.1, forward strand.
CCGGCTAACTTTTCTTCCTCGGCGCGCTTGGCGTTGAGGGCGAGGAGGCGAGCGAGGACTTCGTCGCAGGTCTCATCGGGCCAACGGTAGCGCCATGGCTTCTTTCGACGACTTGCAGGTCGATCGTCGTCACTGTCTTCTTCACTTTCGTGGTCGAGTAGGAATTCACAGTTGGCTTTTTCCGCGATGTCGTGCCAGACGTAAGCTTCGAGCACCGCGCGATCCATTCCAGCATGCGAGTCGCGCAAGGCTAAAATATCAGACGAAGTGTCTTCTGGATCGTGGAACCGGTTGTAAGTTTTTGTGAGTCCTTCGTTGTTCCTGATCATAAGAGAGGCACGCACGTCGTAGTACTGCTGACCGGCCTGCTCCAACGCTTCGCTTGTATCGAATCCGGTTGGGAATGGGAATGTCTCAAAGCAGTCGGATGGCGCATAGTTCAAATCATCTTTGAAAGTCGATGAAAATAGCCGTGCCCATACTTCGTGAATCCGACATTGCAACGCGCAAAACGCAGCGAAAGTATCAAGGGGGAAGACTGCAAGGTTCTTCGAAAAAACCATGCCAGTTGGCATGAAGGTAAAACCTAGTCGATTGTTCACAAGTCCCGTTACGATGACTCGGTCTAAATTGGCAACCGCTTGGAATAGGCCAGGTGTGTAGCGACCCATAAGCCACCATTTTGACTTTCTCCTCAAGGCATCGCCATCGTCTCCCAGCTTGTCCCGCTCAGGTTTGACCTTGCGTTCTACTATGGCCAACAAGTCAGGCCAGTCGGCCGCAACTGGTTCGGGGTAGTCATACGGAACCACACCACGACGAAGCCAAGCATCTCGTTGTTTTGGTTCTGCACGTCCCCATTTAAGTCCAAGATCATCTCGCCGAAGGGGAAAGTCCGCAAAGTTGATGACGAAACGGTGGTGGTGATGCTCGGGCTCGTCGTTTACTTCCTTACCACCTATGTATGGGAAAATCCGTTCGGCGTTATGGGAGTTCTGGGTTATAAGACGCTGCATTAAGCCGATCGGGTTTGCGACACCCTTCTTATCTGTGTCATCGAAAGTGAACCCCATTCCGAGGAGGTAACTGCCGATGAAACATTTGCCCTGGTTCGCTTTAAGAGCTGCTGGATTCTGATGGCCACCAGCATGGAAGAGGTAGGCGGTGATGAGCGATACGGATCGCCCATCCAAGTCGAAAGGGCCTTGAGCCTTAGCTCGGGTGATCCATACGATACTCACAACTACGGCAGCTTGGCCCGGCCATTTGTAGCGTCTGTTCGCAGCGTAGACCGTCCCGCCGTTTGAACAGATCCAACGCAAACCGGTTGCACGAGTATCACCTTGTCGAATTGTATTGGTAGCAATTAGACCAAAGCAGCCGTAACAGGAAAGCAGATTGAACGCCCGACGGAAGAAGTGAGCTACCAGATCGGCGTTACCGTGCGATGCTATGTGGATCGTCTTTAGCCAATCCAGGTAGCCTTCGCGATTACCGCCGACCAGGTTGTTCTTGCCTCCATAGGGAGGATTGCCGACTATTATATCAAAGCCCGAATTCTCTCGGTCGAACACTTCCGGAAACTCTATTTCCCAATGGAATGGCGTTACAGGAAACTCACCGGTGGTGAGATTACGAACTTCCTCTACTCCCACCGTGTAATCGTTGTTGCCCGGACCATCAATGTATCGACGGAGCAGTGCGTCGCGCGCAATGCGACGCGCCTTGTCCTTTGTGGCACTGAAAAATGCTGCGATAACAATGTTGCCGACGAAACGAACTTCCTTCAGAGCTTCGTCTGCAAGCTCCAGTTGTTCATGCTTCTTCTGCGGTGTTACGAAATCGCCGCCTTCCAGAATCCGCTTGCGATATTTCGCCGCTCGGCGGATTCGACCCTCGATCTCATCCTGACCAAACGCCCGTTCCCGTTCGGGAACCCAATGAAAGTCTGCTATCTGCTGGCGCGTTAGCCCAACCAAAGCATCTCCAACACGGATTGAATGATCAAGGAATGTGAACGGGTGGTCCTTGGCTAACGTCGCCAACCACAACGAGAGCTTCGCCAAATCCGTAGCCATCGGATTGCGATCGACAGCATACATGCAACGTTGGGCCACGAGTCTCCGGGCCAGCAGCTCTTCGGTTTCGTCGGCTGGTAATGGCGGGCGCTCGCGATGATCTTGCCATGCCTTAATGAGCGCATCGCCAAGTTGGCGACAAGCTTCCACCAGAAACGCACCCGACCCAACCGCGAGATCACAGACTTTGAGCTCAAGAATCTGGTCTGGCGTTGGTTGTTGTCCCAAACGCTCGAGAATAGGAGCAAGCGTCTTCCTTACAATCGGCTCGGTGAATGATCGGGGTGTGTAGTGCGAGCCGCTCCGACGGCGTTCGTCGGTAGGCTGTAGCACCATCACACCCCTGGGAACGACAGCAGGCGTTGCGTTGCGTGCAATCTTGCGATCAAGCGCGGCCAGCAACTCAGCAACACCATTGGCACGTCTTAAAGCTTTGTCTGCTTCGCCGGTAACTTCCTGATTCGTTCGTTCTTTTAACCACTTCGCTCGATCTTTGCCCGGCGTTAACCTCAGGTCGTCAAGGTTAATAACAGTCGGCGCTGTAACCTCGCTCTTATGCTTTCTCTTACTCAGTATCGCGATTGACGGGCCGGATGCGATTTCTAACCGGAATCCCATTACCGTCTGATACACGCTACCAATCTCTTCCACATCGAGCGTGCGATAAGAAAGGCGCTCCCCTCCGAGAATCAACAGCTTCTCAAGGATGCGAATGATTGTTCCATCGCTGACGAGCGGCACACGAGCTTCTGCCATTGCGCGTCCGTCGAGAAAGGGAAACCGGGTTGGATCGAATAGATGGCCGTGACGAGCCGGCATGTGTAAATGCGGATGTCGCGAGCCATGATAGACCGAGCGAAAGACAGCCAGGAGTTGAGCCCATGCACCATAGCGCTGATCCATGGTATCGGGGTAATGCTCGTTGTCACTACGAAGACGTTCGAACAGGCCATGGATCGAATAGTTTCGAACGTAGAGCTCGCTGGTTGGCATCAGTCCGCGGTCTTCTGCAAAAAGCAAAAACACAAGACGCATTAGAACGGTCAGAAGACCAGCATAGACGTCATCAGGTCGCTCAGCCAGTACTGACCTCAAGAGTTCACCTGCCGTTCGCTCATTCGCCGCTTGAAAGCCGCGCTGCAATTCATATAGTGAATCCAGTACTTGCTGCGCCAAAGCAGCAGAAACTCGACTTTGATACTCGCGACTGCGTGCTAGTAATGCAGGCAAACGCACATCGGTAGGCGCTGCAAGTAATCGATAGCGATCCAGCAACAGGTGAAAGGCGGCGAGAATCGAGCGGCCGGCGACTTCAGTCATGGCGGCGACCGGGAACGTAATGCTTCCAGAGTTTTCACCGTGTGGGGCGTATGTGAGGCGGATGTGTGTACCATTGCTCAACAAGCCGATCGGCACTTTCGTCTCGCGCAAGAGGCGCTCGAATCTGCGACTATGTGACGCCTTCCAACCACTTTCATCCTCTGCTTGATGTGCGTCCAAGTCTGTTCCGAGCGGAAGAGTTTGTGCGAGCAGGAGCCAAGGCTTTTCAGCATCTTTAGGATTCGGATCTCGAAAAGCCAAACTTGGTGAAAGGGTCAAGCCTAACTCAGGCAGTGAGACAATCAGTGATTCGGGAATTGGCCTCTCATCAATGACGCCAAATAAACAGTCGTCCGGCCACTCGAGAAAATCGCGGCAGAATGCGACGAAATCCTTTATGGCAAATCCTTCCTTATCACTCTCGATCGAAAACTCTTCAACAAACGGCAGAAACCTCTCTTGAAGAGGAAGCGCGTTATGAGGCAACAGGACTTGTGCGTCCACGAGGGCAGTGGGAGAGACGACCAGACCATCAGGTTGAAGGTAGTTCAACCAAGTTTGATGATCGCGGATTGAAGGGTCAGCAGACATTAGTTCAACCAGATACCGGCCACAGATACGCAAGTCCAATCGGTTCGAGACGAAATGAACTTATTTTGTAGAAGCTACGCACGCGATCAGGTTCAGTTTGTAAATCCGATTCAACGTTCCTCAGCCATCGCTGCCAGTAACGACGATTGGATTCGACCTGTCGCTTTTCGTCATCGCTGAAGCCAAGCATGAGTTGGGATTGACCGAACTGCTTCTCAACGCGTCCCTTTTGATCCTCAAGCACCTTCCGAAGTGACTCAGCTTCAAGGCGTCCGCGATCTGCTAATTTGGCTTCTGCATCTCGTTGGGCTTCGTTGCCTTGTGTGTCTAGGTGAGGCAACAATTCCTTGATGTCTCGAGCAATTGACGCCTGTAGTCGAGCCGTAACCGCTTCTGGAATATTGGCTGCAGCTCCGGGATGAAGCGCGGCCTCAAGCAACTCCAAGGTCTTCGATTGGGCCTCGCGTCCGTAAGGCGACAGAGAAGCTTTTCGCACAGTTGGATCAGTCCATCTTGCGGTGACCGTAATTATCTCTTCATGTAATCGTGCCGCCCCCGCACCATACAAAGACAACCGGCCAAGCAATACAACACGCGGAATGGCGTCGGAAGTTTGAGCCAAACACGCCCGAGACAAATCGTGATAGACAAATCCTTGCGTCATAAAACGTCCAAGCAAACGCTGAACGACTCTGTGTTGAAGATGAAGTTGTACGATGTTGTCGTCAATTCCATTTGGCGCTTTGAAAACAACTGGCCGTAGAGGTGATTGCCGACGCCACTCGAAGTTTCGCTTGCCGTCTTCCGGTGGCACCCGCAAAGTATCCAAGGTTGTTGCCCACGTCGGATCAAGATCGGGAAAAACAAATCGATCGGCTTCTGATTGATCAGCAATCAGGGGTTCGGCACCAAGCAACTCGAGCGAACACGACAGAGCATCCCTTAGTTGATTCATGTCGAGTCCAATCCACTTCTTTGCATCGTTAATTCTATTTCGAAGAATCTCAACTTGTTTCTGAAGCTCTTCTTGCCGTTGCCGAGTGGCTTCTAGTTCTTCTTTGCTGACTGCTAGTTTTTCGGAATCTAAATCAGCTCCGCTAATATCTGCTTCAATCTTCTTAACCTCGTCGTGCCGGATCCCTCCTCGAAGCGTTTCGGCAAGGCGTGCTTCGAGCACCTGCGCTAAACTTCCAAGTTCAGCACGAATCGTTTCTGTCTTTCGGACCAAGGCCGATAGGACTCTATCTTCCGGACGTTGTTCGTAAACAAAATAGTGGCAATAAACTGTTGGTGCCGGCTGAAGCTTGCGATCAATTCGACCGTTTCGTTGCTCCAAACGACTGGGATTCCAAGGAACATCAAAATGAAAGAGGTTATGACAATGCGCTTGCAGGTTGATGCCTTCTCGAGCCGCATCAGTGGCGATCAGAATTCTAAGCGGATGTTCACTGGGAGGAAGATTGAATGCTCTCTTGAGTGCTTCCCGTTTGTCAGGGGACGTGGGACCGTGATAGACGCCAATCCGATGTTCTGCCAGATGCGTGTGTGCAATTGCCAGCTTGAGGAGTTCGTAGAGATAGCGTCTTGTATCCTCATACTCCGTGAAGATCAGGATTCGAAGGTCATTCCATTCCGTCTCTTTTACCTGTCGCACCTCGCCTGGCAGATAAATACCTGCGCACATGCGCTCACGAATCCATTTGAGTAGATAGAGCACTCTGGCGTCGGCCTGACCACGACCCCGCTCGGCTACATCATGCATTTGCTCAAGCAAATTTTTTTCACGCGCGATATCAGCGGATGTTGTGTTGCCAGCGGCTGCAGCAGCAGTTGCAATCTCCATCTCATGATCAAAAATCGATTGCTGTTCCTCTTCTGAAAGTTGAGAGCGGTCGTCATCGCTGTCTGAGCCATCGAACAGCTGATTTCTTTGACCAGAGCTGCTCGAGGTCATCGATACCAGTTCACCTGCCCAGATGCGATCCATCGTTCGACGGTGAACAGCCAGAGTGCGCGCAAACGCCTCGACCGAGGATAAAAGTCGTTGTTGTAAATGAGAGACTACTAGCGCGGCTTCCGCCTGTTTTCGTTTGGTCGCGCCGACCATTCGCAACTGGCGCACCTGGCGATATTCATCAAGCAGCTGGGATAACTTTAGCTCAGGAGTCTCCGACGGCAGATCCTTCAAGTCAACTTGAACAACCTTTCGAATGGGAAAGCCGCCCGCAATCTGACGGATGTCTTCTTTAAGGCGCCGAACCATCACGTCATCGAGATTGCGCTTAACTGCTTTCACACCTCGAGTGAATCTCTGATCGTCAAGTATTTCGAGCAGGGCACTAAAACTGTTGGAGTGGCCGTTGTGCGGAGTTGCGGAAAGAAACAGACGATGTTCGAAGCGGTGTGCGATATCACGAGTGGCTTTTGTTATGCGCGAGTCGATTGCGTACTTCGCCCCACTCGAGGGCGCAGCATGATGAGCTTCGTCGAAAATCAGCAATGAGCCTGGTCGAAGATTGTCGAGCCAGTCACGCAACGGCGCACTGTATGCTTCGTCTATCAGAAGCTTGTGAGAAACGATGAATCGCGGGAAAGTAGTCCAGGGATTGACTCCATAACCTCGCTCTTGCCGTATGCGCTCAATATAGGATCGATCTAAAATCTCAAACGTCAGGCCGAACCTCGCCTCCATTTCATCCTTCCATTGCTGAATCATCGAAGGCGGGCAGGCCACCACTACCTCTCGTACTCGTCGGCGCAACAACAGTTCACTAGCGATGAGCCCTGCTTCGATCGTCTTTCCCAGGCCAACATCATCAGCTATGAAAAGATTTACGCGTGGTAGAAGCAGTGCCTTGCGTAACGGCTCTAGTTGGTAGGCATCGAGCTTTATGCCCGCACGGAAAGGAGATTGGAAGAGTTTCGGATCGGTTGCTGTAACACAATTCCAATGGAGAGTGTGAATGTAGGCACTGAAGAGGCGCGGCGGATCGAAGCCCTTTTCACCGATTGAAAGCCACGCTTCGTTATCGATTACCTGGCGATCGAGTTCCAGCTCCCAAATAACTTGGGTCTGCTGACCTTGAGCATCGTCATCGAGACAAGCCAGACTCACAAGTGTGCCATACCCGCTGTTGCCTTCAACACCCTCAACTAAATGAGTGCGAGTGCGAACACGCACAACTTGCCCAGCCTCTGGAAGCGTGGGAGTGCTTTCGAATGCTTCAGTCATTTGATTGTAAATAGAAACATTCTGGAATCTTGCAGCGCAGATTGCAGCGCAACAAGAGTTCGTGGCCTCCAAGCGAAAAACTAGGGTTCAAAATCATCGCCAGGCAGAAGATTCGAGGCCGGCGATCGAGGACAGGAGAACGCCTCACATTCGTTCCTCATTATATGGTCGGTGGATGTCGTTGCAAAGTAGCTCGAGAGGTAAGGACTGAGTCTTCGCCTCCCCTGAACTAGCCTTTATCCGCGCACACCAGTAATGGAGGCAGGAACTATAGAATTCAATCTTTGGTAACGAGTGAACTACTTACCCGGTGAGTCACTCTTGGTCTTTTTTGTGGGAAACAGAAGATTACAGCCCAACATAATCCTGTCGGGCGCGTTACAACTGGCGGGATTAATACTCCATCCGTGTGAAACCGGAGCAGTGTCAGGGCGGCAATGTGACTGCTTAGTCCTATGCCGGTAAAGCGGCTCAGGATACTTCGAGGAAACAGATCGACGAAGGAACGCGACTCGTGTGCCTGTCCCAGTACTTACCCTAACGGGGACTGTGGCAGGAAGCGATCACGATCGAACAGCGGATCTTCGTGTTCCGGTATTGGATCGTCGGGCCAGTCTTGCGCCCACCGCCGACGGTGCTCTTCGTCAGCGTAGCACTTGAGATAGAGCTCGTTGTCTTCATCACTGCCGCTTCCGGTCAGGTCGATTATGTAAGCGTAGCTTGGGTTCTCCGGAAACAGCACCGCCTCTTCACGCAACCCGTCGCGGTAAAGATAGGCGTAGAGTTCACGATCGGAAAGATGATTCGTGTGCAGCAGGTACACGCCCATAGACGCCATTCGCTCGACGATCTCGTTCAACTTGATGCTCAGTGCATCGTTGTCGACTGCGTCAGGTGCTGGAATCGATAACCCTGAATTCTCCAATAGACAAAAGAGGCTGATCGGTTCCCTGGTTTCGTATTCGAGCACTTGCCGGAGGAATTCTTCTTCAAAGTCGGCTGGCATCTCGATGAGTTGCATCGCGGTGCCGCCAAGTTTTTCCAATTCAGCACGTAGTTTGGCGATGCGTTCTTCCTGGTTGGGTTCGTCTATAAGCGTCATTTCTCGGCTCCTTCCTTCCGTTCCGTCTTTCGAGTTTTCGATCTCTGCTTTGCTTCGTATTGTTCGATCAGGCCCGCTTCCGTCCGAAGGACCGTCCGAAATTGTTCTAACTGCTTAATCAGCAGATCAATTTTCGCCAAACTCGCACGTCTTGCGCGGAGTGTGCCAAGAAAGAACTCGAGTTGGATGCGCCGGCGACAGTCAGCGAGAGTCAACATGTAGTGGCCCCACTTATATTCTCCGTCTCGGCTTGATTCTGCTTCGGTAAGAATGTACGAGGTGTGGCCCGTCGAAATCGGACTCAGGAACAGTCTCTTGCGGTGAGAAAATATAGACATAGCGTGACCTCACAAATTAGTACATGCGATTTTCGCATATGAGTCTCGACGCCCTTATAAAGGCTCTGTGAAGAAGACTACCTACTTGGCCCAGCGAAAGAGACTTCTTGCTCTCTTGCGCGAGACAAGGACTAAGGCAGGCTTCACTCAGGCAGAACTGGCCTCACGTTTGCATCGAGATCAAACGTTTGCCTCGGCGGTCACTTGAAAAGCGGCCATGTGTGGTCACTTGAAAACCGGCCATAGAGGCGTGGCCGGGACGAGTGGTTTTTACGCTTTCGTTATCAGTTTGTCCATCCTTATTTCCGCTAAGCTGCAATCTCAGTCTTAGT